>CALRXV020000008.1:0-225724 GCA_943372225.1 Chitinophaga pinensis | reverse complement strand
TGACCTATGGCTTTGAAATTATACATGGTATTACTAGGAGGAAAACCAAAGGGTAGACATACGGAACAACACGATATGTTTTTTGGCATTGCCGAATCTTTAAAAGATTTGATTCCCCAGTTCAATAGGTTTTGGCCAGAAGCCAAGGGTAGAATGCATGTTGATGGTTTTAGAGAAGTAAATCAGGTAGATGGGCAACAAATAAATATTGTACGCAGAGGCAACGAAAAACCCAACCAAACGCATCAATTGTTTTTCATTAATCTTGGAGGATACAAAAAAGACGAGTTTGAAGAGTTTCACTATAAAATGGTTGTTGCAGCAAAAGATAAAGCTGCCGCTATATATCAAGCCAAGCAAACAGCTTTTTTTAAGCATACACATTTTGAAGGAGCCAGCTCGCACGTGGATGATAAATACGGGGTAGATGTTGATGATCTATATACCATTGATGAAATTCTACCTGAATATACCAAGGAGCAATATGCCATTGAACTGAAAGCAATTGAACAGGAAGAAAATGACATTTTACATTTGGGTTATTTCAAGTTTGACAACCTTTAATATTAATTGAATAGTATAGTACAAGATTGTTGAAATTTATCTCAATATAGGATTGCATGAAAAAATTATTAATTATAGGTTATTTAAGCATTTCTGCTACAATAAATGCTCAATCTAGTTTGCCCAACACGGCAGTACAAAAATTTGCCAATAAAGAAGAAGAAGCCGTTTTTAATCAAGTGCAACAAGCCAGTTTTGAATATTTTAGAAAAGGCGCGGAACCTATTAGTGGCATGGGAAGAGAAAGAATTCACCTTGATGGCAACTATCCAGAAAATGACCAAACAACCGTTACAAGCGGGGGTTCAGGCTTTGGAGTGATGGCTTTAATTGTGGGTATGGAAAGAAAATACATTAGTAGAAAAGAAGGAATAGAACAATTGTCTAAAATCTTACATTTTTTAGAAACAGCAGACCGTTTTAAAGGAGCTTGGCCACATTGGTGGTATGGTGAAACAGGAAAAGTAAGACCATTTGGTACAAAAGACAATGGAGGTGATTTGGTAGAGACTTCTTATATGTTGCAAGGGTTACTTTGCCTGAGGCAGTATTTTAAAAATGGAACTGAAGCTGAAAAAGCCTTGGCGGCAAGGGCCGATAAACTTTGGAAAGAAGTGGATTTTAATTGGTACAGAAATGGCCAAAATGTATTGTACTGGCATTGGAGCCCAGACTATGCTTGGCAGATGAATTTTCCTGTTCGTGGCTATAATGAATGTTTGATCATGTATGTCTTGGCAGCTGCTTCACCAACACATGGCGTTCCGGCAGAAGTCTATCACCAAGGATGGGCAGATAATGGCAAGATCAAAGCAGACAGTGTACGTTATAAAGGAATATCACTTCAAATGCATCATCAAGGAAATCAGGTGAATGGTGGTCCTTTGTTTTGGTCACAGTATTCTTATTTGGGTCTAGACCCTAGAGGATTAAAAGACGCTTATGCGGATTATTGGAAAGAGAATACCAATCAATCATTGATTAATTATCAATGGTGTGTAGACAATCCCGGTAAGTTTAAAGGATATGGTCCCAATAATTGGGGGCTTACTGCTAGTTATTCTGTGAATGGCTATGCTGCTCACGCACCTTCAAAACAAGATGACCTAGGAGTCATATCGCCAACGGCCGCATTATCAACTTTCCCATATACACCCAAACAATCTATGGCTGCCATGATGCATTGGTATGGCACTAAAAAGGATAAGCTTTTTGGTGCTTATGGATTCTATGATGCATTTAGCGAAACCGATAATTGGTATTTACCGCATTATCTTGCTATTGACCAAGGTCCCATTGTGGTGATGATGGAAAATTACAGAAGCGGCTTGCTTTGGAATTTATTCATGAGCTCACCAGAGATTAAACTTGGTTTAAAAAAATTGGGTTTTCAAAGCCCGTATCTAAAATAACTGCATTATATGTTATAGGTCTTATTTAATAATGCTACTAAGTCCAAGACCGGGAAGGCCAAGCGGATACAGGTAACCATCCTTTAATTGAAAACCACCTTCAACCAAATCTTTGGCAATGTCAAAGCTGCCATCCAAATCTAACCACTTGGTATTATTGCAGGAATAAGCACAGTGTAATGCTGCAGTGATACTAATGATACTTTCATCATTACATCCCCAAAATAAGTCAATACCCGCATTGGCTGCTATACCCGCTATTGCTTTAGCTCCCATGATTCCACCACATTTCATGAGTTTAATATTAAAAGCTCCATAGGGTTGTGGTGCAGCGGATAAGTTAATAGCGGATTTTAAATTAATCAATGACTCGTCAGCAACTATCATATTTTGTTCTGATGCAGTTAATGATAATAGAGAAGCTTCTTCTCCTACTCTTAATGGTTGTTCAATCAATTCTAATTTCAAGTGTTGAGTAGTATGAATAAATTTGTGTAGGTCATCTAAACTGTATCCTTGGTTGGCGTCTACCCTAATCAACATGGTATTTCCAAATAGTTCACTAAGTTTGGCAACCCGTTCAATATCCTCATCTACATTCAATCCTGTTTTGATTTTTAGGATTTTGAATCCAAGCTGTTCATATCCCCTAGCTTCTTCTAACATTTCTGCCACAGGTTTAATGCCAATGGTAATGGAAGTGGGTAAAGCTTTGATGCATTTTCCATAAAAATCTAAAACGGAAATACCTTTGTACTTACAATAAAGGTCATGCAGTGCTATGTCAATAGCAGCAAGGGCTCCAGGTTTGTGTTCAAAATGAGCAGCTGCTTGCGTTATTAAGTCTAAAAAGTCTTCAATGTCTTTGCCAATAAATTTGTCAAGATAACCAGATTGCAAAAGCGCAAAAGTTTGCTGTGGTGTTTCACCAACAACGTCTTCAAAAGGGTTAGCTGCACCAAGACCTATTATTCCATTATCTAATGCTATTTCCAGCAATACAATCTCTGTATCTACCATGGTTTTATAAGCAATGGTATAAGGCTTAGTTAAAGGCAAATGATGTAGACTGGCTTGAATTGATTTGATTTTCATCTTAAGGTTTGATCAGGTTTTTTAAAACTGGCAATAATTTGCCAACCCCTTCTTGCAATGGCAATAAAACAGGAATACCTAATTCTTGTTCCAATGCTGCTTGGTATTGAAAAGCTTCTTCGTTGTTACAATGTTCTGAATTAATTGCCAGCGCTATGACTTTTGATCCATACATAGCAATCAGTGCAATTTCTGAAGCCACAGAAGGAATCTCTCCCCACTCAGGCAATTCTTCATAATATTTTCTCTTAGGTGCAACAACCAATACCACATGTTTAGCATTTCCTGAAACCAACAATTCTGAACCGCATGGCCCACTTGGATTACGTAGTGCTGATTGCCCCTCTAATAGTATTAAATCTGCTGAAGTTTCCTTCTTACAAGTGATAATGGCGTGTTCTAATTCTCCTGAGATAAAATCGTTTAAAGTGCTATCAAACACAAAGCCGTATTGTCCACCTTGTAACCAACCAGTCTGCCCCGTATAAATCATTTGGGCATTAATTCCCTCAGCCTCACAAGCCTGTCTAATTAACCTACAAGTAGTTCTCTTACCCATGGCACAATCCATACCTATCACAGCCAGTATGGGCGTTTTAATCTTGAAAATTTCTCCTGTCCAAAAATGCAGGTCCTTTTTTGCTTTTGGTTTTCTAACATCAATCAATGCTACTTTGTATTCAGTAGCCAAAGCCTGTATGCTTGGAATGTCAGATAGGAACTCGTGTAATCCATTGACAATTGAAATGCCTTTCTGAATACAGCTTTCTAATACTGGTAGAAAATCTGCTGGGAGTTTCCCTCCTACTGTAGCAATCCCAATAATACAAAATTGAATCTGGTCTAATAATTTTAAAGCCTCTGCAACACTTGCATAAACGGGTATGTTTCTATGTTTCCCATCTAAGACCACTCCAGCATCCTGACCCGCTGAAAACTGGTCAACTACTGCCACCACATCAAATCTTTCTGATCCGCGAATCAATCCGTGAGCGGTTTTGGCATCTGAGTGCGTGAGCAACCCATTTGTGAGTACAATGGCTTTTGGTAATGGATTTTCTTGTTGCAGCATAATAGAATTACTTCATGGTCAAAAGAAGTGATTGAACAACTAAATTAATCTAAATGAATTAAAGTTCTTGAATAGAACTTTCACTAAAACCAAGACGGTATATTTAAATTAAGGGTGCTTAGTAAAAGACAAGTTTTGTAGCTTTCAGCTTTAATTAAAAAGTATGTCAAAGCTACTTATCTTTTTTCTTTTTTTGCCTTTCAGCCTATTTGCACAAGACAGTTCAATGCAATGGCGCAATTATCAAAAGTTGAATTTTAGCATTGCCTATCCAGCAAATTGGAAACTGGTTCAAAATCCTCATAAAGGAATCCGCTTTTTTTTACTCTCTCCATTGGAATCTAACAATGATTATTTTCAAGAAAATGTCAATTTAGTTGAAGAAGATATATCAGGTAAAAATTTAAATTTAAAAACCTATACGGAGCTTACAATTGAACAATTAAAGAATAATTTATTTCAAAATTGTCAATTGATTGAAAGTACCCTTATTAAAAGTGATATTGATCATCACAAACTTATTTATAAGGCAATATATCAACAGCGTCAATTAAAATATGAACAATATTTTTGGATTATTGATAACAAAGCTTTTGTTCTAACTTTTACTTTTGAGGAACTTAAATATGAACAATACAAAGCATTGGCAGAAAAAATATTGAATTCTTTTAAAATATTTAGACAAACGAATCTTTTATAATTCAATAGGTTGATTTGTGATCATAGAATAGTCATTTATTTGCCAATAAAAACTCCAGGATATTTTTTAGTATGGGCTTGATTCTCATAAACCAATACTCCATTTACCCAAACCTTATGAATGCCAGAAGATAAAGCTTGTGGCGTTTTTACAGATGCATTGTCTTTTACAGTTGCTGGGTCAAATAATACCAAATCAGCAAAATAACCAACTGCAATTATGCCTCTATTTTTAATCCCTGTTTGTTCAGCCGCTAAACTGGTCATTTTTTGAATGGCTGTTTCCAAACTCATGATTTTCTGCTCTCTAACATAATGACCAAGTACTCTGGTAAAAGAACCAAATCCTCTGGGATGGCTTCCATAAGAGCCATCGGAACAAATATTGGTATGTGACCAAGCTAAAATATTAACCACGTCTTCATCAGTCATAGACTTTCCCATAATGCCTTCCAATCCGCTAGCTTCTGGATGCGCTTTCCCATAAGCAGTTGACTCAGCAATCAAACCCATGATGGTTTGCGCAGCGCTTTCTTTTCGCAAGACTGCAATTTCAGAAACGGATTTACCAGCATAGGCAGGGTTGGCTGCAAATCTGGTAACAATAGATTTATCTGCATCAAATGTATGGTCAACCGCATACTGTGCACTCTGTGCATTGGTATAATCTGTTTTTGGAAATAAGACTTTGATAGTGCTTGACCAAAAATCATAGGGATAACAGTCCGCCGTTATATCAATTCCTTCTTCTCTGGCTTTTTGAAGTTGAGCCAATATTTGCGCTGACTTTCCCCAATCATCTTTGAGTGCTAGTTTAAAATGCGAAATTTGAACAGGTAGTTTGGCCTGCCGGCCGATGTCTATAATTTCATCAAGTGCATCTGCCAGAGCTATGTCTTCACTTCTCAAATGACTCATGTATCTGCCCTTAAAAGCTGCAGCCGTTTTTGCTAGCTCAATCACTTCTTTTCTAGAAGAAAAATAAGCGCCTGCATATTCCAAACCTGTAGATAATCCCAATGAACCTTTGCGCATTTCTTGTTCTAATAAAATTTGCATCTGTTTAATCTCAGCATCGGTAGCGGCCCTTCCCAAGTTTTTTTCGCCCATCACTGCTTCACGAAGATCAGTATGGCCTGTGTAAATGGCATAGTTTACAGCAATTGGTATTTTTTGTATACCAACTTTAATACTGTCAATACTATCGCCCGAGCCATCTTGACCTCCAATAATGGTGGTCACACCCTGATTCAAATCGGCCAAAGCATCTGGATGTTTTTTCAAAGAACCTCCAATATGACTATGGGTATCTATAAAACCAGGAGCTAATACTTGTCCTTTACCATCAATGATGGTTTCACCTGGCAATGCTTTCAATTGTCCAATGGCTTCAATTTGATTGCCTTTGATTCTAACATCGGCACGTCTAGCAGGTAGGCCCATGCCATCTATCAATTGTACATGTTGAATAAGGGTGCTATTATTTTGGGCTTGTACATTCAAGAACCCAAATACCAGTATGGAATTTAAAATGATTCTGCGCATAACAACTACAAGATAATTCATTGAATCTTAATTTCTAAAGCCTTCTTTTATAGATTTGCCAAATGTTACACCCATTGGACAATCCGGTTTGGTCTGCATTGAGCGGAAGGCAAAAGAAGTTTAATATTGGGGATGGTCTACTAAAATATTTTCCCGGAGATATAGCTTCTTTTGTTGGATTAGAAAACTGGGATGGGAAAGATTTGCAAGCCCTAGAAGAACGCCTACCTGGTGGTAGAACGTTTTCTATTCCCTTGTCAAGAAAGGTAATTATTCCAGATTGTTTTGAAGTGCTTTTTGAAATTCCACTCTATCAAATGGTTTGCCCAAGTTTGAAAAGACAATCAATACCAGCAATGACTCTGCAGAAGCTAGGTAAGAAGCACTTGCAACAGATGTTAGATCTAACAGCGCTAACTAAGCCTGGACCATTTTATGAGCATACCATTGATTTTGGCAATTACTATGGCATTTTTGATGGCCCCCGATTATTAGCCATGACTGGGGAAAGAATGAAGGCAAAGGGTTTTACAGAAGTTAGTGCCATCTGTACCCAACCTGATCAAATGGGAAAAGGGTATGCGTCTATCTTATTGCAACATGCTTGCGAACGCATTTTTGCAAAAGGGAAACAGCCTTTTTTACATGTTAGACAAGACAATCCTTCAGCGCTGTACGTCTATAAAAAATTTGGTTTTGAAGTTAGAACGGAGATTTATTATGCTATCTTCAAAAGAAAATATTAACGCATGTCTTTTACCACCGCATCTTCCCTAGAAAGAGTGGCGTTTAAACAGAATCGCTTGCTGCAAATACTTGCCCTTGTATTTGTCCTTTTTTGGATTGGTACATTTGTCTCTACACCAAACAGGGCTAATTGGTATACTGAAAATGTACTTACCTGTCTTTTTTTGATTGGACTAAGCATCAGTCATGGAAAGTTTAAATTTTCTGACCTTAGCTATACCATGATTACGGTCTATCTTTTATTACATATTTATGGGGCAGAATATACTTATGCTGAAAACCCCTTTGGTTATTGGCTAAAAGACACACTTCAATTGAATCGTAATTATTATGATCGCATTGTCCATTTTAGTTTTGGTTTTCTTTTAACCTATCCTATGCGGGATTATTTTAAAAATCATTTTGAATGGCCCAATTGGGTTTGTTGGATTTTGCCAATAGAAATTACCCTTTCCTTCTCTGCACTATATGAATTAATTGAATGGCTGGTGGCCGATATATTTTTCCCTGCAGAAGGTGTGGCTTATCTTGGTACCCAAGGAGATATTTGGGACGCACAAAAAGACATGGGAATTGCATTTATAGGTGCTGTCATAGCTATGTCATTGATCAGTAGTATTAGAAAATTAAAGTAAGATGGATTTTATCACCGTTTTCAGTTTCTCCCAGTGGTTGATGATTTTATTGGCATCCTTTATCATTGGAATGGGTAAAGCTGGATTGAAAGGTGTAGATATGCTAAGTGTAACCCTTATGGCATTTGTATTTGGGAGCAAATCTTCTACTGGAATAGTACTACCACTTTTGTGTTTGGCCGATATAGCTGCTGTTGCCTATTATAATCGTCACGCGCAATGGAACCATTTTTGGAAAATTGTGCCATGGATGATTGTAGGAATTTTACTGGGAGTGTATTTAGGAAAAGATATGGATGAAACCATGTTTCGTAAAATCATGGCGGTGATAATTATGATCACCATTGTGATTGTATTATTCATGGAATATAGAAAATCAGATAAAGTTCCAAGTCATCCTATGTTTGCTGCATCCACAGGATTGGCTGCAGGATTTACTACCATGCTGGGAAATTTGGCTGGTGCTTTTTCTAATCTCTATTTCTTAGCAATGCGTTTATCAAAGAATGATTTTATTGGCACAGCTGCCTGGATTTTTCTTTTCATGAATTTATTCAAATTGCCCTTTCAGGTTTTTTATTGGAAAAATATAACCGTAGATAGTTTAAAGATAGATGCAGTACTCATACCTACATTGGCCCTTGGTTTTTGGGAGGGTAAGGCCTTGGTAGGAAAAATCAAGGATCAACACTATAGAAAATTGGTCATGCTTCTGACACTGATTGGCTGCATCATGATGTTGGTGAAACGCTAGCTGGCATATTTAAATCATTGCACATGAATATTAAGATTGGAATCCTTTTTACCAGCTGTTGCCTAATGCTGCTAAGTTTTAATAGTGCTGCACAGGCAGACCAGGCAGAAGCTGGAATCAAAACCATTATGGAACAATCAAAAGTAATGGGACTATCAGTAGCTGTTGTAAAAAACAATCAAATCATTTATACGCATTCTTTTGGGTATAAAAATTTTGAATCCAAGGAACCACTGACAGATGATTGTTTGTTTAGAATTGCATCTATTTCAAAATCTTTTTCTGCTACTTCCGTAATGCAGTTGATTCAACAAAAGAAGCTTTCTTTAAATACGGATTTAAGTGAATTGGTTGGTTTTCCCATTCGTAATCCAAAATATCCGAATAAGGTAATCACTTTAGAAATGGCCCTCTCACACCTTTCTTCCATTAATGATAGCCAAGGATATTTTACACTTGATGCCATTAACCCAGACAAGAATCCCAATTGGGCCAGTTGTTATAATGCTTATGAGCCGGGCAGTCAATACCAATATTGCAATTTGAATTTTAATATGGTTGGCACCATTATAGAAAAAGTATCTGGCGAAAGATTTGACCAATATGTAAAGCACCATGTACTAGATCCCTTAAACATTTATGGTGGCTATTGTGTAGACTCTTTAGACAAATCAAGGTTTGCCAGTATTTACGAATACAACAAAGACTCAGCAAAATTTATTCCATCGCCCATGGCCTATGCACCAAGGTCCGCTGAGATTGCCAATTATACCATGGGTTATAGTACCCCAATTTTTTCTCCCACAGGTGGAATGAAAATTTCTGCAACTGGACTAGCCAATTATATGATCATGCATAGCAGACAAGGTAAGGCAGGTGGGGTGAGAATCATTTCTAAAAAAAGTGCAGCCGCAATGCAAACGGCTAGGTCTTCAGAGGAAGGTTACGGTTTGGCCATCATGACTACAGATAATTTAATTCCCGGTAAAACATTGAAGGGGCATACCGGTGTTGCTTATGGTTTATTTAGTGCTATGTTTTTTCAACCAAAGGAGAAATTTGGCATAGTAGTCATTAGCAATGGCTGCGATCCAAGTTATACCAATGGTTTTAATTCCGTAATTCGAAACACTGTGAACTGTTTATACAAAGCTTTCCTTGTAAAATGACAATTTCTTGATTTTAGCCGAGGCACATTGATGTATTTTTGCAGACTATTTGCAATTACATTAAATCCATCTTATGGAATCATTACAAGGTAAAATTGCCATTGTTACCGGAGCCGGTAAAGGCATAGGAAAAGCTATCGCGATAGCATTAGCAAATGAAGGCGTTCAGGTAGGATTAATAGCAAGAACAGCTAAAGATTTGGAAACCGTTGCTGCTGAAATAAAAGCGCTTGGAGTAAAGGCTGCTATTGCTGTTGCCGATATTAGTAATATAGCGGAAGTAAACAAAGCAGTTGAAAGCATTCAATCTGAATTAGGTAATACCGATATTCTAATCAACAACGCAGGCACAGGAACATTTGGTAAGTTTTTAGAACTAAGCCCAGAGCAATGGGAGAACCAAATAAAAGTGAATTTGTTTGGGGTGTATTATGCCACAAGGGCGGTGTTACCACAAATGATTGAAAGACAAACAGGCGACATTGTCAATGTCTCTTCAACTGCAGGATTAACAGGAGCAGCTGTTACCAGTGCTTATAGTGCTTCTAAATTTGGTGTCATGGGACTAACCGAATCTTTGATGCAAGAAGTGCGCAAACACAATATTAGGGTTACTGCCATGACGCCCAGTACGGTAGTAACTGAATTGGCTGTATCGTCCAATTTGATTAATAACAATGAAGACCGTTTGATGCACCCAGAAGATTTTGCTGAACTGGTGATTGCACAACTAAAATTGAATAGAAGGGTATTTGTAAAAGCATCTTCTATTTGGTCTACAAATCCTTAATAAATTATACAGATGAAAATAGAAATTTGGTCCGATGTGGTTTGTCCATTCTGTTATATTGGCAAAAGAAAATTTGAAAAAGCGCTAGAAGGTTTTGATCAAAAAGAACAGGTAGAAGTTGAATGGAAGAGTTTTCAATTAGATCCAGAAATGGCACCAGCAAAAGGTGTTTCTGTTCACCAATACTTGGCCGATAGAAAAGGCGTCTCTTTAGAAAAAGGCAAAGAGATGAATGATTATATGACCAATATGGCCAAGGAAGTTGGCTTGGAATATGATTTTGAAAAAGCGGTCATCAGTAATACCCTCAATGCACATAGGTTATTACATTTTGCTAAGACAATGGGGTTACAGCAAGAAACTAAAGAGCGCTTATTTGCTTCCTATTATACCATGGGAAGGGATTTGGGAGACTTAGATACCTTGGTATTAATAGCCCAAGAAATTGGATTGGATCCAGCGGCAGTAAGAAACATGCTTGAAAGCGATGAATTTATCAATGAAGTAAAAATGGATCAATACCATGCTTCCCAAATTGGTGTGCAGGGTGTTCCCTTTTTTGTATTCAATAATAAGTACGCTGTTTCTGGTGCACAACCAAGTTCTGTGTTTACTGAAGTCTTAGAAAAAGTTTGGCAGGAAGAGCAGCCCTTGATCAATCTTGGAGCCGCAGAAGGAACCTGCACAATAGATGGAAATTGCAATTAATATTTAAATCGGGACTTTGTTTTTCAAAGTTCTTCTAAAACAAATACAATGAAAAAAGTTTGGTTTATCTCAGGATGTTCTACAGGATTTGGAAGAGCCCTTTCTTTGGAATTATTAGCCCAAGGTTATCAAGTAGTAGTTACTGCACGTAAGGTTGCTGACATTGCAGATATATTGGCAATAAATGAAGCCAATACTTTGGGATTGGAATTAGATGTTACGGTTCCTGAACAAGTGACTGCAGCGGTACAAGCTGCTATTGCTCATTTTGGAAGAATTGATGTATTGGTGAATAATGCAGGGATTGGATATTTTGGAGCAGTAGAAGAAAGTGAAGATGCAGAAGTTAGAAGAATGTTTGAGATCAATGTATTTGGTCTAGCTAGATTAACGCAAGAAGTGTTGCCTTTTATGCGCAAACAAAGAAGCGGTCATATTTTGAATGTAGCTTCTATTGGAGGATTACGTTCTTTTCCAGGAGTAGGTTTTTATAATGCCACCAAATATGCCGTTGATGGATTGAGTGAAGCGCTATACAAAGAAGTATCGCCCTTGGGCATAAAAGTAACCGTGATCTGCCCAAGTGGATTCCGTACCGATTGGGCTGGCCGTTCTGCCAAAAACACGGCTATTAGTATTGATGACTATGCAACAACTGCTCAAAAAAATATGGGTGATATCAGGGCTATTAGTGGCAACCAAGCCGGAGATCCGGTTAAAGCTGCTAAAGCCATGATCATGGTTACCGAAACAGAAAATCCACCACTCAGGTTATTACTAGGAGCAGCTGCATTAAAAGGAGCCAGACTCAAATTAGAAGAGTTAAAAAATGACTTTGAAACCTGGGCTGATGTAAGCGAGGGAGCAGATTTTAAATAAACAATAATACCAATGTTAGTACTACTCCAACCAAGGTAAAGATTAGTCCCTTTCTAAAAATGGAAGTTTGTGGCATAAACATCCAGAAGGAAGAGATCACAAAAAAGAACAGGGATAGTCCAAAAAAGATGTTCAAATAAAACAATGGTTGTTTTGTACTGGCTTTGTGAAAATTGGTCATTTTGCTCACAACAAAGGGAAGCTCTTTTACTTTGAACTCAGCTACACCAGTAACCTTGTTATATGTTCCTTGTTTAAAGCTGACAATATTGTTGGTGTCAGTTAAGACTTTTAGTTCTTTAATTTTAATGGCTTTACCTAATTCAACTGCGTCAAGATTGGGTTTAACTGTAAGTACTTTGGTTTTCTCTGATTTTAAAAAATCGGTTTCTCTAAAAATTAAAATGATCCCACTAATGGAATAGACTGCCATAATACCGGCAAGGAAAAAACCTAGGTAACGGTGGTAAACGCGCATATTGGTGTTGAGGTTGCTCATGATCTTTGAGTTGGTGCTAATCAATTAATAGATAACAAGTTACGAAAAAGCAAACAAAAAGGCTGTTCTCTTTTCAGGGAACAGCCTTTCTAAACTGGGGGGGGGAGTTTATTTTTTGGTTTTTGGAACCTCTCTCTTCAATTCGTTAATAGCCACTTTAGGCACCAATACCTTATTTACTTTCTCAACAACAATCTCTTTAGAAAGTTTAAAATTGGCAGAAGCAATACTTTGTTGGGCATTGCCAATATTCACCGTATAGTCACCTGCATCTGCCACCCAAGCACCAACAGCAGTAATAAAGGAAGCTAACTCGGCTGCAGTCAAGTTAAAGCTGATCTCTTGAGATTCACCGGGTTGTAAGAACTTTGTCTTTGCAAATGCTTTTAATTCAGACTTGGGTTTGTCTATTTTAGAAATTGGCGCTGACAGATACAATTGAACCACTTCTTTACCAGCAACTTTACCATTATTAGTAACAATTACGCTTACTTGTAATTTGTCTGTAAATACAGAAGCGCTCAATTTCAGGTTATTGGTGTTAAACGTTGTATAAGACAATCCATATCCAAAGGGATAAGCTGTAGTCACATTGAAACTGTTGTAATACCTATAACCCACATATACACCTTCTTCATAAATAACTTCAGCATCTATTTGTTTTTGGCCAAACAATCCAGGTTTTTCAGAACCAGGAATTACGCGGCCAGGGAAGTTTTTAGCAGTAATATCATCTGCATATTTTGCAGGGAAGGTTGTAGCCAATTTGCCAGAAGGATTTACTTTGCCAGAAATCACATCGGCCATGGCGTTACCACCTTCTAAGCCGGGTTGCCAAGCTAGTAAAATGGCGTCTACATCTTCTCTCCATTGCATTACGTCTACCACACCGCCAATATTGAGTGTCACTACCACTTTTTTGTTGAGTGCGTGAAAAGCTGCTGCAACTGATTTGATTAGTTGTAATTCCTTTTGAGTTAGATTGTAATCATCTGCTTCTTTACGGTCATTCCCCTCTCCTGCATTACGACCAATAGCAATAACGGCTAGTTCAGATTTTGCCGCGGCACTCTTAATTTGTTCATTGGTTACGCTCATTTCTGTAATGGGAACAATAGGGCTCATTAATTCTTCCATCAAACTGCGTTTGGGACGTTTGGCATTTTCAGCTGCCATATATTGACTATAGGTTCTATACAAATCGGTATTCAAAGCATATCCAGCACGGAACAAACCGTCTGCTAATGGCACGCTATACATTTTGTTTACATCACCACTGCCTGTTCCACCAGCTACTAAGTCTAATTGGTTGTTACCAAATAAGGCAATGGAACTGCCTGCGGCGATGGGTAAAGCGTTTCCTTCATTTTTTAAGAGCACCATGCTTTCCGCTGCAGCATTTCTAGAGATTTGAGCATTTTCTTTTAATGGAGGGTTATCGCTAAATTTATATCCCTTGAAAGTATGTGTCAACAAAATAACGTTCAATAGTTCCACAACGTTTTGATCCAATATTTTTTCATCTAATTGCCCAGCTTTAACTGCATCAACAATTTCTTTTTTCTGATTTGGCATACCAGGCATGATTAAATGGTTACCCGCTTTTTGTTGTGCAACCGCATTCTTACCACCAAACCAATCGGTCATTACAAAACCTTTGAATCCAAATTCGTCACGTAAAACAGTACGCAACAATTCTGGGTTCTCAGAAGTAAATGGTCCGTTCACCAAATTATAGGAACTCATTATGGTCCATGGCTGAGACTGTTTTACCATGATCTGCCAACCTCTCAAATAGATTTCACGCATAGCCCTTTCACTGATGATAGTATTCACGCTACTGCGATTGGTTTCTTGGTTGTTAGCAAAAAAGTGTTTGGCAGAAGTACCTACACCGCTGCTTTGAATCCCGTTCACCATGGCCGCTGCTATATTTCCTGTAACAATAGGGTCTTCGGAATAGTATTCAAAATTTCTGGCACCCAGTGGATTGCGATGAATATTCATACCAGGTCCTAGCAAAATATCAATCCCATATTCTTTGGCTTCAGCCCCCAATGCTTTTCCCACTTTGTTTACCAATGCCGTATCCCAACTAGAAGCCAATAAGGTTCCAATAGGCCAAGCAGTGGCATAATACAAACGGCTCTTGCCGCCATTGAATGCGTGAATGCCGGCAGGTCCATCACAGACTACAATACCGGGAATCCCAAGTCTAGGTACACCACCAGTTGCACCAGCAGCACCAGTTACCCTTCTCTGAGGTTCAGAAGGAGGAAGACCAGAACCGGGCATGGGCATACCCGGAACATACATGCTTTGACCAACCAATAGATTAATTTTTTCTTCTAGCCTCATGGCTTTCACCACATCGGCCACAGGACTTTTACCTAATTGAGGTAGGGTTTGTTGCGCCTGAATATTGCTGATCAACAAGACTAGCAAAGACAGCACCAACCATTTTGAAATTGAAGATTTCATGGCAGAATCGTTTTATTGAAATTATTGTTTGTGTCTTACTGACACAATGATAACCAATTTCAAGCTGATTTCAAACAATTCTAGCCGGAATCCTATAAGCCTGTTGATTTTTCCATGGCTTCTGTATAGCGCTCGCCTACAATTTTAATCTTGGCAGAAGCTTCAGCCATCTCTTGTAAATCCTCTTGGGTGAGTTCAATATTGGCTGCGCCGATATTTTCTAGGAGTCTATGCGTTTTGGTGGTTCCTGGAATGGGTACTATCCAAGGCTTTTGAGCCAATACCCAAGCAATGGCAATTTGAGCAGGAGTTGCAGATTTTCGCTGCGCGATATCGCCTAAAAGATCTACCAATCTTTTATTGGCTTTGCGCGCTTCTTGAGTATAGCGGGGAAGGATATTTCTAATATCGCCTTCGGCAAAACTGGCGTTTTCATCCAGCTTGCCTGCCAGGAAACCCTTACCCAATGGACTAAAAGCAACAAAGCCAATTCCCAATTCTTCCAGTGTGGGTAAGACTTCAGCCTCATATTTTCTGGTCCAAACACTGTATTCACTCTGAACCGCAGCAACTGTTTGTTCTGCGTGGGCCTTACGAATGGTATTTGCGCCTGCTTCTGAAAGCCCAAAATGTTGCACTTTTCCCGCTTGAATCAAGTCTTTTACTGCACCCGCAACTTCTTCAATAGGAACCTTGGGGTCAACACGGTGTTGGTAAAATAGATCAATGGTTTCAACGCCTAATCTTTTTAATGAAGCATCGGCCACTGCCTTAATATTTTCGGGTCTACTATTTACACCCACCATTTTACCGTCTTGCATGTCAAAACCAAATTTGGTAGCAATGGTAACTTTTCTCTTAAATGGTGCAAGTGCTTTCCCCACTAAAACTTCATTCACCCAAGGACCATATACTTCAGCAGTATCAAAAAATGTTACACCTGCATCTACTGCTTGGTGCATCAGTTTAATCATTTCTTGTTCATCTGCAGCTGGGCCATAGCCAAAACTCATACCCATACAACCAAGACCAATAGCCGATACAGACAGCCCGTTTTTTCCAAGTATGCGTTGTTTCATCTTGTATTATTTAGAATGTAAAATTACTTGCCAGTATTTCTAAAGTGCAATTCAAATCAAATAATGACTTACAAAAATCAAATATTTCTGAATTTCAAAGGGCTGGTAGCTACATGCTTTTTAAAGAAATTATTGAAATGGGTTACTTCGGCAAAGCCCAGTGCATATGCTATTTCAGAAACGGACCAGTGACTATGTTTTAATAAAATTTTGGATTCCTGTAAGACCCTTTCTCCAATCACTTGCGTAGTGGTTTTCTCCATGGTATCCTTAATAGCCCTATTCAAGTGATTCACGTGTACATTTAACTGACCTGCAAAATCAGAAGCAGTTCTGCAATGCATTTCTTGGTGATTTTCATCAATTGGAAACTGTCGCTCTAACAACTCTAGAAATAAAGTAGCAATTCTTTGAGAAGCATTGACCTGCTGTTTTTCAGTGCAGATATTGGGCTGCATCTTCATGCCAATATGCAACAGCTCAAAAACTAGATTGCGTAGCACGTCATACTTGTGCTGGTATTCTCCTTTGATTTCTTCAAACATCTTTTGATAAATCTCTTCAATTGGTTTGACTTGATGGTCTTCTAGTTCAAATAAATGGGTACCATTGGGTTGGAAAACAGCATATTGAGAAAGGTTTCCAAACTGGTGAAAAAAATGATGATCAAAAATGCAAAAACTACCAGAACGATTATTGTCTAAATGTTCCCATTTATAAGGTATTAATGGATTGGAAAAAGAAAGCGCTTGTTTTTTTACTTCAATTACTTGATCGGCATAATGAACTCTATTATTTCCTTTTACAAGGGTGATTTTGAAAAAATCGCGACGTTTATAAGGAATAGGTTGTGCTTTTTCACCAATATAAGGCTCTACTTGAAACACATTAAAATGACCAATACCACTTTTTAAGTCATTTGGAATCCAATCAAATTTACGCTTGTAAAATGATTCTAATGATTCGGCTTTTTTCATGTGTTTATTTCTTTAAAGCCATTGCTGGATTGGCTGTGAT
Source organism: Chitinophaga pinensis (assembly GCA_943372225.1). Classification (GTDB taxonomy): domain Bacteria; phylum Bacteroidota; class Bacteroidia; order Chitinophagales; family Chitinophagaceae; genus Sediminibacterium; species Sediminibacterium pinensis_L. The sequence goes on along the minus strand of CALRXV020000008.1, from coordinate 208,579 downwards.
GAGATTAATGTCTGTTATAAAGATGAGAAAAGCTATAAGTAAGACTAGTATTCCAAACAATATTTTGACTGGCTGCAATATCAGTTGTGATCACCTTGTTTACCATGGCTGATATTGAAAATGGGAAACGTTTGTCGGCAATAGCAACGTTGGCATTACAATAATATCCATGATGCTGGTCTATATACAAGTAAAACACCTGAGGCGAAATGCGCAACAAAAGCTGTTTGCTCAATGGGATATTAGAAAAGTTTGCATTCAAGGTTAGAAATAGGGTATTCTTGTTACCACCCGGATCTAACCCCTTTGAATATAAACCATAGGCACCCACACTGGTATTCTTGGTAACAAAATAATTGGGCGATAATTCTCCAGCCAAATAGCGTTGTCCAGTAATAGTACTGGTATTAACCCCATTGACACTTGACTCAACGGTTCTAAAAAGTATGGCTGGATGAAATCCCGCATTGAATTTGAATTTGCTGGTATTAGCTAATTTATACCTAAACCAAAAAAGAAAGGACCAGGGTTTTCCTTCTAAAGAAAATCTAAATTCTGGTTCAAAACTAAATTTTTGATTACCCATATTCAGATTGATAATGGTAGCAGGTTTTCCAAGTGTAAAACTAGGAATCACAGAAATACCATTATTGGTAATAAGGGCTGATCCAGAAAAATGATAAACAGTTCTTGCGGAATCTTTTGTTTGCGCTATACAGGTATTTGCTATTATTAATAACAGTATTATACTGGTTAAAAAATAGATTCTTAACCTGGAAGCGTTAGTTTGATTCATGGCAAGCATTGATACACAAAATTAGCAAATGGCTATTTCCTCACTAATCAATATCAAAGTAAAAATTACGAAAATCAAACAACTCTGCAAATCCTAAATTAGCCCTCAAAGTTTAAAACCTTTAGAAAAACTAACTTAAAGCGTATTAATCATATCTACTTCTTCCTCTTCTACTAAAATGAGGCTCGCTTTTTTCACAATCAGTTTTTTGCCAAAGGAATAGATCAAGGAAGCAGATAAAGAGCAGAAAGCCATAACGCCTGTCATGGCAAGGGGGCTATCGGTTTGTAGAATGCTTACAAAAGCAGAGAACAATGCGCCAACACTCATTTGTATAAAACCCATTAAGGCAGAAGCGCTACCCGCATTGTGACCAAACTGTGCCATTGAGAGGGCTGAGGCATTTGGGAAAAGAAAACCCTGACAGCAGAGAAAACAAAATATCAAACCAATACTGCTATAGATATTATTCCAACCTGTAATAATGGACAAGACCAATAAGAGCCCAAAGAGATTTTGAATAGTGAGTGCTGCTTTGAAAATTTGTTCTGAAGCATATCGCTTTAGCAAAAAATTGTTTACCTGACTTGCACCAATTAATCCTGCAGCCACTAGGGCAAAGATCCAACCATATTGTTGTTCGCTTACATGATAATAGACCATGAACACAAAGGGTGATCCGCTGATATAAGAATAGAGACCAGCATAAGCAACAGCCCCCGTAAAAGTATATACCGCAAACTGAGGTGTTTTTACAATACCCAGATAATTCCCAAAAATGGCAGCGGGCTTTAGAGAAAAATTGGCATCTGGTTTTTTGCTTTCTGGTAACAAAAAGAATACAGCTGCAATGATCAAAACAATAATAGCCACCAATACTGCAAAAATGGTTCTCCATCCAAAATGTGCCGTCATAAATCCGCCCAGGGTTGGAGCAATAATGGGCGATACAGCTACCACTAGCATGAGGGTAGAAAATACTTTGGCGTTATCCTTTACTTCAAACAAATCCCTGACCATGGCCCTTGCAGCAACCATGCCAACGCAACCTCCCAAGGCTTGAAACAACCTATATAAAATAAGCATATCCACTGATTGGGCCGTGGCACAACCAAAACTGGCAATGGCATAAATGGTCAATCCAAAATACAAAGGCGTCTTTCTACCAAACCTTTCTAACAAGGGGCCATAAATCAATTGACCTACAGAAATGCCAATAAAAAAAGAAGAAAGCGATAACATCACAGATGCTACGGTAGTGTTCAAGCTCTTAGCAATATCTGGGAAAGCAGGCAGGTACATGTCTATTGACAAGGGTCCAATAGCAGTGAGAAAGCCCAGTATAAGAATGAGGTGTAATTTATTTTCTGACTTGTTTGTATTCATAAAATTGGATCAGGTAAAGGTATTGCCATTCAATGGATTAGAGAACAGCTATCAAAAATGGGTTAATCCAACTTTTTAAAAATCTTCAAAAGCCCTTTGGTAATTTGTTCATAGCCTTTGTCTGAAGGATGTAAACCATCAAAAGTGATATTCTGTGCTGCTTCAGGGTATGGATATTCATCCACACCTGGATGAAAAGGCTTGTCAACAAAATCAGGGTAAGGATAATTTACATAATTACCCGTTGTGGAATCCTTTAAGCGTTTGAACTGCACCAAGTTTTTATGATCCATTCCCTTTTGATGATAGAGGTCAAGCACAGGAATCTTTTCATAGGCTGCAATGGCCACCATTGCTTTTGCAAAATCTTCTAATTGCTGACCATTCTTTGGTTTATAAGATCCGTAAGCATTGTTCTTTGGATTATTAATATATACAAAGTCTACACGCTGCATGGGAGTGATTAATACAATTTTGGCTTGGTCATTAAGGCTGCGAAGCTTGTTGATGATGACCTTGAATGCACCATATACCGTTGTAGGTCCTATATTGTTTTCATAGTCTGCAAATGTGCCCAATGGTTTAGAACCCCACCAATCATTAGTACCAAGGAACACAGTATAGAGGTCGGCTTTTTGCAAACCCAATTTTTCAATCTCTGTGGCAATACGAATGGCTGTCCATCCATTGTATCCTTTATTGGTGAATTGAAGCTGGGGCATTTTTTCTTGTACCCTAGTCATATAGCCCTTTGTAACCCTATTACCCGTTTCATTTTGATGGTCATTCAAATAAGTAATGCTATCGCCAATAGCAACCCAAGTAATGGGTTTTGGTGCAAATGAACTTTGGGCAATAAATAGTACAACTAAGAGCAAGACTTTCTTCATGGTTCAGCTTTGCTCTAAAGATAAGTAAATAAGCAGCCGCTGTTTTGATCTCAATGCAATCTGGAATAGATACTTACCAACTATTTTTTACTTTTCTAATGCCTTTAGTAGCAATATCAGATACAGCTATATGGCTTATAGAAGGTGGACCAGATGCTTTTCGGATAACAAGTTTGATTTTCTCAGCCTTGATATTGATGGGTAATTGAATGGTTTTGCAAGCACCAATATTTTCGCCTGTATAAAAACTATTCCACTGGCCATTGGCATAGGATTGCAATTCAAATTCTTGGATATTGAATATGCGGATACTAGAAAATCCATCGCCAAGGTCTTTCATAAAAGCATTTTCCAATAAGCTAACGCGATTAAAAACAATTGGATTTGGAAAACTAATTTCCAAATTGGAAAGGGTATCTGTTGCGGTCCATGCAGTTTCTAAACTAAAGTCAATGGCCTGTTGCGCTGGCTCTTTCACTGTTTCTGAACTTGCTTTAATGGGCAAATTGAAAGCTAGATTCTTGGGTCCCGATGGTAGTTTATTAACCCCTCCTCTAATGCCCAATCTGTCTGCTAATTCTAGCATCCTAATTTGTTCGTTGGTTCTAATGCGGCCTGTTAAATCTGGTGGAACATTCACAATTAAAATATTGTCATTGGCTGTTCCCCAATAAAACAATTCTTCTAATTCATCCAAGGGTCTTGCAGCCAAGACCTGCTTTTTTTGAAACCAGTTCCACCTATCGGATAAACAAATGGTGTGTTCAAAAGAGAGATAATGTAACTGTCCTTTCCAGTCATAGTATTTGGGGTCATCCCATCTGGCAAAATTGGGATCCTTGATTCTAAAGTCAATGGGATAGTATCTGATAGGATCGCCCTTGGCATAATCTTTTGGCTGACGAATAGCACTATGGTTCTCTGGTTTGCCAATAGAATGGTTCACCGTGAGTAGGATATTTTTTTGCAATGACTTTACGTGGTTGTAAACATCTGGCAGATTCCATTCTGTGTCTTGTTTATTCCAACCACCATCAAACCAGAGTTCACAAATTTCACCATATTGGGTCAGCAGTTCTGTTAACTGCTTTTTCATATAGTCTAAATAGGCCGGAGTATTCTTATAAGTTGGTTCATGTCTATCCCATAAGGAATAATACAAACCCAATTTCAAACCATATTTCTTGCAAGCCTTTGCTACTGCTCCAACTACATCTGTGGGTACACTGGTAGCAGCTACATCATAGTCCGTGTATTTGCTATTCCAAAGACAAAACCCATCATGGTGTTTGGTTACCAAGATCACATATCTGAATCCAGCGTCCTTGGCAAATTTTACCCACTGATCACAATCCAAATTGGTTGGCTTGTAAGAATTAACAGGCAGCGTTCCATCAGACCATTCCGTTTCATTAAACGTGTTCAAGCCAAAATGGATAAACATACCATAGCCCCTTTCTACTTGGCTTAGCTGTGCGAGAGTCATTACCCCTTTGGGTGTTTGGCTGAATGCAGATAGATTCAGAAATAAACAAGCAATTAGCAATATTCTATACATGAATTAAATTTTATGAACCTTCATAAAAGTATCAAACTCCAAGTTAGTTAATGTTTTTGCTAATCTTCAAATCCCTAAAATACCCAACTTTTCAAATACAAACAATTAGTCTCTAATTGTATTTTAACCTGCTAAAAGTTTGAGTGAATATTGGTAGAAGACTCAAAAATTCTATTGATAAGCGTATTTTAGTAGATAATTGAAAGACAGTGAAAATCAGTTTCAAAAAAAGAGAGGTCAGTAAAAACATCATTACCTACCAACGTCCTCCTTTTCCAGACCAATGGGTAGAAGCGGATGATTTTCTCATACTACATGATCTCAGTCATTACGCCATTGAAACCAAACTATCTTATCAATCCGCATTTTTTGGATTAATCAAATCAGGGATTCATCCAAGTGTTTTTGAAAACAAAGAAGCAAGAGATAAAATTCTTATTTCAAATGAAGCTTGGTATGCAGAGTGTTTAGCCAATCTTTTTCTAATGGAACTAACCCAAGGGGAGTTGGAAGATTTTAATGAGTCATTGCAGCAATCAATCAAACAGATGAATAAAAATATTCCCGAACTCTATTTAACCACCCATCAAATTAATGGAATCAGGGATTATTACAAGCAATTGGTCAATGCATGGAAAATGTTAGAACCTAACAAGGAAATGGTGCTTCATTTTTAAATGTTTTCATGGAATAGTTGAATCTCTTGAGCATAGCTATTTATCAGAAAATCAATCAATTCCAACACTGAACCAATCAAGTCTTTAAAATGTTTAAACAGTTTGCCTGAATTAGCTTGATAAAAACTAAATTACAAAGTCAAAACAGCATCTGCTTAATCAAGTTTTTAAAAATAAATTGAATCATGCCTAAGTATTCCTTATTTGTCAATGGTAAAACACTGCAGGCTGAGGCCGATGCAGATACCCCACTATTATGGGTACTCAGAGACCATTTGAATCTAGTTGGAACAAAATTTGGATGTGGGGTAGCCCAATGTGGCGCTTGCACTGTTCATATGAACGATGTGCCTCTTAGGTCCTGCTCATTACCCATATCGGCTGTGGGAACCAATAAAATTGTCACCATTGAAGGCTTGAGTGATAAAGGTGATCATCCTTTGCAACAAGCATGGGAAGAATTGGATGTGGCGCAGTGCGGTTATTGCCAAGCGGGTCAGATTATGGCGGCTGCAGCATTACTCAAAAAAATACCTAACCCAACAGACAAAGACATTGACGATAATATCAGCAATATCTGCCGTTGTGGTACACAAGTAAGAATTAGAAAAGCCATTCATGTAGCCGCTAAAAAACAAGTAAAATGAAGCAAGAATTAACCAGAAGAAATTTTCTGAGGGTATCTGCCATTACTGGCGGCGGAATGATGCTCAGTCTTTCTTTTTTAAATAATACTGCCAACGCAGAAACCGTTGCTGATACCGCTTTTTCACCCAATGTCTATATCAAGATTGGTACCGATGGCAGCATTGTGATCATGGCACCCAATCCTGAGATTGGACAAGGTGTAAAAACATCTTTGCCCATGATTGTGGCAGAAGAACTTTGCGTGGATTGGAAAAAAGTAACCGTTGAACTAGCGCCACTTCAAACTGGATTTGGCAGACAAACCGCAGGTGGAAGTGGATCAGTAAGAGGAAGGTTTACAGACTTACGCAAAGCAGGAGCTACTGCCAGAGAAATGCTGGTGGCAGCAGCTGCCCAAACCTGGAATGTGCCTGTTGCAGAATGTATGGCAGAAGATGGCGTAGTTACTCATAAAGCCAGTGGTAAAAAATTAGCCTACGGCGATTTGGCTGCAAAAGCAGCAACCCTTGAAGTGCCCAAAAATCCCACCCTCAAAGAGACCAAGGATTTTAAATTTTTAGGAACAAGGGTAAAAGATGTAGACGCCCATAAAATAGTCACTGGACAACCCTTGTATGGGATTGATACAAGAAAAGAGGGTATGTTGTATGCCATGGTAGCTAGGCCACCAGCTTATGGTAAAACCCTTGGAACGGTAGATGATACAGCAGCACTAAAAGTAAATGGCGTTAAGCAAGTTGTTAAGCTTAGAAACTCTGTAGCAGTTGTAGCAACTTCTACTTGGGCTGCTAAAAAAGGAAGAGAAGCCTTGGTGATACAATGGGAAGCAAAAGAAAAATTAGAAAACTCTACTGAACATTTTGTGGCATTTAAAGAAATGATTGACAAGGGTACCAACCCTTCCAGAACCGATGGAGATTGGGAAGCAGCCAAACAAAAAGCCAGCAAATTTTTAGATGTGACTTATGAGCTTCCAACATTGTCTCATGGCCAGATGGAACCTTTGAATTTTTATGCCGATGTACAAGATGGCAAAGCGGAACTATTTGGGCCAACACAGGTGCCAGACTCCGTGAGAAAACAAGTAGCAGAGCAATTAAAAATTGCAGAAGATAAAATTACCATCAGTTCTCCAAGACAGGGTGGTGGCTTTGGTAGAAAACTCATGACAGATAATGGCGTGGAAGCTGCGCTGATTTCTGCAGCTGCAAAATGTCCAGTACAAGTTCAGTGGACTAGGGAAGACGATATGCAAAACGATTTTTATCGCCCAGCAGAAATGTATCGTTATAAAGCAGCACTATCAGCTGATAAATTATTGGCTTGGCACCAATCAGGTGTAGGTATTGGAAGGGCCATTAGAGGAGACAGTTATGTAGCAGGCGCTATTGAAAATTATAAAGCAGAAGGTCAGGGTCTAAAAAGCAATACCCCAACGGGATGGTGGCGCGCTCCAGGTGCTAATACACTGGCATTTGTAGCAGAAAGCTTTATGGATGAGGTTTGCTCTGAATTGAAAGTAGATCCAGTAGCATATCGTTTACAACTATTTGAAGCAGCCAAACAAAAACCCGTAGGTAAGCTGGATTACAATCCTGACAAATACAAAAGCGTGGTAGAATTGGTGGCAAAAATGTCTAATTGGGGAACCAAAACCCCTGGCGTTTTCAGAGGCTTTGCAACCTGGTTTTCCTTTAATACCTATGTAGCACAAGTGGTAGACATTAAATTGGAAAAGGGCAAACCAAAAATCGTCAAAGTATATTGCGCAGTAAACTGTGGAAGAGTTATCAACCTTAGTGGCGCAGAAAACCAAATTCAAGGAGCCGTAGTAGATGGTATTTGCCACGCCATGTTCCCTAAAGTAACATTTGTAAATGGTGCCGTAGTAGAGAAGAATTTCTATAGCTATAGCATGCTCAAAATCAAAGACGCGCCTCTAGATGTAGTTGTACAATTTGTTCCTTCAGAAGAAGCGCCAACCGGTTTGGGTGAACCAGCTTTGCCACCTATAGCCGCAGCATTATCCAGCGCCATTTTTGCCGCAACAGGAAAGCGCATTAGAAAAATGCCTTTTATAGAACAGATGGGATAAACCATTTGGACTAGCTTAATAAAACAGGTACTTCATCATCAAGATGAGTACCTGTTTTTTATTGCTGTTTAGGTTTCTGCCTAATAAAAATAAAAGAGACCAAAGTAATAAAGATGGGCAAAACAATGACTGATGGAATCACAGCAGACAATCTAAACATACCTGATTGGGCTTGATTGGCCACTTGCATTTTTTGTAAAGTACTGGTTATTAATTCTTGAGAACTATTAGCAGCTCTTAATTCTGTTTCTTTCAAAGCCAATACTGCGTTGAACCAATTGGGATTGATCACATGGTGGTAGAGGTATAAAAATGGATCATAGATAAAAGTTGAGATGGCAGCAACCCAAATGGCCACTACAAATCTTTGCAACATGGAAATTTGAAATGCATCCTTGGCAGTTTTAATGGCCCACAAAATCATTCCTAGGGGAAGTACAATTATGACCATGTCTAGGTATTGACCAATACTTAGATAAATTGTATCAAGTTTGGATAACCACATGAATGTAGTATAAGCACAAAAACCAAGACCCATATAAACCCCATGTTTCACTGTTGATTGAAAAATTTGTTTATCCATTGCTTTCTTTTTTGAAACTTAAAAGTCTTAAAAAAAGAAAAGGGGATATTCAAATAGTTATCAGCGGTACAATAACCGGTTTATTGGAAATCTTGGTTTTTAAAATGGGCTGAGATGATTATAAGTTATAACTCTTCTTCACCATCCAAAAGAACATTCGGTCTGAAAGTAGTTTTCTTAAAACCAATAAAAGGGGCCCGGGTTTTCCAACGGCATACCTCATTCGGTTTGATGAATCAGTTGCAGCTTTGTAAATCATATCTGCTACTACTTCTGGACCTTCTGCATCCTTCATTACTTTTTCTGCAGCGTCAGTGAATTTTTGAATAAAAGCATCATAGCTATCTGAGTCAGTTGGCTTTACAAACTGCCTACTTCTCCCATAGAATTCTGTAACAATAGGTCCTGGTTCAACCAATTTCATTTGTATGTTAAACTGCGCCAATTCATATTGTAAGGACTCTGTAAAACCTTCCACTGCAAATTTAGTGGCATGATAAATACTATATAATGGGAAAGTGATTTTACCACCCATGCTGGAGATTTGTATAATAGTACCGCCATTACTTTTTCTCATGGATTGTATGGCCTGTCTAGTAACCCGCATCAAACCAAATACATTAGTGTTGAATTGTTTTTCAATAATTGCATCACTCATGGCTTCAAATGCGCCATCAACGCCATAACCTGCATTATTGACTACAACATCAATGCTTCCAAAATTAGCTACGGCTTTTTCAAAAGCCGTTTCAATGCTTTTGGGGTCAGTAACGTCTAATGGATAGAGTGTTACGTTAGGTAGGTTTTTAAATTCTGTTTCCTTTTCAGGATTTCTTTGGGTAGCAATCACATTCCATCCTTTGCTTGCAAATGCAAATACCGTTGACTTACCAATGCCACTGGATGTACCAGTTATTAGAATAGTTTTTTTCATCTTTTTTGTTTTGTGGGCACAAACCTAGGGTAAGATTTTAAAACCAACAACCTTAGAGTATGCTCTAAGGTTCATATTTATTTTTCCACAACGTATATTTGCCCCATGTTAATCAATGAACTTTCTAAAAAATCAGGTATTTCTACCCATACCATTCGTTTCTATGAAAAATCGGGGTTGATTAAGGGGTATCGTAAAGAATCGGTTACTTCCAATAATTACTATCATTTTGATGAGGAAACCTTAGAAAGACTAGAAATGATCAGTGAGGCAAAATCGGTTGGTTTTACCATTAGTGAAATTGCCCAACTCATAGAAGCATGGTATAGCAACAAGTTTTCCAAAAAACAAAAGTTAGCCATTTTAGATGAAAAGCTATTGGCATTGGAGCAAAAACTGAAAGAGATTCGGCAGATGAAAAAACTCATCACTGAATTCAAGAACGATATTTTAGAAGATAGGTGTTAGTGACTTCTATTTTTTATCATTTAACCCTATTCCCAATCCAAACATGGCAGCCACTGCGCCAAGTTGAACAACTAAAACAACTTTCTGCCAATTGGGTCTATCGTTCCATTTTTGTTCTGGGTTAAATGGGTCAAATGCCAATGAAATGCCTAAGGAAGCTGCAGCTTGTAAATAATCCTTATTGATGAAGGCTTGGTAGAAACCTAAAACCACAAATCCAAAGTATAAAAATTTGTTGTAGGGCGTTTTCATTATTGTTTGTTTAAGTGTTTGCTTTTTTCCAACCCAACCCCAATGGGTATGATTAAAATTATATTCTTTTTTGATTAAATGATGTTTTTAAATTAATTTGTTGTGCCCCATATTTTTGGCTACTGAGTAGAAAATCATTTTTTACTTTTTTATTACTACAAGTCATATAGAAAAATGATTACAGCTGGCTACCCCAATAACGAAGAAGATAGGTTAAAAGCCTTGAGAAGTTTTCAAATTTTGGACACAGCTGAAGAAGAAGAATTTGATAACATCACTTTTTTGGCCTCAGTCATCTGCCAAACACCTATTAGTTTAATCTCTTTGATAGATACCGATCGGCAATTTTTCAAATCTCATTTTGGGTTGCCTGTATCTGAAACTAGTAGGGATTATTCATTTTGTGCTCATGCCATACATCAACCACAAATATTATTTGAAGTAGCTGACGCACGCTTAGATAGTCGATTTTTTGATAACCCTTTTGTAACTGGAGATCCAAATATTGTTTTTTATGCAGGAATCCCCTTAGTAACAAACGATGGGTTTGGGTTGGGTACACTTTGTGTTGTAGATACTAAACCAAGAAGCCTTACCGAGCAGCAAAAAGAAGCATTGACTAAGTTGGCTAAACAAGTGAAGCTAATTTTGGAAGCAAGGCAAAAAAAGCTTTTCGAAAATGAGCTTAAATTATTTGATTTTACATTTAGGAATTCTTCTTTGCCCATCTACTATATAAATGAGGATGCAAGTTTTTACGATTATAATGATGCAGGATGTAAACAATTGGGCTACACAAAAGAGGAGTTTAAGACGCTGAATGTTTTTAATATTGCCATTGATCAAGATGTGAATTCTTATAGTTCTCTTTGGCAAGAGATGAAAGAAAAGGGTAAACTAAATTTTGAAGGGCAACAAAAAAGAAAAGACGGCTCTTTGATAGATGTAAATATCATTTGTAGTTATGTAAAATTTGGGGAAAAGGAACTGAACTGCAGTTATGTAGTGGATATAACAGAAAAAAAGCGGCAAGAGTATCAAATGAGATATTTAGACCATGCTTTTAGGAATACTGATACCGGAATATTTTTTCTAAAAGAAGATGGAAGCTTTATGGACTTCAATAAAGCTACTGCCAATTTATTAGGCTATAGTCAGGAAGAATTTTTGAATATTACCATCATGGATATAAATCCAATTGTAACCAAAGACTATTGGGAAAAACGTTGGATTGAGTTGAAAGATAGTCCCCATCAAACAGTTAATTCAAAATTTAAGAAAAAAGATGGTTCACTGATAGATGTAGAAGTTAAAACAAATGGTATTGAACTAGGAAGTGAAATAGTAATTTATGGTTTTTATTCCGACATCACTGAAAGATTGAAGGTATTAGAAGATTTAAAAAATAGTAACCAGCGATATCAATATGCCACACTTGCAACTTCTGAAGTTATTTGGGAAGTTGATATGATAAAAAATGAAATTTTTATTAGTCAAAACTTCACAAATATTTTTGGACATCCTGTAGAGGAGGGTTGGATGCCAATAGAAAATAATATTTGGAAACAGAATATTCATCCAGATCAGCTAGATAATGTTTTAAAAAGTCAATTTGATGAATTAGAAAGGAATCATTTAAAATATCATTGGGAGGGGGAATACCAGTTCAGAAAATCTGATGGGAGTTATGCAAAAGTTTTTGATAGAACTATTGGAATAAAAGATGATCAAGGTAAATTAGTTAAAATGGTAGGGGCAATAAAGGATATTACCCATCAAAAAGAAGAGGAAGAAAGGTTAAAACTAATGGAAGCCGTTATTTTAAATGCCAATGATTCAGTTTTGATAACCGAAGCAGAACCATTGGATGGAACTGGGCCAAAAATATTATTTGTGAATCCGGCTTTTGAAAGAATGACCGGTTATTCCAAAGAAGAGGTAATAGGAAAAACACCTAGAATACTGCAAAATGAAGAAACAGATAGAAAGGAATTAAATAGATTAAGCAAAGCCTTAAGAAATTGGGAATCTTGTGAAATAACAGTATTAAACTCACGGAAAAATGGTGAAAAATTTTGGGTTAATTTTCAGGTAATTCCTATAGCAGATAAGAAAGGTTGGTTCACTCACTGGATTGCATTGGAGCGAGATGTAACAAGACAAATAGAATCAACTCAAGAGAAAGAGAAATTAGTAAAGGAATTAATAGAAAGCAACCTTGAATTGAAACAATTTAGTTATATCACATCTCATAACTTAAGGGCACCATTAACCAATCTTGTTGCAGTTTGCGATTTAATAAAAACAGATAAAATTGCAGATGTTCGAACAGTCAAATTGATTGATAGTTTTAAAATAACAACCCATCGATTAAACGAAACTTTGAATGACTTAATTGAAATTTTGATAATAAAAGAAAATAGAAATTTGCAAACATCGCAAATTGCATTTAAAGATGTTCTCAAAAAAATCAATGATTCACTTTCAGTTTCACTTTTAGATAATAAGGTAATAGTTAATGCCGACTTTTCTGAAGCATCTAGTATAACTTTTACCAATGCTTATTTGGAGAGTATATTTATTAATCTATTTACTAATGCAATTAAGTACCGTCACACTGAAAGAGTTCCAGTAATTACAATTAAGACATTTAAAGAATCCAACGGGGATACAAAGCTTATTTTTAATGATAATGGAAGTGGCATCAATATGAAACATGCTAGAGACAAGATCTTTGGTTTATATAAAAAGTTTCATTCAAATGCAGATAGTAAAGGAATTGGATTATACTTAATTCACTCACAAATTACTGCACTTGGTGGTACAATTGAAGTAGAAAGTGAAGTGAATATTGGCACCACATTTAAACTAACTTTCAAATAAGTGCTAATGATAAAAACAGTTCTTTCAATTGATGATGATAATGTAACTCAATATTTAAACACTGAATATATAGAGACCTTTGGTTGTTGCGAAATAGTAATGACAGCTAGTAATGGCATAGAAGCACTTGACATAATTAGGAAGTTTGAGAAAGGGGAAGTGCCTATGGAAAATTTTCCTGAAATTATCTTTTTAGATTTGAATATGCCCATGATGGATGGCTGGGAGTTTTATGATGCTTTTTTAAATGACTTCCCATCATTAATAAGTAAAACAAATATTTTTATCCTTTCTTCAAGCATCAACCCTTTAGATGCAGAAAGAGTAAAGTGTGAAAAACATATTGTTTCCTTTTTATCAAAACCTTTAAATGACGATAGTTTAAAAAAGGTTCAGCGTTTAATAGGACTATAACAAATGGTATTTGATCTAACTTCTATAATATCCTAAGCATTAGCTCTTGATGGTGAAATATATAATAGGCAATAACGCCTAATTTTTTCTTTTTATCGGAATCCAAATTTCTTCTTCAGATTCGGGATCATTGTTTTTGTATTTATCACCTAGCACTTCAAAATGTGCTCGATTGTCTAAAACATATGTTGAATTTGGTAGCCAAACAGTAAATATGTTTTGATAAAAACTGGAGATTCCTGTGCTTAATCCTTTGTATTGAAAAACTGCATAAAGCCCACTTGGCAAAACAAAAATTTCCATTTCGGCTGGCACTTGATCAAAGTCTGCCACTTCTACTGTAGCCCATCTTTCAAATAGATTGTTTGGTTTAAAGTTTTGGAAATGTGTTGGAGAGTATACTACTAAAGAAATCAATTCATTTGTCAGGTTATTTGTGATTTCCTTTTTTCTTGGCATAAAGCTACCCCAGAGTTGACCAATAGTATAATTGGCATAACTCATGGTCATGCATTTACCTATTAATTTCTTTTCCTTGATTGTTTCTATTCTTGGAGTCATTTTTCTAAACTAAGTAAATAGACAATATTAAATATGGAAACTATCTATTTTATGGCTTTTGCCTTATTTTTTTTAATGCATAGATCTGTTCTCTCATCTGTGCCAAATTGCCAATCAAAATATAATATTCGTATTCATAAACAGATTGCTTATAAATGATCTCATCTTTAATAGGTGCTATATAAGAAGTTGATCCATCGGTTGATTCTTTGCCTTGTTCACCTGCCATTCCAGCCAAAAACATTATGCACTGTGGATTGTAAACTGCCATACCAATATTTGCGTCATCTACAAATGCCATCCAGTTTTCTGTTACTTCCTTGTATCTACCCCAGAATCCACTTGAAAGATTCTTGACTTCTAATTTTTGGTAAGGAGCGTTTGTAAAAGGCGCATTCCCTTCATAGGTATATAGATTGTTCAAAGCAGAGATCGGATAAACAGCAGGTAATTCCTGGTTACGCATCAAACTATCGCCATAGATCTCATCTGTACGGTGACAAGTAAGACGATTTCTGATGGTCAAGATATTCCCGTTTAAAAAAGTCCACTGTTCCATTTCAGCTTCGGCAGGGCGGTTATTCATATCCCATTGCATGGGAATACATTTCACATACAGGGTATCTTTTGATTGTTTGTAGTCCAGAATTTTTGCGCGATTGCGAAAAGCATCACCTACTTGAATGGGGTTCCATGCCCAAGGTGACCAATTGGGTGATTGACCATCTGCTTTTCTATCCAAGCTTTTACCAGCGTAATAAGATTGTTGTATATAACGGCCTTCGTCGGCAATATTTACCAAACTACGTTGTGATCCGGAGTTGGAGATCCAAGAAATAGCACCACCCCTGGTCAGGTCAAATTTCACGGTCAGTTTCCCATTATCTGCAACCAGTTCTTTGGGGGTTTGGGTTTTGCCCTGTTGATCTGTTTGCCCAAAACAAAATGTAAAGCTGAGCAATGCGGATAGAATGAAACTGATTCTCATAACAATTGTATCTGAAGTAAATATAATTGATTGCAGCTTTTAGTAGCATCAGCAATTAGTTACATTAGTAACCTTCTTTGTGAACCCTTGCTACTAATTCAGTATCAATTAACTCTAGAGACAATACCATATCCTTTACCGTTTCTTTATACTTCTTAAAATGTGCTGTTAGAATATGTGATTGATAGGCTTCAACACTAGCGTAAACTTCTAAAATAGTTATTTGTGTTGCATCCTTTTTGTCAGCAACAACATTATAAGACAAAACACCAGGCTCTAATTTTATTGCTGTATACATCTGCTCTTTTAAGGCAGATGTATATTTATCCAATTGTTTGGCGTCTACCTTAATTTTTGCAATTCTGTACATGGGTTTTGAATTCTGTGCCTTTAATTGAATACAAGTGAATGTCAATAGAAGCATCAAAACACTTACTATGGAACTTCTAGTAATCATATTATGATTGTTTAATTTCTTCAAAAGATAAGGATATTCAATGCCTAAACATTCAACTCCTAATATTCAATTAGATATACTTTGTTTTACTATTTAATCCACCATGCGTTCAATCTTTTTCTGACAATCAACTCAAATTGTGACCTTATTTAAAATGTTGGTAATTATCAACAAAATGTATATTTTTGTGGAAAATAACCAACAAATGAAATCCAAGAAGCAGGTATTGTTTCCTAAATACCAACGAGTATTGGAGCAACTTGGGGAGAACATAAAACTTGCCCGGAAACGCCGAAGACTGACCACCATCCAGGTGGCAGAACGGGCTGGGGTAGACAGGTCAACTTTGTATGAAATTGAGAAAGGCACACCTAGTGTTTCCTTGGGGGCTTATTTTAATACCTTACGCGTACTTGGACTGCAAGACGATTTTCTGAAGCTGGCATCCGACGATGAGTATGGACGAAAATTACAGGACCTGGACCTGATCAATAAAAACTAAGATGGCATCCCATACTGATATATACGTATACGCACACTGGCAGGGTATGCAGGAACCTGCCAGCATTGGCGTGCTTACGGCCCAACAGGCCAAGGGCAAAAAGGCGTTCAGTTTCGCATACGATAAAGACTGGCTACGTTCCAACCCGCCACTGGTGCTAGATCCGGATATTGCTTTTTACCCAGGCCCCCAATACCCGAACCCTAAAAAGGAAAACTTTGGAGTGTTTCAGGATTGTATGCCGGATACCTGGGGGCGTACATTGATGAAAAGACGAGAAGCTCAAATTGCACGAGAAGAAGGCAGGTCACCACGAACCTTATACGATATTGATTTTTTGCTTGGTGTCTTCGACCAAAGCAGGATGGGTGGACTTCGTTTCAAAACAGCAACGGAGGGTGCTTTTCTAGATAACTATACAGTTTTTCCCACACCACACTGGTCAAGTATCCGTGAATTGCAGCATGCAGCTGAAATGATAGAAGCAGATAAGGATGATGACGAGATTAAAAAATGGATTGCTCTGCTGATGGCGCCAGGTTCATCCTTAGGAGGTGCAAGACCAAAGGCAAATATTCTGGATGAAAAGCATCATCCATGGATTGCCAAATTCCCTTCTTCCGCAGATACTACGGACAAGGCTTCTTGGGAGTATCTTGCATACCTGCTTGCAAAGGAGGCGGGTATATTCATGTCTGAGTCAAGAATTGAACAGGTGGCTGGAAAATACCATACTTTTTTTACCAAACGCTTTGACCGTTCAGAAGGTGAAAGAATTCATTTTGCTTCTGCAATGACCCTAACAGGCAATAGCGAAGACACTATTCGAGACCAACCAGGGAGTTATCTGGAGATAGCCGAAGCCATACAAAACTTTGGATCGAATATAAGCCTAGACCTTGAACAGCTCTGGCGCAGGATCATCTTCAATATTGCTATTTCCAATACAGATGATCACTATCGTAATCATGGATTTATTGTAGTGAATAAAGGATGGTACCTCTCACCTGCATACGACATTAATCCTTCTGTGGACAAAAGTGGTCTGGCGCTCAATATTGATATGGATGATAATTCACTCGATTTTGGGCTAGCGAAAACCGTGGGTTCTTATTTTCGGTTAAATAATACACAGATGGATTCAATCATTGCAGATGTAACCGCAGCAGTTAAGAACTGGAAAACAATAGCCACAAATATTGGAATCAGCAGATCTGAGCAAGAAGCCATGTATGGCGCTTTCAAGGTATAATTGAATAATCTATTAAAGCTTGATCTTCTTTGTTATGCCAAACCCTATTGTCCAAGAATTATAAGCATTTACTTTTAAGTCATTAGCTATACAGGCATTTATTTCCATCGTCTTTGATAAGTGGTAAACGTATTCTGCACCAACCCGAATTAAAAAATAATTGGCTTCATGTGCAAACTCGCCACCTGCACCAAATAAAAAATTAAAATGTTCTTTTGGTTTAAAGGAAGCCATAATTGCCGTAGCAACTGGATAACTTCTTTTTAAAACGGCATTGCCAGTTTTGCCAAGGTGTTCCTCTACTTCAAATGATTCGGTGATAATATCATTGTGCAAACCAATGGCCCATTTTTTATTAAACTTATAATTGTAATTGATACTCCAGGATGGAAGTGACAACCATTGCCTATCGCCATTTGCAACAACCCCTTGACTTACCTGCGTATGACCAATTAATATGCCAATGGTATGGTGTGCATGAAAGCTATCTGCTACAGTATTTTGCGCAATGAGCTTTGTAGCAAAGCCAAAGGTTAATAGCAATATCAGACTTGTTACTATCCAATTGTTTTTCAAAACCCCTTGTTTAATTTTTTTTATAAATGGACTTGCCCTCTTTGATAGTTTCTAGCACTATAATGTCTTTTAAAGTCATTGGATCTACTTTTAAAGGATTTTTATCCAAAACCACCATATCCGCTAGTTTTCCGGCTACCAAACTGCCTTTTTTCTTTTCTTCAAAAAACTGCTCAGCGCCCCAAAGAGTAATGGATTTTAATGCTTCATAAGGAGTAAGCCTTTCGTCCGGTCCCATAACTGTTCCACTTCTGCTAACGCGATTGACAGTGGTATACATGATCATCATAAGATTGGGTAAGGCAACAGGGGCATCGGTATGGCTAGTGACCCTGATCCCTTTATTCATAGCAGATTTAATAGGGCTGATTTTTTGTGCTTGATCTGGTCCAATAATTTGCTTGTACCAATCACCCCAGTAGAAGGTATGCATGGGAAAAAAGGAACCAACCATATCATATTTTTTGAGACTGTCTAACTGATCCATCCGAATCAATTGACCATGTATCAAAATTGTGCGTCTGTCATTATTGCCATATTTAGCAGAGGCTTTGTTGATAGCTCTAAACAGTTGATCAGCAGCAGCATCGCCATTGCAGTGAGCCTTTAATTGCCATTTATTAGCAAAAGAACTGTCTACAATATTTTGAACGTCTTTGTCATTAGGAATGGCTGGATACCCTTTGTATCCTTTTTGTTGACCATCAGGTGGAATTAAATAAGGGGTTGTGCGCCAAGCCGTTCTACCCTGTGGTGATCCATCAAGGGTTAATTTTAAACCCCCAATACGGTAATGGTTTTTGTATTCTTTACTATTCCATTCACTATGCATATATTTTGATACAGAATAATCAATCCAGGAGTTTACGTCTAAGTATAATTTACCCCTGTTTGCATAGTCTGCTAATAATTCATGATTACCAGTTGCCCTTCCTTCATTACAGGTGGTATAGCCATAACTAGCTGCTAGTTTTTGACCTGCATCCATAAACATATCACTCATTTCTTTTTGAGGAGGAGCAATTAATTTCATCATATGCGGAATAGCTGCCAATTCTTCCAAAACGCCGTTGGGTTCTTTACTTCCTTTTACACGTCTAATAACACCACCTGAGGGATCCTTTGAATTTGCTGTAATGCCAAGAACTTCTAAACCCTTAGAGTTGACACTACAAAAATGCCCTGATATATGTGTAGCCATTACTGGTATGTCTTTTGAAACCTTGTCTAAATCGTCTTTTGTCAAAAAACGGTTTTCTTTAAGCACTGCATCATCAAAACCGGTACCCATGATCCAACCTTGAGATTTTGTAGTGCCATTTTTTTCATGCCAGCTTTTGAGTTCGTTTACCAAATCATCAATTGAATTGCAATTTCCATCGGGTGATGCCAATAAGTTAGCATAGATGGCTTGGGCGCCTAAAGCAAAAAAATGTTGGTGACCATCTATAAAACCTGGTACCAATGTTTTGCCTTTTAAATCTACCATGGAATAGGCTTCACTCGCTTGTTTAATGGCCGCATCTTTTGTACCAACGAATTGTATTTTTCCTTCTCTAACCAAAACGGCTTCAGGATAAATGGCACTATCACCTTCTAAAGTGATAATATCTCCTCCATAATAAATGGCGTCTGCATTTTCTATAATCGCTTTCTTGCTGGAAGGCTCATTGCAGCCTACAAAAATTAATAGGACTAAGCCTGCTAATAAATAATTCTTGAGTTTCATGTGCTGATTGATTTAATATTGTTTGAGTATCTCTTATAGAAAAATGGTAGCTCCCAATCTAAATACATTTATGTGGTAGGTAAAGTTGGGGTTCCAACTAAGATTCATTTTGAATTTATTGGGTACTACAATTCTGTTAAGGTTAAATTCAGCTGCCCAGATACTATTCCAACTTCCATTACTGTTTAAGAATGAGGGGATAGGATTAACAAACAAAAAAGTTTGTTTGTTAATGACATAACTGGCGTTGAATTGGAACCCAACCCCATTGCTGCTAAATTTACTAGAAGAAGGAATTAAATCTGTTGAAGGCTTTGTAATATGCACATAATTGATACCAGGAAATAAAGAGAGTTTTTTAGAAACAACAAACCCAAAGACAATTCCGCCTGCTAGGGACCAACTACTGGTACCCAATCCATTTTCGTAAGATCCGGTAGGTAAACTGATATCTGCAAATGGAGCAATGGCAATAAAGGATTTACTAATATTTCTTTTGATGGCATTAAAATACCGAACCCTAGTATCTCCTAAACCAAATTTACTGGTACGGTCATTGTTGAGTAATGGTAATTCTACTAAAAGTAAATTGTCAGGATTAAAAGCATATTGAACGTTGGCCCTTATACCAAACAAGTTTTGATTTTTTCCAGCCTGATACTCCAAATTTGTATTAACCTGCGTATAAAGATTAGTAGGCTTAGAAGGGTCAATATTTTTTTTGATAATAAGGCTGTCTTGGGCAGACAAGCTGGCAGTATACAAACTGCTCGCGATTATTATAAAAGCAATAAATCTCATGGTATTTTTTTGGGTCAAGGATATGGAAGTAATAGAATACCAGCATCTGGTACCGGATTTCTCCTATAAAATTTAATTTAACTAGTGCTATTAAAAAATATTTACAAGGTTTTTTGTAGCAAACCGTAATATTATTTGTTTTAAAACGTAATAACCCCGCTAATATTGGGTTTTGAAGCTACTAAGAGCAAGTTATTTTGAAGCGTTTTTGATGTATTCAGAAGGGGTTTGTCCAGTTATTTGTTTAAAATTGGCAATAAAAGTTGATCGGGTACTATAGCCACATTCTGCTGCAATAGCTTCTAAGGTTAGATTTTTCCAATCTGGGTTATTCCTATTATCAATGAAATAATTAACCCGATACCTATTTAAAAACTCCCTAAATCCCATACCATATTCCCTATTTATAAATGCAGAAATGACATGCCTAGGTAAATTGATTTCTATGACTAGTTTTTCAAGGGTATAATCCTTCTGTAAAAAAGGGGCTTCTTTTTCAAAGAACGCTTCAATAGTTTTTTTATACCTGATACAATCGGCCTGGCTAATGACAATTTGAGGATCTGACTTCTCTACAACAAAATTAGTTTCCTTTTTTTCTGCAGTCAATGGCTTTTCCTGTTTTTGATCTTCTTGACTTGGTATTGATAGTGGTACTTCAGTGAAGGTATCATAACTAGCAATGGGTTGATATACCCCATATAATAACCTAGGCTGTGTAAATAACTTAAGGCAAATAATAATCACCGTAATGCCAGACATTAGGTCTACCAAGAACATATTGGTCATAAACAATGGAGATATAATAGCATTGACAAAGGATGAAACAAGTAATATGGTTAGTAGCCAATTAAAAAGCGCTAACCATTGAATCAAAGTTTCATTTTGAGTAGATCTTGTCTTTGAGGAACCATGTCTAAATTGCCTAATTAGCCTAAAATTTAAAGTAATAAACACTGCACACCAGATTACCCTAACAAATGTAAAAACATAGGGAGATAGTATTCCTTCACTAAAGCGGGCTTGCAAATAAGGTTGCGCAAAAAACTCTTTTAGATAAGCAACTTTATCTGCAATGGGCATGGTATAATAGGGCAATAGATCAATGATACAGGCAATGGTTGGAATCAGGATTAACCAATCCTTTCTTCTGCTCTTTAATTCTCCAAGCAAAACAGATCTAATATATAGCCAAGCAAGTGGAAAAATTAATAAGGTAATGGGTAATATTAATTTGTGCAGGTAGGGAAATTGCAAAAACCATGCTTTGTATAAAAAAACATCATTCAAATTTGTTAGAGCAAGAATAATTAATAGCATACCCAAAAACCGGTTACTATGTTGCTGGTCTTTGTTTACCCAAATTAAAATTGCTGCTGCTAGAAAAGCAAGCAAAAAAGAAACCAAAAGGAATATAATTATAATGTCTTCCATTAACTTTTAAAACTCTAATTTAAATTAGAACTTTATTTAATTTAAATTTTTATAATCAGTGCACCTTAGAGATGATTCAAAAAAAAAGCACTTAGTCAATGTTACTTGCTAAGTGCTTCTTGCTCCCCAATCAGGACTTGAACCTGAGACCCTCTGATTAACAGTCAGATGCTCTAACCAACTGAGCTATTGAGGAGTGTTCCCTTTCACGATTTCTCGTTAATGGGCAGCAAAAATAGGGAAAAATGGTTAGCAACAAAATTTCCACTCAAAAAAATTACCAATTAAATAGACTGGATTCCGGAATTCCAATAAATAGCCCCTCTTCACGCTGTTCTACCGGGTAGGTTTTTAGATAATAACCCTCTCCGCTGGTGTTGCGCCCATTGCGGGTATCAAACTTGAACCGGTGCAGGGGGCAGACAATCTTGCCTGTGGCGTCTAAGAACCCCTCAGACATGATGCCGCCTGAATGTGGGCACTTGTGGGCACAGGCGCTTATCTGTCCCTCAAATAGGCTTAAAGTAATGGTCTTGCCCTCCACCTCTACCTGGGCTAACTGGTTGGTTTTCCATGGAATGGCAGCTGCCGATAAGGCCAATAAATGCCATTGATAGCTTTTCTCCGCCATGTATCAATACAATTGGGTTCTATAGGGGTAGCGCACTTGGTACTGGTTGCGCACTTTCTCCAAGATCTGACCACGAAGGGCTTCAATATTGTTCTTCTCAACAGCAGAAACAAAAACGCAATTGTTATTGGTTATTTGGTCCCATTTGTCTTTGAGGTCTTGCAAAATTTCTTCTTTTACGCTGTCTTCTAGCCACTCGTCAAAAGTGCGTTCGGCATAAAGATCCATCTTATTAAAAATGGTAAGAATGGGCTTTTCAAAAGCCTTTAATTCCTGCAAAGTCTTATTCACCACGCCAATTTGGTCTTCATATTGGGGGTGGGAAACGTCTACTACGTGTAATAAAATATCGGCTTCGCGAACCTCATCAAGGGTGCTCTTAAAGCTCTCCACTAAGTGGTGAGGCAGTTTACGGATAAATCCTACGGTATCGCTCAGCAAAAAAGGGGTGTTTTCAAAGACAATCTTGCGGGTAGTGGTATCAAGGGTAGCAAAGAGTTTGTTCTCGGCAAACACATCGCTCTTGCTCAAAAGATTCATCAACGTGCTCTTGCCAACGTTGGTATATCCCACCAAAGCCACACGAATAAACTCGCCTCTTTCTTTGCGTTGGGTAAATGCCTGTTTGTCAATTTCGCCCAAGCGTTTGCGCAGGAGCGATATCTTATCCTTCACAATCCTTCTATCGGTTTCAATCTCGGTTTCACCTGGACCTCTGGATCCAATACCCCCTCCCTGACGTTCCAAGTGGGTCCACATACCTTTTAATCGCGGTAGCAAATATTGGTATTGGGCCAATTCAACCTGTACCTTGGATTGCGCCGTGCGTGCGCGATTGGCAAAAATGTCTAGAATCAAATCACTCCGGTCAATGGTTTTGACCTTGAGCTCTTTTTCAATATTCAATAATTGTGAACCGGTGAGTTCATCGTCAAAAATGACCAGGGTAATATTGCGGCCATTTAGATAATCCTTGATTTCTTCTAGCTTACCCTTGCCCACAAAAGTCCTACTATCGGGGTGGGGCAAACGTTGGGTAAATCGCTTTACGGTGGTGGCACCGGCGGTTTCTGCCAGGAATTGCAACTCGTCTAAATATTCAGTAACCTGTTCTTGGGTATTCTCCTTTTGAATCAAGCCTACCAGAACGGCATTCTGTTCTACTTTTAATCCTTGTTTTTTCTCAATCAACGCTAAAACTATTTTGGCAAAGGTAGCCCTAGTGGGGGGATAAAAGAAAGCCCCCGTTATATTTTAACGGAGGCTCCAAATATTTGAAAAAAAGGTTTATAAACCGCTGATAGTCAATCCAAATGTAAAACGGTTCATGACTGGACCAGTACCATCTTTTAATACACCCAGTATATAATAACCGGCGTCTAGAGAAACTATGCCATATCCAATACGACCTGTTACTGCCAAACTTGTACCATTTAAGAAGCGTTTATTGCTTTCTTTTTGTATGTAGGTACTACCATAAACGGTTTGGCCATTCTTGTTTACATAGTTTTTAGCCTTGGTATAAGACTTTAATAAAGTACCCACTTTCAAACCCAAAGCGGCTTTCCAAGAACTACCCGGGTGCTCTGGATCAGAGAAATACCTTAATTCTACAGGTGCTTCCAGATAAAGGGTGGTGAGTTTGAATTTATTAAAATGGTCTACGCTATCTACATTGGTAAAAGGTAGTTTGGCACTATTGGATTTCAAATTCACATAAGTATTCTTGAAAAACATATTGCTACTTCCAATACCAACACCCAATCCTAGGCTATAGTGAGGGTTGGTTTTGAAAGGCTTGTCCAACATGAAATAGAAGTTAAAATGTCTACTAAACCCACTGGTTCTAACACTATCCGGACGGCCTGACCAAGCATCCATGCCGTACTGAATCATAAAATGGTCGGCTGGTCTGCTAGAAAGGTCAACTTTTGACCAGTCCTTTTTTGGTTTGGTAGGATTCAAGCTTTGCGCCTGAGACAAAAAGGCAACAGTTATTCCCAAAAGCAATAAAAAAGTCTGTTTCATGTATCTGAATTAATGACGCGTTTCCGCACTAAGTGCGCAAAAATAATAGAAATGCTTGCAAGGACTGGTTAAAAATTAGGTAAATCGTCTTCATTTGGCAATTTAATACACTATAAAGCCATAAATGAGCCGTAATTCTTTAATTTACAACCGAACTAATAGAAAAACCGGCGGAATGAAGAATGATTTTTTAAAGGGAAAGCGGATCTTGATAGCGGAGGATGATTTTGTAAACCAGAAATTGATCATGCATTCCATGCAGGCAACAGGTGCTCAGTTCACTATTGCCGGAAATGGAGCAGAAGCCATTGAATGTTTATTAGAAAATGAGTTTGACCTAATCTTGATGGACATTAATATGCCCGAGATGGATGGTTTTGAAGCAACAGAATATATTAGAAAGACCTTAAAGTTGGATATTCCCATTATTGCAATGACCGGATGGAGCAGTAAGGAGGATACCAATAAATTTGAGCGTGTGGGTATGAACGGTGCCCTGCCTAAGCCATTTGGGTTAGATGCTTTATATAAAACCCTGGGCGATATTTTAGTAGCAAAAATTGCTGTTCCGGTAAATACACCTGCCGAACCCAAGCCCACTCCTGATATTGTTCAAAATCCTGTGAATGATGAAGATGATATGCCTACGGTAGATCTGACCATGTTGAATGAATTGTCAGAAAGTGACAATGAATACAAGAAGACCATCATCAATATGTTTTTGGAAAGTATGCCAGAAACCATTCAACAAATTGAAAATGAATTTGCCAATGAAAGTTGGGATAAATTTTCAAAAGCAGCACACTATGCCAAATCATCTCTATCAGTCATCAATGTAGAAAGTCTTCGCTTATTGGTAGGAAAAATGGAATTGTATGCAAAAAAACTGGAGAACCTTGACCAATTAGAAGACATGGTAAAACAGATGAAAGAACAATATGCAAAAGTTGTCACCATACTTGAAGCAGAAATGAAAAAATATTAAAATTAGCTACTCCCAGAATTGATTCAGTTTCAGAGTAGCAAATTCTCAATTGTCTTTAATCCCTTTAAGGCAGACCATGAAAAAACTGTTGATAGTAGAACAAGAAGCTGTGATTCTTGAAATTCTAGATCACTGTTTTTCAGCAAATGGTTGGGTTACTGCAGGTTGTTCCGATGGTAAAAAAGCCATGGAATTAATAGATAGCTTTCAGCCAGATCTAATGCTCACAAATATTTTGATTCCTTTTTTTAGTGGCATTGAATTATTGCAAGAAGCTAAGAGCAAAAACCATCCCATTGAAGTAGTCATCCTGGCTTTGTTAATAGATGAAGGGGTCCAAAAACAATGTTATGAAATGGGGGCTGCAGCCTATTTGACCAAACCTTTTGATTTGGAATCATTGCTACTCAAAGTGAATGAAGTGGCAAAAAACACACAATCCATATTGTCTTGATCCAACTGTTCTCCAATATCATTCCATTTAACAGATTCAATACCATGTTGAATATTGCTGTATCCATAGAGTTTTTACAAGATGGAACGGTTGTGGCATTAATCTCTTGTTTGATTGTGTTATTGGTCATCCTTGGATTTGTTTTGGTAAGAAGAATTAGAAGACGCAAAAGAAACAGGTTTCAGAAACTGTTTAGAAATTGGTTAGCCAATGCTATCACCAATAGGGTAATGGAACCGGATAGAAATTTTAGCATCAGTGCACAATTGGAAAAGCTTTTATTAAAAAAGTATTACCGTTTACTTGCCTTGGATGAGTTGTTGATTTGCAAAAAATATTTGAAAGGTAATGCTATGAATATTGTGGTGCAATTGTATGAGCAATTGCAACTAAGAAAGGAAACGGACAAAAAATTAAAAAGTCTGATTTGGAGCAGGGTGGTAAAAGGTATTCAAGAGATTTACATATTTGACCAGTATGATGCCATGGATCAATTATTTGTATTTGCTGACAATGAGAATTCATTTATTAGATCAGAAGCCCAATTTGGTGTAGTTAACTTACAGGGTTTTGACGCATTGCAATTTCTCAAACGCATTCAAAATAATTTGAGTAATTGGGATCAAATTAATTTATTGCATCAATTAACCTTGTTTGAGCCAAAGCCCTTGCATGAAATGCCCGATTGGTTGCTTTTGGAAAATGATTCAGTTGTGTTATTTGCATTAAAATTATTGGAAGCCTATCCAGATGAACAGTATTATCCAAACCTCATTATTTGTTTACATCATCAAAATGAAGCTATTCGCAAACAAGCCATTCGTTGTTGTAGTATCATAGCACAATACGATACAGCCGCTTTATTAGAAGAAAAATTTGAAAAAGAGACTATTGATAACCAAATAAGGATTTTAGAAACATTAAAAAAAATAAATCCATCTCCAAATATAGATTTCTTATTGCAAAGCCTGAATCATCCAGATGATCGGATTAAGCAACTGGCTGCGGAATTAATTGCTATTAAATTCCCAATAGACATGGAGCCAATGATTTTAATTAGTCAAGAAAATACTCATCAGCGTCAACAATTATTTAAACACGTTCAAGCCTTATGATGAGTATACACTGGGAAAATATAGTTTCTTCCTTTTTTGAGTATGGCTTGTTTTTCTACTCAGTAACCCTACTTTTCTGTTATATAGGGCTGTCTTTTTTCTCCATGCGGGAATTGAATTTGTATGAGCGCAAAACAAAAGCTTCTGATTTTAAAATTTTAGCACCTTCTACACAATCACCCAGTATTAGCATTTTGGCTCCAGCATATAATGAGTCTGCCACCATTATTGAAAACATCAAATCATTACTTACCATCTATTACAATGATTTGCAGATTGTAGTGATCAATGACGGAAGCAAAGATGATAGTATTGAAAAAATGGTAGCGGCTTATGAATTGGTTCAAACAGATTTGTTTGTTCCCTCATTGATTCAATCAAAACCAGTAAGAGCAGTTTACAAAAGTACCAATCCAGCCTATCAGCGCTTATTGGTAGTGGATAAAGAAAATGGTGGCAAGGCCGATAGTCTGAATGCAGGAGTTAATATTGCTTCTGGTGAAATCATTGTTTGCGTAGACGTAGACTGTATTCTAGAACAGGACGCATTATTTAAAATTGTAAAACCCTTTTTGGAGTATTCTGAAAAACGTGTAATTGCATCTGGAGGTGTAGTCAGAATTGCCAATTCTTGTGTGGTGGAACATGGTAAATTGGTTCAAGTAAATCTACCCACCAATTTCTTTGCTAGAATGCAATCATTAGAATATATCCGGTCTTTCTTACTGGGAAGAATGGCTTGGAGTAGATTAAATGGTTTGTTATTAATTTCCGGCGCATTTGGCGCATTTGACAAATCAATTGTCATTGCTTGTGGAGGATATAATAGTAATACAGTAGGTGAAGACATGGAATTAGTAGTGCGTATGCGCAGGTATATGCACGAACAAAAATTGCCATATGCAGTGGTCTATATACCTGAACCGCTGTGTTGGACAGAAGCACCAGTAACGGCTAAAGTATTGCAAAGACAAAGAAACAGATGGACAAGGGGAACCATTGAAACTTTGAGAGATCACCGAAAATTATTTTTCAACCCCAAGTTTGGCTTACTGGGTATGTTGAGTTATCCCTATTGGTTCTTTTTTGAAATGATGGCTGCGCCGATAGAATTTTTTGGAATCCTCTTTTTTGTGATCATGGGTGTTCTTGGCGAAATCAATTGGCCTGTATTTGGATGGTTTTTTGCCTTTATTTGGAGTTGTGCTTTTTTCTTTTCTGCCATTGCCATCTTAATGGAAGCATCTACGTTTAATCAATATAAAAACAAAGGTGATTTGGCCAAATTATTATTGATGGCCATGATAGAACCATTTGTTTATCATCCTTTTGTGGTATGGTCTGCTATTAATGGATTTGCCGATTATTTTCAAGACGTAAAATCATGGGGGGTAATGTCTAGGGCAGGATTTGCTCCACAACAGGGTGCCTCACCAGCACTGATTCAAAATACCGATGCACACAAGAAAAATATCTATTTCCCGGTTCAGCAATTTTCTCAAATATTTCTAGCAAGTATCTTTTTGTTTCTTTTGTTTAGGGGCTATGAATTTGGATACAGTTTTTGGAAGCATGGTTTGGAGGGGAGTGTGAGCCATCTCTTAGTCAATACGCTACTTGCTGATTTTGTGTTTCTTTTTTCTAGTGGGATTGCTTTTTTTATTCCCTATACGGCCATTTATCAATTGCATCAAAAAGGAGCTGACTGGTTTTTAAAAAGCGCATTTTTTGTGCTGATATTGATGCAAATTTTCTTGTCACAATATTTCTTAACTACCCTAGTGCCTTTAGGTGCTGATGTATGGGGTTATTCAATGGCAGAGATTAAATTGACGGTTGGCGCTTCGGGTGTGTTGAATTTTTGGACCATTGCAATGATTTTGGCAGTCATGGCATTACTGATTTGGGCCTTTAAAAAATTACCGTCTAAGTTCAAAGTACATATAAATATGTCCTGGATTTTGGTGGCAAGTTGCTTTATTGTAACACTTTCCAAAAAACCCATACGTGGAAGAATCAGACCCATTGCCGTAGAATACAATCAAAACCTAAGCCTTAATAAACCACAATATTTTTACGCATCCAGTCTCAAGTATTTTTTTCCAAAACAGCAATTTGTCAATATTTATGATGACCAATACAGTGGTGATTTTGGCGGTGAAATAGATAGTAGCATGGTGGCATTTAATTATATAGCTCCTACAACCTATCCATTTCTGCATCAAGTTGATAGCAGTGCAGACAAGTTGTCTCCCTTTTTTAACAAAGGAACAAATCCGCCGAATATAGTTTTGATCATGGTAGAAGGTTTGGGCAGGGCGTTTACCAATCAAGGTGCATATTTGGGAAATTTCACTCCTTTTATTGATTCACTTTCCAAAAAAAGTTTGTATTGGTCTAATTTCTTAAGCGAAGGTGGAAGAACTTTTGCTGTTTTACCATCGGTATTGGGGTCACTTCCATTTGGGAAAAACGGATTTAATGAAATGAGTACTTCTATGCCGGAACATTTGGCGTTACCTAGTATTTTAAGCAGGAATGGATACCAAAGTTCTTTTTTCTATGGTGGAGACTCCCATTTTGATTATATGGATGATTACCTGAAAAAATCTGGTCTTTCCACTATTTATGATATTAACAGTTTTGGTGCTGGATTTCAAAAAATGCCAACTAGTTCATCTGGGTTTAGTTGGGGATATGGAGACAGAGAAGTTTTCAGAAAATATTTTTCTCAATTAAAAAAACAAGTTTCAGGTCCTTATGTGAATGTCATACTTACTTTATCAACACATAGTCCTTTCTTGGTCAATGACCAGCAAAAATGGCTAGACAGATTTGAGACGCGGTTAACGGAATTGGGTGTGAGTGACAATTCAAAAAAGAATTTGAGACAATACAAACAACAATTGGCAAGTGTACTTTTCTTAGATGAAGCACTCCAATATTTTTTTAATGAGTATAGCAAACAACCAGAATTTGCCAATACTGTTTTTGTAGTAACGGGCGATCACCGGTTACCGGAAATTCCTATGACTACCAAACTAGACCGTTACCATGTTCCCTTAATTATCTATTCTCCCATGTTGAAAAGGACAGCAGAAATAAAGGCCATATCAACCCATTTTGACATAACGCCTACTTTATTGCAATGGTTAAAAAATGGATACCAATTAAAAGTACCAGAAATAGCTTTATGGATGGGTGGGGGATTAGACACAGCAAAAGAATTTAAAAGTTCCCGTTCTTATCCATTGATGCAAACCAAAAATGAAGCCAATGGATTTATATTAGGGCAACTATTCCAAGAAGGTAATCAAGTTTTTAAAATTAATTCGGATATGAATCTTTCTGTTATGGAAGAACCCGATGAAATCAACAAAATCAATGCTGCTTTTGATCAATTTAAATTGCGGAATAGTACTATTCAAAAAAATGCTAAGATCTTACCCGATAGCTTACTAACCAAATATGGCAGGATTAAGAAATAATCCTATTGTTTTTTATCTCTATAATCTTTGATAATGGTAGTAACCAAGGGTCTATAGAAATTATAGAAAAAATAAGAACGCTCCATGGGGTCTTCCTTGTTATATAGCATCCATTTAAAATAATCGGTACCGGCAAAATGCACCGTTTTCATATTAATGGGGTTGTCACAAAAATCACCTGTTAAATAAAAGAAGGGTTGGTCCTTTTTTAAAGAATGAATTACTGCTGGAAATTTAGTTGGTATGCCTATGGAATCTAGTATATGCTTTCCTAATTTACTGACTGGCAATTCAAAATTGGCCAACACTTCATTTTGACTACTATCTACATCCATGATTTCAAACCAATAATTGTATTCAATACTAGCAGGTAAATTGTAGTGTTTTTGAGTTGTGGTTGTTGCAAGAATTTTTGGAAAATCAGCTAATCCAATATGTTGCTCTTTTTCTAACACCACCACTTGGTCGTTGAGGTTTACAAAAGCTATTCCTGCATTTTTGAAAGGCCAAGCTCCACCATGTTGTTGCATGTAATTGTGGTATAGCCATTTGGGTAATTCTGGATTCTTGATTGTATCAAAAGAGTTAAAATAGCGTCCATTCCAGTGAGACCATTTAATCCCAAAACTTTGTTCAAATTGATTTCTTACGGTCTCAGTGGTGGGTGAGCAAATGGTATTGTGTTCTGCTAACACTAATTTGCCGGCCTTTTTCATGGCGTTTAGAAAATAGAAATCCTGTTCGTTTAAGCCCCCATAAATTAGGGAAGACCTATCGCCCAAAACTGTTAATTGATGCCACTCTTGGGTGTATACGCCATAAGTGTCTGTGACATATACCATATCACAATCACTCACCAATTGATTTAACTTTGGTTCATTGAATCTTTCTAAGCCTTTGATTCGGTACTTACCGCTATCTCCTGGAAAAAATCCAAAATAGTCTTGTGTACCAAGATAGAATTCCTTGTTTTGCTTAACCAGTTTTTCGTGTTGTAAAATCCAGATCAGGGACTTGTGTTCTTGATTGCGATTATTCAATACTGTTTTGTCAATAATGGCTACCGCAAATTTCTGTTTGGGCGTCAATAGCCAAAACAACCACATCCATAATGGAAGTAGGGCAATTAGAAAGATAAAAAACCGTAGATCTTTCCAAATCCGTTTTTTCTTTAAAACCTGAACAGCCATCCAACACTGATTATATATTGATTACCCTTGGTACCTGGTAGATATTCTTGATTAAACCAAGTAAAATCGGTTGTAAGAATATTGTGTATGTTTAATTTCTTCTTGTAAGCTGCACCTAATTTGTAGGTATCTAATGGCGTACCATTTAATTGAATGTTATTGTATCGGTCATCTGGAGAAATACCATAACCACCCACAAATCCAAAATAGTCGTCTGCACCGCCAAAGTAATATCGCGCCAGCACATTATAAGTAACAGAAACCTGTTTTACAAAATTGCTAGGGGTAATATAGGCTCTAGCACCCAATAACCAACTGCCAGTGTATTTACCCAAATAAGCTGTATAAATCCAAGTTGGGTCACCGCTAAATTTCATATACCTAAAACCCAGTTCAGCTTCAAAGCTCTTGGGTAAGTTGGCGTATAATGAAAAGCCTGCTCTAAATTTTGGAAAAATTCCGGAGTTGTCACCAAATCCCAAGCTGGCATAACTATAAAAAGTTTTGTTGATTCTTGGATAAGCATCAATTTCAAACTGCGTGGCTGAAGATGAGAATCTATTAGCATAATTGATACGTCCAATTACAGAACCCAAACTGGTTGATCTACCATAGTCAACACTCACCAAATGCCAAGGCGCATCAAACTGCTTGTCAAAATAGGTATAGTCATAGGTGATGCCAATTTTGTTCTTAGCTGATTCATCCTTAATACTGGTTTCTAAAGACCTAGCTGCAGTATTGTTATTATCAGTCTTTAATAGTGCACTTGTAATGGCCATCGCGCCAGCATAGTCTTTTGAAGCAGACAATGCTTTTGCCTTTCTGATCAACAAATCTTTTGAATTGGGATGGGCTTTTAAACCTGCATCACAAATGGCAATGGTTTCTTTATAATGGTCATTCCAATATTGTAAATCGGCATAAGCAATAGAAGCATCTTCATAATCTGGCTCACGTTGTAGCACGGTTTCAAAACAGGTTTTGGCGCTGTCTA
Source organism: Chitinophaga pinensis (assembly GCA_943372225.1). Taxonomy (GTDB): domain Bacteria; phylum Bacteroidota; class Bacteroidia; order Chitinophagales; family Chitinophagaceae; genus Sediminibacterium; species Sediminibacterium pinensis_L. Next base: position 175,807 of record CALRXV020000008.1, on the reverse strand, counting down.
CCTGGTCTGTCCAAGTATACAAACGTCCAAGAAAGATTCTAATATCGGCATAATTGGGACTTTTTTCCAAGGCTTTAAAACAATAGCGTTTGGCTAGTGGATAGTCTTTTTGGTCAAAAGCTGCAGACCTTGCAGCTTGAAACAATCCATCAGAACTACTGGTATCCAGGGCTGGTTTTGCAGACGCTTCTTGAGCGTTTAATCTGCCTACAAAAAGACTCATAAAGAGTAAAAAAGAAAAGATTCTGCCTACATGCTGCATAGTGCCTACTTTATACAATTTAAAGATAATGCACCTGAGTAGAAAATCGTTTACTTTTACATTTATACATAAAAAGGTAATTATTTTGAATTTTAGTGAATTTGGTTTAGACGAAAGATTAATGGATGGGATAGACGCCATGGGTTATACCACCGCTACTCCAGTTCAAGAACAAGTGATGCAGCCCATTTTAGATGGAAAGGATTTGATTGTATCGGCACAAACAGGAACTGGCAAAACAGCCGCTTTTCTCCTGCCCTTGATGAATAAATTAATCACCACCCCGCATTCCGACCACCATATCAATGCCATGGTCATTGTTCCAACGCGTGAACTGGCCGTACAGATTGCGCAAGCCATGGAGGGTATTTCTTATTTTACATCGGTTAGTTCTATTGCCGTTTATGGCGGTGGCGATGGTAATTCTTTTGCCATTGAAAAGAAAGCCCTGAGCACCGGTGTTGATGTTGTGATCTGTACACCCGGCCGCATGATTGCCCACTTAAATATGGGCTATGTAAAATTGCAGGGTTTAAAATACTTGATCTTAGATGAGGCAGACCGGATGTTAGACATGGGTTTTAATGACGATATCATGAAGATCATTTCTTTCTTGCCCAAGCAAAGACAGAACCTACTCTTCTCAGCTACCATGCCCATGAAAATGCGCGAGATGGCTCGTAAGATTTTGGTTGATCCACTTGAAATAAATATTTCCATTTCTAAGCCACCAGAGAAAATTGTACAGGAAGCATTTGTGGTGTATGAGGGTCAGAAAATTCCATTGGTAAAATATGTTTTGAGTCAGAAGGATTTTCAAAGTGTGATTGTATTCTGTTCTAAAAAGCAGAATGTAAAAGCTTTGAGCAATGAACTCAAGCGAGCTAAATTTTCTATTGAAGAAATTCACTCTGACCTTGAGCAAACCCAGCGTGAGCAGGTATTACAAGACTTTAGAAACAAGAAACTCAAGATTTTGGTAGCTACCGATATCTTAAGTAGAGGCATAGATATTGAAGACATTGACCTGGTGATTAACTACGATGTGCCCAATGATGGGGAAGACTATGTACACCGCATTGGACGTACAGCCCGTGCCTCTAGTGAGGGTACAGCATATACTTTTATCAGTGAGCAAGAGCAACAGAAATTTGCGCGCATAGAAGAACTTTTGGGCAAACCCGTAACCAAGTCACCCGTACCAGAGCAGTTTGGTCCAGCACCGGAGTATAATCCACGTGCCCATCGCGGCAGCGGTGGAAGAAACGGTGGCCGTGGCGGTAATGGTGGCGGACGTTCAGGTGGTGGAAGACCAAGTGGTCAGGGTGGTCATAGCGGTAACGGTGGAAGATCCGGAGGGCCTAGGCCTAATGGCGATGGTCAACGTTCAGGCGGTGCAAGACCAAGTGGTAATAGACCCAATGGTCCAAGACCAGAGGGTGGTGGTCCAAACAGACCCATTACACCAAGTACGCCCAGAGCAGAGCGGCCCCGGCCCAGCGGACCAAGCGAATCCAATGGTCAGAGCGGAAACAGCGGAACAGCTCCAGATGCGCCAAACCCAACAATTTAGGATTATCCCAAGATCCGGTTTGGAAAAACGCCTGAAATGGCTATTTTTGCCGCCCATCTTAGAAGATTTGGAACCGTTTAGACAGTTAAACGGGATTTGACATAGACAATTTTGAAAACAACCCTGTTGTTTTCGGGCCTATAGCTCAGTTGGTTAGAGCACCTGACTCATAATCAGGGGGTCGTAGGATCATGCCCTACTGGGCCCACAGCCGAAAGGCCATACATTCAAGGGTTTATGCTTTTATAGCATGAACCCTTTTTTTTTTGCATTCAATTCATGCCAGTTAGTGGTTAAGGATTCATTAAAATTGATGGTTAATAACTGTTTTGGCTTATTTTCGAACCGTAATGCAAAAAAAACATATAGAGGTAATTAAACATCATATGAAAACTATGCAACAAAAAAAATTGATTCATTTCCGTTTTATTGTTCTGATTTTCATTGCCTTTCTTGTTCCACATCTAGCATTTACTACCCAACATACGCCTGTTGGATTTAACTACCTTAGTTCAGGTATTGCTCAAAACAGCTATTTTGAAAAAGGTACTCCTTATGATCAGGAACCCCAACTAAATCTTTTAGTAGAAGCTGAATCAGAAGATGAAGACGATGTTCACGAGGAACAGGTTATTGATCATGGATGCATTGCTTCCCTCCAAAATTTCAAAGCAGCACAGTTTACTGGTACTATTAATACGCTTTACTTAAGATTAGCATCCAATAATCAACACAAAGTTGACCTCCCTTTCTTCATACTCTACCATTCTTGGAAGAGCTATTTAGCATAACCTTATTTTAATCTTACGCTCCTTTTTGCGTAATAGTTTACAGGCGTTTACTTGCTTGTAGCTTTCTATTCTTGTATTCATCAATCAGTCAAAATAAATTTAATGAGAGGACTCTTAATCATTGCCTATATGGCAACTATCATGCTTTTTGCATCTTGTTCAGAACATGAAGCAGAATCTGTAAAAGAAGCAACATTTACAGTTACAAGCCCTATTCAAACGGATACAACTATCTATAAGGAATATGTGGCACAGATTCATTCTGCCAACCATATTGAACTTAGGTCACAAGAGAAGGGCTATCTACAAAAAATATTTGTAGACGAAGGTCAGTTTGTAAAAAAGGGGCAGTTAATGTTCAAATTGATGCCCGCGATTTATGAAGCAGAAGTAGCAAAAGCAAGAGCGGAACTCAACTTTGCAGAAATAGAATATAAAAACACAAAAGGATTGGCAGACAACAATGTTGTTTCTGCAAGTGAGCTAGCCTTGGCAAAGGCCAAGCTTGATAAGGCTAAAGCAGAATTACAACTGTCTCAGGCACATCTTAGTTTCACTGAAATTCATGCGCCATTTGATGGTATCATGGACAAATTTCACACACGTCTTGGAAGTTTAATAGACGAAGGTGAGTTGCTTACTAGTCTTTCTGATAATAGTAAAATGTGGGTATACTTTAATGTGGGAGAATCAGAATACCTGGATTATATCCAGAAAGTAAAATCAAAAGAAAAGCAAAAAGTATTATTACAAATGGCCAATAATAAACTGTTTGAAACAAGCGGTTATGTTGAAACCATTGAAGCAGATTTTAATAACGAAACGGGAAATATTGCTTTTAGGGCGGCATTCCCAAATCCAAAAGGCATTCTTCGTCATGGTGAAACTGGAAATATTATGATGCCAGTTCGCTTAAAAAATGCCATCATTATTCCACAAAAATCAACGTTTGATGTACTTGATAAAAAATACGTGTACATAGTAGATGAAAAAGGGGTGATTAGATCTAGCCAAATCACTATTGCACAAGAAATTTCTCACCTATATATTGTTGCATCTGGATTAAATCCAACTGATAAAATTCTTTTGGAAGGTTTGGGAAAAGTAAAGAACAACGAAAAGATCAAGTACAATTTTGTTTCTCTTGAAAAAGAATTGGCAGGAATCAAAAACATTCACGCCGAATAAAGGCAAGAAAATCACGCAAGCATGTTTAATAATTTTATAAAAAGGCCAGTATTAGCCATTGCTTTGTCTTTAGCATTAGTCTTTACTGGTATCATAGCAATCACCAAATCTCCAATTGCACAGTTCCCAGAAATTGCTCCACCTAGGGTAAATATTGCCATTGAGTTTCCTGGATCAAATGCAGATGTATTGGTAAAATCAACCCTTACCATTTTGGAGCGCGCAATTAATGGGGTGCAGGGTATGCAATACATGCTCTCAGACGCCACAAGTGCCAGTGAGGCAAGTATTGAAGTAATCTTTGAACCGGGAACAGACCCAACGCTAGCAGCAGTAAGGGTAAAATCAAGAGTAGATCAGGTGATGACCAATCTTCCTCCGCTGGTACAACGCGAGGGTGTGGTTATATCTCCCATGCAACCAAGTATGTTGATGTACCTAAACCTCTACAGTAAGGATAATAGTGTAGATGAGAAATTTTTATTCAACTATGCCAATACGTTTATCCTACCTGAACTACAACGTATAAAAGGTATGGGTTTTGCCCAAGCAATTGGTAGCCGCTCTTTTGCCATTCGAGTTTGGCTAAATCCTGAACGCATGAGGGCCTATAATATTTCTGCAAAAGATGTATTAAAATCTATAGACGAACAAAGTGTTTTGGCACGTCCAGGCCGTGTGGGTTTGAGCTCTGGTAAAACAGCACAATCTCAGGAATATGTATTCACCTATAAAGGTTGGTACAATAAACCTGAGCAATACGAAGATATCATTGTTAGAGCCAACGCAGAAGGAGAGATCCTAAAACTAAAAGATGTAGCTAAAGTTGAAGTTGGTTCTGAGTTTGTAGATATTTATTCCAATAAAGACGGACATCCATCTGCTTCATTAGTATTAAAGCAAAATCCAGGAAGTAATGCAAGAATTGTCATTGACGATGTAAAAGAAAAACTACAAGAACTAAAAAAAGACTTCCCTCCGGGTATTGATTATGAAATCAATTATGATGTCTCAAAATTTGTAGATGCTTCCATTGAAAAAGTATTACACACTTTAGTAGAAGCCTTTTTATTGGTGGCCTTAGTTGTTTTTATCTTTTTAGGTGACTGGCGCTCAACCATTATTCCTATTCTTGCCGTACCAGTTTCATTAATTGGTGCATTTGTATTCATGAATGCTTTTGGCATAAGTATCAACCTGATTACATTATTTGCACTGGTATTAGCTATTGGTATTGTGGTTGATAATGCCATTGTTGTGGTTGAGGCTGTGCACGTAAAGATGGAAGAAGAAAATATATCGGCATATGCAGCTGTACAAAAAGTAGTGAAAGAAATTAGTGGCGCCATCATTGCAATTACATTAGTAATGGCTTCTGTATTTATTCCTGTTAGCTTTATGACCGGACCTGTTGGTGTATTGTATCGTCAGTTTTCACTTACCATGGCAAGTTCCATTGTGATTTCAGGATTTGTGGCATTAACACTTACACCAGTGTTATGTGCTATTTTACTTAAGAATACACATGGGCAACGTAAGAGAAAAACACCAGTAAGTCTTTTCTTAAACTGGTTCAACAAAAAATTTGATCTTGCTACTGACAAATACGAAAAATTCCTTGGCTTAATTGTCAACAGACAGGTATTGACTTTTGGTATTTTGATTGTCTTTGGTTTGGGTATCATGGGCATTAACAAAGTGCTTCCTGCCGGATTTATTCCAAATGAAGATCAAGGACAAATTTACGCCATCATTCAAACACCTCCTGGAACTACTTTAGAGCGAACCAATGAAATATCTAGAAAACTTCAAGTGATTTCAAAACAAGTAGAAGGCGTCTCCTCTGTTACTTCACTTGCTGGTTATGAAATTCTTACGGAAGGGCGTGGTTCAAATGCGGGTACTTGTTTAATTAACTTGAATGATTGGTCAGAAAGAAAACACTCGGTAAAAGAAGTGATACAAGAGCTTGAGGAAAAATCAAAAGACCTTCCTGCAAACATAGAATTCTTTGAACCGCCAGCTGTTCCAGGTTATGGAACATCAGATGGTTTCTCACTGCGTTTGTTAGACAAAGGAAGTGATGTGGATTACCAAGAGTTTGATAAGGTAAATACAGAATTTGTTGAAGCATTAAAAAAACGAAAAGAACTCAGTGGATTGTTCGCATTTTATTCTGCAAAATATCCGCAGTACGAGATTTTAATTGATAACAGTTTAGCCATGCAAAAAGGAGTATCTATTGGTGAAGCCATGGAGAACCTAAATATTATGGTTGGTAGTACTTATGAGCAAGGGTTTATCAGGTTTAACAATTATTATAAAGTGTATACGCAAGCTTCCCCAGAATTCAGAAAGCAACCTTCGGACATTTTAAATATGTTTATTAAAAATGAAAAAGGCGAAATGGTTCCTTACTCTGCATTCATGAGTATTAAAAAAACACAGGGACCTAATGAGATTTCTAGATATAATCTTTATATCTCCTCCTTAATTAATGGTGTCCCAGCAAAAGGCTATTCATCTGGTGATGCCATCAATGCCATTAAAGAGGTAGCAAAGACGTCTTTGCCAAGAGGATATGATATAGCATGGGAAGGTATCTCGTTTGATGAGTCAAGAAGAGGAAATGAAGCACTTTATATTTTCTTAGTAGTTATCTTCTTTGTATACCTCATCTTATCAGCACAATATGAAAGCTTCTTTTTGCCATTTGCTGTATTGCTTTCTATCTTCCCTGGTGTTTTTGGATCATTCTTCTTATTAAAGGCAATGAATTTGTCTAATGATGTATATGCACAGGTTGGATTGATTATGCTTGTTGGATTGTTGGGCAAGAATGCAGTATTAATTGTTGAGTTTGCGGTGCAAAAACACAATCAAGGAGCAACAGCATTAGAATCAGCCATTGCCGGTGCTAAAGCGCGTTTTCGACCAATCCTCATGACTTCCTTTGCATTCATAGCAGGTTTGATTCCACTTGTTTTGGCAAAAGGTCCTGGTGCAGTTGGAAACCATACTATTGGTGCATCTGCACTTGGAGGAATGTTGTTCGGGACCATTTTTGGTGTCATTGTTGTTCCAGGTCTTTATTACGTTTTTGCAAAAATTCAAGAAGGCAGATCACTCATTAAAGGAGAAGATTTGAACCCATTGACAGAAGACTATGTAGAAAGCAAAGAAGATACCGCACTAACTAAGCAGATTAAAAACATCATTAAAAGAATAAGGAGGACTAACAATGAACAATAAAATTCTAGTCTTATTGGCTATCATCTGTTTTGCTGCCTGTAAAATACCGGCACTTGTTAGCAAGCAAGAAGACAAAACGGTACCTGCATATTATAATACAGCTCAAGATTCAACCAATATTGCAACTATCAAATGGCGGGAATATTTTACGGATCCTTATTTGATTGCCATTATTGATTCCGCATTAAAAAACAACCAGGAATTAAATATTGCACTTAGAGAAATTGAAATTGACAAGAATGAAATTCAAGCACGAAAAGGAGAATATTTACCCTTTGTTAATGTTGCTGGTGCTGCAGGAGTAGATAAAACAGGAAGATACACTTGGGATGGTCTTTCTGAAGAAGATTTGAAAGCAAATCCAGATAAAGCACCAAAGCATATTGGTGAGTTTAGGGTTGGAGTTTATGCCTCTTGGGAATTGGACGTTTGGAAAAAATTGAGGAATGCAAAAAAATCTGCAACATTAAAATACTTTGCAACCATTGAGGGTAGAAATTTTCTTGTCACCAATTTGATTGCAGAGATTTCAAGCTCCTACTATGAGTTATTGGCGCTTGACAATATGATGTCAATAGTGCAACAGAATATTGAATTGCAAAAAAATGCTTTGCGTATGGTAAAGCTAGAGAAAGAAGCGGCCAAAGTATCTCAACTAGCTGTGAACCGATTTGATGCGCAATTATTACACACCCAAAATCTGCAGTATAACATTCAGCAGCAAATTGTAGAAACAGAAAATAAAATAAATTTTCTTGCTGGCAGATTTACTAAACATGTTGCAAGAACAAATGCTATGTTCAATGACATCCCAGTTGAAATGGTACAAACTGGTATTCCATCACAGTTATTATTAAATAGACCTGATATTCGACAAGCAGAATTAGCATTGGCTGCATCTAAGTTGGATGTACAAGTGGCAAGAGCTAATTTTTACCCATCTTTTAGGTTAAGTGCTGGTACCGGATTTACGGCATTTAATCCTGGTTTTGTATTCACACCAGAATCATTGCTTTTTAATTTAGTAGGTGATGCAGTTGGACCATTGATTAATAAAAATGGCATCAAAGCTGCGTATCAAAATGCCAATGAAAAACAGATCATTTCTGCTTATCAATATGAACGTACCATCCTAAGTGCATTCATTGAAGTAGCTAATCATTTATCATTTATCAACAATTATAAAAATAGTTACGAGACCAAGGCTAAAGAAGTTGAAATTCTTAATCAGTCTGTAGATATTTCTAACAAATTGTTTATTTCTTCTAAAGCAGATTATATTGAAGTTTTGCTTACACAAAGGGAAGCCCTTGATTCAAGAATTGAATTAATTGAAACTAAACTAAAGCAATTGCAAGCTAAGGTCAATATCTACCGAGCACTGGGTGGAGGTTGGAATTAATACCTGTTTTCCCAACAAACAGGTAAAAGCATAAATAGAATCCTAGAAATCCTGATAGTCTGAGGGCTTAAGATTATACACTACTAGGTCCAATTGTAAATCAAGCAGTTATGAAGTAAATTTCATAACTGTTTTTTTATTTACCCTAACATTACAAAATTTTATACAATAAATCAATGGCTCTATTAGTTTAAGTCAATAAATGAATAAATGAAACTACATTTCCTGTTCCTTTTCATAGTGACCCTATTGTACGGGTCTAATCTGAATGCCCAAGAATATCCTGAAATGATAAAGGTGAAAGGTGGCTCTTTCAAAATGGGTGATGAATTGGGAGTAGGTGAAAAGGATGAACTTCCTGTACATAGCGAAACTGTAAAAACATTTGGAATTGCTAAAACAGAGACTACTGTGTTGCAATGGAAAACCTATTGCAATGAAACTGGTCTACCTATGCCTAAAGCTCCCCAAGGGGGATGGGTTGATCATGATCCTATTGCTAATGTAAGCTGGGAAGATGCCATGGCTTATTGTAAATGGTTAAGCAATAAAACCGGAAAGCAATATAGATTACCAACAGAAGTAGAATGGGAGTTTGCAGCTAGGGGTGGCAAAAAAAGCAAGGGCTATCAATATAGTGGGGGACAAAACATAGATACTGTTGCTTGGAACAAAAACAATAGCAATAATTTGGTTCATGCAGTAGCCCAAAAAAAAGCAAATAAACTAGGTCTTTATGACATGACAGGCAATCTTTGGGAATGGTGTTTGGACTGGTATATCTTTGAAGCCTATACATTTGCTCAAGACAATAAAAAGGATGATAAAATTAGGGGTACACGTGTCATAAGAGGAGGCTGTGCTACTACACCAGCCCTAGGTTGTAGAAATGCTAGCCGTGGTAGTAGCGAACCCGGTTTTCGTTATGCTTACAGTGGTTTTCGGGTGGCCATTCAATGAATTTTTAACCCGCATACTATCTTTAAAATATGAGACTACTAGCCATTCTTCTATTTTGTCTTTCAGTGAGTGCATTAAAAGCACAATTACCTGAAGTGACAACAAATTTTAATCAATCAAATTCAGATGTCAATAATGGCATTGAAAATGAAGGTTGGTTTCTTACAAATAATGGTGAATATAAATGCCGGTTTAGGAATACGCCAGATGGAGTGAATCACGCATTTGTCAAATTAGCAGAATTGATGATCAAGTTCAACGGGAAAGTCAGCAATTTGGATAATTCCAACTTTCAAAAATTGCCTAAAAAGATAGATGGAACATATGACTTTGATGAGTTTGTCAAATTAACTCAAAATAAGGATAAGGATTTCTATATCAGTAGACGGTTCAGAATGCTTACTGGGCCATTTAGAGAGATAGAAATCAATAATGTGGAGGGTAGAGAAATCCCGTTTTGGACCATTAGAGCAATTAGAGCAAAATAGGTATTTCTTTAATCAAAACTTTAGTCTCCTCCTTTCTTCTAGGCTGCCAATGTTAGTTCTCCATTTTGCTTCCTCGCTGTTTTTTATTTGTATAAACATTTTGCATAAAAAACCGCTTAAAATTTGTAGCTATATCCCAGCCTAAACACCTGGGTTTCCAAATAATCGGAACTCCTTAAAGTAAATCCATTACCTATAATTACTTTGGTCAAAACCAATGTATTAAACAAATCGGTTGCATTCAAAAAAAGTTCCCCTTTTCCTTTTTGAATTTGTTTCTTGACACCCAAATCCATTGAAAAACGCGATTCTATTCTTCCTTGTGGAATAATATCAGGCGCTAACCAGATTGCGGTTAATTGTAAATCTGTTTTTCCTGGTAACTTAAAAAATAAGTTAGCTTTTAGATTCCCCGAAGTAATGAATGTTTCTTCAATAGAATAAATAGTAGGTATTGGATATTTATTGTTTATGGTAAAAGCATTGATAATATTATGGTATAATGCCCCGCTTAAATTAGCCGTAAAAGATTTTGAAAATTCTTGTTGAAGGAATGTTTCTATGCCGGTTGCGCTACTTTTCCCTGCATTCTGAAAAATATTATAGATTAAAGTATTTCCGGGAACAATGGTAGCAATTCTTGTTATAGTAGCATTAACGCTATTGTGATAGATGGAAGTTGTTAAACTTCCATTTGACCAGCCCAATTTGTACCCAATTTCAAACCTATTTGTGAATTGAGGACGCAATGTTGGGTTTCCAACTTTGAGTAATTCGGGTTCATCATATTTTGGGAAAATTCGAATATCAACTTCATTGGGACGATCTACCCGTTGGTTGAAAAATGCGGTTAATTTATTGCGGTTGTTAACCTTGTATCCAAAGCGAATAGTTGGAAAAGGTTTCGCATAATTGTATCCATCTGAAGTATATGTAGGATGAGTTGGATTCACTTCATAATCCACTTTAACGTATTCCATGCGGATTCCCGCTTCTAGTTCTATTTTGTTGTTTTCAAAAACATAGTTCCCATATACTGCTGGAATAGTTTCTTTATAATTGGCCCAACCTCCTGCGTTGCTATCAATTGGTGAGTTCAGTCCTGGGAAAAACTGCATGTTAGTAGGAATTGAGCGGTAGCGGAACTTCATGCCTGTTTCAATCCTGCCGTGTTTTAAGGGTCTCACATAATCTACATTTAAATCCGAAACATGTTCGTCAGATAACAACTTGAAAGCGTCTTGACCAGTAAAAGTAGGCATGATATTGGTGAAGAAATATTGCTCATCTTCCCGGTGAAAAGTGTAATTGAATCCAGCTGTAAGTTGGTGTCCTGGTTGTTTGAATTTATGCTGATAACTAGCCGATGCTATAGCTGTATATTTAACTTCGTCTTCCAGAAACTGCCACAAGCGTAAACGTTGTGAAAAGTCTTTGTTGAAATATGGAACATCTCCATCATCCAGAATTTTCTCACGATTAAAATAGCCAGATACCGTTAAGCTGTTAGATGCATCCGGTGTCCAGTCAATCCCAGTTTTAACCGTTGCAAAAGTGGTTGTACGGTTCCGCTTTACTTGTTGGTTAATGACTATTCCATTGGAATAAGTTCTTTCTGAAAATTCGTTTCGGTTGAGGGTCTGTGTATATAACCAATCCCCTTGGAGAAATGTATTGAGTTTATTCTTTCGGTAGTTTAAAGTAATTGATGGATTGAGTTTTGGTGTTGCACTAAACTGCGGTCTGATTGTTGGCAAATTTGGTTTCCTTTCCCAAAGAGCACCAAGCCCTCCCATAATCCCAATCTTCCCATTAAAACCTTCCTGTTTATTTTTCTTGTAAATGATATTTATGATGCCTGCATTTCCATTTGCATCATAAATAGCCGAAGGATTGTTGATGATTTCTATACGTTCAATTGCCGAAGCTGGTAAATTGTCAAGCCCAGTTTGACCGTTAAAACCCGTAATTGCACTTTGTTTGCCATCAATTAAAATAGCAACTTTGTCATTGCCTCTAAGTTGCACTTTTCCATCTTGAACAGTTACTCCTGGCAGGTTTTGCATGGCTTGCAAAACTGATCCACCTGCTTGTGAAATGTTATTGCCTACCGCAAATACCTTTTTGTCCATTTTTTCATTTACCCCATCTTTCTGCTTAGAAGCTGTAACAGTTACATCAGTTAGCTTGTTTATGTTTTCAATCAGTTCAATGTTACCAAGGTCTAGATAGGCGCTAAGTGTACCAACAATTATTTCTTGCTGATGCTTAGCATAACCTCCCAACAAAGCTTCCATTAAGTAGGTACCGCTTTTGATGCCACTAAGCGTAAACCTACCCTCCTCGTTTGTGATGGTGCCGCCTACAAAACTGCTGTCTTTTTTAGTTTTGATTAGAATGCTTACATAAGATATTGGGGCTTTGCTTTTACCATGCCTTGTTAAACCTGAAATAGATACACTGGACTGGGCTAAGGCAAAAACCGGGACAAAAAACAAGGCAAGAAAAAATAATATTTGATTTTTGTAATTCATAGTTCAAAATAAAAAACAAATTCTGTTGCAAATCTGAACTAGGATTTAGTTACGACTTCAGATTCTCTCCAAAATTAAACTGTATTTTACAACCTTAACTGGGCTGCAATTGAAAATTCTGATTATTGAAGATGAAATTACCTTGAACCAAAGTATGGTGGAGTTCCTAAGTGCGGCTGGTTATCTATGTGAATCCGTATTCAGTTACAAAGCTGCGTTAGAAAAAATTGACTATTACAGCTATGATTGTATTGTGTTAGACATTATGCTACCGGGTGGTTCAGGCCTAGATCTTTTGAATTATCTAAAGCTTGATAAAAAAACAGATGGGGTAATCATCATTTCTGCTCGCGGTACCCTTGAAGACAAAATAGAGGGTTTGCAGCTTGGAGCCGATGATTATCTGATTAAACCCTTCCATATTGCCGAACTTAGTGTAAGGATAGCCGCGATTATTAGAAGGAAAAACTTTAACGGGCAATCTGTTGTAAGCGCAGGTGATATACAGATTGACACTGTTAGTAAATCCGTTATTATATGTAGCAAAACTGTTGAATTAACACAAAAAGAGTTTCAATTACTTTTGTTCTTAGTCATCAATAAAAACCGGGTACTATCCAAAAATACAATTGCAGAACATCTTTGGGGGGATAGTATGGACTTTCCCGACAACTATGATTTTATTTATTCGCATATTAAGAACCTTCGAAAAAAAATTGTTGCTACAGGCGGAGAGGATTGCATCAAATCCATTTATGGGGAAGGATATAAAATGCAGCTACTATGAAATTATTTGACAAATACAATCGGGTTAATTTAACATCTACCATTATTACTTTTGTAGTTGGCAGCATTGCATTCTATTTTGTTCTTGATTATGTACTTACTAGTCAACTAGACCGCGGCCTGCTTGTTGAACAATCCGAGATTGTAGACTTTGTTAAGGAACATAAAGAAGTGCCAGAACCACTGACCACAAAACATCAATGGACAGAATATATATTAATCAATAAACCCATTGCCCTTCCCAAAGCAACTACAACAGAAGCTTTCAACAAACTGGAAAATGAAATACAACATGTTCGACAATTGGTATTTACAATAGCTGCAGGGGGACGCCTATATAGGGTTATTATCAACCAATCTAAAACGGAAACGGAGGATTTGTTACAAATGATCATCTTGGTGATAATCTTGATGATTGCTTTGATATTACTCTCTAACTATCTGATTAACAGGAAGCTAGTAACTGTATTGTGGAAACCTTTCTATACAACCATTGGCACCATCAAAGACTATAGGCTGGCTGAAAAGAAAGCCCTTCAACTACCTCGAGAAAAACTTGACGAAATTGATTTACTTAACACTAGCCTAAATTCAATGACTGAACGCATTCACCAGGATTATCATGCATTAAAAATGTTCACAGAAAATGCTTCACATGAAATGCAGACACCACTAGCAGTTATACATTCAAAAGTGGAATCACTCCTTCAACTTAGCCAAGGACAAGAAGCTATGGTTCATCAATTGATGACCATTGAAGATGCAACTTTAAAACTTTCAAGATTGCATCAGTCATTGCTTTTACTTGCCAAACTTGAAAACCGCCAATTTGAACTAATTGAACCTGTTAATCTTACTTCTATTTTGCAGTCTAAATTAGAAGAACGTGAATTGATTATCAAAGCAAAAGAATTGAAAGTTGCAGTAATTTTAGAAGAAGTTTATTTACATTTCCACCAGCATTTAGCAGAGATTATGATCAATAACCTGCTTAACAATGTGATTCGCTATACTCCTTTGCATGGATCTGTTGGAATATATCTAACAGTCAACGAACTGTCAATTAAAAATTATTCAATTAATGGAGCTTTAGATAAGCAAAAGTTATTCCAGCGTTTTTATAAGGAAGAACAATCTGCTGAAAGTACAGGTCTTGGACTTGCTATAGTAAATGAAATCTGTACTTTGGCCGGTTTTAGTATAGAATATAGTTTCATATCTCAGGAACACGTGTTCATGATTTATTTTAATACTCAACCAGCATAAAATTCAGAATCCCAACAAAATGTAGTGATAGGTTTGAGAAAAAATAAATGATTATGAAGAAAATCTTATTGGTACTTGCTCTTATTATCACAGTAGCAGGTATTGCTCAAAAAAACGATGTTGCCCCCGATGCGGCAAAGGCGGCTTTTTCAAAAGCCTATTCCGGAGCCAAAAATGTAAAATGGGAAAAGGAAAATAGTAATTTCGAAGTATCCTTTACATTGAATGGCCAAGAAGCGTCTGCCATTTATGATTCCAAAGGAACATTGTTAGAGTTTGAACAGGAAATGAAAGTCACTGATCTGCCTACTGTTGTAACAGCTTACATGAAAGAGCGTTACAAAAGGGATACAGTCAAGGGAGCTGCCAAGATTACTAAAGCTGGAGGAGCTGTAAACTATGAAGCGGAAATTAAAGGAAAGGATGTAATCTTTGATGAGAAAGGAAAATTTATAAAGGAAGTGAAAGATTAAAATTGGCAATATTTCTATTGCCTTACTAGGCCCACTTAAACCATTTATGATTTGTTTCATAGGTGGTTTTTTATTTTACGCCATGTTCTACCCTTCCTTACAACTTCTTATAAATCTTTATTTCGAAAGCAACCTCCAAAACTTTTTCAAAGTATTAATATAGACTTTCGTTATCAACTGCCTTTTGCAAATATGGCTTTTGCCATGCTTAAAACAACTGTTGCACCTGCTTCTATGATTAGTTCAATTTCCGAGGGGGTATAACCGACCATCATTCAGTTTTTACGAATACTTTGTAAAAATTGATAAAAATATTTTTGATAAAATCAGCTGGAAAATTAAGTTAGGTAGTATAAAATTAGTTGTACGTTCTAATGAATTCAGGAATATTGAAATCCCCATTACAGTAATGGCTGAGGTATCGGGTACAGTTTACCAGCAAACAGAAAATGGGAAAATCCCAATGGAGCGGATTTATATAGATATTTATAATGAGCAAGGAGTGCTTGCTGCAAAAATATTATCAGAGGCAAATGGATATTATAGTTACTTAGGATTACCCCCTGGTATATTTAAATCAGGCCAGATGCAGTTCAATTAAAAAAACTCAACTTACAATTCTCAGAAAGTGAGTTAATATGTATTATTAAATCAAGCTTTAATGGAAATACTTACCAGAACAATGATTTTATTTTAAAGAAGATTTCTCAATTAGTCCCTTAAACCCTCTCCACCCTTCTTCCCAAACTTTCTAGGATAATAGGCAAATGTGAGCATGAAATACTGCTGCAGTCCGTTGGTGATATTGGTAGATGTGCCGTATGCGTTCACAGAGTTAGAAATGTTCTGGTACTGTTTTAGAATATCCATGGCGGCCAATTTCAGTTCTCCTTGTTGCTTCATGAATCTGTAAGTAGCAAATGCATTCCAAAGTACCGTGGGTTTGGCTAGACTTGAGTTGTTTATATGGTCAAGGGTAGTGCCAATACTAAAATCTTTTGGATAGTTGAGGTTGATGCTAATATTGGTGGTATTGCTACTATTGGTAAAATTGTTGAGTTGGCTAACCGTTTGACTTACTTGATTAAACTCCAGTCTTTCTGCAATGCTGGCCACCAACATAGTTGCTAAAGAAAACTGCAAAGTAATTTGATTAGATAACCTTGAGCTTTTACTAATGTTATAGATTCCATCAATATAATTGGGTTGATTGCCCAAATTATAGAATCCATTATACATGAGTTGCAAGGTGTTTTTCTTCATCCGTTTTGAAACATTCACATTGTAATTCAGATTCAAGTTTTTGCTTTGGTCTGCATTAATAAAATAAGTAATCCTTTTTCCGGATAGGGCATTGATCACACTGTCTGTAACTGGGTTTTGTGAAAAGTTATAGTTAGCGCCAAAAAAAGTATTGATGCCATAGGGCGATTTCTGGTTCTGTGTATTATAGTTCCCATTCAAGTTAAGGTTATGGATCACGGTATTTTTAAGGTTGGGATTACCTACGGTGATATTGTAAGCATTGATATCATCTACAATAGTGAATAAAGCATCTATTGAAGGATATTCAAAATTCTTATTGTAATTCATGGAAAGATTATAATTATTTTTCTGGCTATTGAAACTATTATAGTTGATACTAGCTTCATACCTGAAAATTTGCATTTGCCTGTTTAGGTTACGCCAGGCTATAGAGGATTGATTATTTTCCCATCTAAAGTCTTCCATGATTTTTGCTTGAATATTCAAATTTTTATAAACAGATAATCTATTGTTGTTAAAGGATTTTGCTAATGACAAACCAGGTATATAACCCATTGTCTTTCTGTTATTATCATTGGTGAGGTTATTATTGGTAATAAAGTTTTTGGAGGCACTGTCATAATCACTCACCCTTGAGTTACTATTGGATTGATTAATATTAAAAGATTGGTCAAATCTTAGGTCAATTCCTCCCAAATTGTATCTCCCAAACAAAAGTCTGCGCAATCCTCTATAAACTAAATTGGCCCTAATTCCAAAATTGCTGTTGTCATTTAGGTAAAGACGGTTATAAGAAGTATCCTTATTATTTACTGTAAAAGACTTAAAAACGCTGACTACATTTCTTTCTGAATTGGACTGTGAATTTTGAAGGTTAGCATTAAAACTGAAGTTAGTCAATGGCTGATCATTGTCAGATTTTGAATAACTCAGATTCAAATTTTGATTATTGGATTGACTGGTTTGTTTGCTTATAACATCATTGGTGCTTTGAATGGCCCCTTTGGCATCAGCGGTTTCAGTAAGGGTGGTAGAAACAGCTTTTCTATCATTGATACTGGCAGAACCACCTACGTTGAAATTATCATTGTAGGAATTATTTTTTACATAATTGAATCCAATATTATGATTGTTGCTGTTACTGGCTTGCTGCCCCTCTTCTTTGATCAATTGTTCCGCTCCTGCAACAATTCTGTTTTGGATGCGCAGGTTGGTTACCCAACTATCGCCACCACTAAAAGTATAATTGGCAGTGAGACGGTTGTTTTGTCTACTATTGTTTTCATCTTTAAAATTTTGTGTAAGTGAAAATCCTACTGAATGATTCTTATTTATGCCACTTACCCCAAACCTACCCGTTCTAAACAGGTTGGGATTGTTGGTTCTATAAGTATTGTTTTGCATCATCTCATCTAGGTTAGCAATATTTTTATTGATATTGTTGTATCCACCACCAACACTTAGGCTGAATTTTTTATCATAAGTCTGCAAAGCAAGGTCAGATTCAAAACGGTCATCCGTTCCCAATCCTGCGCCACCTTTTCCAAAATAGCCTTTCTTGGCAGTCTCCTTTAATTTGATATTCATGGACAAGATAGAATCAGTTTGCTGTCTTCCTTGATTTCCAATATTCTCCCTGTCAAATTCTTGGTATAATTGAATTTTATCAATGGCAGATTTAGAAAGGTTTTGTGTAGCAATTCTAGGATCTGTTGATCCGGCAAAGGGTTTACCGTCTACAAAAACGTTTTGCACTTTTCTACCCGATACTGTAATACTACCATCGGCCCAAACCGTCATGCCGGGCACTTGGTTTAATAATTCTTCTACAACTTGGTGGTCTTTTAATTTGAATGCAGCAGGGTTAATCTCTAAGGTATCGCCATTCATGCGCACAGGAATCACGCTTTTGACAACAACCGAACTGCTGTCTTTAGAATTATAAGATAGATAGATATTCAAACTGTCTTTTCCAGTTACCAGATAAGGAGCATTATAAGTATTGTATCCAACGTAGCTAATATTAAGTAACAGTTTGGTTTTGAGTGTTAGTTTCTCAAATGAAACGGCCCCATTTTTATCGGATAATTGATAACTGAGTAAACTAGAATCGGGCCTAAACAGACTTACCGTAGCCATTTCAAGCACTGTTTTGCTGGTAGAGTCATAGACCACCAGTTTTAGTTTTCCTGTCTGGCCATAAGCCACCACAACAGAACCCAGTATGATCAAGAACAGGACAATTTTTTTCATGTTAATCTTTGAGCTTGTATGCAACTACTAGCAAACCATTTTTATCAGAAAGCTTATTTACATCTGCCGCTAGTTCTTTAGGAATTGCTACTTCTGGATGTTGTTTTAAAAAGGAACCAATCAGATCTGCTTTTAATAACTTATAAAACTGTTGACCAGATCTTACAATATTATATGGGGTTAACAAAGACAGGTTGTATTGTTTGGCGTCTCCCTTAATTTTATTGGCATTATAAGCAGTATGCGTTTGCTTGTCATACACAAACACTTCATAGTGTGAAAAAAAGCTGATGGTTAGATAAATCAATTTAGGCGTTTCATAGAAATCGCGAATTTGATGAAACAACCAACCATTGTTTCTTTTAAAATTATCCCTATCTGCTTTGCTGTCTGGCCTATCGGTGAAAAAATTGAGCGGAAGACTATTCTCAAGCGGCATTACCAATTGGTACAACGGGGTTAAAACACCTTTTACAGATTGATAAATAGTATCACAGAAGGGCCTCAGCAAATAAGAACAATCTGGTTTTTCAGTAAGGGCAAAAGTGGCAGATTCTTCACTAAACAGATACTTGGGTTCATTTACACGGTTATAAGGAAAATAGTTTTTGACCAACTGCTCATGCTTATAAACGCTCAATTCATATCCTATACTGTCTTTATATAAGGGACTGGTATTAATTTTTGTTTGAACATATTGGTCAGCATAAAAAGGATAAGCACCAATCAGATCATATTTGGTAGGCTTTGCTTTTTTAATTGCAAAAGTTGTATCCTGTAAACTGATTACATATTTTTTGAAATACTTGAGGTTATGCTCGTTACTCCAATCTAATTGAATCTTTACCCTGTCTTTAGAAGTAAGGGTGTAATTACTATTATTGCCAAAGAAGATAATTTCATTGGTTTTTGAATTGTAACTAGGATATAGGTTTTTGACCTGAGACTTGTAATTGATTTGTTTGATAAAAGTGCCAGTCTTGGTATAGATATATAAATAACCGGCTGCATTATCTGTGATTAAAAAATATTTTTCCGTTAATCTAACGTTGGCATATTCATTAAAAACAACCCCGTCAACAGATGCCAATGGCTGAAACTGAATACTGTCTATATAGCTGCTTTGTTTTTGTATAGTGGGATTCTTGGGATTCAGATAGATTTTTTCAATGGGCTGAGCTTGAATCAGATTGACCCAAAAACAACAACCCATTAAAAGAGCTAAACAGCTTTTTTTAAAAAAGCAAGAGGATAAAAAACTAGGAAGAATAGTATTGGACAAAGGATTTAGTTAGTTGGTTATTTCTAAACTAACTAAAAATAGCTACATATACTTATTTTGAATGATATTTTATATTAAAGGAAGAATAGGCATTTTTAAAGCGTGAAATCTTATAGAACCTGCTATTTTTTGTTGGGTTCTATCAAATCCACTGCTTCCATAAATTTGATACACTTCTCCGAAACCCTTCCTAGGTCATGGTCTGTAATAGCCACTTTAACTAAGGCATACTCAACCAAGATACTTGGATGATGATTTTGTCTGTCTGCTATTTGCATGACTTCATTGACAAATGCCATCACTGCTTTGTAATCACTAAACTGAAATGTTTTTACTTGTTCGTTATTTTCTGCTAACCAATGATTATCGTTTGTCATGATTTAAGTATTCAAGTTTAAAAAATAGGGGTCTCAGAAAAAGTCTCTCTTTTCCAATTTACGCTAACAGATGAGCCCTCTGCTAAAAAAATGCTATCTGGTTGCTGCTTGTTCAATATAGCAAAAGAGCTTCCATACATTTCTCCAAAATCACAATCAACTGCTGCAGTTAATAATTGATTCGTCTGCCATGTTGGATGGTTAATTCTATAAGATTGGGTTGTATGCTCGTCAATTTTTGTAAAACCAAAATAGCGTTCAAAAATAAATTGCTCCATACTGCCAGTTGCTATTTTCTGTTGGGTTGTTTGTGCTGAAACCTTTATTGAATTCCATTTTTGATTCATTTTCCAGGAGTAACTGATTTTTTTTGCTTCAGTAAGTTCTATAGAATGTTTGGTAGGTATAGAAATATAATGCTCCTTATACAGTTTGTTGGCAATCAAGGCCACAATTTTAAAGGGAACGGTTTCATTGATAAAAACAACGCCTTTCTGTATTTTGCTACCAATATTTCTTTTTACATAAAACCTAAGATTTACTTCCTCAAATGATCCAAATAAGGGAATAGGAATGCCAAATAAGCTTGTTTTTTTGAACATGAATCCAACAAGACTTACATAGGTTTTTTGATCAAAATAGTCTAGTTCAACACCCTTAGGCAGAAGCGGAATTAAAACAGCAGGGTCAACTGAGTAATTAGCCATGATTAAATTTTCCCAATTGGCTTTTAAAAAAGTATCTGCCATATATGTGAGTTCGGTTGTTAAAACAATTCTCTATCAAATAGAATAACAAGGCCTTACCATTATTGTTGTAGTTTTTGGCAATACACATTAATTATCAAAATTATCTTCTGAATCCTACAATTGATTAATTAGGAAGCGGGCAACTAAGCAGGAATATTTTTGCAAATAAGTATTAGAGGGTGGGTTTCTATCTATTGATTCACTCAATTGAATGAGTCAATGAACTAATCTAGTTTTTCAAATATTTGGGGGGTATCAAAAAAATTTCTGATATCAGTGTTTAGAACTTTTGCAATTCTAAACAAAGACATGACAGTAGTATTGACTTCCCCTCTTTCAATTCTTCCTATTTGTCTATATTCAATTCCAGATTCAAAAGACAAGGATTCCATGGTAATATTATTTTCAGTCCTTATCCTTCTTACATTAGC
The DNA here is from genome assembly GCA_943372225.1 of Chitinophaga pinensis. Classification (GTDB taxonomy): domain Bacteria; phylum Bacteroidota; class Bacteroidia; order Chitinophagales; family Chitinophagaceae; genus Sediminibacterium; species Sediminibacterium pinensis_L. Next base: position 154,474 of record CALRXV020000008.1, on the reverse strand, counting down.
TCCAATCATTTTCAGTAACTCTTCATTTTTTGGGGTTTTCATCTCCAAAAATGAACTTGTTTTAGTTCAAAATTTAGGCTATAAATGACCTTTTCCCAAAATATAATTACTAATAGGTTTAATTAGATTGATTGAAACATGATTGTTTTAGATTATTTGATGCGTATAAAATATATTATCAAAAGACTCAATCTTAATCAAAAAAGAAAAAGCGAATACATTTCTGTATGTAGGACTTCCGCTATTCTATAAACAGAAAGTAGGGTAGTATTGATTTCACCCCTTTCAATTCGGCCAATTTGTCTATAATCGATTTCGGATTGAAAAGCTAGACTTTCCATGGTACAATTATGTTCTTTTCTTATTCGTCTCAGATTATTTCCGAATGCCTTTAAATAAATATCATGCTTGCTAATTCTCATGTAGGAATCTCTCTCAGTAAAGCTCTTCTTAAAACGCCATATAATACTTGTTGTCAACGAACTAAATGTTACAAATTTACTTCCTAGAGATGAGTTCTAGATAGTTTAAAATGGTTGTATATATGCATTAATCAATAATATAAAATTGATTAAAATAAATCAGTAGAAATTATTTTCACAAAATGCAATATTTAATTGAATAGTATTTAGTTTATTCTTTATAATCTAAAGCTGCTTCCTCTAACCAAGCCACCAATTCTTTTTTTATAGCCTGACCTATGATTTTTTGTTTGGTAGGTTCAGTTAATAAAGTCCTACTAACAGCATTGTCTCCAATTTCTAACAAGACCCGATAAGGAGCTTTGTTCACGTGTTCGTCTAAACTGTAAAAACTCAACTTACCAGTTACGGCGCATTTATAATCATTTCTTCCAGTAGTACTATCTAGTAATACACCTCTGTTTTCTAAATCGGTTGCTGCAGCAATGGCTTTGATTAATCTAGCAGCTAGCACTTTATTTGCTGCTTCATAACTGTCTCCATAATGTATATACCCCCATACCGCATTTCTTTTGGTCCCACCATTATTGTGAACCGCAATCAACACCCGTATTGGTTTGGTGCGATGGTTGCCAAACAATCACGGATTTCTTTTTTGCATCAGCACTAGTAGATTGATATGACTGATTCAAACAGAAAATTAATAAGAGCAATACAAGATGTGTTCTTTTCATAATACTATCTATGCTTTGATTGCTATTTTGCCCAATAATCAAATACGGTTACTGCCGTTGGCGATGGTTTCAGAGCTGCCACAAATGCCTTATGATCAGGATGAATTAAATAGGCGTCTCTATCTGCTTCACTTTGAAAACTAAGTGTAAAGCAATGCGTTAAACCCTTGTTCAAGTTTTCAGGACTATTGTTAGTGCCCCATTCAAAGGCTTTGATTAAACTAATCTTCCCAGGTAAAGCTCTAAAGGCATTAACTACTTTATTTACATCATTACTATCTACTCCCTTGTCCCATCCAAACATGACCACATGTCTCAATACCTTTTTTTCCATTTTTTGCGCGTTTAAAAAATTGCTGCTAAGCAGGAGGATCATGGAGAAGAAAAATGCTTTTTTCATATTTTTAAATTTGTATTTTTTCAATTAATATTTCGCTGGCTGATCCGCTTTTGGCAAAGTCTTCTTGATAAAATTGCGGAGACTTTGGTTGCTGCTTTCTAGATCAGGTTTGCGCAGATACATCATGTGTCCGCTTCTATAACCTTCCCAGCTAAGTCTGTCTTTTAGCCTACCACTGGGGTCCATTTGCCACATGCTGTACTTGGCGTTGAAATAATCACAAGCACCATCGTAATAACCAGATTGAATCAGCACATGCAGGTAGGGGTTTTCTGCCATAGCAAGTCTTAGGTTCTCACCACTCTTATCTCCTGTTCTATCCCAAGGGCTCACTGGGCCAAACATATAATAGCGTAAATCGGTTTTGAATTTTAATTCTTCCCTCAAATACATATTAATGGCCGGTGTAAATGAATGTAACCAAGAAGTGAGTTCTGAATTATAATCAGGTGCTTCACCGGCGTCCTTGCCATCAATGCCCTTGTATCTTGAATCCAAACGGCCAACAGTATAGCCTTTATCGCGCAGCAATTCTTTCCAAAACAAATTGGTAGAAACATTCAGGTTGTTTTGTAGCCATACTTTTTCTGCAATGCCAGAATAGCGAGCCATTTTAGCAGCTATCTCTTTGCGTTTAACATCTTCTAAAAATCCGCCTTTTGAAATAGCCGGAATCAGTTCATTAATGGTAAACTGTTCTACTTCTGGTAGCATGGCCGTTAAGTCCTTGGCTTGCAAATCTGAAGGAAGCGCTTTATGGTACCAAGCTGTTGCTGCATAATAAGGCAACCTAAGTGCAATGTCTACTGGTCCTTCTCTCTCAATACCCAAGTTGGTGGGTGATACCAAGATCACGCCATTCAAATACATCCAATGTGTATTCTGTAATTCCAAAGCCATGGCCGATACCCTTCCTGTGCCATAACTCTCACCAATCAAATACTTTGGAGATGCCCATCTATTCATTCTAGATACAAATGTGTTTACCCATTCTGAGAGATACTTTACATCGGCCTTAACGCCAAAAAAACGGCTGGTTGGAATATCCTTGCTCACGGGTCTAGAAAATCCAGTGTTCACAGGGTCTACATACACAATATCGGCAACGTCTAAAATGGATTGTGAGTTATCGTGTAAGCCATAGGGTTGTACTGGATACCCCTCGTCATCTACATTCAATACCCTGGGTCCAGTATAACCCAATTCCATCCAAACAGATGGTGTGCCTGGGCCTCCGTTAAATGAAATAACCAAGGGTCTGCTTGCGCGATCCTTAACGTCTGATCTTTCATAGTAAGTAAAAAATACCCCAGCCTGCACTTTACCATCTTCATCCCAAACCGGCATCATACCTGTTACTGTTTTGTAAGGAACCTTGATACCTTTGATGGTTACTTCGTGCTCACTGCTTACAGTTTGGTCTGGGTTAAAAGGAATATTGTAGCTAGCTGATTTGGCATCCTGCGCTGAAGCAGGGGCTGCAGCTGTTGCAGTTCCTACAGTTGGTGCGTTAACATTGCCCCTTGGGCCTTGGCCTTGTGCTATGACTGTTACTACAAGGGATAGGCTGATTGCCGATAGGAGAATTTTTCTCATACTCTATAATTGATATACAAATGAATAATTGACCCTGTTAATGTAATGAATAATCTACAAATATCATTTACTGCAAAACCATTATTGCCTTTTTTGGTAGGCATGGCACTGACAGGTATTATAAAAGGGATAAAAGCATTTAGAACAATCAACAATAAATTGAGTTAGCTTTTTAATCTTTTGAATCGGAAGACCACTAATTCAATCCAAAACTGTTTGAAGATTTTGCGCATAAGAGCGCGGTCGTGATAAGGAATAAATCTCCAGTAGCTTTTAAGATTTAGTACCCAAGATAGAAGTCCTTTATAATCTTTCTTCCAAGAAATTCTACGAATGTCTTTATAAAATAGTGCCATTTCTATTTCTGGTCTAGTCATTGTAGATTTCTTGAATCCAGAAACAAAATCACCACTAATAATTCTTTTTACGGCTAGAATAAAATCCTCTTTTGTCAAAAATTTTGAATAAGCTACCCAGGAATTTGGTCTTGGGTCCATTTCTATTAAATGATATTTTCCAGATTTCTGATCGTGGATATACCTAATATTAGCAAACGCACTTAACCCCATTTTTTTGCCCATATCAATCAGTAGCGGGGCGATGGCATTGTTTTGATAGTATCTTCTTCTTGTAGTATAGCTAAACGCTGTTGATGCGTGAGTAAGAGCGTTGGAACTATGATAGTTTAGTAAATGGCCCTTGTAAAATAAGGCTTCAACACAAATAACTTCTCCTTCAATAAATTCTTGTATTAAAATATCCTGAGAATCACTGCTAACTGCAATTTGTTTTTGAAGCTCTTCTACATCATTACTTATAGCCATATTAGCACCACCATAACTAAGGTCTTGCTTGGTTAATATAGGGAATTGTAAACCTGATATTAAAGTTTCAAGATTGTTTTGGTGTTGGTAAACAGCATAACCTGGGGTATCTATTCCGTTGTTCAGGCAAAAATCTGAAAGGCCTTTTTTGGAACTGAGTAAGGCTTTGTTTTGAATTAAACCTACAGGCAAAATTAAGCTACACAAGTCCTGATCATTTATTGCATCTGCCATATGTTTAATTAAAACATCATCAGCTAGAATGACCCATTGGTAGTTATTCTTTTTTATATGATCAATTAACCTGTTGGGATAGTCCATATCTGCATTCCCGCTATTAAACAAATTGTCTACATAATCAGTTTTTGTTAGCCATGATAATTCCCCGCAAAATGCATCAACTGTACATCCCGACATTTTAAGCAAGTAAGGGATTTCAGAAATGGTATCCCAATTGTCAAAACAGGCAATTAGTACTTTGAACATTGTATTTGATCTCTTTGGTTATGAATTTATAGAAAATCTTAGGGTTTCAAAAATTTTGTTTCCGTTTCTGTCCCAAGGACTGACTGGTCCAAACATAAAATAGCGCAAATAGGTTTTGTATTTTAATTCATCACTAAAAACCCATATTGGTTGGAGACACTAACACAACTCTGTTAATATACATCTATTAGGTATTTTGAAAGGTAAATACAGGATTAAGCTCGTTTTTTCAAATTTCTGAATCGGAAGACCACTAGTTCAATCCAAAACTGTTTAAATATTTTACGGATAAGTGCGTGATCATGAAAAGGAATAAACCGCCAATACCCCTTGGTATTAAAAACCCAGGTTAAAAGGCCTTTGAAATCTTTGTTCCAAGAAATTCTGCGAATGTCTTTATAGAATAGGGCAATTTCTATTTTAGGCTTATTCATAGTATAGCCTTTGAATCCAGATATATAATCACCATTCACAATCCTTTTTACAGCAGCAACAAAATCATTGTTTGTTAGAAATTTTGAATAAAACATCCATGAGTTGGGTCTTGGATCTATTTCTATTAAATGATATTTTCCTGATTGATTGTCATGGATGTAGAGAATATTTGCAAATGCATTTAATCCCATTTTATTACCCATGTCTATTAAAAGTGGGGCAATGTCATTATTCTGATAGAATATTCTTTTTGTAGTATAACTGAATTCATTTGATCCATATTGCAATGCATTGGAACTATGGTAGTGTAGTAAATTCCCTTTATAAAAAAGGGCCTCCACAAAAATAACTTCCCCTTCAATAAATTCTTGCAATAAAATATCTTGAGTGCTATCTGCTTTTGATAAATTTATTTTAAGTTCTTCTAGACTATTATTCACAGTCATATTTACCCCGCCATAACTTAAGTCTTGTTTGGCTAATAGAGGGAACTCTAAGTTGGCTATTAAATCTTCAATATTGTTATTGTGTTGGTAAATAGCATATCCAGGGGTATCAATTCCATTGTTTTGGCAAAAATTTGACAAGCCTTTTTTAGAACTGAGAATGTCCTTATTTTGGATTAATTCTATTGGTAAAATTTTGCTACACAAGTCTTGGTCTTGTATTGCATCTGCCATATGTTTGATTAATAAGTCATCAGCCAGAATGACCCATTGGTATTGATTGTTTTTTACATGATCCAGCAATCTGTTGACATAACCTTCATCTGCTTTTCCACTATCAAATATATTGTCTACATAATCAGTTTTTGTAAGCCAGGATAATTCTCCACAAAACGCATCAACTTTACAGCCTGCTTTTTTTAGCAAGGAAGGGATTTCTGAAATGGTATCCCAATTGTCAAAACAGGCTATTAGTACTTTGAACATTGTATATTAACTTAGGATTTGAAGTTAAGGCAATGTTTGTACATTTGATTCAAAGAACAGTCATGAAAAAAATTACTGGATTTATTGCCATATTCATCCTATTTGTTTTCTCTGTAGAAGCCCAGTGTAAAATTACACAGGTTAAAAATGCAGATGGCTCATTATTTCTTTCAACCGAAAATAGCCTCATGTATCAGACTTCTAAAAAGAAATTGGTAGAAAGATTGGCTACTGATAACGAGCATTATTTTCTTGAAATATTACCTACTCCTTTTTTACCAAAACCGGCGGGTTCAAAAGTAAAGAAAGACCTGACTGTAACTCTAAGTAATCAGAAAACCTATATACTCAAACACTTTGATGCTAGGTATTTAGACAAGGACAGCAGTTTCTCTTTGCTCTACTTATTCAATAGCAAGGACATTCCAGATTTTAAACAATATAAAATCAATAGCATTGTCTTAAATGATGGCACCGTTGAAAATGCTAACTATAAATTAGTCTTGCATCCTGATGCTATTCAAAAGCAATTGGCTTGCTTTAACGACAACAAAAAGAAATAGAAGACTGGTTTAATTTCCATTGTCTACACTATGCATTTCCCGGGTCTTAGTTTTATCCTTGTATTTGCGGAATAGATCTGTAAAAGAAAAATTAATCTGATAGGTATTGTATACCAAATTGCCTGAAGACCTTGGCAACCATTCATTGCTATACAATAACTCAACTTGGGTATCATCTGAAAGCGCATAGCCGCCGCCAAGGGTCAATCTGTTTCTGTCAAAAAAGTCTTTACCAGTGATGGCTGCCTGTGTTTTTACAAACAACTCATCAGAAGCCAAAGCATAATAAATTCCCTTTCTAATTACTTTTCCATTTAATGGTTGGGTGTATTTTAATTGGGTACGCAAACGATAATAGGCTTCAAAGGTCTTGGCATCATTCTGGATTCGGCGGTCTTCTATTCTAAATCGCGTTAGCAGTGAATACCCAATCTTGTTAATATAATAAGTTCCTTGAATGGCAGATCTGATTTCAAAATTCTTTGACTGTTCAATATCGGGTATAGACACATTGCCAAATAAAGCAAAAAAATAAGATAGTTTCCACCTAGAACTAGGGTAGTAATGGGCCCAGCCGCGTAAATAAAACTGTGATACTTTGGCAAAAGGGCTATGGTTGTTTGGCGGAATGCTTGTATAACTTTGACCCAAATTAAATTCTAGTGTCCATTTTTTGCCCAGTGATTCTACGTCAGCAAATTCGTTTGAAAACTGTGGGTAATAAGTAGTTGTTTGTCCAATAACGCTATTCCAATTAAATAAGATAGATAGCGCTATTACTACACCGTACCCAATTTTCCTATAAATGAAAGCCTGATTTATTTTTGAAATGGGTAACTGTTGCATAATTAGAAAGCTTCATCCTATTTGATACTATTTTTAAAATTACAAATAAGTACTTGATTTTGAAATTCCTTTATTTTTTTAGTACCTTATCCTTCTAAATTCAAGCTTGCATATATGAAATCAAATCATTCTCGTCGCAGTTTTTTGCGCAATAGTAGTTTTGCAACTCTAGCTTTGATTTGTTCCGGCCAATCAGCCTCAGCAAATTCTTTTAGTAGTTTTTTTGACGGCAAACCCAATTCAAAAATAAAAGGTGTACAAATTGGTGCCATCACTTATTCTTGGAGAAGCATGCCAGGATCAGTTGATCAATTGTTACAGTACTGTGTTGACTGTAATATCAGTGCTATTGAACTAATGGGTGATGCAGTAGAAGACTATGCAGGAAAACCTACTAATCCGGTTAAATTTGCCCCAGGCCAGCCAAGACAACTCAACGATGAGCAAAAAGCACAAATGGCTCAATACCAAAAAGACATAGCTGCCTGGCGTGCTTCTGTTGGGATGGAAAAATTTGAAGCTTTGCGCAAGCAATATCAAAAAGCAGGTGTTAGTATTTATGCCTTTAAACCAAATGCTCTTAATCCAAACAATACCGATGCTGAAATTGAGTACGCATTAAAAGCGGCCAAAGCACTAGGGGCCAATAGCGTAACCGTAGAGTTGCCTACCAAAGCAGAACATTCTGAGCGCTTGGGTAAATTGGCAGAAAAACACAAAGTCTATATTGGTTATCACGCACACACTCAGGCAACCGATACCGCTTGGGATTTAGCTTTGAGCCAATCTGCTTATAATTCCATGAACCTAGATTGTGGTCACTATATTGCTGCTGGTGGAAATAATACCAAAGATTCTTTATTGGCTTTAATAGAAGCCAAGCATGATAGAATTACCAGCATGCATATCAAGGATAGAAAATCCAAAGAGAATGGAGGCGCCAATATGGTTTGGGGAAATGGGAACACCCCACTCAAAGAAATTTTGAATTTACTCAAAGACAAAAAATATAAAATCCCGGCTACCATTGAGTTGGAATATGATATTCCTGCAGGATCAGACGCGGTGAAAGAAACCAAAATCTGTTTTGACTATGCTAAGAAATTATTAGAAGCTTAATCAGTTAACTATATAAAAAGGGGCAGTCTAATTAGACTGCCCCTTTTTTGTTTTTACAACTTAGTAGTTGCTATTCTTGACCAAACAATTGGTTAAATAGCATTTTATAAGTACCATGTGTTTGTCCTCTAAAAGTAATTTCAGGACCATAAGCAAATAATTTACCCTTGCCTACCTTGGCACTAAATCCAGCAACACCATCTTGCAAATAAGATTGTCCAAATGCCCATCCACTTCTTAGTGTTTTTTCTGAAGCATACCAAGCTAGTGGTGTAACTTCTTCTTTAGAAATGGCATCGGGTTGAATTTTAAATACAGGGCTTGTGCTAAAATAAACATCGGCCTGCTGGCCCAATCCCCAATTGGCTTTTTGGCGGGTATCAATAGCTACTTGCATTACAGAACCTGGAATATAAAACTTCTCCCCTGGCAAAGCTTTTTCTTTGCCTGCTACCATTTCTACCAAGGCGTTACGAACAGGCAGTTTTAGGTGATAGGCCAAATTAGAAGAGCTTCCAATAGTTACAATATTACCACCAGCTTCTAAAAATTCCTTAAGTGCAGGAATGGATTTAGCAGCAGTGATTCTTCCTAATTGGTCACGGAATTCTTCAGGTATTTCCTCTGCCTTTGGTTCCCTTCCTTCAAATCCTCCACCACCAAAACCTGGACCACCGGCACCTTCCGTTCTTACTGCTGGTATAGCACCACTCACAAATACAATTACGTCATATTTATTTTTTAGTGCGCCGCCATCAATCTCTTTGGCATAAATGAGATTAAATGGAAAATGGTATTGCTCTAAAATCCATCTTACCCAACCAGCAGACATAGATCCACCATAATTGTCCCAAAGTGCAATGCGCTTGGCACTGATATTGTTAGCTTTTGAAGGAGCTTCAGATGCGGTAAGAACAACGCCATAAGCTGTTGCAGCTTTTTCTAAAATAGGAGTACTTGCAACACTATTGGCTACATAAAACTGGTCTGCTGTTTTTGTTACTGGCACACCTGCTTTCATCAGGTCATTAAGCAAAATAAAACTAGCGTTATCCTTGGTTGAAAAACTAAATCCAGTGGTTGTAGCAGTCTTTTCAATGAAACCTTTTGCGGTTTGTACGCTTCCATATGGAATGGCTTCAAATGGTCCATTAAAACTGTTTAAGACACGAGTGAATTTAATACCCATGGTATAAGCTGGAGTCCAACCTGCCGCGTCATATGGGCGAATTGGAGGGCCACCTGGGTACTGAAAATCATTGGGGTGATCCTGTGGTTCAAACATGTCTATCACGTGAGCCCTAAATGCCTGATTGGTTTTTACAATATAGGATCCTGCAGCATAGCTCTTTCCTTCTACACTAAAATCACTGGTGGCTTTTTCTACTTTAATACCACTATTGATTAGAATATTGACAAAGGCAGTGGCTGTAGTGGTTTGATTAGCTGGAATAATATAACCCCTTGCATCTCTCAGCTCTGGTTTGCGGTAAATTTTATTGTAATACTCTAACGGAAGCGTATCGCCACGCATTTCTTTTTTGTCCTCTTTATATAAGTCTGTTACCATTTCTACTTTATTGGGAGAAAGGGTCCAATGATCCGCATTGCCCGCTTCAATGGCGTGCTTACCCATGGTATAGATATTCATCAAGAGTTCATCCTTGTATCTGGCTGCATAGTTGAGCACGGCATAGTTCAATGAAATGGAATAGTCTATAGAATTGCGGAAATACCATTGCTGTGGCGCAATTGGAAAAGGAGTAGCGCTATTTGGTATTAACCTATTAGGAACAAAATTGATTTTGGATGGCGTTGGACTTCCAATGATTTCGGTTAAAAGACCAATAATATTATGATAATAGGCCGTTGTTCTTAAACCGCCATTCCACCAAGTACTGTATACAGAACCACTTTTCATGGTATAGCCGGGTTTGCCCTCTGCGTTTAGTCTGCTACTCATGGCAGCACCAACGGCATCAATACCTGTTACCAATAGCGGGTCATATACATAGTTAAATGGATCTCTATAAGGAGGCCCAGCCACTACGGTACCTGCTGGTCCTGTTTGGTGGTGGTTATACAAGATCTGGGGCATCCACTCTATATATTGTTGGCGGCTCATATTGCGTGATTCACTCATGTTCATCATGTAAAAATCACGGTTATTATCATGCCCAATATATTTTTGGTAAAGTCTAGGAAGGTTGTCTGTTGTGCGTTTCAGGGTGTCAGCATTGCGCATATACCAATTTGAAACTAGTTCTTGTCCGTCTGGGTTGGCGTGTACAAACAGGATGATGGTAGACTTTAAGATTCTATTGGTCTCCTCATCTGTTCTAGTAATAATTTGATAGAGGGTTTCTATCCATTGATGTATACCCACTACTTCTGTAGCGTGTAATCCACCATCAATCCATACAACAGCTTTTCCTTCTGCAGCCAATGCTTTGGCATCAGTATCGCTCAAGCCTTCTGCCCTAGCCATGCGTTGTGAGATGGATTTGTATTTGTCTAGTTTGGCCAAATTAGCCGGATCTGAAACCACCACCATGTACTGGCTTCTTCCTTCTTCTGTATTGCCAATACTCATTAGTTTCATTTTTTTTGAAACGGCTGCCAGCTTTTTCAAATAGGCTTCTGTTTGAGTAAATGTGGCTAAATGATAATTGTCTCCAATGGCAAACCCAAAATGGGATTTTGGATTTGGAACGTTCTGGGCCATGGTACTAGCCATGGTTACCGTTAATACCAAAAAGCATAATGCAATCCTACGCATAAGGTCAGTTTTGTTTGGATTGAATGTAAACCAAGAATTTTAATTCACTGCAATTTTTAAAGGAATAGTCTAAGTTTTACCTAGTAAAGTCTAAAAAGGCAATAATCTTGTTTCACTTGCGTAAAAAAATATATAAATAGCCATTAAGTATCAAAAATTCGTCAATTATCGAAAGGCAATTTTTTATATTTAACTTCATTAACATTTCGTTTTATTTTCTTTAAGATTTCATTGTATGAACGCGGCAAATTTTGATCAAACGCCTATCTTTCAATTGATTAGCAACCAAGCAATATTGCATCCCAATAAAATAGCCATTAAGTACAATGGAAAATCCATTACTTATGCTGAATTGGTTAAATCCGCAAATCAGTTTGCCAGCTTTATGGTTCAAAAAGCTGTTAAAAGAAATGATATTGTAGTGGTAGCCATGGATAGGTCTATTGATATGGTAATTGCTATGATTGGGTTATTAAAATCTGGGATCACTTATTTGCCCATTTTGCCCGATTATCCAAAAGATAGGCTCAATTATATTTTAGAGAATAGCAATACGGGTCATATTTTATCTTCCTTTAAGTTCAAGGAACAATACGGTGAATATGCGGGTGCCATTTTTGTAGAAGAGTTTTTAAAACTAAAAGATAGCTTAGAGCAAATACCCGAAGATGGTATTGATCACTCAGAGGACACTGCTTTTGCTTTGTATACTTCAGGTTCAACTGGTTTACCAAAAGGTGTAGAGATTGCACAAAAAAGTTTTTTAAACCACTTGCTAAGTATGCAATTGGTTCCAGGAATTACCAAAGAGGATATTGTCTTAAACATTACCACCATCACTTTTGATATTGCTCAATTAGAATTGTTTTTACCCTTGATTAGCGGCGCTCAACTGTTTATTACAGATATGGATGATTCTAGAGATGGTAGATTATTATTAAAGATTATTGAGAAAGAGCAGATTACCATTGTACAAGCAACACCATTTAACTGGCAAATTTTAATTGAATCAGGTTGGCAGAAAAAAATGCCTTTCAAAGCGCTTTGTGGCGGTGAGGCATTGAGTATGGATCTGGCCCAGAAATTATGCTCAAGAGTAAAAGAATTATGGAATGTATATGGGCCTACAGAAGCTACCATTTGGGCTACAGTGAAACAAATTCATGCAACAGACCCCATAATTACTATTGGAAAACCAATGCATAATGTAGATGTTTATATACTCAATGAACAGTTACAAGAAATGCCGGTGGATGAAGTGGGTGAAATTTATATTTCAGGCATTCAAGTAGGTAAGGGTTATATCAATAGACCTGAATTAACAGAAAAAGCGTTTCTAAAGGACCCAATTGCTACAAAACCTGGCACAAGAATGTATAAAACTGGGGATCTAGGAAAGAGATTACCCAATGGAGAAATTCAATGTTTAGGAAGAATTGATCACCAAATCAAGATTAGGGGTAATAGGGTTGAGACAGAAGAAATAGAATTTCAGATTAAGCAATACAATCAAGTCAAAAACGCTATTGTTGTTGGTCACAAAGATCATGTAGACAATATGCGTTTGGTAGCATATATAGAATTAGACAATCCAATTCCTATTAGTCAAGAAGCAGATTTATTCAAAGCAATTAAAGCATCCTTAGGTGCTACGTTGCCAGAGTATATGATTCCTACAGACTATATGATTATTCAGGAAGTTCCACTTATGTCTAATGGTAAAGTAAATAGAAAGGCTTTGCCAGCACCAGTACTTCAAGTGATTGACAGAGAAATTATTGCTCCTGAAACCGCCCTTGAAAATCTGATGTTAACCATTTGGTCTAGAAATTTAGGTTTGGAGAAAATTAGTATGGAAGATAATTTCTTTGACCTAGGGGGGAACTCTTTAATAGCAACCAAGATCATGTTGCAGGTAGAACAGGAAACTGGTAAACGTTTGCCAAATGCTACACTTTTCCAATACCAATCTATTAGAGCACTTTGTAAGGTCATAGAAAATAATATTGCAGAGAGTCCTTATAAAGTTTTGGTTCCAATGAAACCAACGGGTTCTAAAATGCCCATTTATATTGTACATGCCATTGGGTTGAATTTAATGTTCTTACGCAATGTTGTTCAACTGATGGATGCAGATCAGCCTGTATATGGCTTGCAAGCCCTTGGGTTAAATGGAACAGATGAACCATTAGACAATATGGAAGCAATTGCTAGTTTTTACAATAATGAAATCTTATTACACAATCCAAACGGTCCTTATATCATTGCCGGTTATTCCTTTGGGGGATATATTGCCTGGGAAATGGTTCGTCAATTAAAAGCAATGGGTAAAGATGTTCGAATGTTGGCCATGATAGATACCAATATTCAAGAGCAATTATACCAGAAACAGTTGCTAGAGCGATTTAGTAAAAAACTATTACGGCAATGGAATAAATTATTATTTAGGTTAGGGACAAGTTTTTCCTATCCAGCTGATACTTTAGATTATTTGAAAACTATTTATACGCATCGATACAAGAAATTGCTAGATAAAAATTATGATTCAGAAAATATGCCTGTTTTCATGATGCGGATTGCAGACAAAATGGAACACGCATATTATCATTACCATTTTAAACCCCAGCACATAAAAATTGATCAATTTATTTCTGAAAAAAGGATGTTCTTTATTGACGATGCAAAATATATGGGTTGGAAGAAGTTAGCCTTAGATGGAATTGAACAACACCATCTTCCAGGAGATCATAAAGACATGTTGTTCCCTCCCAATGACAAAATTTTTGCACAGACCTTACAAAAGAAATTAGACCAACTAAATCAAGAGCTTGCAAACCAACAAACAGCCTAAATGAAACTAGCCCATTTGATATTGGCATACCATCAACCAGTTCAATTGGAACGTTTGATTAGAAGATTAATGACGGCTAATGCAGATATTTATATACAGCTAGACACCAAAGCCAATCTATCTGATTTTCAACATTTGGGTCAGTTACATCAAGTACAGTTTGTAAAAAATAGGGTGAATGTAACCTGGGGCTTATATAGTATGGTAGAAGCAACCATACAGGGGTATAAGCAAATCTTAGCATCAGGTGAGTCTTACACACATATCAATCTTATCAGCGGGCAAGACTATCCCCTAAAAGACGCAAAAACCATTGAGGATTTCTTTTTTGCAAATCAGGGTAAGTCTTTTATGAAATTCAAACCCATATTTGAAGAATGGCCTGAATCCATTAGAAGAATTACTAAATATGATTTGGGGGATTATCAATTTCCTTTGCGATATCAATTACAAGGAATACTTAATAAATGGATGCCTAATAGGAAAATGCCAGGCGGAATGAAGCCTTATGGATTTTCTCAATGGATGACAATTTCCTTTGATGCTGCAGCCTATATTGTCAATTTTTTAGACAAAAATATTTTAGCAAGACATTTTTTTAAAATGACATTCTGTGTAGATGAATTAATCTTTCAAACCATCTTATTAAATTCTCCTTTTAAGAATACAATTGTTAATGACCACTTGCGTGTAATCAAATTTCTAAAAGGATCTTATAGGCCTAGAACCCTTTTAATCTCTGACGCTGAAATGCTAATTTCTTCTGGAAAATTCTTTGCTAGAAAATTTGTACCTGAAGAAGATACAGCCATACTAGATTATTTAGATAGTCACGCAACCTAAAATTTGACAATTTGAGTATTTGGTAACAATCTGGTAAAACTATCTTAACATTCTGGTTACTTACAGCTTTTAATTTGCGGTATCTCTTAAACCGCCCAACATGAAAAAGCTGTCCTATTTTCTACAGCAAATGCTAGTGGATCTAAGTATCCCCTTTTTATTAAATGGATATTTGGGTTTCAAATTCCATAAAATCCATTAATGGAGCAGAAAAAAAGGAAGCTTGATATACTTGTCTTATCAGACATTCATCTTGGCACATATGGCTGCCATGCAAAAGAACTACTCCATTATCTGAAGTCTGTAAAACCCAAAACCGTTATTTTAAACGGTGACATTATTGATATATGGCAATTCAGCAAAAGATACTGGCCAAAATCACATATGAAAGTGGTAAAACACTTGATGCACTGGATGAGTAAGGGTGTAAAAATCTATTATATCCCTGGTAACCATGATGAGATGATTAGAAAATTCACGGGTTGGCAATTGGGAAGTTTGAAAATAGTCAATAAGGTTGTACTGGATTTGCCCAACGATGGGAAAGCTTGGTTTTTTCATGGAGATGTTTTTGATGTAACCATGCAGCATAGTAAGTGGTTGGCAAAATTGGGAGCTGTTGGATACGATACTTTGATTTTAATTAATCGTTTGGTAAACTTTATTTCGGAAAGAGTTTTTGGGAAAGGCAAAATTTCATTGTCTAAAAAAATTAAAAACAGTGTTAAGTCAGCTGTTAAGTTCATCAATAATTTTGAGGAAACAGCTGCTGATATTGGTATTAGTAATCAATACAAGTACGTTGTTTGCGGCCATATTCACCAGCCGGAAATGAGAAAGATTGAAAATCAGGATGGCGAAATCATGTATCTCAATAGCGGTGACTGGATTGAAAATCTTACTTCTCTGGAATACGTAAATGGTCAATGGACTATTTATAAGTTTAATCATGAACAATGGAAACAGGAGATAGAAACAGAAGAAGAGGAACCAGATAATCAACAGCTCTTTGACAGCTTGTTGGAAGAATTCAATTTAATGAAACAGTAATGAGAATTTTATATGCCATTCAAGGAACTGGAAACGGTCATGTTAGCAGGGCAAGGGATATTATTCCATATTTACAGGAAAAGGGTTCAGTAGACCTTTTGATTAGCGGAATTCAGTCTGATGTTGATCTGCCTTATGAAATCAAGTATCAATTTAAGGGCTTAAGTTTCATCTTTGGTAAGAAGGGCGGAATAGACCTATTAGATACCTATAGAAAAAGCAATTTAAAAAGATTGTATCAAGAGATTCAATCGCTACCTGTAGAAGATTATGACTTGGTAATCAGTGATTTTGAACCAGTTAGTTCTTGGGCATGTAAATTGAGAAATAAACCATGTATTGGATTAAGTCATCAATCTGCAGTAATCAATAAGAAATCTCCCAAGCCTAAAAAAACAGATATGGTTGGCAAGGCCGTTCTGAATAATTATGCTCCAGTAGACATTTCTTATGGATTTCATTTTAAACAATACGATAAACAAATTTTCACACCTGTAATCAGAAGTCAAATTCGTCAGGCTAGTCCTGAAGACGCCGGACACTATACGGTATATCTACCTGCTTATAATGACGAGAGATTGTTGAAAGTCTTGACACAAATACCATTGGTAAAATGGCAGGTATTCAGTAAGCATACTAAAAAAGATTATAAGGTTAAAAATGTGCATATTCAACCCATCAATAATGAGTTATTTGTACAAAGTATGGTTTGTTGTACAGGGATATTATGCGGAGCCGGATTTGAAACTCCAGCAGAGGCTTTGTTCTTGAAAAAAAAGCTAATGGTCATTCCTATGAAGGGTCAGTATGAGCAACATTGTAATGCAGCGGCGCTAAAAGAATTGGGTGTGCCCGTGATTAAATCATTAAAGCAAAAACATATTGGATCTATAGAACAATGGATCAGACTCGATAAGAAAATAATTGTTGATT
The DNA here is from genome assembly GCA_943372225.1 of Chitinophaga pinensis. GTDB lineage: Bacteria > Bacteroidota > Bacteroidia > Chitinophagales > Chitinophagaceae > Sediminibacterium > Sediminibacterium pinensis_L. The sequence continues at coordinate 137,661 of CALRXV020000008.1, read as the reverse complement.
TTCCTGATCAAACGGGGAAAATCATTAATACGCTGGTTAAGGAAAATTATCAAAAATCAAGCGTTTCAATCAAGGTACTGGGTCAGGGAATAAGTACTTGGAAACAATTCAAGCACCGCAGTTTTGGGAATATTCTCAGGCAACTTACCGAACAATAGAAATGAATATTTCAGTAAAGGAATTTGGGCCCAATTTTCACTGGGGAGTATCAACAGCCGCGTATCAAATAGAAGGTGCTCATGATAAATATGGGAAAGGACCTTCAATCTGGGACCAATTTGTATTGAAAAAAAAGAAGATTCTAAATAATCATTCAGGAGAAATAGCATGCGATTTTTATCATAGATATGCTAATGATTTGACCTTGGTCAAGAGACTGAATATTCCTAATTACAGGTTTTCCATTTCATGGTCAAGGATTCTTCCAAAGGGCATTGGCCAAGTAAACCAAGCAGGGATAGATTATTATCATCGTGTTATAGATTTTTGTATTGAATTAGGCATTGAGCCATGGGTAACCTTGTATCATTGGGATTTGCCCCAATGTTTGCAAGACAAAGGTGGTTGGACCAATAGAGATATCATACAATGGTTTAGTGTTTTTGTAGAAACATGCGTCAAACATTTTGGGTCAAAAGTGAAGCATTGGATGGTTCTAAATGAACCCATGGTTTTTACAGGTGCAGGATATTTTTTGGGGGTGCACGCGCCAGGTAAGCGGGGACTAAATAATTTTTTGGCCGCAGCTCATCACGCTTCAATTTGTCAAAGTGAGGGAGGGAGAATTTTAAAGTCAATGCAATCCAATCTTAAAGTTGGAACTACATTTTCTTATTCCCATATTGAGCCTTTTTTAGAAAGTAGCGAGAAAGATAGTAAAGCCGCAATAAAAGTAGATGCCCTTTTGAATAGACTTTTTCTTGAACCTTTATTGGGTTTGGGTTATCCAACAAAAGAACTGAAATTACTTTCTAGGATTGAAAAATTTATGAAGCAAAATGATGAAAAGCTTTTGCCGTTTTCTATGGATTTTATTGGGCTTCAAAATTATACAAGAGAAAAAGTATCTCATTCTTATCTAATTCCCTTCTTACAAGCTAAAATTATAAAAGCTAATAAACGAGCTGTGCCAAGTACCCTGATGAATTGGGAAGTTCATCCTCCCAGTATTTTTAATGCACTAAAACGTTATGATTCATATGCTCAAATCAAGGAGATAATAGTAACTGAAAATGGTGCTGCTTTTGAAGATCAATTAGTAAACAATCAAGTCAATGATACCAAAAGAACCTTGTATTTGCAGGAACATATAGAACAAGTTAGACTAGCCCAGCAAATGGGTGTTCGAGTTAATGGATATTTTGTCTGGACACTGATGGATAATTTTGAATGGGCAGAAGGATTTCACCCCCGTTTTGGTTTGGTACATGTTGATTTTATGACACAGAAACGAACCATTAAAATGTCTGGAAATTGGTACAAACAATTTTTGTCTAATCTTACTGGGTTAGAATAATTATCATTGTTTAAAACTTTGGAATGGTAAAACACATGGTAGTTCCATGTTTTTCTTTACTTTCTATATGAAATTTACCTCCATTTTTTTCTACAAATTCTTTGACCAAATGCAAGCCTAAGCCACTACCTTTTTCTCCAGCTGTTCCTGTTGTACTTTTAAAAATTTCGTTATTATTTATTTTGCCCAATAACTCAGCAGGTAACCCTACACCATAATCTATGATCCTTAACTCAATTTTGTTACCATGGTCAAATCCGTCTATTTCAATGGTAGAATTAGGGTATGAAAATTTGATGGCATTATTCAATAAATTACGCAAAATCACGTCTAAATGATTTTTGTCTATAAATACTTCAAATTCAGGACAATTGTTTTGAGTAGTTATATTTTTCAAAGTCATTTGTTCCTCAAAAAGAGCCAAATTTTCAATTATTCTTTGATTAATATTTAATTGTTCTGGTACTAATTGAATACCACTCTTAGACATAGACCATGTTAGCAAATTATCCAAAGTATTGCTTAGGTTATTTGTATTCTTGACAATTCCAGGAAGTAGGGTTTCAAAATCTTGTAGAGGAATCCTCTTTTCTGAAAATGCCTTCATCAAAGCTTGAATGGTAGATATTGGCCCCCTTAAATCATGGCTGATAATAGAAAATAAAAGATCCTTATCGGCATTGGCTTTCTCTAATCTATGATTCTGTTCATTAATGATGTTGTTTTTTTCATTCAAACTTTTATTAGCTTTTGAAACTCTCCTAACTAAGAAGAGAATAGCAATTAATGTGAGGCCAAGGATAATGCTAATTAAAATAGTTTGATTAAGCTGTTGTTGTTTTTCTTTGATTTTAACATTCAACTCACCAACTTCAGCCATCTGTTTGTCAAACTGAATATTTTGAAAAATGCTTTTAAATTCCCCTATTTTGTTAAATCGGGTAAGAGAATCTTCTAATAAAACAGATTGGTATAAAAATTCATTTGCTTTTGCTAAATCCCCCTTTTCATAATATAATTTCCCTAATATTTTGGACATTTGAAAACGCTCAGTCATATATATCCTGAAATTATTATAATTAATGCTGGTCAATTGTTGCAAATGATTCTTGGCACTATCAGCGTATTCAAAAGCTTTTTGGTTATCTTTTTTTGAATGATAAATCTCTGCTAGAATAATTTCTGAATTTATAGCACTACCAAACTGAAATGTCAATTTACTTAAGTGGATATCTTTTTCAAACAATGGAATGGCTTCATCATATCTACCTCCTAAGTAAAGACAATAAGCCAAATTACCAGATGTAATTCCTATCCATGCATCTTCTTTTTTTGCTTTAGCGCTATCAAGAATTGCTCTAAATTTTTCAGTTGCCTGATCTAATTTGTTCTGCTGTTGATCAATAAGAGCAGAAACAGTCCTTATGTTTAGAATCTGTTTAGTGTGGTTTTCTTCAGGTGAAAGCTTTTCAAGAGCATTAAGATATAAGCTGCAGTGTTTTTCAGCATAATAATACTCCTTTAATAAATAGAAGTAACTAACATAATAATATTGCAATTGCATTTGTAGTTCAGGACTTGAAAAGTCTGGATTGTTTTCAAGTTTCAATAGCATTAAGATAAACGGTTGTTCTAGTTGTTTAGCTTTTGACTGTTCAGAAAAATTAAACAACATTTCATCCAAAAGTTTTGGAGAAATTCCCGCCTTTGCTAAGTTTTCTAATGAAGTTTTAAAAAAACCCATTAGGTCTTGATTGTCTTGTCTAGAAGCAAGTTCATAGATTTGAGTCATGCTTTTGGTTCGTAGATCGGTGTTGCTATTCCCTATATTTTTCAAAAGGATTTGTAAACTATCATTTTGTGCAAATGCACTAAAATGCATATAACATAACAAGTATCCAATAAACAAAATTTGTTTCAGATTCTTTTGCATTGTAGTAAAATTCAGATTATGGCAATTTCAAAATCAAACAGTTAGATTAAAGGCAAATCATCTACTATCTTGATCTTGCTTTTACAATTTATTCTATAATAACCTAATCTCTAATTATTTTAATTATTTTCATATAGATTAAAATGTTTCATAGATAGTTTCCATTGGAACATTTGCAAAGTACTATGAAAGAAGCAAATTTGGACATTAGTGGCGTAAATGAGCAAAGAGTCAATTGTATTAATGAAATCAAGAAAATTGACAAAATTTGGGATTTGGTGGTTATTGGGGGTGGTGCTACAGGATTGGGGATTGCACTAGATGCTACTACCCGTGGTTATGCTGTTTTATTAGTGGAACAATCCGATTTTGCCAAGGGCACTTCTAGTAGAAGTACAAAATTGGTGCATGGGGGGGTTAGGTATTTGGCCAATGGAGAAATCAAATTGGTTAGAGAAGCTAGTATTGAAAGAGGAAGATTATATCAAAATGCTCCACATTTAGTCAAAAACCAATTGTTTATTATACCAGTTTATTCTCTGTGGGAGCGGATAAAATATACCATTGGCTTAAAATGTTATGATTGGGTAGCTGGAAAAATGCGTTTGGGTTCTTCACATTTTATTTCAAAGGAAGAGACATTGGACTTAATGCCAGGGATTAAAAAGGAAAATTTAGTAGGAGGTGTTGTTTATCACGATGGTCAATTTGATGACGCAAGACTGGCATTAAATTTAGCACAGACCATTTGGGATCATGGTGGTTATGCCATTAATTATTGTTCCGTAGTCAATTTACTTAAAAACCAAGAAAAGCAAATTTGTGGCGTTACCATAAAAGATATGGAAACGAATATTAGTTATCCCATTCTTTCAAAATCAGTAGTTAATGCTACTGGTGTTTTTGCTGACGCGATACTTCAAATGGACAATCCCCAAAATAGGAAAACCTTGAGTGTTAGTCAAGGTGTACACCTTGTACTGGATAAGTCTTTTTATCCTTCCAACGAAGCGCTGATGATTCCTGAAACCAGTGATGGAAGGGTGCTTTTTGCTGTTCCTTGGCATGGAAAAGTAGTGGTTGGCACAACGGATACTCCAGTGAATGAAGCTTCCTTAGAACCTATCGCTTTAGAGAAAGAAATTGCATTTATTTTAGATACTGCTGGACTTTATTTAACCAAAAAACCAACAAGGTCAGATGTCTTGAGTGTATTTGCTGGGCTAAGACCACTGGCATCTCCAGAACATGGAAAGCAGAAAACCAAAGAAATATCTAGGGGCCATAGAATATTAGTATCGCCTTCAGGCTTGTTTACCATAATTGGAGGAAAATGGACCACTTACCGTAAAATGGGTGAAGACATGGTCAATAGAATAGAGCAAATATTGCAATGGGCATCAAGACCAACCGCTACAGAAACACTTCCAATTCATGGGTCATCAAAAACCACAGATTGGAACAACCCCTTTTATTATTATGGATCTGAAGCACCTAATATAAGCAGCATGATAGATGAATCTGCTAATAGTTGGATCAGTGAATCTTTACAGATACATGAAGTGCAGATAGTCTGGGCCATTAGACATGAAATGGCTAGAACATTGGAAGATGTACTTTCTAGAAGAACCAGAACCTTATTGTTAGATGCAAAAGAAAGTATAAGAATTGCTAGGCCTGTTGCTGAAATCATGGCAAGAGAATTGGGTAATGATGCAGATTGGGTAAACAGTCAAGTAGAAGCTTATTTGCAATTGGCAGAGAAGTATATTCTTCATTGAGATTACAATAAAATTGACTTGAGGTAACTATATTGATTAACTTGCGACCTCAAAATCAAAGTATGAAACTGGAAGCGGAAATCCTCAAAAGAAGTGACAACAAGTGTGAACTCTGTGCATCAACTGCATCTATAAGCGTTTATGAAGTGCCGCCCCAGGATAAAACCAGTCATGATAATTGCATGGCAGTATGCGCCAATTGCTTAAGTCAAATTGATAAAAAGATTGCCCTAGACCAAGCCCATTGGAAATGTCTGAACGATGCTATGTGGAGCGAGGTTCCTGGTGTACAAGTTGTAGCTTGGCGCATGTTGAATAGGTTAAGAGAAGAGAGTTGGGCAGCGGATTTATTAGATATGATTTATTTGACAGATGAAAATCTTGCTTGGGCCAAAGCCACTGGTGATCATGAAAACGACGCTTCTGTAGATTTACATAAAGACAGCAATGGCACCCAACTATTACAGGGAGATACTATTGTTTTGACTAAGTCTTTGGATGTAAAAGGTTCTACCTTAAATGCCAAAATGGGAACCGTTGTTAAGAATATTAGATTAGTTGAAAACAATACAGAACAAATTGAGGGTAAAATAGAGGGACAAACCATTGTGATCCTGACTAAATACGTAAGAAAACAAGGGGTTTAGTGTAAAAGGCTTATTGGTAAAGTTGACATAGATTCAAAGAAGAATTAGTAAATTGTAGTTCTAACAATTCTTACCATTAAAGTCAACCCAAATGAGCTCTCGCAAAAAATTTATCCAGCAGTCCTCGCTATTAATGGGAGGAGCTGCTCTAGCTTCTGCTTTTGATAACCGCGCATTTGCCTATTTCAAAAACCGGATCATGCCTTCTGACCAGTTAAATATTGGTGCCATTGGCATTAATGGAATGGGATGGAGTAATGTGAGGGCTGCCTTAAAAGTGGCTGGTGTGAATCTAGTAGCCGTTTGCGATATAGACGAATCAGTGATTCAGAAAAGATTAAAAGAGTTATCGGATAAGGGAACCAATGTTTCCTCCATAAAAGTGTACAAAGACTATAGAAAACTATTAGAACAAAAAGATATTGATGCAGTTATCATTGGCACTCCTGATCATTGGCATGCATTACAAATGATTCATGCCTGTCAAGCAGGTAAAGATGTTTATGTAGAAAAACCAGTTGGTAATTCAATAGTAGAATGCCGCACCATGGTAGCTGCCCAACAAAAATACAATCGGGTGGTACAGGCTGGTCAATGGCAAAGAAGCCAACAACATTTTAAAGATGCTGTAGATTATGTTCATAGTGGTCAACTAGGAAATATTCGCATGACCAAGGTTTGGTGCTACCAAGGCTGGATGCGACCTCAGCCAGTTGTTCCAGATTCAGCCCCTCCTGCTGGTGTAGATTACCAACAATGGTTAGGCCCAGCTAAAACATTGCCATTTAATGCAAGTAGGTTCCATTTTCATTTTAGGTGGTTTTGGGATTATGCCGGTGGACTTATGACAGATTGGGGAGTGCATTTATTAGATTATGCATTAATAGGCATGAAGGCCGAATTGCCTAAAACCATTGATGGAATGGGTGGAAAGTTTGCCTATCCAGAATTAGCAGAAGAAACACCTGATACCTTAACAACATTATACGAATTCAAAGACTTCAACTTGGTATGGGATTCAGCTATGGGTATTGATAATGGGTCTTATAATCGTGACCATGGAATAGCATTTATTGGTAATAATGGCACCCTTATTCTAAATAGGGGTGGATGGGAAGTAATAGAAGAAAAACAAGGCAAAAACAAAGTGAGTGTTCCATTCCAAAAATCTTCAGATAATGGATTAGAGAAACACTGGGTGAACTTTGTAGACGTAGTCAAATCTAGGAAGATGCAAGATTTGCATTGTTCCATCCAAGACGGAGCACATGTGGCTACTGTGGCGCAAATGGGGAATATTTCATTTAGGTCTGGGAAGAAATTACAATGGGATAAGGCCAAAATGGAATTCACTGATCAGCAAGTAAATAAAGATTATCTAATGAAGCCTTATCATAATGGGTATATTTTGCCTAAAATATAGTTACTGCTAATTAGAAGATTGAAGTGTTGCTCAAGATTTATCTTGGTCAAAAAATTAATTATTTCCAGATTTTTAAATTGATCTTGAAGCGGCGATCTCTTAATAGACTGCGCCAATCTATAAAGAGAAATGACGCCACCAAAAAAAGTCCAAACAAAAATCCTGTAATGGATTGCCATGAAACTACACCATCCAAAACTTCATTGGCATGTTCTGTAGCAAATTTGCCCATAAAAACGGCAATTGCATCGCTGATAAATTTGCCTATAATAAAGGCGGGAATAATGTAAATGGGTTTCATATTAGCCATTCCACCGGCAATAAATAATGGAGTAGTGGGCAGTGGAAGTAAGGAATAACTCAAAATAGCCACTTGGCTTTTCCAACCTTTTTCTTTGAGTTTTTTTCCTAGGTATTGTACGTCTTCGTTCTTGTCAGGTTTAAAAATTCGATGGGCAATTTTTGGAATGTATAAAGTAAGTATATACCTACCTAAAACAGAACCAGCAACCCCAATGATGATAACTGGCCAAACTTCTAAATTAAAATGAATTTGTAATAAGATCATTACTACAAAGGCAGGTGGTAGCGGGAGAGGTACAATATCTACAGCAGCACTGGCAAGAAAAACATATAGGTACTTCAACCACATAAAACGTTATTAGTATAAATTTACTTAATATTTTCGGGTTGATTTAAACTTGTTTATTTAGATGCATATTCTAATAATTCCAACATTAACCCAGATAGGCTAACAGAAGCAGCGGCAATACGTGAATCTGCTGCACCATAATAGATATATAATCTGTCTTCAAATAAGGCGGTACCAGTTGGAAAACAAACATTGTTTACTTCTCCATTTTTTTCCCATTCTAATTCTGGAATAAATAATGGATAAGGGAGCCTGCAAATTTCTTTTTGTGGATTGTTCAATTCTAACAAAGCTGCACACGCAGCATAAACATAACCGTTAATAGTGTCGTGCACACTATGATAAATAATCAACCATCCGTCTTTGGTTTCAATTGGGGGGCAGCCACCACCAACATAACTTACTTCATGTGGGTATTTAGGTGTAAGTACTATACAACTATCAAAATTCAGTAAATAATTTTTCCAAAATGCAGGTGTTAATTCAGTAATTTCTACTACGCCCGCCACAATTTGAATATCTGGTTTAATTCTATGAAGGAAGTACAGTTTGCCTTCTATTCTTCTTGGAAAAAAAATCAAGTTCTTATCCCAAAGTAATCGATCCTGAAATTCATCTAGCTCAAGCACCCTATTGTGTTCATTATACCTTGGGTATTTTGCATTGAGACCAACATTACAGCCAGCTAATTCCTGAAATTCTGCATATGTAATCTGAGGAACAACTATTCCTTTCTTTTCCCAGTGAATTAAATCCTTTGATATGGCCAATGCACCAAGTGCATTAATACCATCATAAGCAGTATAACTTAAATAATAGGTATCTTCTATTTTTACAATTCTAGGATCTTCTACACCATGGGACTCATAGTCAAATTCAGGAACCACCATTGGTTCATTGTTTCTTTCCAGCAAGTTTAAAGGGCCGGTGAATTTACAATACCCAATGGTGGAATAATTTCCGGAAGCAACAGCTCTATAAAACATATGTACTGTTTCAGCTTCTTTGATAACGCCGGGATTCAAAACCCCTTCTTCTTCAAATTTCAATTGGCTTTTAGAAAGCACAATGCCTTCTTTTTTTATTTCAATCATGGCTTGTGCATATTGATATAGCGTTATATCCCATTTAAATGGGAAAAAATTTATGTTAGATCAAAGTTCAATGAAATTAAGGCTGGCCAATTACCCAATTGGATACAGGATTTGCATGATTTACTGTTTCCAGTCTAATTTGTAACTTGGGGCATGAATAATAATTTTGCAAGTTTCTTTCTCTGCCTTTGTTTCTCTTTATTACATTACGCAACTAGTGCAATGCCATTTACAGCTTTAGCAAAAGACAGTATTTATTTGAAAGTACTTGGAATTGCACAAGATGGTGGCTATCCACAATTGGGTTGTACCAAATCTTGTTGTACTGCTATTAAGCAAGGAAAAGAGACTAGGAAAAAGGTAGTGTCACTTGGTTTAATACACCATCAGCAATACTGGCTTTTTGAAGCAACCCCTGATATGACTCTCCAGATTGACCTACTTCAAAATGAGATCAAACCACAAAATTTTCAATTGCCGGAAGGGATTTTTATCTCTCATGCCCATATGGGTCATTATACCGGTTTGCAATTTTTGGGAAGGGAGGCGCTTGGAGCATCCAATATTCCAGTATATACCATGCCTAGAATGGAGCAGTTTTTACGCAATAACGGACCCTGGAGCCAGTTGGTGCAGTTGAACAATATTGTGTTGAAACCTATTCAACACCAACAACCCATCAAACTGGATGATCAGCTTTCTGTTAGACCAATTTTAGTACCACATAGAGATGAGTTCTCGGAGACTATTGGATTTGTTATACAATCAAATAGAAAGTCAATATTGTTTATCCCAGATATAGATAAATGGGAAAAATGGCAAGAACAGATTGAAGCAATGGTTAAGTCTGTAGACTTGGCCTTGATTGATGGCACTTTTTTTCAAAATGGGGAATTGCCAAATAGAGATATGAAAGAAGTGCCACATCCCTTTGTAGAGGAGACTGTTAAACGATTTGCCAATTTCTCTCAAAAGGAAAAATCCAAAATCTGTTTTATCCACTTTAATCATACCAACCCCTTGATTAAAAAATGGTCTCCGCAAAAAGCAATGTTAATTAAACAAGGATTCCAAGTAGCAGAAGAAGGAATGCAGATTACTCTATAGAGAATTTGTTTTCCATTAATTTTTCCTTGAAACTGGTACCAAATGTGAGGGCATAAGTTAGCATGATGGCACGTGTATCTGATTTTGAAATTCTATAGCCACTAAAATTGGTACCATAGGTATTACTACCATTTTGTAAGGTGTTGAAGATATCGGTTACTACCAAACCTAACCTGCTATTTCCCTTGCCTAGTTTTTGCTGAAAGCCCATGTCTACATTATAATTGGCCAATCGTTCGCCTTGAGGAGCTGCAATTGGGGAATTGTAAATCCCTGTTATTTGTAATTTACCTCCAGACCAAATTTGAAAATTATTGATAAACTTGCCATTCCAACTAAATACATCCGTTACTAAGTCTGTGTTTACATTCTCCCCACTATACTGCTGTTTGAACAGTGTAAGACTCAGGTTAAAATCATAAACTTTAAAAGGCTTAGCCGTAAAAATATTTTCTAATCCATAAGTAGTGGCATTGCCAAAGTTTACAGGGGTTCTAATAGCCACTCCATTGGGTTGTACTATTGTTTGCTCCCTAATAGCATTGGTAGCATTTCTATAAAACAAGGCACTATAAAAACTATAATTTGACCACTCTTTACTAAAACCAAGTTCAAACGCGTTTACTAATTCTGGTTTCAAATAAGGATTACCACCGTGTTGGTTTAGAGAGTCAGTAATATCTATGAAGGGATTTAATTGTCCAAAGCCAGGGCGATTAATCCTTCTGTTATAACCAATTTTCCAAAACTGTTCTGCACTGTTGTAAAACACCAAACTGGCAGATGGAAAAAGATTAAAATACTTGTTGTCAAAAGCTACATTTTGACTAATGGTTTTTCCATTATTATTAATAGCTTCTGCTCTCAAACCAATATCATATTTAAATCGCGGGTTCCCTTTTTCTCCAACGGATGAACTTATCTGCACATAAGCTGCGTGCACCTGCTCACGGAATTGAAAAACATTACTTGCTTTTGTGTTGGGAACATAAATGCCATTGGTTAAATCATAAGATTGAAAATCTGCATCTAAAGAACGAATGATGCCTTTGTAACCAGTTTCTATTTTTGAATGATCAGACAATGGATAGGAATAATCTGTTTTCATGTTCACCACCAAGGCATCTTCATAGTTATGTGTTTTCTGATAAAAGATGCTGCCAATCTGAGAACCATTCTCTGTTAAGTTGATAGAATTGATATCGGTATTCTCTCTATCCTTATTAAAAGAACTACTGACACTGGCAGTTAGCAATGCCCCTGTTCCAATAGATTTGTGGCTAAAGTTGGCAGCATACTCGGCAATTTTAGACCTTGCAATCTCAATAGACTGTCTTTGCGATTTTGTATTGAATTTATTGGCAGATGTAGTGGTAGTACTGGTAAGTGTTTCATTGTTGTCCTGCCCCTCGCCGCTAAAAATGGCTTCAAAACCTAGGCTGGTATTTTTGCTAGGGGAATAGTCGGCACTTAACCTTAGATTTTGTAAAGACTCAAGACGATCATCAAATCTAAATTGTCTTATTTGATATTGATCTGGAGAATTAAAATTGGTTCTGAGACCATCAATAGTACGGTCCCTTCCCGCAAACCGATTGTCATAAGCTAGGCCCAAGTTCCATTTCTCGGTTTTATGATTGAGCAAGAAAGAACTATTCACCCTACCTTTTGCACCAAATCCAGCGCCAACAGCCAATGCCCCATTGGTTCCTGATTGTTTGCCTTTTTTCAATTTGATATTGATAATGCCCCCTTCAGCATCGGCGTCATAATTGGCACCAGGACTATTGATAATTTCTATACTTTCTATAGAAGATGCTGCAATTTGATCAGTATTGGTAATACTAGAATTTCTGCCATTGATTAGGATCATGGGAGTCTTGCCTCTCATGGTAATAGCGCCTTCAGCATCAACCAAAACAGTGGGTGTATTTCTTAGTAAATCAGTAGCGGTTCCTCCAAGTTGAGTGATACTCGCTGATGCATTGACTACAAAACCCTGACTGGTTCTTTGAATGAGTTTTTTCTCAGAAGTTACAGTAACTGATTTCAGGGTTTCTCCAGCATCAATTAGGTTTATATATCCTAGGTGCAGAACCGTATTTGGCACACTGACTTCTATAACCATGGTCTTGGGTAAAAACCCAATTGAACGGATATTTAATCGGTACTTGCCAAGGGCCATCCCGCTTAATTCAAAAAATCCCAAGCTATCTGAAATAGTATTAGAAATGGGTTTTAATGAGTCACTTGAAGCGTAAAGTAACAGACTTGCAAAAGCAATAGGGTTATCCTGTTTTACCAATTTTCCACTAATACTGGCCTTTGGTTGGGCCAAAATACTTGTATAAGAAAATAAAAAATAGCAAAAGCAGCAAAACCAACCAATTCTGTACCTATTCATAACTGTCCTTTGAACAAAGGTATACCTAGCCATTAAGCAGACTGATTAAAAGCAGCTGAATATAGGTCAAGACGCGTTTAAAGAAGGTGAGGAGAGAAAGTATGCTTTTATTATTGGCACAATATTTTGTATTTTAAGACTGTTTATAGATATATCCCATGAATTATACCCAATCACTACTTGTTAGTGATTGTATTTGACAACCAAATACCAATGCTAGATTCATGAGAATTTTTTACTGCTTATTGGCAATGATCATCTGTTCAGAAGCCATTTCCCAACCCTTTGCTGCCTTGCCTTCTAGTCCTGCTGCCGTTACCAAAACGGGTAGATTGGGTCTACGTTATACATTTGTCAGCAGCACTTTATTACAACCGGCTATAGACAACGAGCCCAATCACCGAGTAAAAGTGGAAAATATTGGTCCCAATGCTAAAACCAATGTGAGGATCAGTTACACCGGATTAAATGCAGATAGTTCTGTGCCTACTTTAAGTGGTGGCGGTTTTGCAGCATTCCCTAATGGTGGTTCAGTAAACTTGGCTTCAAGAGATACTACCATTGTGCAAGGATGGTCAAGTGGATGGAGAGAGTGTAGCTGTATCAATGATGGTAATAACAATAAACTAGTTAGATTCATATTTTCCTACGATTCTACCTATTATGGTCCGGATGGTTTACCCGATGGTACCATCGCGGTAGCAGATACCATTATCCAACCCATGGTGATTGTTCAAAGATCCCAATCACAACAAACACAGATAGGCGTAATCCAAACCTCGGCAAGTCAAACTTTAAGAGGGCAATTCATTATACCTGGATACATTAAAACTCCCGTCACCCTTAATACACTTTCTATTGCAACCAATGGACTAACTTGGTCTATCTATCCAAATACCCCATCTGCTATTACAACTGTAGACAGTATTGGAAATAGGTATTATAGATTTAATATCACGGTGGATCCTAGGACTGATTATAGAATTGAAGCAAAGTTCAATTCTACTAATACTTCTTTATTAGTACCTGCAACAACCATTGTAGTGCCAAGTTCCGCATCAAATGATACTTTGAGAGCAACAGTTCTGCCCTATGGAAAAGCATCTTTTAGCATTGACTCTGTGATCACACATGAAACAGAAGTAGGATTTTGGAGAACGGTTTTTGCGCAGGGCGATAGTTCTCTTACCGTATTTCCTGGTCAAGAGAACTGGTTTGGGGCTACTAATACAGAACGCAATGCCAATAGGGCCAAATCAAAAATTATCAAGTATAAAGCAGACTGGGCTGGGTTTGGTACCAAGCTTTGGGAATTTGCCATGCCCACTGAATGTTGGGGTGGTGCTGTGAGTAAAGACGGCAAGCATATTGTGTACATGATCAATCAGCGTGGCGTTGAAAGTGGATTAGAAAATAATCCAGCAGTAGATTGGGTGGGTGTTTTAGATGGAACAACGGGTCAGAAAAAATGGGGACTCCGTGGTAACCAACAAACACAGGAAGGATTAGAAGTGGGCATTTCTGCAACAGGCCAATACATTGGTTTGGGTACTACTGGAACTGGAAGGCTTACACTCTATAGAAATAATGGAAGCAGTGGAACTGTTTTATGGAGCAACCCTGCAGATTTCACCAATGGCAATACAGATATTGGTCAGGTGCGGAAAATAGTTTTTTCTGATGATGAACAGTTTGTGTATGCCGGATGTGGAGATATGTATTTACGCAAGTATCGTGTATCCAATGGCACGCTGGTTTGGAAAGCCTATATAGGTGGATGGCCCTTTGTCAATGGATTAGTCATTGCCAATGGATATGTGGTTACTGGAACCAAGTCAAGAGACAGAACCGTGATTAGAGATTCCGATGGCGTAGTACAATACTTTGCTGGTTCATTTGGTTATGATGCAACAGTGGATAGTTCATTTACTGGTCCAATATTTGGATTTGGACCAATTGTAACTGATAGAACATCGGGCAGGGCCATAGCAAGTGTAGGAAGTAATTCTGTGAAGCATAGTATTCTCAATGGAAGTTTTGTTTTGAGTGCAGACAGAACGGTAGATGTGTATTCCCGTTATGGTGGTAACAGTTTAGCCAATCGTGCTACCTATATGGGAGCAGGATCAGGTGAACAATCACAATCCGGATGGGCAAGTGCATCTGGAGATAGAATAGTTGTTGCTGCAAGAGATTTGACAACAGGTGTTTTTCCTAGAAAGACTGCGGCTTTTTATAAAATCAATAGAAGCATTAATAGATATCCAACCATGGATTCTATTGGCGCAAAATCATTTACCAAATTTGATACGCTAAGATTAAAAATTAGCTATCGCGATTTCAACGATTTCAATACCGCTAATACGCAATTGTCTTTAACGGCAACTGCAGAAACTGCTGACCTAAAAACCATTGTGCGGGGCGATTCTGTGATAGTATATGGGGCTTCGGGTTTTAATGGACTAGCAGCCATCACCGTGTCAATTGCAGAAACAGCCACCACTGAAAAATGGACGGTTTCAGAGCGAATTCCTGTTACGGTTATTTGCAATAGTATAGCTACCCCCACTATTACCAAAGACATTGATAACTTCTTAGTATCATCATCATTGTATAATAATACCTGGTACAAAGACAATGTGCTTATATCTGATACAACCCAGAAAATCAAACCTACTTCTAGTGGTAACTATTCTGTAAAAGTAGTTCAGGGCGGTTGTAGCTCAACCCTATCTTCGGCCACCAGTTATATTCCAACTGCCCTAGTTAATTTAAGTGCAGGCCAATTTATTAAAACCTTTCCTAATCCGGTACATAGTGAGTTACATATTCAGTATCAGTTAAATGGTATCAACACAATGAAAGCGCTGCTCTATGATGTTTCTGGAAAATTGGTATTGCAGCAGAACAGTCTTTCCAATGGTGGTAGTTTGCCCATGGGAAATCTTATCAGGGGTTCATATCTTTTAAGATTATATGACAAAAATGGAAAACTGTTGCACACAGAAATATTAATCAAGGATTGATTTGGATATGTTTGTATTATGAATACTGCAAATCTACATTCAGAAGAAAAACTTAATTCCATAAAATGGGGCATCATAGGATGCGGCAATGTAACAGAAGTAAAAAGTGGTCCTGCATTCAATAAAGTAGCTAATAGTAGCTTGGTGGCTGTGATGAGAAGAGACGCAGCATTGGCAGAAGATTATGCAAAAAGACATGCTGTTCCTAAATGGTATAATAATGCCAATGATTTGATCAATGATCCAGAAATCAATGCTATTTATATTGCTACCCCACCCAAACAACACGAGGAATACGCCATTGCAGCCATGCAAGCTGGGAAACCTGTATATGTAGAAAAGCCCATGGCATTAGATTTGGTAGCATGCAGACACATGGAACAAGTTTCAAAAGAAACAGGTGTAAAATTGGTGGTAGCGCATTATAGAAGGGCATTGCCACTTTTTATAAGAGTCAAGGAATTGCTTGATCAACAAGCCATTGGTGATATTCGTTTTGCAAGAATTAGTTTGCTACAACCAGACCAGTCTGCCATGATTGCCAAAACAGGAAATAATTGGCGCGTGGACCCCGCACTTGCTGGTGCTGGATTATTCTATGATTTAGCCCCACACCAATTAGACCTACTGATTCATTTTTTGGGTAAACCAACAAATTCAATTGGTTTAGCGGTAAACCAAGCAGGATTTTATACAGCAGAGGATTTGGTGGTTGGGGTAGCACAATTACCCAATCAAGTATTGTTTAATGGAACCTGGTGTTTTACCACACCCCAGGGAAAGGAAGAAGATTTGTTTGAAATTCAAGGTTCAACAGGAAGTTTGCGTTTTGCTGTATTTGGGCATGAATTAACCATTGATAGAAATGGAAGCAAAGAAATAGAAAGGTTTCAACCACCACAGCATATTCAACAACCCATGATTGAAAAAATTGTACAATACTTTTTGGGAAATGCAGATAACCCCTGTTCTGCTGCAGATGCCATTCAGTCAATGGAGATGATGGAGCAGTTTGCTTATGGGTCTCAATCATCATCTAAATAAACCTACGCTCATGAAGCTTGTAAAAGTCTTGGTAAAAAGCATCATGCTGCTGATAGCGCTGATGATGATCTTACTGCCCTTGTTTATTCGTAGGGCTAATAGAACGCCTATTGAGCAATCAGCTTTTCATGCAGAAATGCTTTCCATATTTGATAGCATAGGAAAACATTCAACAGCCATTGATACCAGTACCCAATTATTAGCAGGTTGGTCTAAAGCAAATATCACACCCGCCAAACCCATGCCCACCGCAGGTTACGGCAAAAGAGAAGGCAAGCCTTACTTAACCATTCATGATAGTATTTATGCCAGGGCCATTTACTTGCAACAGGGACAAACCCAAGCAGCCATTGTAAGTTGTGACTTACTCATTATTCCCCCAGAACTAACCCTGGTTTTAAAACAACTCATGCCAAGTATAGGATTGAATTTCTCTCAGGTTTATATTGGTGCCACCCACTCACACAATAGCATTGGCGGTTGGGGCAAACGATATATTGGAGAACTCTTTGCTGGTAAATATGATTCCTCAATGGTGCAGGAATTAGCAACAAAAATTGTACATGCAGTGAACATCGCCAAAGGCAAAGCAAAACCCGTACAATTGTCTTATGCAAGTTTAGCCAAACCCGAACTGGTAAAAAATAGAACGGTAGGAGATAAGGGAACAGAAGATCCCTTTTTGCGTATGATCTATTTGCAAGGCATTGAAGCAAATACCACAAAAGCTATCCTAACATCCTTTGCTGCACATGCAACTACCCTTAGTGATTCGGTTATGCGATTGAGCAGAGACTATCCAGGTCAATTGGTAGATGGCTTAGAGAAAAATCTTGGTTTTGAACAAGCCATGTATTTGGCAGGGGCAGTGGGTAGTATGGGTCCAGAAGAAGAAGGGAAGACAGATTGGGATCAATTATCTCATTTGGCTACTGGTCTTGAAACTGCCATTCAACAAAATAGTAACATCACTGCACTCAAACCCAATTTACAAGTCATGACCTTGCGCCTTCCTATGCGTGAACCGCAATGGCGTTTTGCCCAAGATTGGTGTTTTAGACATTGGCTATGGACCAAACTTTATGGCGATTATGATACTGAAGTAAAAATGTTGCGCTTGGGTAATTTGGTCATGGTAGGATTACCCTGTGATTTTAGTGGAGAACTCATGAAAGACCTAACAGACTATGCCGCTACCAAGGGTAAACAACTAATGGTCACCAGTTTTAATGGGGGCTATGTGGGTTATATTACCAAAGACAGTTATTATGACCAACCGGGTTATGAAACCAGGATCATGAATTGGTTTGGCCCAGGCAATGCTGCCTATTTTAGTGAAGTAGTGCGCAAATTGGTTGATCTGCCTTAAACTGTTTGCTATTGCTTATCAACCGTTATCTTCGCTCAAAAAAAGATATGGCAACCAAGATTACGATTAACGATAATGGCTCTATGAAAGTAGAAGGTGATTTTAGCATTGTAGACAGAGAAGGAAATGTCTATGATTTAGCCGGAAGAGAAGTAGTGGGTTTGTGCCGTTGTGGTCTTAGTAAAAACAAACCCTTCTGCGATGGGTCGCACAAGGGTGAGTTTCATCATGAGGCAAAGGCATTTGCCCTTCCTCCAAAAAAGACTTTATAATTAGATCAGTTCCACTTTGGTCATTACGTCTCCGCCTTTAATTTGGTCTAAAACGTCCAAACCATCGGTGAGTTTGCCAAAGCAAGTATGAACACCATCTAAATGTCTAACACCAGCACGGTTGTGACAGATGAAAAACTGAGAACCTCCGGTATTTCTGCCACGGTGTGCCATAGACAGAACGCCGCGGTCATGAATTTGTTTGGCTCCGCTGGTTTCACACTGAATGGAATAACCTGGGCCACCGGCACCAGTACCATCGGGGCAGCCACCTTGGATCATGAAATTGGGGATCACACGGTGAAACGTAAGACCGTTATAAAAGCCCTCGTTGATCAATTTTTTAAAGTTGGCAACAGCAATGGGTGCGTCATCGTCATAGAGTTCAAAACTCATGATGCCCTTTGCAGTATGGATCTGGCCCTTTGTTAAGATTTGTTCGCTCATGGAATTTATTTTTTGCGAAACTAATCTATCAAAGGCATTTTACCATCATTTGAGCGATTATGGAATCAATTGCAGCAGACTTACAGGAATTTAAATTGGGCAATCAAACATTAAAAATTTGGGTGCCCAATTTTCAGGCCTTGCAAACAAGTCATCAATTAAATGCCTACGGCGATGCCCCTTTTTGGGGAAGGGCATGGCCTTCTGCACTGGCCATGATTCAATTTTTAGAAACAAATCCTGTCTATATTAAGGAGAAAAAACTTGTTGAAATAGCAGCAGGATTGGGGCTTCCCGCTTTTTATGCAAGCCAATTTGCTTATAAGACCATTGTGTCTGACTATGCAGCAGAAGCGGTTCAATGGATGGAAAAAAACATAGAACTCAATCAGTTTGAAAACATAAAAGCCAAACAAATTAATTGGCATCAGTTGCCCCCAGACCTTCAAGCAGATACGCTCTTGCTCTGCGATGTGAATTATGACCCCAGTCAATTTGAAGCATTGCTTAAAATGATCCATCATTTTCTAGCAAAGGGTACCACCATTCTACTATCTACCCCTCAACGTTTGGTGGGAAGATCCTTTATCAGTTCCTTTTTGGAACATGTATCAATAAATGAAGTCTTGGAAATTCAGCAAGATGAAAAAATACACTTGATAAATGTGTTGGTCTTGGTACAATAGTTATATTTGAATTCTCCCCCCTATTTATCATTATTTACTTAATTTGAATCTCATTTTTACTGAGTCCCTTAAATCGTTTTCATGAGAAAAACAGCGCTAACCTATGCTTCAAGAGAAGAGATAGAAGTTGATTTGCAATGTATAGAAGGCGAAGTGCCAACAGACATGGATGGATTTGTATTCATCAATTCCCCTGTTGGTACGGTAAACAGTAGTACACCCATCCCAAAAAAGAACCCAGATGGAACGGATAATCCCGAGTGGGGGCAAATGGTTTTTAATGGAGACGGCATGTTGTTCCGCTTTGATTGTAGTGTGCCAGGAAAAGTAAGAGTAAAATCGGCCCTTTTAAAAACACCTTGCTATTATGCAGACGAAGCAAGTAAGTGGGGAACAGATTATTATAAAAAAGGTATTTTTTTCAAGAGTAAAGGAATTGCGCGCACATCATCTACTTTGGGATCTCGTAACCAAGCAAACACCTCTATAGCTGCCTTTAAATTTCCAGGAGATCAGCACACTAGGATTACTGTCAATTTTGATGCGGGACGTCCTTTTGAAGTGGATCCAAAATCTATGAAAGTGCTTACTGCCATTGGTTATAATAAAGAATGGAGTGAATCATTGTCCTTTGTAATACAAGAAGATGTTTTTGAATTAATACAATCCTCTGCACACCCTTGCTATGATCCGGTGACCCAGGAATTTTTTACGGTTTGTTTTAGAAAGAACATGAATAATTTGGTCTTCACCAGTATTTTCAGTTTAGACCTTACCAGAATTTGGCATGTTACCAATCGCTTTTTTAAGAAGGTCTATCGTTTTTTACAATCTATTGTGCGATGGATTGGTAAATTATTTAGAGGCGTTGCTAGGACTTTCATGGGTTTTGTTTTCCCAGCCTATGTGCAGCAATTAAAGGCAGATGATACAAGTCCTAATGAAGAGAAACAGGAAGACATTTTTGGGATGGTCAATTCTGTAAGTATTCTAAAATGGACAGGTAAAGGAAAATTACAAACATGGAATATAGTTGGCCCAAAAGGCAAAAATTTGGTGATTTATCAGACCATGCACCAAACCGCATTGAGCAAGGATTTTATCATTTTGGTAGATAGTTCTCTCAAGTTTGCGCTGGACATTATGACCAATATGCCATTCCCAAAATATCCCATACTCAATAATATCATCCGTTGGTGTGTGGCTAAAGCTATGGAACCCAATACTCCACTGTATTTAGTTAAAAGAGCTGATCTAATTGAGGGTGTAACAGATGTAAAAGCACGCAAAGTAATGGTAGACCTAGAAACGGTGCACTATTCTGTTGAGTATGAAAATCCTAATAACGATATTACTATTTATACATCGCACAATGCGGCATCCTGTGCTGCAGAATGGGTAAGACCCTATGATACCTTGGGCATTGATTCAACAAAACCGGTTTTGGAAAATACCATCGGCCTTATGGCCAGTGGAGAAATGGATATTGGCAGAGCGGGTAA
Organism: Chitinophaga pinensis; assembly: GCA_943372225.1. GTDB lineage: Bacteria > Bacteroidota > Bacteroidia > Chitinophagales > Chitinophagaceae > Sediminibacterium > Sediminibacterium pinensis_L. The sequence continues at coordinate 116,758 of CALRXV020000008.1, read as the reverse complement.
GTATGTCATTAATGGAAATACTGGAGTTAAACAGGAGGCAGTAAAAATATGGCAAAAGGGGTTTGAAGGAGACGATACTACTCAACTCAAAGAAGCACATACTTGGGCAGTAGGGCTCAATACCTTTAGAGACATGGCATCAGCCGATACACCTACTAATACAATTCCCTATATATTTTGGCAGTCTTACGGATTAGACTATAGACTACTAACCACTTTTATTCGGAAAATGTATAGCAAATACCAACACCGAAAAATTCCGGTTAAGAAAATGTTGGAATATACCAAGAAGGGTGTGCCATTCTGTTTGAGTAGAATGAATACAGCTACTATGGAATTTGAAGACTGGTTTCATTTTGAGATGAACCAGAACCTTAGATCCCTGCAGTTTGTACCAAAGAAAAATGCTTCTCCCAACTTGCCTCCAGAACTAAATGGTTATATCTTGTGTACCATGGTCAATGGAACGGAAGATCTTGTGGCAGATGAATATACCCGTGAAATTTGGTTCTTTGATGCTGCAAATTTAAAAAAGGGTCCTGTTTGTAAAATGGCGCATGATGCACTCCAATTTGCTTTTACCATACACTCCGTATGGATTGCAGATTGCGAACCATCACCGGCAGACTATCTGGTTGATCCTGTAGAAGATTATACAGAGGTGTTAAATAGATTCAATAACCTTGAAAAAAAGGAATTGCTGGAAACTTTTATGAAAAAAGAAGTATTTCCACACTATCAATAAAGCATGGATGTAGGTAAAATAAAAGAAACTAAAATGCTGGAAACCATCCATGCACACTTCTTTCAAAAGACGGTGGATGCCGGTGCTGTGTTGTTAAAAGCCTATAAGTCTCCTTGGCCTGGCATGGCCGATAAAGAATTAGACAATGCCAAAATGCTCCCTTTAAATGGGCGTTTTTTTACGCCTATTGGTAAAGACGGGGAAGCTGGATTATACTATCCTTTTTTTCAATTACAATCACTTGATCAGTGGATAGAAAGTCAACAAATTGATCGAGTATATACTAGAAAAGCTTTTGCCATAGCCAAACAATTAATACAGATTGTTGCTCAATTACATAAGGCAAAGTATTTACACGGGGCTATAAACCCACACCACTTACTAATAGATAAAAATGATCAACTTCACTTGAGTGAATGGACATTTTTGACCGATGCCCGAAAGCCTAGGCTATTAGAAAAGGAGCGTTATCTTTCCATTGGATTGATTCACTATATAGCACCAGAACAAACTGGAAGGTATAATGTAAAGCCTGGCTATTATACAGATATGTATGGCATTGGTACTACACTATACAAACTTTTCACTGGGGTTGTTCCATTTGATGGTAACGATACCATGGGTATCATTTACAAGCACCTCACATTTGAACCTGTAGCAGCTTTTGAGCGAAACCCTTTTATGGGTAAAGCCATCTCGGGTTTGATTGCTGGTTTATTAAACAAGGATCCCCAAAAAAGATTAATGGGTTCTGAAGCGGCATTGTTTGCAATAGAACAGGCCCAACAAATTTTTGAAAAAGGAGACTTAGAAGAAGAGTTGGGTATTGTGAATAGTTCACAACAACAACATTTTATTCTTACCCATCATTTTCCATCTGTTTTTGAAAATAAAGCAACTTATTTTCTAAGCCATTACCACCAAGCAGTAGAAGGGGGTGAATGCTTTTTGTTTTTTGTAGAAGGGGTAAAAGGCTCGGGGAAACAATATGCAGTTAATCATTTTTGTGAATTGGTTGCCAATAGAAAAAACCTGGTAGTAGACGCCATTTTTCTCAAAGATGATCCAATACCTTATGAGGCATTCAAAAATATTTTAGACCAGATTACCAATTATTATCTTTCACAGAGTCAAGAAGAGTTGAATGCATTTATCAATGCCTGTAAAGAGCATTTAGGAACAGCTTCCAATATCTTAATTGATATTTGCCCAGACTTAAAACAGATTATTCCCTATGTAAAACAATACAAGGAAGAAGGCCCCCTGGAATTACAGAACCAATTAATCTATGCTTTTGCTACATTTTTGAAAACATTTCTAGCAATGGATAAGCGTTTGCTTATCTGTCTAAGAGATATTCATCATGCGGCCCCACCTGTTTTAAAAATCATTCAAGGTTTTCTAAATGAGTTTCCTGCAACCAGAATCAATTTCATCTTTACCTATGAAAACCATAAACTCAGTCAGGAACAATTAACCTATATACATAAGTGGCAGAATGTAGAAGAACAGGGTTTTGTGAAAGCAAAAATCAACTTACTGCCCCTAACCGCCATTCAGACCATTCAATTGCTTTCTATGGCAGGTCTTTGTGAAAAAGACCTAGAACCAACCACAGCATTATTAATGCCCAAAACCAGTGGTTTGGTGAATCTTATAGACAAAGCATGTGAAAAATTGCTTGAAACGGGAGGCCTGTCTTTTGATTATGAAAAAGGTTCTTGGAAGCTAAATAAAGATCTTGCGCTCAGTACCAATATCAATTTTAATAATCCTGCATCTTATTATGAGGTCTTAATTGCTAGGCTTACCAATGAAGAATTAATCTTACTTACCTATGCTGCTGCATTTGGAAACACGTTTTGGTTTGAAGTAGTTAAAACAGCCATTAGAAATGAAAGACTTGCTATTAATTTACTAGACCAGCTTTTGCATAAAGGCATATTAATGCCAGCAGGTAAACATGGATTCTATGCATTCAGTGAAATGGAGTTGGCTTCCTTTCTTTTGCGTAATAGTCCAGATGCAAGTTTGCAAGAGATTTATTTGTCCATTATTGCAGCTTATACTAGCCTTCCGGAATCTGCAGAAATGGAGGAAGAGTTTTTTGTATTGCTAGACAAATTATTAAATGTTCCAGCAAGGTTTTGCAAACCTTATGAACAAATGCTTTGGAAGGGAATTGAAAAGGCAAAAAAGATTGCACTCTTTGAAGTCAATTTTCGTTGTTACCGTCATTTAATAGAGATGCTAACACCAATAGATTGGCAGCAACGTTCAGATGAATTGATTGATTTATACATGGAGTACATTAAAGCGGCATCACTTGTACTCAAATTTGATATTTGTGAAAGCACCTATCAGTTTTTAAGACATAAAGAATTGACCTCTTTACAGTTGGGGAATCTTGGATATTACTATGCCAATGCACTTTTTGTACAGCAGGATTTTAGAAAATCAATACAAGTAATAGCTGAAATTCTACACGCTTTAGATCTAACTATTAGTACTCAGCCCAGTTTGACAAAAATTATTTTTTCCATGATACGCTTGCAAAAAGACATGCGTGGAAAAGACATGGCATTTATTGAGCAATTACCAACCGTGTCTGATAGTGTGGCCTTGGTCAAAATTAAGTTGTTACAAAATGCCATGGGGGCAGCTTATTTGTATGCACCCAAAATGATACCCGAACTCACTTCTAAGCAACTCTCATTATCCATTAAAAGTGGTGCTTCAGATTTGTTTGGTCTATGTTTGGCTTGCTATGGTTTTATACTGAGTATGTATAGTAATAAACCCAAGGAAGCGCAAAAGACCTATGAGATTGCGGTAACCATGAATGAGCGTTTTTCAGATTCGGTTTCCATTGCCACAACTGAATTCTTATACGCCACATTTATTGGCATCAACCATCTTTCTTGGAAGCAGTGTAGTGAGCGATTATATGAGAATTACATTTTTAGTAGACAGATTGGTCAAATCAATATTGCCTTTTTTAGCCTGATTACCCATTTTAGTAACCGATTTTATGCAGAATCCAATTTGGAGAAAATGCTAGAATCATTGGCAGAAATATTGCCTATTGTTGCTTCTAATAAGCAACAAAATGCATTAGAATATCTAGAAATTTTGCGTGCCTTTACACAAGATTTGATGGGAGAAGAATTTCCCGGGCAGCCAATGGTACAGTACTTGCCCAATATTGGTAGTATAAAAGAAAAAGCCTTTTTGGATGTAGAATATACTGCTCTAAATCATATTCATATTTTGGAAGAAATGCATGATTTCTTTTCAGGTAATTATGAAGTAGCCAAAAAGAGGGTGGAGTTAATGCTTACCATGAAAGATCAATTAGGCATGGTGAACAGTTTTGTGGCTCACCATTTTTTCTTGGCTTTGAAAATGTTGAAGCAAGATAGGTCCTTGCATTTTTGGGAGTATAGATTTGTTAGCAAGACCATTCAATTAATGCAATCATGGGCAAAACAGCAAGCAGATAACCATTTGGCAAAATCCTGGTTGCTTAAGGGAATGTTGGCAGCAAGAAAGAAGCAAACGGCACAAACCATATTTTATTTACAGAAATCTTTTGATACCGCCATCAAGTATGAGCAATACATGACAGCGGGCATTGCTACAAAAGCATTAGCCGAATGCTATCAAAAGCAAGGAATGGTTGAGTTGGAGAAAACTTATATAAGACATGCCCATACTCAATTCAATTTTTGGGGAGCCAAACTCTTAGTAAGACAATTAGAAAAAGAGTATCCATTTTTGATTACAGGTAAAGAGGGTCATACTACTCAACGTTTGCACGTAGCATTGGATAATGATTTTCAGAGTTTTATCAAAGCTTCTAATAGCATTGCTTCAGAAATCAATCTGGAAAAGTTATTGTCTAAACTCATCAGTGTGCTCATTGAAAATGCAGCAGCAGAAAATGCCTTTTTTATTATCCCTGATGCCAATGGGCAATTTACTATTTATGCTTCCAAAAAAGGTCTGGAACCTGTTAATACTGAACAGGTATCTGCTTCCAAAAGAAATTTGCCATTAAGTATAGTGCAATATGTTTATCGCACAAGACAAGTATTATTATTGAATAATGCTTACAATGAGACAGCTTATAAAAATGACCACTATATTCAAAGCAATCAAGTTCGTTCATTACTTTGTTTGCCTGTATTAAAAAACAATGCCGTTCAAGGTTTAATTCTTTTAGAAAATAATTTCTTGAACCAGGCTTTTACGCATGAACGTACTGAGATTGTAAAATTATTGGCGTCCCAGATTGCGGTTTCATTTGAGAATGCCACATTGTATAATAACGTAGAACAAAAGATTATTCAGCGTACTTCTGAATTGCAGGTTGAGAAAGAGAAATCAGAAGAGCTTTTATTGAATATCCTGCCAAGTGAAATTGCAGAAGAATTAAAAAACAAGGGTAGTTCTGTTGCCAAGCAATATGACAATGTAACCGTATTATTCACTGACTTTGTTGACTTTACCAAATTGGGAGAGCAATATGGACCCGGAGAGTTGGTAGAAGAATTAGATTTCTGTTTTAAAAGTTTTGATCATATCACTACCCAATTTGGTCTTGAAAAAATCAAGACAATTGGAGACGCTTATCTAGCCGTATGCGGGTTGCCATTAGAAGAAGAAAAGCACGCAGAAAAAGTATTAGAAGCCGCTTTGGCTATTCAACAATTTATTGTAGAGAACAAACGGCTAAAAAAAGCAGCTTCTAAATTGTATTTTGATATTCGTATTGGCATTAGTTCTGGTCCTGTAGTTGCTGGAATAGTAGGTTCTAAAAAGTTTGCTTATGATATCTGGGGCGATACTGTGAACACCGCTGCCCGTATGGTAGAGAATAGTGACGTGAATAGAATAAATATCAGTGGCAATACACATGCATTAATCAAAAATTCCTTTGATTGTGAGTACCGAGGTAAAATTTTAGCCAAGAACAAGGGATTTATTGACATGTATTTTGTCAACGACTTCTTTTTGCTAGAAAAAGTCAAACATCGCGTTTTTATGCGGATGAAAGATCTAGATCAAAGATTGCACTATCATACCATCTGGCATACTTCTGACGTGTTATTACAGACAGATAGAATTGCCCAATCAGAAGGAATAGACAATGAAAAGGATTTATTGCTTTTGAGAATAGCAGCACTTTACCACGATACTGGTTTTCTTAAATCATATCTGAACCATGAAGAAGTTAGTTGTCAAATCTTCATGGAAGACGCAGAACAATTGGCTTATGAGTTAACCATCAATGAGAAGGAAACAGTTTGTCAATTAATTCTAGTGACTAAAACTCCTCAGGAGCCACAAAATCATTTGGAGCAAATTATTTGTGACGCAGACTTAGACTATTTGGGCCGAGACGATTTTTGGTTAATTGGAAAAAAACTATATTCTGAATTGTCTGCATACGGCATGATTCAAGATGAACAAGACTGGAATAACTTGCAATTGTCATTCTTGGAGAAACACCAATATTGGACAAAAACTTCCAGGAAATTACGCTCAGATAAAAAAGCAGAATATCTTAGCGCCATTCAAGCAAAACTGAACAAATAGTATGACTGCTCAACAAGATTTCTCTGCTGTAAAAAATATCATCTTTGATCTAGGTGGGGTTTTGTTTAATATAGATTTTGCCAAAACCGAATCAGCCTTCAAAGAATTAGGTGTTACAGGTTTTCATGAAATGTTTACCCAGCATCATGCCAATGACCTTTTTATTCAATTAGAAACAGGGGCATTGTCAGAACTGGAATTTTATGATGCTTTTAGGGCTGCTTCAGGCGTTTCATTAACCAATGAGCAGATTAAAACGGCTTGGAATGCGCTTTTAATAGACTTTAGACTGCCTACCTTGGCTTGGCTAGATAAGATCAAAGAGCAATATCAAATATTCCTTTTTTCTAATACTAATCAAATTCACCATGATGCTTTCCATGGTATGTATAAGGGCCAAACAGGCCGGGATAACTTTGACAGCTATTTTATAAAAGCGTATTATTCCCAGCATTTGGGCATGCGCAAACCAGATCTTGCCCCATTTTTACACATACTTGCAGAACAGGGATTAGAAGCAGGAGAAACCTTATTTATAGACGATACTATTAAGAACATAGAAGCCGCAAGGGAAGCAGGCATGCTAGCCCATCATTTGGTATGGCCCCAAACCCTGCCAGATTTGAATCTTTAAGGTTTAATTTCTTCAAATTCTATATAATCCTTATCTGAGGCCGGAGGTTTTGAGCTTGTAACTGGTTCAGCCTTGGCTTGGGTCTGTGCTTGAGCGCGAGCTTGTTCTTGCTGAAAACGTTGTTGTTCCTGCATTTGCTGCAGTTTTTCACGCATTTGGTTGCTGGCTTTGCTAACGGGAATCACAAATTCAAATACCAGTTTGTAAATCAGGTAGACCACCAATCCGTAGAAAATAAACTTAATCATAATAGCGCAAAGATAAAGACCCAACTGGCTGAACAAAGACAAATTTGGATGATTGGCGGTTATTGCGCTATATTTGCAATGGAAATAATCAACAGAAGGGAACGGCTACCGTTCCCTTCTCCTTTTTACATACCTGAAGTAATGGATGCACAAGTACAACAGATAGAAGCACTCATCAACCAATTATTGGTTGAGGAACCTTCTTATTTTCTGGTGAGCCTCAAAATTAAACCCACCAATAATATCAAGGTGTTTATGGATGGGGATGAAGGAATTTCCATTGAAAAATGCGTAAAATTCAATCGTCAGCTTTACAAGCTCATAGAAGAAAAGGGATGGTATCCAGAGGGAGAGTTCTCCTTAGAACTATCTTCTCCTGGCATTGGAGAGCCACTTTTGTTTAACAGACAATACCACCGCAACATAGGTAGATCATTAGAAATTATTTTTCTTGATGGTACTACTAAAGAGGGCAAATTGGTAGCTGTAACAGAGGCAGACATTTTGCTAGAAACCACAGAGGGTAAGGGAAAGAAGGCAATTACACAACAATTGTTGATTCCTTTCAATAATATCAAAACAACAACCGTTCAAATTAAATTTTAATCAGTTGCAGACGGGGTCTGTAAATCGAAAAAAAAATTAAGTTATGGCTAGTATCAACCTAATTGAGGCATTCCAAGAATTCAAAGACGCAGAGAGCATTGACCGTCCCACGATGATGAAAGTGGTAGAAGACGTGTTCAAAACCTTGTTGCGCAAGAAATTTGGCAGTGACGAGAACTTTGACGTAATCGTCAACGCTGAAAAAGGTGACTTGGAAATTATTCGTAGAAGGATGATTGTGGATGATGGTGAAGTGTTGGATCCTTTGGCAGAAGTAGGTTATACAGAAGCCGTAAAAATTGAACCGGATTTTGAAGTAGGTGAAGAATTATATGAAGAGGTAGATATCTTAGATTTTGGACGCAGGGCTATTTTGGCTGCTAAACAAACATTGGCTAGCCGTATCAGTGACCTGAAAAAGAATGCATTGATTAAAAAATATGGTGATCGCGTGGGCGATATCATTAGCGCAGAAGTATATCAGGTATGGAAAAAAGAAGTGTTATTGCTAGATGAAGAGAGCAATGAGCTGATCCTACCTAAATCTGAGCAGATTCCACAAGACTATTTCAAAAAAGGTGAAAATATTCGTGCGGTTGTGGCCAGGGTTGATTTAAAAAATAACTCACCCGTAATCATCCTTTCTAGAACTAGCCCACTATTCCTTTCTAAATTGCTGGAAATTGAAGTACCAGAAATTTTTGACGGACTTATTGCCATTAAGAAAATTGTACGTGATCCAGGTGAAAGAGCCAAAGTTGCGGTAGAGTCTTATGACGATAGAATTGACCCAGTAGGTGCTTGCGTAGGTATGAAGGGTAGCCGTATTCACGGAATTGTTCGTGAATTGAAGAATGAGAATATAGACGTGATCAACTTTACTACCAATATCCAATTGTTGATTCAGCGTTCTTTAACGCCGGCTAAAATTAGCTATATGGAGTTGGATAATGAGAAAAAGCACGCAGAAGTATATCTGAAAGCTGACCAGGTTTCATTAGCCATTGGACGTAGGGGTGTGAATATCAAATTGGCTTGTGAGCTTACAGGATATGAGATTGATGTGTTCCGTGAAGACGAAGAAGTGGTTGATGAATTTGATATTGACTTGGAAGAATTTAGCGATGAAATTGAGACTTGGATTATTGATGAGTTCAAGAAAATTGGTTGTGATACGGCAAGAAGCGTACTCAAATTGTCTGCTGAAGAACTAGAAAGAAGAACCGATTTAGAGAAGGAAACCATTATTGAAGTTCGTAAAGTACTAGAAGAAGAATTTCAAAGGGAAGAATAAGCAGCTTATAACAAGCTATCTTTGTCTGAGTGATGACCAATTGCCAGACTTGGAAGGCAGAGAGTAAGCACAAAATAAGAATCGGGGCCTGCCCCGGTTTGTTGACTAAAAAAAACTGAATGTCAGAACTGAAATTACCAAGACTGTTAGCAGCCGCCAAAGAATTCAACATTGGTCAGGATACCCTGATTGAATTTTTGGTGAAGAAAGGATTTAACCGCGACGATCTGAAGCCAACGGCAAAGCTTACAGAAGATCATTACTATGCCCTTCAGGCAGAGTTCCAACAGGACAAACAAGCCAAGAACAAGGCTGACCTAGTAGAAATACCCAAAGGAGCGCAAGGCGAGCCAAGGAAGAAAAAAGACGAAGAAGAGATCAGTTTTGTAAAGAAAGAAGACAAAACGGTAAAAGCGGAGCCCGCTAAACCGGCAGAACCTGAACAACCAGCAGCACCAAACCTTATTTCTGCTTCTCCAGTAGAAATTGCCCCTACTCCGGTTGCAAAACCAGTAGTAGTTGAGCCTGCCCCAGTTGTGGTTGAACCTGCAGCAGTGGTAGTAGAGCCTGTAGTAGTTGTGGCCCCTGTAGAAGTGGCCCCAGTAGTAGAAGCACCAGTTTCTAAAATTGAAGCCCCAGAAATAGAAGCGCCAAAAGTGATCAACAAAATTGATCTTTCGGCCATTGATTCTTCAACTAGACCAAAGAAAACGGTAAAGAAAACAGAAGCTCCTGCTCCTGTTGCTCCAGCCCCAGCCCCAGCTCCAGTGGCAGTTGTTGAACCGGTAGTATCTCCAGTTGTGGAAGCACCTGTTGCAAAACCTATAGTTCCAGAAGTTCCAGAGGTAGAAGCCGGACCAGTGATTGAAAATATCAGGGCTGAAAAACTAGAAGGACCAAAAATCTTGGGCAAAATTGAATTGCCTATCAATAGCGATACCCGTCCTAAACCTATGGGTAGGGATGAAAAACGCAAACGCAAACGCATTCCAATAGACAAAAAACCAGATGCACCCGCTACTGGTACACCAGGTGCTCCAGGTGCGCCAGCAAGAGCAACCGGACCCAATAGACCCATTGTACCAGCCAATAATAATGGCGGATTCAATCGCGGCGGCGGTGGTGGAGGCCAACAAGGCGGCGGCGGATTTAACCGTGGTGCTGGTGGTGGTGGAAACCGCAGTGGTGGTGGTCCAAACAGAGACAGAACAGCAGCTCCACGTAGGGGAGCAGATGATAACAAAGAGATTGACCAAAAAGCAATTCAAGAAAAAATACGCGAAACACAGGCCAAATTATCTGGTACTGGTGGACGTGGAAAGAGCCTGAAAGCCAAGTACAGAAGGGCTAAGCGCGATGAAGCTGCAGAGAATATGGGCGAAATGACGGAAGACAACAAATTACAAGTAACAGAATTTGTTACGGTAAGTGAGTTGGCTAACCTGATGGATGTAAGCTTTGCAGAAGTAATTGGAAAATGTATGGGTCTGGGTATCATGGTATCCATTAACCAACGTTTGGACGCAGAGGTAATTGAATTGGTATCCAGTGAATTTGGATTTGAAGTAGAATTTATAGGAATTGACGACTTAGATGAAGAAGACGACGAAGATGATGAGGATGATGAAGCAGCACAGGTTGAAAGAGCACCTATTGTTACCATCATGGGTCACGTTGACCACGGTAAAACCTCTTTGTTGGATTATATCAGAAGTGCCAATGTGGTAGCAGGGGAGGCCGGTGGTATCACCCAGCACATCGGTGCCTATGAAGTAACACTTCCAAACGGAAAAGCCATTACCTTCTTGGATACACCTGGTCACGAAGCCTTTACGGCCATGCGTGCTCGTGGTGCCAAAGTAACCGATATAGCCATTATTGTGGTAGCTGCCGATGACGCAGTGATGCCTCAAACCAAGGAAGCCATCAGCCACGCACAAGCTGCGGCAGTGCCAATGATTTTTGCGGTGAACAAAATAGATAAAGACGGAGCACAACCACAGAAAATCTATGAGCAATTGTCTCAGATGAATATCTTGGTAGAAGCTTGGGGTGGTAAATACCAGAACCAAGAATTGAGCGCCAAACAAGGATTGAATGTAGACTTGTTGCTTGAAAAAGTATTGTTAGAAGCAGAAATCTTGAACCTAAAAGCCAATCCTGAAAGAGAAGCAACTGGTACCATTATTGAAGCATCTTTGGATAAAGGACGTGGTTATGTAGCCACCATCCTGGTACAGAACGGAACATTGCGTCAAGGAGACTTGATTGTATCTGGTCAACACTATGGACGTGTAAAAGCCATGTTCAATGAGCGTAACCAGCGTATAGAAATTGCTCCTCCATCTACACCAGTAGTGATACTTGGTTTGAATGGTGCTCCTCAGGCCGGTGAAAAATTCCGTGTCTTTGAAGACGAAGCAGAAGCAAAAGAAACAGCAACCAAACGTGCGCAGTTATTGCGTGAGCAAGGATTGCGTGCTCGTAAGCATATTACTTTGGATGAGATTGGACGTCGTTTGGCCTTGGGTAACTTTAAAGAACTGAATATCATCATCAAAGGTGACGTGGATGGTTCTGTAGAAGCCTTGAGTGATTCCTTGCAGAAACTAAGTACCGAAGAAATTGCGGTTCGCGTAGTACACAAGGGTGTTGGTCAAATCTCTGAAAGTGATGTATTGTTGGCAACTGCATCTGATGCCATTGTCATTGGATTTAACGTAAGACCTTCTCAGCAAGCCAATAGGTTGGCCGATACGGAAGGAGTAGAAATTAAACTCTACTCAATTATCTACCAAGCCATTGACGAGGTTAAGAGCGCTATGGAAGGTATGTTGGAACCTAAATTCCAAGAGAAGATTACCGCTAACGTGGAAGTTCGTGAGGTCTACAAATTTGACAAAGCCACTGTTGCAGGTTGCTTTGTATTGGAAGGCAAAATCTTACGTAATTCCAAGATCAGGATTATCCGTGATGGTATTGTGGAATATCCCAAAGGAGAAGGTCAGTCAGCAGAATTGGGCAGCTTGAAGCGATTCAAGGACGATGTGAAGGAAGTGGCAACCAATACCGAGTGTGGTTTGACCATTAAGAACTATTCTGACCTGCGCGTAGGCGATATTGTTGAAGCATTTGAGGAAGAAGAAGTAAAGCGTACTTTATAAGTTTGTTAAAGCTGATGTGAATCAGGCCGTTCGCGGCCTGATTTGCTATTTTTGAATGATATTGTATACTATGAAGCGTGTAATAGTTGTTTTGTTGATCATGTCAGGGGCAATGACCTCTCAGGCGCAATCAAAGAAAGTGGTAGCGGACAAGATCATTGCACAAGTAGGTGATAAGATTATCCTGCATTCTGATATTACCAATGCCATCTCCGATATCAAGCGCCAGTCTCAAGGACAGGAGAATGCCATGATTCCAACCGAGTGTCAGGTATTAGAAGGTCAGTTAATTCAAAAGGCCTTGGTATTACAAGCCATGAAGGATTCTCTAACTGTGAGTGAAGAAGATATTGAAGCGCAGATGGAAAACAGGATTCGCAGCTTTATCTCTTCCTATGGTTCTAAAGAAGTCTTGGAAGAAATTGCCGGCAAAACCGTTTACCAAATCAAGGAAGATTTTAAAGAAGCATTGCGTGAACAGAAATTGGCTGAGCAAATGCGCGGTAAGATTGTTGACAATATTAAGATGACTCCAACTGAGGTGAAAGCTTATTATAGCCGTACTCCCAAAGACAGTCTTCCCTTCTATGAAAGTGAAATTGAAGTAAGTCAGATTGTATTGCAACCAAAGGCAAATAAGGATGTAGAAGAATATGTAGCCAAACAATTGTATGACTACAAAAAGCAAGTAGAATCAGGTTCTAAGAAATTTGAACAATTAGTAAAATTCTATTCTGAAGATCCAGGAAAAGCAGAGAATGCCGGTCAGTATAACTTGAACCGTAACGATAAGAATATGTGGGATCCCGCATTTCTATCAGGCGCTTTCCGATTAAAGGAAGGTCAAATCTCTTCTGTAATCAAATCAAAATTTGGTTTGCACATTATTCAAATGGTTAGCCGTGCTGGTGACGATGCGGTGGTAAGACATATCCTGCGTATTCCTCCTGTAACCGATGAAGAAATTACCGAAGCCAAGACCAAATTGGATTCTATTCGCAAACAATTAGTAGCGGGTTCTATCTCTTTTGGAGAAGCCGTTAGCAAATATTCAGAAGACGAGGGAAGCAAGTTTAGTGCAGGTGCTATTTCAGGAAGAGATGGGTCAACCTTTATTACCATTGACCAAGTAGACAAAGAAATGGTGGTTGCGCTGAAAGACATGAAACCCGGATCCTATTCCAAACCTCAGGTATTTACCGATGAGCGTGGTTCTAAAAAAGTGCGCTTGATCTATTTGAAAAATCGCACCGAGCCACACCGTGAAAATCTGAAAGAAGATTATAACCGTGTATCTCAGCGTGCTTTGGAAGATAAGAAATCAGGAATCCTTGAAAAATGGTTCAAGGAGCATATTCCTACCTACTATATTTCTATCGACAAAGAGTTTGGCAACTGCGCCGGCTTGGAAGACTGGAAAAAAGCCAGCAACAATACAGTTAAAAACTAATTACAACTCTCACCAAGGTCCAGCCTAAGTAATTGCTCAAAAAAAGGAAATAAAATAAATTTGGCAAATTAGATGTATGTACATACATTTGTGTTGTGAAATTGGAACAAGCCATACAAAGTACAAAATTTAAAAGTCAATCCCACAAAGCTGGGTTGAATATTTTGTATACGGCTTGGTGGCTGAAGACCAGTTTTAGCCAGGCGCTAAAAGAATATGGTCTTACCCATGAGCAATACAATGTGTTGCGCATTTTAAAGGGCAAGCACCCAGAACAAATGTGCGTGCGCGATATTGCTTGTAGAATGATTGAGAAAAGTTCAAATGTACCAAGGATTGTAGACCGACTTGAAATCAAAAAACTGGTGAAGCGTTCTGTTTCTAGTTTTGACAAAAGGGAGACCATGATCCAATTAACCGCTGCAGGTCTGTTATTATTAGAAGTAACAACCAAAAAGGCGGATGAGTTGTTTGATAGTCAAATTTGTGTTACCGAAGAGGAAGCCAAACAGTTGAATGAACTGCTTGAAAAACTCAGACAAAAAGAAATATAATATTTTTTTATACCAATACATGTATATACATCTAAATTAAGCATTATGAAAACCGTATTACATCTAGCAGCAACAAGGGGTCACGCCAATTTTGGTTGGTTAGACAGTTACCATAGTTTCAGTTTTGGTCATTATTATGATCCAGAGCGCGTACATTTTGGTGCACTTAGGGTTTTAAATGACGATACCGTTAGTGCGGGTATGGGTTTTGGTAAACATCCTCACGACAATATGGAAATTGTTTCCATTCCCTTAAGTGGAGACCTACACCATAATGACAGTACCGGAAGGGATGAAATTATCCGTGAACACGATGTTCAAATCATGAGTGCAGGTAGTGGCATAGCCCATAGTGAGTATAATGCCAATAAAGACAAGCCTGTCAAGTTTTTGCAAATCTGGGTCATGCCAAAAAAACAAAATATTGAACCGCGCTATGAACAAAAATCATTCAAACCTGAAAATAGGGTGAACCAATTGTTGACGGTAGTGGCACCCGATAATAAAGATGCTGTTTGGATTAACCAAGACGCTTGGTTCTCCTTGGGCAATTTTACCAAAGACTTCAGTACCAATTATCAGTTAAAACAATCAGGTAACGGAGTCTACATTTTTGTTCTGGAAGGAAATCTAGAAATCAATGGACAAAGCATTGCTACCAGAGACGGTCTTGGCATTTCGGATGTTGAAACCATAGACATCAAAGCCAGCACAGACGCACAAATTGTTTTAATAGAAATTCCAATGTCCCTCAATTAATATCATGAACAGAACCATCAAACATATTTCTTACGCAGCACCCATGGATATGGGAGGCTTGCCTATTAGACAGCCACTCCCAACAGCTGCCATAGAAATGATAGATCCATTTTTGTTATTGCACCACGCAGAAGTAAAAGTCCCTCAGCATATTCCAGTAACAAAAGCTGGTGTGGGTCCTCATCCGCACAGAGGTTTTTCTCCTGTGAGTTTTATTTTCAAAGGTGGTGTGCATCATAGAGATAGCAGGGGCAATGACAATGTGATTTATGCCGGGGGAACACAATGGATGAATGCAGGAATGGGAATTATTCACAGTGAAAGACCTCCGGTTGACATTCATGAAATAGGTGGCGTACAAGAGTTGATCCAACTATGGGTGAACACTCCCTCCAAACACAAAATGGATCAACCAGCTTATCAGCCCTTGACTGCAGAAGACACACCTGCTTGGGAATCAGCTGATGCAAAAACCAAAGTCAATATTGTTGCTGGTCATTTTCAAGGCATTAAAGGACCCATACATACGCTGAGCCATGTAAATACTTTCACAGCTACTATGCATGCCGGGGCTAATGAATTTTTTCCCATTCCCGAGAGCCATAATGCCTTTATCTATTTAATGGAAGGGCAGCTGAAAATCAATGGTAATCAAGTGTTGGAGCCATTAAACCTAGCCAATTTTGAATTGAATGGAAAGGGCTTTGAATTAGAAGCGCTGAGCGATGCTCGATTTTTTGTTGGCACTGGAGAGCCGCTAAATGAACCCGTTGCAGCACATGGTCCATTTGTGATGAACAATCAAACGGAGATCATGGAATCTTTTCGCGACTATCAGTTGGGGAAGATGGGAGTCTTGATAGAAGAGTGAAGAGTGAAGAGTGACCCACCCCGCCCTTCGGGCACCCCTCCCGCAAGCGGTAGGGGAATTTAGAAGAGTGAAGAATTTAGGAAGGAGAAAGGTTAGAAAATCGCATTATAAAGAATCAAATAACAATCAATCAAACTAAAAAAACAATCATGGCAACTTTTAAAATTGACGCAGCACACAGTGAAATTACCTTTAAAGTAAAACACTTGATGATCACCAACGTAACCGGCAACTTCACCAAATTTGACGCCAATATGGAGTCTGAAGCGGCTGACTTTACAGACGCAAAAATTAGTTTTGAAGCTGATGTAAACAGCATTAGCACAAATAACGAACAACGCGATGGTCACCTGAAAAGTGATGACTTTTTCTCAGCAGAAAAATTCCCTACCCTTTCTTTGAACAATGGGACTTTGAAATTGGTTAATGGTAGTGATTACAAATTGGTTGGTGATTTGACCATCCGTGACATTACCAAGCAAGTGGAATTTGACGTAGAATATGGTGGCACTGCCACTGATCCTTACGGTCAAGTAAAATCTGGTTTTGAGATCAATGGTAAAATCAGCCGTAAAGAATTTGGTCTTACCTGGGGTGCTGTAACGGAAGCTGGAAACGTAATGGTAAGTGATGACGTGAAACTGGCTCTGAACGTACAGATGATCAAACAAGCCTAAACAAAAGCATTTCGGGAAATATATTCAAGTATTTTTGCCGCGGATCAAGGATCATAAAGCAGATTTGAGATTTAGCAGCAGGTATAGGAGTAAGATTTTTGAACAAGCAAGAACAAGCAATCGTATGAACATAGCCATTATTGCAGGAAGCCCCAGAAGGGAAAGTGTTACTTTTCGTCTGGCCCTCTTTCTGAAAGCGCAATTAGAAGCAAAGACCACCCATACCATCAATATCATTGACGTTAGGGAATGGAACCTGCCTTTGTTGCAAGACGTTTTCAGTAGCGTAGAAAAGACACCAGATATCTATAAACCCTTGGCAGAACTAATGTTTGCGGCCGATGCTTTTATCTTGGTAACTCCAGAATACAATGGGTCCTATTCACCAGCTTTACAAAATTTGCTGGACCATTTTCCCAAACAAGCGCATAAAGCATTTGGGATTGCCCCGGCTTCAACTGGTGGAATGGGTGGCATGAGGTCTAGTCAGCAATTGCTTTTATTGGTTCCTGCCTTATTTGGCATTGCATCGCCCTATATGCTGATTACCCCATTTGTGGATAAGAAATTTAGTTCAGAGGGTGTTTTGCTGGATGAAAACTTCCAGAAACCCGCGGATCTCTTTATAAAAGAGTTCTTATGGTTGGCGCAGACCTTACAACCGGAAACTGTTCATAATTAACAAGCATAGAATGTGGCGGAGTTGTAACTTCGCCACTTTCTTTTAATAACTATCATGAGCGACGAAATCAAACATGAATGTGGGCTTGCCTACATCCGCCTAAGAAAACCATTTTCCTACTACCTGCAACAGCACGGTACGGTTACTTACGGGCTCAGCAAGCTCTATCTGTTGATGGAGAAGCAGCACAACCGGGGTCAGGACGGAGCCGGTCTGGCTTCCGTGAAACTAGACACAGAACCTGGGAATCCCTTTTTACATCGTATGCGCAGCAATGCTCCCCAACCCATTGCCGACCTGTTTTTCAGGATTGGACAAGAAGTGGCCGAGCTAGAAAAATACCAACCCGATATCAAGCAACACCCAGGTTTAATGAAGGGTCACTTGCCTTTTTTGGGAGAGCTGATCTTGGGTCATTTACGTTATGGGACTCAGGGCAAGAACAATGTTGAATTCTGCCATCCTTTTATCAAGCGTGATTTAATGCCAGGAAAGAATCTGGCATTGGCTGGGAATTTTAACTTGGTGAATACAGATGAGCTTTTTGACCTGATCAATATGAGCCCGGGCGATTTTCAAAAGCAGAGTGATCTTGCCGCCATGTTAGAAGTGATACACCATTTCTTAACCAAGGAAGACGAGCTTAGCCCTAACAATGCCGATATTGAAAAAGTATTGCGCAAAGCTACCCCACTCTTTGACGGAGGTTATACCATTGGTGGACTCATTGGTAACGGACATAGTTTTGTGATGCGTGACGCACACGGAATTAGACCAGCTTATTATTATGTGAATGATGAAGTAATTGTAGCAGCATCTGAAAGAGCTGCTATTAGAACTACGTTCAATGTGGGTGAAAATGAAGTGATGGAACTGATGCCAGGATCTGCTTTGCTGGTAGATGACAAGGGCAATTATAGGATTGAACAAATTCTGGAACCCAAAGAGCGCAGGGCTTGTAGTTTTGAGCGCATTTATTTTAGCCGTGGTAGCGATGAAAAAATCTATCGCGAACGCATAGCACTAGGTCATCACTTGAGTGAGACCGTTTTGAAAAGAATTGACCACGATTTAAAGAATACCATTTTCTCTTATATCCCCAATACCGCGGAAGTTGCTTTCTATGGTTTGGTGAAGGGAATGGAAGAATACCTGAATAAGATTAAGGTTGAACGCATCTTGAGCTGGGGTAAAGACTTTACGCCTGAGAAATTAGAAGAGATGGTCAACAGAAAAATTAGACAGGAAAAAATTGCCATCAAAGACGTTAAGCTTAGAACTTTTATTACGGAAGACGCCAACAGAAATGAGATGGTGCAACACGTGTACGATATTACTTATGGTACCGTTCGCAAAGACCAAGACTCATTGGTGGTGATAGATGATAGCATTGTTAGAGGTACTACACTCAAAGAAAGTATTATCAGAATGCTAACGCGATTGTCTCCAAGAAAAATCCTTGTAGTAAGTTCTGCTCCCCAGATTCGTTACCCTGATTGCTATGGGATTGACATGAGTAAGTTGGGCGATTTTATTGCTTTCCGCGCTGCTGTTGCTTTATTGAAAGATAGAAATATGGAGCATGTACTTACCGATGCTACAGAAAAAATCAAGGAATTACAACGCACGGGTCAATTACATACAGAGAATGTAGTACGCTCTATTTATAAGCCTTTTACTACTCTAGAGATTTCAGATAAGATAGCCCAATTGATTACACCAGAAGGTTCCAAAATCAATGTAGAAGTCATCTATCAAACTATTGAAGACCTACACGATTGTTGTCCAACCAATACGGGTGACTGGTACTTTACCGGAAACTATCCAACGGCTGGTGGTAACCGTGTGGTGAACAAAGCCTTCCTCAATTATATGGAAGGAAAGAATGTAAGAGGCTATTAAACTCGGTAACAAAAAGCATTAATATTCATACCTGCACCAACTGAGGCAAAGACTACTATGTCTCCGGCTGCAATTTCGTGTTCCTGCATTTCTCCACGTTTTACCAAATCGTATAATGTAGGAATGGTAGCTACGGAACTATTGCCCAATTTATGTATGCTCATGGGCATGATAAATTTTGGTACTTCTTTAATGCCGTATAATCTAAAAAGCGCTTTTACAAAACCCTCGTCCATTTTTTCATTGGCTTGGTGCAAGAAGAATTTCTTAACATCGGTCACGTGTAAGCCCGCTTTGTCAATACAGTCCTTCATGGCCAGAGGCACGTTCTTAATGGCATATTCATAAACTTTTCTTCCCTTCATTTTCATGTAACGAACATTGGGGTCAGAGTCTGGAAAATTAGAGGCGCCGTATTGCAAGTAAAATGCTTCATCCACACAATGGCTTTGTGCACTCACAGACAAAATGCCCGCACCGTTTTCAGAACCTTCTACTGCTTCAATTACGCAGGCACCTGCGCCATCGCTGAAGATCATACTGTCCCTATCATAATGGTCAATCACACGGCTCAAAGTTTCAGAGCCAATCACCAAACATTTTTTGGCAACACCTGCTAGAATAAAAGCATGGGCTTGTATCACACCCTGAATCCAACCAGGGCAACCAAATAAAATATCATAAGCCACACAAGACGGGTTGCGAATGCCCAATCCTTGTTTTACCCTAGAAGCCAATGCTGGAAGGGCGTCTGACTGAATACTTCCTGTAACAATATTGCCAAAATTATGCGCAAAAATAATCTGATCAATGCTCTCTGGGTCAACACCCGCGTCATCAATAGCGTGTTTGGCGGCAATCAATGCCATGTCAGAACTATTGAATTCATGACCCGCATAACGGCGCTCTTCTATACCCGTAATATCTTTGAATTTCTCAACTATTTCTGTAGCTGGAGTAGTTAGTGGTAAGCTGTCTTCTCCATAAAAAGCTTGGTTTACAAAATCCTGATTGGTCTTAATATGGGGCGGGATATAGGACCCAGTTCCAGTAATCACGGTTTTAATTAGAGGCATAATGTTCGATTAACTTTTTCAAATGTCAAGCAAAGCATTCAAATTTAAACAATTATGCAACCCTTTGCCTCATTTTGTTAGAAAGCATCAAACAAAATCTAAAATTGGCCAATTCCTTAAAAAAAAGCCCCGATTCTAGGAATCAGGGCTTTATAAAATTCATATGATTGATTATAGATATTTGTCGCCTTTATTGCGTTTTACTTCGGCAACATATTCTTTAATCGCTTGTTCTTTTTCTTTTTTGCAGATCATCAACACATCCTTTGTGTCAATAATAATGCAGTCATCAATGCCCTGAACCAAAACCAATTTATCGTGGTTAGCAGAAATCATACACTTGGTAGCATCAATGACAATCACGTTATCACTGGTAACGGCATTACCCAGATAATCCTTGTCTAAGTTATCATAAGCAGAGTTCCAGGTTCCCAAATCGCTCCAGCCAAAAGAAGAAGGAATCACAAATACATTATCTGCTTTTTCCATAATGGCAAAGTCAATAGAAACATTGGTACACAATGGATAGATACGATTAATAGCGTCTTTTTCACCAGCGGTATTAAAATGGGCTTTCTCGTTGTCAAACAGCTCATACATTTCTGGCTGATACTGTTCAAAAGCCTTCATTACATTTTTCACCTGCCATACAAAGATCCCTGCATTCCAAAGAAAATCGCCGGAGGCCAAAAAGGTCTTAGCCAATTCTAGGTTGGGTTTCTCGGTAAAGGTTTTCACTTTGTAAATACCATCGCCAGCGGCCAAAGGCTCGTGTTGAATATATCCGTATCCAGTATTGGGATGGGTAGGTTTAATACCCAGTGTAACCAAAGACTTAATCTGAGTTACAAAATCCAAAGCCTTAGCAGTAATGGCGCGGAATGCGTCTTGATCCAAAATCATATGATCACTAGGAGCCACAATCAACGCGGCTTCTGGGTCTTTTTGCAAAAGCTTGTAAGAAATATAAGCCACACAGGGTGCGGTGTTTTTTCTGCTAGGCTCGGCCAAGATATTTTCTAATGGCAGCTCAGGCAATTGCTCAGCGCAGATAGAAACATATTCTTCAGAAGTAACAATATAGATATTCTCCACAGGAATAAATGCCGCATAACGCTCATAGGTCCAACGGATCAATGACTTACCGGTATTCAGAATGTCTAGAAACTGTTTTGGGTAACTAGTACGGCTTTTTGGCCAAAATCTACTGCCGATACCTCCAGCCATAATGGCTACATAATGGTGCTTATTCATGTGGGAAACAGGTTTAACTCAATTTAGGGAATAATACGGGCTAAAAACGTTGATAGCCCAAGACTTATTGCTTGGCTTATACAATTCCTTCGCGTACCAGATCGTGTAAATGAAGAACCCCTAGATAGCGTTGATCTTCAACCACCAGCAGTGCACTAATATCATTTTTGCGCATGATCTCCAGGGCTTCAACGGCTAGGGTTTCAGGGGCAATGGTTTTGGGGTTTGGGCTCAATATATCTGCAGCGGTAATCTGGTCAATGCTGTTACTTTTCTCCAACATCCTACGTAGGTCACCATCGGTAATAATACCCTTTAATAGACCTTCTTGGTTGAGAACAGCAGTTAGCCCCAGTCTTTTCTGGGTAATTTCAACAATCACTTCTTTTAAACTAGCATTCACCAAAACATGTGGAACCTCGTTTGCCTTGCTTAGATCTCCAACACGCAAATAGAGGCGCTTGCCCAAGTTGCCACCGGGGTGATATTTGGCAAAATCGCGACCATTAAAGCCATTGAGTTCCATCAAGCAAACCGCAATCACGTCTCCCATAACCATTTGGGCGGTAGTACTGCTAGTAGGAGCCAAATTATTGGGGCAGGCTTCCTGTTCTACAGTAGTATCTAATAAAATATCAGATTCCTTGGCTAAAAAGCTTTCTCTATTACCCACCATGCCAATCAGGGTATTGCCAAAATTGCGAATCAGGGGAACCAACACTTTAATTTCAGGACTCTCCCCACTCTTGCTAATAATCAAAACCACGTCTTCATCTTGCACCATACCCAGGTCTCCATGAATAGCGTCTGCTGCGTGCATAAATAGGGCTGGTGTGCCAGTAGAATTTAGGGTGGCAACAATTTTCTGGGCCACAATGGCCGATTTGCCAATCCCAGAAATCACCAACCTACCCTTGGATGCATGAATGGTAGCAATGGCTTTCTCAAATGTTTCATTGATAAAAGGGGCCAATCCGCTAATAGACTGGGCTTCTAATTGAATGGTTCTAAGGGCCGTTGCGGCGATATTTGCTTTCATGCCCTGCAAATGTAAACTTTAACAGCTTTAACTAGCATTTCAGGGCAGGTTTCGTTAACTTCGCTACCCTTTTTTAGGATTTTATATACTAAAACCGGAACCGATTATCCGGATTGCCAACCAATTCCCAGTAAAAATCAAGCTTAAGAAATTTTAACGGGGAATTCCCGGCAAAAAGCGTTAACTTTTATAACAATAGTGGTTCCTTTTTGGGACTAAAACATATTCGATCCATGGCTACTAATACCAAGAAAGCGGTTGCAAAACCAGCCGCAAAAAGCAATAAGAAAAGTTCACCTCGCAAAGACAATACGGCTACCATTACCACGGTACACGAGTACGATATCTATGCAGGCCTAGAAAAATATTTTGGATTCCGTGAATTCAAAGGCACCCAAGAACAATCTATCAATAGTTTGCTCAACGGACAAGACACATTTGTGATCATGCCCACAGGCGGTGGTAAGAGTTTGTGTTATCAATTACCTGCTATGATGATGGAGGGTTGTGCCATTATTGTATCTCCTTTGATTGCGCTCATGAAAAATCAGGTAGACCTGGTGCGTGGCTATAGTGAAAAAGACGATGTGGCGCATTTTCTTAATTCTTCTCTGAACAAGGGTCAGATTAAATTGGTCAAAGACGATTTAACTTCTGGCATGACCAAGCTGCTTTATGTGGCACCTGAGACCCTGACCAAACAAGAGAACCTAGAATTCTTCTCAGATCTGAAGATTAGTTTTTTTGCAGTAGATGAAGCACACTGTATTTCTGAGTGGGGTCACGATTTCAGACCAGAGTATAGACGCTTGCGCGAGATGATGGATATTATTAATCCAGATATTCCCGTAGTAGCACTGACCGCAACAGCTACCCCAAAAGTGCAGAGCGATATTGTCAAAAACCTGGGCTTACGCAAACCAAATATTTATATCTCTTCTTTTAATAGGAGCAATCTCTACTATGAGATTCAACCCAAGATCAAAAAAGACCAGACTGTAAAAAGTATTGTCAAATTTATCAGTGGTCACAAGGGAAAGAGTGGCATCATTTATACCCTGAACAGAAAGACTACTGAAGAATTAGCGGAACTACTGGTAGCCAATAGCATCAAAGCCGTGGCCTATCACGCAGGGCTGGATCAAAAACTGCGCGCAGAAAGACAGGACCAATTCCTCAATGAAGACGTGCAGGTAATTGTAGCCACCATTGCTTTTGGAATGGGGATTGACAAACCAGATATCCGTTTTGTGATTCACTTTAATATTCCAAAATCTATTGAGAACTATTACCAAGAAACGGGTAGGGCTGGTAGAGACGGAATGGAAGGGCTATGTGTTTTGTACTATTCGCACAAAGACGTTTCCAAGCTAGAACATTTTATGCGCGACAAACCTTTGAGTGAAAGAGAAGTGGGTGCGCAGTTGATAGATGAAACCGTGGCTTATGCAGAATCTGCTGTATGCCGCCGCAAAGTTTTGTTGCACTATTTTGGAGAAAACTGGGAAGGAAAGAACTGTGGAAATTGCGACAACTGTTTAAACCCCAAAGAAAAAATAGAAGCCAAGGAAGACGTAGTTAAAATACTCAATACAGTAAAAGCGTTGGATGAACGTTTTGTTACAGACTATGTGGTGAGTGTGGTAATGGGTAAACTAACACCACAGATCAGCATGTTCCGTCATGATACGCTACCAGTTTATGGAACTGGTGCTGATAAAGAATACCATTTGTGGAGTAGCTTGATAAGACAAATGTTGTTGGAGAATCTTCTTAAAAAAGATATTGAGGAATACGGCTTATTAAAAATTACAGAACTGGGTGAGAAGTTCTTGAAAAAACCAGCTTCCTTTAAAATTGTGTTGAACAACCTCTTTGAAGACGCCAATGCGGATGACGAAGAAGGAGAGAACGCCAATCAAACAGGTGCTGCAGCTGATGAAAAACTCTTTGAAATGCTCAAAGAATTGCGTCAGAAAGAAGCCAAGAAAAAAAGCCTACCACCTTTTGTGATCTTCTTGGAGAACTCCTTGCAAGACATGGCCACTTTGTATCCAACCAGTTTGGAAGAATTGGAGAAATGCCAGGGTGTAAGCAAGGGTAAAGCCATTAAATATGGTAAATCGTTTGTAGAAATGATTGCCAAATACGTAGAAGAAAATGAGATTGAAAAACCCGATGATTTTGTCATGCGCAGCGTGGCTAACAAGGGCAATAACAAAATCTATATTATCCAGAACGTAGACAAGAAAATTCCGCTAGAAACCATTGCCAAAAACAAGAGTTTAAAACTAGACGAGTTGCTAGAAGAAATGGAAACCATTGCTGCTAGCGGAACCAGACTCAACCTAGACTATGCTATTGACGAGTGGCTGGATGAATACGATCAGGAAGACATTATTGAATATTTCAAAAGCTGTCAAACCTCTTCTTTAGACGTAGCGCGTCAGGAGCTAAGCGATAATGATTATAGTTGGGAACAACTAAAAATCATGCGTATCAAGTTCTTGAGTGTATATGGAAACTAGTTCTAATTATTTATAATCTGTTTTTTTTAAGGCATATTTATGTCCTTAATCTTGCATACCCGAAACTCAATAAATACTTGAGAAAATGGATTTTTAATTATCTTGTAAGCTAATATTAGATATGAATATCGCTCCAGTTGTATATAAGGCTAAATTAAATTCGTTTGATGAAAAATTGAATGATTTAAACTATTGGCTTTCTAAACCAGTGGTTCAAAGATTAGAAGCGGTTACCTTCTTGATTTCTCAAACGGTAGATTTAAATACCGTAAGAATGGATAAATCTCATGTTGTAAGGAGAAAGCTTAGATCATGACACTCGCAAAAGATTTTGAAGATTTTGTCAAACTTTTAAATCAACATCATGTTGCATACATGATTGAAGGAGGTTATGCATTAGCATTTCACGGAAAACCAAGACATACTGGAGATTTAGATATCTGGATACAAAATTCTGATGATAATTCGGACAAATTGGTGAATGTAATTAAGGAATCTGGTCTAGGATCTCTAGGATTAACTAAAGCTGATTTTTTGCAAGAAGGATATGCGACCCAAATAGGGTATCCACCTTTGAGGATAGATATATTAAATAGTATAGATGGGGTGAATTTTGATGAAGCTTTTCATAATAATCTTTTAATAAATATTGATGGTCTTGATTTAAACTATATTGGTTTAAGAGACTTTATTGATAATAAAATCGCGTCAGGTAGGAGTCAAGATATTGTTGACTTAAAAGAGATAAAAAAAATCAATCCTGATTCATTCTTGTAATTTCTATTAAAGTTTCAATTTTTCTGACTTATTATTTTTTAAAAGGGAATGATATTTTCAAGTTTAGATTTTATTAGTAATGAGAGTAGATGTTAAGAATCGAATAATTTTTGCATGTGATGAAGTATGTATGGGTTCGCATATTGTTGATTGCAGTCTGCGCGATTATTGGGTAATAGATGATAGTAATATTGATCAAATTGTATTTGACAGTCTTAAAGAGAGAAGATTTGATTTTGAGCAAAGGGAATATGGTTTTGTTGTAGATGAACTGATTACTAATTATGGAAATTACCAGTTGGATAAAATCAACCTTGATTCATTTAAAATAATTCCTTCTAACAGCATAAGTGCATTTTTGAAAAACCATTTTGAATCGATCTTTACTTCTGATGAAATTGATCCTTTATTTAAGCAGAGGTATATTACTACTGTTTTAAAAATGGTTGAATTATTCCCTGGGGAGGACATAAACAATTATCGAGTATTTGTTTTGGATGTAGAAAAGTTAGAAAGTCAAAACATCAAACATGAGTTTGTTGGATGGTGGGAACATTTCTTGACCTTTTTAATAGTTTATAGAGGGGAAAAGAGGGGGCGATTTACTTATATCAATTTCGGTTTTGACTAATTAACCCTGCCAAAGCTGGCGTATTTTGAAAAATAGCCCAGCTCCGCACAATAATCCCAAGATTTTTCCGCTTTTTAAAAAATCAAGCAGCAGATTTTGCCGCCGCGGTGTCAATGATTTGTCCCCCGCCCCTAAACCGTTCACTGTTAAATGCATCCAGATGCACATTGAAAGTTTACAACCCATGATGGTGGAAGACAGTAGCCACCTTACTGTGCTAGATTGCACATCCGGTAGGATGGTACTCAAGGTTCTGGATATCCAGGGCAGGGTGGCCAAAACGGTAGTCACTTCCATGGAAGCTGGCAATCAGCGAATAGCATTGAACATGAGCGATTTGAGCAGTGGGGTCTATGTATTAAATGCTTTTTTTAGAGATAGCTTTATAAAGTCTTTCCGTTTTACCAAACAGTAAAATCCAATTTCCTAGGGTAAGCCGGCTGACCTCGCTTGAAAAAGCGGGGTCTTTTTTTGCTCAGCAATCAAACTATCGTTTCCAGAATGCGCTGATTCTTTGGGCCACATTCTCCCGAATATTTTGGTAGTACAAATTGTAATCCCCAATATGGTAATTCTTGGTGGTATAAAGCATTCTTCCAAAGAAATGGGGTTTCTCTGTCCAAAGCACGCCACCCGCCACTTGGGCACTTGTCACTCTGGGAACCGCTTTATTAAAATTGAGTAGGATGCCTCCCTTGTTTAGATCACGGCTGGCTTTAACAGAACTGGTATCCCAGGTTAGTGGGTTGGTTACTGCTGAGACAAAATTTTCTTTGAGCACAAATGGGGGTTTATAATCTGTTTGATAGGTTCTCCAGGCGCAGATGCAACCGGTTTGGTTGGGTTTGCTACAAACAGGAATGCTACTATACATGGCGGGGTCCAATGCCATGCCCACCACATAAGCCACCACCAGTCTGTTCTTTAAAGCTTGGTTGTCAAAATATTCTTTCAAGAGTCGCTTGGCATGGGTACTTCCCTGACTATGAGAGGCAATGATCAAGGGACGGCCCTTGTTTTCATGCGCTAAATAATACTCAAAAGCAGTTTTTACGTCTTTGTATGCCAGTTCAAAAGCAGCCATCGCGCCAGCACTATCACTTGCGTCTTGGGGATAGTAGGCAGACAAATGCGCTTGTCTATATCTTGGTGCAAAGACCCTCCCTGCCGCATTAAAAACCGATGCCTGAAACAGAATAGAACCATAATCCGTTTTGGCATTGAGTTCAGCATTATCAATAGCAGCGTTCCATCCCAGTTCACGGCCTTCCTTGGTATAGCTAGTGGGATGCACAAAGAAAATGTCTACCGTGCTATCTGGTCTGTAATCCGCCATCAATGGCGCGGGTACTGAATCAGAGGGATCATGCTTTTGTGGATGCGCTGCCCAATACTGAAGCTGGCTATAATCTGGAACACCAGCATTGCTGTTGAATTGATAAGTGGGTGACTGAGCAATTTTTGCTAACTTGTTGGAGCAGGCAGCCAATAGGCAAATAGCTAATAAGAACGCAATGGGTCTTAACTGTTTCATGCGCTAAAGTTGATAAAAATCTAGCAGACTGGCTAGTTTTATACATAGGAACTAGATAAGAGCTTCTTTTGTATTTTTATTTCTGTTGATTATTAAATCTGATTGCTTACTCCAAAATCTATTATATGGGTATACCAGTAGTTGACCTTGACCAATTTGTAAATGGCACAGCGGCGTCCAAACAAGCGTTTATCAAAGAATTGGGAGAAGCCTATGAAACGGTGGGTTTTGTAGCCGTTAAAAATCATGGTATCCCAGATGAATTAATTGCCCATCAATACGAATATGTGCAACAATTTTTCTCCCTACCCTTGGAGAAAAAATTAGCTTATGAAATTCCTGGATTGGCGGGTCAGCGTGGCTATACCAGTTTTGGAAGAGAGCACGCAAAGGGTAGTGAAGCACCAGACTTAAAAGAGTTTTTTCAATATGGCCAAACTCTTGCCCAAGGCGATGTTGTCAATGAACACTACCCTGACAACGTTCAAGTAGCAGAGATTCCAGCATTTAACCCAACCATTTTTAATGCGTACCGGTATTTTGAAAAAAGCGGAGGCGCCATGCTACAGGCCATTGCCTTGTATTTGGGTTTAGATGAATTCTTTTTTGACCCACATATCAAAAACGGGAATAGCATTTTAAGATGCATCCATTATCCACCCATAACGGTTGAACCTAAGAGTGCTATTAGGGCAGAACAACACGAAGACATTAACCTGATTACTTTATTGGTTGGCGCATCGGCCGATGGTTTGCAGATTTTAACCAAACAAGGAGACTGGGTAGCGGTAACTTCTTTGCCTGACCAGATTGTGGTGAATGTAGGAGACATGTTGCAAAGACTCACCAATAACAAATTGCGCAGCACCACGCATAGAGTAGTGAATCCAGCAAGAGAGCATTGGCATACCAGTCGTTTTTCCATGCCTTTCTTCTTGCATCCACGCAGTGAAATGAGTCTGGCCTGTTTGCCTAGTTGCGTAGACAAGGAACATCCAAAAGCTTATGATGACATCACTGCAGGTGAATACTTAGATGAACGTCTCAGAGAAATTGGTTTAAAAAAATAAAGCAGCATCCCCCCATACCTTGGTTCTTTTTAGACATATACCTTTTTTACGCGCAGTGCTCATGCATAGTATAACCGCTTTTGGCGGACCGCAGGGTCATATGGTTATGATGATGAAGACCTTTGTGCAACAACGTAGAGATGTTACTGAAGAAGAGCTGGTTGAGTTCAATGGATTCTGTCAATTATTACCAGGAGCGTCTTCTACCCAAACCCTTACCCTGATTGGGTATAAGCGGGGTGGGATTCCACTGGCCATTCTTACTTTGTTAATCTGGATCTTACCCGCATCGGCCATTATGGGCGGACTATCTTTTCTTTTGGACTATATGGATGATCAGAGTATTCCACTTGGGATCTTTAAATTTATCCAACCCATGGCCATTGGATTTATTGCTTATTCCACTTATAGATTCTGGGGCGTGGGCGTACACAATACCATTACTACGGTAATCATGATTGTAGCCAGTTTGATTACTTTTTTGGCATTTAAAACGCCTTGGGTTTTCCCTGGTTTGATAGTTGCTGCGGGGATTGCTACCAATTTTTCAGACAAACGAATTCCACAAAAAGGAATCCCACCAAAGAAAATCAAGTGGGGTAATATGCTCATTTTCTTGACCATTTTTGCCGTAGCCGGATATTTTTCAGAAACCGCTACCCGAGAAAACTGGTCCAATAGAAAGGCATTCAACTTGTTTGAAAGTGCTTTCCGTAATGGCAGTCTGGTAATAGGCGGTGGCGATGTGCTCATGCCCATGATGTATGAACAATACGTGAGCCGTCCGCAATCCAATAGGATTTTAGAGAATAAGCGAGACGTATTAAAAATGCGCAAAGAAGATTTTCTAACAGGCTCAGGCATAGTAAGAGCCATACCTGGTCCGGTCTTTTCCATTGGCGCTTTTACCGGGGGCATGGTGCTCCGGGAGCGGGGCATGTTTGCTCAGTTAATGGGTTGTATGATTGGTGCCGTGGCCCTTTTTCTGCCCAGCGCGCTCTTGGTACTCTTCTTTTTTCCAGTATGGCATAATCTAAAAAAATACGCGGTGATCTTCCGATCTCTTGAGGGAATCAATGCAGCTGTAGTGGGTATTATGGCTGGTTCCACCTGTTATTTGATCAAGGATCAGTTTCTGTTTGATCTAATTGAATTATCGCCCATTGGCTTCTGGCAATTGGGTATTGTGGTGGTCACTTTCCTGTTTTTAAAGAGCAATAAAATTCCGGCTCCCCTAATTGTTTTGAGCTGTCTCTTGCTAGGATGGCTTGTTTGAGCGGATTTAAGGGATTAATCCTTAACTTAGGGTATGGTCACAATTGCAATCTACAACCTCAAGGGCGGTGTTGGCAAAACTGCGTCCGCTGTTAATCTGGCTTATTTATCAGCCAAGGAAGGATACAAAACATTGGTATGGGATTTGGATCCCCAGGGTTCAGCTTCTTTTTACTTAGGGGCTAGTTCCAATACCAAGAATGCATCCAAAAAATTGTTTGGTGGAGACATGGATCTCTCAGACGCGGTGTTGAGCTCGGCCTACGAAAATTTAGACGTGATTCCCGCAGATTTATCTGCACGTCATGCAGAAACTTTGTTGCATGACATGAAGCAGGGCAGAAAAAAAATTGGACAATTATTACAGGGCGTTAAAAAGAAATATGACTTAGTGATTCTGGATTGCCCTCCAGGAATCTCTTTGTTGCACGATGCTATTTTTGCTGGTGTTGATTGGGTAATCATGCCCAATATTCCTACTACTTTGTCTATCCGTTCTTATGAGACCATACACGAATATTTTGAGCAAAATGGCTTTGATCTAGCTACACTGCGTTGTTTCTTTAGCATGGTAGACCACAGAAAGAATTTGCATCATGAAGTAATGAACCAATTTTACAAAGACAAGATTTTCTTCAAGAGTTATATTCCCTATTTGAGTGATGTAGAAAAAATGGGTTTGAATGAATCTCCCTTAGAAAACTATGCACCCAGCAGTTATGCTTCACAGTGTTATCGGGATTTGTGGAAAGAGATCCGGAAAACCTGTATTGCTTGATTATTGTATCTTGCAGACCTAACTTAGATGCTGCCCCAAACCCCAAATCCAATGGAAAGAAAAATCAATTCATGGCATAGCCCTGCAATAGGACAAGAAATGCCCATTGTTTCTTATGGTCATTATGGTTTTGCCTTGTTGTTAATTCCAACTGCCGCGGCTGATTATTTGGAATATGAGCGCTTTCAGTTAATTGACGCATTGGCACCCATGATCAACGCAGGAAAATTGCGTGTTTACAGCATCAATAGCATGAACAAAGAAAGCTGGATGAACAACCAAATGTTGGGAGAGCACAAAGCTATCAGACATAACCAGTTCAACGAATACGTGTTTAATGAAGTAATTCCTTTTATACGTAATAGCACTAGTCCAGAAATCATGATTTATACCTGCGGTGCTAGTTTTGGAGCATTGCACGCCATGAACCTGTTTTTAAAAAGACCAGATATTATCAATGGTGCCATTAGCATGAGTGGGGTCTATAATTTAACCGAATACACCAAAGGATTTTGGGATGACCAAGTCTTCTACAATAGCCCTGAGCACTATATGCCCGGTTTGAATGATCCTTACTACTTAGACAAGATCAAAGCCAGCCACCATATTCATATTTATACCGGAAGCGGAGACTATGAAGACCCAGAAGCAGGCAAACGATTTGCAGGTATTCTCTATGAAAAAGGCATTTGGTATGACTTAGACGTTTGGGGACAAGACATTAAGCATGACTGGCCCACTTGGATTAAAATGCTGCCTTATATTCTGGAGAACAAGTTCTAGAATCTCCAAAAACATGTTAATTCAATTTGACTGTTCAGGATATCTGCCCCTACTGTTTTAATATTACAGCTTAATATGACTGTTTGAGAAGAAAGCTACACCAGGTTCTTGTTTGTATATTCCTGTTTTGCGGACTGTTGGGGCATCGTGCGGTAGCACAATCCATCAATATCAGCGGTACGGTGTACGATATTTCTGCCAGAAGACCTTTGGAAGCAGTGGCTGTGATGAGTACTTCCGGAAGGGGCACTATTACAGATTCCATGGGTAGGTATAGCATTCGGGTTCCCCTCAAAGATTCCATTTGGTTTTCTATGATTGGCAAGTCTACCATGAAATATCCGGTAGATACTATTTCCAATACCGAGAGTTTTAATGTGATGATTCATGTGCGAGCTTTTGACCTGCCCGATGTAAAAGTGCGGAACAACTATTATAAGTTTGACTCGGTGCAAAATAGAAAAGATTATGCCAAGATTTTTGACTTTAAAAAACCGGGATTACGCTTAAGTAATAATCCTGGATACAATCCCGGTGGCGTGACCGTTGGATTTGACTTAGATGAGATTATCAATATGTTCCGCTTTAAGCGCAACAGAAGTCTATTGAATTTGCAAAATAGGTTGCTACAACAAGAACAAGACAAATACATAGACCGCAGATATAACAAACCTTTTGTACGCAAACTCACCAAACTCAACTCTCCAGAGATAGATACCTTCATGCGCCGCTATAGACCTGACTATGAAATCATGCAACAGATGAATGACTTAGAACTGGGCTATTATATTGAAAAGACTTTTGAACTATACAAGTCTGAAAAAGCCAAGAACCGCGGTAGTTTGAGAAGAAGGGAGGACTAAATTTTTCCTTTCTCTATGGCTGATGCTGCAGTAGCGCCCAGTAATTGAATCATGGGAAGCAGGGCGCCAAAACGTGGGTCATTGCTATTGCCCAGTTGATACCTGTGATAAATTTGTTGGGCAATCACGGCGTTTTTAAATAGACCAAAAACATAGTAGAAAACAATATCAGTCAAGTCTCTGCCCGTGGCAAGGGCGTAGTGTTCTACCAATTGCTGGCGTGATAGGTTTCCTGGTAACCAGCTTAAATTATAATTTCTAAAAACAGGATTTTCGTCTGCTTCAAACCAATATGCAAGCGAGGCCCCAAGGTCCATGAGTGGATCACCCACTGTGGCCATTTCCCAATCCAGTACACCAATAATATTGGATAAGTTGTTTGGGTCAAGAATCAGGTTATCAAATTTATAATCATTGTGCAAGAGCGTGGGTGCTTGTGCACGTGGATGATTGGCTGCAATCCATTTGGCAACTTGATCAATGCTTTCAATTTGGTCTGTTTGTGCGGCTTGATAACGCTTGGTCCAACCGGCTACTTGCCTGTCTACATAGCCATCTGGTTTGCCTAGTTGGTCCAGTCCGGTGGTAGTAATGTCAAGGGCGTGTAATGCCACTAGATTATTGATCAGTGCTGTGGACAGTCCCTGCATCTCTTGTTCTGAGATGCCTAATTTGGGAGCATTACCCGCTCGCAAAATCACGCCAGACAAGCGTTCCATGATATAGAAGGGTTGGCCAAGAATACTGGCATCATCACAGAGTAAGAGTGGTTTCGGAATTTTTTTATAATGCGGTTCTAACAAATTTAGTACCCTATATTCTCTTCCCATATCATGCGCACTCTGAATATTTGCTCCTGCTGGGGGCATACGCAAAACCCATTCCTTTTGCTCCGTTTGCAAACAATAAGTTTGGTTGGAATAGCCACCGGGAAACTTAGTGATGCTTAATATTTTTCCAAAGGAAGGCGCTGCTTCATCCAAATATTGTTGCAGGGCATCTTGGTTAAATGCTCCTGTATTTTTTAGTGCAATGGCGCTATCTAAAGGAAATGTTTGCATGGAAAATGCTATTTGTTTTGTCTTTTCTTTTTAATGTCTAGACCATATTGTTTGAGAATGCTCAATGCTAAACTTTGTTTGTGTACTTCATCTGCACCGTCCCAGATTCTGGCACCACGTTCGTGTTGGTAGAGATTGGCTAACATGGTTTCATCGGTGAGCCCCATACCACCATGCACTTGAATGGCTCGGTCCAATACTTTTAAAAACATATTGGCTACATAAAATTTAATACCAGCTATTTGATCACGGGTGGCTTTGGCGCCATACAAATCAATATTGTGTGCAGTTCTCAACACCAGCAATCGCGCAGCATCAATTTCTACCCGGCTTTCTGCAATAAATCCTTGTATAAATTGTTTCTCACCCAGCATCACGCCCTCTTCCATTTCACGGCTTACGGCGCGTTTACAAAGTAGATCAAATGCTTTTTCTGCAATGCCAATCCAGCGCATGCAGTGGTGAATCCTACCCGGTCCCAATCGCTCCTGCGCCAGTCTAAAGCCAGCACCTTCCTGACCAATCAAATTGCTCACGGGCACGCGGCAATTGGTATACCTGATTTCTGCGTGACTGGCCCAACCCTCGCCGGTTTCACCAAAGATGGGAATATTGCGCACCAGCTCAAAGCCAGGCGTATCCGTTGGAACAATGATCATGCTTGCGCGCTCATGCGGCAAAGCATCAGGATTGGTTACCGCCATGACCACAGCAAATGCAGCACCATCGGCAGAAGAGGTAAACCACTTGTGTCCATTGATCACATAATGGTCTCCATCGCGCACAGCCGTAGTGCCCAAACGCGTTGGATTGGAGCCAGGAAATTCTGGTTCTGTCATGGAAAAACAACTCCTGATTTTTCCTTCCAACAAAGGTTGCAAAAATTGTTGCTTAATGCTTTCAGAACCAAATTTGCTAATCAATTCTGTATTGCCAATATCGGGTGGTTGACAATTAAAACTATATTGTCCATAATAGGGTGCTAGAGACATGAGTTCGGATAATTGTCCAAACTCGCAAAGGGTTAATCCTTGTCCACCTTCTTCCTTTGGCAAGTGTAATCCCCAAAGCCCCAGTGCTTTTACTTTTTCTCGCTTCTCTTGCAGTATGATTTCTGTTTGTTTAAAGGGGCGGGTCAAATGATCCTTCTCTAGTGGTACCAATTCTTCTAACACAAATTGTTTGAGAATGGGTGCTAGTTGTTTAATGCGTTCGGTAGCAAATAGGGCTTCCATGATCCAAGATTAAATGGTAACACCGCCATCGGCAGTGAATAAGGTTCCAGTACAATAGCCCGATGCGGGTGATGCTAGAAATAGCGCCAGCCCGGCAATTTCATCCACCGTACCCATGCGGCTGAGTGGGGCCATTTTTACAAATCGGTTCAGCCATTGCTCGTTCTGCCAAAGTGCTTCTGAGAATTTGGTTTTGATGAGCCCCGGACAAATGGCGTTTACACGAATCCCATCGGGTCCCCATTCTTTGGCACAAGCCTTGGTGAGCATATTTAGTGCGGCTTTGGAAACTGAATACAAACTCAATCCTGGATCAGGTGTAATCCCTGAGATAGAACTGATATTGATAATGGAGCCACCACCCCTTGACTTCATGCTATGGTGCACTAGCTTACCCAATTCAAAGGGGGCTTTTACATTCACGTTCATGATCTTGTCAAAAGCCCATTCCTCTGCTTGCAAGAGTGGCCCATAAATGGGATTGGTGGCTGCGTTATTGACTAAGATATCTATACCACCATAGAGCCCAATGACTTTTTCTACCAAGTCTTTGCATGCAGCAATATCTCCTGCATTGGCGGCCATACCCACACAATTACCTCCTGCTTCTCTGATGCTGGCAGCAACTTGGTCTAGGTCTTCCTGTTTTCTGGAATTGATCACTACGGTAGCACCGCAGGCTGCAAAATATCGGGCAATGGCTTCTCCAATACCCTTGCTGGCACCGGTTACCAGGGCCACTTTTCCTTGAAGACTAAATATTTGATTGGCGTCTGTCATGTCTATTTTTGAACGATGTTAAATAAGAGTTGTCTGTGATTGATTTCGCGAATTTTAATAGGCTTTGGCCCGCTTCATGGCTTTTTTCATGGCATCCATGAACTGCTCTTTTACTTTTTTCCTAAACCAAGTGGGTGCCAACCTTTTCATGTTCCACATGGTCCGCGCGGACTTGGGCAGGATAATATAGAGTTCCTTCTTCCCCGCGCGCTCCAAAATCTCCTGCGCCACTTCCTTGGCTTCTAGTCCTGAACGGTCTATAAACATCTGCGTGGCTTTCTTTACCAGCGCACCACCACGGGCATATTGAATTACATTGGTTTTAAAATAAGTGGGTTGAATACAAGAAACCTGAATGCCGTGATCCATCAGTTCTCCATACAATGTTTCACTAATGGCTACCACCGCGGCCTTGGTCATATTATAGGCTCCCATGGTAGGCGCGCAACCAATGGCCGCGGCACTTGCCGTATTCAGAATATGACCCGATTGCTGTTTTTTCATGGCGGGTATAAAATAATAGCAACCATAGACTACACCCAGTTGGTTGATCCCCGTCATCCATTCATAGTTCTCCAAAGCATAGTCTTCAAAGGGGCTACCATCGCCCACGCCGGCATTGTTAAAGAGTAGGTCAATCCCACCCGCATCCTGCAAAAACGCTTCGGCCACTTGTTTGTATTGCACTTTATCCGAAACGTCTAACCTATAAGTCAGCGCCTTGCCACCTGCTGCTGACACTTCCGCGGCAGCGGCAGCCAGTTCAGCTTCATTAATATCGGCCATGCCAATGGTCCAACCATCGGCAGCCAATTCATGAGAAAAAGCCCTTCCCAAACCGGAAGCGGCACCAGTAATAAAAGCCCTTTTAGCAGGGTGAGATTTGCTTAATTGATACATATGGCGGTGTTAATCGTTGTTTTGTCGGTGAATAGGGTTTTGCCTAAAACCTTCAAGCCTATGAATTTACATAGCAATTGCATGGAAACCACTAATTTTTATCGGATTAATTCAAGGCTTCAACCATTCATGGATTGTAAAGGCTTGCTGCTGAATTATTTCTATCTTTAGCTTTCCAAAACTTCAGCCTTTGAAACTTATCTATGTATTCGGTACCAGCTTGCTTTTCTTAGTTGCTTGCAAGTCAAAAAAAGCCGAACCCAAGCAGAATAACGGTCCACAAAATGCTACCGTAGACGTGATTATTGCCAGTACCCAAAAAATCAGCAATACCGTAGAAGCCAATGGTAATGTCTTGGCCAATGAATATGCCGAGCTAAAACCTGAAGTCAGTGGCCGAGTAGTGGCATTGAATGTGGCCGAAGGTGCTTATGTAGGCAAGGGAACAGTAATAGCCCGCATCAATGACGCAGACCTACAAGCCCAGATAGCCAAAACCAAGGTTCAATTGCATTTGGCCGAGATTACTGAGCAACGAAATCGCAAATTGCTCAACATCTCTGGCATTAACCAAAATGACTATGACGTGGCTTTGAATCAGGTAAACACCCTGAAAGCTGATTTGGCTTATACCCAAACCCTGATAGACAAGACGGTTGTAAAAGCACCATTTGACGGCGTGCTTGGTTTGAGACTGATTAGTCCAGGCGCTTATATTACCCCCGCTACCATTATCACCAGCATACAACAGGTAAACAAACTAAAAATTGATTTTACCCTACCAGAAAATTATAGCTATTTAATTCACAGAGGCAAGACCGTTACCGTAGACGTAGATGGGGGCAGAACAGACAAAAAGAAAGCCACTATTTATGCTACCGAGCCATTGGTGAATACTGCCACAAGAAACCTAAAAGTAAGGGCTTATCTAGATGGCAAAGCCAATCCTGGTGCATTTGTAAAAGTCTATGTAGACGCTGGTGAAAATAGTAAGAGTATTATGGTGCCGGCCAATGCCATTATTCCAGAAGCCAGAAACAAGAAAGTGATTGTAGTGAAAAATGGCAAAGCAAGTTTTGTAGACATTGTTACAGGAGTGCGTAATACCGGAGCCGTAGAAGTTACCAAGGGATTAAAAGTAGGAGACAGTGTAGTAGTAACAGGGGTTTTATTTGCGCGTCCAGGTGCACCATTAAAAGTGCGTTCTGTGAAAAAGATAGAAGACCTGATCAACTAGTCTAGCTAACAGCATTACTTACCCTTTGACCCAAATTATCAGATGAATATATCAGAACTATCGTTAAAAAGACCCGTACTGGCCACGGTCATGAATATCATGATTGTGCTTTTTGGTGTGGTGGGTTTTACCTTTTTGGCAGTAAGGGATTATCCCGCCATTGACCCTCCTACCGTAAACGTGCGTACTTCTTATACAGGGGCTAACGCCGATGTAATAGAAAGCCAGATTACCGAGCCCTTAGAAAAACAAATCAACGGGATTCCGGGTATCCGTAGTATCAATTCTTCCAGTTCTAATGGCTCTAGCAATATTACCGTAGAATTCAACCTAGGCGTGGCTTTGGAAACAGCTGCCAATGACGTGCGTGACAAAGTAAGTCAGGCCATTCGTAACCTTCCCCAAGATATTGACGCACCACCGGTGGTTGCCAAATCAGATGCCAATAGTGATTTTATTATCCTCATGGCCATTCAGAGTCATACCAAGAGTTTGTTGGAACTAAGTGATTATGCTGAGAACGTATTGCAAGAAAGATTTCAGACCATCAATGAAGTAAGTGGGGTATCCATTTTTGGACAAAAGCGATATTCTATGCGCATCTGGACCAAGCCCGATAAATTATCGGCCTATGGTGTAGCATTCAATGATATTCAAGCAGCCTTGAATAAAGAAAATGTAGAATTACCCGCGGGTAAATTATATGGCAACAATACTGAACTGATTATTCGTACCCTGGGTAAGTTGACTACAGAAAAGCAATTCAATGATTTAATTATCAAAGAAGATCAAACAGGTATTGTTCGCTTGAGCGATGTAGCCAAGGTAGAACTGGGTCCAGAAAACGAGGAGTTCTCTTGGAAATACAATGGGGTTCCAGCCGTGGGGATCAATATTACGCCACAACCAGGAGCCAACTATATCCGCATCTCTGATGAGTTTAATAAGCGTTTGGCGCAGATTCAAAAAAGCAATAAATCTGATATTGAGTTTCACGTACTCATTGACAATACACGCAATATTCGCAAGTCATTAGAAGAAGTAATTGAGACTTTGATGATCTCCTTTAGCTTGGTGGTATTGGTCATTTTCTTCTTCTTTAGAAACTGGCTGATTGCCATTAGACCGTTGATAGATATTCCAATTTCCTTGGTGGCTACTTTCTTTATCATGTATATTTCTGGCTTCTCCATTAATGTATTGACTTTGTTGGGTATTGTACTAGCAACGGGTCTGGTGGTGGATGATGGAATTGTGGTCACGGAAAACATCTTTAGAAAACTGGAAGGCGGCTTGCCCATTAGACAAGCGGCATTGGAAGGCAGTAAGGAAATTTTCTTTGCGGTAATCTCCACTTCTATTACGCTGGCCGTAGTATTCTTACCCGTGATTTTCTTACAAGGTTTTGTGGGATCATTGTTCCGTGAGTTTGGAATTGTAGTGGCTTGTGCGGTATTGATCTCTGCCTTTGTATCACTAACCATTACGCCAGTTCTAAACGTGTACTTGAACAAAAAAGACATGGGTCATGGTAAGTTCTATGAAAAAACAGAACCCTTTTTCCGTGGTATGGAAAATGGCTATAAATCCTTGCTCACCGGCTTTTTGAAAATCCGTTGGATGGCCTGGGTAATAGTAGCCATTTGTTTGGGGATCATCTTTTTTATAGGCAAGAACATGCAGAGTGAGATTGCTCCAATGGAAGACAAGAATAGTGTGCGTTTTAGTTTTACTGCACCTGAAGGAACCAGTTATGACAAAATGCTCAAAACATCGGAAGCAGTAACCAATTTCTTAACCGATTCTGTTCCAGAAAGAGAATTCACTTTTAATAGTACCCCTAGCTTTTCAAGTACGGGCGTGAACAGTGCCATCGCCCGAGTAGGGCTGATTCCGGCAGATCAGCGCAAGCGTAGCCAGAATGAAATTGCCATGGACCTACAAAAGAAAGTAGGCCGATTTAATGACGCCAGAATCTTTGCGGTGCAGGAGCAAACCATTTCTATTGGTTTGGGATCAAGAGGTGCGTTGCCTGTGCAATACATTATTGAGAATCTAGACTTTGAAAAAATCAAAGCCGTGATTCCTAAATTCTTGGAAGAAGCGCGTAAAGACAAAACCTTCCAAAACGTAGACGTGAACCTGAAATTTAATAAACCTGAAATGCAGTTGACTATTGATCGCATGAAGGTGAAAGATTTGGGTTTAACCACTACCGATGTAGCTGCTACGGTACAAGCTGCCTTTAGTGGTGCACGCTCTGCCTATTTTATCATGAATGGTAAACAGTACCAAGTAATCAATCAAGTGGAAAGGGCCGATAGAAATGAGCCAGTAGATATTGAAAAACTCTATGTGCGCAATAACCGTGGAGACAATATTCCTCTAACCGCTGTTGTGAAACTAGAAGAGAATAGTAACCCTCCAACCCTGTATCACTTTAACCGTTTTAAAGCTGCTACCGTTTCTGCATCTTTGGCCGATGGCAAGACTATTGGAGACGGGGTAAAAGCCATGCAAGCCATTGGTGCTAGGGTCTTGGATGAGTCCTTTCAAAATGATTTGAGTGGTCCTTCCAGAGACTATGTTGAATCTTCTTCCAATACCAATTTTGCCTTGATCCTGGCCTTGGTCTTGATCTACCTAGTATTGGCCGGACAGTTTGAAAGTTTCACAGATCCATTTACCATTATGATTACCGTACCACTAGCTGTTGCCGGTGCCTTGCTCAGTTTGTGGGTCTTTGACCAAACCTTAAATATCTTCTCTCAGATTGGGATGATCATGCTGATTGGTCTGGTAACCAAGAACGGAATCTTGATTGTGGAATTTGCCAACCAGAAAAGAGAGTTTGGTTTAGATAAAAAAACAGCGGTTTTAGACGCTGCGGCCCAACGCCTAAGACCCATCCTGATGACCAGTTTGGCTACCGCTTTGGGAGCCTTGCCCATTGCCTTGAGTTTGGGTGCTGCTAGTACCAGCCGTATTCCTTTGGGGATTGTCATTGTGGGAGGGATCATGTTCTCCTTGGTGCTAACCCTATTTGTGATTCCTGCGGTATACACGTATATCTCTAGCAAACACAAAACCGAAAAAATAGAAATCAGTGAATAAAACAGGATTTGATTTGAAACAATTTTGAACCTTGTTTAAACATCTTTACAAATACCAAAAGCTCCGTCTAACACGGAGCTTTTTTCATGATAATTATTAGTTTTTATTAGTCCTGTTGCGGGTAACTTTGCAGTCTAAATTCCAACACATGGGAAACCTCATTGCCGATATTCGCAGAGACTACAAACTACAATCCTTACAAGAAAAAGACGTAGCAGATCAACCCATTGCTCAGTTTGATAGGTGGTGGAAAGACGCTATTGAAAGTGAGTTGGATGAGGTAAATGCCATGACTTTGGCCACGGCCGATGCTACTGGTGCGCCATCTGCCAGAATTGTTTTGTTGAAAGGTTATGATGAAAGAGGCTTTGTATTCTTCACCAATTATAATAGCAAGAAGGGTCAAGATATTGCTGCAAACCCCAGAGTATCCCTGGTCTTTTTTTGGAAGGAATTAGAGCGTCAGGTGAATATCAGTGGTAGCATTGAAAAGGTTTCAGTTGCTGAAAGCGATGCCTATTTTCAATCAAGACCCGTTGGTAGTAGAATTGGTGCCTGGTGTTCTCCTCAGAGCACCGT
This sequence comes from Chitinophaga pinensis, assembly GCA_943372225.1. Taxonomy (GTDB): domain Bacteria; phylum Bacteroidota; class Bacteroidia; order Chitinophagales; family Chitinophagaceae; genus Sediminibacterium; species Sediminibacterium pinensis_L. The sequence continues at coordinate 75,057 of CALRXV020000008.1, read as the reverse complement.
GATTGCTGACAGACAAATCTTAGAAGACAATATTACTAAGTACCAAGCCCAGTTTGGCGATGGTCCCATTCCCAAACCCGATCATTGGGGTGGCTACCTAGTACAACCCAATACCGTTGAATTTTGGCAGGGTAGGAGTAGTCGTTTGCACGATAGAATCAAGTACCGTAAAAACGATCAAGGTCTTTGGATCATTGAGCGTTTGGCCCCATAAGATGCAAGTATTGGCTAAATGGAATATATTGCCAGATAATCTTTTGATATGGCACTTAGTAGATTCTGGCTCACCATCATCTTGGTATCCGTTACCTATATCTTGGCTTCCCTTTTTAGTGGTAGCAGTTATTCTATTGACTATGTAGTGAATGGTAAGAAAGATGATCCCCTGGTTAAAAAAGAATTATACTTAAGCCAGCTCTCTGTTCAATTGCAAGACACATTGCAAAAAGCCAAGGACCACCGTGTAACCTTTAATGATTCCTTGTACATCTTGGATAATAAAATTGTGCGCATTGCGGTTGGTAAGCAAGCAACAGATGGCATTTTACCAACGGCCAAGAATACCATTTTTGATTTGCTCTTACCACTGATTGCCTATCTCTCTTTTTTCTGCGGCATCTTGCAATTGCTCATTGATTCTGGTGCGTCAGAAAAACTAGCCAAACTCTTAAGCCCCGTTTTTGTAAAAGTATTTCCAGAAGTTCCCAAGAACCATCCTTCTATTTCTTATATGACTTTGAATTTTGCAGCTAACTTTTTGGGGCTGGATTCTGCTGCCACACCCTTTGGTTTAAAAGCCATGGAGAGCCTGCAAGAACTCAATCAAGACAAGGACAAAGCCAGTAATTCTCAGATTATGTTTATGGCCCTGCACGCTGCAGGTCTTACTTTAATTCCCACTTCTATTATTGGCTATCGCGCAGCACAAAATGCACAGAACCCTGCCGATGTTATGTTACCATGCATCATCACTTCTTTTATTGGTACCATTGCAGCTTTGGTGATTGTGGGTATTAGACAAAGAATCAATTTTAAAAGTGCATCGCTAATTATTTCAATTGGTGCTATCATTGGTGTTATTGCTGGTCTACTTTTTTATATTACCCGCCTAGACATCATTGGCAAAAACCATTTTACCAATAACCTTTCTAACGTGATCTTGTTGGTGATCATCTTTGCCATCCTGCTCTATGCATTTATGCGCGAGAAATATTTTGCCGCCAATGACAAAGACATTTTCAGCTCTTTTGTTGAAGGCGCAGCATCTGGTCTAAGCACGGGCAAAAGAATCTTTCCTTATATCTTGGGTATGTTGGTGGCCATTTCTTTGTTCCGCAACAGTGGTGTTTTTGAAATCATCTCTGGTTGGATGGCCAAGCTTTTCCTGGCTTTTGGTGTTGACAAAGAAATTGTAAACGCTTTACCCATTGCTATACTGCGTCCCTTTAATGCCGCGGGTTCCAGAGGCTTCCTCATTGATTCCATGCGCACTTATGGCGCCGATTCTTTCACCGGCCGCTTAGCCAGCATTTTTCAATGTGCTGCTGAAACCACTTTCTATGTCATTGCCGTTTATTTTGGTAGCATTAAAGTAAAAAACACGCGCTACACTTTATCCACCATGTTACTAGTAGACCTGATCTCTGTCATTGCCGCCATTTTTGTAGCCATGCTGTTTTTTTAGCAACTGCAAAAATGAGGCTTTCGAAATTTGTAACTGTCCTGTAGACGGTAATGATGTTTTGCCGTGAATTGCACTTGCTCAAAGTTGTATCTCCTTCGCGTCTACCCTGGAGCTGGTCAAAAAGCAGCGTTGCTGCTAATTGCCCTGCCTCCGGCACCGCTCCAGAAAGGCCGCTCAGAAAATACAACTCTTGAGCGGCGATACTCCGTTTATTTGTGGGATGTTTTGGTGCCTGTAGTTTATTGCCATTTTTTTGACTGGCACTAGAATTTCAAAACCCAATATAATAGTGGGATAATTTTTTTTATTGTTATAACGTAAATATTGTTATAACTTAGTAAAAAGGTTTTATATGGAACAGATTCTAATGAGAACTACTTTGCGTAAAATAGGTAATTCAAGAGGCGTATTATTAACAAAGGAAATCATTGACAAACTAAATATTGTTGATGGTCAAGAAATAGAAGTTACTATGAATAACGATTCAGCATTAGTTTTAAAACCAACAAAACATAAAAAGAAAAAGCGTCCTCCATTAAATCTAGATATATCAACTTGGGAGGCTCAGTTTAATTTAGCGATTAAAAAAGGCGAACAACCTGAAAAAGATGTATTTGAAGGCATGTCAAATAAATTTGATCAATCTTGGTAAAAGAGTAAAATGCCTAAATCAATCTCAACAAAAAAATATAATCAATTTGATGTTTGGTTAGTAGAATTAGAACCAACAATTGGTAGTGAAGTAAACAAAAAAAGACCCTGTGTGATTATATCTCCACAGGCAATGAATAACTCTTTGAATACCGTATTAATAGCACCTCTTACACATACACAAAAAAGCTATCCAACTAGGGTGTTTACCAATTTTAAAAATGAAGATGGTCAAGTAATGTTAGACAAAATTAGAGGAGTAGATAAAAGCCGGCTATCTAAACTACTTGGAAGTCTTGATGCTGAAACTGTGCAAGACATTTTAAAAATCTTGAGAGTGATGTTTTCTTAATCCCAAAATATCCTTACTTACTTGCCAAGTTAACAAGCATATTTTATAGATACTCACCAACCACAATTTGGATGTTTTATTGCCAATATTTGATACTTGCAAATTGGCAGAGAATGGAGCAATAGCCTACTTGAATAGGGTAAAATTTTCACTATTTGCACCCGATAGGGTATGATTATCTGTATATTTAATAAATACACCCGATAGGGTACAAATGTGAAAATAAGCTCTAATTTTATACCCAAAAGGGTATAAAATGAACCTTGCAGACTTTGTAAAAAGCAAACGAAAATTGGTAAAGCTTACCCAGCCAGAACTGGCCGAAAAGGCGGGTGTTGGACTGCGTTTTATTCGTGAATTGGAACAAGGAAAGGAAACCTTGCGCTTGGATAAAGTGAACCAGGTGCTCCAACTTTTTGGCCACCAAATAGGTGCTATACCCTCAACAATCAAATCGGATACCTGATACTTTCATTCCAACATCCTGAATACACATTTAAAGAACTAAACATTGCGTAAAGCAGTCATAAAAATAGAAGATCAATTAGCCGGATGGCTCAGTCAGGATGAGGTATGATTATTGTAGTCGATAACTAAGTTCTTCATTAAAAAACATAATCTACAGGCACCATAATATCCCCCAAATAAACGGACCATCGCCGCTCAAGCGCTTCTGAGCGGCCTTTCTGGAGCGGTGCCGGAGGCAGGGCAATTAGCAGCAGCGCTGCTTTTTGACCAGCTCCAGGGTAGACGCGAAGGAGATACAACTTTGAGCAAGCGCTAATCACGGCATAACATTGTGACCCTAGTTTAATGCAATCTATAGTCTAGCAGTAATCTGAAATGAAATCAATCCATTTCTTCTGGGCATTTCACGATAGAGATAACCATTGTATGCATAGTGTCTGCAACCATTGAGCATGACTATTCTTGCATCACGGGGCATTAACCTGGTTTCATAACCAATATAAAAAGGAGGTCTTTGTTGATACACGGCAACGGGGCCACGTGAATTTCTATAACGGTTGTCATTGCGGTCATCCCAATCATTGCGGCGGTTACGATTGTTGCGATTGTCGTGGTCATAACGATCTCGACTTTCATAACGATTGTCTCGGTCATAACGCTCGTTTCGCTCGTTCCGGTCATCACGAACATAACGTTCATTTCTCTCATCTCTGTCCCTTCCCCTTTGTGCAAAAGAAGCAACGGAAGCCAGTAGCAAGATGGCCATACTAAGGCTGATCATTTTAAGCGTAGAGTTGTTTTTCATTTGTTTGGTTTTAGGTGATTGGATCTTTACCCTTACTAAAACAAATGCCGTGCGCAACTATGCAAATGAAATCATAAAACAAAAAAGGTCCCGAAAATTCGGAACCTTTTCAAAATATGTAAAGTGAATCTACAGTTTATTTTCTAGCCATTACTTTTTCAGCAGCAGCAACAATATAAGGCGTATCCAAACCATACTTGGTTAAGAGCTCAGTGGGTTTACCACTTTCTCCAAAAGTATCATTGGTACCAATATATTCAATAGGAATTGGTAAGTGTTTAGCAGCTACTTGTGCAATGGCATCGCCCAAGCCACCAATTACATTGTGCTCTTCAACGGTAACCGCACACTTGGTTTTGCTAATAGAAGCAATTACAGCTGCTTCATCCAATGGCTTGATGGTATGAATATTGATTACTTCTACGCTAATGCCTTTTTCTTCCAAAATTCTACCGGCTTCAATGGCTTTCCATACCATATGACCGCAGGCAAAAATAGAAACATCGGTTCCCTCGCTTAATTGCTGGGCCTTGCCAATGACAAAATCAGAACCGTCTTCTGCGGTAAAATTGGGCCATTTTGGACGGCCAAAACGCAGGTAAACAGGACCTTCGTATGAGGCAATAGCTTTGGTGGCAGCCTTGGTTTGGTTAAAATCACAAGGCACAATCACGGTCATGCCAGGCAACATTTTCATTAAACCAATATCTTCTAAAATCTGGTGGGTAGCACCGTCTTCACCCAAGGTAAGACCAGCGTGCGATGCACAGATTTTTACGTTCTTTCCGCTATATGCCACACTCTGCCTAATTTGGTCATAAACACGGCCAGTAGAGAAATTGGCAAATGTGGTGGTATATGGAATCTTTCCGCCAATGGTCATACCAGCCGCAATGCCAATCATATTGGCTTCTGCAATTCCTACCTGTACATAACGGTTGGGAAAATCCTTGATAAAGGGTCCTAGTTTTAGGGAGCCAGCCAAGTCTGCTGTGAGCACCACTACGTTTTCGTTTTCTTTACCTATTTCATGAATGCCTTCTCCGAAGCCACCCCTTGTTTCCTTTTCATTCAGAACTTGAATATCCTTGAGTTTCATCCGCTGGTTTTAAATTGCTGCAAAGTAACAAAAAGAAGGGCAGTTATTGGTCATTAGGGCCCTATTTTAAGGGATTAAGTTTCTGAAGCTGTTGTTACGTCTTTTACATTACCCGTGCGCTTGAGTACACCCCAGTGCTGTAATTCTCCTTTAAGCGCCCTTCTATAAGCCTTAAACAACACTACCAACATCAGCCATCTATAAATCAATCGCTGTGGTAGAAGCCAGATCAGTTTCCACAGTGGTTCTTTCTCAAACAAGAAAGCTAGTGCTGCAATGGCAGCGTCTACTAGCATAAAAATCAGGTAATAGACCCCAATTTTTTCTGCATTGCCGGTAAGTAGTCCAATCAACATCAACAGATCTGCCAGTGGTGCAAACAATGGGATAATGTATTTGAACAACAAAATATCGGGCAGGGCCAACCAACCCAATGTTTTGTAACGCACGTTAAAGAGTGCGTCTCTGTTTTTCCAGAATGTTTGCATGACCCCAAATGTCCAGCGGAAACGTTGCTTCATAAACTGACTCAAAGTCTCTGGAGCTTCGGTCATGGCAATGGCTTTGTTCTCATTGTCTATTAAATAACCGCAGCGTAAAATGCGAATAGTGAGGTCACAGTCTTCGGCCAAAGTATCGGTGCTAAATCCACCAGCTGTTTCAATGGCTTCTTTTCTAAATGCGCCAATAGCACCAGGCACCACGGTAATGGCATTCAAATAAGCAAAAGCTTTTCTATCTACATTCTGACTAGAAATATATTCAATGCTCTGCCAACGCGTAAGTATGTTTACTTCATTACCCACTTTTACATTTCCGGCAACCGCACCTACATGTTCATTTCTAAAATGCACCATGAGTTTACTCACAGCATTGGTTAATAGTTTGGTATCTGCGTCTATACAAACCACGTATTCGGCATTGGTTTGTGCTATGCCATAGTTGAGGGCAGAAGCTTTACCACCATTGGGTTTGCTAAAGACCTTCACTTTTGGATGGTTGGCAAAAGCAGTGGAAACTTTTTCAAAAGTCTGGTCCTTGCTGCCATCATCTACAAACACAATATTAAAATTAGGATAGTCACATTTGAGTAGGTTCTCCAATGAGCTTACTGCATTTACTTCTTCATTATAAGCGGGTACAATAATGGAAACCAAGGGAGTTCCTACAAAGGGTAGGAGTGCGTTGGCTTTTTCTTTTTTGCGTTGCAAAATAGAAAGACCCAACATCATGATTAATCTAATACTGCCCAAGATCAAGAAGATGACAAAGAGCGCATAAAACAATTGTCCCGTATAATAACCCAACTCGGCCAAGAAGCTGTTGAACTGTAGCAACTGATAACCGCTTCCGGGTGGTACAGGTGGCATTAGGTCTTCTTTTTTCTTACCCAATAAATCTGCCACGGTAGTGAATGTGTATCCTTCTTTTTGAAGGGCTTCAATAATTCTTGGTAGGGCTTCAACAGTAGGTTTTCTATTACCACCCGCATCGTGCAACAATATAATATTACCCCTGTCTTTTAATTGCATGACCCTATTAAAAATGGTGTCTGCATTAAAATGTGGCACTTCATCAACGGCCCAGTCTTCTGGGTCAATATTTTCTCCAATGGTCAAATAATTCCTAGTCCTACTCAATGCCACTGGAACCAATTCTTCCATTTTTTCTGGTTGGGCATCGGCATTAAAAGGAGCTCGGAACATGATGGTGCTATGACCCGTAATACATTCTATAAGTAACCTGGTAGCATCCATTTCTAAGAGCGCGCGTTGCTTGCTCACTTTAGCCATATTGGGATGCGTAAATGTGTGGTTGCCTATTTCATGACCCTCATTAAAAATGCGTTTTACTAACGGAATATTATTCTCTGCTTCTAGTCCTACCACAAAAAAACTGGCAGGTACTTTGTATTTGGCTAGAATGTCTAAGATCTGTTTGGTATAAACAGGGTCTGGTCCATCGTCAAATGTGAGCACCAATTTTTTACCCGTTGCTCGCCCCATTTGTTTTACTACAAACATGCTGGGTAAGCTATCATATCGCTCTTCACTAATCAGCATTTGTTCCAGATCCATCTCTGGCGTAATATGACCTTCACGTGGAGTGGAGAGTACGTCTAGAATTTCTCCGTCTCCCATAAAATCCACATCATCTGTAGCTTCTACCTTGTTGAATTCTGTAAAATCAAATTTCTCCAAAGCCTTTCTGCTCATGGATTTGTGGTAGAAATCCCAGATCCTACTGTCTTCACTACCCAGTCTCCAAAGCGCTGTTCCTGCTAGCGGATATTCAGTAGCAAAACGTAAAGTATTGAAATTGGTAGCGGCATCTGTAAAATGCACTTCATGGTATTTTTCATACTCATCCCAATAATGGTATTTCAAATTATAGGTGTCATTGTCATAGACAACTTTTCCATCACTCTCTCTGGCAATGGTTAGTGCTTGTTGATAAGTAACATCTACTCCCTCACCTCCTTTTATCCAGTCATAACCATAAGCTGCCATACACAAAACAATTTTGCGCATGGGTACTTTTTTTGTCAACTGGTCTACGGCTGCTTCAATCCATCTTTGTGAACTAATGGGTCCGGGTTTGGTATCAGAACTATGTTCATCATAAGCCATTAGAAAAATATAGTCATTGTATTTGCCTAAGGCACTATAATCATAGTCCTCGTTAAAAGGCATCACGTCTTGAGAGACCAATAAATTTTCTGCATGAAAACGGGTATACAATTCCTTTTGAAAATTGCTTAAGGTTTCATTATTTTCTTCTATTAATTCTTCCAGATCAATATTGATGCCTACAAAACCGTTTTGCTTAATCAACCTAATTAAGTCTGAAATCAGTTTTTCTTTTTTGGCAGGATTGTTTAGAATTCTGTGAATCACATCGCCGCGAAATACCCCTTTAATATTATTGGTGAGCATGGGCATGACCCTCACACCTGAAGCTTTGATTACGGCCTGTCCGCGTTTGTCAATATTGGTATAAACAGAATCGCCCTTGGCATCCAGAAAAAACCATTCTGGAATGACCAAGTTCATTTTGTTGATATTCCTTTTTAGAGAAAAAAATGCCTGAGCATCCCAGGCCACATAAAAAGCAGCCCTAATACCCAAACTATCAATATTGGCCAGAGAACCTTTTTGGTTGTCTACACTATCTTCCTGTCTATAACCTGCTCCTTTTTTCCATTTATCGTCTATAAACTTTCTAAAGCCCTGGTAATTTTTACCAAGTTCCGTGGTGGGTTTGTCTGATTGTAATACTTCTTTCATCACCTGCCCCCTTACCTGTGGCAGATTGGGCATATATAGGTTCTTGAGGGCAATGGTTACTACTGCAATGGCCATGACCATTAAAAACAGGAAAAACCTACCTCCCCACTTAAATCGCTGCCAGCGGGTGGGGTTATTGGTCTGAAATATTTGTACGGGTTCTTTAGGAGCCATAGGGGTTAAAAAGCAAAAATGATGCTAGACTGCAAGTTAAACAGAAAGTCCCGCTAAAATTTTAGCAGGACTTAGTTTATCATTTTTTTAAAGGGGTCTTAACCCTCAAAACTACTGTAGAAATAAGGGGTCTTGGCTTCAAACTCTGCGGCGCAGGTATCCACCATTTTGTAGACACGGGTAATTCCCAGGGCCTTTCTTTTCTCATACACTTGGTCTTCTGTACAAGTGTTTTTCAAAATCTTCACAATCTGAACATCTGAGAAACCATTTTTCTTGGCTTCTTTGAGTAGTGCAGTTGGAAGGGTATCTAAGGTATGCGTGGCAATCTCTTTTTCAATATGGCAGAGCTGCTGAATTTGGTATAAGAACCAACGGTCAATCCCTGTTGCTTGCGCGATGGATTTTACGGTAGAACCCTGCATCAGTGCGTCTTTGATCCTGAAGATACGATCCCATTTTGGTGTCTTAATATATTCCACAATCTCCTCGCTCTTCATTAGGCTCTTGCCATAATAGCCCAATCCAACGGCTTCATTTTCCAGACTCTGACAGGCTTTCTGCAAAGCTTCTGTAAAACAACGGCCAATGGCCATTACCTCACCCACGCTCTTCATTTGTAAGCCCAAAGTATCATTGGCGCCTTTGAATTTGTCAAAGTTCCAACGGGGTACTTTTACAATTACATAGTCCAATGCGGGTTCAAAATAAGCCGATGTAGTCTGGGTAATTTGGTTTTTCAATTCATCCAAAGAATAGCCAATAGCCAGTTTAGCAGCAATCTTGGCAATGGGATAACCAGTTGCTTTAGAAGCTAGGGCAGAAGAACGGCTTACACGTGGGTTAATCTCTACGGCAATCAGTTCTTCGGTTTCTGGGTTCAAGGCAAACTGTACGTTACATCCTCCCCAGAAATTACCAAGAGATCGCATCATCAGCATAGCTTTGTTACGCATTTCTTGGAAGGCTGTATCGCTTAGCGTCATAGCGGGTGCAACGGTAATAGAATCTCCGGTATGCACACCCATTGGGTCAAGGTTTTCTACGGTACAGATAATAACTACATTGTCATTACGGTCGCGCAGCAATTCCAATTCATATTCTTTCCAACCCAATACGGCTTTTTCTACCAATACCTCGTGAATAGGAGATGCTTTCAAGCCCCTTTCAAGAGCCGCATCCAAATCATCCTTGGTATGTACAAATCCGCCTCCTGTTCCTCCTAGGGTAAAAGAGGGGCGAATTACCAGTGGGAATCCTATTTCTTGAGCAAATTCTTTTCCTTCTAAAAAACTGTTGGCTACACGGCTTGGAGCTACGGCCATTCCAATCTTTACCATCAGTTGACGGAACTTCTCCCTGTCTTCTGCGGTATCAATGGCGGCAACGTCTACCCCAATCATGCGGCAATTAAAGCGTTCCCAAACACCTAATTCATCTGCTTCTTTACAGAGATTTAGAGCTGTTTGACCACCCATTGTGGGCAAAACTGCATCAATCTGGTTCTCTTCTAATATTTTTTCTATACTTTCAACGGTCAAAGGAAGCAAGTAAACCTTGTCAGCCATCATTGGATCGGTCATGATGGTGGCCGGGTTGCTGTTGATCAGTATCACTTTAATCCCCTCTTCACGTAGGCTTCTGGCGGCCTGGGTGCCGGAATAATCGAATTCACAGGCCTGTCCAATAATGATTGGACCGGATCCGATGATTAAAACTGATTTGATGGAATTGTCTTTGGGCATGGTTGCAAAAAAATAAATTGTGCAAATGTAAGGTGCAAGGCCCAAAAAAGGCATTAATTTTTCTAAAATGGGTTTTGGAGAACAAAATCCTTGGTAACAGGTTATATTCATGATTGAACACATAAACAAAATAACATGGCAGTATTAAAAGAAGGTAGCAAGGCGCCCGTTTTCAAAGCAGTGGACCAAAACGGCAAGCCTATCTCCCTCAACGATTTCAAAGGAAAAAAAGTCATCCTATATTTCTATCCAAAGGACGATACACCCGGATGCACGGCACAGGCATGCAACCTCAAAGACAATTATAGCGCCTTGATCAAAAAAGGTTTTCAGGTAGTAGGTGTGAGTACGGATTCTGTGGCAAGCCACAAGAAATTTGAGGAGAAATTTGAATTACCCTTTCCACTAGTGTCCGATGAAGACAAAAAAATTGTAGACAAATACAATCTCTGGGGTGAGAAAAAATTTATGGGTCGTACCTATATGGGTACCACCAGAACCACTTTTCTCATTGACGAGACGGGTAAAATTGTCAAAATCATTGCTAAGCCCGATACCAAGAACCATACAGAAGAAATTCTGGCGGCTTGGGAAGAACTTGGATAGGATTGATGGTACAAAGGGTTAAAAAGCTTGAATGCCTCCGATATCGGGGGCATTTTTGTTATAATGCCGTAATTCTCAATTACAAATACACTAAAAAACACATCTATACGTTTAATAAATAATATCGGCATCCCCTATGCAGAAAAAGAAAGAGCCATTGGCTCAAATTAGCTTGTTCATGCCCCCGCCTCAGATACCGCCAAATGATCGGTTGCGTCTGAAAGAATTGCATGGCTATGGAGTCTTGGATACCGGTGATGAAGCAGAGTTCAATGATATTGTGGCCATGGCAGCCCGCATCTGCAATACTTCTATTGCACTTATTTCTTTAATTGACGCTGAACGTGAATGGTTCAAAGCCAAATTGGGTATTGACGCTAATGCTTTTCCCCGCGATGTTTCTTTTTCCTCTCATTTTCTAGAAGCCAATAATTTATTTTTTGAAGTATCTGATACACACCAAGATGAGCGTTTTGCTGACAACCCCTTGGTAACAAGTGCCCCCTTTGTTCGTTTTTTTGCAGGCATCAGGTTGGTAAACAAAAATGGATTTACCATGGGTGCCCTCATGGTCATGGACCAAGAGCCTTATTTACTCAATGACAACGAAATCTTTTTCTTGCAAACCTTGGCCAAGCAGGTCATCAAATTACTGGATCAGCATATTGTAAACAAGCAATTGGAGCAACAACGAATCAAACTTCAGGAGCAAATGGAATTGCAAAACAGGATTCTTTCTATCATTGCCCACGATGTGCGTAATCCTGTTGGTGCTGTAAAATCTATCATTGAACTCAGTAGTAAAAAACTCTTGAGTAAACAGGATTCCGCTTCCCTCATGCAAATGGCTGCCAAACAAATTGATGGTACGGTAGAATTGCTGAATAACTTGGTAGACTGGGGTTCTATGCAGATGATGGGCAAAGAAGTAGAGGCAGAAAAAATTCACCTCTATACCTTGGTAGGTAATATGTACAAGAGTTTTGAAGTTATCGCATCGCTCAAGTGCAATATCATGGCAAACCTAGTGGATGATGATTTGTTTATTCATGCAGACATCAATGCCATACGTTTTATTTTACGCAACCTCATGAGCAATGCCAATAAGTTTACAAAAGAAGGTGTGATCACCGTTTTTGCGCAAGCTGAGGCAGAACAGATTGTCTTATCTATTAGTGATACTGGCGTGGGAATGGATCAAGAAACCTGCAAGAAATTATTTCACGGAGACCAGAATGAAAGCACGGCTGGAACGGGTAATGAAAAGGGTTCTGGTTTGGGATTGATCTTAACCAAAGACTTTATTGAATTGCTGGGGGGTACGGTAAAAGTAGAAAGCAATCTTGGTCAAGGTACATCCGTTACCATTCGTTTTCCCAATGAAATGGCCATGCACAAAAAAGCCGCAAAGGCTTGAGGCTAACTAAATACTTGGTAGACAAATAAGCTCATCAAATAAGCCAGCCCGGTCATATAGACAAATTGAATCACGGGCCATTTCCAGCTCTTGGTTTCTCTTTTTACTACAGCCAAAGTACTCATACACTGCATGGCTAATACATAGAAAATCATCAAAGAAAATGCAGCAGGTAGTGTATAGACAGGTCTTCCGTCTGCGTGTTTGGCCGATTTTAATTTTTGTCTGAGTGAACTATCATCGGTTTCTTCTACACTATACAAAGTGGCCATGGTACCCACAAATACTTCACGTGCTGCAATGGAAGTAATTAAGGCAATCCCAATTTTCCAATCATACCCCAACGGTCTAATAACGGGTTCAATGGTCTGTCCCAAAATGCCCGCATAAGAATTTTGCAATTTTTCTGTAGATAATTGTTTGGATAATTTGGCTTCATCGGCTGGTTTTGCCTGTATTTGTGATGCATACTTGGCTTCAATATCGGCCATGCGCGTGCCTGGTCCGTGCGAACGCAAAAACCACAGCAATATGCTGATGATCATGATAATCTTTCCTGCATCGGTCACAAAAATCTTGGCCTTTTCTACCATGGTAATAGCCGCGTTTTTCCAACGCGGGGCGCGATAGATGGGCAGTTCCAAAATGAAGAAACTCTTCTCTTTAATGCGAATGGTAAACTTCATCACCCAGCTCACAATCAGGGCCATCACGGTTCCCAACAAATATAGTCCCATCATCACCAAACCCTGTAAACTCAAGAAACCAAAATAGTAATGCTCGTCCACCACCAAAGCAATCAAAATGGTATATACCGGAAGTCTTGCGCTGCAACTCATCAATGGGGTTACCATGATGGTGAGCAATCTTTCTTTTTTATTTTCAATATTCCTGGCACTCATGATGGCTGGTACCGCACAGGCAAAGCCACTGATCATGGGCATCACACTCTTGCCATTCAAACCCACTTTGCGCATGAGTTTGTCACTCAGAAAACTAATCCTGGCCATATAGCCCGTGTCTTCTAAAATGGTGATAATCCCAAATAGGATCATGATCTGTGGAATAAACACAAATATGCCACTCAGACCCGCTACAATCCCATTCACCAATAAGTCTTCAAACCAACCTGGTTCTAAATGTGTACTCAAATAATTTGCCAATCCCTTAAATGCAGACTCAATAGCGTCCATGGGATAATTGGCCATCCAAAAAACGGATTGGAATAAGAGAAACAAAACTGCCATCAAAATTAAATAACCCCAAACGCGGTGTAATAACAGGTCATCCAATTTATCCGAGAACATTTTGCTTTCCATGGGGTCAGGCTCGGTTACATGATCCTTCATGATCTGACGAATATGACCATAGCGCTGCACAATCTCGTCTGCCTGAGTTTTAGTAGGATTAAACTGATTGTCTATTTCTATTTTTTCAATCTGCTCCTGTTCGGCAGTTGAAAGTGGAAAATTCTCATGGTTAATCAAATAATGCACCGCTGCATAATCACTTAAATGCGGAAATATTTTTTGTACTTCTGCAATGGCAGTTGGTGCCATTTTCTGGTTCTCAATAAAGTCTGTGCGGTTATTGATGGCTGGTGCTTTGGCAAAATTGGCCAAAATGGTTTTCAATTCTGTTAGGCCCTTATTTTTTCTGGGATTCACCAGCACAATGGGTACCCCCAATTCTGCTTCCAATCCCTTAACATCTATAATGGTGCCTTTTTTCTCTGCCAAATCATTCATAGTCAGGGCCACCACAACAGGTACCCGCAAATCAATGATCTGACTACAAAATAAGAGATTTCGTTTGAGGTTGCTGGCATCGGCCACCAAGAGTACCAAATCTGCTTCCACTTCCTGGTCAGCGTGCATAAGCACTTTATAAGCCACCCACTCATCTGCCCTCCGGGGATACAAACTATATGTACCTGGTAAATCAATTAACTGGGTTTTAAGCCCATTGTCCAGATTCACCATCCCCGTTTTCTTATCTACTGTTACACCTGGAAAATTGCCCACTTGTTGGTTTAAACCCGTCAATGCATTGAATAGGGAAGTTTTTCCGCTATTGGGGTTTCCAACCAAGGCAATATGTAGATAAGGTTTCTGCATCAATTCATTAAGGGGGCAAAAGTACTGGCATTCAATGGCTAATCCTTACGAGATTGGTAACAAAAGGCAAAGAATTGAACCCGCACCTGTATTTTTGCAAACCAAAGGAACCCTATCATGAAAAAACTCCTGCTGTTAATCCTGTTATTTACAACAGTTGCCAATGCCCAAAGTAAAAAGAAAAAACGCCAAGCTGAAGAGAAAGCAGCCATGGAAATCATGACCAATCTGAAACAGCACCTGCAGTTCTTGGCCGATGATAAACTGGAAGGCAGAAGAACGGGTACCAAGGGAGAACAATTGGCTTATCAGTACCTGGTGCAACAATATACCCAAATGGGTTTGGAGCCCAAGGGCAAGGAAGGTTATTTGCAAACTTTTGAGATTAATGAGGGCAAGCAAATTGACCCAAGTACTTCCTTAGTTGTGAATGACAAAGCACTGGACCTGAATACAGATTTTTTTCCACTGGCCAATAGTGCCAAGAAAAGCCTGAAAGGCAGTCCTGCCATGGCTTTGAATGAAAAGGGGCAACCTTGGTTTGAAGACCTAAAAGAAATCTTAGAAGAAAATAAGAACAACCCACATTTTGATCTTGATCAAGCTATTCAAAAAAACGCTATCGCGATAGCAGGCAAAGGCGCTACTGCCTTGTTCATATATAATAGTTCTAGCACAATAGACAATGTGCAGTTTAATAAAAACGATAAAACTGCAGACCTGCCCATTCCTGTAATATATATTACCAAAACTGGCTTCAAGGAACATTTTTCAGACAATTCTGCCAGCTTTAACCTGAGTTTAAAAATAGCTATCAGCGAGCGCAAGCGCAATGCTACTAATGTGGTAGGTTATATCAATAACAATGCAGCCAATACCGTGATTCTTGGAGCACACTATGACCATTTGGGTTATAATGAAGACAAAAATGCTTTAGATACTGGACATATCATTCACAATGGTGCCGATGATAATGCTAGCGGAACCGCAGCCTTGCTAGAATTGGCCCGTTTGCTCAAAAAAACAGCGCCTAAGAACAACAATTATTTGTTTATTCATTTCTCTGCAGAGGAACTGGGGTTATTTGGTAGCAAATACTGGTTGGACAATCCTACTACTACCATTACCCCCAACTATATGATCAATATGGATATGGTTGGCCGCTATGATACCGCTCACAAATTAACCATTGGGGGTTATGGCACTTCGCCTGCATGGGGTGCTTATTTTACAGCCAACCCAAGTACTAATTTGATGATTAAATTAGACAGCGCAGGTAGTGGACCAAGTGACCATGCTAGTTTTTACAGAAAAGACATTCCGGTATTATTTTATTTTACGGGTAGCCATCCTGACTACCACAAAGCCACCGATGATTGGGATAAAATCAATTATGACGCCGAGCGCCAAATTGTGCAATCTATCTACCAATTAATCGTTTATATGGATGATAAGGGTAAACTGGCTTTTACCAAAACCCGTGAACAACAAACTGGCAAACGCAGTTTTAGCGTGAGTTTGGGTGTGATTCCTGATTATGGTTACAGTGGAACCGGTATGCGTATAGACGGTGTGAGCCCTGGTAAGCTAGCAGAAAAATTGGGTCTACAAGCGGGTGATGTACTCTTGCAATTGGGTGAGTTCAAATTTGTAGATGTTAATAGTTATATGACTTCTTTGGGCAAATTCAATAAGGGTGATAAAACCAGTTTGAAAATCAAAAGAGGAACAGAAGAAAAAACATTTGAGGTACAATTCTAGTCTATGAGTCAGGTGCAGAAACTGCGGTTAAACATGGATGAAATCAACGAAGATTTCTTTGAAGACACGCGTCTGCTGGGTATTATGGCTCCTTTAAAAAGCTACCAACTTTGTTTGCAACTCAATGGTTTATTGGGCTATCAGTTTAGACTCAATACCGATATTGACATACATGTTCGTAAAAAGGAACGCAACTATTATTTCTCTGTCTATCAGTCTTCTGAAGCCAATAGTTTTTTAGAGCATTATCTCTACCACAACCAATTTGACGGAGAATACCTATTGCCTGAATTTAGACATATAGATTTTCTCTGGCTTATGAAGGGCGATTTTGTTGACGATGAAAAATGCCAGTTTATCCGTCAAACGGTGAACAGTATTGCAGGTGTGCAATTGGTGGTAGAACTCACCAATGAGCAGATCAAGAACAAGGGCAATATGATTTTCTAAATTACCTGAATGGTTTTTTCTCCAGCAGCCGTTAATCTACCAATGGGTTGGGCAAATGCGCCTAGACCAAAGGATTCAAAAACTGCTTGCACTTCAGCAACAGCAGTTGGTGCTACGGCTATCAGTAATCCACCATTGGTTTGGGGATCAGGCAATAAATGAAAAGCTTCCATTACATTCACAGCAGGTCCAAATCCTACCTGACTACTGTAGCTATTCCAGTTACGGAAAGTAGCATCTGGTCCTATTTTTTGTTGTTGGTATACCCTGGCCGATTCCAAAATAGGGGTCTTGCCATAATCTAGTTCTGCCCCAAGTCCACTGCCCTGGACCATTTCCATCAAATGACCAATTAGTCCAAAACCGGTTACATCGGTCATGGCGTGAACCCCTGTAATTTTTCCTAGGGCTTCGCCCGCTTTATTCAAAGTGGTCAATTGTTTGATCAATTGATCCAAGTGTTCGGCACTGATTTTCTCTCTTTTAGAAGCAGTTGCCAAAATACCCACACCAATGGGTTTGGTTAAAAAGAGTAGGTCTCCTTCTTTAGCTGTATTATTCCTTTTTAGGTTGGGTAGGTCTACTAGTCCAGTTACTGCTAAGCCAAAAATGGGTTCGGGACTATCAATACTATGCCCACCAGCTAGTGGAATCCCTGCTTCCAAACAAATGCTACGTGCCCCTTCCAAAACGCGTTGGGCCAGTTCTGCGGGTAGCTTTTCTACGGGCCATCCCAGTATGGCAATAGCCATTAAGGGTTTGCCCCCCATGGCATAGACATCAGAAATACTATTGGCCGATGCTATCTGTCCAAATGCATAAGCATCATCTACAATGGGCATGAAAAAATCCGTGGTACTGATTAGTGCGGTTCCATTTCCAAGATCATAGGCTGCTGCGTCATCATTGCTGGCATTACCTACCAACAAGGCCGGATAATCCGGCGCCACTACGGCTGTTTTTAAAATATTGCTCAAAACAGCGGGAGATATTTTACATCCACAGCCACCGCCATGGGAAAATTGGGTTAATCTAATCTCAGACATAGTCAGTATTTGAATTGCAAATTACGGTCAATCAACTTGGAATCACCCAAACCAATTGGCCAAGGTCATATTCTTCTTCAAGGCCATTATCCACCACCAATTGGCCATTGGCCCTAACTGCTTTGATAATGGGTTGGAAATGAATATTGTCTTTTTTCAAAGACACCCTTTCACCTCTTTTATACAAAATTTGGTTATAAGCTTCCAATTGCGCTTGCATCCCGCCATTTTCTAATTCTTGAAATCTTTTTTCCAAAGCTTGACAAAGCTCCTTGGCCAGCTCAACGGGATCAAAGTTTTTGCCAGTAATTTGTTTTAACGAAACAGGGTTATTGATTTGGCTATCAAAACTAGTTTGGTTAATATTAATACCCATTCCCAAAACAGCATACTGCCAGTTACTGCCTTTTAGATGGTTTTCAATGAGAATGCCCCCTGCCTTTCTGTCACGCCAATACAAATCATTTGGCCATTTCATCCTAGTTTCATCCCCGGCATATTGGCTAAAAAAGTCATAACAGGCCAAAGCGGCCATGATGCTAATGGCAAATTGCTGGCTAATTAACAAAAATTGGGTGTTTATGACCACAGTTAACAATATGTTTGAACCTGAATCGTCTTTCCATTGTTTACCCATTTGTCCCTTACCCTTGGTTTGGTGATGAGCAAAGAAAGCTGCTCCATGAGCAGCCAAATTAGCCTGAACCTTGTCAATGGCATAGATGTTGGTACTATCCACTTGGGCTAATACCAAAAATGGGTGACCAATGGGAGTTTTAGCATTTATAGGTAACAAAGAATTACTATTTTTGACAAAGGTAGCACTCATGGGTCATCCAAAGGTTTAGAACAACTGAGGTAAACCGGGAGGATTAAGATAAAATCACTATTAAACAAACACAATTATTGGCAACGCTTTCTCTATCTAATAGCCGAACAAAAACCACTGGTAGCCGGCTTACCCGAAATTCAAAGATTTTCAAAACAATTGTCAAAGCTATCCAAGACAAAAAAGGGGAAGACCTGATTAGTTTGGACCTAAGAAAAATTGAAGAGGCTTCAGCCGATTTTTTTGTGATATGCCAAGCAGCTTCAACTACACAGGTAAAAGCCATCAGCGATTTTGTTGAAGAACAAGTGCGTTTGGCCTGCGGAGAATTGCCCTATAAACACGAGGGAAGAACAACTGGTCAGTGGGCATTGATAGATTATGTGAATGTTGTAGTGCACGTGATGCACCCTGAAGCGCGTAAATTTTATAAACTAGAAGAAATGTGGAGTGATGCTGCGGCACAACTGCACCAAGACAACGAATAAATAGTAAGTAATCATAGATCATTATTAATTACCAGAGGGAAATCAAGATATGTCACAGGAAAATAAGAGTCCAAAATTTAACATTCAAAACGATAAGGGCGATAGCCCACGCAAGGGACCTAAATTCAATTTGTATTGGATTTATGGAATCATTGCCGTGGTGTTAATTACGTCTAACTTATGGAGTTTCTCTCCAGACGTTACCAATACCAACGAACTGGAATTCAAACAAGAAATGTTGGCCAAGGGCGATGTTCAGAAACTGGATTTAATCAGCAATAAAAACCTGGTTAGGGTATTTATCTCAAAAGACAGCTTGTCTAAAGCATTCTATATCCAGAAGTTTAGTAAGAAGCCATTGGACAAAACCAAGTTTGATGGAGTGGCTTTGTTTGAATTCAAAATAACTGATTGGAAAAGCTTCAATGATAATTTGAAAGAATTTTATGTAGCCCATCCAGAAGTAAAACAAGTACCTGCTACTATTAAAGACGAAGGCGAATGGTTTGGACCTATTGCTAATACCATCTTCTCATTGGTCATCATTATTGCTGCTTGGGTATTGCTCATGCGTAAAATGGGTGGACCATCAGGTGGTGGTGGACCAGGAGGCATTTTCAATATTGGTAAATCAAAAGCTACTTTGTTTGACAAAGGCGCTAAAGTCAATATCACTTTCTCTGATGTAGCTGGTTTGGATGAAGCCAAGGTAGAAGTGATGGAGATTGTAGATTTCTTAAAAAATCCTAAGAAATATACCTCCCTTGGTGGTAAGATTCCAAAAGGAGCTTTGCTGATTGGACCTCCCGGTACTGGTAAAACCCTCTTGGCAAAAGCCATGGCTGGTGAAGCACAAGTGCCTTTCTTTAGCTTGAGCGGTAGTGATTTTGTGGAGATGTTTGTGGGTGTAGGTGCTAGCCGTGTGCGTGACTTGTTTAAGCAAGCCCGTGAAAAAGCACCATGTATCATTTTCATTGATGAGATTGACGCTATTGGTAGAGCACGTGGTAGAAATGCCATGATGAGCAATGACGAGCGTGAAAATACTTTGAACCAATTGTTGGTTGAGATGGATGGATTTGGTGGAGACACTGGCATCATTATCCTAGCAGCTACCAACCGTCCAGACGTATTGGATTCCGCTTTGTTGCGTCCAGGCCGTTTTGACCGTCAGATCTCTATTGACCGCCCAGACGTGGTAGGTAGGGAAGCCATTTTCAAAGTGCATTTAACCGCCATTAAGATTTCTGAAACCTTAGACATTCATAAACTGGCCGAGCAAACCCCAGGTTTTGCAGGAGCTGATATTGCTAACGTATGTAATGAAGCTGCATTGATTGCTGCTAGAAAAGATAAGTTGGCCGTAGATATGAGTGATTTCCAAGACGCCATTGACCGTGTGATTGGTGGTCTAGAGAAAAAGAACAAAATCATTTCACCAGACGAAAAAGAAGTGATTGCTTACCACGAAGCCGGACACGCTATTTGTGGTTGGTTCTTAGAACACGCTTATCCTTTGTTAAAAGTGACCATTGTTCCAAGAGGTACGGCGGCATTGGGTTATGCGCAGTATACACCAAAAGAACAATACCTCTACACCACTGAGCAATTGATTGATCAATTGTGCATGACACTGGGTGGAAGGGCTGCAGAAGAAATCTTCTTTGGCAAAATCTCTACTGGTGCATCAAATGACTTGCAACAAATTACCAAGATGGCTTATTCCATGATTACCACTTATGGTATGAATGATAAGATTGGTAATATCAGTTTCTATGATCCTTCTCAAGAAAATAGCTTTACCAAACCCTTTAGTGAGGAGACTGGAAAAATGATTGATGACGAGGTTCGTAAACTGGTTAGTGAAGCTTATCAGCGTACTATTGCCTTGCTCACCGAGCGTAGGGCAGAAGTAGAACTCTTGGCCAAGGAATTGTTAGACAAAGAAGTTTTGCATAAATCTGACGTAGAAGAGTTAATTGGTAAAAGGCCTTTTGAAGAAAAGAAAATCTTAGAAGTGCCCATTCCTCCAACACCAGGTGAATTACCCATAATACCTATTGTTGGTACCGATGAAGAACCAATTGCTCCCATCAGCTAATTGTTGAAAAATGGCCGATAACGCTAGAGAAAATATATTGAACAGGATTAAACAGGCACTGAAAAAATCAGTGCCTGTTCCCTTTCCCGCCGCTGAAGGAAACGAGTTTTTGTTTCAACCAGCTGACCAAGATCTGGAAATCATTTTTGCTGAAAATTTTACCCAATTACAGGGAAGGTTTTCCTATTGTGCCAATGAAGCTGAGTTAGCGATACAATTAAATGCACTGGCAGCACAGCGCAAATGGTCCAAGGTCTATTGCGTGGAACAAGATTTAAAAAATATTCTTGCTGAAAAAGGCTTTACGAATACTGATGCTACAGAGCTTGCTTCTTGCGATGCTTCTATTACTTATTGTGAACAGTTGGTTGCCAGAACCGGGTCTCTTTTACTCAGTAGTGGACAAGCCAGTGGTAGAACCGTGAGCGTCTATGCACCCGTACATATTTGCGTAGCCTATACAGACCAATTGGTCTATGATATTGCCGATGGCATCAATGGTTTAATAGACCGTTATAGATTAAATCTCCCATCACTGATAACCCTTGCTTCTGGTCCCAGCCGAACTGCCGATATTGAAAAAACCTTGGTGGTGGGTGTGCATGGACCCAAAGAAGTTTTTTGCTTTTTACTAGACAGGCAATAAACTCTTAGCAGTATCTTTAACCTATGAACCAAACAGCCGTTCATCAGATTTTTGTCTATGGATCCTTGCGCAGTGGATTCAATGCCCCTGCTTTTGAATATATCAGCCGTTATTTTCAATTGGTAGCGCCTGCCAAAGTAAGAGGATTGCTCTATGATATGGGCGAATATCCTGCAGCGGTTCCAACAACCGAAGATCAATTTTTAATAGGTGAATTATACGCCATTCAACAGGAAGAGGAATTTGCCTGGGCACTGGAACAATTAGACGAATACGAGGGAATAAATGAATCACCCGAAGACTCGCCCGTTTCTTTTAAAAGAGCATTAGTAGAAGTGATCACCGAATCTGGCAATAGCATTGCTTGGATTTATTGGTTTAGTGGTAGTATTGCAGACAAATCTTTAATTGCCTCCGGCGATGTGTTGGAATACCTGCACCAACAGCAACAAAAAAAATAAGATGGAGATTAGCTCAGAAAAGCAGATTTATTTTTTGTCCGATTTTCATTTGGGTGCACCTAATCATGCACAGAGTTTGATCAGAGAAAAAAAGTTAGTAGCCTTCTTGGATTCTATCAAAGACAAAGCTGCTGAGATTTTTATAGTAGGTGATATTTTTGATTTTTGGTTTGAATACAAAACCGTTGTCCCCAAAGGCTTTACTAGGTTATTTGGGAAGCTGGCAGAACTCTCTGATAGTGGCATTCCCATGCACGTATTTGTGGGCAACCATGATATGTGGATGCGAGGTTATTTTAAAGAGGAATTCAATATCCCCGTTTATTTTGAACCCGAGATTATTGAGCGCTCAGGAAAAAGATTTTTTATTGGCCACGGAGATGGACTGGGACCTGGCGATCACGGGTTTAAGTTTATCAAAAAGATCTTCAGAAGCCCTATTTGTCAGTGGTTGTTTGGAAATTTATTGCACCCCAATTGGGCCATTGGTCTAGCTAATTTTTTCAGCCGCAAAAGCAGGGAAAAAACAGGAGACGCAGACGCCAATTTCTTAGGGGAAGAAAATGAGTGGTTGATTATTTTTTCCAAAGACTATTTGAAAAAAGATCCTGTTGACTATTTTATTTTTGGTCACAGACATTATCCCTTCAAGCTGCCATTAGAAGGCGGGGCGTTTTATTTAAATCTGGGTGATTGGATCAGAAATTTTACCTATGCCAGTTTTGATGGCCAATCGTTGAACTTACACAAATGGGAATCATCTTAAGCTATGGAAAAGATTTTGCAAACCATCTTACTCAATAATAGCATTGAAAGCTATTTGATGGTCATTGCCATTATTACTTTGGCCATTATCTGTAAGCGTTTAATCTCTAAATATTTTGCTAGTCTACTCTACAAAATGGTAGGCAAAGCAGGTAAGAATATTAGGAAGCAGTCTTTTTTTGATTTGGTGGTGCAGCCATTGGATATGTTCCTAGTTGTAGTGATTTCACTGATTGCCATTGACCAACTCAATTATCCCAAAGCTTTTGAAGTAAAAGTCTATCATATAACCTTAAGGCAATTATTGGATTCATTGGCCAACGGTGTTATGATCATTTTATTTATCTGGCTCTGCATAAGGGTCATAGAATTTATTGCCCTAATCCTAGAAGACAAAGCCAACCTGACCAAGGACCAGACCGATAACCAACTCATTGTTTTTTTTAAAGACTTTTTCAAAGTGATCTTGGTTATCATTGGGTTCTTGATGATCTTCCATTTCTCTTTTAACAAAGACGTGAGCAACCTACTCACTGGTTTGAGCATTGTGGGAGCAGCTATTGCACTGGCCATGCGCGAGAGTATGGAAAACTTAATTGCTTCTTTTATTATTTTCTTTGACAAGCCATTTGTTACAGGCGATCTGGTAAAAGGCAGCAATTTTCAAGGCAATATTGAAAAGATTGGACTGCGCAGTACCAGGATTAGAACACTTGAAAAGACCCTGATTTCTGTGCCCAACAAACAAATGGTAGACAGCATTATTGACAATATTTCTCAGCGCTCACAGCGCAAGGTAGAATTGAAATTGGAATTGAGTTTGCTTAGTACAGCCGCCCAAACAAAAGCTTGGATGAAAGATCTTCGTTCTTTGTTGCAAAACCATCCTGATATTGAAACCTATACTTTGTTTTTTGCCGATACGGGTAAGACAGTTCACCAGATTAGTTTGGAATATTTTACCAGTATGGAGCAGAACATAGATGACTTTAATGAAACAAGGGAGCAGATTAACTTAGGGATTTTAGAATTACTAGAGCAGCATAAAATGGAATTGGCTGCACAGAATACGGAGGTGGTAGTTAAAAATTATACGGGAGCTTAATCATTGACTTACTGAATAGCTGCTACTATTTCTCCTAACTCTTTTTCCATATAGCCGGTCTTGCCATATTCTTCCACTCTTCCAACTTCTTTGCCATTGACCAATACAATAAAGGTAGGCACGGTTTTTAGTTGATATTTTACATGCAAATTTTGCACTGCAATTTTAGAATTGTCTACTGCCACCAAGACAATTTTTGATTCAGGAAATCCAGCTTTGTCTATCAGTCTATAAAATTTGGGAAGTAGGTTTTGTGAATCATGGCACCATGTTCCGCAGAATACCAAGAGGCTAATTTTAGACCCGTTTTTTTGAAAAGCAGCCACAGCACTGGCATCCGCCTCGCCATATTTACCATTTTCTATAAACCATTTAAAGCTGCTGTCATTCGCCAGCAAAGACCTATTGATCATCCCATTTAAAGCCTTGCTACCATTGGTATCTGTAAATACTTGGTAATTAGGTGTAGTGCTTTGTTTGCTAGTAGCACAGGATAATAGAAATACAGATAATAAGACTGCAAACAGGGAACGTATCATGAAGCCAGGTTGGATTTTAATTCCAAAAGAAATCCTTTGAATTTATTCAGGGTCTGTACCAATTGCGCCTGCGTATCGGCTTGTGCCTTATTGTTCTTTAAATAATTTTTGGCGCCTTCAATAGAGAACTTGCGTTGGCGTAACAGAAAATAAATCAGTTGTAAATTCTTGATATCTTCTACACGGAATAAACGGTCTCCTTTTCTGGTCTTTCTGGGTTGTAGAATATCAAACTCATTTTCCCAGTAACGCAATAGCGATGTATTTACTTTAAACCAACCCGCTACTTCACTAATACTATAATAGAGTTTCTGAGCCAAAATGCTTTCTTCCGGAACATCAATCAGGTCTAATTCCGTATCCATTTCTCTAAAAGATTTTCTGCCACGTTTGCTGGCTTTCTTCTCTTCAATGGCAATGGTTTCCTTTGGTTCAGCAATTTTATTAACCTTGATTCTAACCCCAATATTTTGATTTTCATAGACCATGGCGGGTTCTGCCACTGGCACCTGTAATACTTCTACGGGTGGTTTAAGAGCAGAAGGTTTGGCAACGCGTTCTTTCTTGGGCTTGGGTGCCGCCGTTTCTATTGGAAATCCAAATAAGTCTAATTGTTGCAAAGGTCCTGCCATGACCTAAAAGTAGTACAACTAATTTGGCCCTGTTACAGCTCAAGGGCCATGGTGGAAAAGAAGGCTTTTACTGGGGAAAGCTATTGAAATGCTAGCTTTGCAAAAAAGCACATGCACCAAATCAAGACCATCTGTATTTGCGGGGCGGGAACCATGGGGTCCGGAATTGCCATGGTGTCTGCGCAGGCTGGTTTCCAAACCATCTTATTTGATTTGAATGGGGCTGTGCTGGAAAAAGCTCAGACTTCCATTTTGGCTAGTTGGAACCAACTCTTAGCCAAGGGTAAGATTAATGAGGAAGACTTGAGCCGCTTTCAGTCATTGATTCGGTTTACAGATAAACTTGCTGATTGTCAGGCAGACCTGATTATTGAAGCCATTATTGAAAAACTCTCCGCCAAAACAGACCTGTTTAGGGAGTTGGAGCAAATTAATCCCCTAAATACCATACTAGCCAGCAATACTTCTTCCATTTCTATCAATACCATTGCCCAAGGCCTAGAACACCCTTCTCGTTTTGTGGGCATGCATTTTTTTAATCCCGCACCGGTGATGAAATTGGTAGAGCTGGTTCAGGGTCAGGATACCAATGAAAAACTGATTACCCTACTCCAGGCCATTTGTCAGAAAATGGGTAAGACCGCGGTTGTCTGCAAAGACGCACCTGGTTTTATTGTTAATAGGGTTGCCAGACATTATTATCTAGAAGCCATGTGGCTGTTAGCCCAGTCTCAGGAAAATGGGGAGGAGCTTGACCCCGCTAGCCTAGACAAGATCTTAACTGCCAGTGGTTTTAAAATGGGTCCTTTTCAACTCATGGACCTAATAGGAATGGATATTAATTATGGGGTGAGTCAAATTGTATATGATGCACTTGGACAACCTGAAAGGCTCAAACCATCGCCCATTCAGGCGCAGAAAGTTGCGGATGGGGATTTGGGAAAGAAGAGCGGCAAGGGTTTTTACGAATACCCCCCAAAGCCCTAGCTTTGCGGCATGCTCATAGCGGTTAATGCAATATTTCTTCAGAAGGGTATGATGGAAGGTTATGGTTGGTTTGTGCAGGAGGTGTTTAGCCGCTTGGCCAAGCAACATCCAGAACACCAATTCTTATTGGTTTTTGATAGACCCTATGATGAAAGTTTTGTGTTTGCAACTAACTGCAAACCCATTGTGGTAGGCCCCCCAGCTAGACATCCGGGTAGTTTTTTCTATTGGTACAATGTTGCAGCACCTGCTGCCTTGAAAAAATTCAAACCCGATGTTTGGGTGAATCCTTATGGTTTTTGTAGCACTAGTAGCAGCATACCACAATTATTAATGGTGCATGACCTTGCCTATTTGCATTATCCCAAATTTATTGCTTGGCATCAGTACTGGTATTACAAATTATTCACGCCAGGATTTATTAAAAAAGCCAAGCAGGTTTTAACCGTTTCTGAATTTTCAAAAGCGGATTTAGTAAAGCATTTTCCAAGTGCGGCAAATAAAATCAATACCGTCTATCCCGCTGCCAGATTGGGTTTCCAGCCTTTAAGTTGGGAAGAAAAGAATCAAGTAAAAGATAGTTTTTCTGATGGAAGAGAATATTTTTTGTTTGTGGGTGGCATTCATCCAAGGAAAAATTTACTCAATCTTTTAAAGGCTTTTTCGCTGTTCAAAAAATGGCAGAAAAGCAATATGAAATTATTGGTAGCAGGTAGAATGGCTTGGCAATTTGAAGACCTTTTAGAGAAAATCAAGACCTATAAATACCGAGATGACCTAGTCTTATTGGGTGCTTTAGAAGAACAACAATTAACTAACATTACAGCATCGGCCTATGCCTTGGTTTACCCCAGTTTGTTTGAGGGATTTGGCATGCCCATTTTGGAAGCCATGCAGTCTGGGGTACCCGTGATTGCCAGCAATAGCAGCAGTATGCCTGAAGTTGGCGCAGACGCAGCTTTGTACGCAGACCCCAATGATCCTGATGCCATAGCCAAACAAATGCTCCTACTCTATAAAGACGAAAAGCTGCGCAATTTTCAAATTGATAAGGGATTAGAAAGGGCCCAAGATTTTAATTGGGATAAAACCGCTCAAGGGGTTTGGGAAAAAATCCTTGCCATAGCCAAATAAGCTACTTGCAACAGAAAACGTAGTTTTGCGCCAGTATTTAAAAACAGCAATATGCACAAATCAACTATTTCCATTGATATTCATTTAGATGAAAACAAAGTACCCGATCAAATCAACTGGTCGGCTTCTGACTCAACAGCCGATGCCATGCAGCCTGCCAAGTCTATGATGGTGGCATTTTGGGACGCTCAAGACAAGTCTGCCCTAAGGATTGACCTTTGGACCAAAGACATGATGGTAGACGAGATGGCCGATTTTTACTACCAAACTTTTATGGGTATGGCCGATACGTTTCAGCGCGCTACCCAACAAACAGAATTGGTGGCAGAAATGAAAGCCTATGCCAAAGACTTCTATAAAAAATTCAGAGACATTCAATTAAAAGAGAACAAATAAAACCTAGTATATGAGTTTAGAAACACAGGTAATGGACCAGATGAAGGATGCTATGAAGTCTAAGAACGAACCACTATTGCGTGGTTTGAGGGCTATTAAAGCAGAAATTATCAAGGCCAAAACAGAGCCAGGAGCCAATGGAGAAATTAACGCAGATACTGAAATCAAGTTGTTACAAAAACTGGTAAAGTCTAGAAAAGACTCTTTAGAAATCTACCAAACTCAGAATAGACCTGATTTAGCAGCCAAAGAATCAGAAGAAATTGCCGTTATAGAAAAGTTCCTGCCCCAACAAATGAGTGCAGAAGAACTAGAAGCTGCTTTAAAAGCCATCATTGCTGAAACTGGTGCCGCTGGTGCTAAAGATATGGGTAAAGTAATGGGTGTTGCCAGCAAACAATTGGCGGGCAAGGCTGAGGGTAAAGCCATTTCTGCAGCAGTGAAAACCCTATTGGGATAATCACCGCATGGGTAGCATTGATGTGATTTGCCTAGTTTTATTGGCACTGGCCATTTATAAGGGTTTTCAAAAAGGCCTTATAGTGGCCGTGTTTGCTTTTTTGGGCATTTTCATTGGTCTAGCTGCTGCACTTAAATTAAGTGCTATGTTGGCCAAAGCCTTAGGCAACTATACCCATATTGCCGCATCCTGGTTACCTTTTTTGGCCTTTTTATTAATCATGCTGGGTGTTTGGGTATTGGTGAGAATGGGTGCAGCCCTTATAAAAGCCGCATTTGAAATGGTCTTATTGGGTTGGTTGAATACGGTAGGAGGTGTATTGATCTATGCTTTTTTATACCTAATCGTATTTAGCATCCTGCTTTTTTACGCCAAACAGTTGCAGCTTTTGCAATCGGTAGATCTAACGGCTTCAAAAGCCTATCCTTATTTGGAATCAATGGCTCCTACCATGATGCATTGGTTTGGAAAGTTGATTCCCATTTTTAAGGATAGTTTTCAGGAATTGACCTTGTTTTTTGAAAGAATTGCCAAAAACTAAGCCCTTAACCTATTGATAAAGCCGCTAATTGCCCTGTTTTAGCTTAAAATCTGTATTTTGCAGATGTAGATACGATTGACAGAGAAAAATCGTTTTAAACCTGGACTGCCCTTTAACAGAAACCAAGCGTGCTTGCATAAGAAATTATAACATGGATTACGAGATTAAACAACAGGATAAATTCAAATTTATAGAGGAGGGAGAGGGAGAGCCGCTTTTATTATTACACGGGCTTTTTGGTGCGCTAAGCAATTTTGCTGATTTGGTGGAACATTTTAGGGGGAAGTACAAAGTAATTGTACCCTTATTGCCACTATTTGAATTAGACATTTTTCATACTACGGTTGGTGGTTTGCAAAAACACGTACACAAGTTTATTGAACTAAGGGGTTATAACAATATTCATTTATTGGGTAATTCATTGGGAGGTCATGTGGCATTAGTGCATGTGCTTAAACAACCAGAAAAAATTAAATCACTCATTCTCACTGGAAGCAGTGGCTTGTTTGAAAATGGCATGGGCGATAGTTATCCAAAACGTGGTGACTATGAATATATCAAGAAAAAGACTCAGGTTACTTTCTATGATCCCGCTACTGCCACAAAAGAATTGGTAGACGAAGTTTTTGAAATTACCAATAACAGGATCAAAGTCATCAAAATTATTTCTCTAGCCAAAAGTGCTATCCGTAATAATCTGGGTGAAGAAATTAGCGGGATCAAACAACCCACTTTATTGATCTGGGGAAATAATGACACCATTACACCCCCATTTGTTGGACAAGAATTCAATAAGCTGATTCCCAATTCAGAACTGCATTTTATAGACAAATGCGGTCACGCACCCATGATGGAAGTTCCAGGTGAATTCAATCAGATTCTAGAAGCTTTTTTAGATAAATTGAAGACGCCAGCAGCAACCCTTGCTTGATTTTTGTTGTATCAATTGAAAACGGCACATGTTAGCTTCACAGATACTGCATACTGGATTCCCCTCTTTGCACCTCACAGACAGGGTTTCATTGGCTTTACAGTTAATGGATGAATATGACGTACAACACTTACCCGTGTTGAGCGAGGATCACTATGTTGGGTTGATAGCCAAATCTGATTTGCTAGACGTAGACGAAGATCAAACCATTGCCACAATTCAAGACCAGTTTGCCAACCTCTCCATTAAGGGCGAAGAACATTTTTTAGTAGCCCTGAAAATGGCAGCCGAAAGAGAGTTTTCCTTGGTGCCGGTGATCAATGAACAATCTGAATTGTTGGGTGTGATTACCCTCTCTAACCTCATTCAACAATTATCTCGTTTTGTTGGCAATGAAGAAAAAGGGGGAGTAATTGTATTGGAGATTTCTAAACGGAATTACAGTTTTGGAGAGATCAGCCGATTGGTAGAAACCAATGACGCTTTGATTACCCAGTGTAATACTTTTACGGAACCAGAAACAGGACTAATCATTATTACACTCAAAGTAAATAAGATTGAGATCTCTGCTATTGTGGCTACTTTCCAGCGTTATGATTACGCGGTGCGATACTATTTTGGTGAAGAGTCTTACACCAATGAATTGAAAGACAATTACAACCACTTACTGGCCTATCTGAATGTCTAGCCAGTCTACTTCCATAATGTATTGTAATGGCTACCCAAAAAGGTTATTCAGCATCTTGTTGCTGGTTCTTTCAGTCCTGTTTTCTATTACTATGCAGGCACAAGAAAAAAGCCAATCAAAAAAAGATAAATGGGACAGCATATTGGTACCAGCCAAAGCTTCTGACACGGTTTGGGTAAAATCCATTTTGGTTACAGGTAATAAGCGCACCAAACTTATGATTGTAAGAAGGGAACTCCCTTTTCAGGAAGGTACACCCATTGCTAAACACGATATTGAAAGAGAAATTTTGCTGGCAAAGCGCCAATTGATGAATACGGCTTTGTTTGTAGACGTACAAGTGCTACCCATACAAACAGATTCTACGGTAGAAATGCAAGTGCAGTTAAAAGAGCGATGGTATTTATTTCCCCTTCCTTATTTTAAACTCATTGATAGAAACTTTAACCAATGGTGGGTAGACCAGAAAAGAAGTTTAGATAGGGTAAACTATGGAGTCAAATTTATTCAAAACAATATCACGGGTAGAAACGATAATCTAGATATTTGGCTCATTACAGGTTATACCCAACAAGTAACACTCAGATATGACCTGCCCTTTATTGATAAAAAACTCAGAAGTGGATTCAATGTGGGATTGGCTTATGGTACTCAACGGGAAGTGAACTATGCAACAGCCGATAATAAGCAGCAATTTTTCAGGTTAGAAGATCGCTATTTGAGAAAATTAATCAGGGCTGATCTTACTTATTCCTATCGCCCTGGCGTAAAACAAAGACATAGTATTCGCATTTCTTATAACGATGAATCAGTAGATGATACGGTGATTAAAAAAACGCCTAATTATTTTATTAATCAGGATAAGCAGTTCCGTTATCTAGACCTGAACTATCGGTTTAAATTTTATAACGCGGATTATAATGCTTACCCCACCGATGGCTTTTTGTTTGAGGGTAATTTGTACCAGCGCGGAGGTTTTGGTAAATCACAACTCTGGATGGTTAATGCCCGAGCCGTGTATGCGCTGCCTTTGGCCAAAACTTCTTTTCTGCACTTTGAGGGTTTGGTACAAATGAAGTTTCCTGTAAACAATGCATTTACTGACCAGCGTCTCTTGGGATATGGTAGTATGCAGATGCGTGGTTTGGAATACAATGTGGTTGATGGCATGAAGGGCGGTATGCTCAAAACCACCATCCACCAGAAACTAATTGGCTTTGACCTGAGGAATCCATTTAAGAGTAAGACCCATGACAAAATTCCATTTAGACTCTATCTAAAAGCCTATACAGACCTTGGTTATGCCCATATAACTAACCCAAAAGTGGATAACACGCTCAATAACAAGGTTTTACACACTTATGGCTTTGGACTAGACATTATATCTATCTATGATTTTGTGTTCAAGATTGAATATAGCTTTAACCAGCTAGGGAAGGATGGCTTATATTTACAGAGCAGAAACGATTTCTAGTGCCTAGGCACCACTCAATTACAGCAATGAAAGTAGCCATCTACAGCCGCGGTTTGGATTTTGAGCAAGAGAATCCCATTCAATTATTGTTAGAGGAACTCATGCGGCATGAAACCTATATCCTGATTTTTCACCAATTATTGGAGCAGTTTAGTTTTACGCCCCAGATTCAGGAAAAACTCAAGCCTTTTTATAATTCAGATAACCTGAGTAACGATATTGATATTTTAATTAGCCTTGGCGGCGATGGCACCATGTTAGACGCCGTTACCTTGGTTAAGCAGAAGAATATTCCTATTCTGGGTATCAATTTTGGCCGTCTGGGTTTTCTAGCCAGCATCAGCCGCAATGAACTTTCTTTGGCAGTAGATGCCTTGATTAACAGAACCTTTCTAATTGAAAAAAGAACCCTAATTCACTTGGATTCTAATGAGGGTTTATTTGGTGATATTCCTTTTGCTTTGAATGAATTTGCTATTCACAAAAGAGATATTTCTCCCATGGTAAAGATTCATACTTATCTGAATGGAGAATTCCTGAACACTTACTGGGCCGATGGTTTGATAGTTTCTACCCCTACTGGTTCTACAGGTTATAATATGAGTTGTAATGGCCCCATTGTATTCCCTGAATCTAGCAGTTTTGTGATAACGCCAGTGGCGCCACACAACCTAAATGTTAGATCCATCGTAGTACCTGATTCCAATGTGATTTCATTTGAAGTGGAAGGCCGTGCCGACCAATTCATTTGTGCCCTGGATGCCCGAAGAGAGATTGTAAACAAGACCATTCAACTGGCGGTTAGAAAGGAAAATTTTTATGTAAACCTAGCTAGGTTAAATGAAAACAATTTCCTCTCAACCCTTAGGACAAAACTCACTTGGGGATTAGACAAAAGAAATTAACTTTTACGTTCAAAAAATTTGGTGCTATTTTACAATAACAGATCCAATAGTCACATGCTTAACAGAATTGCAATTGTTGTTTTACTGTTTTTGTCTTCCATGAATGCAAAATCGCAGAGTATGGAAAGCTATGTGCATCAAGGAGAGTATGGTTTTGCCGTTGGTTTGGGTCATTATTTTGGAGACCTGAACACCAATATGCAGCTTAATAGACCCAAGTTCTCAGGCAGTTTGTTCTTTAGAAAACAATTCAACAATTATATTGGGGTAAGAATCACAGGAGGCTATGCTTTCTTGGGTTATTCTGATATTTATAGTAGCAATCCTACAGAAAAACAGCGCAATCTGAGCTTTAATAGCAATGTTTGGGAACTCAGTGTTTCAGGCGATTTTAACTTCTTCAAATTCATTCCTGGTTTTGAGCAATACCGTTACACCCCTTATATCAGCTTGGGTTTGGGGGTTATGTCTTTTGATCCCTATGCTTATATGAATGGGGAGAAATATTTACTCCGCCCATTGGGAACTGAGGGTCAGGGTAGTAGTTTATATCCAGATAGAATACCCTACAATCCAATAGCCTTAACCATTCCTTTTGGAGTGGGCGTAAAATATGCTATATCCGAAAAGATCAATGTGTTTGGTGAAGCAGTCTATCATTTTACCCGAACTGACTACTTAGATGACGTGAGTACCACGTATGCACCAGATGCTTTTCCACCCCTACCAGACGGGTCTCCCTCCACGGCTTATTTGTTGCAAGACAGAAGCTATGAAACGGGAACATCCATTGGGATCAAGGGGAGGCAAAGAGGAAATAGCGCTCAAAAAGACGCATATTTGACCGTTCAAGTGGGTCTTTCTTTCAATTTACAAAGCTATCGTTGCCCCAAAGCCACTAATAACTAGCTTAAATATTGCCTAATAAGAGATTTGGGGCCTTTTTTCTGCAATTAAATCCTGTCAACACAAGCCTTTTTGTTAATTTTGCAGCCTAAATGAAGGGTATACCATGCTGGAAGACCTCATTACTAAAATAAAAACAGAGCGCCTGCCTAGGCATATTGCCATCATTATGGATGGAAATGGACGTTGGGCAGAGGAGCAAGGCCAAGAGCGCCTCTATGGTCATTTCCATGGGGTTGAATCTGTTAGAATCATTGTAGAAGGCTGTGCTGAATTGGGTGTAGAATACCTGACTTTGTACGCTTTTAGTACAGAAAACTGGGATAGACCTCAAAAAGAAGTAGAGGGCTTGATGTCTTTGTTTGTAGACACAATTCGGAAAGAAGTGCCTGTTTTGAACAAAAATAATATTCGCCTTCACGTGATAGGTGATCTTAGTTTATTGCCAGCAGATGCACACAGAGAACTGCATGAAGCATTAGATATGACCAGCCATAATACTGGTCTGAACGTGATTCTGGCATTGAGTTATAGTAGCCGTTGGGAGTTGGTGAATGCGGTTAAACAAATTGGCTTAGACGTAGCAGCAGGAAAGATTAAGGCCGAGGGGATTAATCAAGAAGTATTGGAGCAATACCTTGCTACCAGTGAGTTTCCTGATCCTGAACTAATGATTAGAACTAGTGGAGAATACCGCATTAGTAATTTTCTATTATACCAATTAGCTTACGCGGAACTCTATTTTACCAATACCCGTTGGCCAGATTTTAGGAAGGAAAACTTAGTGGAAGCCATACTGGATTTCCAAGGCCGAAAAAGACGTTTTGGGAAAACCGACAAACAAATTGAGGAGGAAGCCCAATTGGTCTGAAACACTTTATATTCAAAACAGTTGGCTAATAAAGGGGGTTTTAACAAACACTTTTAATTATTCCCGTTAATTTGCCCAACTTAAAACCTTGAAAAACGCTGAAAGCAGCTTGGAACCTGTTTTTAGACTGGAATATCACAAAAAGAACCGGATGCAGAAATTGTATAAATATTTAGTGTTGGCTTTCCTTGTTTTGTTGTTGGGTAATAAGGCCCAGTCTCAATCATCCACGGGTTCAACAGATACCACCATCACTTCCATTGAAGCAGATTTGGTTAACATCTTCCAACAGAAAACACCTAAAACCTATAAAGTGGCTGGCGTAAAAGTGGTGGGTAATCGTTTCTTTGACGAGAACCTACTCATTTCTATTGCCAATATTAATATAGGTGACGAGATTAAAATTCCTGGCGGAGACAATTTTGCCAAAGCCATTACCAAACTCTGGAGTCAGAATTATTTCAGCAATATTGAAATCTACCTAACCAAATTAGAGGGCAAAAATATTTGGGTAGAAATTGAAGTAACAGAAAGACCTAGGTTATCTAAGTTCTATTTTAGAAATACCCGCAAAAGTGAGAGTGAAGACCTTTCTGGTAAAACCGGTTTGGTTCCCAATCGTGTAGTAACAGAGAACATGAAGATTACTGCAGTAGAAGCCATTAAAAAATACTACGCAGAGAAAGGTTTCCAAGACGCCAAAGTGGAGATTAGAGAGACCAAAGATTCTAGCATAAACAATACCCTTACACTAAATTTTATTGTTGACAAAGGGGTTAAAGTACATATCAACAATATCAACTTT
Source organism: Chitinophaga pinensis (assembly GCA_943372225.1). Lineage (GTDB taxonomy): Bacteria > Bacteroidota > Bacteroidia > Chitinophagales > Chitinophagaceae > Sediminibacterium > Sediminibacterium pinensis_L. The sequence goes on along the minus strand of CALRXV020000008.1, from coordinate 39,731 downwards.
GGAGGTAATGTTAATGTAGAAGAAAGCAAGCTTAAAAAACAATTGAAAGACACACACGAGCAATCTCGTTTAACCTTATTCCCCACTTATGACAAGGGAATGATTGTTGAAGCCAAGCACTATACTTTTGATGATTACCTAAAAGAAAAAGGCTACCTCACTTTTAGTAGAACCAAGAAAGTATTGGATCCTTATGTGCGAATCAAATTTTCTTCTGCCAAATTCAATGACAAGAAATTTGAATCTGATTTAGATAATATCCTTACCTATTACAATAGTTTGGGCTATCGCGATGCGGTAATTTTGCAAGACACGGTATACCATACCAAGAAAGGTGATTTGAACGTAGACATTAAATTACAAGAAGGTAGAAAATACTATTTTGGAAATATTACTTGGAGAGGTAATACCAAATTCAGTGATTCTGTTTTAACCTCCATCATGGGTATCCGCAAAGGCGATACTTATAACATGGAAATTTTAGACAAGAAATTAGGTAAGAACGCATCGCCAGAAGGCGGAGATATTAGTGGCTTGTACCAAGATGATGGTTATTTGTTCTTCCGTACAGATCCTGTTGAAACAGCGGTATACAATGATACCATTGACTTTGAAATTAGAATAGTAGAAGGTCCTCAAGCTACAATCAAGAATATTCGTATTGCCGGTAATGATAGAACCAAGGAGTATGTGATCAGAAGGGAATTGAGAACCATTCCTGGTGAGAAATTTAGTAGAACTGACTTGGTGCGTTCAAACCGTGAGATTGCGCAGTTGAATTATTTTAACCAAGAGAAAATCAATATCCAACCTATTCCAAATCCGGAAGACGGAACCGTAGATATCAACTATACCGTGGAAGAAAAATCTAGCGATCAGTTAGAGTTGAGTGCAGGTTGGGGTGGTGTCATTGGTTTAACGGGTACCTTGGGTGTATCTTTTAACAACTTCTCTATCCGCAATATCTGGAAGAAATCTGCTTGGGATCCATTACCCATGGGTGATGGTCAAAAACTGAGCTTGCGTATCCAAAGTAATGGTAAGGCATTCCGTTCTTATAACTTCTCCTTCACCGAGCCTTGGTTTGGTGGTAAGAAAAGAAACGCCCTGTCTTTCAGTATTTACAATACCAAGTACGGTCAAACCTATAACCCTGTTACAGGTCAGTATGATCCCAACTATTCTAACCAAAGTTCTATTACCACTACAGGTGTAACTGTGGCTTTGGCCAAACAGTTGAAATGGCCAGATGACTATTTCTCTTTAACAACAGCCTTAAGCTTTACGCGATATAATTTGAATAACTATGCCATTGACCCAGTGAACCTTCCCGGTTTTGACAACGGTTACGCGCATAACGTGAACTTGAAACTGACTTTACAACGTTCTTCTGTTGACCAACCTTTGTTCCCTAGAAGCGGTTCTAACTTCTTGGCCAGTGTGCAGTTTACGCCACCTTATACCATGATTAGCGATAAGATTGCTAGTTCAACCAACCCTTACGAGTGGATTGAATATCATAAATGGCGTTTCAACGGAGAATGGTTTATTCCTTTGGGTAAGCCAGGGGGAGCAGAACACAACAAACAGTTTGTAATCAGAACCTCGGTTAAATTGGGCTTCTTGGGCAGGTATAACCAAGACTTACAAGTTTCTCCTTTTGAACGTTTCCAGGTGGGTGACGCCGGTTTGAGTAACCAGTTTGCACTCTTGGGTTATGATATCATTGCTCACCGTGGATATCCCGTGTATAGCAGTTCTAATCCCAAGATCAACCCTGACCAACAAAGTACCCGTCAGTACTTTACCATATTCAATAAATACACCATGGAGTTGCGCTACCCACTTAGCTTAAATCCTAGCAGCACCATCTATGCTTTGGGCTTCTTTGAAGCAGCCAATGGTTGGTATTCTATGAAAGATTATAATCCTTTTCAGCTCAGAAGGTCCGTTGGTATTGGGATGCGCTTCTTTTTACCCATGTTCGGTCTGCTTGGATTTGATTATGGCATAGGATTGGATAGGTTTACACCAAACAACGCGTTGAAAGATGCAGCAAGATTCACCTTCATGCTGGGCTTTGAACCGGAATAAACCTAAAAACAAGCATCATGAAAAAATTAGTACTCTCTTTGTTAATGGTTTGCTGCTTGGGCCTTGCCCTGCAAGCACAACAACGTTATGCAGTAATTGACACCAAGTATATTCTGGACAAGGTTCCAGAATACAAAGACGCTGACAAAAAATTGGCAGCCGTTAGTCAGCAATGGCAAAAGGAAATTGATGACCGTCAGGCTGCTTTGGACAAAATGTACAAGAACTATGAAGCAGAGCAGTTCATGTTAACTGACGAGCTTAAGAAAAAAAGGGAAGATGAGCTCTTTGTTAGGGAAAAAGAGGTGAGGGAATTACAGAAAAAGCGATTTGGCTATGAAGGAGACTTATTTAAAGAGCGCCAAAGGCTGGTAAAACCTATTCAAGACAAGATTTACAATGCCATTCAGAAACTGGCTACCGCTAGAAACTATGATTTTGTACTAGATAAAAGTGAAGGAATTACCGTTATATTTGCCGACCCAAAGCTGGATAAGAGTGATGACGTTTTGAAAGAATTGGGCATAAAATTTTAAACAACCAACAATTATAAATTCTCAAAGATGAAGAAAGTATTATTTGTGTGTGCGGCTGTGATTGGAAGCCTTTTGTTCAGCAGCAACACCAATGCACAAACCAAAATAGGCACATTCGACGAAGAAAGCGTTTTGGGTTTGATGCCAGATATTGACAAGGTTACTGTTGCTTTGCAGAGCTACGCTAAAGATTCATTACAAGTGGACTATGAATACAAAGTAGGTGAGTTTCAGCGCAGAGATAGCATTTTCAAAAAAGACAGTGCTACCATGCCAGCAAGGGCTCGTGAACAAGCTTTAAAAGAAATCAACCAATTGAAATACCAATTGGTGAATTGGCAGCAGTTTCAACAACAAGCAGTTCAACAAAAACAAGAAGAATTGCTAGTTCCTTATAAGCAAAAAATCTATGCTTCATTGGAAAAAATTATCCGTGAGCAGAAATACACACATATCTTCCGTAGCGATGCTTTGTTAAAGTCTCCTATTACCGATAACCTATCTATTAAAGTAGCGTTAGACCTAAAACTAACCCTTCCAAAAGAAGTTTTAGACGAGTTAAAAGCACAAGGAGTGCCAACACCAGCTCCAGCAGCAGCTCCGGTTAAGAAGTAATTAAATGAATTCTTACCAATTTTAATAATGGAACCCTGTCCTTGCGACAGGGTTCTTATTTTTGGGTATGCAACAAAAACCTATTGGTGTATTTGACAGTGGTTACGGTGGTTTAACCGTACTCAAGGAAATTGTTGATCAATTGCCTGAGTATGATTATCTCTATCTAGGAGACAATGCTCGTGCACCCTATGGTCCTAGGTCTTTTGATACGGTTTATCAGTATACCTTGGAATGCGTAGAATGGTTTTTCAAACGGGGTTGTGAATTGGTGATTCTTGCCTGCAACACTGCATCGGCCAAGGCCCTTCGCAATATTCAGCAAAAGGATCTTCCAGGAATTGATCCTTTTAAACGAGTACTAGGAGTGATTAGACCCAGTACAGAAATCATTGGGTCCTATTCCTCAACCGGGCATTTGGGCATTTTAGGAACCCAAGGAACCGTGCTAAGTAATAGTTATCCCATTGAGATTCATAAGTTCTTTCCAGGCATGGAAGTTTTTCAAGAAGCTTGCCCCATGTGGGTACCCTTAGTAGAAAATGGGGCAGCCAATGAGCCAGGAGCGGATTATTTTGTTCAAAAACACCTGAACCAAATAATGCAACAATCTCCTAGTATTGACACCATATTATTGGCTTGTACGCATTATCCATTGTTAATGAATAAGATTAAGCAGTTTGCCCCAACAGGAGTGACCATTGTTTCTCAAGGAGAGATTGTGGCTAAAAGTTTGGTTGACTATTTAGAGAAACACAAAGAAATGGCTTCCAAATGTTCCAAAAACGGGGTCATTCGCTTTTGTACAACAGATTCAGCCGCCGATTTTGACGCTCACGCCAGTCAATTTTTTGGTAAGCCTGTAATTTCACAACATATTGATTTACAGGGCTAATTTGGCCTTTTGAGAATCATGTTGGATGGCAAAACAAGGTGATTTTTGGGCTGAAAACCGCCATATGAAAGGCTTTGCGGATTTTTTTAGGGCTTTTTTTGATATTCCTTTGCAAGTTTCCTATACAACCATTACCTTTGCCGTCCTTTCACAAGCAGCAGTATGGTGACTGCAGGCATGAAACGTAACAATATTACCGGGTTAGTAAAAAATCGATAAAATGAAACGTACATTCCAACCACACAAACGTCGCAGAAAAACCGTTCACGGTTTCCGCAAACGTATGGAGTCTGCCAACGGCCGCAAAGTATTGGCTAGCCGTAGAGCGAAAGGTCGCAAGAAACTAACTGTTTCTAGCGAAAAAGGATTGAAATAATTCCACAACAAAGTTGTAAAAATATTTAGCCCTGTTCCGTTCATTCGGAACGGGGCTTTTTTAATTTTGAAGCATGAACCAAGGGGCATTTACTTATCCGCGCAAACAAAAACTCAAGAGCCGCAAGCTTCTTGGCAAATTGTTTCAGTCTGGTAAGTCTTTAAATGCCTTTCCGCTTAAATTGATTTACCAGACCAATAGTCCAATTATTGGTGAAACCCTGATGGCGGGTGTAGGAGCCAGTTCCAGGAATTTTAAAAAAGCCGTTGACCGTAATAGAATCAAGCGACTATTGCGAGAATCTTATAGATTAGAGCAAGCCATCCTGCAAACTGGATTACCGCAAGACCGCCAATGGCAATTGTTTTTTATTTATACAGGAAAAGAATTGCCCGATGGCAAACTCATTCAAAACAAGATACAAATATTGATGCATAAATTGGTAGACCAATTTGGTTCAAAAGAAACGCTAATTGATCCAAAAACTGATTGACCAATAAGTAGTTCCAAAGACCCCTAATACCCAATAATACTTCTATTCCAAATCTTAGACATGAAGGAAATAGCCAAACAAATATTGATCTTCCCTTTCATGATATTGATTCGGTTCTACCAATGGGTATTATCGCCCGTAATGGGCCCTAAATGCCGTTTTACGCCTACTTGTTCTCAGTATGCGGCAGAAGCCCTGAAAAAGTATGGAATCTGGAAGGGCGGGGGCTTAGCCATCAAAAGAATCTCCAAATGTCATCCCGGTGGACCACATGGTTATGACCCCGTTCCTTAGAGCAACAATTGCCTTCTTTAAAACCTGGTTTTAAAGCTTAGCTATCCCAATCATTTTTATCCTAATTATTTTTTAGCAGGTTCAGCAGCTGTAGTAGGTTTGGTTAAACCCTCTAATTTGCCAATAGTTTCCCTGATTTCGCGGATGCTGTAAAAACGATACACTTCTGGTGCTTGTCCGTCTACTTTTTCAGCAGAACGCATTTGGTGATAAGGGGTCACAATAATGGCTTCTAAATTATCTGTGATCTTTACCGCTTGGTTGGGAAGGATAAAGAAATTCTTTTCTTTGGATACAATTTTTCCAGCTACCAATTGTTGCAAACTATCAATCTTAACTTTCAAGTCTTCTTGTGTAAGTAAGTTCTGTTGCAATTTAGGTGCGGTATAATTTTGTAAGGCACCAATAATGGTGTCATTCTTTACATTCAATACGTACAAACCTTTATCGGTAAGGGTTACAGAGGTCTTGCCACCTGGAGCGTCTAATTGAATGGTTGCAGTAGCGTCAGTATAGTTTACCACTTTTTCTTCATGACCAGTACCGTCTTTAGCGCTAATGGTTTTAGTGGCTTCATCAATGGTAGCTGGTCCCTTACTCAACACATAAACGCGTTTGATACTAGAAGAGCAAGAAGCTAATAAAGTCAATGCAAGAAGGCTGTAAGTCAATTGTTTCATGATGCTGGTTTTAAAAAAAATAATCCCGCCAAAGCGGGATTAAAACTAAGCTATTTTCTGATTGATTGGTTTGTTAAACCAACCGCATTTCTAGATTAATGAGCAGCTGCAAAACGTTCAGCTACCTTGGTCCAGTTTACTACATTCCAGAATGCAGCCAAATAGTCTGCCCTGCGGTTCTGATACTTCAGGTAATAAGCGTGTTCCCATACGTCAGCACCCAAGATAGGTTGGCCTTTTACTTCAGCAACATCCATCAAAGGATTGTCTTGATTAGGCGTAGAAGAAACTTCTAATTTGCCATCTTTTACAATCAACCAAGCCCAACCGCTTCCAAAGCGAGTCATACCTGCTGCTGCAAATTTTTCTTTGAATGCATCAAAAGAGCCAAATGCTGCTGTAATAGCATCGCCTAAAGCGCCTGTTGGAGCACCTCCAGCGTTTGGTGCCAAGCTTTCCCAGAAGAAAGTATGGTTCCAGTGACCACCGCCATTGTTTCTAACAGCAGGGCTAATGCTACCAGCTACGGCAACTAATTCAGCAAGAGTCTTGCCTTCATTTGCAGTGCCAGCAACGGCTTTGTTCAAATTGTCTACATAAGCTTGGTGGTGCTTGCCATGGTGAATCTGCATGGTCAGCGTATCAATATGTGGTTCCAAAGCTTCGTGTGCGTACGGTAAAGGTGCTAGTGTAAATGACATATAATAATGGTTTTTATAAAAGGTGAAAACAAATTTACTCCCTTAAAGTTGATTAACCCCGGAAGATTTCAATTCTTTCCCATCTCGAAAACACGCTATCGTTTGGCCCTAAAGAAACTCTGGATAATAAAACTGCAATCAGCTTCTAAAACCCCGCCCACTAGTTCGGTTTTAACATGAAAGGGAGACTGTTCCTTGGTAATATGTTTATAGCCGTTTTTGGCATCATAAGCCCCAAAAACAATACGCCCAATCTTGCTCCAGTAAAGGGCTCCGGCGCACATGAGACATGGCTCTAGGGTTACATAGAGGGTGGCATCTGGTAAATACTTGGCACCCATAAAGGCAAAGGCAGATGTAATGGCTAGAATTTCTGCGTGAGCTGTTGCATCGTTTAACAATTCTACTTGATTATGACCACGAGCAATGATCTTACCGTCTTGTACCACTATTGCACCAACAGGTACTTCGTCTGCATCATAAGCTTTCTGCGCTTCTTTAAGCGCTTGTTGCATATAGTATTCATCACTCTGTATTTCCATGATGCTAAGATAAAGCAAATGCTTTGGCACAAAAAAGCCATCCCGGAGGATGGCCCTTGTTGGTATTGGCTGTTGTTTGAGTGTTTAGAGTTGTTTGATGCGAATATTGCGGAAATACACGTCATCACCATGGTCTTGCAAAGCAATATGGCCTTTAAAAACCTTACCAAAATCTGGCTTGGTTTTGAATTTACTTCCTGCTATCAGAGTCTTCCAGTTTTCATCGCCGTAGGTAGTAGAAACCACTACTACACCGTTTAACAGGAGTTCCAGTTTGCCTTTATTACTGATTACTTCGGCCAAATTCCATTCACCTACTGGTTTTACTACGCCTTCTTTTCCTTCTACTAAATCATATAGATTGCCTGCACGGTGTTTGATAATTTTACCATCGCTATGACCATCATTATCTAGTACCTGCATTTCAGGACCAGTCCACCAAGATTCCTTGTATTTAGCAGTGTCTTCCTGAGAATAGAAAATGATACCGCTATTTCCTTTGGGAGAAATTTTCCATTCTATTTTCAAATGAAAATTTTCATAAGCGCCATCAGTAATCAGGTCTCCACCTCCATTGCCTTTATTGGCTTTTTTATACGCGGCGTCTAAATGAAGTACACCGTCTTCCACTTTCCAGGCTTCTCCACCTGATTTGTTGCCGTATACATGCCAACCTTTGCTGGTTTTGCCATCAAAGAGAGACTTGAATCCTTTTTCAGTTTGAATGGGTGTAGTTGGTTTGTCAGGATTGCCCACTAAAAGGGAAAGGGATACAAGACTGGCTAAAAGCAATGTTTGCATGTTGTTTTATTTGCGGAGTAAGAAAATATATTTCACCATTTGTTTGGCGTCTGCTTCTGAAAGCGCTGGATGCGGTGTCATAGGAACTTGACCCCAAACACCCGAACCACCTTTGATAATTTTACCAGCTAGTAAAGTCAGGTTTTCTTCATTGTTTTCATATTTGGCTGCTACGTCTTTATAAGCCGGTCCAATATTCTTGGTATCGGTTTTGTGACAAGTTAAACAGTCAGATTTGGCTATCAGAGTCAAACCTTTTTCATAATCAGGATTGGCGCTGATATCATTGGCAGCTGGAGCTGCTGCTGGTTCTGCACTAACACTTGGGGTTTCTTTTTTTTCTGAACTACTTCCTCCGCAAGCTGCCAAAACTAATAAGGCACTCATTGCTACAAAATACTTTTTCAATGCTTTAAATTTTAAATATGAATAATTAAAGTTATTACTGAATTCCCAAAATGCGTTTATTAAATGCTTCATCTGATCCTGTATTGGCAAAATCGTCAAAAGCTTTTTCTGTAACGCGAATAATATGATCCTTGATAAACACAGAACCTTCTGCAGCACCGGTTTCTGGATGCTTGATGGCGCATTCCCATTCCATCACCGCCCAGCCCTTATAATTGTAAGCGGCCAGCTTGCTGAAAATGGATTTAAAATCTACCTGACCATCGCCCAGCGAACGGAACCTGCCTGCACGGTCTATCCAGTTTTGGTAACCACCATAAACGCCTTGTTTTCCTGTTGGATTAAACTCTGCATCTTTTACATGGAACATTTTAATGCGCTCATGATAGTAGTCTATATATGCTAGATAGTCTAGGCTTTGTAGCACAAAGTGCGATGGGTCATATAGTAGGTTGGCCCTTTTATGGTTGCCTACTTTTTCCAAAAACATTTCATAGCTAATGCCGTCGTGTAAGTCTTCTCCTGGATGAATTTCATAACAGAGGTCTACACCTACTTCATCAAATTTATTCAGGATGGGTAACCAGCGTTTGGCTAGTTCTGTAAAACCTGTTTCTACTAGTCCGGCAGGTCTTTGTGGCCAAGGATAGACGGTATGCCATAATAAGGCACCACTAAATGTAGCGTGGGCATCTAATCCTAGGTTTCTAGAAGCTTTGGCCGCATATTCCAATTGCTGCACTGCCCAAGCGGTTCTTGCGGTTGGATTATTGCGTACAGACTCAGGTGCAAATCCGTCAAACAATGCGTCATAAGCAGGATTCACGGCTACCAATTGTCCTTGTAAATGAGAACTGAGTTCGGTGATTTCCAAACCTGCTGCGTTAACAATGCCCTTGATCTCGTCTGCATAGGTTTTGCTTTCTGCAGCTTTTTGTAGGTCAATGCATCTTGGATCCCAGCTAGGAATTTGAACGCCTACAAAACCTAGGCTCTTGGCCCAAGCGCAAATGGTATCCAGTTGGTTAAACGGGGCGCTATCGCCCATGAATTGGGCCAGAAATATACCAGGCCCTTTAATATTGGTCATAATCGCTGATTAATTGGTTAGATCTTGTATTCGGTCCACTTAATATCTGATTGTGCAGAAGCCACTACATTATCAATAAAGGCCATACCCCTGATACCATCGGCCACGCCTGGAAAATCTAATTCTTCCTTGGTTGGTTCAGTGCCGTCAATTCTAGCAGAAAGGGTTTTGGCAAAATTGTGGTAGATATTGGCAAATGCTTCTAAATAACCTTCTGGGTGTCCGCCCGGAGTGCGGCAATTCATGGTGGCATAACTGCTCAAACGGTCTCCATAATTGCCTCCTGCACGCAGGATTTGGGTTGGAGCGTCAAGCCATTTTACCAAGAGGGTATTGGGTTCGTGCTGAGCCCATTCAATACCACCTTTTTCCCCATAAACGCGAATCTTTAAAGCATTCTCTTCTCCAGCTGCTACTTGAGAAGCCATTAAAACACCATGTGCGCCATTGCTAAATTTCAACAAGACATTACCGTCATCATCCAGCATACGGCCGGGTACCATGGCGTTTAAATCTGCACAGAGATGGGTAATCTGAGCTCCTGTAATATATTCAGACAAATGTGCTGCGTGAGTGCCTATATCGCCCATACAACCACTTTTACCACTTTTCTTAGGATCGGTTCTCCAAGCTGCTTGGGCATTTCCCTCGCGTTCAGATAGTTTGCTCAACCAGCCTTGGGGATATTCTACCCATACTTTGCGGATAGCACCCAATACACCATCGGCCACCATGGCCTTGGCTTGTTTTACCAAAGGATATCCAGAATAAGTATGTGTCAGGCAAAGGATTAAACCAGTCTCCTCAACTTTCTGTTTGAGTTGCTTGGCTTCATCCAGTGTAAAAGCTATGGGTTTTTCTATGACTACATGAAAGCCATGCTCTAAAGCCATCATGGCTGGGGCAAAATGCGCAAAATTGGGTGTTACAATAGTTACAAAGTCAATACGCTTGTCTGCAGGAAGGGCTGCTTCCTTTTCAATCATTTCTTGGAAGGTCAAATAAGTCCTTTCTGCTGGCAGGAACAACATTTTGCCTGATTCTACGGCAACTTCTGGGTTGATGCTCAAAGCACCTGCGGCCACTTCAATTAATCCATCCATATTGGCGGCAAAACGGTGGATGGCTCCAATGAAAGCGTCTTTTCCGCCTCCAATCATGCCCATTCTGAGTTTACGATTCATATAGCTATTTTGAAATTAATGATGCAATCGGGTGAAGCTTAAAAAATTCCTTTCAAATTTAATGCAAGGGAAGCAGTGATGGATGAATTTTTTGGTAACAACTTAGACCTTGATACTTTTTTGTTCTAGGAGACTGATTTTTTGACATTTTAATAGTGTCAGACAGACACAAAGCAATGGTTTGGCCAAATTGCCGAAAAAAATAGACCTATTGCCGATGAATTCAAGCCGTTTTTAAAAATAAAAAATTACATTTAGTTCCTAAACATTGCTTTTCATAATTCTAACGACATGCAAACTACCCCTCAGCGTAGCCAATTATTTGTTGCCAGTTGTCTGGCCTTATTGGTAACATCACTTTCTTTTGGAATCCGCGCCGGAATTCTTGGTCAACTTGGTACCGAGTTTCATTTAAATGCGGAAGAACTTGGATCCATTGCCGCCACTGCATTTTGGGGATTCCCATTGGCCGTAGTGGTTGGTGGAATTTTTGTAGACATTATAGGTATGAAAAAACTATTGCTGGTAGCATTTAGTTTTCACCTGATTGGTATCCTGCTCACCATTTTTGCTGGGGGCTATTGGAGTCTCTTTATCTCTACACTTTGTATTGGAATTGCCAATGGAACCGTTGAAGCTGCTTGTAATCCTTTAGTGGCTACCATTTATTCTGACAACAAAACCACCAAACTTAACCACTTTCATTTGTGGTTCCCAGGTGGGATTGTAATAGGCACCCTAATAGTTTATTTCTTGAGCAAGTTGGGCATTAGCTGGCAAATTCAAGTTGGTCTAATGATTATCCCTACTATTCTTTATGGATACTTGTTTAGCAAACTAACCTTCCCTGTTACAGAACGCGTTGCCAGCGGGGTTTCTACTGCCGACATGTACAAAGCAGTATTGAATCCTTTATTCTTGTTCATGATTGTACTCATGTTTGGAACCGCTATTACAGAATTGTTCACTGGTCAGTGGATAGACGTGTTGTTAAAAAATGTTTCTGATAACGCCATTCTCTTGTTGACCATTGAAACCGGTGTCATGGTCTTGGGTAGAGCATTTGCTGAACCAGTAGTTCACAAATTTTCTCCTGCAGGGGTGTTATTGATTTCAGCTATTTTGGCTGCACTAGGACTTTATTTGTTAGGCCATACCACTGGTAATATGTTATTTGTAGGCGCCATTGTATTTGGTATGGGAGTTTGTTATTTCTGGCCAACCATGCTGGGTTTTGTTTCTGAAAACCTACCTAAAACAGGTGCTGTTGGTATGAACTTTATGGGAGGAGCAGGGATGTTTGCCGTTTCTGTATACATGATGTTTATGGGTGGATATTATGATCGTTTGATTGCAGGAAAATTGCCAGCGGGTGCAGATATCAAACAATACAATGATGCAGCTCCTGGAACAGATTTTGCCAATGTGTTGAATGAAGCCAAAAAAGCAGCCGGTCCTGAAATCATCAATGCAACTTTGATTATCCCAGTCATTCTGGCCGTTGCTTTTGCGGGCTTGTTGTTTTACATGAAGGGCAGACAAAAAGAAACCCTGACCAAGGCTTAATTTATTCTCATTTTATTTGATACCTATGTCCCAAACATCCAATAGAAGAAACGCCATCAAAAACATTGTTGCAGGATCTGCAGCATTGGCTGCTGGTGCAGGGTTGTCTTCTTTTAAATCCGATATGAATCAATCACAAGCCTTGAAAGGCAATATCAACCATTCTGCCTGCCGTTGGTGTTATAATTCCATTCCCTTAGAACAGCTTTGCAGCCAGTTTAAAGAATTGGGATTAGTAGGTATGGACTTGGTAGGACCCAAAGACTGGCCCATGCTCAAAAAATACAACCTGATTTCTACCATGTGTAATGGGGCTGAATTGGGTTTGACCAAGGGCTGGAATGACAAACAATACCATGGGCAATTAATAAAAAATTATACCGAGCACATTGACTTAGTAGCCGATGCGGGATATACCAATCTATTCTGTGCCAGCGGCAACCGCGGTACCATTGATGACGAAACTGGTTTGAAAAACTGTACCGAAGGTTTGAAGCAAATTATAGGGCAGGCAGAGAAAAAAGGAGTGATCCTTGTGATGGAATTGCTCAATAGTAAAGTGGATCACAAAGACTATATGTGTGACCGCAGTACTTGGGGCGTTGAACTAGTTAAGCGTGTAGGCTCTCCTAATTTCAAATTGCTTTACGATATTTATCATATGCAAATTGATGAGGGTGATGTAATCCGTACCATTCGTGCCAACCATGAGTATTATGGACACTATCATACTGGTGGAGTTCCAGGACGTCATGAAATTGACGAGACCCAAGAGCTCTATTATCCCGCCATTATGAAAGCCATTCATGAAACAGGATTCAAAGGTTATGTGGCTCAGGAATTTATTCCATCGGCTCCAGATCCTATTGCATCACTGCGTAAGGCAATTCAAATCTGTGACATTTAAACAAATCCATAACATCCAAAAACAAACCCACAAAAATGGCCGATCAAACTTATGACGCAATTGTAGTTGGTTCAGGAATCAGCGGTGGCTGGGCAGCCAAGGAACTGACGGAAAAGGGTCTGAAAGTATTGCTACTGGAAAGAGGACGCAATATTGAACACATCAAGGACTATGTTTCCGCTAACAAAGAAGCTTGGGATTTTCCGCACCGTGGAAGAAGAACCCAGCAAATGATTCATGATTATCCTAATTTGAAAAGGGATTATCCATTGAATGAAACCAACCTAGATTATTGGTGCAAGGATACGGAACACCCTTACACAGAAGTAAAACCTTTCTACTGGTTCCGTGGATACCATGTAGGTGGTAAATCATTGATGTGGGGAAGACAAAGTTATCGCTGGAGCGATCTAGACTTTGAAGCCAATGCCAAAGATGGTTTTGGTGTTGACTGGCCTGTACGTTATAAAGACATTGCGCCTTGGTATGATTATGTAGAAAAATTTGCAGGTATTAGTGGTAACAAAGATGGCTTGGCAGTTTTGCCCGATGGTCAATTTTTACCTCCAATGGATATGACCTGCGTTGAAAAAGATGTAGCTGCAAGAATTAAAGATTTGTATAAGGGTGAGCGCGCCATGATTATTGGCCGTACTGCTAACCTTACCGTTCCACACGAGGGAAGAACCAATTGCCAGTTTAGAAATAAATGCTGGTTGGGTTGTCCTTTTGGCGGTTATTTTAGTACCCAATCTTCTACCTTACCTGCTGCACAAAAAACAGGTAATCTTACTTTACGTCCCTTCTCTATTGTTACCAAAGTCTTGTATGACAAAGACAAGAAAAGAGCAACAGGCGTTGAAGTATTAGATAGCGAAACCAATAAGACCATTGAATACAAATCTAAAATAGTGTTCTTGAATGCCGGTACTTTGAACAGTGCTTGGATTCTAATGAACTCTGCTACAGATGTATGGCCTGATGGCTTGGGTAGTAGTTCAAATGAATTGGGTCATAACCTGATGGATCACCACTTGGGAACAGGGGCTAGTGGACATGTTGAAGGATACGAAGACAAATACTATTTTGGACGCCGTGCTAACGGAATCTATATTCCAAGATACCGTAACGTTGGTAATGACAAACGCGATTATGTTCGTGGATTTGGTTATCAAGGTGGTGGTACCAGAGAAGGATGGAGCCGTCAGGTAGCTGAGTTTAGTATTGGTGCAGACTTTAAAGACGCATTGACTGAACCAGGTTCTTGGACCATGGGTATGGGTGGCTTTGGAGAAATGTTGCCTTATCATGACAACAAGATTACCATTGACAAAAACAAAAAAGACAAATGGGGTCTGAATGTCTTGGCCATTGACTGCGAACTCAAAGAGAACGAGAAGAAAATGCGCAAAGACTGCGTGGCAGATGCGGTTGAAATGCTTACTGCTGCTGGTGTCAAAGACGTTAAAGGATGGGATGGTGACGGTACTCCAGGAAAGGGTATCCATGAAATGGGTACGGCTAGAATGGGTAAAGACCGCAAAACATCTGTCTTGAACGGCAATAACCAAGTATGGGATGCACCAAACGTATTTGTTACTGACGGTGCGTTTATGACTTCCGCTTCTTGCGTGAATCCATCATTGACCTATATGGCATTTACTGCAAGAGCTGCTGCTTTTGCGGTTGAAGAACTTAAAAAACAAAACCTTTAATCAAACACTTAAACAAAAGATAATGAACAGAAGAGAAGCCATTTCCAGTGTTGCATTACTGTTGGGCGGAACTTTGATTGGAGCAGAAGCTTTCTTGTCTGGTTGCAAAACTTCAGACAAGGGCGCAGCTGGTTTCAATTTAAGCAAGGACGATATTGCCTTCCTCAATGAAGTAGGTGAAACCATCCTGCCTGCCACCGCCACACCCGGTGCAAAAGAAGCCAAAGTGGGCGAATTCATGAGCGTCTATGTAAAAGACTGCTATGAAGAAAAAGACCAAACCATTTTCTTAGAAGGCTTTAAAAAGCTAGATGAAGCATCTAAGAAAAAATCAGGTAAAGCCTTCTTGGAAAGCACTGCAGAACAAAGACATGACTTGTTGGTAGACTTGGACAAAGAAACCAAGGAATACCAAAAAGCTAAAAAAGACACAGATCCTAACCACTATTTCAAGATGATGAAAGAACTAACCCTATTGGGCTTCTTTACTTCTGAAGTAGGCGCTACAAAAGCTTTGCGTTATGTAGCGGTTCCAGGAAAATATGAAGGTTGTATTCCTTATAAAAAAGGAGACAAGGCCTGGGCTACCTAGTAGTATCTCAATTGATTCATATCCCGGAATGATCTTGTTTCATTCCGGGATAATTCATTTCTAAAAACGATTGTATGAATAATAACAGAAGAGATTTCCTCCGCATGAGCGCATTTGCTGCTGCAGGATTATCCTTGCCATTTGCTGGAAAATCAGCATCTCTATTTGAAGGATTTGGCGCCAAGAAATTGCCCGCTTTTGGTATTCAACTTTGGACTGTAAAAGAAGACATGGCCAAAGACGCAAAAGGTACTTTGAAAAAACTGGCTTCTTTTGGTTACAAGCAAATTGAAAGCTTTGAAGGATCCAAAGGAATTTTCTGGGGCATGGACCACAAAGATTTCAAAAAGTATATGGACGAGTTGGGCATGAAAATTGTTTCTGCGCACTGCGATACTTCAAAAGATTTTGAACGCAAAGCCGCAGAAGCTGCTGCCATTGGTATGAAGTATTTGATCTGTCCTTACAAAGGGCCACAAAAGTCTATTGACGATTACAAAAAATTTGCCGACGAGTTTAATAAGAATGGAGAGGTTTGTAAAAAGAACGGTATTCGCTTTGCTTATCATAACCACGACTACTCTTTTGTTCCCATGAATGGACAAGTGCCACAAGACGTGATGATGGATAATACCAACAAAGACACCGTTGATTTTGAAATGGATATCTATTGGGTAGTTGCCGCTGGCATTGATCCAATCACTTATTTCAAAAAATATCCTAACCGTTTCCGTCTCTGTCATATCAAGGATTTGACCAAGACCAAAACTGGTCATGAGTCTTGCCACTTGGGTAAGGGAACCATTGATTTCAAAACTATCATTAAAGCTGGAACAGAAGCTGGCTTAAAGTATTATGTGGTTGAACAAGAGGCATTCACTGGGTCTAACCCAATTGAAAGTGCTGAATTGGACAGCGCGTACTTACAAGGATTTAGTTTCTAGTACCACTACAAACCATAACAATAAAAAGGGACCCCAATTTGATTTGGGGTCCCTTTCTTTTATGCATTGTTAATGACTAAACACCTAGTGACCAGCCGTCTCTGTATTTACGCTTCACAAACTGGTTAGCTTCGTCAAAATTGGTAATCTTCATGTTTGGTCCATCCCAAAGTAGTTTGATAAAACGTCCTGGATGATCCATACCACCGGTAGCATTTTTCTTTTCTAAATCGTAGCTTCTGATTGCCAGATTACCCATCAAGATACTTTCGGTTAAAGGACCTGCAATATCAAAATGAGAGCTTAGGTTCTTGGCTTTATCAGAACCATATCCTGCAATAGCAGCTTCAACCCATGCTGCATAGTGACCATTATCTCCCTTGGGCACACGAGCAATGGTTTGTGGCACTACAATGGTCTTGGTTCTTTCTGTAGGCAATAATTGTGGATTAATACCATAAGTACCGCACATCATCTTTCCTTTGCTGCCAATAAAGATGGCACCGTTTCCTCCATCACCCATCACTTCATTAGGTCCTAGTTCTTCTGGACGCTCTGGTTGAATGCCACCATCCATCCAGTGAAGTTTTAAATCTGGTTTACCATTCTTGCCTTTGAAAGTTAGGATGATATGTGAAGAGATAGGACCGCTTTCTGGATATGCTGCCTTGGTCCAGTTTGCTACATACCTTGTTGCTACACTACATTCTGCTGAATCAGGATAACCTAGTCCCAATACGGCAAAAGCTGGTGCCATAATATGACAAGCCATATCGCCAAGAGCGCCGGTACCATAATCCCACCAGCCGCGCCAGTTAAATGGTAACAAACCTTCTACATAATCTTTTGAAGGAGCAGTTCCCTGCCAGAGATCCCAGTCCAATTCTTTTGGAATAGGCGCATTCTGTTTTGCCCAAGCAATACCCTGTGGCCAAACCGGACGATCTGTATAACAATAAATGGTATGCACGTCTCCAAGAAGACCAGCATTATACCATTCCATTAATTGGCGTACACCATCACCAGAAGAGCCTTGGTTTCCCATTTGGGTAACTACCTTATTGTCATGAGCCGCTTTGGTAACCATGCGCGCTTCATAAATATCATGTGTCAAAGGTTTTTGAACATAGACATGCTTTTTTAATTGCATGGCAGCCATGGCAGCTACGGCGTGTTGGTGATCTGGTGTAGATACAGAACAAGCATCAATAAACTTGTGTTCTTTATCTAGCATCTCACGAAAGTCTTTGTAGACTTTGGCTTTTGGATAACGTGCACGGCTCTTAGCAGTTTGGCGTTCATCTACATCACAGAGAAAAGCAATATCGGCCTTGCCACTCTGGAAAAAATTCCAAAGATCGCTTTCGCCCTTGCCACCGGCTCCTATACCGGCCACTTGTAATTTATCACTTGGTGCGGTGAAACCCCTTCCCAGCACGTGACGGGGAACAATGGTAAAACCGGCTAAAGCCAGTGCCCCGTTGCGGATAAAACCGCGGCGAGAATTGTTGGTTGGTTCATTTTTTTTCATGGAAGAATCGTTGGTATGGTTGTACTTGTAATTTAGGCTATGAATTTATTGATTTTGCAAGAGATTGCAAGAAGAATTATAACTTACTCAAGTTAAATCTATATTATGGAACAGATGCTTGCCAGCATACGCAATTATTTTCAATCAGGGGCTACCCAATCCCTTTCATTTAGAAAAGCACAGTTAATACGCTTGCGCGATGCTATTAATGCGCATGAAGAAGCACTCTATGCTGCTTTGTACCAAGATTTGAAAAAGGGAAAAGAAGAATGTTGGGTTACCGAAAACGGTTTCGTACTTTCTGAATTAAATGCCACTATTAGCAACCTTGAAGCATGGTTAGAACCAACATCGGTTCCTACTAATTTGCTGAACCTACCCTCAAGTAGTAGAATAGAAAAAGAACCATTAGGTGTAGTCTTGATCATTGGTCCATGGAATTATCCTTTTCAATTGTTGTTTACGCCTTTAATAGGAGCCATCGCCGCAGGCAATTGTGTGGTAGTAAAACCAAGTGAATTTGCAAGTGCTACAGAGCAAGTGATGAAAGATATTATTGCATCCTGTTTTGCACCAGAATATATTTTATTTGTTCCTGGAGACGGTGCATCTGTGATTCCAGCCATGATGCAATCCTTTGTATTTGACCATGTTTTTTATACAGGAAGTACCGCAGTTGGAAGACTGATTTATAAAATGGCTGCAGAAAATTTGGTGCCTGTTACTTTAGAATTAGGAGGGAAGAGTCCCTGTGTTGTGGAAGCCGATGCCAATATTGAAATTGCTGCCAAACGAATAGTCATGACCAAATTCTCTAATGCTGGTCAAATGTGTGTAGCACCTGATTATGTTTTAGTGCATGCTAGTAAAAAAGAGGCCTTGGTAAAAGCCATGCGCAAAAGGATTGAACAATATTTTGGGGCATTGCCAGAAGAGAGCGAGAACTATGGCAAGATCATCAATGAAAAACAGTTTGATAGGGTAAGTGCTTATTTGAGTCAAGGAAAAATCTTGTATGGTGGAAGGGTGAATAGAGGAATCTTATTTATTGAACCCACTTTATTAGAAGAAGTATCCTTAGATGCCAGCATCATGCGCGATGAAATTTTTGGTCCCATCTTGCCCATCTTTTCTTTTGAAACCAAGGAACAAGCTTTGCAGATGATTCAGCGCCATCCCAACCCTTTGGCCTTTTATGTGTTTACATCTTCGGGGTCTGTAGAAAATGATTGGTTAAAAGCTGTTCCTTCCGGGGGGGCTTGCGTGAATAATGCCAGCTGGCACTTAACCAATCACAACCTGCCCTTTGGTGGAAGGGGTTTTAGCGGCACGGGTGCTTATCATGGCAAGTTTTCTATTGATACGTTTAGTCACAAAAAAGCAGTGATGAAAACGCCAACTTGGTTTGACCCTGCCATGAAATATCCTCCTTTAAAAGGCAAGTTGAAATTGTTCAAATGGATTATCCGATAATATGAAAAAACTCATCCTGCTAATTGTAGTGCTTGTTGTAGCCCTGCTCCTGGTTAAAAAAGAAAACATGACTTATAGACAATCCTTTTTAAAAGTTATTTATCCCTTGATCATGTTGCCTGGCAAATTATTTGGATCGGCTAAAGCCATACAAAAAAATACCGCTAACAAATTGCCTATACTGAGTATTTATGATTTGGAATTGGAGTTGAACAATGGCACAAAAATTAGAATGGATCAATTTAAGGGAAAGAAAATCCTCTTGGTTAATACGGCTAGTGACTGTGGATACACTGGTCAATATGAAGCATTGGAACAATTGCACAAACAATATGGCAGCAAACTAGTAGTGATTGGTTTTCCTGCCAATGACTTTAAAGACCAAGAGAAAAAAGATGATGCCGCCATTGCAGAATTTTGCAAAATCAATTATGGGGTCACATTTTTATTGGCAAAAAAATCATCTGTCATCAAAGGTCCTGAGCAGAATCCATTATTTGCTTGGTTGTCTCACGCTGAGCAAAATGGATGGTGTAAGCAACAACCTGTTTGGAATTTTAGTAAGTATCTTGTGAATGAAACAGGCGTGCTCACTCATTTTTTTGCGCAAACAGTTTCCCCACTTGATACTGCTTTGACAGACCAAATTCAATAAATATGTTAACAAAGACAATCATTGAAAAATATTTTCTAGCAGAGAAGTATGAGAGTTTACTCTTTATTGGTATTGGCATCCTTGCTATTATTTTAGCTGTTTTGGGTTGGCTCTATTTTAAAACTGCTTTTTGGAAAGGGGCTTCCATTCCTTTTTTAGCCATTGCATTGTTACAAATTATAGTAGGTTATACCGTTTATTCGCGGAGCGATGAACAGAGGATTGACATAGTCTATAGTTTAGACATGAATCCAGATCAACTAACTAAAGTTGAATTACCTAGAATGGAAGTAGTGAATCAAAATTTTGTCATTTACCGATGGGTAGAAATAGCCTTGGCCCTGGTAGGCATGGGACTCTATGTCTATTTTAGGGAAAATGCTATTCAAGAATTCTGGAGAGGTTTTGGATTTGCCCTATTTATACAAGCCATTTTGATGTTGGGCGCTGATTATTTTGCCGAGAAAAGAGCCCATGAATACACGGCAGCACTTAGCTCATTTTCTGTTAAAAAATAAGCTTTTTTAAACCTTAGATTGGTTGAAAGTTCCAATATTGGGGCTAAGGTCAGACCTATGGCATAGATTTTGAAATTAACTAACTTGCACACGATAAATTAACTATGATGAAGCAATTGAAAAAAGCATCCTTGTTCTTATTGATCTTGATGGGCATGGGCTTGGCTGCCATGACCCAGTCTGATTGGCCTAAAGAAATTCCCTATGGGTCAGGAGGAAAAATTACCATTTACCAACCCCAGCCTGAAAAGTTAGATGGAGTAAAATTATCCGGAAGGGCAGCTGTTTCTATCCGCAAAAAAGGGGGAGAAGAGCCCATTTTTGGCGCCATTTGGATGGATGCTTTGCTTAATACAGATAAGGGTAATGGTACGGCTACACTAGAGAGCTTAACCATTACACAGTCTAAATTCCCAGGAATTGATGATACCAAGCAAATTGAAGCATTAGCTGCTGCTATTGAAAAAGAAGTACCCAAATGGGATTTGGTGATGTCTTTGGAAAGGTTAAAGGCAAGCATCAAGCAAGAGCAGACTATTAACAATCCCAATTTGAAAAATGACCCTCCCAAAATCATTTATACTACCAAGCCTTCTACACTTGTAACCATTGACGGAGAACCCAAGATTCAACAAGACAAGAATCTGGGGATGGAGCGTGTAATTAACACACCCTCACTAATCATTCGTTATCCTGAAGACAAAAAATTCTATCTCTATGGTGGGGGAAACTGGTATGTTTCTGAAACCGCTACCAATGGTTATAGTCCTGTAAAAAAACTGCCAACTAAATTGAAAGAGTTGGATAAAAAAATCAAAGAACAAGAAGCGGCAGCAGCCAAAGACAAAGAGCCCGTAGAAAAACAAACCACCCCTACAGAAATAGTTATTTCAACTGTTCCTGCAGAGTTGATTCAAACGGAAGGAGAAGCGTCTTTTAAAAATATTTCTGGTACCAGTTTGCTCTATGCAGACAATACTTTAGATGAGATTTTCAAAGACATCAATTCTCAAAAGAATTATATCTTGATTGCAGGACGTTGGTATAGCAGTAGCTCTATGAACGGCCCTTGGGATTTTGTGGCCGCAGACCAATTACCTGCTGATTTTGCCAAAATCCCTGCAGGCTCAGAGAAAGATGGTGTACTAGCAAGCGTAGCAGGAACCGATGCTGCAGAAGAAGCCAAGGCAGACGCCATGATCCCACAAACAGCCAAGATTGATAGGGCCACTGCTAAGTGTACGGTTACCTATGATGGAGACCCTAAGTTTTCACCCATTGATAATACTTCTCTTTATGTAGCTGATAATAGCAATATCACCGTAATCAAAGCGGGCAATAAATATTTTGCTGTTGAAAATGGTGTATGGTTCCAAAGCAAACAAGCTACAGGTCCATGGGAAGTAAGTACAGAAAGACCTAGTGACGTAGAAAAGATTCCGCCTAGTAGTTCTGCATACAATACCAAGTATGTCTATGTTTATGAAAGCACCCCACAATATGTTTATACTGGGTACACACCTGGTTATATGGGAGGTTATATTTATGGACCTACCGTAGTTTGGGGAACGGGTTGGTATTATAATCCTTGGTATGGTAGTATGTATTATCCTCGCCCTGTTACTTATGGTTTTGGTATGCACTACAATCCTTATTCTGGATGGAGCATGAGTTTTGGGATGAGCTTTAACGTGGGCTGGTTCCATTTTGGATATAGCACTGGCGGATATGGCTATGGTTATGGTGGAGGTTGGTTTGGACCCCCAATGTACCGTCCTCCATATGGTGGATGGGGTTATCATGGTGGATATTATGGCGGTGGATATGGCCGACCTGGATATAGACCCGGTGGTGGTAATAATATTGTGATCAACAATCCCAATATCAATATCAACAGACCAAATAATAGCATCAATATTGGTAACAACAACAATATCAACAATAGTCATAACAACCTGTATAAAAACAGGAAGGATGTGGTTAGTACCAATAATGTTGACCGTAGACCAGGTAGTTTGAATAATAACAGGCCCAATAACAATGGCAATAACAACGTGAACAACCGTTTGCCAAATAACAATAACAATAATCGCCTTCCCAATAACAATTCAAATAATGGTCGTCCATCTGGATTTGACCGTCCGGATGCAAAACCTGCAACCGGTGGACAAAACAATATTTTCTCAGATAAGGAAGGAAATATTTTCCAGAAAGACAATAAGGGTAATTGGAACCAACGCGATAAAAATCAGTGGAAACCCGCTGACAATAATCGTTTACCCAGTGATATTAGTAGGGATGACCGCAGCCGAGACAGAGCCAATACACGCGAACAAATGCAACGTCCGTCTTTCCCATCAAACAATGGAAATTCAACAAGACCTAGCATGCCACAAAGCCGCCCAACACCGCAGACAAGACCAACACAACAGTCTAGACCAATGCCTCAAAGTAGACCAGCTCCTGCTGGCGGAAGAGGTAGGGTAGGTAGAGGATAAAATTTCAAAATTGTAATAATGAACCGCTCCAATTTGGGGCGGTTTTTTTGTACATACAGTGGGGGCTGTATTTTCTTTCAACTAGAATAAAGCCTCGTATTTGTTTACTATGTTGAGGATCTCGCCAAAACTATTGTCCCTAAGATTTGAAATGGCTAGTGCTCCCTTTTTTGTTTTGGGATTGAAATAGATAAAACTATACACGCCCGTATTACCACCAAAATGAAATATAGTTCCTTTGGCAGAAACTGACCATAATGTGGCAATATTGTATTTCCCATTAAATGTACTTGAATCAGTTTTATTCAGCCCCTCGCAATTCGGTTGTGGTTGGAATAGCATTTCATAAGATGTAGGACTAAGTAATTTTCCATGACCAGTTGCGCCTCTAATCATTTCTATTAGGTATTTACTTAAATCAGTGGCATTGGTTTTAAGTCCACTTACGGGATAGTTGGTCATATAATATTGAGGATGTTCAACCACACCAGAGGGTTTTTGTTCATCATATTGGGCGTAGATTTTACTTACTAATTTTGTGTCTACATCTTCAAAATTCCAACCTGTATGATTCATTTGTAAGGGTTGGAAAATGTATTTTTTTGTGAAGTCAATAAATGACAATCCTGATTTTATTTCCACTATTCTGGCAGCTATGGCTGCGCCTAAATTGGAATATTGGAAAAACTTTCCAGGTTCTTTTTTCAAAAAACTACTATCGGTATACCAACTGGCTTTGGGTTGCGTGTATTTTTGGATATGCTCATCCAAAGAGATTTTTTTACCCATTCTATAGTATGCAAGATTAGGTTGTAAATAGGCTGGTAAACTATCATATTGTTTGCTGTCATTGACTATGCAAATATCCGCTTCGCCAATATAGTAAGGAACAAAAGCGTCATCAATTATACTGGATGTATGCGTTATTAAGTGCCTAACAGTAATGGATGTATTAGGGAAATGCGGATTAATTATTGAATATGGGAATATCTGATTTATTGGTTGGTCTAAATTCAGTTTCCCTTGTTCCACTAATTTTATAATAGATAATGCCACAAATGTTTTGGAAATAGAAGCCACCCAGTTAATACTTTCTGGACTAAATGGAATCCCCTTTTTTATATCAGCCATTCCAAAGCCTTTTGTATATAATAGTTCCTTATCATTGACAATGGCAACTGAGAAACCTGGAATCAGGCTTTTCTTGGAGAATTTGGTTAATGCTTGGCTAAGACTGTCTTTGTATATAGCTCGGTCAAACTTTTTGATTGATTGGGCATTGGTCTTTCCTGTCATTCCCCAAAAAAACATCAATATTAGCAAGACAAAGTTTTTCAGCATTTTCAAGCAGTGTTTAGTAATAACCAAACGTTCATTCTTCAAAAAAGTTACAGACAACTAATGATGTCTTGCATAACCAAGCCTTTCAAGGTCTTCCAAGTTTTTGGTTACATGTGTTTTTCCGTTTGATAAAACATATAGGTTGTTGCAGATGTCTGTGACAGATTGATGCAGATGATCGGTAATTAAAATTCCCTTGTTGGTTTTTTCTTCCAAAATCAACTCTTGGGCCTTTTCAATTTGGAGTGGACTTAAATGGGTAAAGGGTTCATCCAATAAAGCAAACTGGGTATTGGATTTGAGAATGGTAAACAATTCCACCAAACGGCGCTCACCACCGGATAAGCTTCCAATGCTTGATTGGTGTTTTGATCTAAATTCAGGAAAACGGTTTTCAAATAGGGAATAGTCTAGTTCAAAATCCTGAAAGACCCTTTTTAAGCTAAGCTGTTTTGGAATAAAATTAAATTGAGGTAGGTATTTGATTAAATAGGGCTGTTGGTATGCAAAAGGCTTTGATTGATTGTCAAAGCGAACCGATTTCTCAGAATCAAGCGTTCCGAATATAATTTTCAGAAGGCATGATTTTCCTGCACCATTTCTACCTAAAAGTCCGGTTATCTTTTCTGTCTCTAGCTTTAAATAGATATCTGATAAAATGCTTCTACTATCAAAAGTCAATTGTATACTATCTGCTTCTAGTATATGCATCAGATGAATTGAAAAATGATGAAAAGGAGAATTAGGAATAGTACAAAGTCAACAACTAAGGTTGCTGTCCAAATCAATGTCTTAGAAATCCCCAAATTAAAATAGTAGTAATATTCCTTGCTTTTATAACTGTTGATGAAATAGTAGGTTAATCCTAATGTTATCATTCTAAACCAGAAAATCACCGTAAAGATCCTAGTGCCATAACTCCAAAATAAGCTCAAGCAACAAAGATTCATAACTATTGAAAACAATAGAAAGCTTTGATAGAATCTGCCAATTAGTTTTAATTTATGAAGCACTTGCACTTTTTTTAACGGGTTGCCTTAAAGCCTGCTGATTTTATTGTGTCTTAGTCTTTTTCAATTCTCTTGCTAATTCAATTGAATGTTTTAAAGAGTTATTATTCTTCCAGTTGGCATGAGAAACAATAATGTATTTTGGGTTGCTATACTTTTTCTGAACATTTAATAAAGTGGTCTTATAGGCCTTAATATTTCCGTCTCCTAAAAAGCCTAAATTTTCTGCGTCTGCGCCTTTAATGAGACAACCTCCGTATAAGATTTTCTCTTTTCCAAACCAGACTACTATATTGTCTGCAGTATGACCCTCACCTGGATAATAAGTTTCAAAACTATATTCATCAAATTGAAATACAGTATCTCTGTAAATTAGATTAGCAGCCCTTTTGGCATTTTCTTTTTTGCTCCATTGATCTGTAAGTGCTGTGGTATAGGTTTTGATTCCTTTAAATCCGTAATATTCTAGCCCCGCAGTTCTGTCACTATGCCAATGGGTTGCCAAACAAAATAGTACTTTCTTGTTATGTCTTTTTTGTATGCTGTCTAAAAGGGGCTGAAATTGGGTAGTATCCCAAGGTGTATCAAATAAGACAACGCCTTTGTTTGTGACCAAGTACATGCCATGTGCGGGAGTTTTGCTTCCTTGATACTCATTGTACGTGGTATAGATATAAAAATTACCGGTCAAAGCTGTAATGTCCAGTTTGTTATTTGCTTTTTGTCCGCATAGACTGGTCAAAGAAAAAATAAAAGCTACAGTTAAAAATGGTGTTCGCATATCAAGCAACATGTCTTGTTCAATAATTGGTGAGCTATAATAAATATACAGAACTACTTAAGTATTGGAATCAACAGAAATGAGATTTAGGACATTAATAAGATTATTTTCTTTTATTAACGCAATCAGCTAATTTTCAAAAAACAGATAAAGTGAATATCCGCAATATAGAATTCAAAGCCAAAGTAGATTCACTAGAACCCTATGAAAATATACTATTGGAATTGCAGCCACTCTTTAAAGGTGTAGACCACCAAATAGACACTTATTTTAATGTGCCCAAGGGGCGATTGAAATTGAGGGAGGGCAATATAGAAAACGCGCTCATCAACTATGACAGGGAGAATCAAGTAGGTTCAAAACTATCTTCTGTTATTTTATATCGGCACCAGCCAGACCCTGCTTTAAAATCCATCTTAATCCATCAATTGGGGATTAAAATGGTGGTAGACAAAATCCGTAAAATCTATTTTATTGAGAACGTCAAATTTCACTTTGACCAAGTAAAAGGTCTGGGTACTTTTCTGGAAGTAGAAGCCATTGATAACGATCAACAATACTCACTAGAAAAATTGCAGGAACAATGTGACCACTACCAGCGCTTATTTAATTTGCATCCTAGTCAAATGATGCAGCAATCTTATAGTGATATGCTTTCAGAGAAGGGTTAACCTAAAAACCAATGGATATGTGTGCACTCAGAACAAACAAAACATGTTGCTGAACGGTTGGCCCAATCTAGTCCAAAGAAGGTAGCAGCAGAAGTATTTAGCTGGGCTGATCTTGTCCAGAAATAATTGTTGGAACAGATGGGACAAACTAATTGTTTACCCTTTACTTCCACGGTAATGGGTTCTTTCTTTTGGAATAAGCTCATAGTAGGTGCTTTAAAGTTTAGTCAAGTAATATTTATTAAATAAACTCTTAAAATATTTTGGCACAGAATTCATCTGGGGCTAAAACAGGAATTTCACTTCCTTTAAAGTCTTTTATATTCCTTGTTACAATGCAATCCATTTTTTCAATTGAAGTTGCACAAAAAATTTGAACTGCATCTTCAAAATCTTTTTGCTTAGATCTTAATCCCTTTGTAAGAATATCTGTGTTCACTGGTACAACTGTTAAATATTCAAATAAACCTAAAAGTGTAGATCGTAATGATTTATCGTCAACAAATTTCTTAAGTAAATAATAAGTGGTTGCTATACTATGTGATGAAGTAAATAGTTGAATCTTATTTGATTCGGAGGACTGAAATATTTCTATAGCGAATTTGCTAAATGGTTTTCTATCTGCAATTAGATCTACAAGAATATTGGTATCTAAGAATACCTTTTTCATAAATGTTTCTTCTCTAAATATGATTGAAGCTCCTTTTTGTCATCAAAACCTTTAGGTAGTTTCACAACGCCTATCAATTTTTTTAACTTTGGAGAAACTGATTGATGGTTATTTTCATTGGTAATACTATCAAGATATTGTTCAATAATCTCAGAAAGACTTCTGCCAGATTTCTTGGCATAAGACTTAGCCCTTTCAATAACTTCTTTCTCTACTGATAGAGTGAGTTTAGTTGTCATTATACGTGTGTTTATTTCAAATATACGTATCTTTTTTCTTAATCCAAAATAGGCTGTTTTAATGGAAATTGATAGCAAATAAGCAAAACTAAAATTATTTTACACCGGACAATTCTGATGATAGTCAATCAACTCAATATTGAGTCGTTCAAATTCATAGCCCTTGTAGTGAATGGCAATTTCATCCAACACGGCTTCCACTTCTTCTACGGTGTTAAGCGTAACTAGACGGCCGCGGAATTCCTTGATATTGGGAAGGCCTTTTAAGTAATTGGTATAGTGTCTGCGCATTTCATAAATCCCTGCAATGCCACCCTTCCATTCAAAGGATTTGTGCAAATGTTTTTTGCAGACAATGATTCGTTCTTCTAAAGTAGGAGGGGCCATCAGCTCGCCCTTTTCCATAAAGTGTTTGATCTCTCTAAAAATCCAAGGATACCCAATGGCTGCACGGCCAATCATGATCCCGTCTACGCCATAACGCTCTTTGTAAGCTTTGGCTTTTTGTGGGGAATTGATATCGCCATTGCCAAAAATGGGCATCTTAATCCTGGGATTGTTTTTCACCTTGGCTATCAGGGTCCAATCTGCTTCTCCCTTGTATAATTGTGCACGGGTTCTTCCATGAATAGAAAGCGCTTTTACGCCAACATCTTGTAAGCGTTCGGCCACTTCTTCAATATTCAAACTATTATTATCCCAGCCCAAACGGGTTTTCACTGTTACAGGAAGTTTGGTGCTTTTTACAACCGCCTCTGTTAGGCGAATCATCAGGTCAACGTCTTTTAATACGCCTGCTCCTGCGCCCTTGCTTACTACCTTTTTTACAGGGCATCCAAAATTGATGTCTAGCAAATCGGGGTTCACGGTTTCTACAATTCGTGCACTCAATGCCATGGCGTCTTCATCGCCCCCAAAAATCTGGATCCCGATGGGTCTCTCGTAGTCAAAAATGTCCAATTTCCGCCTGCTTTTGATAGCGTCCCGAATCAATCCCTCACTGCTGATGAACTCGGTATACATTAAATCTGCTCCATTGTCCTTGCAAACGGCCCTAAAAGGAGGGTCGCTCACGTCTTCCATGGGCGCTAATAAAAGTGGGAAATCGGGTAATTCTATATTTTCTATTTTGACCATGAAAACCTTTGATATTGCTTTTGGGCGTTTTGAATTGATTCCAGCCTGCCTTTTATCCTTTAACTTGCAGGGGCATTACACAAAAATGCAAATTTACAGGCTTATTTTCAGTTTTATGCAGCAAAGCTCTATTCCGCTTACATACGCATCGCAATTTGCCATTTTATTGGGTTTATTAGGCGTGGGTATGATTGTTGGGAATTTACTGGTACTTTCTTTGGGTTCGGTGATGATGCAAATACCAATTGAACAAGTGGGCAAAGCCCTTACCCAACCTGGTCATTTGCAAACAACCCGTTTTTTAAATACCCTTGCCAGCTTTCTAGTATTTTGTACACCAGCCCTTATTTTTGCCAGGATTGTAGACCAAAAGCCCATGCAATGGCTTGGTTTTAATAGAGTTATACAAACAAAGCAATTGCTTTTAGTAGCCTTAATTGCCTTTACTGGTTTGATGATGAGTGGGGCTTTGGGTGAATTGAACCAAAATATTCCACTTCCTGCCCAATGGTTGGCCAAGGCAAAAGAGTTTGAAGCTAAATACAAACAATCCATGATGGCCATGGTTGCCATGAAAACTGTTTGGGATTATCTGTTTGCATTGATTGCAATGGCAGTTGCTCCAGCTTTTTTTGAAGAAATCCTATTCCGTGGAGGATTCCAACAGATTTTTATTGGTTGGACCAAGAACCCTTTTTTGGGAATCTTAATTACCAGTATCTTGTTTAGCGCCATCCATTTTTCCTTTTTTGGATTCCTGCCTAGAACGGCCTTGGGGATGATCCTTGGTTATGTATTTTATTATAGCCGTAATATTT
This sequence comes from Chitinophaga pinensis, assembly GCA_943372225.1. Taxonomy (GTDB): domain Bacteria; phylum Bacteroidota; class Bacteroidia; order Chitinophagales; family Chitinophagaceae; genus Sediminibacterium; species Sediminibacterium pinensis_L. Next base: position 9,956 of record CALRXV020000008.1, on the reverse strand, counting down.
GGATGAATATTGCTATGCACTTTATCTACAATGGCATTATTGTAACACAGCTTTATTTTGCCGGGTTAAAGGGGAAAAACTTAGAAAAAACCATGGATGAAAATATGCCAGTTTGGTTGGGTGTCTTTGCCATTAGCGCAGTAATTGTGTTGATGCAAATGTTCCGCAAGGAATCTTCTCTTGCCCTATCTTTGGTGTCCAACAACCAACCAGCAACCCATGCAACAGTGGAAGAAAATTTTTAGCACTCGGAATTACGCAGAAGCCAGTATTATTCAGGGTTTGTTGGAAGAAAATGAAATACCCGTTCAGGTATTAAACAAGCAAGACAGTAGTTATGTGAATTTTGGGGATATAGAAATCTATGTTCCAGACTTGCTTAATGAAACAGCTAAGCAAATTATCAACAAAACCATTTTAAACTAACTGTACTTTTCTAACAATTAGATTTTCAATTATGGCTTTCAATATTGCAACATTTAAAACAAGGGCACTAAGTGCTGTATTCTTTGTGGCCATTATGTTGGCTGGATTACTCTGGAACCAATGGAGTTTCTTGGCACTCTTTTTAGTCATACATACTGGCTGCTGGTGGGAGTTTTATAAGTTGATGGATCTAATTGACCCCAAATTTCAGCAAGTACCAGCCTACTTACGTTATTTGGTCATGGCATTAGGAGTAGCTTTTATGTTTTGGATGAGTAGTCCTTTGTCTTATCCATTATGGGCTTCTTGGAACCTACACGATCTGGGATGGTACCTGATTTTAGTCATTGGGGCATTTACCCTTTTGGCAGGATTGATCTCTTTTAAAAAATTAAGTCTAGACAGTGTTTTAAGCTTGGTGGCGGGATTCTTATACATCTCCTTGGCTTGGGCTTTAATGATAAAACTGCGTGGCAGAATCACCGCTGGTTTTCAGGCCGATTTAGGATGGGTGTTGCCCATTATTCTTATTGCATCAATTTGGATCAATGATACCATGGCTTATATCACGGGATCCTTGTTTGGCAGAACACCTTTGTCCAGTGTCTCCCCCAAGAAAACTTGGGAAGGCACAATTGGCGGAATTATTCTAGCCGTTATGGTGGTAAGTTATGGGGGCCATGGCCTATTTGACCTACCCTTTAGACCCTTGATTTTTATTTCTTTATTAGCATCAGTGATTGGTACGCTGGGCGATTTATTAGAGAGTAAAATCAAACGGATGGCGGGTGTAAAAGACAGTGGCCAAATGATGCCCGGACATGGCGGTTTCCTTGACCGATTTGATTCACTTTTGTTGGCTACCCCATATGTTTGGATCTTTGCCGACCTGTTTTTATAAATCAATTACATTTGCCCCTCAATAATTGAAACATGACCATACACAGAGAAGGATATCAGACCATTGGCATAGCCGCATTGGTCTTTGGTGTAATCAACCTTGCATCTTTTACTTTTTTAAGTGCTAGCCTTCCTTGGCTAGCCATTTTGATATTTTTTCTTACCCTGGCTGTATTCCTATTTTTGGTTTCTTTTTTTAGGATGCCTAATCGGGTGCATACCATTAATCCTAACCAAATTATCTGCCCTGCAGATGGTAAAGTGGTGGTAATTGAAGAAGTAACCGATGAAGAGTATTTTAAAGATCGTAGGATCCAATTGAGCGTATTTATGAGCCCTGCCAATGTGCACGTAAACCGCAATCCGGTAGACGGAGAAGTGGTTTATAACCAATATCATAAAGGCAAATATTTGGTTGCTTGGCATCCTAAGTCTTCTACAGAGAATGAACGTTGGAGTGTGGTGGTGAAAAATCCACACGGAGAAATCTTGTACAAGCAAATTGCAGGAGCTTTGGCAAAAAGAATCTGTAATTACACCAAGGTTGGACAAAAAGTAAAGCAGACAGAGGAATATGGATTTATCAAATTTGGTAGCCGGGTAGACTTGCTTTTGCCTTTGAACGCCAAAATCAACGTAGATTTGAACCAAGTGGTAAAAGGCGGTGTAACGGTTTTAGCATCCTGGTAACAATATTTTCTATTGATTGCTGTATATTCACACTAATAAAACAAAGACATATGAAAAAAGTAATTGTTCTAGCTACTGCCGCCTTCTTTTTTGTAGGAGCTGCCAACGCCAATTTCTGCGAGAAAGGTAAAAAATGTGATGGTAAAGAATGCAAGAAAGACGCCAAAGCTAGCGGCAAAGAGTGCTGCAAAAAAGAAACAAAAACAGCTACAGTAAAAACTAGTCCTAAGCCCAAAGCATAGTGAATTAGTTCATAAGAATTTAAAAGCCTCCAATTGGAGGCTTTTCTTATTATAAGATGTTTTCTAATTCTTGTAAATGCTCAATGGTATAAGTGGCTTTGATCTTGGGAACCACTTTTAAATGGTTTACAAAAATAGTGTCTAGGCCTGCATCCAAGCCCCCTTTAATGTCGGCGTCTTGGTTATCACCAATCATGATGCTCTCTTCCGTTTTTGCTCCTGCCTTCATCAAAGCATAATCAAAAATTTCCTTATTGGGTTTGAGGCTATTGCTGGCTTCTGAGGTAATCACTTGTTGAAAATAGCCAGCCATACCACTTTCTCTAATCTTATTGTGTTGTACATTTTCAAATCCATTAGTCACCAAATGCATCTGATAACCCTTGGCTTTTAGGTATTCTAAAATTTCAATAGTATAGGGAAAAAGTCTTTTTTTATTGGGGAGTCCCTCCAAAAATTGCACTGCCAATTTTCTAGATAGTGGCTCGTCTGCAATTTTAAACTCTAACAAAGAAAGCCACATTCTTTTCCAACGAAGTTCTTCTTGTTTGATAAAACCCTTGGTATACCTATCCCATAAACGTTCATTATGATAGCTATAATGTTTAAAAAAGACTTCAAAATCACTCACGCCACGTTCGGCTAATTGGTTGCTGTGATAAATATCTTCTAATGTTTCCTTTGCATTGGTTTCAAAATCCCACAAAGTATGGTCAAGGTCAAAAAACAAGTGGCGGTATTGCATGCTGCAAAATACTAACTAAATCCAAAAAGCCCGCATGGTCAGTGTTCAATAAAATGTTCGAACTTAGCAGCTAGAAATTTGAATCATGAATATCATTGTTACAGGCGCGTCAAAAGGAATTGGAAAAGCCATTGTGGAAGCATTTGCCAAAGAAGGGCACCAACTATTGGTTTGTGGTAGGAGTGAAGTGGATTTGTATGCACTAGTGGCCACAGTAATGGAGCAATATCCCAATGCCGTAATCAAGGCAAAGGCAGCAGATCTAGCTGTTAGAGAAGAGTTAGATGCTTTTGCTAGTTGGTGTTTACAATATGGCAAGCCCAATATCTTGGTCAACAATGCAGGACAGTTTCAACCAGGTTCTGTGTACAACGAAGCGGAGGGTTTATTAGAACAAATGATGCAGGTGAATTTGTATAGTGCTTATCATTTAACCCGCGCCATTTTGCCCGCTATGATGGAAGCCAAAAAGGGTCATGTGTTTAATATTTGTTCCATTGCTTCTTTGCAAGCTTATGCCAATGGAGGGTCTTATAGTATTAGCAAATTTGCCATGCTAGGATTTAGCAAAAACCTACGTGAAGAAATGAAACCGTATGGCGTAAAAGTAACAGCTGTTTGTCCGGGTGCCACATTGAGTGCAAGTTGGGACGGGTTTGAGATAGATCCTGCACGCATCATGGAAACAAATGATATTGCCAAGATGATAGTTGCTGCTGCTTCTCTATCGCCGCAGGCCGTGGTAGAAGATATTATTATGCGCCCTCAGTTGGGAGATTTATAATTTAGACATTTTCCAAAGCCAACAATACCTGCCAAGCTGCATCTACCTGATTGCTGTTTAGTAATTCGGCTGCATAATGGTGTAATTCCTTTTCCATCTCATGCGGATTCACACTATAGTATTGGATAATGCTTTTTAAGCGCTCGTTTTCAAAACTAGGATTCACTTCTGGCAAATCATGCACATTACCCAGCAAACCCAAATGATTGCCTGTAAGAATAGTACTCTTTCTAATGCCTTCAGGTAAACTGTCTATACCAATTCCCAATTGTGTATTGGGTTTGTTTACTTTAAACACATTGCTGGGTTCCACTTTGCAATACCAATCTCCACCCAGTCTGGCTACCAAATGCAATAAGTGCTGGTCTATTTTTCCATCGCCACCAATGACAGCATCGGCCACGTGCATGCACATCACTTCTGCAATCACCAATTGTCCTGCTCCTGCTTGCTCACCCAAACTTTTTACTTCAAGCACTTTGCATTCTAATTGAATCTTGGCTTCGGCTACCATGGCTGGTTTTACAAGGCTGGCAGGCGTTTTGGTAAATCCTGCTTTCACAAACTCATCCACCCCTTTTGGAAACTCGCAACTGGCCAAACTCATTTGTTGCACCATCTCAAAGTCTACCATATTGATCACCACTTCTGGTACTTCCAACACATTTTCCAATGTATGTTTTAAGGTATTATCCCTTCCCCTTCTTGAAGGAGAAAAAATTACTACGGGTGGGTTAGAAGAGAAGAGATTAAAAAAACTAAATGGTGCTAAATTCTGATTACCTGCTGCATCAACAGTACTTGCAAAACAAATGGGTCTGGGGGCAATGGCGCTTTGCAACCATTGCTGTTTTTCCATGGTATTGAGTTCACTAAAATTGATGCGCATGGCTTAGATTTTTTTGCGTGCTAGAATAGAAAAATCAGAATCTTCTTTTTCAATTTGGTTAATCAATTTTCCAAGACCTGCAATTTCCATTTCTACTATATCACCCGCTTGTAACCATTGTTCTTGATAGTCTGGATTATTCAATTTGCCCGTACCATTGAGTTCTAAAAAACAACCTGTTCCAACAGTGCCACTGCCAATGACATCGCCTGGTTGTAAATCAACACCATAGGCACATCTTTCTAGGATCTCTGCAAAGGTCCAGTCCATCTGACTTACATTCCCTTCACTAACCTGTACCCCATTGACTTTGCAAGTCATAGCAAGGTTCCAGTTCTTTCCTACATGTCCTTCTTTTGCGGCCACTTCAAATCCTTCCAATTCATCTAAGGTTACCAGAGCAGGTCCTATGCAGGTGGCAAAATCCTTGCCCTTGGCAGGTCCTAGGTTCAGTAACATTTCTTCCATCTGCAAACGCCTTGCGCTCATATCGTTCATGATCATGAGTCCTCCAATATAACTGTCCGCTTCTTCTGCGGTAATATTTCTACCAGATTTACAAACAACAATGGCTACTTCTAATTCAAAATCCAATTTTTCAAAATGGTCAGGCATGCATTTAATAGGTCCAGGTCCTTGAATGCTATGGTGGTTTGTAAAATAAAAAATAGGGTATTGGTCAAATTCCGCAATCATCTCTACTTTTCTATTTCTTCTGGCTGCAGCTACATGTTGTCTAAAAGCATAACCATCTCTGCAAGAAGTAGGGAAGGGAACAGGTGCCAACAAATCAAGGCCATCTACAGTAATTCCACGTTCTGTGCTAATCTTTCCTGACTTAATAGCCGAATCCACTTGTTGGGCAATGGGAAACATATCTTCCCAATAGTGCAAAAACATATTCATGCTATTGGGTAGTTCTGGGTGCATTAGGTCACAATCATATAGATACCCTTCTACCAAAAAAGCCAATTGATCGCGGCCATCGGCCATATAAGAGACAAGCTTCATATTAATTATTTTGAATGACGAAAATAGCGGAAAATGCGCTGCTAATTTGGTTCAGTTAATTAGATTTAATTTACCACCTATCTTCTTCCGGAATTCTAGCAGGGTCTTGACGAAACTGCTCACGACTTTTACGTTTTTGTTCCTGTCTTTCTAGCATTAATTGGGCAATGATTTTTCCTGCATTCTCTCCGGGATTTTCGGCTAGTAATTGTTTGAGTTTTTTCTCAGGTACATCTACGGCATAGAGTAAGTAGACCAATTTAGAGAAATCATGGGCAATCAGGTGATTGATATGTGCAATCAAGTCCTCTATGCTCATTTTTTCTAAGGCTTGTAAATCAGTAATGCTATTCATGCTTTATAATCTGGTCAAATATATTTTTCCATCACACCCAAACCAAATAAGGCAAAATCATATTTCACGGGGTCTGCCACATCCAAGGTACGCAAGTATTGGGTTAGTTCTACGGCAGCGGCCCAATCGGTTTGTTTTCTATCTAGTAATTGAAATCGTTTGGCCACCCTTGCTACGTGTAAGTCAATGGGGCAGATTAGATCTGCTGGTGAAATGCTTTTCCAAATCCCAAAATCAACAGCTTGCTTGTCTTTGCGCACCATCCAACGCAAATACATATTCAATCTTTTGCAAGAAGAATTTTTAAAAGGAGTGGCTATATGTTTTCTGGTTCTATTGGGTGTGTCTTCTAAAGAGAAAAAATATTGGTGAAATCTAGTAAGTGCTGCTTCTATGCGTTTGTCCTGTTCTTCTGATAGCACTTGCTTGTTAAAAAAAGCGGTCTCCAAACTTTTGTGTTGGCTATAGTGCATTTGCATAAAGCTGATACTATATAAAAGGTCGGTAGCATTAAATGTTCGGTGTTTGAAACCCAGCATCCTTTTTAAATCGGTTTCCTGGTGATTCAAACAAAAATCATGGGGTGCCATATCCATGAGTTGCATCAATTCCTTGGCCTTATTAATGATGGTGGTTCTATTACCCCAGGCAAAGATGGCGGCGTAAAAGCCGGCAATTTCTATATCCTGTTTTTTGCTAAACAAATGGGGTACGCAAATAGGGTCTGCCGCAATAAAACTTGTCCGATTATATCTGTCTACTTTTTCATTAAAAAAAGCTGTGAGCGATGCTAGGTTTTTGACCTGTTCCAAGATTTGGTGTTTTTTTAGCCGTTAATGGTGAAAATTACTGTTTCATCGGGAATATGTGCGTTTCTGAGTTAACTTTATGTCTCGATTGTACGCGATTTCCATCATCTTAATTTCAACATATGAGAAAGCAGTTTTTTGCAGTGGTAGCCCTTCTAATCCTATCCATTGCAGTGCAGGCGCAAACTAATAAGCCTGCTAGCACACCTTTGTACAAAAATGCCAAAGCACCCATTGAACAGCGCATCAAAGATTTGTTACAGCGCATGACTTTGGAAGAAAAAGCAGGTCAGTTAAACCAAGTGAATGGTGGTGTTTTCACAGGCCCTGCGGCCAATGATCCAGGACAAAAAGCCAAATTGGATCTGGCCAAAAAAGGGGGTGTAGGTTCTTTTCTAAACGTGATTGGTGTTTCGGAAACCAGGAATGCACAACAAGCAGTTGTAGAGAATTCTAGACTGGGGATTCCTTTGTTATTTGGATTTGACGTAATTCATGGATATAGAACTGTATTCCCTATTCCTTTAGCAGAAGCAGGTACCTGGGATTTGGCTGGCATTGAGAAGAATGCTAGTATTCACGCCAAAGAAGCTGCAGCGGCTGGTGTGCACTGGACTTTTGCACCCATGTGCGATATCAGTAATGATCCTCGTTGGGGACGTGTGATGGAAGGTGCAGGCGAAGACCCTTATTTGGGTGGATTGGTTGCAGCAGCCCGCGTAAGAGGCTTACAAGGCAAGCAATTTGACGCAGAACATATCATGGCTTGTATCAAACACTTTGCCGTTTATGGTGCGGTAGAAGCGGGAAGAGAATACAATAATGTAGACGTATCGCGCGTAGCGCTTTGGAACAAATACCTGCCTCCTTATAAAGCAGCGGTAGAAGCTGGTGCTGCAACAGTCATGAACTCCTTTAATGTGTTTGATGGTATTCCTGCAGGCGGTAACAAATATTTGGTAACAGACATCTTACAAAAAAAATGGGGTTTCAAAGGTTTTGTGGTAAGTGACTGGGGCAGTTTTGGTGAGATGATCAACCACGGATATGCTGTTGATGAAAAAGACGCAGCTTTGAAAGCCTTGCAAGCTGGTAGTCATATGGATATGGAAGCCAATGTATCAGGTCGTTTTGTACCTCAATTGGTAAAAGAAGGCAAACTAACAATGGCACAGTTAGATGATGCAGTTGGTAGAATTTTATATTTCAAATTCAAATTGGGTTTGTTTGAAGACCCTTACAAATATTCTAATGCGCAGAGAGAAGCGGCTACTTTATTCAACGCAGCAAATCGTGCACAAGCACTGGAAGCGGCTAAAAAAAGTATTCTCTTACTCAAGAACAACCATGATGTACTTCCGCTTAAAACTGATGGATCCAAAATTGCTTTGATTGGACATTTTGCCAATAGCAAAGAAGATATGTTTGATTTTTGGATTGCCAACGGAACAGCCAATGATGCAGTTACAGTTAAAGAAGGGTTAGAGAAAAGATTTGGTGCTAATAATGTGAACTATGCACCTGGTTATTTAGCCGATGGAACTACTGATGAACAATTGGTAAAAGACGCAGTAGCTGCTGCTGATAAAGCTTCTGTAGTGGTGGTGAATATTGGTATCAGTGGTAAGATGGCAGGAGAAGACAGGGCATTAGCCAATATCAATATTTCAGAAGGTCAACTACGTTTATTGCGCGCTTTACAAAAACAAGGCAGACCAGTGATTGCACTGGTGAGCAGTGGTAGACCACTTGTGTTAACCAATATTCAAGACCTTACTACGGCTATTGTTCAAACCTGGATTCTTGGAACCGAAACTGGAAATGCAGTAGCAGCTATGTTGGCTGGTGATTATAATCCATCTGCTAAAGCTGTGATGAGTTTTCCTTATGCACTGGGTCAAGTGCCTGTTTATTATAACCATTTCAATACTAATAGACCAGCTCCTGAAACTGGAGATGCTAGTTGGAAGTCTCGCTACCGCGATATTCCCAATGAACCATTGTATCCATTTGGATATGGTTTGAGTTATACCTCTTATAACTATTCCAATCTTTCTTTAAGTTCAGAAAAAATCACCCGCTCACAACCCTTGCAAGTTCGCGTAACTGTAAAGAACAGCGGAAAGGTTGATGGAGAAGAAGTGGTGCAATTGTATATCCGTGATGTTACAGCTTCTATTGTACGTCCGGTAAAAGAATTAAAAGCTTTCCAAAAAGTATTCCTTAAAGCTGGTGAGTCAAAAGAAATCAGTTTTGTACTTACGGGTAAAGACTTGTCTTTCTATGATGGAGAAGGCAATGCCCGTCTAGAAAATGGTGCCTTTAAAGTAATGGTAGGAGGCGATTCTAAAAATGTGTTGGAGAAAGGATTTGAATTACAATAGATATTAGTTCCTAAACTCCCCTACCGTTTACGGGAGGGGAGCCCGAAGGGCGGGGTGGGGGCGGGGTGGATGTGTGACTCGTCCTAAAATACTTTCAGTCAAAAAGCTGTTCTTCCAAGAACAGCTTTTTTATTTTGTTGGATGAAGCCAACTGTAAAATTCAATAATCCAGAATTCAAAAAGCAACGTAAAAAATTAAGAAATCAAGGAACATCAGCAGAGGCTTTTCTTTGGAATTATTTGAAGCAAAGAAAATTATTAAATAGAAAATTTACCAGACAAAAAAGTATTGGCAATTTCATTTATGACTTTTATTGTCATGAAGAAAAATTGGTAGTTGAATTAGATGGAGAAGACCATTTTTGGGAAGAAGGTATTCAACATGACATGTTTAAAGTCAAGTTATTAGAAAACCTAGGTATTAAACTTGTCAGGTTTGAAAACAAATGGGTGTTTGAAGATTTGGAGTATGTACTTGAAGAGATTGTGAAGCGTTTTAATGAATGACCCACCCCGCCCTTCGGGCACCCCTCCCGCAAGCAGGAGGGGAATTTCCCTCCCCGCCCTTCGGGCTGACTCGTCCTAAAAAAAGTTTACAGTTTTAATAATTAATCCTGTTATAGGTTGTCATTTACTTTTTAATCCTAGGGTTGGTTTACAAACGTAGGATGTTTTGGGTAATAGTTCTTCCATAATCTCTTTATTTCCATAGGCTCATTAG
>CALRXV020000007.1:0-235604 GCA_943372225.1 Chitinophaga pinensis | reverse complement strand
TAAGAGATCATCTGAACCTGATGGCAACCCGTGTCTTTAAAGATTTTGTTGACCACATTGCCACTGTCTATACTGCCATCATCAAAATGCCAATACACTTTGGAAAATACCGTATCCTGTCTTACCGCTTCAAAGTTCACCGCCTGCATAGGACAGAATAAAAACTCCTTTTGCAGGTTGCTGGAATTGCCGTTTACACTGGCGTATTGGTTGGATTTATTTAACAGGCTGCCGGCGGAGTAGCCGTAGGAAGTGCCTGATGTTCCTGTCCTATATCCACTTACCTCTGCTGTATAACCATTGCTATTTTGGATTACGTATACACCTGTATCAAGAAGTATTTGTGCTACTGAATATTCAGTTAATTTAGGAAATAATTTAAATTGACTACTTATATTTTTGTTATTCAAATAAGTAAAATCTTTATCTTTTGTTTTTACATATATACTTAAATATTGATTCGAAATTAAGGGAGGATTAATGGATGTAGAAATTGTAGAATATTTGATAGCTTGTTCTATTGGAGTTATCATTGTCATAAAAGGTCCGCCATATTTTTGAGTAGTACTACAAAAACCAACACCAAAATGTGCAGCGGAAACTGGTTTATTTGTTTTTATGAATGTGGGTTCCGAACAATATTCTTCATATGAAACTCCTTTATTAATTATAGTCTTAATTATTCCATTTACATTAATGATAGTATTATTTTGCGTAGCAACAATTTTAATAAGTTCTTTCTCCATATTTGGAGCGGGACTAATTAAAAAAGCAGTCCCCAATGTATTAACTGGTAAATTCTGTTCTAATAACATATTGTTTGCTGCTGCTAAAGGACATGAAATTGGAATAAAAGATAAATTAGCCCCAGAAAAAACTGCCACTTTTTTACAATTCAAAGCATGTACAATAGAACCGGTAAGGTCCATATCTTTATTTGCTTGATAAAAATAAGATTCCCCTTGATTTAATTGAATAGTAAAAGAAATTGGAGGTGTCCCATTTATAGAAGTTTGATTAGGAGATATTTCTATTAAACTATTATCTTCAACACCTAGAATAAGGAATCCACTTAGAGATTGAGCCAAAGAACCTGCGCTATTGGCATAAGTTAAGATCATATAATCACTACCCAAACTTTGCAAAGGCAAAATCTGAGTGATTTCATAAAAATGTAATAACCCTTTTACAGCTAAAAATAATTGAACACTATCGGTTGTTTGAATGAAAGCTCCTTTTTGCTCAACAATTTCAAATTCGGTTGAATAAAACAAACTAACAGGAATATCAATAACATTTTGTTTACCTCCTAAAATTTGAAAGCTTTGGCTAAAAGATCCAAATCTATTTTTAATTAATCCAGAACAATTATTTTTTGAGGTGATATAAATTTTAGCCGAAACATCATTAATCCCAGAATAAGTACTTTGTTTGGGGACAGTGAGCCAAAATTCTTTACCAACAGTAGAATACAATTGTGCCTTAGCAGTTGGCACAAGTAGACTGCATAAAAGAAATAAAAATATTTTCCTGATGCTTAACAATTGAAACTATAATTAGCTTTCCAAAGTTGAAAAATGGGGACTATCAAAACTTATCTATTAAAGAAGATTCAACATCTTTCCCCAATTTCTAAAGTCTGATTCACGACTACAATTTACTAGGCTTTGCTCATACATTCAATTTTGATTTAATGTCTTTTATAATATACCAAATACCGAATAAAATTCTGTTTTCAGTTTGTAAAGGGTTGATTGGGGTTTGTGAAGGGTTGATTTGGCTTAATTGATACGGATTATTAACCTTGATTAACCATTGTGCAAGGTTCATTAAGGTAGTACCCATCTATATTTGAATCATCAAACAAAAATGATTCTATATGAATAAGCAAATCATCTACAGTACCTTTTTGGCTTTGAGTCTTAGTGCTTGCGCGATGGCACAAAGCAAGGATGCACCAAAAGAAAAAAAATCTAAAGTGGAAGAAGAAGTAGTTGTCATCAATGATGGTGGCAAGGGAACAGAAAAAATGACCGTGCGGGTTGATGGCAATAAAGTGACCATCAATGGCAAGGACGTTGACAGTTTTAAAGACAGTGATTGGGAGAAATTTGGCAACAAAAAAATCATCGTAAACATGCATGGCAAAGATGGCTTTCACATAAATATGCCTCCCATGGAATTCAATACAGAAATCAAATCCAACAAAGCCATGTTGGGTGTGGTTACTGAAAAAACAGATAAGGGTGCGCAAGTAAAAGAAGTTAATAAGGAATCAGCCGCTGCCAAAGCGGGTTTGCAAGTGGGCGATGTGATTACTAAATTGGGGGATACCAAGATTGAATCAGCCGATGGTCTTTACAATGCCGTAAGTAAATACAAACCAGAAGAAAAAGTAAGCATTACTTATTTGCGCGATGGAAAAGAAAAAACAACCAGCGCCGTACTAGGAAAAAACACTTCTATGAATATTCGCTCCATGAAAATGGACAAGGGCAATTTTGAGATTCGCATTCCCAACTTTGAACACAATTTTAATTTTGACGAGAACATGATGAAGGGTGGGCCAGGCAATGTGCGCATCATGAACTCCAATGGCAGACCCAAATTGGGAATGCAAATTGAGGACTTAGAAGCGGGTGATGGCGTAAAAGTGACCGATGTGGATGATGACCTTCCTGCAGGCAAAGCCGGTTTAAAAGAAGACGATATTATCACAGAGGTTAATGGCAAAAATGTTAAGTCTGTTGATGAACTTAGAGACCAGATTAAAGACCTAAAACCCGGTGATGCGGTGAAACTGGGTCTGAAAAGAGGTGGTAAAGCCCAGACTCTAGAACTTAAGATTCCCAAGAAATTGAAGTCTGCCAATTTATAATAGACCTTTTTAGTTTTTCTCATGTTGTGCAACCACGCCGTTCCCGGCGTGGTTATTTTTTGATAAAATGCCTCATTCTCACCGGCTTCTGCTACTAGAAAGCTATTTTTGCAAACTATGTCATGGAGCGATAAATATCAGGTGGTGATTGGGTTAGAAGTTCATGCCCAATTGGCTACCCAGAGCAAATTGTTTTGCGGAGACAGCACGGCTTTTGGCGCGGAGCCCAATACCCATATCAGTCCCATTACCATGGGGCATCCAGGTACCCTGCCCAAAACCAATGCCAAGGCGGTGGATTACGCCATTAAAATGGGTTTGGCCTGTGGATGCGAGATTGAAAAAGACAATTATTTTGCCCGCAAAAACTACTTCTATCCGGATTTACCCAAGGGTTATCAGATTTCCCAACATACCACTCCTATTTGTAAAGGAGGCTTGGTGAGGATTAAAACCGCCGATGGCAGCTATAGAAATGTGCAACTAAACCGGATTCATTTAGAAGAAGACGCTGGTAAGAGTATCCATGACCTAGACCCCAATTTTACTTGTATTGACCTGAATAGAGCCGGCACACCCTTGATTGAAATAGTGACCGAACCCGATATTTTCTCTGCGGATGAAGCCTGGCAATACGTGACCGAGGTACGCAAACTGGTGCGTTGGTTGGGCATCTGTGATGGCAATATGGAAGAAGGTTCCCTGCGTTGCGATGCCAATATATCACTGCGCCCCATTGGCACAGAAAAACTGGGTACCCGTGTAGAAGTCAAGAACCTGAACAGTATTCGCAACGTTAAAAAAGCCATTGAGTTTGAAGTAGAACGATTGGCGGCACTCTTGGATGCGGGTGAAAAAATACAACAACAGACCCGCAGTTTTAATGCGGATAATGATACCACATTTGCCATTCGGGATAAGGAAGAAGCCAATGACTACCGCTATTTTCCTGATCCGGATTTAGCACCTTTTCATTTAACGGATGCTTTTATTGCAGACCTGCAAGCGCAGTTACCCATGCTTCCCAATGCACTCATAGCCAAATACAGCCAAGACTTTGGCTTGAGTGATTATGACGCGAACCAACTCTGTGACGAGTTAGCCAGCACACAATATTTTGAAGCAGTAATCCAACATACCCAACACTATAAAGCGGTGGCTAACTGGATGCTGGGACCTATTAAACAATGGCTGCACGAGCATCATTTGGGCATTGAAGATTTTCCTTTAGCGCCTGAGCGATTAGCAGATTTGCTAAACCTGGTAGATAGCGGAAAAGTGAATTTCTCTGTGGCTTCTTCCAAATTATTAGGAGCCATGTTAGAAAACACCCAAGCTACTGCCCTGCAATTGGCTGAGCAATTAAACCTGATTCAAGTCAGTGATACGGGAGAGTTGGCGGCTTGGGTAGAACAAGCACTGGCTGCTATGCCAGATAAAGTAGCAGAGTATCGCAAGGGCAAAAAGGGTTTGATAGGATTATTTGTGGGTGAAGTAAAAAAATTAAGCAAGGGGAAAGCTGATCCAAAAATGGTGACAGCATTACTAGAAAAAGCCCTGCAATCATAAATGAACAAGCATCCCTTTGGGGATTAAACAACCAATATGAAAAAAATCATTCTTCCTTTCTTGCTAGCCATGTTGCTATTAGCCTGTCAAGAAAAAAAACACGGTGCGTTTGTAGTAAGTGGTCTAGTGACCAATGCGCCTGAACAAAAAATTCTTTTGCAAGAAATTCCTTTTGCGGGTGAACAACCCATTACGCTGGATTCTGCTACTTTAAAAAAGAACGGAACTTTTGAACTCCGTGCCATGGGTAAGGAAGAAGGGCTATATCGTTTACAACTGGAAAAAGGCCCAGCCATTTTGGTAGTAAATGATGGCAAGAGTATTCGTTTGAAAATAGATATGAATCATTTTCGTCAGTACCAAGTGGAGGGTTCAGAAGCAACATTGGCCATACATAACCTGATGGAATCCTATCAAACAAAGGATTCTACTTTATATCAAACTTTTATTTTGCTGGATAGTTTGCAAAAACAAAAGAATGATTCTGCCATGACCGTGGCCCTTGGTCAAAGAGATTTGCAAGTAAAAGCCATCAATAGTTTTATCAGTGATTTTATCAAAAAATCGCCTAGCCCTGCGGTTAAATACTATGCCATTGGTCTTGCTTCCAGAACCATGCAAACAGAAGAGTTGAAAAACCTGGCCATCGCGTCAGCAAATGATTTTAAAGAACATAGTGGTCTTGCTAAATTGAAAAGTTTGTTAACCGTTCAGGCCGCCACTGCTCCACCTGCAGCTAATGATCCATTGATCAACAAACAAGCGCCAGAAATTAATCTTCCAGATGTAAATGGTAAAATGATTAGTTTGAGCAGCTTCAAAGGCAAATATGTATTAATAGATTTTTGGGCTTCTTGGTGTGGTCCTTGTAGAGCAGAAAATCCAAATCTGGTAGCTGTGTATCAAAAATACAAAAACAAGAATTTTACCATTCTGGGTGTTTCTTTGGATGAAGAAAAAGACTATTGGTTACAAGCCATTAAAGCAGATAATCTAACCTGGACCCATATAAGCGAACTCAAAAAATGGGAAAGCAAAGTGGTTCCTGATTATGGGATTGAGTCTATTCCCTATAGCGTATTAATTGACCCCAATGGTAAAGTAATTGCTACCAAACTTCGCTCCGCAGAATTGGATTTGCAATTGGCACAGATCTTCAAATAGCAGATTATCAAATAGTAAATCTTCAAATAGTAGCTCTTCCAATAATAGATTCTTCCAATAAATAAGCCGCCCTGATACAATCAGGGCGGCTTTATCAATTTGTACTTACCTAGATTAGAGTTGAGAGATTCTCAAACCAACTTTGGCATAGTTTACACTTGCTTTGATACTTGCATTGTCTACCAATTGCAATACTAGGTCTCTAGCTGTTGTAGAAGAAACACCAGGATTCAAAATTGTAATGGTAACAGTACCAAAACTACTGTTAGCAGGAATGGTTCCTTTACCAGTAATTGCAGTAAAGTGTGTACCAGGTACAGCAGTGCTTTCACCTGCTACTACAAAGTCAAAATCAGTAGCTGTTGATTTTTGAGCACCTACCAAATTTACACGCAAGGTTACAGTTCCAGTTGCCCTTGTCAAAGAAGCTGCTGATGTAGGTGTAGCTGCATTAAAAGTAGGCACACGTGTCATCATTGGATAAGTTAGTCCAGCACCATTGGCATTCCAAGAAGCGGCATCAAATTCTACAACTGCACCAGTAAATACAGTGAGTTCGTTTTTAACGCAACCAGTCAAGAACAAGATGCACAACAATATGGAGGATGTGAGTATTTTTTTCATGTTTCTATATTTTAATATCCAGCATTTTGTTTCAGATTGGAGTTACCGTCAATTTCACTTTGAGGCAAAGCAGGAAGAATACGGATATCGGTGAAAGCCACGTTATTGTAATGTGGACCTTTTACCAAATCCCTACCTAAACGTTTCAGGTCAAAGAAACGGTGTCCTTCAAAAGCAAATTCAATTCTGCGTTGACGCAAAATTTCTTCTAGCAATTGAGCCTGTGTCATAGCGTTATCAGCAGTTTCCTGAGCAGAACCAGTATAGTCTGTATACCTTCTAGCTTTAATAGCTTTTAAATCAGTTAAAGCATTAGCCAAATTCAATACTGGAGATCCAGCAGTAGCTTGTGCTTCAGCCCTATTTAAAATAGCTTCAGAAATACGTAATACAGGAACGTTATCTAAGTTAATAACACCACTCTTACCTAAATACTTTGTGCACTCTACTTTAATGTTACCACGACCAGCAGTTCCTGGTTCAAATAATTGGTTACGCACATCTGTAGACCTTGAAGCAATAGTATGGTTCAAATTATATACAGATACAATGTTTCCACCAGTTAAAGTGATACCTAGATCATTCAGCATGGTAATGGTAGGAACAACATCACCAAATCCACCAGTACTTGCTTGGTTACCTACAGTAACTAAGGTTGTAAAAGAAGTTTGTAATGACTCGTTTACACCAATATTCTCAGCAGTAGTTGCAAAACGAATTTGGAATAAAGTTTCAGTATGAGTATCACCTCTCCATTGTGCTACATAGTTAGCTGCAGTAGCCAATTTGCTACTAGCCAATGTGATTACAGCATCAGACCATTTCTTAGACTCTGTGTAATCTTTGTTATACAAATGAACACGAGACAATAAGGCTTGTGCAGCAGCTTTATTTGCAACATTCACACCTAAACCTGGGAATGCTAATCTAGATTCGGCTGCAACCAAGTCTTTTACAATCTGTGCATATACATCGGCCAATGGAGCCCTAGAAGGTTTCCAAGCCAAAGCATCAGCAGAAGTTGCAATTCCAGCTGTAGATAATGGAACACCACCTCTATCATTTGCTGAAACTACTGCTCCAGGAACATATCCATACACCCTAACTAGGTCAAAATAGTACAAACCACGTAGGAAGTACAATTGACCCAACCAACGGTCCAAATCTGATTGAGTTGGAGTTGGGCTAATACCACCTGTATTAATAGCAGCAATGGTATTATTGATTTGGTTAATGGCTGCATATGATCCAGACCATACTGTACCTGTAAAATGTGCACCTTGAACATTCTGTGCTTCGTTCAACAAGCGGCCCGATTTGTTAGTTGCAAATCCGTTATCTGCCAATACTTCTGGAATAGCAATTAAATCTCTACCATATAAACGGGCAGATTTATAAGTTGCATAAATGGAAGTAATGGATGCATCAATAGCGTCTTTAGAAGTAAGCGCAGTAGTAGCTTCAATGGATTGCCTTGGAAAAATCTCCAATTGTTTTTTACAACTGGAAAAAATTACCAGCAAGGAAGCTAGCGCTAATCCTGTTTGATATATTTTTTTAGTATTCATTTTTGATTCGTTTGTGTTTTTAATAATTAGAATCCAACTTGAACACCAACGGTGTAGTTCTTGGTTTGTGGAACAATACCGGTGGCAGTACCTACGAATTCAATATCATAGCTGAACCAATCGCTGGCAGTCCAGAGGTTGGTACCTTGTACATAGAAACGGAAACTGCTCAATCCGGCTTTTTTCACCAAAGAAGGTGATAAGTCATAGTAAACAGCAACGTTTTTCAAACGAACATAATCAGCTTTAAAGAAAGTTCTGGTTCCACTTTGAGCTCCTGATCCTTTAGCTTCTGTACCCGCTGTATTATACCTAGGGAAGAAAGTAATCTGACCTGGAGTAGTCCATCTGTTGTCATATGCTTGTTTCAACACGTTAATACGAGCAATATTTTCAATCAAGAAGTTTGCCTGACCATCAGAAGTGTATCTGCCAAATTCATATTGGAAGAAAAAGTCAAATGTGAAATTTTTGAAAGTCAAACTGTTTCTCAAACCACCTTGGTATAATGGTGTGTTTTGAGGTCCAATGATTTTACGGTCTTTAGCCAAAACTTGGTAAGTTAAATTACCCAATGTATCATACCACATTGGTCTACCTGTTGCAGGGTTAACACCAGCAAATTGCTGGGTAAACAATACACCCAAAGGTTGACCAACTTGAACTGAATTGTCACCAGGAAGAATCTTTAATCCACCATACAATTCTTTAACCTCGTTTCTGTTATAAGCAAAAGTGAATGTGGTATTCCAATTAAATCCACCTTGTTTCTTAGCTTTAATGATATCTCCACTCAAAGTCAACTCAATACCTTTATTGGTTAATCTACCTACGTTAGAGGTAATAGAACCAAATCCAGTAGAACTTTGAATTGGTTGAGAAATCAATAAATCTCTGGTTTCTTTGTTGTATACTTCAATGCTACCATTAATACGGTTGCCAAACAAACCAAAGTCAAGACCTAGGTTAGTTGTAATATTTCTTTCCCATTTCAAATTAGGGTTAGCTAACTGTGAATAAGAGATACCTGATCCACCGTTGTAGATACCACCTCCGCCATACAGACCTAAGGCGTCAAAGTTACCAATCTGGTCATTACCTGTGCTACCATAGCTAGCACGTAATTTTAAAGAATTGATAACATCTGAATTTTTCAAGAAATTTTCTTGGTCTATATTCCAAGCACCAGAAACTCCCCAGAATGTACCGTATTGGTTATCTGATCCAAATCTTGAAGAACCATCACGACGTAAAGTAAATGCAACTAAGTATTTTCTATCAAAACCATAGTTTACTTTACCAAAGAAACCATTTCTACGGAATCCAGTATAAAACTCACCTACTCCAGCAGGAGTTGCGGCATTGTTCAAAGAAGTAAACTGATAGGTTGGGAAGCCCTGACCATTAGCAGTAATACTTTCATTGTTTTCTTTTCTAACTTCAAAACCTACCAATCCATCTAAACGGTGCTTGGTTCCAAAAGTTTTATTGAAATTCAAAGTTTGGTAAGAGTTGATATTGGTATTCCAGTTGCTTTGAACGTTTACGTTACCCTTGAAGTTAAATCCATCAGCAGTTCTAGCATCACGCACGTTTTTACCCTGAGTTAGACGATAGTCTAAACCTACTAAGGCTTTGAATGATAACCAGCTATTGATTTTATAATCCAACGTAACATTACCAATCAATTGATTCGTACGCTGATAACCACTATTATAATCGTTTACTTGAATAATATTCTGGTTCAAAGTACCAATCAAGTTGGCAGGAGTTTGACCAGGAACACCATAATAAGTACCATCCGCATTATAAATAGGATTCACTGGAATCAAGCCAGAAGCAGAGAATGCTGGGCTTCCCAAGAAAGAACCACTTGTTGCAAATGGGTTGTTCTGAGTAAACGTACTAATGTTTACACTAGAACCAATAGTCAAACGATCTGTAGCTTTATTTTGAATATCAAAACGCAAACCAGCACGTTTAAAATCGGCCTTGGTTACATTGGCTTCTTGAAAAGAATAGTTACCTGCAATACGGAAAGTAGTTTTTTCATTACCACCGCTTGCACTCAATTCATAGTTCTGAATAGAACCTGTTCTGAATGCCGCGTCTTGCCAATCATAAGTAGGCAATGCTGCAGCAGCAGCCAAAGCTTGAGATTGGGTAAGAGTTGCCGCATTGGGCACACGCAATTCGTTTAACACGGTTTGCAATACTGCAATATTATCCCAAGGAAGGTTATTATTATTACCATAAGCTTCTGCTCTCATTTGGAAATACTCCTGAGAATTGGACATCTCCAATTTCTTCATTAATTGAACAGAACCCATGTAAACGTTGGCGTTAAATTTGGTTTTACCAGCTTTACCTTTCTTAGTAGTGATGATCACAACACCATTAGAAGCGTTAGAACCATAGATAGCAGCAGAAGCCGCATCTTTTAAGATATCAATGGTTTCAATATCGTCTGGGTTTAAGAAAGCTAGTGGGTTATTCTGTGTAAAGTTACCATCAGAACGAGTGTTAATTTGAACACCATCCACAATGTACAAAGGATCATTACCTGCTAGGTAAGATCCCTGACCACGGATTCTCACGTTGATGGCACCACCTGGCAAACCATTACTTGCTTGAACCAAAACCCCTGCAGCCTTACCTTGTAAAGCTTTATCCAAAGATGCATTGGGTAAATTTTCAATTTGAGCTGCTTTAATAGAAGAAATGGCACCAGCTTCATCCCTTTTCTTACGGGCTTGATAACCGGTTACTACAACTTCTTCTAATGGATCTACTTTCTTTTTCAATGAAACAGCATAAACTGATTCACCGTTTAAAGAAATTTCCATTGCATCTGATCCTACATAGGAAACAATAATGGATTTCACATTCTGGGCTACCTGAATAGAGAAAGATCCATCTGCCTTTGTTAATACAGCAGTTTTGGAGCCTTTCGCCTGAACAGACGCGCCTTCCAACAATTTGCCGGTCTCGTCAGCTACCTTTCCGGTAATGGTCCTATTCTGGGCCAAAACGGAAGAAACAGCCAACACCATGCACAGGAACATCGTGAGTACTCTTCTCATAGTTTAGTTTTTTGTTTTTGGGGGCGATTGTTAAATAACAAAATCATAACAATAAAGACAGCTGATTGTTGGCTTAAGCTGCAAAAAGATTAATAAAAACGAACAAACGTTATTTTTTATATCTAAAAGCTTTATTACAGCTATTTTAAACATTAGAAAAAACATTTATTATTTTTTTCACCCTGCATTACAGCACAAAAGCGCAAAAAACTGCGGCCTTTTTGTTAAATTTTGCTTAAACGAGGGGCGAATCTAGCCTTTTAAGGTATTCTGCGGTTTACCAATTCAGGAAAAATACTGTTACAGAATAAATGGTTAACCCTTAATAGCATGGGCTAGGGACAAAAAAAGAGGCTGTCTACGAAGACAGCCTCTTTTACAACAACTAAAATGACAATTATGGATTGTGCAATATTAAGGAAGCACCTAGGGCTTGTGCAGCCGTAGTGCCTGGTCTACCTGCAGCATAACCACGAGCAACCAATGTGTAAGCCTTACCCTCTCTAATAACAATGTTAGCACTAAAAACAGGTGTTGTACCTGCAGCAAATACTGCAGTATAAGAACCTGCTGGAATATTGGTAAAATTGGATAATGTGGCTTCATTGGGAGTAGTATTTCCCACATAGGCAATATTTCCAAAAGTGCTTGAACCTGTTGTAGCAACACCAAATCCGTCTGCAGTCCTAGTCAACACAGCGCTTAAAACAGCACTAGTTGGGGATAGGTTTAAGAAGCGGAGATTAGCGGTTCCTGCTGCAGGTGCTGTCATATTATTGCTCAAGGCAATAGCTTTGATAGTTCCCGAAGGAGTCAAGGTATCATAAGCAAATACAGAAGTAGCACTTGAAGCAACTAATGTGGCAGATTTGCTAACCAAATCGGCAGTGCCTGTAAGTGTTCTCAACCCAATGGTTGTTGCACCTGGTTTAACACCTGCATAAGGTCCTGATAAGCTACCAGCATATGCTATTGATGCTGGCGCACCCAATACAGAAAGATTGGCATTGTTCAACATCACGGTAAGATTTGACGGAACCAAAAGTGCAAAATTATGCACAGCTACCATTGCAGATGGAGTGGGATCTGCTTCAGCAACTGGCAACTCCTTTGAACAGGAATTCATAGTGGCCATTGCTCCAAACAGCAATGCTAATAGACCAGCTTTATTAAAAATTTGTTTTTTCATGCTTTAGTATTTTGAAAATTAATAGCCTGGATTTTGAACAATGATTGGATTTTGAGTAACCTCTCCAATTGGAATAGGCCAGATAAAACGGAAATCACTATAAGGAATCCCGGGTTGACCCAATGTTACTGGAACACCAATACCATACAAAGCGCTACCGCTGGTTCCATTGGCCAATTTGGCTGGAATACCTGGTGCTCTTAAAGAAGCAATAGGATCCGCCGCTGTTCTATGAATATCGGGCCAGCGTCTACCTTCTGCTAAGAACTCAATTCTGCGTTCTAATAAAATGGCGGCAACTAAAGCCGTAGCGTCAGCAAAACTTGCAGCAGTATATTGGGTAGTTGCAGGAGCAACACTAGCACGATTGCGAACCATATTCAACAAATCAATAGCTCTTTGTGAAACTGCTGAAGGTGAAAGTCTTGCTTCAATTTCAGCTTGGTTTAATAATACTTCTGCAAAACGGATAATAGGACAATTGTCTCCTCTGTTTACATAATCAGTGTACTTGGTAGTCATGATAGCCAAACCAGCAGCACTGGTACCATTTGAAGTACCACCCATACGGTATAGGTTACTTCTTCTGGTATCAGAACCCAACCAACCAGCATTGTTCCAAATAGTTGGAGAAATAGATACCAGACCGCGTCCGCCCAAATCAGCTGAGCCCAACATTTGCGCCATGGCACCATTTACACTACCGTTATCCAATGGATCGTTTTTGAAAGAGAAAATATTTTCAACACTTACGCTATTTCCGCCTGGCAAACCAAAAGCTGCAGCAGGATTAGCCAATAAACTATTACCACCAATGACACTTGTAGTAGCTGTAGGTGTTAATGGTGTAATGGTTGCAGGAATTAATTTTGCTCCTTCGGTTTTGGCATTATCCCATTGACCCATATGCATATAAATCCTTTGCTTCAATGCAATAGCTGCAGTTTTAGAAGCACGCAACACGCCGTTAGTGTTTGGCAAGTTTGCTTCAGCAAAATTTAGGTCATTGATAATTCTACTATAATCATAAGCAACAGTTGGACGAGGCTCTGTTTTTAACTTGTCTAAAGCAGCACTTCCAGTAATGGCGTTTTCACGATATGGAACCCCTAATGCGGAACCATTACCATCTAAGAAAGGACGCGCATAGTGTACCAATAATTCGTGTGTACCCAAGGCTCTTAAGAATCGGCACTCAGCTTCATATTGCGTAGCTAATGTTGCAGAAATAATTCCAGAAGCACCAACTTTCTTAAAGCCATCAATGGCTATATTGGCTTTGTTGATCATGTTATAGGTATTATCCCACATAGCCTGGTTATTGGCAGTTGTTGGGGTATAAGTACCTTGATAAGTAACCTGATAGAAAGCTGCCAAGTTTACCATGTCTTCCCCACGGCATTCACCTTGTTCAACGGTTGCAGCTCCAAATGGATAACCCCTACCACCCAAGGTAGTGCTTCCAGTTTGACCGGCATCGTAAACACCATTCAGCGCCAATAAAGCCCTTTCTGGAGTGGTAAATACACTCTCGTCAGTGAAGGCAGAATAAGGAGCTTCATTCAGAACCTTTTCGCAACCTGTAGCAGCCAGTACCAAGACTGAAACTGCAGTAGCTGTAAAAAATTTATTGAATCTCATTTTATTTGTTTTATAGTTAATCTGTTAATGTATGTTTTAGAATCCAACGTTCAAACCAAAAGAAAGGGTTCTAGGTTGTGGAGAAACAGCGTTATCCTGTCCTCCTTGTGAAGCATTCTCAGGATCCAATCCAGAATACTTGGTCCAAAGTGCCAAGTTCTGTCCTTGAACAAAGAAACGCATAGACTTCACATAACCATTGGTATGATCCAATAAACGCTTGTTATCAATACTATAACTGAATGTTACGTTTTGCAAGCGAACAAAATCGCCAGACTCAACAAATCTAGAAATTGCCAAACCGTTTTGGTTAATATTATTGCTTTGTCCTTGCACCAAACGAGGTACATTGGTTACCTGACCGGGAGTAGTCCAACGATCCAAAATTTCAACACCATTGTTGTGGAAGTTTTGGCTTAACAATGCTTCTTGACGCGTAATATTCATCACTTTGTTTCCACCTGAATAACGAATCAAAAATTCCAAACCAAATTGTTTGTATCGCAAACTATTAGAGAAGCCTCCAAAGAAAGTAGGTAAGCTCAAGCCTAAATTGCGTCTATCTGCCAGACCCAAAGATGTTTGTGTTCCTAGGGTAGGATCATTTTTACTAGTAGCAAAATAATAAGCACCATTGGCAATATTGTGTTGTACCAATTTGTCATTATTATCTAAATACATTGGATTACCATTTGCGGTATTTACACCAGCATATCTATAACCATAGAGATAGTTTAATGACTGTCCTACTTCTATATTATTATAAGAACCAGGTATCGTTAACACCGGTGTTCCACCAATTGTATACAAAGACTTAATCTTATTTTGAACATTGGTATAGTTGAAACTTACATTCCAGTTGAAATCCTTGTTACGGATAATGTCTCCACCAATGGTTAACTCAATACCCCTATTCTCAGCAGTACCAATATTCTGAGAAATACTGTTACCAGGAATACCTGCAGTTGGAGGAGTTGGCACACCCAATACTAGGTTATCAATATCGTTTAAGAACCAATCAAATCCAACATTGAATCGGCCATTTAAGATAGACAATTCAAGACCGGCATCAAATTTCTTAGAAGTCTCCCATTGCAAAGAACGGTTACCAATTAAATTAGGTGCCAAACCACTAATATTTCCATAGTTAGCTGCAGAGAAAGTACTTAAGTAAGGAAAACCACCTAATGGGTTACCTACAACCGCATAAGAACCTTTCAGTTTTACATCGCTTAACCATTTGCTTAAACCAGCACTATTTCTCCAGAATTTTTCTTCTGAGATTCTCCAACCTGCAGAAAAACCTGGGAAAATACCAAATCTAGATTCTGGAGCCAAAGAGCTTAAACCATCTCTACGAACGGAAGCTTGTAAGAAATATTTACTAGCAAAGTCATAGTTAATTCTTCCAAAATAAGATTGGAATCCAGATTTACTAAATCCACCTCCACTTTGTTGCAAACTTGCTGTTCCTCCAATAAAGTTATTTTGTAAAAAGAATAAATCAGAAATGGTAGAACCCTGACCAAATACATTTTTAGATTGATCAGACTGAGCTTCTTGTCCAACTGTTACAAATAGATTGTGTGCACCAAAAGACTTGTTATAGTTGATATAGTTCTGCCAAACAAAACGTTCGGTCAAGATATTTTGGTTAAAGGCAATCCCTTGGCTGCTGAAACCATCACCATGTCTTGGATCAAGTCCTTGGAAACCGTAATCATTGAACATATCGTAGTTGAATGCAGAACGGAATTTGAATCCTTTAAACGGACTAATTTCAATAAAGGTATTGTTGTTGATCCTGATTTTATCAGAAGCATATTTGTTCACATTCATGGTGAACAAAGGATTGGTATAGTTATCATCTACTGGAATAGTATTAGGGCCCAAACCTACTTGGTTTAACAAAGGCCACTGAATATTATAACCAGTTGAGTTGGCAGCATTATAAGGATCAACGTTTGGTAGCATCCTCAATGCAGATGCAACAGAACCGCTCAAGGCATTGGTACCATTGTTTTGATCAAAGTCATATACTTTAGACATAGTAAGGTTATTACCCACTTTGACGTATTTGTTAACTTCTGTATCAAAGTTGAAACGCATTCTGTAAGCTTTCTGACTATTTGAAATAAGCATACCCTTCTGATCAGAATAGTTCAGAGAGAAGAAATAGGCTGATTTTGCAGTACCACCAGAGAAACTTACGTTTTGCTGCATAGCCAAAGCATTGTTGTTATACACCAAACTCTGCCAATCTGTATTAGTACCTAAAGGGCTAACACGAGCAGCAGTGGATAAACCAGCGTTTACACGCTTCTCATTGGCAATGGTTACAAACTGATCTGCATTCAACAATTGGTAAACGCTTCCAGGAGAAGTGAAACCAACAGTTGCGTCATAGTTTACTTTCATTTTACCACCCTTGTCACCTTTCTTGGTGGTAATCATGATCACACCATTGGCAGCTCTTGAACCAAAAATGGCCGTTGCAGAACCATCTTTCAAGATTTCAATGTTTTCAATATCATTGGGGTTAATATCGGCCAAGGTATTACTGTTGGTCACTGAAGCTAGGTTTCCAGAGATAAAAGGAACCCCATCAACAACAATCAATGGATCCTGACCAGCACTTACTGAGTTTACACCACGAACACGGATACGGGCAGGGGTACCTACACCACCACCTGAGTTAGAAACTTGAACACCAGCAGCACGTCCACCCAATTGTTTGTCAATGGAAGGAGTAACTAGTTGGGCAAATTCTTTGGGGTTAACTTTGGCGGCAGAACCAGTAAAGGCTTTTTTCTGCTGTGTTCCATAACCAACCACAACCACATCTGATAGTGCTTTGGCTTCAGACACCATGTTCACATCTACTGATTTTTTGTTACCAACGGATACTTCAACTTCTCCAAATCCAACATAACTGAATTTTAAAGAAGCCGCTTTTGCTGGCAATTGGATAGAATACATACCCTTTGCGTCAGTAATGGCGTTGTTGGCAGTTCCTGCAGCAGAAACGGTTACACCCGCAAGAGGATTTCCTGCGTCATCGGTTACCTTTCCGGTAACTGTCCGGTTTGATTGAGCGTATGACTGTGTTAAACACAACAGCACATACGTTACCAGAACTACTAGTTTTCTCATAAGTGTTTATTAGTTTTTAAATAAAAAATGCGAAGGCTAAAAATAGGCAAGTTTCGTTAAACAAACGCTGCATAAAGCTTCAACAATAGTTAAACGGCAAAAAAAAGCATCTTTGCTTTTAACATTTTTTTTAGAATATACATGCAGCAGTACGGTCCTGTTGAACTGAACAAGCAATTTGGGATTAAAAAACCGTTCCCTAGTTTTTAACAGTTCCTTTGCTATAAAAGCTATTGATCAAAACGGGCAATAGCACCAAATTGGTTAAAGTTCCTACCACCAAGGTTAGAGAAGTTAGCCATCCCAAGGCAAAAGTTCCACCAAAATCACTTCCACAGAAAATAATAAAGCCAGCAATCAATACCAAAGAAGTGTAAATAATGCTGATTCCTGTATGGCGAATGGTTTGAACCAAGGTTGGGGCCACTTTAAAGTTCATATGAGGCAGTTCTTGCTTATAATTGATTAAAAACCGAATGGTAACGTCAATGGCAATACCCAATGCTACGCTAAACACTAATACGGTACTGGGTTTTAAAGCAACGCCAGCCCAGCCCATGGTTCCTGCTGTAATTACCAAGGGAATCAGGTTTGGAATCAAAGAACAAACCAGGATCTTGAAAGAACGGAACAAGTAAAGCATGCAAAGGGTGATTAATAAAAAGGCCCAGAAAATACTTTCTTTTAGTCCCTTAATAATGAAGGCAGAACCTTCTAAAAATGTAACACTGCTTCCTGTAAAAGTAACTTGGTACTTAGTTGAGTCAAAAATACTTGCAGATTTTTTCTCTAAATCAGCTATTAAGACTGGCAATTTGATACTACCAATATCTTTCATGTTTACACTGATTCTGGTTCTTTGTTGATTAGAATCTACAAACTGGCTAATCAATTTAATAAACTCACTGTTGCCACTATTCTTGTTGCTAGACCTTAATGCAGTTGAAAGTGATGCTGGAATTTCTAAGGGTAAAACATAACTGGCTGAATCGCCACCATAAAACCCTTGATTTGCAAATTTTAAGGCTTCCACAATACTCAATGGTCTTGCCATTTCAGACTTGCTTTTGGCATAATCACTAAACTCCTCAATATCTAACATGGTTTCCATTTTAAGGGCCCCACGGCTTTTCTTGGCGTCTACAATAATCTCCAAAGGCATCAAACCTTGAAACTGGGTTTCAAACCATTTTAAATCTGTATAGAGTTTGTCTTTCTTAGGAAGATCATCCACAATAAATCCCTCGCTCTTAATTCTGAAAATTCCCATAATAGCAACAATGGTTACTATAGCAGTAATAGCATATACCCAACCTGCTTTTTTGAAAGTCCATTTTTCAATTCTAATCAATACCTTCTCTAGAAATTTATTATCTAAGTATCTAGTATGCTTAGGCAATGGTGCTGGCAAATAACTTAATACTGCGGGAATGAATAAAAGTGAAATGAAAAACAGGGCCATGATATTGATACCAGCTACCAATCCAAACTCTTTTAGAAGTGCACTTTTGGTAAAAGCAAATACTGCAAACCCAATGGCAGCAGCTATATTACAGAATAGCGTTACAATACCCATTCTACCCACCATGGTTACCAATGCCTTGTTCTTGTCTGGCAATTCTCTATAAGTAGTATGGTATTTATTTAAAAAATAAATGCAATTAGGAATTCCAATGACCACCACCAAAATAGGAATCAAAGCAGTGAGTAAAGTAATCTTATAACCAAACAATACAATAGTACCCAAGCTCCAAACCACTCCCATCAAGACCACTGTTAAGCTCATGAGGACCGCACTAATGGAACGGAAAAACAGGAATAAGGTTAATGCAGATAAGAGAACAGAAGCTAGTAAAAAGATATTCATCTCTTGTTTGATTCTATTGCCCATAACCGTTCTTATATAAGGCATACCACTTTGGTAAACAGTCATGTTATTGGCTTTTTCAAAAGCCGTTACTTTAGCCACTATATCATTAACCAGTCTGGTTCTACTTTTACTATTGATGGTATCCTTATTTACACTTACACCCATCAAATAAGCATGGGTATCTGGATTATATAATAAGGTTTTGTAAAATGGTAGTGATTCAAACACAGCCCTATCACTATCCAATGCCGCCTGATTTGAATAGGGATGATGGAAGATTTTTTGGGGAGATAATTTACCAGTAATAGAATCAGTTCCTAGGGTTACTGTTTCTGGAATACTTAATACCCCAGTTACACCATTTACTGTTTTCAGCTCTTTGTGAAGTTCTGAGACCTTATTAAATAGTTCCTTACTAAAAAAAGTCTTTGATTCAATTCCCAACACAATGGTATTGCCATCTGCTCCAAATTTTTGTAAGAAATTTTGATAGTCAACATATTTGGGGTTATCAGTAGGTACTGCCCTTGTAAAATCATAACTCAATTTTACTTGGGCAGCATAATAACCCATGATTGCAGTTAAAACCAGCAGGGTCAATAAAGCCGCCAAACGGTTTTTGAGGATTTGTTTACCAAGACTATACCACATAAGCACTAAAATTGAGCGCAAAGAAACGGATAATTCTTGGTTTTACAGGGTTGGCTTAGCTTTGGGGCGCGGGTCTTTAACCATATTTTATACTTACTGCCTTTTTATTATCTTACAGTTATGAACCCAGTTAACAGCCAACATATTAGACAAGTCAGTTTTTATATTCTACTTGTTTTTTTGGCAGTATTCCTATTTCTGGAACTGTCATCCTTTCTACCTGCCCTTTTAGGAGCCATTACCTTTTATGTTTTAATGCGTAAAAGGATGCAAAAATTGGTGCATGTTAGAAAATGGAAACCTGGACTAGCCGCTACTGTATTATTGTTGCTGTCCTTTCTAATTGTACTAGTACCGGTTGGACTATTCATCAATATTATTTCAGCTAAAGTAAGTTATGCCATTAACCATTCCAATAATGTAATGGAATCTTTAAGGCATGCAATTGCTTCCCAAGAACAAAGATTCAATATTGAAATTCTAAACGAAGAGAATATCAAGAAAATCAGCGCAGCTGTAGCCAATTTTTTACCCTCCATCTTAGGCGCTACGGTTAATTCCATCACAACTATCATCATGATGTACCTGATTTTATATTTCATGTTGGTCAGTAGCAAATCCATGGAAACTTGGCTTCAAATGTATATTCCAATGAAAGAGCGGAATGTAAACTTGATTGGAGAAGAATTAAACAAACTGGTAATCTCAAATGCGGTAGGCATTCCATTAACTGCCTTGGTTCAGGGGCTTGTTGCACTATTGGGTTATTGGGTAGCGGGAGTTCATGACCTTGGATTCTGGTTTGTCTTTACTTGTATCACTTCAATGGTACCCATGGTTGGCTTAGGCATGAGTTATATTCCAATCAGTATTTTATTGTTTGCAGAAGGGGAAAGTACTAAAGCTGTATTGCTGATTTTATACTGCGCTTTGATAGTGGGATCTGCGGACAATGTATTCCGCTTTGCACTTCAAAAGAAACTGGGAGATGTACACCCGCTTGTTACCATATTTGGGGTAATCATTGGACTAAAAATATTTGGATTTATTGGTTTGATATTTGGCCCAATACTGATTGCACTATTTATATTATTGATTCGTATTTATGTTAACGAATTTAACCATATTACTAGTTTTCCCAATCAAGATCAAATAGAGAATTAAACCTAGAATACAAACCAGTAAGCAAATATCTGGCAACCCACTCCAACCAATAAACCGGTATAAATTTCTTTATTGGTATGGTCACTCACCAAAAATCTGGCAGTACAAACAAGACCTGCTAAGAAAATGGCCAAACTGATTAAGCCCCCCATGGGACTGCCATAATGCATAGAGAATAAAACAATGGCTGCTGCACCACCTCCAACGGCCATTCCATGCAAACTAATTTTGAAGTAATTATTCAGAATCAATCCAAAAACGGTTGACAGAAAAATTCCCATGAAAAAGAACTTCAGCACAATGGGTTGGTCTTGAAAATTGCGGCTTAAATAATACATCCACCAGTAAAAAAACATACTGATCACATAAGGTACAATCCGCTCTTTTTGGGTGCGCAGAAAAATACTATTGCTAAAACCCAATCTCCATAATAGAAATACGGCAAATGCAGGAAAAAAAGCAGTTAACCAAAATACCCCAAAAAAACGCATTTTCAATTGCCATTCAGTAATACCTGCAAATTCATAGGGGAACTGCCACATCAAAAACAGGAACACATAGGTGGGAATAAAAATGGGATGAAAGACATAAGAGATTAAGGAGGCAATCCTCTTTAACCATTTTTGGCCCATTCCCGTATTGGTAGTTACTACTTGATCCATGTTTTTGTTTTACAATTCCTTTCGCAACCTAGCAACCGGCACATTTAGCTGTTCGCGATACTTGGCTACTGTTCTTCTAGCAATATTATACCCTTTTTCCTGAAGCATATCAGTGAGCAGTTCATCGCTCAAAGGTTTGTGCTTGTCTTCCGATTCAATCATATTGCTCAAAATCTTCTTCACTTCTCTGGTGCTTACTTCTTCTCCACTATCGGTACTGAGTGATTCTGAGAAGAAAAATTTAAGACGATAGGTACCAAATTCCGTTTGCACAAATTTGCTATTGGCTACTCGGCTCACCGTACTAATATCCAAGCCTGTAATCTCTGCAATATCTTTTAAAATCATGGGGCGCATAGTGGTTTCATCCCCTGTTAAGAAAAACTCTTGCTGGTGACTAATAATAGCGCTCATGGTATTAATCAGCGTTTCTTGACGCTGTTTAATCATATCTATAAACCATTTGGCGGAATCAATTTTCTGCTTGATAAAAAGCACTGCTTCTTTTTGACGCTTATCAGTTTTAGCTCCTTTTTCATAGTCTTTGAGCATGTCTCTATAACCTTCACTCACCCTAAGATCCGGAGCATTTCTAGCATTGAGGGTCAGCTCAAGTCTTCCATTATTGTTGAGTACAAAAAAGTCTGGAATAATATAGGTTTCAGCCTTATTTACTTCCCCAATATTTCCACCAGGTCTTGGATTTAGTTTGATAATCTGATTGATGACTTCTTTAATTTGATCATCTGTCAGATTCAAGCTGCGTTGAATTTTTTCATAGTGTTTCTTGGTAAATTCTTCAAAGTATTTACTCAATACTTGAACTGCCAATGCCACAGATTTACCCTCTCCTAATTTGCGCTCTAACTGCAATAACAAACATTCTTGTAAGTTTCTGGCACAAACACCAGGTGGATCAAACTGTTGAATTTCTTTAATCAGAATTTCTATTTCCTTTTCTTCCACTACCATGCTTTGTCTAAAAGCAAGATCATCTGCAATAGAACTTAGTTCTCTTCTTAAGTATCCGTCATCATCTAGACTACCCACTATTTGTTCGGCAATTTTAAAACTGCGTTCGTCTAATTCCAGCATACCCAATTGGTCTATAACCATTTCATGAAAACTGGTCTCTACCCTAATAGGAATTACTTTTTGGTCATCTAATTCTGGATAATTATCGTCTCGGGTTTTGTAGTCCGCAATCTCACCATCATCATCTACAATGTATTCGGTCATGTCTGCATTCTCATAATCTTCCTCACTCCCATCCATGGACTCATCCGTTGGACTATCAAACTCATCTTGTAAATCTTCTCCATATTCATCTTCATGCCCCTCTTCGTCCATTTCAAGTGCAGGATTCTCCTCCAATTCTTCCTTGATTCTTTCTTCTAAATTAGCAGTAGGCACCTGCAACAGTTTCATCAACTGTATCTGCTGAGGAGACAGTTTTTGTAATAGTTTCTGTTGAAGAGACTGGCTTAAAGACATTTTTCCTTGTTTGTTCTACGCTAAGATGACCTATTATAAATAGGCAATTTTTAACTTATTCGGTTGTAAATTTACATACAAATAAAACTAAGAAGCACTTGAAACGAATTTGTTTGTTTGTGAATTTATTGCTAATTACAGCTGCTGCAAGCCATGCGCAGCAACTATTTCCTGCGGCAAAAGCACCATTTGCAGATAGTTTGAAATATTTCTCCATTCGCAGCATCCCCCAGAATCTGTATACCAATAATCTGGCTTTTTTTTGCAGAACTGAATTGCAATTGGAAAAGCGCACAAAAATTCCTTTGCGCTTCCGATTGGGTAGCATGGATTATGTAGACGCCCTTGAAGGCAAGAAAAAACAATAAAAATTATTGTTGAGCCAGCACTTTTTTAATAGCTGCAGCCATTTTCTCACCCTTCTCTTGGATTTGTGCTTCTGTCCAAACCAAACTAATAGCTGTAGAAATACAACGACTCATCACTGCGTCACTTGCAGGAAACTGTTGTTGCTGTAATCCAAGCAGGGCTTGTTTTTGAGGAGCACTAATCCCATTTAAGGTAGTAGCTTCTTTTAAGTGATCCCACTTACTGATATAGTGCCAATTGTTCACAAACCAATAGAAATTACCAGCCATAATCCCTTGTTCCTTGAATTCAGCAACAACTGCTTTGGTAATGGCTTCTGATGGTAAAAACCAGCTCAGAAAACTACAACTATCCCCTGCTTCATCGGGTACTTTTCTAAAACTGATTTCAGGAATGGCTTCTAAATAAGCTCTAAGTGCTTTGTTATTTTTCCTCTGTATTGCCAAGAAACCATCAAGCTTTCTAATCTGCGCCAATCCTACTGCTGCGTGCAATTCAGAGATTCTGAAATTGTATCCAATAAATGGATGCAAGTCTGCCCCACGGTCTACTCCTAAGTGATCATGTCCATGATCTGTATAACCATCGCTCTTGATAAAAATGTCTTTTTTATTGGTCATCACCACACCGCCTTCTGCACAAGTGATGGTTTTTACAAAATCAAATGAGAATGTACCCGCATCGCCAATGGTACCCAAGGATTTTCCTTTATACGTGCCCCCTATACTTTGACAAGCGTCTTCTAATAATATTAAACTGTGTTTTTCACAGATAGCTTTTAATGCATCCAAATCTGCCATACTACCGCACATATGCACGGGCATTACACATTTGGTCTTGGGATTAATGGCCGCTTCAACAGCCGCAGGGCTCAATGTGAGGGTTTCATCTATATCTACCAAAACAGGCACAGCACCTACACTTAACACGGCTTCAAAACTGGCCACAAATGTAAAAGATGGCATGATTACTTCGTCTCCATATCCTACACCAAGCGCACTCAAAGCAGTGGTGAGGGCGGCCGTACCACTGCTGGTTAAATGGGCATAGTCACATCCAAATACTTCAGTTATGGCTTTTTCTAATTCCAATGCCTTCCAGATGCCCTTTCTAGGTCCATCAAATCCGTAACGCATTAAAATGCCTGTCTCCAGAACATCATTTACTTCTTTTCTTTCTTCAGCACCAAACAATTCAAAACCTGGCATAGTGTCAATTTTTTAGGAACGGCAACCCCGTTCTAGAAACGCGAAGTTAGAAAAATATATCTTTGAACCATGAATCCTACGCTTTACTATTGTTATGATGCATATTGTGGCTGGTGCTATGGTTTTAGCCCCGTAATCAAAAGAATTGCCCTTGATTATGCCACCATTCTTCCCATGGAAGTGCTTTCTGGGGGTATGATTCTTCCTGAAACGCCTGTACCAATTAGTGTTACAGCCAGTTATATTCAACAAGCTTATCAGACAGTGGAAGCCACTACTGGAATCAAATTTGGAGAAGATTATCTCTGGCATATTAATAACCCAGACAAAAGTGATTGGTTTCCCAATTCTGAAATGCCTGCTATAGCCCTCTGCATTTTCAAAGAACAATTCCCTGAAAATCAAGTAGAATTTGCGGCACAATTACAATATGCCCTACACTTTGAAGGAAGGGACCTCACTGATAAAGAAGCTTATAGGCACTTGTTAGAAAAATGGGGGATTGACCCCGAAGATTTTTATGAAAAACTAAGTAGTGAAACCTATTTAGAGCAAGCTCGATATGAGTTTCAGCTATGCAAACAGTTGCAGGTAACAGGATTTCCTTGCGTTTTGCTACATATGGCTGACAATAAGTTCCATTTACTAGCAAGAGGATATACCCCCTATGAAGACCTAAAAGCCAGACTAGATGCGGTTTTGAGAACTGTCCAGCCAAATCAATGACCGGACAGTTATTTGTAATGCTTAATATAATTGTTCATTGGGTGGTTTAATTCCCATGATGCGGATATAGATAGTACACTGACCACGGTGATGGGTCTGGTGTTCAAAAGCTTTTTGCAACCATGCAAATCTGCTAGTACCAATAGCACCACGTTTAACAATCTCACCCATTTTTGCAGGATCCATAGCAGTAATAGACGCAATGGCATAATCATAACTGGTATTCACATAATAAGTAACGGAATCTCTGTTCTGTGCCGTTGGCGATTTTTCCATATTAAAACCTGGGTAGATTCTTGTGGCACCTGTGGCTGTAGCAATTAATCCAATATTGCCGGATGCTAAGTGTAACATTTGTTCCGAAAAACTTCTAATAGAATCTATGGGGTGTTTGGCATAATTGTCTGCTGGCATGGTTTTTAAGTAATCTGCCGTATAGGCTTTGGCCCTTTGCCAGTCACGAATCATTTGTGCTTTAACGGTATCTGCACTGAATGCTTGTGCATGCAAGGATTGATTCAAAGAAAAAAGCGTCAAAGCTAGAATGGGGAGCAGGATTTTTTTCATTTAGTAAGTTTTAAGTGTTCGGGGCCATTCAAAATAGGGTTAATTCTTGCAAATCCGAAAGAAAATTCTATAAAAATCTGGTCAGAACAACTGTTAAAAGTCTTATTCGTTGAAACCGATAGAGCGAGTTCCTTGATTTTATCTTTACTTTGCAGCTCTTAAACAATCAATAATGGAGTATAGTAAACTGATTTCTATTACCGGCTTATCCGGTTTGTTTGAACTAGTAGGTAGCAAAACCGATGGAGCCATTGTAAAATCCCTAGACGACAAGACAACAAAATTTGTAAGCAGCCGCGTGCATAATTTCTCTCACCTTGAGAGTATTGAAGTATATACCATTCGCGAAAATGTGAACCTGGTAGAAGTGTTCCAAGCCATGAAGAATAGTACGGAAGCGCTACCTTCTGAAAAAGATCCTGCAGCTGTAAAAGCCTATTTTCTGAAAGTATATGCCGATATTGACTTTGACCGCGTATATGCCAGTGACTTGAAGAAAATGGTAAAATGGTTTGGCATTTTAACCGCTAACAATATTGACCCTGTATTGACAGAAGTGGAAGAAGATGATGCTGCTGAAGAAGCAGAAGCTTAATTCTAATACAACTACTTAAAAGCCGCCCACACCAGTTGGGCGGCTTTTTATTTTCAGAATGTTTATCTTGTAGTTTCAACTTTGCTACATGAAGAAATTTAATATTGTTATTATCCTATGCTTGGTGCTTTTTTCAGCCAATTCCCTTTTGGCTCAATCCTTTTACGAAGAAACACCTCAGGCAAAAAAATGGGTCAAACAGCAATTTAGAAAACTCTCCAAAGACCAACGGATTGCACAGTTGATGATTATTAGAGCGCATAGCAATCTTGGGCCAGAGCATGTACAAGAAGTAACTGATCTAATTAAAAAATACAATGTTGGAGGTCTTTGCTTTTTCCAAGGAGGACCTGTTAGACAAGCCAATCTGACCAATTTTTATCAATCTATTGCAAAAACCCCTCTGATGATCTCTATTGATGGAGAGTGGGGTCTAGGTATGCGTTTAGATTCAGTGATCAATTATCCAAGACAATTGATGATGGGTGCTGTTAGTGATTCAAAATTGATTTTTGAATTTGGTAAGGCCGTAGGGGAACAATGCAAGCGTCTGGGTATTCAAGTAAATTTTGCACCAGATGTAGACATCAATAATAACCCAATGAATCCTGTAATCAATGACCGAAGTTTTGGAGAGGACAAATACAAAGTGGCTCTTTATGGTATTCAATACATGAAGGGGATGGAAGCTTCAAGGGTTCTAGCATCGGCCAAGCATTTTCCCGGACATGGAGACGTGGCAGTTGATTCTCACAAAGACCTACCCGTTATTTATAAAACCAGACAGCAATTAGACGAATTAGAACTCTACCCATTTAGAGAAATGATCAAAGCAAATGTTGGTTCTGTAATGGTGGCGCATTTATCTATTCCAGCAATTGATACTACTGCTAACCTACCTACCAGTCTTTCTCCCAAAACCATTAATGGTTTACTTAGAGAAGAATTGGGTTATAAGGGCATTTCCTTTACTGATGCTTTAGAAATGCAAGGCGTGACCAAATTTTTTCCTAAAGGAGCTGCTTCTGCTCAATCCCTAATAGCAGGCAATGATTTGCTATGCCTTCCCGGCGATATTCCTGGCAGCATTGCCGCTATTAAACAGGCTATTGATTCCGGCAAATTGAGCTGGGACATTATTGACCAAAAAGTAAAAAAAGTATTGATGGTAAAATACCATTTGGGTTTGAACCAAAAATCAGTGATTGATACCAATCATTTGGTGGCCGACCTCAATCTTAAAACCGATGAAATTAAAACCCGCTTGGCTGCTGAAGCACTAACCCTGCTCAAATTTTCCGACAATAATTTATTACCCATGAAAGCCAAGCGTGTGGCTTATTTGGGAGTAGGCATAGACAAAAGCAATGCATTTGCTGAGCAAGTACAAAAAGACTATCAAGCAGACTTGTTTTTCTTTGGACCAAAAGATGGTGCTAAAAAGAAAGACAGTTTACTGAATGTCTTGAAAAAATACGATGGCATTGTCTTGGGTATGCACAATTTTAGCCGCAGACCTGCCAATAATTATGGCTTATCAGAACAAACCATTAGCCTATTACAATTGGCTCAGAACTTTCCAGTGATCAATTTTGTATTTGGCAATCCTTATGGCATGAAATACCTATGTAATGCCAGCAATATAGTGGCTTGTTATGAAGACGATGCCATTACCCAAATCACTGCAGCAAGTTTACTAAAAGGTCAAATTCATGCTAGGGGCCAATTACCCGTTACCGTATGTGATCAATTCAAATTGGGAGACGGTATTGCATATGCTGGTTATTTGCCATCGGCGAAGCCAGAACAAGTAGGTCTTGACGCTGAAAGCCTTGCCCGTATTGACAGAATTGCCAATGATGCCATTGCTGCTGGAGCCATGCCAGGTTGTGTGGTATTGGTAGCACGTAATGGAAAGATTGCCTATAACAAAGCTTTTGGCTACACCAATTTTGACAAGAAAGAACCCATCAATGAATCAATGGTTTACGACCTAGCATCTGTAACCAAAGTGTCCGCAACAACGGTTTCTGTGATGAAACTATATGAGGAAGGCAAATTGGATTTAGATAAAACCTTGGGTGACTACCTACCATGGGTGAAAGGTTCTGATAAAGCTGGTTTGAGTCTCAGAAATGTACTCTTACACCAGGCTGGACTAAATCCCTTTATTCCTTTTTATAGAGAAGTCATTGATACCGTTACAGGTATTCCAAAGCCACAATATTTTTCTACAGAACAGGATGCCCAACACCAATTTAGGGCCGCTGAAAATTTATACGTTCGCAATGATTGGCAAGACAGTTTGTACCAACGCATTCTAAAAAGCAAACTCACTGAAGCTGGGCACTATGTTTATAGTGACAATGATTTTATCTTCTTGGGTAAAGTGGTAGAAGCTATTAGTGGTATGCCTTTGAATGATTATGCAAGGGTCAATTTTTATGAACCATTAGACATGGCTACAACAGGATTTCTTCCTAGAAAACATATTCCATTAGGTAATATTGTGCCAACTGAATTGGAAAAGCATTTTCGTCAGCAATTGATCAGAGGAGATGTTCATGATGAAGGCGCTGCCATGTTTGGTGGGGTAGCTGGTCACGCTGGTCTGTTTAGCAATGCCTATGATTTGTCTAAGCTTTATCAAATGTTATTGAATGGAGGAGAATTGAATGGAAAACGTTTGTTAAAAGCATCTACTGTACAATTGTTTACTGCTTACAATAGTAGTATTAGCCGAAGGGGATTGGGTTTTGACAAGCCGGAAAAAGACAATGCCAGCAGAAAAGAGCCCTATCCAAGTGCCAGTGTTTCTTCAGAAACTTATGGACATACAGGTTTTACAGGAACCTGTGTTTGGGTAGACCCCAAAGAAAACCTGGTCTATATTTTCTTATCAAACAGGGTTACACCTACTCGCAATAACAACAAACTGAGCTCCTTAAACGTGCGACCAAACATACAGGAAGCCGTTTATCAGTCTATTTTGAAGTAGGTAATTTTCCATAGGGCTACTAAATACTTAGGGCTAACTTAGCGTTACATATTTAATTGTAGCACTATGTTTAGCAAATTCCGACTGATGCCTGCACTGGTTGCACTGGCTTTCCTGATTAGTTCTTGTGGCAGCAATGCACCTAAAGAAGCAAGGTTTATACCTAAAGACGCTAGCGCTGTCTTAATTGTAGACCCCAAGAACATGGAAGATAAATTGGAGAAGTCTGGGATCAGTATGGATACTTTGATCAACCACCTCTTTAAAAGAAATGCCATGGATACTACAGAGAGATCCATGTTTCAATCCATTAAAGACAGTGCCGGCATGGACTGGAGCAATAAAGTGTTTTTGTTTGCCTTACAAAATGGCAATGCCAATAATGGAAAATCTACTGCGGTTAACCTGATCATGGGTTTAAAAAGTGGCAGTGAATTTGAAGCTTTTCTAAAAAGACAACCAAGTTTAGGTGCTAAGAAAATAGAAAAAGAAAAAGACTACACCTACTTAGTAACCAGCCCTGTAACAATGATTGCTTGGGATGATAAGAATGTGATTGGAACCTTTTATCAAAATGAAGTAAAACCTTATTATGACACGGTTGCCATGAAATTTGTGGTACCTGAAAAAGGCAATTCAGATTCAGCCATGCGCGCTGAAGTAAACAAGTATTTTACCCAGAAAAAAGACGCTTCAATGGCAAGTGTGGATGCATTTGGCAAAATGTTTAAGACCAATGCCGATGGATATGCATTTGCAAGTACCAATAGCTATTTGAATGCTTTGAGTGCTATGCCATTACAATTGCCCAAACTAGAAGAACTGGTTAAGGATAATTATATGGCTGCTACTTTGAGTTTTGAAGAAGGTAAAATTGTAGCTACCACCACCACTTTCACCAATCCTTTTGTCAGCAACCTACTCAAAAGATATGCTGGACCAACTGTTAACCTTTCTTTATTAGAACACTACCCTTCTGAAAATATTAATATGATCATGATGGCATCTTTTAATCCAGCCATCTTTGGTGGAATTCTCAAAGAATTAGAAGTAGAGGGTTTGGTGAACAGTTTCATGGATAAGACAGGTTTTAGTGCTCAGGATTTATACAAAACACTCAAGGGTGATATTGCAGTTGTAGTATCTGACTTGGGTATGCCTGGAAAAGAAATAGGTGTGAAAAATGATTCAACCATTAGTGTTTCCAGAATACCAATTGGTAAAAT
This sequence comes from Chitinophaga pinensis, assembly GCA_943372225.1. Classification (GTDB taxonomy): domain Bacteria; phylum Bacteroidota; class Bacteroidia; order Chitinophagales; family Chitinophagaceae; genus Sediminibacterium; species Sediminibacterium pinensis_L. The sequence goes on along the minus strand of CALRXV020000007.1, from coordinate 205,205 downwards.
GATATTTATTGCACCAGTGGGTGACACTGCCAGTTTTGCCAAAATCATGAACAAAGCTGTTGAACTAGGCTATTTTAGTAAACTAGGAAGCACTTATAAAATCTCTTCAAAAATCCCTTCATTGGGACTTTATATGCAGGCCGATGATAAGAACCTAATTATGGCCAGCGATAGTCTTACTTACGCTCAATATGTTTCAAATAAATCAAAAGCCGTTGTTGGCAATGATGCTTTAAACTTATTCAAAGGCAAGTCAACTGTTGCTTATTTTGATATTGCCAATACTATTAAAGGATTTATGAATAGTACAGGAAGTAATTATCAAAATAGCATGAGCAGTGCCAAGAACATTTTAAAAGATGTAATTGCCACTACTGATAATTTTGAAGATGGCGCTGTTAAGGGCAAAATGGAAATTAGACTTAACAATGAAAAGCAAAATAGTTTGGCAACCTTAACTGGGTTATTCACTGACATTGCTGTTGACATGCGTATGGCAGCCAAAAAAGAAAGTGAACAAAGTATGTTTCCTTCAGGAGTACCTGCCATTATTCGTACCAATTAATGCCGGACCAGTTCATGGAAATTAGTTTGCAAAATTTAATTCCTATTCCGCTCAAAGACCGGAAACTGCATGAGCAGTCTGGCATTTGGAAGAATAATTGTTTATTTCAACAAGCGGAATGGATTAAAATTCAAGCACCAAGCGGAACTGGCAAGACTAGTTTCCAACATATTTTGTACGGCATTCGTCATGATTATGAAGGTTCGGTCCTTTACAACCATAAAAACTTAAAAGACTTTGATGAAGACGCATTGGCCAAATTGCGCCAAGAACAATTGTCTATTATTTTTCAAGATTTGAAATTGTTTGGCAACCTAACCGCACTAGAGAATATTGAATTAAAAAGACTGTTATCGCCTGGTTTTAGAACGGCAGCATCTATTCAAGAAATGGCTAGCCTTTTGGGGATTGATGGCATATTGCATCAACCGGCTGCTATTTGTAGTTATGGTGAACAGCAAAGAATAGCTATTATTCGTGCTTTGATGCAACCCTTTGAATGGCTGATTATGGATGAACCATTTAGTCATTTAGACGATGTAAATATTCAAAAAGCTGCTGCCCTAATTGCCAGTGAATGTAAGTCAAGAGGCGCAGGTCTTATTATCACAGATCTTGAAGCAGACAATCATTTCAATTACAAAAGAGTTCTTTATTTATAATTAATAGCATGCTGAACAAACTACTAAATAAACTCATTAAGAACAGTGCCGGCAAAACCCGGTTCTTGATGGCATTAGTAGGAATGTCTATTGCAATCTTTTTAATTCTTTCAGCTGTTCAGTTACAAGTAAACTATTACCAACTTTTACACGCCAAAGACAACCAAGACAGTATTGCTAATTTTTTAGTGGTAAATAAAATCATGACAGACCAAAATATTGGTTCTAGTAGTTTGTCTGAAGATCAAATCAAAGATATACAAGCACAACCCTTTGTAGAATCTGTTGGGAATTTGATTCCGAGTAGATTTAAAGCAGCCATACAAAGTAATAGTGAAAGATTTCCTTTCTACACAGATATAGCATTTGAAAGTGTTCCTTCAGAATTTTTAGACATTACGCCAAAAGATTGGTCTTGGAATGAGCAATCCAACTACTTGCCCATTATTGTTCCCAACCAGTTTTTAGACATCTATAATTTTCAGTTTTCTATTTCTCAGAACTTACCCCAATTAACAGCAGCCGTTGTTAAAATGTTGGTATTTAAAGTGACCATTCAAACTCCCAATGGACCATTGAGTATGAATGGAAGAGTGGTGGGTTTAAGCAATAGAATTTCATCAATGTTAGTACCCGCTTCATTTATGGAATGGGCCAACAAACGTTTTGCTAATAGTCCAGGAACCAATGCCTCTTCTAGAGTTGTTATTAGAACAAAGGATCCTGGCAACCCTTTGCTAGTAAGTTATTTAAAAGAAAAGGGATTAACAACAGATGCAGACAAAACCAGGTTTAGTAGATACCGTCAAGTGGTAGATTTTGTAGTCAATATTTCTGGCATCACGGGTGTTCTTTTATTGGCATTCGCCTTACTAATTTTTACACTGTTTATTCAACTAACCATTGCTTCTTGCAAAGATGAAATTGCTTTATTGGTATTGATGGGAAGTTCTCCCAAACAATTGAAACGCTTCTTGATGTTGCGTTTTTATCCACCCAATATTTGGATAGTGGTCATTGGATTAATCTTAATCAGCGCAACCCAATACTGGCTTTGCCAATTCTTAAAAGCAAAACAAATAATCCTTTCTCCCTTTATCTCAGGCTACACAATAGTAGCAGCATTGGGTATACTATTGGTAATTGCTTACGTAAACAATCATAGCATTAGAAAATGGTTGAGCCAGAAAAAATAGTGGCTATCCTTTTAAGATCCCTTCAACAAAATCTACAGAGAGCGGCTTGGTTATATAATCAATAACCATATCATAACTCCTTGCCCTATTTCTGTCATCATTATCAATACTTGATGAAAGCATAATGACTTTTGATTTTGTATCAAACTTGGTGTACAAATTCAAAAAGTCCCAGCCGTTTTTCTCAGGGAAATTGATATCCAAGAAAATCAAATAATCGCCTTCATGATCACTGGTACGTAGATAATTGATAGCATCGTCTGGATTGGTGAAAATCTCTATGGGCATGTCTTTGATGACCATTTGAATGATTTTCTTATTCAACATATTGGTTAATGCATCATCGTCTACTAATAGTACTTTTTTGAATTTAGCCAGAACACCTGTGCTTTCAAAAAAGCTATCGTTTTGATTAAATGAAAGCTTATGATTGATCTTAAAAATACTGCTATTAATAATCTGAATAGACTGTTTAGCTTCTGCTAATAATACCTGTCTTTCATGATCATCAATAAATTTGTTGTCTACTAGTTGAATAATAGATTGAATCTTGGCATATTCATGACGCAATTCATGAGATGTAATAAAAGATAATTCTCTGAGTGTATTAATGTTTCGCTGTTTGTGCAATTCATATTTGCGCTTTTCAGACATGTCTTGTGCTATTGCCAGAAACTGCTTAGACCCATTTTCAACTTGTTTGAATATGGAAATCCTAACCAAATAATAGGTATATGCCTCAGCTCCTGTTTTAACCCTGAGTTCAATACTAGCTACTTCGTGTTCCTGTAGTTGGTTCACTTTGATTTCCAAGTCATCTATCAAAGAATGGTCATCTAGATGAATCATTTGTCTAAGTTGTTCAATTCCAATATCTTCTGTAGAATTTTCTGATAAACCAACCAGCTTATTCATAGCTGGATTTCGCATTTGTATGGTTCTAGATGCTAGATCATATACAAAAACCAAGTCCATTAGATGCTTAAAAACCGATTCCAATAACAAGGCTTTTTCTTGTAAGCTGTTCTTCTCTAAATTGATTGCGTTCATTAATTGGTTTTTTTGCGTACGTGCTTTGAATGAACCTAAAATTACAGCATGCTTTGGTAGTTTTTCCAGTTAAAACACCCTATTTTCTTAGGTGTTTTTCACGGTTGAAATTTTTACATGATTTTTTAAAGGTCTAAAGGTCCTTTAACGATAGGTGTTTCAACTGTTTTTAGTACCGTTAAAACACCGAATTTTGAAATTATACGAATTTTTAAAGCATTGAAAATCAATCATATATATATTTTTTAATAATTTGTAGTTTAATTACGACACTAAACTTTCAAATAGGGCGTTATCTTAGAGCAATCATTTAAAATAGAAGTTTATGAAAAAACTATCCTTAATTGGCAAATTCGCAGTAACCCTGTCTTTTGTAGTGTTCTTAATGGCTTGCCAGAAACAACAGGACGCAACAGTTCAATCAACAGATGAGAATATTATTCAAAATGCTGCTGGAACTGGTACACCTGGTGGTAGCATTGATCGTGATGACGCTGAAGATTTGGCTGAATCTTTCAAAAAATCTGGAACTGGAGGAACTGAGTATGTGGCTTTCAAAATCAAAGACCTTCAATTGTTCTTGAACAATATTCAAGCAAAATACAAATCAGATGTTGTTTACGTAAACTTGGGAGTTTACACAGAAAAAACTGCACCTAGCAAGAATTTAATTGGAAGAACAACTGTATTTTTTAGTGGTAACAACAAAAAGAAATCTTTGGGCGGTATTGTTAAAACCAATGATTTGGCTGAACTTGATTTCTCTGACTATCTGAACCACGGAAACGTTTATCCGTAAACCCCTTTGAATGTCCATTGCGTTTTTTTTCGAGACTCTTTGTCTCGTAGTAGCGATATATTGTTTTAAAGCCCTAAAATCAACAAAAATGGTATATTTTATACCATTTTTGTTGATTACTGTAATTGTTGAATTCATTGGATTCCTCTCTATATCCATTAAGGACAAACAGCAAAACTATTGGCTGTACAATATTTTTACCGCATTTGAGTTTCTCTTTTACGCATACATGTTTTCTGAAAATTTCAAACTTCCAATACTTAGAAAATTTTCATTTGCATTCATGCCCATATTAGTTTTGTTCTCGGTATTCAACTACCAATACTTACAAGGCCCGGATCATTTTCATACATACACATTACTTTTGGGATCCTTTTTCATTGTATTCTTTTGTTGTTGTTATTTCTATGAATGGGTATTACCTGAACAGATTACACAAAATTTGTTGAAACAACCATTTTTTTGGATTTGCGTTGGGCTTCTTTTATTCTATCTTGGTTCAGTAATTATCAATGCACTTTATGAATACTTGAGAAGTAGTGATATGGATAAAGAAGGAAGGAGAATTTATAGTTTTATCAATAGAAGTTTGAACGTAATTTTATATTCATCTTTTATCACTTCCTTCCTCATATGCAAAAACAACAGGAAGGCATATTAATCACTATTGTAGTTGCCTCAGTATTCTTTGTACTGATTGGTATTTTCTTATTAATCCTGATTTTCTTCTTCTTGCGCAGACAAAGGAAGTATAAAATGGAAAAAGAAGAGATGCGGAACCGTTTTGAACAGACGCTCCTAAAAACGCAATTGGAAATTCAAGAACATACTTTCAATTATATTAGTCAAGAAATTCACGATAATATTGGTCAGATTCTTAGCCTAGTAAGAATAAACTTGAATGTGCTTTCAGAAAATTTACCAGATGTCCATTTTGAAAAAACAGATGAATTATTGGGTAAAGTTATACGTGACTTAAGAACGCTTAGTCATAACCTTAACAGCAATAGATTACAAGAAATTGGGATTGTTGAGGGTTTAAAATCTTTGTTGCAACAACTTGAAAAAACAGGCAAATACAGCACTGAATTCAATGCATCAATTAGTTCACTTTCCTTTGTCAATAATGACAATAGCCTGATTTTGTATAGAATGGTTCAAGAAGTGTTGAATAATATTATTAAACACGCACATGCAAGTAAAATAATTATTGAAATTGAACCCAAGGATCAAAACTGCCATTTATTAAAAATTTCTGATAATGGCAGGGGCTTTGATACCAGTAAACTTCAAGAAAATAATACTGGTATTGGGTTACAGAATATATTTACAAGGGCCAAAATGATTAACTCGGCTGTGAGCATTAAAAGTAGTGAACAGGAAGGAACTACAATAGTATTTGAAATTAACAATCAACCCTTACTAAAATGACCACTGTAGCACTAGTTGACGATCATGAATTGTTACGTTCCGGTTTGGCCGCTATTGTAAACACTTTTGAAGGTTTTAAAGTGATTATGGAAGCGGACAATGGAAAAGTCTTCATTAACAATATGAAGGGGAAACAATCACCAGATATAGTCTTACTAGACATAACTATGCCAGTGATGGATGGTTACGAAACAGCAGGCTGGATAAAGAATAATTTACCAAACACAAAAGTGTTGGTATTGAGTATGCTGGAAAATGATGGTGCCATTATCAGGATGCTGAAAAATGGAGCAAGAGGCTATATACTAAAAGATAGCAATCCAAAGATTTTTAGAACTGCATTGAATAATATCCGTGATACTGGGTACTTTATTAATGACCTTGTTAGTAACAAACTAATGCATTACATAAATCAGGATGAAACAACAGAAATGCAGGTTTTGCCATTGCAGAATTTGAGTGACAACGAGCTCTGCTTTTTAAAATTGATTTGTACCGAAAAAACTTATAAAGAGATTGCTGAAGATATGAGTCTTAGCCCAAGAACTATTGATACCTATAGAGACAATTTATTTAAGAAATTGCAAATCAAAACCAGAACAGGCTTGGCCATTTTTGCAATTAGGAATGGTTTGATAGATATGTAATAACCCTTCTAGAAAATCCCTTTATTAAGAAAAATAGACTCAATAAACTCAAAAGAGAGTGGCTTTGTAACATAATCCAATACCAGAGGATGTGACTTTGCTTTTCGCTGGTCTCCGGTATCAATACTAGAAGACAACATGATTATTTTACTGGGGTTATCAAATAATTGATACGCGTCTAAAAAATCCCACCCATTTTTTCCAGGAAAATTAATGTCTAAGAGAATCAAGCATTTTCCTTCTTTATCCGACAATTTTAAAAATTCCAGTGCCTCATCAATGTCTAAAAAAACATCTACAGGCATATTTGGATTAACTGACTGAATTACTTTACGATTCAGCATATTGGTTAATGCATCATCATCCACCAAAACAATTCGGTTGAACGATGTAGACATCGTATGTGCTAACTTTTCAGTCATCATTGGTTGGGTTAACAAAAAATATTTTAAACCTTTTACTTGTAGTATTGGGCAATGAATCTAGTTAAGAAATCCCCTCCTGGAAAGGAAGGGATTTCATTTTTGATGGGGAGCACCCCTAATTGCTACACCATCAATTTACTGGCTTCTGACTTTATCAGTTAGTTGGTTAGCTTCCCAAAACCGATTTGTTATAAAAGTCTTCTACCCAGCAAATTTGTTTGCGCTTGGCACGTAATTTTTTTTCTAATAAACGTTGTTGATGTTGAAAAGAATTGACTCCTGGTGCTTGATACGCTTGAGTAAAACTGATAGTACTTGCTGACATACTGTTAGGGGTTATGGAAATCTAATTGCTTTGATTCTTCACTTAAAGCATTACTGTAAAGTTGCGTCAAGTCATTTGCAGCTATTGTAACAAGAGACAGGAATCTTTTGTAGGATTTTTGCTACAAAAAACCTGCGCTTTGCTGCATTGCTTAACTTTATTCTATGCGCGGTTTATTCCATAGCAAATTATGTTTCAATCAGATGGCTATTCCTGCTATCAAAAGCCTATCCCTGCTAATTTTTACAGGATTTATTGGCATTGCTGCTATTCATGCCCAAGGAAATAGTATTCCCCCTATTGGGCAATGGCGTGAGCACTTAAGTTATAGACAAGCCCTGCAAGTTGTAAAAGGAAATCAGCTTTACTGTGCCAGTAATAATGCTGTTTTTAGCGTTAGCCAAGAAGGGAGCTTGAACAGGTATAGCAAGATGAATGGCCTGAATGACCTAGACATTAGTACCATTGGTTGGGACCAAGAAAGTCAGCAATTGGTCATAGCTTATGCCAATAGCAATTTGGATATTCTAAAAGGAAGTATTGTCAAAAATATAGGGGATATCAAGCGGTCTACCATTGCCGGGAACAAACGCATTGCTAGTATTTATTGCAGAAACGGTCTTGCATATCTGAGCACTGGTTTGGGAATAGTAATAGCTGACTTGGGTAAATATGAAATAAAAGACAGTTGGTTCTTGGGCAAAAATGGCTCCCAAGTTTCTGTCTATTCTTTTACTGCTGATGCTAGCAATTTTTATGCAGCAACTGAAGAAGGACTTAAAAAAGCGGTTATTTCTGACCCCAATTTGTCCAATAGCAATAACTGGCGCTTGTTGGGAACGGCCAATGGATTAAGTAATGGACCCATTCAACAGGTGCTCAACCTGAATAATAAAATATTGGCGGTCAAAAACGATAGCCTGTTCTTACAAAACAATGGGTTATTTAGTCTATTCTATTCAGACAAGGATTGGCCTATTACCAATGTAACAGTCAGTGGTAATAGCTTACAGATCTGTCAAAGAAAAACTAGTGGTGCTTCAAGGGTATTGGTTTTGAATGAAGCGGGGAGCATTGTTCAAAATTTATCCAAGCCTGCTGTCATTAGCTTTCCCAAAAATGCCATTCAAGACGGGACCGCCACTTGGATTGCCGATCTATTTGGGGGTTTGTCCAAATTTGAAAACAATGTTTCAGAACAATACCTACCCAATGGCCCCCTGGGTATTGCCACAGGCGATTTGGTATTTCAATCAGAGCATTTGTATGCAGCAGCCGGTTCTGTGAACGATGCATGGAATTACCAATACAATAGAAATGGAGTCTATGATTACCTTGACGATTCTTGGAATTTTAAGGGCTATTTTAACCAGCCCATCCTGGATTCGGTCTTAGACTTTATTAGCCTAGCGATTGACCCTAGAGACGGCGCTGTTTGGGCGGGATCCTATGGTGGTGGGCTAGTTCGATTCAAAGAAAATCAAACCACTGTTTACAAACAAAAAAATAGCAGTATACAAGCTGCTCTGGGTGATCCAAATAGTTATCGAGTATCTGGATTAGCTTTTGATCAAGCAGGCAATCTTTGGGTGGCCAACTATGGTGCAGCACAAAATATTCAAGTACGTAAAAATGATAGTAGCTGGGCTTCTATTCGGGTGCCTTTTTCCCATACAGAAAATGCCCTTAGTCAAATATTAGTAGACCAAGAACAGCAGATCTGGTTCATCAGTCCAAAGGGCAATGGCATTTTTTGCTATCAGCCTGGTAATAGTATTGATGCTACCAATGACGATAGATGGAAAAATTACTTGGCAGGATCTGGCAATGGGAATCTGCCCAGCAACAATGTGCGTTGCATGGCCATGGACAAAAATGGTTTTATCTGGGTGGGTACTGACAAAGGGATAGGTATTATTCAGTGTAGCAATGAGGTTTTTGGCAATGGTTGTGAAGCTTTACTTCCCGTGGTACAACAAGATAGGTTTGCGGGTTTGTTGTTTCAGGATGAAGAAGTGCAATCTATTGCGGTAGATGGGGCCAATAGAAAATGGGTGGGCACAAAGAATGGCTTATGGCTTTTATCGCCCGAAGGGGATAAAATCATTTACCGTTTTACCCAAGACAATAGTCCACTCTTGGGTAACGATATTAAAAAACTGGCTATCAATAGCATCACTGGAGAATTATTTATTGCCAGCACCAATGGCATTTGCAGTTTCAGAAGTACGGCCACCGAGGGGGGCAGTACCCAAGACAATGTATTGATTTTTCCAAACCCCGTTCCAGCTGGCTACAACGGAACCATTGCCATCCGCGGATTATCCAACAATGCGTTGGTAAAAATCACCGAACTCAATGGTCAATTGGTTTACCAAACAAGGGCCTTGGGTGGTCAGGCTATATGGGACGGTAACCGCTATACTGGCTCTAAAGCAGCTAGTGGGGTTTATTTAGTCATTGTCAGAGACGATACTGGCAAAGAAAAAATAGCTACTAAAATTGTCTTGCTTTCTGGACGTTAATCATCATCCTTATCCGTCTTTTTTCCTTCTTTGTAAAAAGCCGCGCGCTTTGGTCCGGGGAATGGTACATTATCTCCTTTAATGCCATGCCATAATACATAATTGAATTCTAAATCAGGCACCGCGTCTTCCTTGGCCAAATTGAATTTTTCACTCCTCCGCTGCCATTCATTCATGGCAGTGTTCTTCTCATTAAAATCAACTTTATTCTTTAGTGCGGTAAATCCAGTTACATTAACTTGATTGGTAAAGCAGCGCCAAAGTGGCGTTGCGGCTGCATCGTATTGACTCATTGGTGGTATACCCAAAATCAATTCCATGGTTCTTAATACTGATGATGTAGAATACATGGTATGGTCTACAAATCCTCTTTTTACATATCCCCCGGCAACATAGACTGGACTTCTATGAGCGTCTACATGGTCTGCGCCATTTTGAGCATCGTCTTCTAAAATAAAGACAACGCTTTCTTTCCAAATGGGACTCTTACTCAAATATTCCACAAACATACCCACGGCTAAATCATTGTCAGCAACGTGGGCAAATGGGGTTGGCCTTCCTTTTTTCATGCCCTCGGTATGGTCATTGCAAAAACGCAAACTATTGAAACTTGGTACAGCTCCTGCGGTTAATAATGAATCAAATTCACGCTTCCACTGACTAAACCTAGTAGTGTCTCTCACTTCATGGGTATAGCTGGTAAAATAAGGACAAAAGTGGTTTTTCAGAACTGGAATATTGGCTTTACCATTGTCTGCAAATTCTCCATAAGTTCTATATGATACACCAGCTTTTTTACAATGATCCCAAATAAATCCACCCTTATTATTGGCTACTGGTCTATTACCCTCAGCGTCATAACTACCTCCTCTATTGCCATAGCTGGTAACCCAGTTCTTTTCCAAATAATCAGTAGCATAAGCACCTGTACTCCAATTATGACCATCGGCACTCACTTCTCCGTCAACATAAAAATTGTCTAATAAAACAAATTGCTTTACCAATGCGTGTTGATTGGGTGTTACATTTTCTCCAAACAAAACCAAGGATGGATCTCCATTTCCTTCTTTTACATCGCCCAAGACTTGGTCATAGGTTCTATTCTCTTTAATAATATAAAACACGTGTTTGATAGGACTAGCTGCTCCCACTTTTCTTGGTATAGGATTTCCCTCTTCACCAACAGCAACAGTTTCCTGTTCTTTTTTATACGGCGTGTTTTTGTAAACTTGTTGAGAATACAATGCCAACTGCGCTTCTGATGGCGTTTCAATAATGCTGAGTGTTCCTTTGAATAAACCACCTATATATTGAACACCTACGGGTCTATTAGGGTCTCCTTGTTGATACACTACTTCTTGTTTACCTACATATGGACTTGGACCATAGGGATTTGCCATGGAAGTAAAGCCCTTACCATTGCTTACCAAAATTTTCTTACCTAATACCTTTACGTTAGTAGGATACCAACCAACCGGAATAAATCCTTTGCTCTTACTAGCGCCTTGTTTACTCACGTCAAAAACACTCAAACAGTTATTATCTGCATTGGCAATATAAATGGTTTTCTCATCTGCACTCAGCGCCAAACCATTGGTAGTAGAACCATTGGGCGCATCTGGATACAATGCAGCGTTTAGTGTTTCTACAACTTTTCTATTTTTGAGATCAACCACAGAAACAGAATTGTCATTGCTATTGGCAACATAAGCCCAATTACCTTTTTTACTCAAACAGATTTCATTGGGATTGTCTCCTACGGGAATATTGCTTACAATATTGTTCTTCTCAGTATCAAATACATAGAGCTTGTCACATCCCCAACAGCTGATATACAATTCCTTTTTGTCCGGAGACAATACACAGGCATAAGCTTCACCGTCTAACTGGTATTGTTGGTTAGTCTTTGTTTGTAGATCAACACTATAAAGTGATTTACTATCTCTAGAAACAACATACAATTTATTAGCAGCATCATCCAATGCTATACCAGATGGTCCAATTTTATTGGGCCATTTTTTCCCAATTACAATACTGTCTTGCAATACCAATTTCTTGTTTTGAATGGCATATTTTAAAATCCAGTTATCGTGTCCACCTGCTGCATACAAATATTTTTCATCTGCACTAAAAGCCAATCCATACCAACTCTTGGCAATGACTACAGAGTCTAATAATTGCTCTTTCTGTGGATCTATTAGTTGTATGCTTTGAACACCTTGACCATTATTGGTTACTGCTAGCATTTTTCCTGACTTGCTTAAAACCATATTCAAAGGCAGGTCTCCCAAAGGCATGCTTCTTCCAACGGGTGTAAGACTCCAACCATTGGGTAAGCGCACTGACTTGGCTTGCATTTGATCCAGACTTTGTGCATTTGCTTGGCAAACAGCCAATAGGGTAAGAACAAGGAAGAACTTGCTAACTAATTTCATGGAAGCTATTTAAGAAGTCTAAGATACAAAAGCCTTTTACCAAATGCATCAGATAACAGAAACATCACATACTAATCAAAACCTGGATGGGTGATTTGGCAAGTATTTAAGTAACCTTTTGCGGAATTTGTGGTAGTCTACGGTAATGGTATGTCTGGGAGTTTGAATTTGCTCAAAATCAGGATGCTTCAATTCTTCTTGAATCATGGAAGCTATATTTTTAGGGCGAGTCCATTGTCCACTCAATTCCCTTGCCATGATTTTGGATTGCAGTTCAGATCCAGGCCAGATACAGCCCAAGGGTTGAAACAATCCAATAAAATACAAATTCTCTATTTTGGGATGCATCATGCGCAACCATAGAGGCACAGCTCCTTCAGAATAATCTATCAGGTCTTTATTGAAAAAGGGATGGGTAATTTGATACCCAGTACAAGCAACAATGGTATCATATTCCCCCTTGCTGCCGTCTACAAAATGAACCGTATTTCCTTCCAGTTTTGCAATGTCTTTTCTGGGTTTGATTTTACCGTGGCGAATGCTAAAAAACAAGTCTTCATTCACAGTTGGGTGATGGGAACCTAGTGGATCTTCTGGATTGGGCAACCCATATAATTCATTTTTACCATTGCGCAAACGCAGGCTAAACGCCGATACTTTTTGCCAGATGGTTCTTGGCAACCAATTGATTTTGGAGCTGAATACATCGGCCGGACGGCCCATCATAAACTTGGGTACAATCCAATAACCCCTTCTCCAACTCATGTCTACGCTACTAGCCACCCTACTACTTTCTACCGCTACATCGCAGGCCGAATTGCCGCCACCTATGACCAATACCCTTTTGTCTGCAAATCTGCTAAAACGTTTTACAACGTGCGAATGAATAAACTCCCCACTAAAACTACCCGGATATTCAGGCATTCTAGGCTGCCAGTGGTGCCCATTGCATACAGCCAAAGCGTCAAATACACGGGTACTTGTTGCGCCAAACTGTTCAATGCTAACCACCCACTTACCTTCAGTATTAAGCTCACAAGACTTGACAAGGGTTTGAAACTGAATATGGGGATAGAGATTAAATTCTCGGGCATAAGCCTGAAAATAATCAGCTAGCTGTTTGTGTCCAGGATAATCCGGATAGTCTTCCGGCATAGAAAAATCATCGTACTGGCTGAATGCTTTGGAAGAGATTATATGGGTGGTTTCAAAAACCGAAGAATGACTTTCTTCTTCTGTAAAAACCCAGTTACCGCCTACCTCTTTTCCAAAATCATAGACCGTTACATTAAGCCCTGCGTCTAATAGGTTCTTTGCTGCGGTAATACCCGAAGGACCAGCCCCAATGACACATACCTCCTGACTCATACTTGACAAATTATTGCTTCTTGAATTCAAAACTGCGAATCACTTTAAACTTCTGTGCTCCGTTTTCTCCAGGCATTACGCGGTATTGCAATTGACGAACCATACCAGATGGTTCATACTTAGCGCTATCTATTTGCTGATAAATAGGAAATCTGCGCATTAGGTTTCCTTCAATTAAAGAATATTCATCAAAACCTCTGTATCCTGCTCTTAGTTTGGGATCATCCATAATATCAGGAAATCCTATTGGCCCAATTGTTTCATTTTTCTCAGAATAGATACCAATTACTTTTCCAAAATTGGCTTCTACTCCAGTAAAAATATACATGACTAGGTCAGGAAATCCATCGTTATTTAAGTCATCTGTTTCAGCAGATTTAATTCTACCCTTGATTTCAAAACTCACTTCTCTTGCATCTTTTTCAAATCCAACAGGTGTAATGGTTACGGTATTTTTTTCCGGATTCTTGTTATTGCAATACACGCGATAACCAGCTTTGGCCACTTTTAAAGTGGAATCATATTTTTTAAACTGCGCGTCTGAGCTCAAATAAAAGCCCACCAATAACAGCAAACAAAGAAGGATTCTTTTCAACAACATAGTTTTTAATTAGCGGGCTTCAAGATAGCTATTTTGCTACATATTTCTCCTATACTGACCTCCTACTTGGTACAAAGCATGGGTAATCTGCCCCAGAGAACAATATTTAACCGTTTCCATGAGTGCTTCAAACAGGTTGCCATTTTGTAATGCCACCGTTTTAAGCTGCTCTAGTGCAGCTTGATTTTTGGAGGCATTGCGTTTCCAAAAAAGTTGCAGATTCTGAATTTGCTGTTCTTTTTCTTCGGTGGTAGAACGGATTACCTCTCCTGGCAAAATGGTGGGGCTACCCTTCTTATTTAAGAAAGTGTTTACTCCAACAATGGGTAATTCGCCAGTATGTTTTAGGGTCTCATAATGCAGGCTTTCTTCCTGAATCTTGTTACGCTGGTACATTCTTTCCATGGCACCCAATACCCCACCCCTTTCTGTAATCCTATCAAATTCTACCAGCACGGCTTCTTCTACCAAGTCTGTTAGTTCTTCAATTAAGAAACTACCTTGATTGGGATTCTCACTTTTGGCAGTACCCAATTCTCTGTTGATGATTAATTGAATGGCCATGGCCCTACGCACACTCTCTTCTGTTGGCGTGGTAATGGCTTCATCATAGGCATTGGTATGTAAACTATTGCAGTTATCATAAATGGCATAGAGTGCTTGCAGGGTAGTTCGGATATCATTGAAATCAATCTCCTGAGCGTGCAAACTCCTGCCGGATGTTTGAATATGGTATTTGAGTTTTTGAGAGCGATCATTCCCCTTATATAATTGCTTCATGGCTTTAGCCCAGATTCTTCTAGCTACTCGGCCAATTACACTGTATTCTGCGTCCATTCCGTTGCTAAAAAAGAAAGACAGATTGGGTGCAAAGTCATCAATATGCATACCCCTGCTCAAGTAATATTCAACATAGGTAAAACCGTTACTCAAAGTAAATGCCAATTGGGTAATGGGGTTGGCACCAGCTTCCGCAATATGGTAACCGCTAATACTAACACTATAAAAATTGCGAATCTTTTGATCAATAAAATAAGACTGAACATCACCCATTAATTTAAGGGCAAACTCTGTTGAGAAAATACAAGTGTTTTGTGCTTGGTCTTCTTTTAAAATATCGGCTTGCACCGTACCTCTTACTTGGGTTAGCGCTTGGGCTTTTAATTGTTGATAGACTTCTACAGGAAGCACTTCATCACCACTTACACCAAGTAGCTTCAAACCCAATCCATTATTGCCTTCTGGCAATCTTTCAGGGGACGCTGGATTATAATAAATGGGTCTTGGACTGTTCTTGAATTTTTGTTCTAAAAAAGATTCAACTTCTGGCCATAGCTTGTTCTCAGTGATATACTTTTCACAGAGTTGATCAATGGCCGCATTCATAAAAAATGCCAAAATAATGGGTGCAGGACCATTAATGGTCATACTTACAGAAGTCTTAGGATCACAGAGATCAAAACCACTATAGAGCTTTTTGGCGTCATCCACTGTGGCTATACTCACCCCACTGTTTCCAACCTTACCATAGATATCTGGACGTGGTGCTGGATCTTCTCCATATAGGGTTACGCTGTCAAATGCAGTAGACAATCTGATGGCTGGTTGACCAAGAGAAACATAGTGAAAACGTTTATTGGTTCTTTCTGGTCCACCTTCACCCGCAAACATTCTGGTTGGGTCTTCACCCTGTCTTTTTAATTCAAATACACCAGCTGTATATGGAAATTCACCAGGCAAATTTTCTTGTAATTGCCATTTGAGCAAATCACCCCAGTCTTGGTATTTGGGTAAGGTAATTTTGGGTATTCGGGTACCACTCAATGATTGTCCAGTTAATGCTAGCTTGAGTGTTTTGTCTCTTACCTGGTATTCTAAATAATCTGCCTGGTATTTTTTTACTACTGAAGGCCAACCTTCTATGAGTGATTGGTTAGATGCGTCAATTTTAGCAACAATATGATGCTTCAAATTTTCTAAAAATGCCAATTGGTCTGGTTGATGGAATGTCTTATCAGACTTAATAGTTTGAATGGTTCCATCTATTTGATAGAGCTTAGAAGCTAGCGCAGATTGTGCTTTAACCCATGCATCATATGCTCTATTCTTGTCAGCAATCTCTGTTAAATACCTAACGCGTTTGGGAGGAATAATTTGGGACTGGGTAGTGGTAGCATGTTCCCTATCTTGTTTGAACAACATGGTACTGGTAGCACCAAAACTCAATCCAGTTTTGGATTCCAATACAGTGATCATTCTTTCAAATAATTCATTAACACCACTGTCATTGAACTGAGAAGCAATGGTACCTACAATGGGTAATTCACTGTCTTTGGCCGTCCAAAGATTGTGGTTGCGTTTAAATTGTTTGCGCACATCGTGCAAAGCGTCTAGCGCACCTGCTTTATCAAATTTATTAATGCAAACTAGGTCTGCATAGTCTAACATATTGATTTTCTCTAATTGAGAAGCCGCACCATATTCAGGCGTCATTACATACAAACTGGCATCGCAATAATCCAAGATACTGGCATCACTTTGTCCAACCCCAGCAGTTTCTAAAATAATTAGGTCAAAGTCCATGGCTTTGCAAGCGTCAATAGCTTCTTGCAAATAGGCGCTTAGCGCCGTATTATCATCTCGAGTGGCCATGCTACGCATATAGGCCCTGGGATGAGAAATGGCATTCATTCTAATCCTATCGCCCAATAGGGCACCCCCTGTTTTTTTCTTGGATGGGTCTACGGATACAACTGCAATGGTTTTGTTGTCATAAAAGTGCAGGAACCTTCTGACCATTTCATCCGTTACCGAACTCTTTCCTGCTCCACCGGTTCCGGTAATCCCCAAGACCGGTATTTTCTTATCTGTCTGTTCTAAAACATCTCCAGACGGAACTGCATTTTCAGCATTGCTAATTTGGCGGGCAATTTTGCGAATATCTTTTGCCTGAACCATGGTCATGGGTTTGGCCAAATGAGCTTTTGCGGGTAATGCAAAATCACAATGTTTAATCAGATCTTCAATCATACCTTCTAGCCCCATTTGCCTACCATCATCTGGACTATAAATGCGGGTAATCCCGTATTGGTGCAATAACCTAATTTCTTCTGGAAGAATGGTTCCTCCCCCACCGCCAAAAATTTTTATATGCCCACAACCATTCTGGTCAAGTAAGTCTTTCATATATTGAAAAAATTCAACATGCCCACCTTGGTATGAGGTAATAGCAATTCCCTGCGCGTCTTCTTCAATGGCACATTCTACAATTTCTAATACACTTCTATTATGCCCTAAATGGATAATTTCCGCACCCTTACTTTGTAAAATTCGGCGCATGATATTAATGGCTGCATCGTGCCCGTCAAAAAGGCTAGCGGCTGTTACAATTCTGATTTTATTCAATGCTGTATATGACATTACTATAATTCTTGAAACCCAAAAATACAGGATTGCCGCCAATAGTTAACAGCTGTTAGTTTTTATTCAGTATCCTTAACAAGTTTCTGTAGCATTAATCCCAGCATCATGATGAGGGCACAAAGAATAATCACTTGAATAATTAAGGATTTATTAGCAATTCTTGCTACCTGTGTGGCTGGGATTGATAAGAATAGCAAGATAGTAATCAGACCCCTTGGGGCTATAAATAATAAA
Source organism: Chitinophaga pinensis (assembly GCA_943372225.1). Lineage (GTDB taxonomy): Bacteria > Bacteroidota > Bacteroidia > Chitinophagales > Chitinophagaceae > Sediminibacterium > Sediminibacterium pinensis_L. Next base: position 187,519 of record CALRXV020000007.1, on the reverse strand, counting down.
GGGCTGGCGCGATAGCCAAAGAGCTTTAAAAAGAGCCATCTGATTAGGAATATGGCAGCTACAATGCTAATGGCCCAACTGATAGTTGCAAGATTGAGTAACTCCTTTGTTTCAATCAAAAATCCAAAGAGCAAAAAGAATAAGGACCGAATCATGAAAGTAATTTCTATGATCAGTTCTTTGAATTTGTGTACTTCTTCTTGCAGGTTTTCGGTTTTTAATTTTTGAATAAACTTCAAGTGTTTTAATTCATCTACATTACCCAAAAACAAACCAAACATCATAATGAAAATCAAAGAAGGCAGGTGAAAGGTTTTAGAAATGGCATAAATCAATACCACCATGAGCATAATGGGTACAAATTTTACATGGTGTTTGATATTGCCTAATAAATAAGACAATAAGAGGGTGCTCACCAAACTAATGATCAGGATCAAGAACAATTGTAAAAAGAATTCTCCATAAGAAGCTGCCGTAAATTCTTCATTTAAGGCCAAAAAATTAAATAGAATTACACCAAATATGTCTGATAAACTACTTTCATAAGTAACAAACTCTTTTTGGTCTGACAATAAATTTCTAGCACTGGGAATGGCAATGGCACTACTGATAACAGTAAAGGGTAAAGCATTAACTAACCCAATTTTAAAACCCGTATGGCCAAAAAAATCAAAAGCCCAGGCAAGTCCAGCACTTAAAAGAAGCATAGGAATTAAAGCAACCAAAGAAGACTTTCCCACTAAGGGTAATTTGGAACGATTAATCTCTAATTCTAAAGAACCCTCCAGTACAATCAAAATCAATCCCACAGTACCTAATAATGGCAAAATGGGATTTAGATTATGTTCCTGAAAACCTAAAAAGTTAGAAGCCTGTTTAACACCCCAACCCAAGGCAATTAATAATATAACCGTAGGAATCCTAGTCTTAGCAGCACTAAGGTCAAAAACATAACTCAACAAGAGTAATACACAAAGAGAAATAATAATAGACATGTTTAGGGTTTTTCAATTCCATTGGCAAAGAACCAATGTATGTTGATCCAAATAATCCAAGTAAGAACAGATGCAAAACTAATTTTCTGAACAAGGGGAAGATACTTAATTAAACTAGGATCATAATAGAGCCAATTATTTATAAACACCAAGACTAGGTTAAATAAACCAAATACAAAAATGGCCATTAACTTGTTTTGATACAATGCCCACATGCTTGTCAAAATGGCTATCAAGCCAAATAGTGATGCGGTATTGGTAATCAAATCATGATTGATTTTGGTAAACAAGAAACAAGCAATTATCATGGAGCTAACCCCAGTAATTCTAATTATTCTGGTTTTGAATTTGCTCAATGGCAAATAATTGGGAAAGCTCCACCAGAACAAAGCCAGAGATAATGCTAATACTATCAAGGAAGCAAGGGCAAATGGTTGTCCCAGATTGGCATGCCCGTTTATAGCAGTTTGATTTAGCAGGTTGCAGAAATAATTATTAATCCAACTAAATCCCTTAGACTGCGGGTCTGCTTGTGACCCTCCTGGATAATGCAAACTGGCCAATATATATAACAAAACAAAAACAAGGATTCCAGCAATGGGCAAGATTAATTGGAGCTTTCTTTTTCTATGAGTAGGTTTATTTGTTTGGGGATTCATATGGAAATTCTAAAAACAATGTAGCATATATCTGATTGTGGTTTTACACTATCTACAAGAAAACTTTCGCTATTTTTATGTTTTAACTCAATACTATGTCATTCTCAGTTCATATAGACCATTCACAAGCCGCACCTGTCATTACACTTAAAGACGCCAATAGTAAAACGGAAGCCCAGATTTATGCTTTTGGGGCTTTGTTAAACGCGTTTAGCATAGTAGATGACAACCATAAAACCAATGTGGTTGCCGGTTTTGAATCTGTTGAGGATGCACAGAATAATATGACCAATGGGTTCAAAAGTGCCAAACTTTCTCCTTTTGTATGCAGGATGAGAGAAGGAAAATATGTTTGGGATGATGACCATTTTCAAGTGAAGAAATTTTTTCTGGCCAATCATGCAATACATGGCATTTTATACGATGCCATTTATCAAATTCAATATACTGAGGCCAATATACATCACGCCAAAGTTGAACTTCTTTATAGCTATCCTGGTAATATTGAGGGTTACCCATTTCCATTTTTGATACAAGTTCAGTGGACGCTAGAAAAAGACAACCAATTGAGTGTAGAAACAAGTGTAACCAATGCCAGTCCTGCCAATATTCCGTTAAGCGATGGATGGCATCCTTATTTTAATTTGGGCAGTAGTGTTGACGATTGTAGCATTGCTTTCAGCAGTAACCAACAATTGGAATTTGATGAAGACCTTTTGCCTACTGGCCAATTAATTGAAGACAATAGATTTATTCAAGGCGCTAGTTTGAATGGCATTTTTCTGGACAATTGTTTTGAACTAGACAAGTCTTTGAAACAACCCTATTGCACATTATCTAATCAGACTTTGGCATTAACCATTGAGCCAGAAAGCAGTTATCCCTATTTGCAAATTTATACGCCACCCACTAGGGATATGATTGCCATTGAAAACCTGAGTTCAGCACCTGACGCTTTTAATAATAAAATGGGGCTCCAAACCCTGGAACCCCATAATACAAAGGTTTTCAAAACAACCTATACTATTCGGAAATTATAATTTCTCTACGGCAGTCATACTAATTTCTACGTTCACACCTCTTGGTAATCCTTTTACTGCTACGGTTTCTCTGGCAGGAAAATCTCCTGTAAAGTAAGTGCCATATACCGCATTTACTTGTGCAAACAAAGACATATCACTCAAGAAAATGGTGGTCTTAACCACGTGTTCAAAACTGATTTTCGCCTCTGCCAATACCGCTGCAATATTTTTCATCACTTGGTGGGTTTCTGCTTCCAAACTAGATTGTTCTAATTCTCCTGTCTCAGGAACAAATGCTACTTGTCCGCTTAAAAACACAAAGCCATTGGCTCTTACCGCTTGGCTATATGGCCCAATGGGTGAAGGGGCTTTTTCTGTATTGATCACTTGTTTTGGCATAATAAATCTTTTATGGCGGCAAATTGATGCTTTTCCTTGAACCAGCCAACCTAAATTTGCAATTCATTCAGTTACATGCAAATCTTAGTAAAAGCAAACAATAGTCAAAAAGCAAGCTTTGCCGCATTACCCATTGCTGCCCATGCAAACATTTTTTGGCATGACCAGGATCCGGATAAGCAGGCAGATGCTTATTTTGACCTATGTTATGAGGACGAGGGGCCAGCTTTTTCTTGGGTGCACCACCAACCCATTTTTGTCAATGCATTGGCTGCAAATGCAAACTCATTGCCAGAAAATGCCATTCGGATCAATGGATGGAATGGTTTTTTAGAGCGAAAAATTTGGGAATTGGGTAATGATCACCCTAGCTATCGCGCCAAAGCGCAAATGGTTTTAACGTCTTTACATCAGGAATATACTTGGGTTCCCAATGAGCCCGGTTTGGTTGCCGCAAGGGTAATTGCCATGATTATTAATGAAGCTTTTTTTGCCTTTGGCGATGCTGTTAGTTCAAAAGCTGATATAGACACAGCCATGAAATTGGGTACCAATTATCCTTTTGGACCCTTTGAATGGGCTGATAAAATTGGTTTAACCAAGATTCTGCATTTATTACAAGCCTTGGAGAAAGAGCACCCAAGATACCAACCTGCTCCAGAATTGGTAAGTGAAGCAAATGCCCTTATCCAAAACCAAATTGACTAATGTTGCCATTGATCTTACATATTGACACAGCCACTGAATTTGCCAGCATCTGCTTAACCAGAGGGGATACCGTATTGGGAATTAAGAGCTGCCAAGACCAGAAACAGCATGGAGCATTTGTGCAACCTGCCATTCAGGAACTCATGCAAGAAACGGGTTTTGAACTTACTCAATTGGATGCCATTTCGGTAGCGGAAGGACCAGGTAGTTATACGGGTTTAAGGGTTGCCATGGCATCGGCCAAGGGCCTATGTTATGCTTTGGACAAGCCCCTAATCACTATTAATACATTGAAAATCATAGCTCAAGCAGCATTGGAACACGAGGGTCAAGCCCATCCCAATGCCATTTACTGCCCCTTAATAGACGCTCGAAGAATGGAGGTATTTACGGCCTTGTACACAGCAAGTTTGGAACAGATTCTTGCACCAGAAGCTAGGATTCTTGACCAAGAGAGTTTTAAAGACTTATTAAATAAACAAGTTATAATATTTACAGGTTCAGGGGCAGCCAAGCTACAGGCTGTATTGGATCATCCCAATGCGTTCTTTAGTTCTATAAAACATAGTGCTCAACAGCTTGCAACTCTTGCTAATAGGGCTTTTGCTGATCAAATATTTGCCAATCTGGCTTATTGTGAACCCTTTTATTTGAAAGCTTTCTACTCAGCACCTGTCAAAAAATGACGATTCCATTATATGATATTTGAATATTTTTATATGCAATGCTAAAATATTTGTTTATCTTTAATATCAAATTTTAGTAATTTTGTATCATTAATTAATACTCCCCCCCATGAGTCAGACCATGCAATCCGTTGTGTTGAATGCAGGTAAAACAGCCCTTAAAGTTGATTTTATCCATACCAAGAAAGCAGCCTTAATTCTGCGTTCTATCAACCACAAACTACGACAGCAAATCATCAAACTCCTTGATGATCAACAAAAAATGACTGTTACCGAAATCTATGTGAAGTTGCGACTAGAGCAATCTGTGGCCTCACAGCACTTGGCCATTTTAAGAAGGGCAGGTATTGTAGCTACCTCTAGAGACGGTAAATTCATTTATTATTCTGTGAACTATAGCCGTTTGGCAGAAGTGGTTTCTTTTGTAGAAACCTTGGTAGGTTAAATAGTATCACATATTCTATTTCTGACTTTCTGGCGATTTCCTATTTTGGCCTGAAGCTTGCTATATCTTTGTCTAAATTTTAAGCCATGCTAATTGAGCAATTATATACCGGCTGTTTAAGCGAAGCTGCTTACTATATTGAAAGTGAGGGTGTTGCGGCTGTAATAGACCCGTTGAGAGATATTGAAGAATACTTGAAACTAGCTACGGAAAGAGGTAGTACCATCAAATATATTTTTGAAACGCATTTTCATGCTGATTTTGTGAGTGGGCATTTAGACCTGGCAGCTGCCACTGGCGCTACTATCATCTATGGTCCAGATACGGTAACAAAACTACCCGTTCACATTTCAAAGGATGGTGAAATATTTCAAATTGGTGCTATCACCATGCAAGTTTTGCATACCCCGGGACATACTTTAGAAAGTACTTGCTATTTGTTGAAAAATGAAGCGGGTAAAGATCATGCCATATTTACCGGTGACACCCTATTTGTAGGCGATGTAGGCAGACCCGATCTGGCTCAAAAGTCCAATGAAATTACTATGGACGATCTTGCTGGCATGCTCTATGAGAGTTTGCAATCCAAGATTATGCCTTTGGCTGATGACGTGATTGTATATCCAGGTCATGGTGCTGGAAGTAGTTGTGGTAAGAATATGGGACCAGAGAATCATAGTACCATTGGAGCCCAAAAATTAGGCAACTATGCTTTACAACAACCTGATAAAGCCTGTTTTGTGAAAGCTGTTACAGAAGGTTTAGCTGCACCTCCAAGTTATTTCCCAATCAATGCTAAGATAAATAAAGAAGGATACGAGAATATTAATGCAGTCATGGAAAAAGGTTTGAAACCTTTGAATGCATTAGCGTTTAAACAATTGGCTGCCCAAGATGATACCATCATTTTGGATACCCGTTTTGCTGCGCGATTCACTGAAGGTTTTGTACCTGGCTCTATTAGTATTGGCCTAGAAGGCCGATTTGCTGAATGGGCAGGAATGATTCTTCCTTTTAATAAAAACATCTTATTGGTGGCTGAACCTGGCAAGGAAAAAGAATCCATTGTACGATTGACAAGGGTGGGTTTTGAAAAATTTATTGGATTTTTAGATGGCGGCTATAACACCTGGGTCAATGCTGGTGAAAAAATTGACATGATCATTGACGTAGAAGCAGATGAACTAGCCATGGATATTCCTTTTGATCCAAATATAGTGATCATGGATGTACGCAAAGAGGCAGAATATGATGAAGCCCATGTAAAAGACGCTTTGAATATTCCTCTAGCAGATTTAACTGATCCAGCTAGCATGGCAAACCTAGATGATCACCACAATATTTATGTACACTGCGCGGGTGGTTATAGAAGTGTGATTGCCCTTTCTCTCTTAAAACGCGAAGGATTTCATAACCTCAGAAATGTGGTTGGCGGCTTTGGTCTAATCAAGGAGCTAGGCGACAAAATTGAGATTGAAAAAACAGAAGCAGCTTTGAATTAATCAAACGCTTTATATACCAAAAAGTCCCGAACCATGTTCGGGACTTTTTTATTAAACTAGTTATAGACAATCCCAGTCCATTCTTCACTCTTCACTCTTCACTCTTCACTTTCTTCTTCACTTCTCACTTCTCATTCCTCACTTCTCACTCCCCCCTCCTCTCTTAACTCTTCACTTTTATCTTTTATCTCTTCACTTAACCAGTAGCTGCCCATGCTTCTCAGCATCAAATTCCCATTTCCACCTGCGATGACTCCATAGATAATTAGCCGGTTTCAATTTAACGGCACGTTCTACATAACCAGCAAAAACCTGGGTCAATTCTCCGTCTTTGTATAGATTGGGTGTGGTTGTAATCACATCAAGGTCCACACGATAATGCCCCCTTTTCACTTTATAAAAATGTCCAAAAATGACAGCTGTATTATTCAATTTAGCCCCTTTCTCAGGACCCACCACAAAGGGTGTTAATCTTCCAAAAAAGTTGACCCAATGTGCTTTGAACTGATTGGGCGGATTCTGATCTGCAGCCAAACCCAATGCATACCTATCTGGTACATATGCTTTGAAATTGTTTTTGAACTCATTGGCAGGTACCAAGATAGTTCCATTCTTGATGCGCATATCTAACATCATCTTATTAAAAACCTTATTGGTCAATGGCTGGTACACACCTACAAAAGGATACTTACTTACAAGACCAATACCAAGATTAATTACTTCCCAGTTAAAGAAATGCCCACATTGCAATTGCACATTTTGTCCGCTGGCATAGAGGTCATTAAGTACATCCACATTAGAAGAAAACCTTTTTGCCACTTCTTTATTGCTGATTGAAAACATCTTGATGGTCTCAAATACCATATCAATAAAATTGTGGTAGAAATCCTTGGCAATTCTTACCCGCTCTGCTTCTGTTTTTTCCGGAAAGGCAATGGAAAGGTTTTTCATCACCACGGCTTTTCTATACCCAATCACATAATAAACCAAGCCATAAAATGCATCGGCTATCAAATACATGATTGGCCAAGGTATTAGCGATAACAAATAAAAAAATCCGTAGGTTATATAATACATGTGACTGTTTCTAAGTGCAATTTACAAAATGATATTTTGCAACAAATCAGATTTCTGTTGATGGTCTGTATTATAGTGTAAACCCCTACTTTCTTTTCTGAACTGAGCACCTTTTACAATTAAATATCCAACTGTAATTAGGTTGCGCAATTCACTTAATTGCGGAGAAACTTTGGTAGATCTATATAGGTCTTCGGTTTCTGTGAAAAGTAGGTCAAGGCGTTTCATGGCTCTTTCTAAACGTGTATCGGTTCTAACAATACCCACATAGTCACTCATGATTTGGGTAAGCTCTTTTTGACTTTGGGTAATCAGGATCATTTCTCTAGGGTCACTGGTACCTGTTGTCTTCCAATCTGGGATGCGTTTTTCAAAGCTCAGTTGATCTACTTTGTCTGCACTATCTAGAAAAGCCCTGTGCGCAAAAACCATGGCTTCTAACAAGGAATTACTAGCCAATCTATTGGCTCCGTGTAATCCAGTGCTAGCACATTCACCACAGGCATATAAGTTTTGAATTGAGGTTCTACCCCATTCATCGGTTTTAATGCCACCACAACTATAATGCGCAGCAGGAGCTACAGGTATCATGTGTTGCATCACATCAATTCCAATACTCAAACATTTTTCATAGATATTGGGGAAATGGTGGATGAATTTCTCCTTGTCCATATGCCTAGCATCTAAGTACACATGTTCGGTACCCGTACGCTTCATTTCATTATCAATGGCTCTAGCCACAATATCTCTGGGAGCAAGGTCTTTTCTTTCATCATATTTCTCCATGAATGCCTCCCCAGCTTTGTTACGTAGAATACCCCCGTCTCCACGAACGGCTTCTGTAATCAAAAAAGAAGGAGAAACACCTGGTTCAAATAAGGCCGTTGGATGGAACTGGATAAATTCCATATTCTCTATCTTACCCTTAGCCCTATAAACCATGGCAATCCCATCGCCGGTGGCAATTCTGGGATTGGTAGTAGTTCTATAAGCTTGCCCACAACCCCCAGTTGCCAATACAGTTATCTTGGAAAGAATGGTTTCTATTTGATTGGTCTGTCTGTTTAGAACATAGACCCCATAGCAGGTAATATCTAGTGTAGACTTGGTAACTAAGTAGCCTAAATGGTGTTGGGTTATAATGTCTACTACAAAACAATGATTGATTAAATGAATATTGGAAGCTGCTTCTAACTGTGCTAATAGCGCACGCTCCATCTCTTTTCCAGTAACGTCTTTGTGGTGCAGGATCCTATTTTCACTATGACCACCTTCTTTACCCAAACTATATTCCCCTTTTTCATTGCGGTCAAAATTGGCTCCAAGATCAATGATCTCTCTTATTCTTTCAGGGCCTTCTTTTACCACTAATGCCACAATAGATTCATTACAAAGACCATCGCCCGCTACAAGGGTATCTTCTATATGTTTGTCATAACTGTCTTTGTTCTCATCCCAAACACCCGCAATACCACCTTGGGCATACTTGGTATTGGTTTCATCAGCATCCGTTTTGGTAATTACAGTAATAATTTTATCAGGATGGGCCTGACTCATTTTCAGAGCATAAGTAAGCCCCGCAATACCAGAACCAATAACCAGAAAATCTGTTTCCATATCAGGAGCTTTATCAAGCCGGTTCTATCCAGGCTTCACTGTCTTTGAGTAATTGAATGAGTTCGTTGACCGCAATATTACTATCAATATTTTTCTTGACTACTTCCTTTCCTTTGTACAAGGTAATGGTGCCTACACCGCTTCCTACATACCCAAAATCGGCATCAGCCATTTCTCCAGGACCGTTTACAATACAACCCATGATGGCTATTTTTACGCCTTTCAAATGATTGGTCACACTGCGAATCTTAGCCGTGGTTTCTTGCAAATCAAATAAGGTTCTACCACAACTGGGGCAGGAAATATATTCTGTTTTAGAAATTCTGGTTCTGGTTGCTTGTAGTATACCAAAAGCTGTATTATTTAAGAATTGTTCTACGCTTTGGTTGTTCAAATAGTTTCTTCCAGAAGCATTGTTTACTGCAGAAGATGCATAGGCATTGCTAGACATACCCAAACAAATACCATCTCCAAAACCATCTAAGAATAATGCGCCACACTCGGTGCTAAAATGAATCAAATGTTCATCTGCTGTTTGCCAACTGCTATCTGTGATTAGGACTACTGGATTGTTGATTTGCTTATTGATCAACTCCAAAAACATTCTTCTTACAGCAGGCATGGCTTGCTGATGCTTACTACTCAAACAAAGCACTACTGTTGGATCATTGGCTACTTGGTCTAAATAGCTGTAATCATTAATAGGGGTCTGGTCTGAATAACAATCTACCATCACAAAATTCAAAACAGGATTTTTGTATTCAGATTCCAAATAGCCCTGTGCATCAAAAATGGGGATGCATTTTGTTTGGTCATTGGCTAGGGCCGCTGTAGCGGGATAGCTGATGACTTTTAAAGTTCCAGGCAATGCAAAATCCAATACTTGGTTTCCTGTAAATACATAGTCTGCTGCTGCGTCACTAATATTCCACTTGTCTGTTGCTGCATCATATTTATAGCCAATAGCCGCTAAATCAGCCGCTTGAATATTGGACATTTTACTTAGGTCTGCCACTACCACGGGTACTTGTTTGCCGCCAATATTGTCTACCGCAATAGTTTTTCTTCTGCCATAAACAAAGGGACTATATCCAATTTTTTCTATTGCTGGTATTGTTTGAATAGTTGGCGCTGGCTGGGTATATCTTTTAACCAAGTCTCTACAAACTGGAATTTCAAATTCCGGGTCTTCGGTTAAACTCACGCGAATGGTATCACCTATTCCATCTTCCAATAAAGTACCAATCCCTGCTGCACTTTTTACCCTTCCGTCTTCTCCATCACCTGCTTCAGTTACACCTAAGTGCAATGGATATATTTCTCCAAACTCTGCGTCCATTTGTTGTATCAACAGTCTATAAGCCTGCACCATTACTTGTGGGTTACTAGACTTCATGCTGAGCACAATATTGTGGTAAGATTCGTATCGCGCTATGCGCAAAAATTCCATGGCTGATTCCACCATACCATTGGCCGTATCTCCATAGCGGCTCATGATCCTATCACTGAGTGAACCATGATTGGTTCCAATACGCATGGCAGTTCCATACTCTTTGCAAATGCGTAAAAGCGGTGTGAATCTATCTTGAATGCGTTCTATTTCTTCTGCATATTCCGCATCTGTATAATCTATCTGTTCAAATTTTTTCTTGTCTACATAGTTACCCGGATTCACGCGCACTTTCTCTACTATTCTGGCTGCAATTTCAGCGGCATTGGGGGTGAAATGAATATCAGCTATAATTGGTGTATCGTATCCACGTTTGCGCAATTCATTTTTTATATTTTGCAAGTTCTCCGCCTCATTTCTGCTGGGGGCTGTTATACGCACCAACTCTGCTCCCGCTTCTATGCAACGAATGGTTTGCTCTACCGTTGCAAGGGTATTCATGGTGTCTGTGGTGGTCATAGTCTGCACCCTAACAGGATGAAAATTCCCCAATGAAAGGGATCCAATTTTTACCTCCCTAGTGGCCAATCGGGTTCTATTGGTAAGCGAATTACAATACAATTGCATAATACAGGTTGTGTTACAAATCTAAAGCTTATCTAACAACTATCTGGTGGAATGGTTTAGCGTTTGCCTTCTAGAAATCCTTGTTCTTTTAACACCGCTTTTAAGATGTCTTGTCTAATGGTTCCTGGCTTGGTATCATGTGGGCCTTCTATATTGAGTACAAAGAAATGCACGTGCTTATTTTCTTCTATCCATCCTACTATCCAACCCAATGCATTGCCGTTTTCTCTAAATCCCCATCCTGTTTTATAAGCAAGTCTATAATTGGCATTGTCTTCTTGCACCATTACTTTGCGGACAATTTCTTGGGTTCTTTTCTGAAAGGGCAACAAATTGAAATAGAGTTTTTTAACCAGACCCATTTGCTCGTCAGCCGTAATTTTCAAGCTATTGTCTAACCAAAACTGGTCTACGGTTTTACCCATTTGTTTGTTACCATATTTGAGTGAGTCTAGCCAGAATTGCATGGTGTCTTTTCCAATGCGTCTAGCAACTTCTTGAAAATAAGGAACAGCGGATCTTTTAAACGCTTCTTCCATTGTCAGATCCTGGTTCCAACTCATGCTACTATCTCCGTTGGGAAACTCACGAACAACACCATCCCATTTAATCAGCATTTTCTCATTGAAAATCTTACCGGTTTCTAAACCTATCAAGCTATTGACTATCTTAAAAGTGGAAGCTGGCAAATAAGCGGTATCCCTATAACGGGCTAGGTTATAAATGGTAAATTGGCCACTACCATTATCATAAATGGCAAAACTACCCGTAACACCCTTGGCATCAAAATGGGTTTTGATCTTGTTGTCAATGGTTACATTATTGGGTGAACAGGCGGCAAATGCCAATCCTATTAACAGAAAAAAAGAGAAATGAACGCGCATATGGGTTAATTGAGCTGCAAAGTTAACCCAAATGCCTATTGTTTTACCAGCTGGTATTCCTTTACTTGGTACATGCTCATTAAATCTAACACTTTGGCCAAACTATGGTCTGAATATCCCTTAGCTGTGATTAAACTCAGGGGCTTGGCATGAAAAACGGCTTCATTTGTTTCTATAAAGGGCCTCAATGAATCAATATGTATGTTCATTTGAACATTGTCTAAATGCAATTCCAAACTATCCTTATTAATATGAATGGCGTATGACAGGTCATAATTTACCCTAGCTTTTTCAGTGGATATTGGCGCTACTGTTACAGGCTCAATTTTAGTGGTGGTTTCCATATTACCATACCATTGAATACCAAAATAAACTGCAACTGTAAGGAGCAAAATAACTGTTATAGCTAGGACCCATTTTTTCATGGACAATTGTTTAAATTATGATTTAAGTACTCCCAAATCCTTACCCACTTTAGTAAAAGCTGCAATGGCTTTATCCAAATGTGCTTGAGTATGTGCTGCACTCAATTGCACACGAATTCTGGCTAGACCTTTTGCAACAACAGGAAAGAAAAATCCAATCACGTAAACCCCTTCTTCTAATAAAGCTGCTGCAAATTGTTGTGCCACGGTTGCTTCATACAACATGATGGGAACAATGGGATGGTCTCCAGGTTTAATATCAAAACCAGCTTCGGTCATTTTGGTTCTGAAATATTTGGTATTATACTCTAGTCTATCGCGCAGCTCAGTGGTTTCTGTTAACATGTCTAATACAGCAATACTAGCCCCTACAATGCTTGGTGCTACTGTGTTTGAGAACAAATATGGTCTGCTTCTTTGACGCAACATTTCTATCACTTCTTTTTTTCCAGAAGTAAATCCACCACTAGCGCCACCCAAGGCCTTACCAAGTGTTCCAGTAATAATATCTATTCTACCCATCACGCCTCTGTATTCATGAGTACCCCTTCCAGTTTTACCCAAGAAACCAGACGAATGACACTCGTCTATCATTACAATAGCGTCATATTTGTCTGCCAAGTCACAGATCTTGTCAAGCTGAGCAATAGTTCCATCCATACTAAAAGAACCATCGGTTACAATAATCCTGCTTCTGCATCCAGCTGTTTCTTTGAGCTTGGCTTCTAGGTCTTCCATATTGTTGTGCTCATATCTATGGCGCTGCGCCTTACACAACCTTACGCCATCAATAATTGAAGCATGATTCAAAGCGTCACTAATAATAGCGTCTTCTTCATTAAACAAGGGCTCAAAAACACCCCCATTGGCATCAAATGCGGCAGCATATAAAATAGTGTCTTCTGTACCCAAGAACTGGGCAATCTTTTGTTCCAATTCTTTGTGAATGTCTTGGGTGCCACAGATAAAACGCACTGAACTCATACCATAACCATGTGTCTCAATGGCTTTATGAGCAGCTTCAATGACTTTGGGGTGAGAAGAAAGACCCAAATAGTTGTTAGCACAGAAATTCAAAACAGTTTTACCATTCACAGTAATCTCAGGTCCTTGTTCACTGGTAATGATGCGTTCTTTTTTAAAAAGTCCGGCTTTTTCTATTTCTGAGAGTTCTGCTTGGATTCTATTGGTAAAAGATTGGTTCATATTGCTTTATTTGGTGCCCAAAGATAAGGGGGTAAGCGGAAAAAAACTACCAAGCGTTAACATGGTTTACTACCTTTGTTTTATGCGTCGCTTATCTTTTGTTTTGGGCCTAATTTTATTATTATCAGCCTGTAGTAAAACTGGTGGAACGGATCCTATTGTAGACCCTGTTCCGCCCCTACCTCCTATACCCAGCCCCAATGCCAATTTTATTAGGGGATTGGACCTTTCTTTTAGCCCAGAAATTTTAGCAGCGGGTACCAAATTTTATTTGGCTGGCCAGCAGGCCGATTTATTACAAGTCTGTAAAGACAAGGGAATCAATACCATTAGGCTTAGACTTTGGCATAGCCCTAGCTCTTCCAATTCTAGTTTAAAAGAAGTGGTTGATTTTTCTAAAACCCTTGCTGCAAAAGGATTTGGCATTTGGCTAGACATTCATTATTCAGATACCTGGGCAGACCCAGGTAATCAAACCAAACCTGCTGCTTGGAAAAATGCCACTGGCACGGTGCTAAAAGATTCGGTTTATCAATATACTACTAGGGTCATGTCTGCTTTTAAAACTGCAGGTGTGAGTTTGAAAATAGTTCAGATAGGCAATGAAACCAATGCAGGTTTTCTTTGGAACGATGCTAAGGTGGGCGGAACCTATGATAACAATTGGCCTAACTATGCTTTACTGGTTAAAGAAGGCCTACGTGCTGTAAAAGAAGCAGATGCCAATACCAAGACCATGTTGCATTTTGCGGGGATTGATGGTGCTGAATGGTATTATAATCAATTGGCTTTACAAGCAGTTTCCTTTGATTATATAGGTCTTTCATTTTATCCTATTTGGCATGGTAAAAGTTTAGATGCATTAGGCACAGGCTTAACTAATTTGATCAGCAAATTTCAAAAACCAATAGTCATTGCTGAAACTTCCTACCCCTTTACACTTGGTTGGAATGACTATACCAATAATGTTTGGGGATTGGCCAATCAGTTGATTCCCGAATACGCCGCATCGCCCGAAGGGCAACAGGCATATACCAAAGCATTGATGGATGTTTTAAAAAAATTACCTCAACAACAGGGCATGGGACTTTGTTGGTGGGCACCTGAATGGGTGGCGTTTAAAGGCCCAACTGCAACCAATGGTTCCAGCATGGAAAATCTTACCCTGTTTGACTTTAGCAACAATGCCCTTCCTGCATTGACTAGTCTTGGTAGCTACTAAAAAAGCCATCCTTTTCAGAATGGCTTTTCAAATATTGATAGAATATTATTTCTTCACTTTTACAGGAAACTTGTGAAACATATTGGGAATTACCACTTGAACGGTTGATTTAATATCCATTAAGCTAGACTCTTCTTTTCTAGCTTGAGCTGTGCTTCTCCATACTACTTGATTGGTTTTGTGGTCAATCATATCTATGACCATGGTACCATCACGGAATGATTCCAATTGTGCACTACCATTATACACTTCTGGTCTATTGTCAGAACTAAAATAATAGATCTTGGGTTGGTTGGGCATATTAGCCGTTTCAATATATGGGCTATAAGTAATCTGTTGATCACGGCTTACCTGATAGTCTTTTTTCATAACCAAATTATACCTGAAAAGAACATCCGGGTTAGCAGTATCATAGACCATTCCTTTTTCACTTAATACCCTAAATCCTTCTTCAGTAAGCGCTGCCACTAATTTCTTGCGGTCAACAACTTTGGAATAGGAAGTGTCTTTGGTAGGCAAAAAAGCATAAGTCTTATATTTACTAAAGTCTACTCCATTCAGGCTTTCTGAACTGTACATTTTAGGACCGCTGGCACAGGCGGCAAACAATAGGGCCATTAGGCCTGCCATGGCAAAATTCTTAATCATGCTGCAAAATACAATTCAGCGGCCAATTTTGGCGCTTTTTGGCTTACCCAATTACAAATCGGTAGCCAACACCCTTGATGGTCAGGATTTCCAGTTGGGGATCCTCTTTTAAATAGGAACGAATCTTGGTAATATAAACATCCAAATTTCTACTATTGAAAAAACTATCATTACCCCAAATATGGTTCAACACATCTCTTCTATCAATAATGGCATTGCTGTTTTTGTAGAGGTATTTCAACAATTCGCTTTCGCGATAAGATAGTTTTTTCTCTATTGTTCCTTTGCGCAAAACCTGTTTATTGAGTAAAAATTGGTATTCCCCAATATTGATTTGCTCTCCAGTAATATGTATGGTATCATCCTTTCTTACCCTTAATGCATTTTCAATTCTCACAATCAATTCTTCCATGCTAAAAGGCTTACGAATATAATCGTTCCCACCTATCTTGAATCCGTGCACTAAGTCTTCTGTTTGTGTTTTAGCCGTTAGAAAAAGGATGGGTATGTCATCATTGATCTTTCTAATATCTTCTGCTATTTCAAAGCCACTTCTATGTGGCAACATTACGTCTAAGACACAAATATCAGGTAGTTCGTCTTCAAAGGTTCTAAGCACATCTGCACCATCTGTTTCCATGACAACTTCAAAACCACGGCTCTCTAAAGTTTCCTTGACAATCTTGCCCAAAAAAACCTCATCCTCTACATACAATACTTTGATGCTCATGTGTTGGGTAATTTAATAATGAATACAGATCCCTTGCCAGGCTGACTTTCTACAGAAATAGTTCCTCCGTGTTGCTGTACTACATGTGCGGCATAACTAAGACCAAGACCATAACCCTTAATATTATGGTGATCACCAGAAGGGACTCTGAAGAATTTTTCAAATACCTTATTAGCGTACTCTGGCGAGATACCAATTCCATTGTCTTCCACCCTCAATTTAAATTCTTGGGGTGTTGCTGCCAATTCAACTTTGATCTCGGGTTTGTCACCACCATACTTCAGTGCATTATCTAACAAATTGTAAATAACACTAGTAACATGCAATCTATCTGCGTGAATGACAAATGGCTCACCAGCAGTTTTAAAACTAATATTGGCTTTGTTTTTTTGAAATTGCAGACGCATACTGTGCATGACTTCTTCAACCAATTCCTTTAGATTAAACTGTGATTTCTGCAATTCAATGTCTTTGTTTTCAAACATAGACAGTTTCAATACTTTGTCTACCAAGAGGCTTAATCTTTGTAATTCAGAAGCAGAAATGTCTAGATATTCTTTGGTTCGCTCTGGGCTTTGTAAAGCATCAAAATTTCTAAGTGCTTCAATGGCCACATTCACAGTTGCAATAGGGGTCTTGAGTTCATGAGTAATATTGCTGATAAAGTCATTTTTCATGAGCGTCAGCCTTCTCTGTGCCAATAGGTTTCTATAAAGGAAAAGAAAACTAATAGCGGTAAATGCTACTAATAATAAAGAGAGTAAAATTTGTGGGGCAATCTTGCGCATCAGAAAACTGGTAGGCGCTTCAAAACTAGCTTGGTAAGCATTCTTACTCAAAAACCCAACAGGTACTTTAGATGTACTAAAATGCGAACCTGCAATAGCATCTGGTCTAAACAAACTATCCCTTTTAATACTAAAAGCGGCATTGATACCTGCATTGGACAAAGCTATTTTATAGGCAGAATCTATTTGTGGAATAGAAATGGTATCATTTAAGGTTCGGGATTTTACTAGAAAATCCTGAGTCATTCGCCTTACCTTATGAGATGCTGGTCTAGGTGGAGCTACAGGCTGTTCTGAACTAATGAATTCAGATACCGTATCCAGTTCATCGGTTGCATGAAAACTGATTTTGGGCGTATGTTCTTTTGCTTCTGACATACCCATCCTAATCCCTTCTTGGATTAATTGGGTAATATTAATATTGCCAGACTTTACACCAGACTTAACCAAAGAATCCATTCTGCTTCTAATGATAACTACAGGTCTTTTCTCAGTTTCTGAGTCTTCATCTGTGGTTGTTACTGGGCCATTAAAGCGAAGCTTAATACTACCAGAACCTTTCTTATCATTTGGAGACTCCATACTCAAGCCGTTTTCATTCATGGAAATCACCATTTCCTTAGACTGTTTATTCTTGGTATTGATTCTGATTTCTGGCAATTTCTTGGAAACAAGGTCTGCTACATCGCCCAAGAAATTATTCTCCTCCGGAATAATTTGATAAAAAAGGGAGTCTTTTTTTAAGCGCTGGGCCTGTACTTTGTACATGGTTTCCCTAAAAACAATATCTGTTGTTTTCTTAAATCCCGCCGCTTCTTCCATGTATAGTTTCTGTAACCAATATGTCTGAAAAGCCACAATGAGTAAAATTGCAGCTACCATGAGCATTCTGGAAACCGAAAGTTTAGAAATGGAAAAATGGAACATATGGTTGTTTACAACTCAAAGATAATTGGCTAATCAACCCAATAAAGCTTTCATTAACCTAAATTAACCAATAATCAAGCTATGTTAACGCCTCAATGTATAGATTTGATGCTTAAACCAATTTACATGCGAAAAGTTTTACTATCCCTTACCTGCTTAACAGGTTTTCTGATGGCCAACGCCCAGCAAAAAGAAGGAACCATTGTGTTTGAACGCAAGATCAATATGTACAAAACTATTACTGATGAACAAATGCGTGCCATGATGCCCGAATTTAGAACCAGCAAACATATGTTGTTGTTCAGCGATAGCATTTCAGTTTACAAGGTAATACCTGATGATGAAGCACCAGATCCATTTGCTGCTGGTGGTGGTGGTGGCCCCAGAATGATCATGCGTTTTGGCAATGATGGTGGAGATTTGTACAAAAATTTTAGCCAGTCAAAATCTATTCTAAGCACGGAATTAGGGGGAAAAAATTTCTTGATTGTAGACAGCATCAAGCCTCAGCCATGGAAACTGAGTATGGAAACAAAACAGATTCTTGGCCAAACTTGTCATAAAGCAACCAGGAAAATTCCTGCAGCTGTAATGGGTGCACGTATGGTAACTATGGGAGGCCCCGGTGCAGTTACAAAAGATACTACCGTTCAAAAACCAGTTGCTCCAAAGGATTGGGAAGTAGTAGCATGGTTTGCAGATAATCTTATTAGTCCTGTAGGTCCTGAAAGCTATGGCCAATTACCTGGTGTGATTTTGGAATTAGATATTGACAATGGCAGAACGGTTTATACCGCAAAAGAAATTAAAGCCACAGTTGATGCCAAAGAACTAAAAGAACCAAAAAAAGGTAAAGTAGTTACCCAAGAAGAGTACCGCAAATTGATGCAGCAGATGATGCAAAATCAAGGTGGACCATCTATGTTCCGCAGAAGCGATAATTAATCATTAGTTCCTATAAGACAAGCCGTACAGCAATCAACTGTACGGCTTTTTCATTTGCTTTATTTAAAGGAAATTTACTTGTTGATTTTACTACAACAAGCTGACTCTTTGTAAGTGGATTAATCAGTTTTAATTACCCATAGACCTAACCACTACCCTTGCTCCGCCAGTGGTTGAGCCCGCTTTGTTTAAACGATAACTGGCAGTGAGCATGAAATAGCGTTGCAAAACATTATAACGTGAGTCTTCTATATAATTCTGAGATGCATTTCTAGAAACACCCACATTCTTATTCAATAAATCAAAGACAGAAAACTTGATCTCTGCTCGGTTGTTTTTTAAGAATGATTTAGCCATAGAAACATTCCAAAGTGGTAGATTCAGGTTGTACCCATCGGCCCGGCCCGTATTAATGGTATAGTTAAAATTATTGTTCAATAATATGCCCCAAAGCAATGTATTATTGGTTTCTAGGCCATAAATCTGTTGTAAGTAATGGCTGTTCAACTGAGGCTGTAAACTGTATTCTATATTACTAAAATTTAACCTTGCAGAAAGACGCAAATCAAATTTTGTATCATTTCCATAAGACCAGCTCAGGTTGGGACCAATACTAGAATTGACAATTGTATTCTTTGCTAAGTTTATAAAGGAAATATTGTTCATAAAACTAGACCCTATACCTATATCTATTCTTGATTTGAGTTTTTTGATAGGGAATCCCATATCTGCATTGGCAAATAAATTATAGACCCCATCTGCATTTATAGGGCTGCTAATCCTTGCGCCATTTGTTTGAACAATATCTGAATTCACAATGGCATTATCAGATTTTGATGCAGAAACAAAGGCAAAGAAATTAGATTGGGTAAAAGTATTTGCGTTAAAATAATTCAGGCTTAGGTTCTGCACATAGGTTCTTTTCAAATTGGGATTACCCGTATAGGTATTTAAGGGATCACTTACGTCTATAATGGGTTGCAATTGTGAAGTAGCGGGGTTCTGTGTAGAAGTATTATAATTCAAACTAAGGTTGCGGGTACTATTCAATTTATATTGCAAATTCAGACTGGGCAATAAATCTGTGAATTTTTGCTGAATGCTATTTCCATTGGTATTATTGGTACTTACCAAACTTGTGGATTGTAAAGAAGTTCCCACAGTATAATTGATTTTCTTTTGGTTGCTTCTCCAAGAAATTCCGCCTCCACCATATTCAAAATTATTAGTAAAGTCATTGCTTTGCAATTTGTTTAGAAGGTCATATTTTCCGGTAGCCGCGTTATAATCATAGGCTTTTCTTATACTCTTACCCTTTGAACTATTATAAAATACACTAAACTCTAAGAGTGATTTTTTCCCAATAGGCTCTGTATAAATTAAATTTCCGCCAAAGCTGCTACTATGCGCGTCTCTACTATTTCTTTGATTAGTAATGCTATCTTTTAAAGAAACCCCAGACACATAAAAACTATTCTTATTTAGCAAGGCACCAGTTTGGGTACTATTGTTATCATTCCAATTTAGATTGGAAGAAATAGTTCTTCCTTTCTTTTTAAGCCTTTGCCTATATTGCGCATTTGTCACCCAATTAGTAGCTTCTGACCTAGTGCTACTCTCACTGCTACCGTCATTGATTCTTATTCCTTTTGCATCTGTACTCACATATTGACTGCGGCTATTATTGTCATTTTGTTGAAGGGTAATTTGGGGTACAATTTTAAATGAAATAAAACTATCTACTTTTTGGTCAATACTAAAATTTGCACGCTGTTGCTGTACCCTTTTCTGACCAGTACTATTGGATACATAATCAAAACTATTACCAGGAAGTAGGTTCTGTCTAATATTACTTCTATCCGTACTAAGGTCAACATCAGAAGCTATAAAAGAACCATTCACATCGGTTTTCTTTTTCCAGGTATCATTAAAGTTAATGCCGCCTGCAAAAGTTTTGGCCACCCCTTGCTGGTTCTGACCTAGTCCAGAAACGGGCAATCCATTATCATCCCCACCTCCTATTTTAACATTGATACCACCACCAGAACGCATGCCTCTTGAGAGTTCCCCAGAAAAATTGAGCACATCATTAATGCTAAAACCTTGTCTGTTGGTATTATTGGCCATACCCAACAAAGAAATCTGTTGGTCTCCATTAAATTTATTGATATTGGTCTGAGCATCAAATCTTTGATCTGTACCTGCTCCAGCAGCAACTTTGCCAAACAAAGATTTATTCCTGTCTTTTTTGAGTTTGAGGTTGATGGCTTTTTCTGATTGACCATCGTCCACTCCAGTAAAAGCGGCCCTATCAGATTTCTTGTCAAAAACCTGCACTTTATCTACCGCATCCGCGTCTAAATTCTTGGTGGCTAATTTTGGGTCACCAGTAAAAAACTCTTTCCCGTTAACCAATACCCGATTTATTTTTTGACCATTTACCCTCACGGTTCCATCGGCATCCACCACCACTCCAGGTAGTTTCTTCAGCAGGTCTTCTACAACCGCATTGGGCTGAGTCTTAAAATTTTCAGTATTAAATTCTAGTGTATCGTTGTTCATAACAACGGGTGCGCGCTTAGCATTTACAGTTACAGCGGAAGCACTATTTACATCTGTCATGGCCAAAACACCTAGACTAACTGTTTCCCCCTCTTTCATATTCACGGGTAACCATACAGGTACAAATCCCACATAAGAGGCAGATACCAAATAATTGCCTTTGGCGATATTCTTTATTTGAAATCCACCGGTTGAGTCGGCCCTCATAAAACTAATCAAAGAAGAATCCTTTGCCTGGACTAGTGATATGGTTGAATAGGAAAGTCCGCGCTTGGAAGCGGTATCCATGACTATTCCCTTAATGGTACCTGTTGGCTTTTGTGCATTGGTTACTAAAAAAAAACAGGTTGCTAGTAACACCAATAAAAATCTATTCATCCAATTAGTTTGGCTAAAACTACTGCAACCCATTCAAATCAAGTGTTAATGAATATGTGCCAATGGTTAATCAAGGTTAATGGTTGGGTTTGTTAGCCAATATGGTTTCTATAGCGTCTAATTCCTCAACACTAAATGACTTGTTTTGAAGTGCGTGCAAATTGTCATCTAATTGTGCCACGGAACTTGCTCCAATTAGTACTGATGTAACGCGTTGATCTTTTAATAACCAAGCAATTGCCAATTGAGCCAAGGATTGATTTCTGCGTTCAGCAATATTTTGTAATGCTTGCAATTGGGTCAACAATTCTGGGGTAATAGCAGCGCTTTGAAGTGCTCCATGTTCTTTTCCAGCCCTTGAATCAGCAGGAATGCCTTTTAAATACTTGTTGGTCAACAGCCCCTGAGCCAATGGAGAAAAAGCTATGCATCCCACCCCTTTATCTTGCAATACATCCATTAAACCTTCTTCTACCCATCGCACTAACATGCTATATTTTGGTTGATGTATCAAACAAGGAGTGCCAGAAGCTTTCAGAATTTCAATAGCTCTTGCAGCAAGATCTGCTGGATAATTGGAAATTCCCACATACAAGGCTTTACCTTGTTGTACGGCTGAAGTTAATGCACCCATGGTTTCTTCCAAAGGTGTTTCAGGATCAGGTCTATGAGAGTAGAAAATGTCTACATAGTCCAAATCCATTCTTTTTAAACTTTGGTCCAAACTAGAAAGCAAGTATTTTCTAGAGCCCCAATCGCCGTAAGGCCCGTCCCACATAGTAAAACCAGCCTTGGTAGATATGATCATTTCATCGCGATAGCCGGCAAAATCCTTTTTCAAAATAATACCAAAATTTTCTTCTGCTGATCCTGGAGGAGGACCATAGTTGTTGGCTAGGTCTAAATGGGTAATCCCCGTATCAAAAGCTCTCCACAAAATCTTTCTAAAATTTTCAAATTGATCTACTCCTCCAAAATTATGCCAGAGGCCTAGTGAAATTTCGGGTAAGCGAATACCGGAAACGCCGCAACGGCGGTATTCCATGTTTTGGTATCTGTTGTTTGCTGGTAAGTATGACATGACTATTTTTTTATAGGTTGAATAAGGTCCCAAAGATTTCCATAAAGGTCTTCAAATACAGCTACAATTCCATACTCCTCTTCTGCAGGTGGTCTCACAAAACTAATTCCATCTGCAATCATTCGGTTATGGTCTCTCCAAAAATCATCGGTATACAAAAACAGAAAAACCCGACCACCGGTTTGATTACCAATGCGGGTCTGCTGTTCAGGGGTTGCTGCTTTTGCCAATAACAAGCTGGTGTTGGAATTTCCGGGGGGAGCTACCATTACCCAACGCTTAGTTTCAGAAAGTATGGTGTCTTCAATTAATCGGAAATGTAATTTATGGGTATAGAAAGCAATGGCTTCGTCATAATCGGCTACTACCAAGGCCATATGTGCAATCTGTTGTTCCATATTTGAATCCACTTTTGTTAAAGCGAGGATTAAAAATAAGGAATTGATAGGAACTAACCCAGTTCTACTATAAGCGGAATGACAAACCAAGTTTACTATTTGTAGCGCTATTGCCGCCACTAAATTCTAGATTCAAACCAAGTTTGTTGCTTAAATAATAGCGCCCTCCAATTTGAGCCCCAATGGCCAATCCAGAACTATGGCTACCACCATAAGCAGTTGGAGAAGTCCAAATATTAAAACCAACGTTTAAACCAGCATAAAAATCATAATTAGATGGAATGTTCAGAACGTTGTTAAAGTGATAATTAGCGTTTCCTATAACACCAATAATTTGTTGGCGATAGGTACCGTTGTTCCAATCTTCATTATAATTTCTTACTGATAATTCAGCC
Organism: Chitinophaga pinensis; assembly: GCA_943372225.1. Classification (GTDB taxonomy): domain Bacteria; phylum Bacteroidota; class Bacteroidia; order Chitinophagales; family Chitinophagaceae; genus Sediminibacterium; species Sediminibacterium pinensis_L. The sequence continues at coordinate 163,803 of CALRXV020000007.1, read as the reverse complement.
CCAAGGGTAATGTCTTTATTAATACCATAGTCTAGTCCCAAATAAACTGGGATTCCCCAATTTGAAAGTCCAACTCCAAAATTCAATTGTGAGCGCCCTGTTGCTAATGCATTCTGAGACTGAGCATTTAGACAAATAATTGAAAGGAATATAAATGAAAGTAATTTTTTCATAATTGTTTGTTTATTGAATCTGGCTCTCTGAATCATCCGCAACAATAGAAGCAGTTTTCCTAGAAACCAAATTGGTCATGATAATTTGCAAAATTGTTCCAATGGAATTTCTAATCATTCCTTGTGCTGGACCAATGATAATTTTTTTAGTAATAAAGCCGCCAGCCAAACCAACTAGGTTGCTGAAAATCCCTTGTTTTACCTCAGGTGAACCTACCAGTTCTCGAATACCGGTTTTGACTAAATTAACTGGCTGCAGGCTCTTGTAGCTAAAATCCAAATGGGTCTTTAGTTCATCAAAATTCATTTCGCGCCTTTTCTCTAGCATTAAAATTGCTAAAGAAAGTGTTTCAGTATTTTGTGGTGCTTGCATGGTTGTTTTTTAAGATGGCATGAATGATTGCATTCCTTACTGGCCATTTAATCCAATGATTCCGCATAATGTATACTAGTAGTCCAAAAAGTACAAATACTAGCCCTGTAAGCAGAAAACCCAAGGGCATACTTGCATAAAAATTACCTAAAAACAAAGCCAATCCTATAGCACAAAATAGAAAGGAGATACCAAACAGGAATAACAACAACAAAACCTTGGTGGTTGATGCCAACAATTCTGCCGTCTTATCTACTGCCTTGAGTTTCCACAATTCAGTTGAAGTTTTGCCATATTTGTTAACGGATTCTAGTAATTGTTCTATATGATTGGCAGTTTCATTCATTAGACTGTGGCTTTTTTAATCATGTCATTGGTATGATCCATAGCAGATTTACCCTTTGAAACCAACACTTCTACTTCGTGTTTAGTGTCATTGAATTTATCCGTCATGCTATCCACAAAGTCTTCATATTTATCTTGTAGATCATTGGAAAATTCTTCTCCTTTGTTTAAAATCATTTTCCTTGTTTTGCTACCCTTATGTGGTGCAAACAAAATACCCAATAATGCTCCAGCGGTAATACCAGCTAGAATTCCTAAAACCATTGTTCCTTGTTTCATACTATTGTTTTTAAATTATTATTAGATTCTTTTTCCTTGAATTAACCTTAGCAAAATGGCAATTACTGCAATCACTAACAAGACATGTATAATGGCGCCAGTATTGTAAGCAAAAAAACCTATTGCCCAAAGTATGATCATAACAACAGCAATTGTGTAAAGTAAATTTCCCATGTTATCGAGTTTTTTAATTAGCACAAAGCTTGCTAATTAAACAACAGGAATCATTACAGGATTTTGCTTTTGGATTGCATGATTTACATTTGAAGTATTTAAAAATACTTTATGTTGCATCAAGGATTTTTCCAAACACAATCTTGCCATTAAATAGCTAACTGTAGATTCAGCTCCTTGATTAAGATTAACATAGTCAGATTCAAGACCATCATAACAACCACCTGTACAAGGATTATAAATAATTTGATGCAAATGATTGGCACCCAAAAACCAATTAAAAGCCCCTTGCATTTTAGCCAAATATTCTCTATCAGGAAATATTTGATGAAATTTAGAGAGGGCCAAAATAGTATACGATACATCTATAGGTTGTTCACCACCAATTTGCTTAGCGGTCTTAAAATGGTGTCTGTGAAACCAATCTTTATTGGAAACCACCTGAATACTTGTTCCTGTAAATATATTTTCTAACAGAAACTGAAATGATTCTTGGGCAATAGATACATAAGTAAAATCACCTGTTGCCATCCATGCACATAAAAGTGATTCAGGAAGTATACTATTAGCATAAGTAAGATAACTTTCAAACCATTTCCACTCAACTGTAGACTCATGACGATACATTTGAACAAGCCTATTAGCCAACTGCTTTATTAATGAAATTTGTGTAGCGGATTGTTGCTGTGTATTACTATAATATAAACCTTTAATTGCAAATGACATTGCCCTTGTTGAATGTATGTTAGGTAAGTTTACAATGGTTTGCTGAAATAAAATATCTGCTGCTTGAACCAACTCTACAGGCAATTGATCTGCTAATGATACCAGGTATCCTAAAGCCCAAATTGCTCTCCCATTTGAATCTTCCAAATTGGTTTCTTGGTTCTGTTTTGTAAAAACACCGTTTTTATCAACATAATTTAAAAAATCCCCTTTAGGTTGTAAACAGAATTCAATAAAACCAAAATACCTAATGATTAAGGGTAATAATTTTCTATCCTGGTGTAATTCAAACAATTGACAAATAGCTACTAAGGCTCTAGCGTTATCATCTAAAGTGTAACCTGATTCAAAGTCTGGTTGATTAATATTACTAAATTGCAACATGCCAAAATCAGTGGTCATTCTCCAAATATGATCCAAATTAACCGGCGGCAGATTATAAAACAAGGGACGCTGATTGATAAAATAAGTTCGAAACAACTGCGCATGTGCAATGGCAGAGTTTTGCCAAGCAGAAGAAGCCATCAAGTGAATAGCATTATTGCTAATATTTGTTCGTTTACGTTCATCCAACATGAGCATACTTACAGCTTGAGCCAATTGTGTACTATTCCCAAAATCAATGATAATGCCAGCATCTTGTTGTAACACTTCTTTGGCATGCGGAATATTTGTAGAAACAATTGGGCATCCACAGCTAATAGCATAGGAGAATGTACCGCTCACTGCCTGATTAGGATCTTTTGATGTAAATAAATAGATATCCGTAAACTGTAGATACTCTAATAGTTCATCTAAAGGCATAAACCGGTTAATAAAAACAACATGATGTTGCAAGGAAAGATCAATGACTTTCTGCTCTAGCATTTGCCTATACTGCTCCCCTTCTGTTTTTATGACAGATGGATGGGTTTTCCCAATAACCAAAAACAGGGTTTCAGGGTTAATAGCAATAATTTGAGGAAGTGCATCTAAAGTAGTTTCAATACTTTTCCCAGAGCCCAACAATCCAAAAGTGGAAAGAATTGTTTTTCCCAAATAACCATATTTAAACTTAAGAGTTGTTTTGGATACGTGAGGAACCAAATGTGTGCCGTGTTTTATAACAGTGATTTTATGCTGCTGAATGCCGTAGTCTTGATTTAATAATTGAGCAGAATTATTAGTCATGACCAAAATACCTTGAACTGCATCATTCATTTTTAATAAAGCGTCTTTTCTTAAAGCATCCGGACAGGGTAACACTGTATGAAACACTAAACGTACTGGCTTGTCTATTCTTTGCAGAAAATTTAGAAAGTTGGCATCTTTTCCACTAAAAAAACCAAACTCGTGTTGAATCAAGACTAATTGAATTTTTTCGCTTTCATTAATTTATACAATTAAAGATTCAAAGTCTTCCCGATGATCTGTATTAAGTAAAAAATCCACAACTCTTCCATACTCGTGTTGCTCCGAATTTGACTCAAGGGCACATACTTTTACATGAAAAGACTGGTGAAATCCTTCTTGTAATGCCTTGACTAAGTCTTGGCTATAAGTAGCAATTCCACACTCTCTGGGCGGATAAGAACTAATTAATAATACTTCTGGTAACGATAGTTTTGGGAATTCCAATTTCATAGGTGCATTATTTTGCATCATTCACAATAGTCTAAAATCAAAGCTTGTGGGTATGATGCAAAATTGCTTTACAAGTACTAGGTTGTTGTTATATCAACCAATCTTAAAATTGCAAAATTAGCTTGTCAAAAAACAGGACCTGTTTTTTCATTATTTAAGCTAGCTTCCTCATTTTCAAGTTCTGAATATTCGGCAGATAGTGCCATGATTTCGGTTTCTGTTTTTCCAGCTAGATCAATAACTGTATTACTGGCTGTTTCGTGTGAAGAAACTAGTTCATTTAGCTTTAAATGCAAAGTGGCTGAAAATCTATTTACTGATTTTTGTATCAGAAAAAGGCATAAAAAAGTGACACCAAGAATTAGGTCACCAATCATTTCATGTAAGTTCTCTGTAAAAGATACCCTATTCATTAACCAAAACCCTACTAAAATAAAAGCAATGACAAAAGTGAGTGAATTTCCCATTACCCCAATAGCAAACAAACTGATTTTTTCAAAAATCTGCTCGGAACGGTGCTTTATACTCATGATTATTTTTTTACATCCTATCCATATACCACTCCAATTGAGCTGCCATTTTTTGAGTTCTTAAAATATCCGCAATATTTCTTTCAATTCTTAAAAATGCAGTTTCGCTTTTAACTATATAATCATATGCTTTATGATGCATACAATCAACTGCAACTTGAATTTTATCCTGACCTGAAAGAACAATCACCGGAAGATCTTGATTAAAGGCTTTGATTTGATCAAGTGTTTCTATTCCATTCATGGCTTCAGGATTAATCCCGTCTAAAAGATAATCAAGAATGATGATATCCGGCTTACCATCCATTGCTTCCATGCATGCTTCGCCAGATTGAAAACAGTGAATTTCAAAACAAGGACTACTTAAAAAATCAATTTCTAATGACTTTAAAAATACTGCGTCATCATCTACTAGGTACAACTTGATCTTGGGGGGATTTCCCATAGTGTGTATATTTATTTATAAGTCAATTGGGCGGGAATTGTTTTTGCTTTTTTCTATCAATTTAAATGCGTCTTGTAATTCTACACAGGCTTGTACACAAACCGCCTCTAGCTGCAATACAAAAGACTGAATACCATCTATTTGTTGTTGCGAAAGTGCAAATTCTTTTACTTGTTTAGCCATATTCTCAAATTCAGCACTAATACCCATAATTGAAAAAGAAGGTATTAATTTATGCATGGCAGCGTGCAATGATTCCCAATCTTTGTTTTGCCAACTCAATTTCATTGCGGCTATCAAGGTAGGTGTCTGTTCCAAGTAGAGTGCAATCATTTCTAACATCAATAATGGATTTGATTTGGTTCTTTTTTCCAAATAATCCAAATCGGTACACTTAGTTAAAGCGGGAACCATTGATTGAATAAGTTCTGTTTTCCAAATTTTCCCTTCCGGATGCTTTCTGACCAGACTAACTATTTTTGCATAAAGGAGCTTTTCGTCTACTGGTTTTGCTATATAATCGTTCATCCCTACCAATTTACATTTGGCTAGATCAACAGTTGTAACGTCTGCCGTGAGGGCTATAATAGGAATATTCAAGTGCATTACATTTCTGATATACTGAGTAGCTTCAAATCCATTCATTTCTGGCATTTGCAAATCCATTAGCACCAAGTCATAATGATTTTCTGCCATCATTTCAATAGCGATTTTTCCATTTGCGGCAATATCCCTCTCAAATCCAAAATCATCTAAGACAGTTTTCATTAATAATTGGTTTAAAGGAATATCCTCTACAACCAAGATTTTTAAATGCCCAACAAGATTCTCTTGTATTTCATCACTAATTAAAGCCTCAGCAGTTTCTGTAGTTTTTTGAAACTCCAACAAGAAGCTAAAATCTGACCCTTTGGCTATTTGACTAATCACAGAAACAGATCCACCCTGTTGTTCAACCAACTGTTTTACAATAGCAAGTCCTAAACCTGTACCGCCATATAATCTAGAAGTACCGCTAGATGCTTGCTGAAAATTCTCAAAGATGGTTTGAAGCTTGGCATCTTGAATACCAATACCAGTATCTTTTACAGAAAATCGGATTAATACATCATTTTCTTGCTCGCTCACTAGTTTTACACCTATGGTAATGGAACCTTCACTTGTAAATTTTACAGCATTGCTTAATAGGTTGATAATGATCTGGTGCAATCTTACTGGGTCTCCCAATAATACTTCAGGAATGGCCTGGTCAAATTCCTTAATAAGTTGTAGGTTCTTTTCCTGGATCTTTGGTTCAAATAAATGCAACATAGCAGATATGGAATTGGCAATATTAAAAGGGATATGCTCAAAAATCATTTTTCCGGCATCCACTTTTGCTAAATCAAGAATATCATTAATCAATACAATCAATGCATCTCCACTAGTTTTAATAGCATTTAGATATTCTAATTGTTTGACAGATAAGTCTGTTTTGAATAAAACCTTTGTGAAACCAATAATGGCGTTCATAGGCGTTCTAATCTCATGACTCATGTTTGACAAAAACTGCTGTTTGGCCCTTACCGCTTCACCGGCAATCAAGGATGCTGCTTCAGCAGTATCTTTGGCATGTTGAGCAATTTCAGTAGCCAATTCTGCAAACACTTTTGCTTCCCTTAACTCTTTTTCATTTCTTTTTTGTTCTGTAACATCTCTAGCCACAACAACCGCACCTAAAATCTCACCTTGCTCATCTTTGAATACGGAACCATTAAAAAGCACATCTGTTAACTTATGGTCACGCATGACCAATGGATAATTTTTTACAAAGCCTTTGGCAAATACGGCTTCATATACTTCCCTAGCTTTTTCAGCCTCTGTGAAATATTCAAAAAAATCAGTTGCTATTAATTGTGCCCTTGTTTTCCCCGTAATAATTTCCATGGCATGGTTCATATCCATGATTTTACCTTCCGTACTAATTGTTACCAATGGATCCAAACTGGCTTCAATCAAACTTCTGGCATATCCCAGCTCTTTAAAATTCATACAATTTGATTGAAATTTTATAGCTCTTCAATAGGATTTCTTTTCCTATCCTTTAGCTGTTTAAAATGTGTAGGACTAAGACCAGTTACTTTTTTGAATTGATTAGAAAGGTGTGCTACACTACTATAATGCATTTTCCAAGCTATTTCTGTAATGTTCAACTCATTGTAAATAATCAATTCTTTAATTTTCTCAACCTTATTAGAAATAATGTATTGCTCAATGGTTGTTCCCTGAACTTCAGAAAACAGATTAGACATATAGGTATAATCTAATTGCAGTTTTTCACTTAGATAATCTGAAAAATTAATCAATAAAGCCTCCTCAGAATAGTGCACCATATGAATAACTACATTCTTTATCCGCTCAATTAACACCGAACGTTTGTCATCCATCAATTCTAGCCCTGACAATAACAATTTGGTTTTTAGTTCTTCTCTTTGACTCAAATTGAGGGTTTCCATTAATTCCACTTCCCCCAATTCTACAATGATAAAATGCAAACCCATTTCTCTTAATGCGTCCCTAGCTGCATTCTTGCAACTAGTGCTCACCATGTATTTGATATATAATTTCAAAAGGACTTTACTGTTTGTGTAAAGTTCCATGCATTCAGAGGCCTAAATGTTTCACAATTCAACCTAAAAATTGTAAAATTCACTGTTTGGGAGCATTTTTTAACCAATGCTGTCTTTTGGAGGATGGGGCTGTTTCACTTTCTGCTTCAATTTCTTTTGTCTTAACTCTTCTTGTTTAATAAGTTCAGCCTGTTTTTTTGTCTCTTCTCGCTTTTTTTTGTTAAAGTATCCTTTGAGTAAGAAATTAGTTTTTGCTGCTTCCATATTCTCACTTAAGCCCTTGGATCCAGTTTTAAGATTGGTCATTGTGCTATCCAATGAATTGGCAAAATCTTCATCGCTTACCAATTTTGACAATGCACCTTTCCCATGATTCATTTTCCATGTAAACTGAGCAAATTCTTTTGAACTTCTTTCTAGGTTAAGTATAGTACCCTTAATACTTTCTGAAAATTGTTCATCTGATATTAATTTTGACAACGCACCTTTTCCATTATTCATTTTATATGTAAATCCTGCCAGTTGATCAGTGATGATGGTAGCATTGTCTACGCTTTTTTTTAAACTAGCAATAATATCCTGCATTTCAATAGCTTCACTAGAACCAATCGTTGACCCGTCTTTTACTAATGCCGCATTAGCATTTCCTGGATTAATAGTCAAAACCTTGTCTCCCATTAGTCCATCTGATCCTATACTTGCTATTGAATTTATTCTTAAAAATGGTTTAGCGTTATCCTTGATAATTAAATAAACCATTACTGAACTATCAGTGATCAAAGCAATTTCATCTACTGTACCAATATTAATTCCAGCAAAACGTACATTATTACCTTCTTTTAAACCACTTACAGATCTAAATACTGTTTTTAACTGAAAAGTATTTCCAAACAAGTTTTTTTGTATTCCAATCAAGTAAACGGCTATTACCAAAATGCCCAGCCCTATGGCAACAAACATGCCCAGTTTCCAAACATATCCGGTATTTTCTTTCATTTGATATTATTTCTAGTCTATAAAAAAATCTTGTACCCAGGGTAATTCAGCATTAGACACTTGCTCATAAGTACCCTGAAATCCAATTGCTCCTTCATTCAATAAAGCCACACTATTCCCAGTTCTTTTAGCACATGCTAGGTCATGAGTGATAATAATAGAACTGCTACTATATTCTGCTTGAATTTTTAACATTAACTCACTAATCTCCCTTGAAGTAATGGTATCTAATCCTGTTGTTGGTTCATCGTAGAGCATTATCTCAGGCTTCAAAATCAGTGTCCTTGCCATGGCAATCCGTTTGCGCATTCCTCCTGATAATGCAGATGGCATTTTTTGAATGGCTTCTAACAATCCAACACTTTCTAAAGCTTCCTTAATTCTATTGTTAATCTCTGATTCCGAAAGCTCCGGCGAATGTCTTCTTAATGGGAAGCCTAGGTTTTCTGATACTGTCATTGAATCATAGAGGGCAGCGCTTTGAAACAAAAAACCAATTTTTAATCTTGCTTCATTTAGTTCTAAAGCGTTCATGGATACTACATCTTTTCCAAAAACCCTTATTGAGCCACTATCAGCTGAAATTAAACCTACCATACATTTAATGGCAACAGATTTACCAGAACCAGATCGCCCAAGCAAAACCAGACTTTCTCCTTTTTTAACTTCTAAGTCCAAGTTTTTCAAGACTTGATTGTCATCAAAAGATTTAGATAGTCCCTGTATTGAAATAACAGGCTCTTCTTTAATATGGTTCAGCGCTGTTTTCATTAGGTGATTAAATCTGTAATTTGAACCGCCAGCATATCTATAATAAATATGGAGAGTGAGGCAATTACAACTGCTGAATTAGCCGCTCTTCCTACACTTTCTGTTCCACTAGATGCATTAAACCCTTGATAGCAGCCTATCATTCCAATAAAATAGCCAAAAAAACAGGATTTAATAGTAGCTGGAACAATATCAATAAAATCAAGGGATTCAATTACTTTGCTGGCGTAACTAATCAAGCTAATATTTCCCTTAATACTGATTCCGGCATACCCTCCTAAAATTCCTACTAGGTCAGCAAAAAGTACCAATAAGGGTACCATTAAAGTTGTTGCAATAATTCTAGTAACCACTAAATACTTAAAAGGATTAACTGCAGAAACTTCCATAGCATCAATTTGCTCCGTTACCTTCATAGATCCCAGTTCAGCTCCAATACCAGAAGAAATTTTACCGGCACAGATTAAAGCTGTTACCACAGGTGCAATCTCTCTAATCAAAGATGTTCCTACCATACCTGGCAACCATGATTCTGCACCAAATTCTACTAGGGTGGGTCTAGACTGGAGTGTCAAAACTAACCCCATGATAAAACCGGTGATAGACACCAATGGCAGGGATTTCCATCCCATTAAGTAACATTGCTTTAAGGTTTCTTGCCATTCAGCTGGAGGCAAAAAAAGCTCCCTGAAAAACCTTAAGTTAAACAGGGTTGCTTTTCCCATTGCCATGAACAATTCCCTCAATTGTTGCATGACAAATGTTTGCTTGGATATTTCTTCCATGTCAAGTAAGGTTATTCATAACCGCTTTTGATAACGGTTTGAACCAATTTAAATCGGCCATTTGGCCTAATTAAGTTTGATGTGTGCGCAGGAATTACAATAGAATCACCCGTTTTTAGTAAATGGGATTGACCATTGATTACAATATCTGCTTGCCCTTCAATCACTTGGATAAAACTATCAAATGGTGTGGTTTTTTCAGTTAAGCCCTCACCGCTGTCAAAAGACATCACACTGATATTTCCAGTTGTTTTCTTTAGAATGGTTTTAATAACCACCGAATTGGGGATGTACTCAATAATTTCCACTGTAATATGGATTTTGGATTTCTCCAATTCGCTGTTGTCCATGATTGAAAGATTGCTATGCATTAATTATTATGTTTCACCGTAAAATCTTTCAATGCTTTACCAAGACCTTCTATATCATGATTGAATTCCTTTTTAAAGGTTTCCCAATCAGTCATAGTTTTACTATAATTGTCAACCTTGGTTTGCAACATTTTGTTCTGCATTTCAAGTGTGTCAACTCTTTTAGCATTCAAATCATCCATTGGATAACCAGAACGTTTGATTTTTGACTTTAATTCGCTAATGCGGATTTCGTTTGTCTTGATCTTGGCTTCAGATTCGTTTTTGAAAATCTTCCATTCCTCTGCATTTGCTGCTTTAATTTCTGCAACAACCGCTTTGGTTTCTACTTTTTCAAGATTTTCTTTGGCATTGTCTACCTGTATTTGGGCATCATTTACTTTTTGATCGGGAGTTTTACATCCGTTTAAGGATATTCCGCCAATAAGAATGGTGGCAAGGTAGAGTATTGTGATTGGTTGTTTCATTTTATTTTATTTTATTTTGTGATTAATAATTCAATTAATTCCATCTTCCTTTTTGCCAAGTTTTTCCACGAGGTCCTTGTTTCCAGTGCCCTTGTTGATAGGTTCTTCCATTTCGTGACTGTTCCCATCTTCCACGGCCTTGTTGGTAGGTTCTTGTTTGATTACTCCATTGCCAGTCTCCTTCTATCCAAATATGATTGACACTAGGACGCATAGGGCGTTCATATTCTACATATGCTGGCTCAATACTAACATATGCTGGGCCACAAGCACTAAAACTGGTTATTGCCAAAAGCATGGAAACCAGGTAAATTGTTTTTTTCATGATATTAATTTTGTTGGTCAACTATTTGGTCTATTCAGGAACTAAATCCATATGCAGCACTTTTGCACCTAGATTGGTTAATTCCATTTCACAAAAAATATAAACTTCGTCATCTACCATCCACCCACCTGCAGCAATAATATGATTCCACTCTAACCCCCAATCCTTCCTATTAATCATACCTGTGATTGTAAAGCCTGCTCTTTCATTACCCCATGGATCAACAATCAATCCACCAAAATGTACATTTAAGGAAATGCGTTTAGTTGTTGTTTTAATGGTTAAATCACCCCATAAAGTATGATTACCTTCTTTATCTGCTTTTTCAATAGTATGAGATTGAAAAGTAATTTGATGGTGGTGTTCTACATCTAAAAATTCATCTGCTTTTAAATGATTGTCTCTATCCTTGTCACCACTTGAAATTGAATTTGCATCAATCCAAAGATCAATATCGGCAGTTGTAAAATCAGCGCCTTCTGTATGTATACTAGCATCAAAAGTTTTAAAAGACCCTTTTACATGCGAGATCATCAAATGCCTTACTTTAAATCCTATTTCTGAATGTGCTTGGTCAATTGACCATTTGTTATCATTTGCCATAGAGTATGTTTTATTGAATGAATTATTCTTGATACCGTCTAAGAACCCAGGCTATTGATTCATGATCTTCCATCAATCCTGTTAAAAAATCTGCTGTTCCTGCATCATTGATTTTATCAGCTATTTGCATAATTGACTTTCTTAAAAACATGACCAAACTTTCATGATCATCTAACAATTCTTTTAGCATTTCTTTTGATGTAGGATATTTTCCTGGAGATTCTTTTAATCTTCCATGCTGAAGAAACTCTTCCATAGTACCAGGCGTTTTTTGGCCTAGCTTTCCCATACGTTCTGCCACTAAATCAATGGCAAGTTCCATTTGCTTGTACTGAGACTCATAGAGTTTATGCAATTCTAAAAAGCTTTCACCACTAACATTCCAATGAAACTTTCTTGTTTTCACATATAGTATCATTTCATCAGAAAGTATCTCTGAAAGTAACCCAGTAGATTTTAACAAGTGTTTTTCTGAGATTCCAATATTTGCTTTCATAATTTAAATTTTTTGTCTAGCACTTAGTGCATTACTGGTTTTTTGAAAAATTCTCTCACAAAAGCCTGTTGTTGATTTTCGGTCATTTTATCAGCCTGTCTAAGAGAGAAATGAATGTGTGAACAAGCTTTATTTTCGCGCAATCTGTTAAACAATTCTACTTTAGCTTCAGTTGGTCCAAAAAGCAACACTTCATCATAGGCCTGCATAGCATCACCCAGTTGTTTGTAAAAAGATTCCTGCATTTGATATTCTTTGTGATGCATTAGTTTTTCTCCTTTTTCCAAACTTTCGGCCCGTTGCTCATGGCTAAAACTAGATTCAATTGTTTTTAAACTGGGATGATCTAATGAGAACTCCATTAAGTGAGCTTGATGATGATTCATCCAAACCCCCAAACATCTATTGTTTTTCATGATTTGCATTTAGACTAATAAGATTGGTTGCCATGTAAAGTTGGCAATAGATGAGTAGCATTCTATTACAGATAGACGGTTCTCTTTTACAAGATTCACACGTTATCTAGACCTGTGCGTTTCTTGTCTTTAATAGCCTTAAAAAATGAAGGAGTAAGCCCTGTGATTTTTTTGAATTGATGTGAAAGATGTGCAACACTGCTATAATTCATCTTCCATGCAATTTCGGTCAGATTTAATTCATTGTAAATAATCAATTCCTTTACGCGCTCTATTTTGTGGATCATCAGATAACGCTCAATAGTGGTTCCTTCTGTTTCTGAAAACAAATTTGAAAGATAGGTATAGTCATAAGACAGTTTCTTACTTAGGTGCTCAGAAAAATTTATTTCTAAGGGCTCTTCAGAGTAATGCACCAACTCAACTACAACTTGCTTGATTTTTTCTATTAAAACTGCTTTTTTGTCTTCCATTATTTCTAAACCAGAAGACAATAATATATTACTTAATGCCTGCTTTTCTATACTAGAAATATTTTCAGGAAGATCTATTTGGCCTAGTTCTACATAATTGTAAACTATACCTAACTTTTCTAATTCGGCTTTCACTACCATTTTACAACGGGCGCTTACCATGTATTTGATATAGATTTTCAATTTCGAGGCTTGAATTGGAGAATCCTAAAACAGAATACCATGAAAGCTACGCTTAAATCAGCTGTAAGCTTCATTTAATTAAAAATTTTTGATGCTAGGAGTTTGCTGACCGCAAACTCCTAGGTGCATCAAAATGGATATGGATCAATACAAGATAAATGCAACTCTTCTATTTGCTTGTCTACCTTTTTCAGTTTTATTTGTCTCAATTGGTTGAGTTTCTCCAAAGCCAATGGCTTCAACTTTATTGCCATCTACTCCTTTTGAAACCAAATAATCTTTTACAGCATTTGCTCTGTTATAAGATAATCTCATATTAAATTCTTCAGAGCCTTTTGAATCAGTATGTCCAGAAAGTTTAAGTCTAAATCCTTTTTGAATTAATAAACCAGAAAGGTTGTCCATGTATCTAAAGGAACGTTGACGAATAGTTGCTTTTCCAAAATCAAATTCTAAGTTAGAAAAAGTATCAGCGGCAATTTTCCTATCCTCATCTGTAACTATGTAATTGTTTCTAATAATGGTTGTATCTTTAGAAGGTTTTACAATAGGAAGTGGACATCCTGCACCATCAACTTGAACACCTCTTTCTGTATTAGGGCATTTGTCAAAATAATCAGAAACGCCATCACCATCAGTATCTGTTTTCATACGTTGCATTTCTGAACGCATGGCTTCCATTTCTGCAATTTGAGCTTTGCGTTTTTGTTCCATCGCATCAATTTCAGACTGCAATGCATTATCTCTGTCTTTCACTTTTCCTGCTAATGCAGCAGGTGGATTATGTCTGGCCAATTGTGGTTTTCTAGAATTACCAAGTACAAATTCTAAGCCAGCATGGGCATAAGAAAACTTATCTCCAATATAAGGTGATTTCAAATAACCATCTAGGTTGTCTGCATCTACATATGCCATGGTATAACCTAGATCCAAGTTCACAGATTTACCTAAATTAGCTCTAATTCCTACTCCAAATGGAAGATAAAATTCAGTCAGACTACCAGTAGGTTTAGTATCTACAACTACTCCAGTCTTACTAGTTGTATGTGGGTTGAAATTAATTCCACCTCCACCCACAGACATATAAGGTTGAATACTGGTATGTAATTGAGACCAATTGATATTTCCCAAATTGAATACCATACTTAAACTACTTGCCCAGTTAACATTTGTTTCAAAAGACGCAAGATCGCTCACCGGTGGAGCGCCAGCCCAAAGTTTGTCATTGTTTCCTTTTAGTGTTCCTCTCATTACGTCCAATTGCAAACCAATGGTATGAGATGCCTGGTACTTAATGTAGGCACCATAACCTAATTGAGGTACCCATTTGGAAAAATCATTTTTTCCACCAGCGGCTGCAAAAGGCGCTAACATTCCGGCATTCAGTCCAATGGACCAAGTTCTGAAAATTTTAGCTCCAGAAAATAATTCCGGGTTTTCAACTGTTGAACTACTTGGAATTTCTTGAGAAAAAACAGAGATTGATGTTGATAACATCAAACATGCTATTATAATTGCTTTGTTGTAACTTTTTTTCATAAATCAGTTTTAAATATTGAATTGCTAATCTTTACCATTTCCTTTCTTGTTATCATTTCCTTTTCTATTATCATCCCCTCTTTTATTATCATCTCCTCTTCTATTATCATTTTTCCTTCTATTCTCATTCCATTGCTCTCTACTTTTTTTCTGTTCTTCTCTTTGCCATTCTCTGTGTTCAGGATGTCCTTTTGATTCAAAATACTTACGCTCTCGGCTATCTCTAATAATTGGCTGACTTCTATCACCCTTGTAATTAGCGTATTGTTGTTTGTAGTAGTTATTTCTTAAATAGGGTCTTGATTCATTGATTACCACTTTATGACCGCTATAAATGTTATAGTTTCTTGCCCTATAGGGTAAACTTGAAGAAAAACGCCATCTGCCAGATTGCAGATAAATATATTGGCGTTGGGATACGTTGTAGTAAACATCAATGTCAGGCATATAATAATACTCAGCATAATCATATCCAACTGGACCCCAAACAGGTTGGTTCCCAATGTTAAAGCTGATACCAAACTTTATTTGCGCTTCCGATTTAGAGGGAGTCATCCATCCAATTAGTAAAAAACTAAAAATCAATATTGTTTTCATGTTCTATTTTTAAAGGTTCAGTTGATGTCTGCAAAACTGGTTCAAACAGGCTTGTCTATTGTTACATAGGGAAGTCTTTAAATTGTATAGTTTACTGATTGTAATAGAGAACTGCCATTGCGGCTACTAGAATAATTTTACTTGTATTAAAGCATCTTTTTTCATACATTTATATAACCCAATTGTCTCTCCCCCCGCAGATTGGTCCGCCAGATTATTTTCAATACATGAGTGAAGCAAACAAAACTTTCACACTAGAAAGCAACCTTAGCCAAGAATCTATTTTGGCCTACCATTTAGATAATGGTCCTTTTGCTATTATTGAATGGGATATGGATTTTAGAATTACTAGATGGTCTCAAAAAGCTGAAAAGATATTTGGATGGAGCTCAGAAGAAGTAATAGGATTACATTTTAATGAATTTTCATTTTTACCAGAAAAGGAAGCCGAGCGAATTCAAGATGATATTGATCAAATTATCCAGGGTCATTTAACTGTTTTAGCTATAGAAAACAAAAACCGTCATAAAAACGGGACTATTCTTCATTGTAAATGGCATAATTCTATTTTAAGAAGTAGTAATGGTAAAATGCGCTCTGTTTTCTCAATGGTAGAATACATTAGTGAACTGAAAAAAATTCAAGAAAATCTTAGAAAAAGTGAAGAGCGATACCAATTAACATTGGCAGGATCCAAAGACGGTATTTGGGAATGGGATATTGAAAATGATATGGCTTATTTTTCAAATCGCTGTCAAGAAATGGTTGGTGAACAATTTGATACTAGAATTTCAGGAATGGAAGCTTTTGTAAACTATGTGCATCCTGATGATATCACTAGTACCATTAACGCTTACAAACTGCATTTGTTCCAGCGAAAAGAAATGCAAGCAGAATATCGTTTACGAACTGCTGATGGTAGCTATAGATGGTTTTTGGTTAAAGGTCAGGCTATTTGGAGTCAAGAAGGAAAACCAATTAGAATGGTAGGTTCCTTGTCTGATATTCATGAGAAAAAGCAAATGGCAGAGGCGCTAGAAAATAGTGAAAAAAAATTCAATACTGTTACAGATCATATTACTGACATTGTAAACATGATTGATAAAAAGGGAATTATTCAATATACCAATCAATCAGTAGAAGGAATACTAGGTTATCAACCAGAAGAACTATTGGGTACTCATTTTTTAACATTAGTTCATCCAGATGATCAAATACGTCTTTCGGAAAGGTTTCAGGCTCAACTCACCAGCAAAGGCCCTGGTACTTTAATTCAATTTAGTTTAAGGGCTAAAGATGGCTCTTATGTTCCATTTGAGGGCATTGGAAATGTTCAATTGCACCATCCTGCCCTGCAGTCTATAATCATGATTTCAAGGGATATTACCCTTAGAAAAAAAGCAGAAGAACTTATTATAGCCAGCGAAGAGAAATTCAGGTCTCTGGTTCATAATATTAGTGATATCATCACCATTATAAGCGCAAATGGAGAAATCTTGTACCAGAGCGCATCTGCAAGACAGATTATGGGCTACGAAGAAAATGGCTTAAAAAAGCGCAACATCATGGAAGTAGTTCATCCAGATGATCTTCAATTGGTCATGTTTACCTTTCAAAATTTGGTGCAACATGGAGGGATTACTGAGTTAATCGAATTCAGACTCTTAAATAACGATGGTAAATATTTTTATATTGAAGCGCAAGCTACCAATCAATTAAATAATCCAAGTATTGCAGGCATTGTAGTTACTTCCAGGGATGTCTCTTCTAGAAAAAAAGCCGAAGCTGAAAAACAATTTTTCATTCAAGAACTTACCAAAAACAATGCTGATTTAAAACAGTTCTCCTATATAGTTTCGCATAATCTCAGGAGCCCTTTAACTAACTTGATTTCCATGACCAATTTATTGGACATGTCTACCATCCATGATGAGCGAAGTCTGAAACTATTACATGGCTTCAAAACCACAACTACAAGGTTAAACGATACTTTAAATGATCTAATTCATATTCTTCTAGTTAAGAACAATACAAATATTGATATTCAGCAATTAGATTTCCAAGAAGTACTTGATCAAGTAACTCAATCCATTGCTGCAATAATGGAGGCAACTGGTATTGTAGTAGATGTTGATTTTTCAAGTGCCCCAAAAGTTAAGTTTAATCACTCCTATTTGGAAAGTATTTTTCAAAATCTAATTACCAATAGTATTAGATACAGGAGTCCAAACAGAATCCCAAAAGTTCAAATTAGTAGTTTTAGAAATCAAAAAGACATACATTTTGTATATAGTGACAATGGAATTGGTTTTGACATGGCGCTTGTAAAAGACAAAATCTTTGGCTTACACCAAAAATTTCACCACCACCCCGAAAGCAGGGGAATTGGCTTATATTTGATTCATGCTCAAATCACCTCCCTAGGAGGAAGTATCAGTGTAAATAGCCAAGTGGATGTGGGTACAACATTTAGCATTGTTTTTAAACCTTAATAACATGATTCCCCTAGTAATGTGCATTGATGATGACTCCATGGTTCAAATGTTGAGTGAAATAATTTTTACGGACCATCAATTTTGTAAGGACATTGTAAAAGCACCTGACGGAAGTTCCGCCTTAGCGTATTTCTGTGAACAATCAAAATTGGATAGCAAGGATCAACAAATTCCGCGATTGGTTTTTTTAGATATTAGTATGCCTATTTCTGATGGCTGGGACTTTTTGGATAAGTACAGTAAGAATTTTCCCGATTTACAACCACAATCAAAAATCATTGTACTTTCTTCTGCTATTCATCCTGAAGAAGTAGAAATGGCTAGTGCTCATCCCCTAGTATATAAATATATTTCTAAGCCATTGGAACCAAAACATATTATGGAACTAAAGCATAACCCAGATTTTAGCCATTTTTTTGCTGCTAATTAAGCTTTATGGGTGATTGATTATATTTGCGCCCATGTCACAGAAACCAACCCTGCATACCTTATTATCTCCAAAGCTGTTGAATCTTTACGATGTGAGCAATAGCGTTGTTGTCATCATTGATGTATTTAGAGCTACATCTACTATTGCCACTGCCTTGTACAATGGTGCAAGTAGAATTATTCCAGTAGCAGAAGTACAACAGTGTATTGAAATTGGAAAAAAAGTTGGGGGTATTACAGCAGGTGAGCGGGATGGTAAAGTAATTGAAGGTTTATCTCATGGCAATTCTCCTGCAGAATATCCTCGAGCGTTCATCAATGGTAAGACCTTAGTGCTCACCACTACCAATGGAACTAAATTACTACATATGGCACTCAATAATGGAGCTTCAGAAATTATTACAGGTAGTTTCCCCAACCTCTCTGCTGTTTGTGAATACCTAGTGGAATCAAAAAACAACGTAATTCTAGGTTGCTCAGCTTGGAAAGACCGGGTTAACTTGGAAGATAGTCTTTTTGCAGGTGCCGTAATCAATAGAATTCAAGATCATTTTACCATTCATTGTGATAGTTCTTTAATGGCAGCTGAATTATATGAGTCTAAAAAAGACAGTATGACCAATTTTATCCAAAAAACTACCCATTGGCACCGATTAGCAGCATATGGATTAGAAAAGGATTTGGAATATTGCGTGACTCCAGACCAAGCCAATATCCTACCAATTTACAGAAATGGGGACTTGGTTGCCAAATAGTGTCTATTTAACCAACAAATCATCCACATTCCTTTCATTTTTGTGCTAAAAGCCATTTGCTTTTCTTTAGTTTTGCAAATTGCCCTTTTCAAAACGCGGGCCCTCTTGAAAAACCATGGCACTACCATACCTTGTCAAGCATATTTACAATAGCGGCACTGAAGAAGTAATCCGTAGAGGCAAGAAAATTCATGCATTGGGCAATGTTGAATTGCTGGAATATGATGACCTAATGGGAACTGTCATATTCCGTGTAAAGGATGATGGATATGCAACTTTTTACAAAGTACATATTACCCAATTCAAGGATCCCAAGACTTTATCCCTTAGATGCACTTGTCCTTATAATCTCTCAGAAATTTGCAGACACAAAGCAGGTGCTTTGTTTCATTTGCAAGACTTATTAGACAAGAACCTACTTGGAGATAAGGAAACTGTCTATCAACAGAGTCATACTGTTGTTAAAATGAAACAGTTAGACCTTAAGCTGATTAGACTTTTGACCAAACAAGAAAACTTTGAAAAAGCTGAAACTTATCTACGCACGGCAAAAGCTACTATTTTAGAAGCAAAAGACGAGCGGGTTTTGGCCACCATGGATATGGATGGAACTGCACACAAAGTGCTGATTCAAAAAAATGAGGAAAGGAATTTTGATACCAGCTGCGCTTGTGACTCAGACTCAGAGCATCCCTTGTGCGTACACAAAAGTGTAGTTTTGCTTCAATTACTACAGCAATCTGGTGCCAATTATTTTGATAGTATTCGAAACTGGGATAAAGAGAAAAACAAATTATTAGCCTTGTATGGTTATTCGCTGAGCGATGACTTGAAAGGAAAATTTGAGTTTACGTATACAGATAACAAGCCTTTTTTAAGGGTATTAGACACCAGTATTAAACGTGTTTCTATTCTTCCAGGCTCTGAACCCAGACCCAAGCCAGTAGAAACCAATCTGGAAAAAACATTGGAAGAAGCTGTACCTGAAAAAAGGGTTGAACTTAAAATGGGAGTTGTCATCACCAATAGTGACCAAGGTTACCCCTATATATCTTTAGAGGCAGTTCAGGGCGAGGCCGATGAAACCCAAACCAAATACGTTTCTAAAACAGTAAAACTAGACCTAGCAAAATTTATCAATACTGAGGTTTTTAACGAAGATGATAAAATGCTACTTCAGCAGTTGCGTAAACTGATGCAGGGAGAGGTGAATAGATATTTGAATAGAAATTCTCCTTTTAGTGGAATATGGGAAAACATTATTCAACAGCATAGTGACGAATTACCCGAAGAGACTAGGCATTTGATAAATGAATACTTACACCCCAAGTTTAAAAAGCTATTTGAAGAATTAAGTCAGTCAAAATTTGTTTTTTACCTACCTGCAAAAAAAGCTTTTACAACTGCCAATCTGGTATCCGCAGAAATAAGTCAGGAATTTATCAGTCCTGAATTTGAAGTAGGCTATGCCAATGGCTTTTATACCGTTGATTGTAGAATTAAATTACCATTGGCCGATTTAAATATTGCAGAGAACGAATCTGAATCAGCCTTGCTATTCCAATATCATAACCAGTTTTATACCTGGAAGCGGGCGGAAGACATTATGCAGGTAGAGCGTTTTTTACCAACGGGTAAAATTCAAATACCAGCTGCAGAATGGGGAGTGCAATTACAGCAATTCCTGATGCCGCTTTCTAAGGAGTACCATGTACACTTTACCAATGTTCAAAAAGAAGAGGTTAAAGACATTAAGCCAGATTGGAAGATCTTATTAAAGGAAAAAGGTGACTACCTCTTATTTCAACCAGTATTCATTTACAGGGGTTATGAAGTAAAACAAACTGATAAAGAGAAAATCATTCTACCTGAAGCCGATAGGTTGTTGATCATACAAAGAAATCTGGCTTTGGAAAAAGAGATGATGCAAAGAATTGAGTCCTTGCATTCTCAATTCATTCATCCTTCAGAAAGCAATACCCTTGCACTAAAAGGCACAGATGTATTAAAGAATAACTGGTTCTTCTTATTTATAGACGCTGCCAAAGACATGAATATTCCCGTTCATGGATTTGAAGCATTGAAAAATTTCCGATTCAACACCGCCAAACCAAGTACTCAAATCTTTATCAGTAGTAATACAGATTGGTTTGACGCCAAAGTGCAGATTAATTTTGGAGAACAAAGGGTTACAGTTGAAGACGTTAAAAAAGCATTAGCCAATAAACAACAGTTTGTACAGCTTGGTGATGGCACCCTAGGTATCTTACCCGAAGAATGGATTAAGAAATACAGTTTACTATTCCGCGTGGGCGATGGTAAACAGGGAAATATGAAGCTAAGTAAGTATCACTTTAGTGTAATAGAGGAACTCTATTTGCAAAGAGATGAAGAAGAGCTTTTTTTCCAATTGGAAGAGAAATACGAAAGATTAAAAGAGAACCATCAGATCAAAGCCATTCCAGCGCCAGCGCATTTGCAAGCCATACTGCGTCCTTATCAGGAAAGTGGGTTCCAATGGCTTAACTATTTAAGAGAAGTGCAATGGGGTGGGATTTTAGCGGATGATATGGGTCTTGGTAAAACCATTCAGGCCCTTAGCTTTTTACACCATTTGAAATCAGAAAATGGCACATTAAAAGCGCTGGTTGTTTGTCCTACAACCCTAATGTATAACTGGCAAAATGAGATACGCAAATTCACGCCCAATCTTAGTTTCTATATGCACCATGGCGGAACTAGAACAAGGGGCAGTCTTTCCGATGGCAGCATTGATGTAATTATCACTACCTATGGCACCCTTAGAAGTGATATCAAACAATTTGTAGACGTGGCATTTGACTACGTGATCTTAGATGAAAGTCAAGCCATCAAAAACCCTTCTAGTAAAGTAACAAAGGCAGCTGGTTTATTGCGTGCCAAAAACAGGTTATGCTTAAGTGGTACGCCTTTACAGAATAATACTTTTGACATATTTGCTCAGATGAATTTCTTAAATCCAGGAATGTTAGGCAGTGTAGAATTCTTTAAACACGAATTCTCCATGCCTATTGACAAATTTGGAGAGAAGGAACAGAAAGACCATTTGAGAAAATTACTCTATCCCTTTATTCTAAGAAGAACCAAGGAACAAGTAGCCAAGGACTTACCAGAAAAACAAGAAATGGTCTTGTTCTGTGAAATGGGAGATGAACAAAGAAAAATTTATGACGCTTACAGAAATGACTATCGTGATAAGATTCTAGGTGTTGTAGAAAACCAAGGGATCCAGAAATCGCAGTTAACCATCTTGCAAGGTTTGATGAAACTGCGTCAAATCTGCGATAGCCCAGCCATTGTAAAAGAGGCAGAAAGATTTCCCAATGTGTCTGTTAAACTAGAAGAAATAGGTAGAGAAATCACTGAAAACATTAGTAACCACAAAGCCTTAATCTTCTCCCAGTTCTTGGGCATGTTGTCATTGATTAAAGACAAAATGCGTGAATTAGAGGTTGATTTTGAATACTTTGACGGAAGCAGTACCATCAATGAACGCGAAGCTGCTATTCAACGTTTTCAGAATGAAGATTCTTGTAGGGTATTCTTGATATCGCTGAAAGCAGGTGGTGTGGGTTTGAACTTGACAGCAGCAGACTATGTATACATTGTTGACCCATGGTGGAACCCTGCGGTTGAACAGCAGGCCATTGACCGTACGCACAGGATTGGACAAACCAAAAATATTTTTGCCTACAGAATGATTTGTACGGATACTGTAGAAGATAAAATCTTGAAATTACAGGAGCGCAAACGCAATCTGGCCAAGGATCTGATCACTGACGATGAAGGATTTGTGAAGACCTTGACTAAGGAAGACGTAGAATACCTGTTTAGTTAACTGTAATCATAAGCATATTCAAAACCTAATTGAACCAAAAAAAACCGCCTAGTATTTCTAGACGGTTTTTTTTATGATAAGTTCTGATTAGTCATGCGTCTTGCATTCTCCAACAATATAGTGGAAGGTTTCATGGGCTTCAAACATTAAAGCACCAAGTGTTTTCTCATCTTTGTTAGACTTTACAGCAGCATTTACGGTTTCACACTGCTTCAACAATTTAGCAATAGACTCAGCTGTTTCTTTGGGCTTGTATCCCGCAGGAATTTTGGCAGATTTCCATTGTTTGGCAATGATTACCAGACTATCTGACTTTTCTTTCAGGGGTTTAAAATTACCCTCTTCTGAAGGGTGAAAAGTTTTGCTCATGATACCATGAAACTGTTCTTGTTCCTTCCAAGTAGTTTTCTCTTGGGCACTAACTGCTAGTCCAAATGAACAAAGCAATGCCAGTAACATCATTTTTGGGGCTTTCATATGATTGTGTTTAAATTATTTCATTTCGGCTGCTGCAATCATAGCATCGGGATTCTTTTTGAACTCGTTCTTACACTCTGTTCCACAGAAACCCAAAACTTTGTCTTTATAATGCGCCGTATCGGCAATGCCGGCTGTTACAGGCATACCACAGGATGGGTCTTTCTTATTGTTAACCAATGCGATATCATAAGATTTAGTTGAATCTACAGGCATAATAGCTGTTGCAGCAGGAGCTGGAGTAGTTTCTTTTGGTTTACTAGAATCACAGGCAGTAAGGGATAATGCTATAAGGCTTGCAATGGCGAAGTTGGTACGCATGAAAAGTTTTTTGGGTTAAAAATTGATTAAACACAAACTTAAAGCATTTTGTTCTTTCTATGTTTCCCGCCTATCCCATTCTTCCCTTCACCGATTATTTGAGGCCCTATCCCAACTATCCCGCTAGCTTGCCGTTAAATGAGTTTGTTCTCATAGATTGAATTCCCACTATAGTTTTGTATTGTAAAAATATCCCATGCGCAAATTACCATTACTAATGCTCAGCTTTTTACTAACCCTGGGGGCAAATGCCCAAACCAGTGCTGTTGTAAAAGGTAAATTAATAGATTCTGTTGGCAAACAGATTTTAAAAGACGCCACGGTTACCGTGATTGACGCCAAAGACAGTACTTTAATTGTTTTTGGTTTGGCCAAGGCCGATGGTAGTTTTGAACTGAAAAACCTGCCTTTTGAAGACCTGATTTTTCAAGTAGGTTTTCAGAGTTACGAGCCATTTAGCAAAAAAATTAGCCCTAGTAAAACCAATACAGAAATTAATCTGGGTAATATCTACCTGAGGCAAATGGCCAATGACCTTGGAAATGTGACTGTTACACAATCGCCCATTCAAATAAAAAAAGACACAGTAGAATTTAATGCCGCTAGTTTCAAGACCAAACCCAATGCCGTAGCAGAAGATTTGTTGAAGAAATTGCCAGGTATTGAAGTAGATAAAGATGGTGGTATTAAATCTCAAGGCGAAACCGTTCAGCGTATCTTGGTAGATGGCAAGCGCTTTTTTGGAGATGATCCTAAATTAGCCACTAAGAATCTTCCTCCCGATGTGATTGACAAAATTCAGGTTTATGATGGTTTGAGTGATCAAAGTGCTTTTACCGGATTTGACGATGGGAATAGGGTCAGAACCATCAATATCACCACGCGTAAAGACAAACGTAAGGGATACTTTGGAAGAGCCACTGTAGGTGGTGGAAGTACTGGAGACGAGGGCGTTTATGACAATAATATTAACCTAAGCCGTTATAACGGAGACAGACAAATTACCATTACTGCACAAGGCAATAACGTAAACAAACAAAACTTCACCGGCCAAAACATCTTTGGTGGTGGAGGTGGTGGATTTACTGGCGGTGGTGGTGGCGGAGGCCGAGGTGGTGGTGGATTTAGTACTGGTGCTACTACTGGTAGCAGTGGTATAGTAAACACTTGGGCTGCTGGTCTAAACTATAGAGATGTATGGGGCAAGAAAACTCAGGCTTATGGTAGTTATTTTTTCAATGACCAAAAAACCTATACTGATCAGAAAAGCTTTACCGAAACCTTGGTAAGTGGCAACCCAGATTCTTCCAATTTTAGCAATAACATCAATAGTAGTATTAGACATAATCAGAACAACCGAGTTAACTTTAATATTGAGACACAGTTTGATTCTAGCAATAGCATGATCCTGCGCCCAAATATTAGTTTCCAGCATACAGATAATGAAAGCAATACAACTTCTGCAACTACAAAAGGCAAGTTGAATTTGAATAATTCTGTTTCTAGAACCACTAGTGTAAACGATGGATACAATGGAGCTTTAGAAGCAACCTTCCGTCACCGTTTTGCAAAGAAAGGACGTACTTATTCTATTGGCATTAACCTTGGTGGAAGTACCAATGATGGAAGTGGCACCAACCGCTCTGTTAACCAGTATTTTACTCAAAACAGGGTAGATACCATTAATCAAATCAATAATAGCAATAGTGATGGTAAGAACTTTAGTACCACACTAGCATATACTGAGCCCATTGCAAAAAACCAGTTACTTGAATTCAACTACACTTATTCCTATAGTGATAATACCAATGGCAAACACACTTATGGATATAATAAGAACACAGGCCAATATGATCTAGTTGTACCTAATTTGAGTAATACTTTTCAAAATACCTATAGCTCTAATCGCGGTACGTTGAGCTACCGGATTCAAACACAAAAATTAAACTTAAGTGTGGGATCAGGTGTTCAGTTTGGCGATTTAAAAAGCAATAATTTAACCAAGGATTCGGCCATCAATCAGCACTATGTGAACATGTATCCAACTGCCAATTTGCGCTGGGAGTTTACAAAGACAAAAAACTTACGCGTCAATTACTCAGGAAGAACCTCACAACCTAGTGCCACACAATTACAACCCGTTGCAGATAATAGTAATCCGTTAAATATTCAATTAGGTAATCCTAATTTGAAACAACAGTTTACACACAGTGTCCGCATGTTGTATTCTTCTTTTGACGTATTTACACAACGTACTTTCTTTGCTACAATAAACGCTACCACTATTGCCAATGATATTCAAAACTCAGTAAGCATTTTACCTGGCGGCGCTCAAATAAGTCAACCAGTGAATTTAAGCGGCACTTATAGTGTGTCTGGATATTTCAATTATGGTTTCCCTATTAAGAAACCAAAAAGCAATATGAGTTTCACGGGTAATGTTTCTTATAACCAAAGTCAAGGTTTAATTAACAAGGCAAGTAACTATACCAAGAATACTTTGGTGGGTGGTACCGTAAAATGGACTACCAACTTGAAGGATAATTTTGACATGAATTTCTCTTCCAATTCTAGTTTCAATTTTGCACGATATACTTTGCAACCACAACAAAACGCAGATTATTTTACACAAACATTTACCACTGACGCTACTTACTATACTAAGAGTGGATGGGTATTGTCTACTGATTTTGACTATATCATTAATCGCGGTCAAAGTGCTGGTTATAACACCACTATTCCTTTGTGGAGTGCTAGTATTGCTAAACAAGTATTTAAGAAGAAAGAAGGTGAGATTAAATTATATGTATTTGACCTTTTGAATCAGAATACCAGTATTCGTAGAACGGTTTCTGGCAATAGTATTGCAGACGTTGAAACCAAGGTTTTGAAAAGATATATCATGCTAAGCTTCACTTACAACCTACGCAGGTTTGGTGCTACAGGCCAACAGCAAAGGGGAAACCAACAGAATCAGATGTTCCGTGGTGGTGGAGAAAGGGGCCCTGGAGAAATGCGCAATTTCAATTTCAGAGGCAACGGCGGCGGAGAATAGTTGTTGTTTGAGTTACATTCAAGGCCGTCCCATTGGCATGGGCGGCCTTTTTACTTACGAACGTTAGGTTATTAAGTAGCAAATTTCACAAGATTTTTACCCATCATTCTATCATTTTGCCCTACTTTTACACCCTCATATAAAAAAGTCCTTCATTGAAGCAGTTACAACATAATTCTCTGACAACCTTTACACCTTCAATGGTGAGGCCGTCGGCTGCTATCAATACACCGCGACCTCGACGCGGTTTCTGATAGGACGAGCAACTGGCAATTGCCCCTATCAGTGGAAAATCCCCAATAACATTATCTACACGAGAAGTGTATTCTGTTCAAGCTTATAATTTTATTGCAGTTGGAAACCAAGGAAATCATTGTCAGGGTAGCCACTCACCTTGATACACATTTTGCACAGCGCATTACAGACGAAATGGAGTCATCGGCTAAAGCCCGGGGTACTGGGATTGCCAAGCGCTCTCCAGAATATGTTGCAGGAAAAATGCTAGACGGTAAAGCCGTTATAGCAGTAACCAGATTGGGTCAATGGGTAGGCTTCTGTTATATTGAAGCCTGGGGTCATGGTAAGTTTGTGGCCAATAGTGGGCTAATTGTTTCTCCTGAGTATAGAAAAAGCGGTGTAGCAAAAACCATCAAAAGAAAGATTTTTGAATTGTCTAGGATCATGTATCCTGAATCTAAAATCTTTGGTCTGACTACCGGATTGGCAGTCATGAAAATCAACTCAGACCTAGGTTATGAACCCGTTACCTATAGTGAACTCACAGATGACGAGGAGTTTTGGGCCGGATGCAAGAGCTGTGTCAATTACGATATTTTGATGAGCAAAGACAGAAAGAACTGTATGTGCACTGCCATGTTGTATGATCCAGCTGATCACTATCAACCAGAAGAAACTGCCCAGGAATTCAAACAGAAAAGCAAACTCTATGAACGTTTTATGAAAGTAAAGCAGAGCAAGCTTTTGAGCCTATTCCGTAAAAAAGATACTGGTATTGGTGGAGGCGCAGGTTTAAAACCCAAATCGTTCCTACAACAGTTTTTTAATTTTTGATATAAGGGAATTTAATGGAGCTGCCATAACTCCTACTTCCTTTTGAATTTTGACTTTTGACTTTTTAATTATTATATCATGAGCGTTCCTAAAAAAGTAGTTCTTGGATTTTCAGGTGGATTAGATACTACCTATTGTGTAAAATACCTAAGTGAAGACAAGGGTTATGAAGTGCATAGCATTATTGTCAATACGGGTGGTTTTACTGAAGCTGAATTAATCCATATTGAACAACACGCTTATAGTCTTGGTGTAAAAACCCATACCACTGTAAACGCAGTTAAATCATATTACGATAGCATTATTAAATTTCTGATTTACGGAAACGTACTTAAAAACAATACCTACCCTTTGAGTGTGAGTGCTGAGCGATTGAGTCAGGCCCTTCATATTGCTGAGCACGCAAAATTATTACAGGCAGACGCTGTGGCACATGGCAGCACTGGAGCTGGTAATGACCAAGTGAGGTTTGATATGATTTTCCATATCATGATTCCTGGCACAGAAATCATCACACCTATCCGTGATTTAAAATTAAGCCGTGAAGAAGAAATCAGTTACCTGAAATCAAAGGGTGTGAACATGAACTTTGAAAAATCAATGTACTCTATTAATAAAGGTCTATGGGGTACCAGTGTTGGAGGAAAAGAAACATTGAATTCAAAAGGCATTCTACCTGAAGAAGCTTGGCCTACCCAAGTAACCGCTTCTGAAAGTAGAGAAGTAAAATTACATTTTGAAAAAGGTGAATTAACTGCCGTAGATGGTCAAATTTTTGAACATCCCACAGAAGCTATTCAATACTTACAAAGCATTGCAGGTGCTTATGGATTAGGTAGAGACATACATGTAGGCGATACCATTATTGGTATCAAGGGCCGAGTAGGTTTTGAAGCTGCGGCTCCCATGGTCATCTTAAAAGCACACCATGCATTAGAAAAACACGTATTAACCAAATGGCAATTAGGTTGGAAAGATCAGCTTGCACAATTCTATGGCAACTGGTTGCATGAAGGCCAAATTCTAGACCCAGTAATGCGTGATATTGAAGCTTTCCTAACTCATAGTCAACTCAATGTAACTGGTGATGTATTTGTACAGTTATTGCCCTATCGCTTCCATATCATTGGTATTGAATCTGCTTTTGATTTGATGAATAGCAAATTTGGTAAGTACGGAGAAATGAATACCGGCTTTACTGGAGAAGACGTAAGAGGCTTTAGCAAAATATTTGGCAACCAGACTTCTATTTGGCATAAGGTGAATCAATCATAACAACATGACATCTAATAACCATACAACAAAAATCAGGGTTGGCATCATTGGTGGCGCAGGCTATACAGGTGGAGAACTGATCCGCTTGTTGGTGCACCACCCTCAGGTAGATATTGCTTATATCCATAGCAAAAGCAATGCTGGGCAGAAGGTTTCAAAAGTACATGATGACTTATTGGGTGACACTAATTTAGTATTTGCTGAGAACATGCACCAAGAGATAGATGTATTGTTTCTATGTGTTGGTCATGGCGATGCTAAAAAGTTTCTGGCTGAAAATCTGGTAGATGCAAGAATCAAAATCATTGACCTTTCACAGGACTTTCGTTTAAATGCCAATAAAAAAAGTACAGACAGGGAATTTGTTTATGGACTTCCTGAATTAAATTATCATAGTATTCAAACTGCTCAAAATATTGCCAATCCTGGCTGTTTTGCAACGGCCATTCAATTGGGGTTACTCCCATTAGCAAAAGCTGGTTTACTAACTGAAGTTCACACTACTGGTATTACCGGTTCTACTGGAGCAGGTCAAAGTTTGAATGCTACATCGCATTTTAGTTGGAGGGCCAATAATATCTCGGCATATAAAACATTACAGCACCAACACTTGCATGAAATTGGAGAATCTTTGCACCAAGCATCGGGCAACCAATTAGATGCAACAGATTTGATTCATTTTGTGCCTTGGCGTGGAGACTTTACGCGCGGTATATATATAAGCTCAGTTGTCAAATGTTCATTGGAACTTGAAGCTGTTACAGCATTGTACAAAGATTACTATGCCAATGCAGCAATGACCCATGTAAGTGATAGCATGATCCACTTAAAACAAGTAGTCAATACTTCTAAATGTTTGATTCATATAGAAAAACAAGGAAGCCGAATAGCCATTCATTCTGCCATTGACAATTTGCTCAAAGGAGCATCTGGCCAAGCAGTTCAAAATATGAACCTTTTATTTGGGTTGGAAGAAGGATTGGGATTGCGATTAAAGGCAAACTATTTCTAGCCTAGCTGGATAGTTTGCCCAAATACTGCAAACCATTTTTTCAAAAACAAAATCAATACCATGAAACTATTTGACGTTTATCCCATTAACAATATCACTATTGAAAAAGGCCTTGGCTCCTATGTGTGGGACAATCAGGGACAAGAATATTTAGACTTATACGGCGGCCACGCAGTAATCTCTATTGGTCATACCCACCCCCATTATGTAAAGCGCGTAACAAACCAATTAAACAAATTGGGATTTTATTCTAATAGCATTCATATTCCTTTACAAGAAGCATTGGCTTCTAAATTAGGTGATCTAAGTGGCAAGGAAGATTATCAACTCTTTCTTTGTAATAGCGGTGCAGAAGCCAATGAGAATGCGCTAAAAGCTGCTTCTTTCTATAATGGTCGCAAAAAAATTGTATCCTTTACCAAGGCTTTTCATGGGAGAACTTCTTTGGCTGTAGCCGCTACAGACAACCCCAATATTGTGGCTCCTGTTAACCAAACAGATAATGTAGTTTTCCTTCCTTTTAATAATACTGAAGCACTGCAAGCTTATTTTGATAACTATGGTTCAGAAGTATCAAGCGTTATCATAGAAGGTATTCAAGGTGTTGGTGGTATTAATGTAGCAAGCGATGCATTCTTGCAAAGCATCCGCAGACTTTGTGATCAATACAATGCTGTATTTATTGCGGACAGCGTGCAATGTGGTTATGGTAGAACCGGTAAATTCTATGCCCATGACCATAGCGGTGTTGCAGCTGACATTTATAGCATGGCAAAAGGAATGGGCAATGGATTCCCTGTTGCTGGAATTTCTATCTCTCCAAAAATCCAAGCAAAACATTATATGTTGGGAACTACTTTTGGTGGTAACCATTTGGCTTGCGCAGCTGCATTGGCTGTTTTAGAAATCATGGAACAGGATGCTTTAATGGCTAATGCACATAAGATTGGTGACTATTTGGTGCATGAACTAAAAGGTCTTCCCAATATTAGAGAAGTAAGGGGCAGGGGTTTAATGATTGGTATTGATTTACCCGAAGACAAAAAAGAAGTAAAGAAAAACCTGCTTTTCAAACACCATATTTTTACTGGAGAAGCAAAACCAAATGTGATTCGTTTATTACCAGCCCTAAATATTACTCAAAAAGAAGCCGACTTGTTTTTAGAAGCATTGGCCATTGAACTCAAATAAACTTTCCAAACAAACCACCATGAAAAATTTCATTTCTGTTCATGATGTAAGCAATATCAATAGCCTTGTAAATAAGGCATTGTCTTATAAGGCAGCACCTTTTAAGGATAGAAATTTAGGCGCAGACAAAAGAATTGGTCTGCTATTCTTGAATCCTAGTTTACGCACCAGATTAAGTACTCAAGTTGCAGCCAAAAACTTGGGAATGGAAGCAATTGTTTTCAATGTAGACAAAGAAGGCTGGGCATTGGAGTTTGAAGAAGGGGCCATCATGAGTGGCAATACGGTAGAACATGTAAAAGACGCTGCGCCTATCTTGGGGCAGTATTTTGATATTCTTTGTATCCGAACTTTTCCTGGTTTGAAAAACAGAGAAGATGATTATAGTGAAATGTTTATTCACCAGTTCATTAAATACGCAGGGGTTCCTGTAATCAGTTTAGAAAGTGCAACCCTTCATCCCTTACAATCTTTAACCGATATTATTACCATACAAGAAACCTGGAACCAACCGCGCCGACCGAAAATAGTGCTCACCTGGGCACCCCATATTAAACCATTACCACAATGTGTGTCAAATAGTTTTGCGCAGTGGGTGAATGCTTGGGGTGAGGCCGATTTTGTGATTACCCATCCAGTGGATTATGAGCTGGCTGAGCAATTTACCAAAGGAGCGGTGATTACCCATAACCAGGATGAAGCACTTAAAGACGCAGATTATGTCTATGTCAAAAACTGGAGTACTTATACAGATTATGGCAAGGTATACGAGAATGACCCTAACTGGATGCTTACAGAGGAAAAGATGAAATTAACCAATCAAGCCAAAGTAATGCATTGTTTGCCCGTTAGAAGAAATGTGGAATTGAGCGATGAAATTTTAGACGGCCCTCATAGTTTGGTTACCCGCGAAGCAGGTAATCGAGTTTGGGCAGCGCAAGCAGTTATTGCTTCCATTTTGGAACAAAGCAAGTCATAAAACATGTCAACATCAAATACCATATTGCAAAAAGAACCTTTACTAGTCATCAAGATTGGGGGCAATATCATTGACCATCCAGCTAAACTACAGCAGTTCTTACAAGATTTTTCTGCTATCAAAGCAAAGAAGATCTTGGTGCATGGTGGTGGTAAAATTGCCACCCAATTGGCCAAAGAATTGGGAGTTGAACAAGAAATGGTTGATGGCAGAAGAATCACCGATGCAGAAACCTTGAAAATTGTGACCATGGTGTATGCTGGTCTCATTAACAAAAGCGTGGTGGCGCAATTACAAGCCAATGGCAATAATGCCATGGGATTTTGCGGTGCCGATGCTAATTTGATTCAAGCGCACAAACGATTACCCAATGCTTCTAATGGCATTGATTATGGATTTGTGGGCGATGTAGACAAAGTAAACACTGCTGCTATTGAGCCCTTACTAGCACAGGGCATTTCCATTGTCTTAGCACCCATTACCCATGATGGCGCGGGACAATTGCTCAATACCAATGCAGACACTATTGCGCAATCAGTAGCAACTGCATTAGCCAAAGATTATCAAGTATCCTTACTCTATTGTTTTGAGAAAAGCGGGGTTTTATTAGATGCCAATGACGATAATACCGTTATTGCCAGCATTAACCCTGACTATTACACAACACTAAAAAGCCAGCAATTGATTTTTGCGGGCATGATCCCTAAACTTGACAATGCATTTACTGCCATTAACAATGGCGTAAGCAAAGTCATCATTGGCAAGGCAGAATCTATTCAAGATCTGGTAGCCGGTACCGCTGGCACCACCTTGCAAACGAATACCATTACCCATGAACAACAACAATGACATACAAGGTTTAACGCAGGATGCCATTAGTTTGCTCAAACAACTAATAGCAACTCCATCTCTAAGCAAAGAGGAAGACAATACCGCAGACCTGATAGAACAATTTTTACAAGCAAAGGGCGTAACTGCTTTTCGCTTCCTAAACAATGTATGGGCAAAGAACCAATATTTTTCTCCAGACAAGCCCACTATCTTATTAAACTCTCATCACGATACTGTAAAACCCAATAAGGCTTATACCCTAAACCCATTTGAACCCATTATCAAAGACGAAAAATTGTATGGGCTAGGAAGTAATGATGCCGGTGGATGTTTGGTTTCATTAATTGCTACTTTCTTACACTATTACCATCGCAGTGACCTGCAATACAATTTGGTATTGGCTGCTACGGCAGAAGAAGAAATTTCTGGGCACAATGGCGTAGAAATTCTCTTACCAAGGTTACCCAAAATAGATTGTGGCATTGTGGGAGAACCTACCTTGTTGCAAATGGCTGTAGCAGAAAAAGGATTATTGGTATTGGATTGTACCGCTATGGGTAAACCAGGACATGCCGCCCGTGAAGAAGGTGACAATGCCATTTACAAAGCTGTCAAAGACATTCAATGGTTTAAGGATTATCGTTTTGACCGGGTATCAGATTTATTGGGCCCCATGAAAATGACGGTGACCATTATCAATGCTGGCTCTCAGCACAATGTGGTACCACACGAGTGCAAATTCACTACCGATGTGCGCGTAAATGAACGCTATACCTTTGAAGAAGTACTAGAGATTATTAGGGCTAATACGGTTTCTGAGGTGCACCCACGTAGCAGCCGTTTGCGTTCTACTTCTATTGCGCTTGACCATCCTTTGGTAAAGTCTGGCATTGCATTGGGCAGAACCTATTATGGTTCTCCTACCACTTCTGACAAAGCATTGATGCCCTTTCCTACTTTAAAATTTGGACCAGGTGATTCTGCTAGAAGCCATTCTGCAGATGAATTCATTTGGATCCACGAAATTGGGGAAGGCATAGACATGTATATTCAACTGATTGATCAAGTAATTGTACAACCATGAAACTCTGGCAAAAAAACACCACCGTCTCTGCAGCAGTAGAACAATTCACTGTTGGAAGGGACAAGGAATTTGACTTACTCTTGGCACCATATGATGTACTAGGTAATATGGCGCACGCTAAAATGCTGGCCAGTGTTGGTTTACTAAAAGCTGAGGAAGCAGCAGCACTAATACAAGAATTGCAAGGCATTTATAACAAAGCCATTACTGGTGAATTAACTATTGCAGATAGCGTAGAAGATATTCACTCACAAGTTGAGTTTTTATTAACCCAAGCACTGGGCGATACTGGAAAAAAAATCCATTCAGCGCGCAGCCGCAATGATCAGGTTTTAGTAGACATTAAACTCTTTCTGCGCGCAGAAATCACCCAATTGGTTCATGCCGTAGAACCTTTTTTCAAATTACTACAAAGCCAAAGTGAGCAATTCAAAAATCATCTTCTTCCAGGGTATACTCATTTACAATTAGCCATGCCTTCTTCCTTTGGGCTTTGGTTTGGCGCTTATGCAGAAAGTTTGGTAGACGACTTGATCACACTTCAAGGGGCTTATAAAGTGGTAAACAAGAATCCTCTAGGATCCGCAGCAGGTTATGGTTCCAGCTTCCCCATAAACAGAACAATGACTACGCAGTTATTGGGTTTTGCAGAACTAAACTACAATGTGGTCTATGCCCAAATGGGTAGGGGAAAAGCTGAACGCATTACGGCACAGGCCATGGCCAATCTAGCTGAAACATTATCAAGGTTGAGTATGGATATGTGTTTATACTTGAACCAACAATTTAGTTTTGTGAGTTTTCCTGCAGAACTAACAACGGGATCTAGTATTATGCCACATAAGAAAAATCCGGATGTATTTGAATTGATTCGTTCTCATTGCAATCGCATTAAAGCATTGCCCAATGAGATAAGCATGATGACAACCAACCTACCATCGGGTTACCACCGTGACTTGCAATTGTTAAAAGAGCATTTATTCCCTGCATTTCAAACTTTGAAAGACTGTTTGTCCATGGCACAATTGATGTTGGAAAACATTCAGGTACAGGAAAATATAATGGCTGACGATAAATACAAATACGCATTTAGTGTAGAAGCGGTAAATGAATTGGTATTACAAGGAGTTCCTTTTAGAGACGCTTACAAACAAGTTGGACTTACCATTGAAGCTGGCCAATTTGAACATGGAGCAGCTGTAAATCATGTACATGAAGGCAGTATTGGCAATTTGTGTACGGAACAGATTAAAACCATGATGCAGCAGGTATTAGATGGATTTGGTTTTGAACAAACAGAAAATGCTATTACAGCCCTGCTGCAAAACAAATAGAATACCCTATTTTTAACCCCCATAAATAATCAAAACAAACAAAACCACCAATAATTGTATGAATAAATTTGCTCTGGCTTCCATCGGCCTATTGATGGGATTTTCTGTAATGGCTCAAACTACTAAAAAGCCAACAACAACTAGCAAGCCTACAACTACCACTCAGAAACCTGCAGTTACTTCTCAAAAACCAAGTACACAACCTCCGTTGGCTATTAAAAATGCAACGGATAGTGCCAGTTATGCCTTGGGTGTGCGCATTGCACAAAACATGAAGGCACAGGGTTTTGACAAACTGAACATAGCTGTTTTTGAAAAAGCTATTAATGATGTGTTACAGAACAAAACATTAGCCATTGTAGACAATGTGTTGGATCAATGCATAGGTGAATATCAACAAAAAGCCAGTTCTGCTAAATCAGCGGTTGCCAAAGCAGAAGGAAAGAAGTTCTTAGCAGAGAACGCAAAACGCAAAGGCGTTGTTATCACTCCAAGTGGTTTACAATATGAAATCATTAAAGCTGGAACTGATACAGTAAAGCCCAAAATCAATGACAAAGTAAAATGTCATTACCATGGCACACTGATTAACGGAACCGTATTTGATTCATCAGTAGACCGCGGTGAACCCATTAGCTTTGATGTAAATGGCGTAATTTCAGGATGGACTGAAGCATTACAACTGATGACCGTGGGTAGCAAATGGAAACTATATATTCCCTCTGAATTAGCCTACGGCGATCGTCAAATGGGACCAACTATTGCCCCAGGATCCACACTAATTTTTGAAGTGGAAGTACTGGCCATAGAAAAATAATTTTAGACAGCTTGTAAGAAAGGATGAACCGCTTTAGTTTAGTGGTTCATCCTTTTTTTATGTCTAGTCAATCCCAACCCTGTAAGCAATGTGGCCGGGCCGTAAAGGGCAGAACAGACAAACAGTTTTGCAATGACGGCTGTAGAAACCAGTATCATAATCAGCGTAATTGTTGTCAAAACAATTATATGCGTCAAGTAAACCATTTACTCCAAAAAAATAGGCGCATATTGGCGTCTCTATTTCTTGGTGCTTCAAAGGATAAAACCATTGCGCAGCAGCAATTGGCGGATCAGGGATATCAGTTTAGATATTACACTCATGAAACCAAGACAAAGGCTGGTGCTGCCAAATTCTGCTATGAATATGGATACCTAGCTTTGGAGGGCGATGTTTTGTTGATTCTGCACCAGCCTTCGGTTGAATCAACTATTTTTGCTGGCTAAGCAGTAAAAATGGCAATAGATAGAACAACAGCACCCGCAATCAAAGATGCAGTGGAATTTGATGTAACCCTCAAACCCTGTGAGCAATTTACTTTAGACAATGGTACACCAGTCTACAGTATAGACGCTGGTGCAGAAGAAGTGGTGATGGTTGAATTAGTATTTCATGCCGGTAATTGGTATGAAGAAAAAAATATAGTTGCCGCTACTACCAATCACTTATTAAAAAACGGCACCAAACGTCAGAATGCATTTGAGATCAATGAGCATTTTGAATTTTATGGTGCATATTTAAGTCGTGCTTGTTATAATGAAACTGCTACTATTACCCTACACTGTTTGAACAAGCATTTGGAAGTTCTATTACCAGTTATTACTGAACTTTTAACTGATGCCATTTTCCCCGAACAAGAATTGGCCATTTACCGACAGAACCAAAAGCAAAGACTTGAAGTAAATCTAAAAAAATGTGATTTTGTTGCCAATAGATTCATAGACGAGTATGTTTATGGGTTTCATCATCCTTATGGAAAATATACTTCTGCTAATGATTTTAATAACTTACAACAACAGGATTTATTAGATTATTATAAACAGTATTATACCCATGGAAAATGCTTGGTTTTTGTAGCAGGAAAATTGCCTGCCAATACCCAATCACTTTTGAATAAGACCTTTGGTCATCTGCCCTTTAACCAACAACATTTTCCACTTAAAGAGATTATTCAAACTCCTGCAACAATTAAAAAATATAATATAGTCAATGACGCAGAATCTGTGCAAGCAGCTATTCGTATTGCACGCCCATTTCCAACTAGACATCATCCAGATTTTCCAAAAGTGCAGGTTCTGAACAATTTGTTTGGTGGATTTTTTGGTTCTCGCTTAATGAGTAATATTAGAGAAGACAAGGGATATACCTATGGCATACATAGTTATATTCAAAATCATTTACACAATACTGCTTGGATGATCAGCACTGAGGCAGGCAGAGATGTAGCAGAAGCCACTATTAGTGAAGTTTATAAAGAAATGGCGCTATTGCGCGATGAAAAAATAGAAGCAGAAGAATTAGACCTGGTTCGCAATTATATGATTGGTTCTTTGCTAGGCGATTTGGATGGTCCTTTCCAAATTATTGCGCGATGGAAAAACTATATCTTAAATAATCTTGGTTCTGATTATTTCTATAATAGTTTGGATACCGTTAGAAATGTAAGTGCAGAAGAATTACAGGAATTGGCTAAAAAATACTTGAATCCAGATGATTTCTATGAATTAATGGTGGTTTAAATTAAAAACATATGAATCGGTTATTCCCTTTGCTATTATTGGTTGTATTGATGGTAGCCTGCAAAAATAAATCTGTTAAAAAAGAGGATAGCAAACCGGTTTATAGTAATGAAAAATTAGACACTATTTTATCTACTCCCATTCCTATTGTAAGCAAGCCTGAACTTTTTGAAAAAGCTTTTATTAAGGGTAGTCAAGCAATGTCTAATGGAGTCATGTTTGACTTATTTGGATTTAATATTGGTAAGCTTAAGATCAGCTCAGGAAGAATTATTTCTTGTGACCCCTGGCTAATGGATGAATATGCCAAGGAATACACAGATAGCTTTCCAATTGGTGATTTTCCAGTACAGTTATCCCTTGCCAGATTAAAAGATGTTGAAGTAGTAGCATTTGCAAGAATTTTATTCAACCAGAATCCGGTTGTCAGGTGGTCCTATGCATTACTACCTGGTCAAAAAAACATACCCATTGGCGGTAAAGAAATCATTGGGTATCCTGTTGATGCCCAACTTGGATTATTTATGGATAAGGCTGCATATCAAGCCTTACAAAAAGACACCGTGAATAACCGCAGAACCGTTATTCTAAAAGCAACCAGCACCCACAAACATGAAGGATGGCGATATGGCATTTATGAATTTGATCATCAAAATTTAGCCGTTTTTACTTCCGGCATTGGAGATGGCATATACGCCAACTATATAGGATATGATGCCAGCGGAAAGATTTGCAGACTTCTCACTGATTTTGCTATTTTCAATTGGTAAATCAAACAGCATGAATGTACAAAACGCTTACAATCTATGGGCGGATCAGTATGATACCAATCAGAATAAAACCAGAGACATGGAAGCCTTGGTTTTACGCGAAACACTTGGTCCTCTTGTATTTAATAGTTGTCTAGAGATTGGCTGTGGCACAGGCAAGAATACGGTTTGGTTGCAGACCAAGGCTCAACAAGTTGTTGCTGTAGACTTTTCAGAAGAAATGTTATCAAAAGCCAAAGAAAAAATCAGCCAGCCAAATGTGCAATTTCTACAGGCTGATATTACTGAACCATGGCATTTTGTTCAACAACAATATGATGTAGTGATTTTTAGTTTGGTATTAGAGCATATAGATGACCTAAATGCTATATTCAAAAAAGTGTCGGAATCATTGAACCCCAATGGTCATGTTTATATTGCCGAGCTACATCCATTTAAACAATACAACGGTTCAAAAGCTAGATTTGAAACAGCAACTGGTACACAGGTGGTAACTTGTTTTACCCATCATGTATCTGATTTTATAATTGCTGCAAAGCAAGCAGGACTTGAATTAGTAGGCTTAGAAGAATACTTTGATGACCAAGACAGGAATCAAATTCCAAGAATCCTACAGCTACTTTTTAAAAATTAATTATCATTCTTTAGCAACTTCCAAAAAAGGATAAAACCAGTATCTAGTATCCAAAATACAAAGCCATGAATGAAATGCTTAGATCAAAATTAGGATTCATGATTTTGGGTTTCATGCTAGTAATTAGCAATCTTAGTGCTCAAAAAGCAACTGCAACATCCATTCAAATCCCCTTCCAACTTACTACCTATAACAACCTATCTATTCAGGCAATATTAAATGGAACAGATACGGTTCAATTAATGTTTCATACTGCAGCCAATGCACTTACATTAACAGAAGAAGCTGTAAAACATTTAAAATCTATTCAATTTGTATCTACTACAGATAGTGTTAAGTCTTGGGGAGGGCAAGCCAACAGTTCTAGGTATAGTCCCAAGAATCAAATTCAAATAGGAAGTCTTAGTTGGGACAATCAAGCCATTTGGGAAAACCAATTTTCTGGTCAATATACCCAAGGTAAATTTGGTATGGACTTATTTAAAAACTGGGTGGTTGAAATTGACTATGACAAGTCAGTTATTCTATTACACAAAAATCTTCCAAGTAAAATCAAGGGCTTTCAGAAATCAAAATTGTATAACAAAGATGAGATGTTCTTTATTGAAGCCGCTTGTAGTATTCAAGACAGTGTATTCCAAGAACAATTTCTTATCCATTCCGGTTATGCAGGTGCTTTGTTAATCAATGACCAATTTGCCCAACTACATCAATTAGGTAAAAAATTAGCTATTGTAGGTGAGAAAAAATTAAAAGATAGTTTTGGCAATACCATTGTTTCTAAACAGGCCAGTTTGCCCTTGTTTTCTATTTCAGATAATACACTATCAAATGTGCCTGTTGGATTTTTTGAAGGCTCCCTAGGGCGTCAACCTTATAGTATTATTGGAGGTGATTTACTAAAGCAATTTAATATAGTTATAGATGCACAAAGGGAATTTGTCTATCTAAAACCAAACGGTTTATTCCATACAGAGCAACAAACAAATTCCAACCCTTTTGGCAAGGCTTTGATTCCTGACATGGTAGCCGATGCTAGTATTCAAATGATTGATGGAACCTTTTATTGTTATGCTACTACCGATGGTTATGATAATGGACTAAAAACATCAGGCCCTCCTGTAGTTTGGACTTCTAAAGATTTTGTACACTGGTCATTTAATGGCTACCTTTTTCCATCGGCCGTTGGCCAACTGTATTGGGCACCTAGCAAAGCTGTTGCTGCTCATGGCAAATACTTTCTCTATCCAACTATTAATGGATTTATGTACCCAGCTATTGCAAATAATCCAACTGGACCTTTTAAACTGGCTACTGGTATAGATAGTTTTTACAAACCATTTACCAATGCTACTTTATTAAAATCCTCCAATCCAAAAGGACCAGAAGGTATTGATGCAGAAATTTTTATAGACAAGGACCAACAGGCTTATTTATACTGGCAAAGAAGAATGGCTACAAAAATGAACGCCAACATGATTTCTGTAGACACCAGTAGTATAACCATTCCCACCAAAAGAAAAGGATATTCGGAAGGCCCTATTTTCTTTGAAAGAAAAGGCATATACTATTATCTCTATACCCTCGGCGGCGATGAAAAATACCAATATGCTTATGTAACTAGTAAACAATCGCCCATGGG
Source organism: Chitinophaga pinensis (assembly GCA_943372225.1). Lineage (GTDB taxonomy): Bacteria > Bacteroidota > Bacteroidia > Chitinophagales > Chitinophagaceae > Sediminibacterium > Sediminibacterium pinensis_L. Next base: position 122,716 of record CALRXV020000007.1, on the reverse strand, counting down.
GCCATTTGATTTTCCCAAAAATGATATTATTACTACCACCAACTACGCAACAGGTGTTTATGGCCCTGGACATGGTAATGTGTTTAATATTCCTGGTACAGATGACTACTATATTGCTTATCTGGAATTTAGCAGGGCTAGTACCAATAGGCAGACCTATGTAAACAAGCTGGAATTCAATGAGGATGGCAGTATCAAACCTGTTTCTTTGCACCTAAATGGCGTTGGAGTATTAAAGCAAATAAAACATGCCAATCCTCTTTCTATTGTTTCAAGTAATGCTTCTAGCATTAGAGAAGACTTGGTTATTAAGCCTATGAAAGACAGTCTCTTTAAAAGAACCGAATTTTTTAATAGTAGCTTTGCTTTTGATCACGCCAATGGCTCTAGGTGGATGGCAAGAACTACGGACCAAGCACCTTGGTTAGTGGCAGATCTAGGAAAGGTTCATGAAATTAGCAAATCCGCCCTCTATTTTGTTAGACCCACAGCTGGGCATGCTTATCAATTGGAATATAGTGTTGACAACAAAGAGTGGAAAAAAGCGGGTGGGCATGATGACTTGAAAATTCAATCGCCACATGAAGATCAATTCAAGATCAAAGCCAGGTATCTGCGCGTAAAGATCATCAAGGGGATTACAGGTATTTGGGAATGGGAGATTTTTTAAAATATTAACCTCAATTAACCAAAATAAAAAAGGCAATTCGGGATAGCTGACTATTTTTAATAATAAGAATATTTTTTCGAATCCTTTTATTGAATGTACCATTTTATGAAGCTCCTTATATTAAGTCTCGTACTTACTGTTAGCTTATTTCAAGCTGAGGCACAATCCCCCATGATTATCACCAAGTACTCAGAACCATTATCTGTATATAATTTCACTAAGAGTCTACTGCCATCTCAAGGTGATAATTCATTTAAAAAAATATTTACTCAATCCAATTACAATAACAAAAAATACCAGGATCTGATTACCGCATTAGATACTTTGAGAATTGAATACAGCTATCAATTTACAGAATACCCTTATGGCTCAAAAGTGCCTGGCATGACAACTGGATTACTTAAAAAGAATTTAATTGCTGCTAATAATTTAGAAGGTTTTAAACTGAGTTCTGTAGGTTTAATTCCCAATAAAAACCTAGTTCAATTCAGCAAAATATTAGAAGCGTTTACCACAGTTTACAATGATTTAATTTACCTGCCTAACAAGGTTCAGTTTGAACAACAATTAGCAACCATTCAAGGATTTGTGAAGGATAAGAATCTGGTTTCCTATTTTACGGCCGGAGCAAAATTTTATGGTACTGAATGGGATAATTCCATTCCACTTGAAATTGTATTACATCCTTTACCAAATTCCCAAGGTTTTACTGCAGAGGCGTTTTATAATGTAGGTGTGAGTGCTATTCAAACTGATTTAAAAAATTACAATATCTTACTGAGTGTCATGATGCATGAAATATTTCATATTCAGTTTGACGAACAGCCGCTTGAAACAAAATTGAAAATTGAAAATTGGTTTTTCCAAAACCCTTCTAACTCCAATAAATATGCCTATCTATTACTCAATGAGGCTTTGGCAACAGCTGTTGGAAATGGATTTGTCTTTGAACAACTAAATGGCAACTTAGACAAGGGAGAATGGTATAATTGGCCCTATATTAATCAGTTGGCCAAAGAAATTTACCCATTGGTACATTCCTATATAAAAGAAGGGAAAGCTATTGACCAAGCATTTGTAGATAATTATATTAGAATCTATGAGCGGAACCACCCAAACTGGATCAAAGAATTAGATCATACTATGACATACCGGAATATGTTATCACAGCATCAAACCGATTTTCAAGTTGTCAGTAAATTATTCCCATACTGCTCCATATTTGAAGCAGAAGATCAAATTTCTGAGGGAAGTATTGAAAAAATAAAAGCAACTCCTTTAACAAAAATCATCCTTGTTTCAAAAGACAATTCTGCTACATTAGCCCTAATTAAAAAGAAATTTCCAGAATTAAAAGATTGGAAATACAAGTCCAAAAATGAATTCACTAAATCTACTTTTTTAGATGACCATACTTGGCTTTATGTTATTAATCAAATAAATTCAAGTACCGAATCCTTGATGAAACAACTCAAATAATGAAACCAGAACAAATTCAAACCCTTCATCCTATTGTGGGTAAAACCAATAAAAAAATTGCGCTAGATAAGTATCAAACCATTCGTGACCAACTAATTCAAATACTCCAATCAACTGAACCAACCCATACCGAACTCATGGAATTGCTATATCAAAGGGTAAAAGACAGTTTTGTTGGAGGCGTACAATGGTATGGAGAAACCGTGAAATTAGATTTGGAAGCAAGGGGTCTAGTTGAACGTATTGGCAATAAACCCGAAAGATATAGGCTCAAGCAACAATAAGCTATACGAGTTAAAGATAACCGCCTGAACCAAGAAAGTCCCGTTTACACAATTATCATCTGGCTAATTTTTTATTTATGGATATTGTGTATGCCAAAACACAAAGCCATGATGGAACAAGAAAAACAGTTCTCACCAAATTTCTGGGCCCGTATGGGCGGTATTGCCTATTTGATCATCATCATTGCTGGCGCTTGTGGAGAGCTATTGATTAGGAATAAAATCATTGTCCCTAATGATCCACAAACAACTGCCAACAATTTGTTGAACAATTCTCTTCTTTGGAGAATTGGCATTGCGGGCGATTTGCTCATGCATGTTTGCGATTTATTTTTATCCATTGCCTATTTTCAATTGTTTAGGACAGTTAATAAACCATTGGCTAGATTGTCTTTGTTTTTTGGACTCATGCAAACGGCTGTTTTAATTGCCAACAAAATGAACTTGGTCATGCCCCTTTTATACTTGGAACATGCTGACAAATTGCAGGCATTTAGTCTACCCCAATTACAAGAAATGGCTTTTCTTTCTATTCAAGCCCATGATTATGGATTTGGCAATGGTCTTATCTTCTTCGGGTTTGCCTGTTTAATAGATGCCTACTTAATTATACAATCAGGTTTTCTTCCAAAATTCCTTGGCTGGTTCATTGGCCTTGCTGGCATTTGTTATCTGATCAATAGTTTTACCCTTATTTTAGCTCCTTCATTTTCGCCTAAGGTATTTCCGGCAGTCATGCCAATCATTTTTTTAAGTGAATTATCGCTCTGTTTGTGGTTACTCATCAAAGGGGTGAAGATGGAAAAAACCGGCTAAATTCCCTTGCTTTTATTAATTTACCGGTATACAATTTACAGGTCATGCGGATAGTTCCTTATTTGGTCATAGTTAGTCTTTTATGTTTTAGCAATTGTCAAAATGCTCCAGAGCAGATTGAACAAAGCAAGCCTGTAGTAGCAGAAGCACCCAATGGCGGACTCTTTTTACCAGATGGGTTTTCTGCTATGGTAGTTGCAGACAGTATTGGACTAACCAGACATTTTGCGGTGAATGACAACGGGGATATTTACATGAAGTTGCGGATTACCAATTCAGAGCCAGGCAATATGGCTATGCGCGATACCAATAGAGACGGCAAAATGGATCTTTTTCAAGCTTTTGGTGATTATCCCAACGATGGTAGTTTTGCTACCGAAATGAGGATCCACAATGGCTATCTCTATTTTAGTTCTGAACAAGTAGTTTATAGACAAAAATTAACGCCGGGCAAATTAGTACCCGATGGCAAACCAGAAGTATTGGTCATTGACCAACACCCTATTCAATGGCATAATGCCAAGTCTTTGGCCTTTGACAATAGGGGAGGCATGTATGTTACTTTTAGCGCTCCCACCAATACCTGCGAGGACTGGGATTCCGGAACGGGTGATAATCCTGCTGGCGTAAAAGGACATTTCCCCTGTTTGGAATTAATTACCCAAGCCGGGATTTGGAAATTTGATGAGGCCAAACAAAATCAAACCCAAGCAGATGGCAAATTATTTGCCACTGGTATTAGAAGTGTAGTAGCCATTAGCTGGAATGAAAAAGATAATAACCTATATGCCATACAACATGGACGAGATTATTTACACGAACACGCACCACAGCACTATAGTAATTGGGACAATGCAGTTCTACCTGCAGAAGAGTTTATGAAAGTAAAACAGGGAGAAAATTATGGTTGGCCCTACTCCTATTATGACCCTTTCAAAAAGAAAAGAATGAAGGCCCCAGAATATGAGGGCGATGGCAAGAAAATTGCAACAGGATATGCCAACCCCATCATGGGGCTACCTGCACACTGGGCTCCAAATGATTTATTGTTTTATAAGGGCAGTCAATTTCCTTCGCGATATAAAAATGGAGCATTTGTTGCATTTCATGGATCTACCAATCGGGTCTCCTATTCCCAAGGCGGATATATAGTAGGGTTTATTCCTTTTGAAAATGGAAAACCAACCGGGCAACTAGAAGTATTTGCAGATGGATTTGCCGGAACAGATGTGATTAGAAAAATGGAAGAAGCAAAATTTAGACCCATGGGATTGTCTGAAGGACCCGATGGGTCACTGTATATTTCAGAATCCAAAAAAGGAAGAATTTGGAAGATTTCATTTAAAGGGGACGCTAACAAATTTGGATCTGAGCAATTAGCCGCAATGGAAAAAAGAAAGGAAAGAGCCTATATTAAAACACCAGAAAAAAGCATTGATAGTTTGTACGCTAAATAAATAATACTCCCTAAAATTTAAATCATGGCAAAAGCTAACAAAACCGTTGAAACAGAGGCTAGCGTGGAAAATTTTCTAGCCACCATCAAGGACGCCAATAAAAGAAAAGATTGTAGCACCATCATTTCATTGATAGCCAAAGAAACCAAATATGAACCCAAAATGTGGGGACCTTCTATTGTTGGATTTGGCAGCTATCATTATGTATATGAAAGTGGCCGTGAGGGCGATTCACCCTTAGTGGGTCTGGCTTCTAGAGCCAGTTCTATTACTTTTTATATTGGATCTGACTATGCCAAACAAGCCGAATTAGAAGCCAAATTGGGCAAGCATAAAAAAAGTGGGGGTTGTTTACATATAGCTAAATTAGAAGACGTGGATCAAAAGACCCTTTTAACCATTATCAAAAATTCCATCGCACAGCGTAAAAAAGAACACAAGTGCTAAACCACCCAATCCTATGAAAAAAGTCATTATTTATTTATTATCTACCCTATTGATTTTTGTCATGGGAAATAGGGCATTTGGTCAAGAAAAGCCCTTTAAATATATTCCTGATAATCCAGCATTGTATAAAACCATTGTAGAAATGGATAGCATTTTTTTTGATGCATATAATAACTGCAACTTAAAGCTTGAAAAATATGCCAGTATGTACAGCGATAATATTGAATTCTATCATGATCGCGGAGGGCTATCTTCTGTAAAAAAAGACATAGTAGAATCCACGCGCGTGAATGTTTGTGGCAAAGTGACTAGGGAACTACAAAAAGGCAGTATTGAAGTTTATGGCATTCCAGGTTTTGGAGCGGTTGAATTTGGCTTTCATTGTTTTCACAATAAACAAGAACCCAATGCCCCATCACATATGGCCAGATTTATGATTATTTGGGAACAAAAAGATAATCAATGGAAATTATCAAGGGTTGTAAGTTTGCATTAATGAAACAGCTATTATTTCTATTACTCATCATTGGCAAAAATGCAGCTTTTGCCCAGGCAGATAAAGATGCCTTAGTAATTTCTAAAGTAAGAATAGACAGTATTTTGGTTTCTATTCCTCAAAAAGCTTTTTTAAAAGCAGAAATTATTCGTTGTAGTCCAAAGGGTAAAACCCAATGCAAGGATTGTGAAACAAGTGATACTTCCTTAATTATTAAGGACGCTAAGAACAAGGTCTTATTATACAGACATGAGGCTTATGACCCAGAAGCAAAGACCAATTACTTTGTATATTCTCAAAATCTGAATGGGATTGGAAATGTATTGGCTATAAAAGAAGAAAATTCTCCATCGGTTGCATCTGACCTTGGAAGTCTGGAATTGTTCCTTTTAAATAGCCAGGGCAAATTGCAGCAAATAAGCCCGATTTTACCACTTTCAGGTGATTTTGGAGGAACTGAGTATTTAAAAATTCATCGAATCACAAAAGAGGGAAAATTTATCAAACAATCAGACAGTTGCAAGAATTGTTCTTGGGTAATAGAAACAAAGAATTTTACGGGTCAATGCGGTTTTGAAATTGGAAAATTCTACCCCATAAGCCTAGATGGAAAATTTAAAAATACAACAGAAATTACAGACTCAATTCCCGTCTATGCAGGTCAAGACAATCAAGTTCTATTAAAGCAAGTAAAGGGTTCAAACAGTATTAGTCTTTTTGAAAAACCATTTGAAAATAGTGTCAGTAAAAAAATAATGATTAAAGCCAATACAGTTATTAAGTTTCTCATGGCTAAATCAAAAGATAATCAAATGGCAATTTTAGTATCCATCAATGGAATTAAAGGTTATTTGCGTGATTTACAAAATTTGGACAAACTGGGCTTCCCAAGCTGTGATTAAACGTAAAATTAATCAGCATTTTTAAAGGGATTTCTGTTTAAGACTTCTTAATCTCAACTGCATAGACTTGGGACTCTCCCTCAAAATTGGCCCTAAAGATGATCCATTTGCCATCCGGGCTAAAATGAACATTGGGCTCTAATTTGTATTGGTGCTTTTTCATTTTCACCAATTTTTCAGCGTCAAAATGGTCGCCATTGGGCGTAAATAAATAAATCCATTGACCATCCGGTGCTTTAGCAACGGCACCAGGATCTCCGCCATCACCAGCAAACAAGGTTTCCGAAGCGTTGCTAGTGTAGTGCACACTCCATTCATTTTGCTGTAATCGAAATTTTGATTCCTTTCCTGTTGCTACTTCATATTTCCCAACAAAAAATTCCTTACCTCTTGGTTGTTGTAAATCAAAATAAATGTTCTTGCCATTCTTGCCAAACCATTCATGCCCCCATATTTCCATATCCATAGTACGATGATGTATTTGGGTAATGGCTTTTGTGTTTACATCTATGGTCCAAACCCTGTTCACCTTATGCCATGGTCCTTCATGACAAAACATAAGTAAGTTAGGATTGGTGGTAGAAAACTGTACATGATTCAGCCAAGCGCTATCGGTAAAGATTTTATTCAACTTACCTGAAGCAACGTCAATGGTAAAAAGGGTTTTTGGAAGTTTGGCTTCATAAATCAAATTAAAATAACTGCCCTTATTGGGGTTGTTTTTTAAAATATCTTTCTCCGCTTCAGTTGCATAAGAGCCAGCCAATAAAGTGCCATTCACATTAACTGCAGAAATACTAGATTGAAAATCAGCCGGAAATACAAATACTAATTTGGGTTTGCTTTCACCATACTTTAAAGAGAAAATTGAATCTTTGATTTGATAAAAAACTGTTTTTGTTTTTTCACAAACCACTTCACCATTCATGGCAGTTTTCTCATTGGTGATACGCTTTGTTTTTAAGCTTGAAAGGTCTACTATATATATTTGACGATTGTTCAAATTTACCTGACCAGCTTCAACATGCTTCATATCAGTTACATCTTCCGCTTTCTGCCTACTACTATTATAAAACACCATTTCATTTCCAATAAATGGATAATTGTGAAAATAAAAGCTTTGAGAATTACCTTCTAAACCTGCAGAAAGCCTCACAATTCTGTGCTTGGTATCTTTATCAATCCATGTGGCGGGCATCTTCTTACCCCCTGTTTCTAGAACCTCCTGGGCAATAGCAAATTGGACTAAGAAAATCAATAGAAAAAGAGGGCGTAATGATTTCATGGCAATGATTTATGAGTTAAACGTGCAATCTTCTCTCAAACTAGCATTTTTGCACAGTTGGCCATCCTGTGGCAACCTGATAGTTCCTATTCCTCTTTGATTTAACTTTAGGTCTATGATGAAGAGCTTTTGGGCAAGATTGGTGATCCAATCCAGTATCAAAAACAAATTGCGCAAACAATCCGGTGATGGCAACCTCACTAGCTATGCTTTTGCCAAGAGTTATCGGGCCTATTTGGTTAGTGTAAAGCATTTGTTTACAGACGGTTTATATATTATTACGGGCATATTCTCAGCAGCATTTGGTCTAAAAGGGTTTTTAATTGTCAACCATTTTATTGATGGAGGCGCAACCGGAATCTCTCTTTTGGCCTCTGCCCTAACTAAAATTCCCCTTTACCAATTAATTATTGGGATTAATATTCCCTTTATGATTCTTGGTTATATAGTTATTGGCAAACAGTTTGCAATTAAAACAGGACTAGCCATTTTGGGTCTGTCTATTTGTTTGGCCTTGGTCAATTTTCCCCATATTACCAATGACAAATTACTTGTTGCGGTTTTTGGAGGCATCTTTTTAGGTGCTGGAATTGGGTTTTCTGTAAGAGGCGGTGCCGTAATTGATGGAACAGAAGTGTTGGCTATTTACCTAAGTAGAAAGTTTGGAACAACCATTGGCGATATTATTATCATCATCAATGTTTTTATCTTTTCTGCTGCCGCTTATTTCTTGAGTATTGAAATTGCGCTTTATTCTATGATCACCTACTTATCAGTTTCTAAAACCTTAGACTTTATCATTGAGGGTATTGACGAGTACACTGGTGTAACCATTATCTCAAGTAAAAGTGAAGAAATTAGACAAATGATCATTACCAAAATGGGAAGGGGTGTTACGGTATATAGTGGGAAACGTGGGTATGGAAAAAGAGGGGAGACAAAAGAAGTAGACATTATCTATACTGTGATCACCAGACTAGAATTAAATAAGTTAAATACTGAAATAGAAAAAATTGAACCCAATGCCTTTGTGGTAATGAATAGCGTAAAAGACACTAAGGGAGGAATTGTAAAGAAAAGGCCGTTAAAACACGGATAATTTAAAATTGGAACTCATTGAAAAAGAAAATACCAATTTTCTATCTAGTCATTTTTTTTGTTTTGCTAAGTTTTACAACTACGCAATTGTTATTTGCGCAACATAAAAAAATTGATAGTAGTAATATCAAACAATTTATTCAAGGATATCATGATCAAGTACATCTAAAAATTAGTCAAAGTACCGATATAGAAAATCTGTCACAATCTACGGGTCAATCAAATTTTCTATTGAGCCCCAATAATAGTAGTGTTACTAGATTAAATTTAAGCTACCGGTTTATCACATTTAGTATCCGATTTATTCCCAAATTTATACCTGGAAACAATGACATAGAGACCAAGGGAAATACAGTTAGTAATGGATTTGGGTTTAATTATACCTACAAGCGAATTTTCTCGCAGCTATCCTATCATAAGACCATTGGATATTATTTAGAAAATAGTTCTGATTTTGTACCTGGCTGGCAAACTGGCAATAAGTATTTACAATTTCCAGATTTGACTTACAAAGACTATAGCGCTAATTTTTTTTATAGTACAAACCCGCTGTTTTCATTTAATGCATTACTCAACCAAACAGAGGGACAATTAAAATCAGCTGGAACCTGGCTTCCGGGCATTTCAGTAAGAAATTATATCATAGACAACCAAGGGGCCAACACAGGCACTAGTAGTCAAAGGAGTAGGAATTTTGAATGGATACTTTCAGCAGGTTATCAGTATACCAAGGTCATCAACAAAACTTGGTTTGGAACATTGGGATTTACGCCTGCTATTGGGTTATTAAATGTGCACCTTACTACACATTTGCCTTCTGGCGATATTGCATCAAAAGAAAAAAACACTGTTTATAGATTAAAAGGGATTGGAGGAATAGGTTATCAGTCTAAGAAATGGTATGCTGGGGGTTACGCTAGTTGGAATTACTTGACTTACAAACAAGAAAATTCAAGTGTTCAAAACAGAGAAGATAAGTTTAGTTATCAAATCTATTTTGGTATAATATTAAAAAGTCCAAAATTATTGGCAACAAAAACAAATGCCATTGAGCATTTGATTGAAAAATAAAAAAGACTAAATTTCAATAAATCGTTTATTGTATGAAATCAGGAATGGAACCCGCCAAAAATATAGATAGCTATATTGCTGCATTTCCCACAAAAGTTCAAAGCAGTTTAAAGAAACTTAGAAAACTGATTAAACAACTAGTTCCATCTGCTACGGAAGACATAAAATATGGTATGCCCACTTTTATTTTACAAGGAAATCTAGTTCATTTTGCCGCCTACCAGCACCATATTGGATTTTACCCTACCCCTCCAGTTATAGAACATTTTGAAAAAGACTTATACGCTTATCAAACTTCAAAAGGTGCCATTCAATTTCCTATTGATGAACCACTCCCATTTGAACTCATTGAAAAAATGGTTATATATAGACTAAAAATACACCAGCAAAAATTAGAGCTGAAAGCCTTGGTTAAAAAGTCCCAAAAAATGAAATAATGCATTACCAATCAGATCAAGAATACATCAAAATAGATTTTACTTTAAAAGGTTTTCAAATTGGAGAATATGAATCCTGTTCTTTTATTGACTGCAATTTTTCCAATATAGACTTGTCTGTTTGCAATTTTACAGATTGTGATTTCAAGGGTTGTAATATGGGAATGGTTAAGCTATCTTCTACCGTTTTGAATGACGTACGATTTGTTGAATGCAAATTATTGGGTTTGCATTTTGAAGATTGTAATAAAGTAATATTAGCGGTAAGTTTTAAAAAATGCCATTTGAACCTTTCTTGTTTTTATCAATTAAAAATGAAGAAGACCAAATTCATAGAATGCCAATTACATGAAGTAGATTTTACGGAAACCGATTTAACAGAATCTCTTTTTGAACAATGTGATTTTCAGAGCGCTGTTTTTGACAATACTGTCTTAGAAAAAGTAGACTTCAGTAGTTCTTTCAATTTTAGTATCAACCCCAACCAGAACCGAATTAAGCAAGCAAAATTCTCCAGAACTGAACTAGCAGGACTATTGGACAGTTTTCAGATTAAGATTATATAAACAGTTCAAAACTGCCGATTTTCAAAAATTACTCCCCAGCTTCTACCCAAATAGCTACCAGGTCCAGAATCCCATATAAATCATGTATTGGAATGACATTAGTCATAAAACTAAGAATCGTTAGTTTTTAATTTTAGGATGTAAAAACAACTAACATTCCTAACGATTAAACAGTAACAAATGAAAACGGAGTATTGGATCAATGTTAAACGGGTGGATAACCGTTTACTCATTTTCCTTAATGGCGAAACAGTTTGGGACAGTGGCATTATCCATGATGACCCAGAAATGGATCATTATATTCAAATTACCGAGCAACTGGTATTGCATGCCTCCCATACCAGCGAATTGATTTTTGAAGGCTTTAATGACTCTTATAACGGCAATGCTGACAACGGAGAACTCAATCCTTGGCATTTCCATTATAGGGTATTCTCAAGAACAGTAGATGCTTTCGGAACTGTTATCAATGAAACAGATTTGCTAGCACCTTATAATGAAAAACACCTCTCCAATCCCAATGTGAGGGCTATCAACAACCGCTATCAAATTGTGCGCAAGAACGCAGAATACAAAGTGGTGTCTAATTCACTTTCACAACATTTCTACAATTAGATAGGGGACCAAGTGTCCCCTTCTTTTATTTGATTATTCACTAAAATTATAACAATGGCACAAGCAAAAAAAGCCGTCAAGTACGTCTATTCTTTTGGCGGTGGCAAAGCAGATGGAAATGAATCCATGAAGAACTTATTAGGTGGAAAGGGTGCAAATCTTGCAGAAATGGCCGGCCATCCCAAGCTCAGACTTCCTGTACCTCCAGGATTCACTATTACTACTGAGGTATGTACTTATTATTATCAGAACAAGAAAAAATATCCGCCGGTATTACAGGCGCAGTTGCAAAAAGCATTGTCAGAAGTAGAGAAACTGATTGGCAAAAAATTTGGCGACGTAAATAATCCTTTATTGGTTTCAGTAAGGTCTGGCGCACGTAAGTCTATGCCAGGTATGATGGAAACAGTATTAGATATTGGTTTGAATGAAAAGACCATTGAAGGTGTAATCAAACAATCAGGTGACGCAAGATTTGCCTATGATGCTTATAGAAGGTTAATCATGATGTATGCCGATGTGGTGATGGAAAAAGCAGGCGGTATTGAAGTAAAAAATGGTAAGGGCATTCGCAAAGTATTGGATGAAAAACTAGAAAAAATCAAACACAAAAATGGATACCAGTTTGATACTGATTTAAAAGTAGATGAGCTAAAAGCCTTGGTAAAAGACTTTAAAGCCACCGTACTCAAAGTATTGGGTAAACCATTTCCTGAAGATCCATTTGAACAATTATGGGGCAGCATTGGTGCCGTATTCAGCAGCTGGAGCGGTAAGCGTGCTATTGAATATAGAAGAATTGAAAAAATCCCTGATGAGTGGGGTACTGCCGTAAACGTACAAGCCATGGTATTTGGCAATATGGGCGATACCAGTGCCACTGGTGTAGCATTTACCAGAAACCCAGGAAACGGTGAAAACAAATTCTATGGCGAATACTTATTGAATGCACAAGGTGAAGACGTAGTAGCTGGTATTAGAACTCCGGCACCTGTGAATGAATATTCTAAAAACGACCAGAGCAAACACTTACCAACACTGGAAAAAACCATGCCAGTGGTGTACAAAGAATTATTTGCCATTCAGTCAAAACTGGAAAAGCATTACAAAGACATGCAGGATATTGAGTTTACTATTGAAAAAGGAAAACTCTATATGTTACAATGCCGCATTGGTAAACGCAATGGTATTGCTGCGGTGAAGATTGCTTCTGATATGTACAATGAGAAAGTCATTGACATAAAAACTGCTGTGATGCGTGTAGGACCTAATCAATTGGTAGAATTATTATTACCCATGTTGGATCCAAAAATCCAAGCTGCAACAAAACCCATAGCCAAAGGATTACCAGCCGGACCAGGCGGTGCCAAAGGCCGTGTAGTATTTAGTTCAAATGACGCTGTAGAATGGGCTAGCAAAGGAGAAAAAGTAATCTTGGTTAGAGAAGAAACTTCTCCAGAAGACGTAGACGGCATGCACAAATCTCAGGCAATTTTGACCACCAAGGGTGGCATGACTTCTCACGCTGCGCTGGTAGCACGTGGCTGGGGTAAATGCTGTATTGTAGGCTGCGCCGATATTGAAATTCATAGTGAAACCAAATCATTTAAAGCCAACGATGGCACTTTTATTAAAGAAGGTGATTGGATTAGTTTGGATGGAACCAAAGGTCTTGTATACCATGGTAGCATGCCACTAGTAGATATTGATATTGATAAAAACCAGGCCTATAAGAATTTGATGAAGTTGGTAGACAAAGTAAAAGTGTTGGGTGTAAGAACCAATGCTGAAACACCCAATGACGCGGCACAAGGTTTGAAATTTGGTGCAGAAGGTATTGGTCTATTCCGCACAGAACATATGTTCTATGGAGAGGGAAGTGACGAACCTCTGTTCTTGTTGCGCAAGATGATTGTAAGCAAAACAGAAAAAGAAAGAAGGGTGGCATTGAATGACCTTTCCAAATTTGTGAAAAAAGACGTGAAAGCTACTTTGTTAACCATGCATGGTTTGCCTGTTACTTTCCGTTTATTGGATCCACCATTACACGAATTTGTACCACATGATGCGGCCAAACTAAATCAGTTAAGTAAAGAACTGGGCATTAGTATGAGCTTGCTAAAAAGAAGGGTCTTGGCATTACATGAAAACAATCCCATGCTAGGTCACCGTGGTGTACGCTTGGGTATTAGCTATCCTGAGATTACTGAAATGCAAATCAGAGCTATTTTAGAAGCTACAGCAGAATTAATTATATCTGGTAAGAAAGCACTTCCAGAAATCATGGTACCAGTTACTTGTACCGTGAATGAATTGGTGCATCAAAAAGCCATTGTAGACAGGGTGTACAAAGAAGTTTGCGAAAAAACCAAACTCAAAAAAATCCCTTATCTCTATGGAACTATGATTGAAATTCCAAGGGCCGCCTTGAAAGCAGAAAAAATGGCTACAGTAGCTGATTTCTTCAGCTTTGGTACCAATGACCTAACACAAATGAGTTTTGGATTTAGCCGTGATGATATTGGCGGATTCTTGCCCAACTATCTTGATCAAAAAATCTTGGAAGATGATCCATTCCAAACCATTGACCAAGAAGGTGTGGGTGAATTAATCAAATTTGGTACAGAACGAGGCAGGTCTACCAAGCCCAATTTAAAAGTGGGTATCTGTGGTGAGCATGGCGGTGATGCCGAGAGTGTGATGTTCTGTCACAGAATTGGTTTAAACTATGTTAGTTGTTCTCCGTTCCGTGTGCCCATTGCCCGTCTGGCTGCGGCACAGGCTGCTCTATTATTTCCTAGGAAAAAATAGACAGGGTACTGTTTGAAAAAACAGTTTAGTTTGATCCCCGGCTTCAACCACCGGGGATTTTTTTATTTTCTATTTAACCAATCTGCAGGAACTGGAATAATACAAATATTCATGGTTCTATTATCAGCAGATAACATAGCTGATTCAATTTGAATCTTGGTACCATCGGGACTCATAGTAGGGTGTGGATGATCACCAGCCGTGGTTTTATGCCCCGTACTCAGCATTTTCATTTCATGTGTTTTTCTATCAATCAAATAAATGCTTCTACTAAAGTCATCGCCCACGGCCCACCTGCCATCTGGAGAACCGCTTACATGCCAAAGACCACTACCACTAGGTGTTTGACCAACAATGGTCATTTCTCTGGTTCTTAAATTGACTATGCCCAAACCCGTTGGTTTTTCTCTGGTTCCAGAAATTCCCCAGGCAGCTTCCTGACCTGGATTGGCACCACCCACGGCGGTTCCTTCTGCAACAACTGCTGCAACATTGGGAATGGGTCTATGCCCCATAATGGCAATAGCAACTTCATCTTTTGAAATCACCGCTTCATGCGTAACCCATTCATGATCTGCTTCAGGATAAAGCGGTCTCAAACCAGTACCATCAGCCATGACTGTCCAAGTTCGCTGGGGCGATTTTCCACCTGTTTCCCAACAGAAAACTATCTCACCCTCAACCCAAGGATTGGTTTGAATATGACCAACTTGAAATGGCACAGAAATCACGTATTTAGTAGCTCCTGTTTTTACATTAAGAGCACCAATGCCAGAAGGTCCAGCCCCCATATTTCGAGGCCCATAATTGGCTTCTAATTTTGTACCAGGTTTAAGATACTTGGCTGCTGCTTCTCTACTCACGCGGAAATAGACCCATTCTTCCATTCCGTCTAGAGCCATATCGCCACCGGCTCCCCATTCAGGGGGCGTTGTGCCGCAAACGCGTTGATAAGATGATGCTTCTTTTATTTTTCCGGCTTCGCTGTCTTCAAACAATTTTTTCAAATCAACTTCCACTACTTGCACGGCTGCATTTCTAGAAGTATCTCTGAACTTGGTGCCGGGTATCAATTGGTTGCGTAAGAAATATAATTTCATAGACCTTCTGGCAATATTGAGCATGCCATTGTATCCACCTTCTGTTACTTGCACCAAATCTCCTGTTGCTTCATTTACAGCCATAGCTTCTCCTTTTACCATACCAGAACTAAAGATTAACCATTTACCATCCGATGTCCATTGGTTATGGGTTTGATAGATTTTTCTATCGCCATGAGGCTGACTAGTTAAGAACACCAAATCGGTGCCGGTTACAGGGTCTTTGATAATTTTTTTCTCTGAAGGAAATCTTTTACCAATCTGCGCTGAAGTAGCTATTAAGCATAGGCAAAAGAATGGCAGTAAAAACAATCGTTTCATATAGCAAATTGAGTTGGTCCGGGACCCGGTATTTAAAACTACAGGTAAATGTATCAGCCTGCGTCCTGTCGTGTCCTGTTTTATTTAGTTTTGAAAATCCTATCTTAGAGTCAAATAGTGATTATGAAATTTATTCTGAAAACCTTGATAACAGCCATTGCAGTTTTGGTAGCTGCTTATGTATTAGATGGCGTTCATGTAAAAGATAGCATGACTGCTGTATTAGTTGCAGCCGTATTGGGATTGTTAAACAGTTTTGTAAAACCTATTTTGATAATCATCACTATTCCTATCACCGTTTTTACGTTGGGATTATTCTTACTAGTGATCAATGTACTAATCATTAAGTGGGTGTCTGATTTGGTACCTGGGTTCAGGGTAGACGGTTGGGTCTATGCGCTTTTGTTTAGCCTGGTAGTCTCTATTGCTACTTCACTCATGGAAAGTTTAGTGGGGACCAATCAGCCCCCACCAAACAATTTATAAATTTAAAAAAACAAGGATTTATAATTCCAATATCAGTTCTCTTACTTTTCCACTGATATAATCACGCACTTCGTTGAACTGCTCAGGTTCCATATACTTGGGGTCAGGAATCTGCCAATCCACAAAACGTTTGGCAGGCATCCAGGGACAAGCATCGCCACAGCCCATAGTTACAACTGCGTCAAATGGGGCAAACTGTTCTACCTCTTGCAAAGACTTGCTATCATGAGTAGAAAGGTCATAACCCAATTCTTTCATAGCTGCAATGGCTTTGGGATTCACAATCCCACTGGGCTTGCTTCCGGCGCTATAGGCTTCAATATTACCTGCACCATGAATCAGCGCAAATGCTTGACTCATCTGACTTCTATTGCTGTTTTCTACACAAACAAATAAGAGTTTTTTATTTGACATCTACTAGAATTTAAATTGCTTTTTTATTTTAATTGCAAATCCTTCAATTTTTTTTCACTCTTCACTCTTCACTCTTCACTTATTTAACAGCATCCAGAACCTGGTGCACAACAAGCTTTCTCTTCTGCTGGTTTATCAGCGTATACAGTAATTGAGTAAATACCCATACCGCTATTTCGGAAAAGTTCAATCTCGGCTTTTGACAAATAGTTGATTAAAATATCATCCGGAATAATGATTTCTTTGCTTTTTTGGATAGTGATATTCTTGAAGCCAGTTGTTTCAATCAATTCCATATATACTGTTTTCTGAATGGCTCCTGATACACAACCAGCATACATTTCAGCCGCTTCTTTTAATTGGGCTGGTAATTGTCCTTCTAATACAATATCAGAAATACTAAAATGTCCACCAGGTTTTAAAACCCTATATACTTCTGACAACACATTGAATTTATTGGGTACCAAATTCAATACACAATTGCTTACCACCACATCGGCCATATTGGCTGATACGGGCATTTGTTCAATATCGCCCAAGCGAAATTCTACATTGTGAAAATTCAATTTTTCTGCATTCAGTCTTGCTTTAGCAATCATTTGTTCTGTAAAATCTATTCCAATTACTTTTCCCAATGGACCAGTGGCCGCACGAGCAACAAAGCAATCATTACCTGCACCACTACCCAAATCAATCACGGTATCCCCTTCTTTTATTTTTGCAAAAGCTGTTGGCAATCCACATCCCAATCCTAGATCCGCGTCTGCATTATAGCCCTTCAAATTGGTATAGTCATCGGTCATGATATTGTACACTTCTGTACTACAACCACCGGCACCACAACAGGATGATGCATTGTCTTCTTTGCTTTGTTCAGCAATGGCAGCATATTTTTCTTTTACCAATGTTTTGAGTTCGTTTTCGTTTTTCATGTTCGTATTTTTAGTTTTTTAAAATCATTTTTATATTCTGCTAGCAACAAGACTTTCCTTTTTGCAATTGCAGTGCTGAAAACATGCCATTGAATTCTTGTAGGTATTTATCCATAGCATCCCAGTTTATACAATAACAGCTTTTGGGGCCTTCAACAGTTCCTTTTATTAAACCTGCGTTTTTCAATTCTTTTAAGTGTTGTGAAACGGTAGCTTGGGCCAAAGGCAGAATTTCTACAATTCTTCCGCAGATACAGGCATTCTCTTCAGCCAATACCTTCATGATGGCAATTCTTGCCGGGTGTGATAAGACTTTTGCAAATGCCGCTAAATCCTGTTCTTGCTGGGTAAATTCGTTTGTTTTTGCTACTGCCATTACTTTATCGTCTTTATACGATAAGCAAATCTAGGTGGAAATTTTCATTCATCGTACAAATACGATGAATTTATTTTTAAATAGTTATTTTCTAAATAGAACCAGTGTTTTTGTATATTATTTGATTAAATAAGGCCCCTGTTTGTTCCATCCAACTGGTACACTAGACAGAAACCACGTTTTTCCCTTGTCCTTATTTCCTTGAAAAAACAAATGGTATTTGCCGTCTTCTGCTTGGAAGATTTTTGGATGCCCACTCTCGCTTTCATTCCAAGACCCTGGCGCTCCATTGGTTAAAAAAGGTTGATCAGATAGGCGTTTCCAATGAATGCCATCTTTACTTACTGCCACGCCAATTTGCTGTGGCTCGTTATTATAAGCACCTGCATAAAACATATACAACAACTTGCCTACTTGTATACAGGATGCCGCTTCTATGCAATTCTTTTCCCATGGCAGTTCTGGTTTTAACATGGGCATGCCTGAAACTTCTTTCCAAGAAGCTCTTGAAAAATCAGAAGTTAATGCTGCAGTAGCAACACCTTGTTGCTGTATGCGATAAGCCGTATCTCTAGTAGCGTAGTATAAAAAATATTTCCCTTTGTATGCTATTACTTCTGCATCAATTGCTCTTCCACAAGTCCAATTTGATATTGTTGGTCTGAAAATGGGATTGCTTGCATCTTTTGTAAAATCTATTCCATTAGAAGAAACAGCGTGACAAATAGCATCGGCCCTGCCATTACCATAAGACTGATAAAACAAATGCAGTTGACCGTCTTTAATGAGCGCAGAAGGAGCACAGATACCATTGGTTTCAATACTGTCTAAACTAGGTTTTAGATTTGCTTTTTTTTGCCAATTCACTAAGTCATTACTGGTTGCAATACCAATATACCAGGTCTTCTTACTTGCATCCGGTACAGAATAATACATCCAATAACTGCCTTTATAAAAAATCACATAGGGATCTTTTGCATAAGGTCTATCTGCTACATCCCTATCACCATAATACATGGCTGGCGTTTGTGCCTTTGGCGATGTTATATATAATAACTGCAGCAAAAGGAATATAAAAATGGCATAATAACGCTTCATATAGACAAGTTTCAAAGCTGATCACTCTAAAATAGAACAGAACCGGCTTAACACCATCAATTAGGGTAGATTTTCCGCCATTTATCAAGAAATGCCTCCGTTTGTCATTTGGAAAAATTATTTGAAAATTCTAATTAATTGATATTCAATTAATTATACTATACCTATTACAACCCGTTACCGATTACCTTAAAAAACTTGGTACTATGTGTTACATAGTACCAAATATTGTTGCATCTTTGTGATGTCAAAGGGAAACAACCCCAACAACAAAATAAAAAACTCAAAATAAAAGATCATGAAAACGCTAAACACCCAACTGCTGAACAACTTAGAAAAAGTAAGCGAAAACAATTCATTTCAAGAAACTAGGGAAACCGTGACCAATAATCACCACACCCCTACCCACAAACACAGCTTGAGCAGTGCAGACCTTTGGAATATCCAACGTATGGCTCGCAGCAGAAGCACCAGAAGATTCCTGGTTTCCTAATTCAAGTACCACAAGTATTCATAACAGGTCTACCTAAACAAATTAGGGACGACCACAAAAACTCCGGCTATGGACATTCAGAACACACAAAGTCAAATGCGAAAGGGCGTATTGGAGTTTTGCATTCTTTCCATCATCCGTCAAGGGGAAGTTTATCCCAGTGACCTGGTGGATAGAATGAAAGCAGCCAACCTTCATATTTTGGAAGGCACTCTCTATCCTTTGCTGACGCGATTAAAAAACGCAGGATTACTAACTTATCGTTGGGTGGAAAGCAATAGCGGACCGCCACGCAAATACTTCATCATGACCGATCTAGGTCTGGAATTCTACGGAGAACTGGAAAGAACCTGGAAAGAGTTGGCAGATGCAGTACAAACACTGACCCAACCTGTAGGTGAAGCAGAAGTCTCCACAGAAACCCAACCCCAACCTTAACCACACAAAACAAACTGACATGAAAAAGGTAATTAATATAAACTTCCAAGGCAGGGTAATACCCATTGAAGAATCTGCCTATGACATACTGAAGCAGTATGTGGATAGTTTACGCAAATTCTTTGCCAATGAGGAAGGTCGCGACGAAATCATCAATGATATTGAAGGACGTATTGCGGAACTTTTTGGTGAAAGCCTTAAGAAAGGCGCTACTTGTATCACAGAAGATACTGTGAACGGTATTATTGCCAGCATGGGCCGTCCAGAAGACTTTGAAGGCGAAGAAACTAACGTAAAATCACAATTGGGTGGTGAAGGAAAACAGTCTCAAAGTAATTATAATTATATGCCTAATGATGCTCCCCGCGGACGATTGTACCGTGATGACAACGACAAGTTGTTGGGTGGTGTCTGCAGCGGGGTTGCCAACTACTTAAGAGTAGACCCTACTATTGTAAGATTGGTATTTGCCTTGATTGCATTTGGAGCTGGTACTGGCGTATTCTTATATATTCTACTTTGGATTATTTTGCCATCCAAACCATTGGTAAATACTATTTCTACCAAGCGATTGTACCGCAACCCAGAAGAGAAAGTGATTGCCGGTGTGGCAAGTGGTATCTCTGCTTATTTTGATATAGCAGTATGGATCCCTAGATTAATCTTTGCCTTCCCATTGGTTACAGGAATTATTTCTAGCATTTTCCGTCACAGTTTCTGGTGGGATGGAGATCCTTTTCCTGGCATCGTTTTCGGATCATTTGGCGGAACCCTGTTTATTGTATATGCTATACTGTGGGCGGTAATTCCAGAAGCCAATTCTGCTTCTGAAAAATTGGAAATGCGTGGTGAAAAAGTAGATTTGAATACTATTAAAAACACTATTCAGGAAGACTTAGAAGGTTTCAAAAGCCGTGCAGAGAAATGGGGTGGTGAAGTTAGTGCCAAAGCACAGGAGTTAGGACAAGAGTTTAAGCAAACCGTTTCTGATAAAGGCGCTCAATTTGGTAGCGAAATGCAATTTGTAGCCAAAAAGAGCAAGTTCAGCATCTTCAAAGTGTTTGGATTTTTATTCAAAGCATTCTTTCTCTTTATAGCTGGAATTGTAGCGTTTGCTTTATTGGTGACACTTTTAGCCTTCTTGGTAGCTGGTGTTGGTGTATTCCCCTTAAAGAATTTCTTCTTAGAAGGTTTCTGGCAGAATTTCTTAGCATGGTCAACCCTCTTATTATTCTTAGGTGTTCCAGTAATTGCCTTTACTACTTGGTTGGTGCGTAGGATCATGGGTGTGAAATCTGGTAATAAGTCAATAGGATTCACTTTTGCAGGCATGTGGGTATTGGGATTAATTTCTGCTGGTATCCTGGCTTTTATGATTGCAGAAAACTTTGACGCAAGGGCTAGAGACAAACAAGAATTGGCAATCAAACAACCTGCTTCTGGCAAAATGATTGTAACTGTTCCTGAAAGTAAAGTGAAAGTATATGGCAGGTGGTTTAAAATGGATGGTTTAATTAGTATGACGGATGATAGTCTTTTCTTAAACAATGTGCGCATACACTTGATCAAGAGTAAAGACAGTTTGTATCATATTGAAGCAACCAAGTACAGCAATGGTAGTGATGAAAGTACAGCGCTGAAGAATATCAAAGAGATGAACTATGGCATTAATCAACAAGACAGTACCGTATATCTTGATCGTGGATTCTCTGTACAACGTGGTACCAAATTCCGTAACCAAGGTGTAGTCATCACCATTCAAGTACCGGTTGGAAAACGCATCTTGATTGACAAAAAAGTTCAAAGACGCTTGAATCATTTTAGCCTAAATAATGGTAGAAATGATTGGGATTCTGATGAAGACTGGAATGACTACTATGGATGGGATTCTGATGTAGAATATATCATGACAACTGGTGGTTTAGAAAGAATCAAAGACAATAGAAAAGTTGACAAAGTAGGAACCCCAGACCAAGATAATGATGGTGTATCTGATGCAGTAGAAGAGTACAAGAAAAGTAAGGAAGAATTGAGAAAAGAATATGAGAAGAAGCAGAAAGAAGCCGAAGAACTGAAGAAAGAATTGGATAAGCCAATTGACACTACTCAGTACAAATACAAAAAGGCTGTTGTGATGAATACTCAAACTTCTAACAAACCAGCTGTTGCTAAAAAAACAGGTGAACAAGAAGAGGAATTACTAGAAACACCTAAGTTGTTATTAATGCAAATGGTATTATAAACTCGGTTGAAGTTGGGAAAAAAAAGGACCCCGTTCTGATCTCGGGATGGGGTTCTCCCTTTTAAATAAGATGCCTTATTGTTCAAATTCAAAAACTGTCTAGGATGAGAAAAATACTTTTAGTAATGGTGGTTGGTATTTTTATTGCCGCGGGATTTTTTTGCTTTGCCTTATATAAAATTGCCGACAATACAGATATTAATATTACAGTGAATGACTCTGATGATACATATCGGGTAGAAGCAAATTATGACAGAGAGCAATCAAAAAGAATCTTGACCTATGTGGATGCAGAATTAAACAATACCAAACGATTTAGGAAAAACCATTTAGATGAAGACGTGGATTTGGATGAAGACACCCATTTCCACATTAATACTGAACCAGGACATTTAGAAATTATTCTTGACAAGGATGAAAATAATCCTGAATCAATTGCCAAGTTTAAACGAATTACAGAAGGGATTAAAATCAGGCTCACTACTGGTGAAAATGATTAAAACAGCAAGCATTTTTAAAAAGCACCCACTGAGGTGCTTTTTTATTTTTATAGCCACCATGCTTCACTTATTTTTGCCCACCTAAACAAGTACTACTCAAAGATGAAAAACACCGCATTCACCCAGAAACATATTGCACTTGGAGCCAAAATGGCAGAATTTGCTGGTTATAATATGCCCATTAGCTATAGCAGCATCAATGATGAACACGCAGCTGTTAGAAAAAATGCAGGTGTTTTTGACGTAAGTCATATGGGTGAATTTATCCTAAAAGGAGAAAATGCATTGGACCTGATCCAGCGCGTAACTTCTAACGACGCTTCAAAAATTACCGATGGTCAGGCCCAATACAGTTGTCTTCCTAACAAAGACGGAGGTATTGTAGATGACTTGATTGTGTATTGTTTGGAATACAATAAGTCTTATATGTTGGTAGTCAATGCCAGCAATATTGAAAAAGACTGGAACTGGATCAGCAGTTTCAATACCAAAGCTGTTGAGATGCATAACATTAGTGAAAAGACCAGTTTATTGGCCATTCAGGGACCCAATGCTACCAAAATCTTACAACTCTTGGTAAATGTAGACATCATGAACCTCAAATACTACACTTTTGTAAGAGGTGTGTTTGCTGGAGTGGAAAACGTAATCATCAGCGCTACTGGATATACCGGAGCGGGTGGTGTTGAAATCTATTTTGAAGACAGCAATGGAGCTTCTGATAAAATTTGGGACGCCATTTTTGCTGCTGGTGCCGAATCAGGCATCAAACCCATTGGATTGGGTGCCCGTGATACTTTGCGTTTAGAAATGGGTTATTGTTTATATGGCAATGATATTAATGATACTACTTCACCATTAGAGGCAGGGTTGGGTTGGATTACCAAATTCACCAAGGAATTCACCAATTCTGAGGCATTGGCCAAGCAAAAGGCAGAAGGTGTAACAAAGAAATTGGTAGGATTTGAAATGTTAGAACGTGGTATTCCTAGGCATGATTATTTAATCAAAGACGCAGCAGGTAATCAGATTGGTGTTGTTACCAGTGGTACCCAAGCGCCTTCTTTGAACAAAGCTATTGGTTTGGGTTATGTGGCCACCGCTCATGCCGCAGTTGATTCTGAAATCTTTATTGATATTAGAAATAGTTTGGTAAAAGCAAAAGTGGTAAAAGCCCCTTTTGCGATTTAAAAGTGAGAAGTGAGAAGTGAGAAGTGAGTAAAAAAGTGAAGAGATAATAGATAAAAGTGAAAAGAGGTTGGAAAATGAAAAGGGTGAAAGTGAGGTTATACTCGCTATCACCCTTTTTTTATTTCACTTTTATTATTCCAACTTATCCCTTTCTTACACAGTTTATAAAACAGCCCCAAACAGTCCATAGAAGGATTAAAAATTAAAATCGCAACACAAATGATTGTGCACTCTTCACTTTTATCTATTATCTCTTCACTAAAATTTCCAACTCATTCCTCACTTCTCACTTCTCACTTTCTTCCTCCTCTTCTTCTTCTGACTTCTGACTTTTGACTTTTGAATTACTCAAATACCAAACCGTATTGCTATTGGTTTCTGCAAAGAGTTGTTGACAATATTGCTGAATATCTTCTTGGGTTACTGCATAATATTTATCCAATTCTGTATTCATCAAATTGGCATTGCCTAGTAATTCATAAAATGCCAGTGATCCTGCCCTACTGGTAATGCCCATGTCTTCAAAAGCCATGACACTCTCTGTTTTGTTTTTCACTTTCTGCAATTCCTGTGCACTCACCAATTCCTGGCAAATTTTATCAACCTCCTTCATCACAGCAGCTTCAGCATCTGCAATATTTACGCCTTTGACCAATTTGCCTTCTATGGTAAACAGTCCTGGGTCAATACTACCATAGTGATAGCAATCAATGCCAGAAAACAGTTGCTGTTCTTTCACCAAGGATTGAAACAACCTAGAAGAACCGCCACCTCCAAGAATCTCAGTAACCAAATCTGCTACATAATAACCCTTGTCTAGTCTGCCTTCCATATGCCAAGTTTTGACAAATGCATCAACAGGTACATTGGCCCTGATTTCAAGTCTATGAGGTTCAGTTTGAACTGGTTCTACTGGTAGGTTACGATGGTATTTTTCTCCCATAGGAATGGGACCAAACCATTTCTCCGCCAAGGTTTTTACTTGTTCTGCTGCCATGGGACCTGCTACTACTAAAATGGCATTCGCTGGACAATAATGCTTTTTAAAAAATGCTTTTACGTCTTCTATTTTGGCATCTTCCACGTGTTTCAACTCCTTGCCAATGGTCATCCATCTGTAAGGGTGTTTGCTAAATGCCAACTCTCGCATCTTATGCCATAAATCGCCGTAAGGCTTATTGATATAATGCTCTTTAAATTCTTCACAAACAACTTTACGCTGAACAGATAAACTCTTTTCACTAAAGGCCAAACTCAACATCCTATCACTTTCTAACCAGAAAGCTGTTTCCAAATTTTGCACCGGAACTTGGCAATAATAATTGGTCAGGTCATTAGTGGTATAAGCATTGTTTTCTCCCCCAGCTTTTTGAAGTGGCTCATCATAATCGGGAATGTTCACACTACCTCCAAACATGAGGTGTTCAAATAAATGCGCAAAACCAGTTTGATCTGGATGCTCGTCTCTAGCACCAACATCATACAACACATTCACTACTGCCATAGGAGTAGACTGGTCTTCATGTACCAAGACCCTTAGGCCATTTTCTAAAACAAATCTTTGAAATGCTATCATAATTTCTGGAAAGAAGCTGCAAATTAAGCAATGCAGCAGTATTCGGCTTCCTAAATTGGAAATCCTATTTTTTTCTGATGTCTTTAACGTTCATAGTTAATACAAGCGGCATTCTTTCTCTAAATACCACTACCTGAATTCTACCAATGGCATTTTGGAATAGGTTTTTATAGACTTGAATGTTTTTGGAATAATTGTTTTCAATAGAGAAAATAATATCACCTGTTTGAAAACCGGCTTTGTCCCCAGGAGAGCCCTCCATCACGTCTACCACTTTTATTTCTCCATCAACTTGATAAATTCCCAATCCAGTGTAGGAATAGTCAAAACTTTCATTCATATGGCTATTTGGCTTGATATGGATGGTCTGTTCTGGGTAATTGACAATTAGATTGAATCGCCTTAGCAAATCATTTCCAATAATACCACCTAAAGTGGGATAGGTTGTTACATTGTATTCATCGTCAAAAATATGTACGGGTACCGATTTAAACTTATAGGGCCCCAATTTGACTTCTTTTAGTACTGTGAGACTCATCACTTTTTTACCACCCAAACCTTCCGCTTGGGTGGGATAGATTTTTCTACCCTTGCGCAAAACCGTACTATCTTCTACAAAATCCTGAGAGAGCAAAAAACAGAGTCCAGCACCCGTGTCAAAAATAAATCGGCTATTAATGGGCCGATCATCTACAACAAGGGCATTTTGCATGGGCAGGGTAGTAAAATTGGGACGCATCAAATAGCCTCCTCTTGGATACCTGAGGCTTCCAGGTGTGAAAACATTGATTTGCATCACATCATAGTCAATCTTGACAATATACCTGCGGAAAAAACTAAAACCTACTACCCCATCAATTTTTACTCCGTACACACTAGTCAATAACTCATAGTCATTGATATGAAAATCCAAATGAGGCACGTCTAAGCCTGGTAGTTTTAAAGTATGATCATAGGCAAAATCTACCGTTCTCATACCTGCAATTCCTCTAATAGTTCGTTCTGATTTGGTTAGGGGTATTTTTAAATCTGCCGCTGTTGCCGAATCCAAAGAAATCCCCCCACTACCCGTATCTAGCACAAAATTGAGTGAATCTGGATAGTTATCTAATTTGGCTTTGATGAGAATAATGCCCCCGCTTAATTGACTAAATTTAAACTTGGTCAAGTGTTTGGCCGGCTCTTGCACAAACTCTTCCTGTGCCTGTAATTGAAGACAGGCGCATAGCAATCCCAATAGCCATGGCAAGAGTTTAGGGTTCATAGATTGAATATACCAAATTTATGGGTCCCAGTCTTTGTGTTTAGATAAACTGAATTAATCAACTATAAACGGTAAAATAGGTTTGAAACCAATACAAGGCCCTACCTTTGCATTCGAACAAAATTTGAAAGAATGCAATTAGCAGACCTATACCAAAAAGCCTTGGCTTTTGAGTTCCTAAGCATTGAAGAGGGGATGTTTCTTTTTGAACACGCGCCTCTAACAGAACTGATGCACGTAGCTGATGAATTAAGAAAGATTCAAGTGCCTCACGGCAAGGTTTCTTGGCAGATTGACCGTAACGTGAATACTACCAATGTCTGCATTGCAAACTGCAAGTTTTGTAATTTCTATCGCATACCCGGACACGCAGAAGCTTATATCACTGACATGCCTACCTATAGGAAGAAAATTGAAGAAACCTTGAAATACGGTGGAGATCAATTGTTGTTGCAAGGTGGACACCATCCTGAACTTGGACTGGATTTCTATACCAATACTTTCCGTGCCATAAAGCAGGAATATCCCAATTTGAAATTACACTCTCTTGGACCACCAGAAGTAGCGCATATTGCCAAATTGGAAAAAATGAGCCACTATGATGTCTTGAAAGCCTTAAAAGAATCTGGTTTGGATTCCTTGCCTGGGGCAGGAGCTGAAATTCTGGTAGATAGGGTTAGAAGACTTATTTCAAAGGGTAAATGCGGCGCGGATGAATGGCTAGAAGTGATGCACCAAGCACATAATTTGAATATTACTACCAGTGCTACCATGATGTTTGGACATGTGGAAACCTTGGAAGAAAGATTTATTCACTTGGTCAGAATTAGAGAAACCCAAAGCCGTAAACCGGCCGATGCTAAGGGATTCCTAGCTTTTATTCCTTGGACTTTCCAAGACGTAGACACATTATTGGCTAAAATCAGGGGCGTTCAGAACCTGACTACCCCTGATGAATATATTAGAATGATTGCTATTAGCAGGATTATGTTACCCAATGTGAAGAATATCCAAGCAAGTTGGTTAACAGTTGGTAAACAAACCGCCCAGATTTGCTTGCACGCTGGCGCCAATGATTTTGGTAGCATCATGATTGAAGAAAATGTAGTGAGTGCCGCAGGAGCTCCCCACCGTTTCACGTATAAAACCATACAGGAAGCCATTAAGGAAGCTGGTTTTGAACCACAATTGAGAACCCAGCAATATGAATGGAGAGAGATTCCCACCGCCATTCAAGAACAAGTCATTGATTATTAAATCTAAAAAAGCCCCGGTTTCGGGGCTTTTTTAATACAATTTGTCTAATATTTCTATATACGTTACTTAGATATAATATCTGAACAATAAATTAATATAACTAAGCGTTAGTACTTTAATTTAGTAGAGATTAAATGTCCCATGAATATATTCAAATCTTTAATATGTTTGGATTATTACAACCTTAGGTTGCAAAATCGCGTCCGCGAAGCAAAAAAAGGTGGTGTTCATAGAATTGGGATTGCTTGGATCTGCAATATTCTTTCTATACTAGGTGGTTATTTCATCTATTTTAGACTAAATAACCAACCAGACGTAGTCTACGAAACCCTTTTTGAACTGCACTATTATGAAATTGCTGGAAGGGTGAGTATGATGGTTATACTATCAATTATCTACCTGATCGCTTTTACTATTTACGGAGACAAAGAGACTTTTGAAAAATCCATTATGGAATTTTTGAAAAAGACACCAGAACAACAGGAAAAAATTGCCAACCGGGCTTCACGCTATTTTAATTTTTCATTACTTCTCTTTTTGATCATTATTGGGGTCATAATCTACCTTTTTAAGCTCTAATAGCTTTTATCTGAACGGTAAGTCAGGTTCTATTAATTATTTTTTCTTTGCATTGTAACATTCATTTGCGGTAAGCGTATAACCTATATAAGCAACCAATTTAGATATCCCTGCAACGATGACTGAGAAAGAGTACAACCTTTGTGTAAACCAATATGCCGATAATGTATATCGGTTTATTGTAAAAAACCTCCGCCATGAAGAGGATGCAAGGGATATTGTGCAAACTGCATTTGAAAAAATGTGGCGTAACAGGGAATCAGTAGACAATACCAAATCCAAATCTTATCTGTTTACCGTGGCTTATAACCAGATGATTGACCATATTAGAAAGGTCAAAAGAATTGAATTGAAGGATAGTTTCTTGGAAGATGGCAAATCTGTGGAACAGGGAAATAGCCGGATGAAGCAGACCTTGATGGAAGCCCTAAACAGGCTGAATGAAACCCAGAAAAGTCTGGTAATGCTAAAAGATTATGAAGGTTATTCCTATGAAGAAATTGGAGAAATTATGGGTTTGAATAGCAGCCAAGTAAAAGTATACCTGCACAGGGCCAGATTGGCATTGCGCAGTTATCTGGTAAGCCCAGAAAACGTTAGATAATACTAATAGACAAATAACAACATGCAGATCAATAGAACCAATTACGAAAACTTTTTCCTACTCTATGTAGACGGCGAGCTGTCTACAACAGAGATGCAGGCGGTAGAACGCTTTGCTTTGGAAAACAGTGATCTTGGTTCAGAATTAGATGCATTATTAGAAACAAAGCTTTCTGCAGAAGATAGTTTTGGTTTTATTGACAAAGAAATTCTATACCGCACTGCTTCCAATTCCATTAATGAAATTAACTATGAAGAACAATTTTTGCTCTTCTTAGACAATGAGTTAACGGAAGCTGAAAATGAACAAACCAAGGCTTTTTTAATTGCCCATCCTGAATTGCAAGATTCTTTTGAATTATTACAAGCCACCAAATTACCTCAGGAAACCATTTCCTTTGGAGACAAATCTGTTTTGTATCAAAAAGAAGAACGCAAGCCAGTAGTCATTGGTTGGTGGAGAATGGCAGTGGCTGCTGCCCTGATTGGATTAATGGTCATGGTATGGAATCTGATTCCAAGTGGAAAACAAGTAGACCCATTGGTGAAGACTGGCAAAACTGCAGTAGCACCCACCAAGACCAATAGTTTAAAAGTATATGGTGTCAATTCTGCGGAAACCCTGGCTAACAATGCAATTAAGAAAAATACGGTTTCTGCAACTTTAAAAAATAATAGTGATGCGCCTCAATTAACTGCTAATAACAATAATGAGTTAGTATTAACAACACCCAATAATGAAGTGTTGGCAAATCTGAATGCTGCTGAATTAGCAAATACGGAACAACCAACAACAACTATAGCTGCTAATAATACTGTACCAATAACTGTTTTGGAAAATACAGATCATGCCAACCAATTAGGTCATGCAACTGCAACACCGGATGGCAGTAATGATGCAGCAATGGTGCACCAAACCGTATACAAGGAATTAGACACTGACGATGAAAATAAAAGTTTGTACCTAGGCAATCTTGAATTGAATCGTGATAAACTAAGGGGCTTTTTTAGAAAAGCCGGTAACCTTTTTAAAAGTAAAATCAAATCTGAGGATGATAGAACAGAGAATGCCAATCCTCGCACATTGAAATAAGCTAAAACCAAGAACCATGAAAAAACTATTACTCATTGCAGCAATCTTTATGATTGCTAAGGCAGGAAATGCACAAAAAGATTCAAGTGTTGTAGCATCAGCCAACACAGATACCGTTAGAGTTGGCAATTTTGTAATCATCAAAAAAAACAAGCCCGGCACAGAAAGCAATTCTGGAAGCAACAATGTTTGGAAAGACTGGGACAAAACGGTTGATGTAAAAATTGAACGCGTACCACGCAGACAACGCAATATCACTACTAACTGGTGGATCATGGATTTGGGGTTTGCCAACTATCGTGACCAAACAGATTATGCCTATGCACAAGCTGGTAATTATTTCAAAACATTCCGTCCGCAAGATGGTAAAGTGGGAGAAGCCAGTTATGCTTTAAACACAGGCAAGTCTAGCAACTTTAATATTTGGCTATTTATGCAAAAACTCAATGTGGTAAAACACGTTGTAAATCTGAAATACGGTTTGGGTTATGAGATGTATAATTACCGCTATGATTCTAGACTTAGTTATAGAAAAGATGCTTCTAACTATGTATACAATGACAGTATTTCTTTTTCTAAGAACAAATTATATGTAAGCTATATCACTGTTCCTTTGATGTTGCATATCAATGCTACTCCTGATCGCAGAAGGGGATTCAACTTTAGCGTTGGTATGAGTGCTGGCTACTTGGTAGATAGCCGCAACAAACAAATTAGCGCCGAAAGAGGCAAACAAAAAACAAACGGTAATTTCAACTTTGAACCATGGCGTTTTGCTACCATTGGTGAAATTGGTATTGGACCCGTAAGATTGTATGGTTCTTATAGCTTGAATAAATTACAAAAAGATATTACCAGAGTAGAACAATACCCTTATACCGTGGGTATCCGTTTCAGCAGTTGGTAGAACTTTAAGGGTCAGTCCCTTTCTCATGTTATCTCGCGCCCCCTTTCAAGGGGGTGCTTTTTTATAGATAATGGCCATTCTTGGCAAATAAAATATCAAGTTAATCGGGATTTAACCGGCTTCTAACAATCTTTTGCTTTAGTTTGCGTTTAGAATTCTAAACACTGACAATGAAAAAAGGCAGCATTTTCCTGATATTGTTGGGCATCATAGCCCTTCATGGCTCATTCAGGCTGCCCAAACATTATCCAGATGCAAAGCATGCCACCAAAAACAGTTATTTTATAGTTGTTACTAAGAGCAATTACGAATTACAGTTGTTTGATGGTAGCAGTGGAGAATGGATTGCTAGTTATCCGGTGGTTTTTGGTAGCAAAGACCTAGGTGATAAAATGATGCAGGGCGATAGAAAAACACCAGAAGGTACTTTTCATATAGTTGCTAAAAAGAGTCCGCATAAGTGGTCTAGGTTTATGGGCATAGATTATCCCAATGCAGAAAGTATTGAAAAATTCAATATCAGAAAGTCACAGGGTTTAATTCCTACAAATGCCAAAATTGGCGGTGAGATTGGGATTCATGGTGTTTGGCCTCATGAAGATTATGCCATTGATCAGTACCAAAACTGGACAGAAGGCTGCATCAGTACCAAGAATAATTATATACAGGAATTATTCAACCTGCTACCCATTGGCACCAGTGTTACCATTCAGAGGTAAGTTGAATCATTAAAACTGTGTAAGATCAACAGAAATTAATTCAAGAAACTACCCACCGTACTCATCCATTTTTCTTGTTCGTTTTTCAAAAGACTTTGGTGTCCGGATTTGGCATAGACCATGAGTAATTTGTTATGACTTGCTAGGTTTTTGAAAATAACATTTGTCTCCTCTTGTGTAACCCTTGGATCATTCAAACCCCATTGTAACAATACAGGACAGTTTAGTTTACTGGCAAAATCTTGAGGGCGATGGTCAAATGCCCAAAATCCTTGTTCTACACCACCCCAAAAAGCAAGTAATGTACTCATGGGTTGTTCAGGCACATGCATCATTCTTAAACGTCCTTTTACGCCATCTACCAAAGTACCAAAAGGCATTTCTAAAATTACTTTTTCAGGCTTGATACCTTCATGATCAACTGCAGTAAGAATAGTTGATGCGCCTAATGATATTCCATAGAGGACAATATTTTTTTCTCCCATTGCCCTAGTATAATCAAAAGCAGCTTTCACGTCTTTGGCTTCATTTGCTCCAATGGTACAAACCTCACCTTCACTATTTCCATGAGCCCTAAAATCTGTTAGTAAAACATTCCAACCCATCTGATGAAAAGCAGTAGCTTCTGCAATAATGCCACTCTTGCTAGAACCATGACCATGAAATAGTAATATAGTACCCTTGGCATTTCTATCCGCTTTCGCATACCATGACTCAAGGTGCATGCTATCATTTGTTGTTAAACTAATTGTTTGATGGGCTACAGAAAAACTGTCTACCACTTTGCTTTTAGCAAATTTGTTGCCAAAAAAAATAGCGCTGGTTTTTTCCAAAGCAGACATCTCTTCCGGTTTTTTTGCTTTTGGAATACCCGCATAAAAATGGGTAAACTTATGGGCATGAAATGCTGCCATGATATTGAGCAATACAAAAATTCCTACAAAAACATAGAGAACCCTTTTTATCAATTTGGCAAGCATAGTAATGGTTTTACCCCGTTAGCAGGGAATATTAATTGGTGTAAATAAATTAATTGATCAATGTGCCGCCAAAATAAGGACGCAAGACTTCTGGCAATTGAATTCCCTCTTCTGTTTGAAAATTCTCTAACAAACAAGCCACAATTCTTGGTAAGGCCAAAGAAGAACCATTGAGTGAATGCGTTAATTGTGTTTTACCATTCTCGTCTTTGAATCGGCATTTCATTCTATTGGTTTGGTAGTTTTCAAAATTGGAAACACTACTTACTTCTAACCATCGCTCCTGCGCCGCACTAAAAACTTCAAAGTCATAGGTAATGGCAGAAGTGAAACCCATATCTCCCCCACATAGTCTTAAAATCCTATAAGGTAATTGCAAGGCTTTCAATAGATTCTCTACGTGTAAAACCATCTCGTCTAAAACTGCATAAGAAGATTCGGGTTTTACCAATTGTATAATCTCAACTTTGTCAAACTGGTGTACCCTATTCAATCCACGTACGTCTTTACCAAAACTGCCTGCTTCTCTTCTAAAGCAAGGGGTATAAGCCGTCATTTTAACTGGCAGTTCTGATTCTTTAAGAATGGTATCTCTATAAATATTTGTAACAGGAACTTCGGCGGTTGGGATCAAATAGAAATTATCAGCTGTGGCATGATACATTTGTCCTTCCTTGTCTGGTAACTGACCAGTTGCAAAAGCACTGGCTTCATTGACCATAAAAGGTGGAATATATTCTGTGTATCCCGCGCCAGTATTATAATCCAAAAAATAACTGATAAGGGCTCTTTGTAATTTAGCACCCTTGCCTTTGTAGAGTGGGAAACCACTTCCTGTGATTTTGGCACCTGTTTCAAAATCTACCAAATCATACTGTTTAATTAGATCCCAATGGGGAACAGCACCTGGGTATAAAGCTGGTTTTTGACCACCTTCTCTTACTACTTCATTCTCTTCCGGCGTTTTGCCTTCTGGAACAGCAGCAGCGGGCAGATTGGGTAAAAC
Organism: Chitinophaga pinensis; assembly: GCA_943372225.1. GTDB lineage: Bacteria > Bacteroidota > Bacteroidia > Chitinophagales > Chitinophagaceae > Sediminibacterium > Sediminibacterium pinensis_L. The sequence goes on along the minus strand of CALRXV020000007.1, from coordinate 88,707 downwards.
CACCAATTTAGCCTGCAATTCCTCTTCAACCTTGGTCATTTGATCTTTCAAGGGTTCCAAAGCCGCTTTCCAGGTTGCAACTTCTGTTTTTGTAGCTTCTGCTGCTTCTTTGTTGCCTTGGGCCATGAACTTCCCAATTTCTTTGGAAGCGGCATTTACTTTGGCCTGTGTTTGGTCAAATTCATTTTGTAAACGCTTACGCTCATCATCCAATGATATAATTAGATCTACCAATTCGGGTTGTTTGAACTGCTTTTTGGCCAGTTTTTGCTTCACTTCCTCCGTATTGTTCCTCAGAACCTGCACTTGTAACATACAATCAATTTTTGCAAATATAACTTAAGTGTCCTGATGATGGCAAGCTTGCATGGTTTACCTTTGCAGAATGTATATTAAAGACGATTTACAACAACGTTGGTGGGCTTTAGAAGCCAAACTGTTGGAGAAATTTGGTAAAAAACCGGATCTTGAAGCGGTTTTATTCTTGATTGGGATGCAAGAAACGGGTTTTATTGTAGAGAAAATTAGCAAAGAACAGAAGCAAGACCTGATGCATGTAGCGGTTTGTACTGTTTTAGGCCAAAGCGGTTATTATATTAAAGAAGGCAATGACGAGGACGGATGGCCACATTTTAAACAGGTAAAAGAAATGCCTAGCATGATACTTCATGAACAGGAAAACTTTATTAAGGATCATGTGCTGCTCTATTTTGAACAAAGCGGATTTTAAAAGAATATTTATCCAATATTTGCAATACTAAAACTCAAAACATGAATTTTCCTGCAACACTGAAGTACACTAAGGACCACGAATGGATCAAATTAGAAGGCAATGTGGCCACTATTGGCATCACCGATTTTGCCCAGCATGAATTGGGTGATATTGTGTATGTAGACATTAATACAGTTGGCAAAACCCTTGCAGCTGAAGAAGTGTTTGGTACTGTAGAAGCAGTGAAAACAGTGAGTGACCTATTCTTGCCAGTTGCAGGAACCGTTACTGCTATCAATCCTTTGTTGGAAAAGCAACCTGAATTGGTAAATACCGATGCATATGGAGACGGTTGGATGATTCAAATGGAAGTAGCCAATGTAGAAGAAGTAGCTGCCTTAATGGGAAGCGATGCTTACAGTGCTTTGGTGGGATAAATCCAAACTTCCCTTTTTACCGTATCTGTTACAACAAAATTTCCGGAAACCAGCTATTGGATCTGATTCAAACATACAGCGAACCAGAATTGGTACTCTTGTTGCAACAACGGAGCCAAACTGCGTTCAGTTATCTGTATGACCATTATACTGGTGCCCTACATACAGTGATCCTATCAATTGTTGGGGAAGAGGAATTGGCCAATGACGTTTTGCAAGAGGTTTTTGTAAAAATCTGGCGACAAATGGGTAGTTATGATGCCAGTAAAGGAAGACTCTTTACTTGGATGCTCAATATTGCCAGAAATGCCGCAATAGATATGATCAGAAGCCGGCAGTTTCAAAATGGTAAACAAAACCGAGAGCTGAATGAAGACGTATATGGAGCAGCGGGAAGTACCGAGAAGAAAATAGAGCATATTGGGTTGCGTAAATTGGTTCAGGGATTAAAACCTGAATGGCGCAACCTAGTAGAACTATCTTATTTTGAAGGCTATACCCAAGACGAGATTTCCAAAATGTTGGACATTCCCTTGGGTACGGTTAAAACCCGACTAAGAAGTGGGTTACAAGCATTAAGACAATTATTACAAAACGATTAGTGGATATACAATCATACATATCGTCTGGGGCCATTGAAAGCTTTGTGCTTGGTCTGTCTGATGCGGCTGAAATAGCTGAGATCAATGGTTTACGTTTGGAGCATCCCCAAATTGAAGCTGCCATACAGGCTTTTGAAAAAAGTCTTGAAAAACAGGCTTTGAAGGCTTCAACCCAGCCTGTTCCTGAAATGAAACAGGTATTGATGGCAAGGTTAAAAACGGAATTTGCACAGATTGACCCAGCCATCGCCGAAGGCAATAGGGATACAGTGCCTGTTCCAACTGCTGCACCTGTTATTCCCATTACTCGAAACAATAACCCTTCTCTTTTCAAATATATGTCTGTTGCTGCCATGGTCTTGTTAATAGCCAGCGCAGGCTTGAACCTTTATTTTTACCAACAATTCCAAACTGCTAATAACCGCTATTCCGCCTTATTGATTCAGAAAAATAGCTTGGAAGCCAATATAAATGGGGTTCAAACCAAGATGCTAGATATGTATCAAAGCATGCAAATGATGGGAGATCCTGCCATGGTAAAAGTGATGCTACCGGGCATTAAGGGTAAGGAACAAAACATGGCTACCGTATACTGGGATAGCCGCTCTAAAGACGTTTACCTATTACCCAATAAACTTCCTCAACTTCAGTCAAATAAACAGTACCAGCTTTGGGCCATGGTAGACGGCAAACCAGTTGATGCTGGCATGATTAGCGATTGTGCTGGACTTTGTAAACTTAAGAATATTCCAAGGGCTGAAGCTTTTGCCATTACCCTAGAAACCATGGGTGGTAGTTCCGCGCCAAATATGGACCAATTACTGGTACTAGGTAAAGTTGGATAAGAGGGTCTTTTAGCTAGTTTCTTACCCCTTATATTTGCGCATGGCTTTGATTAAAAAATATCCTTTTGCTCCTGGCATCCTTTTTTTCTTGATTAGTCTGTTTTTGTTAACCCTTCCGGGCAATTCCATGCCTAAAGTAGGTTGGTTCAATTTTCCACAAAGCGATAAATTGATTCATTATTGTCTTTTTTTTCTGCTTTGCAGCTTGTTTGCCATTCCAATTAAATACAAAACCAATTCTAAGCAAGCGGGAATCATTTGGCTTTGTGTTGTCTGTTTATTAGGCATTGGATATGGAATTGCCATTGAGTTTGTACAAAAATGGTGGATTCCTAATAGAAGTTTTGAAGCCCTAGATATTGTTGCTGATGCTACAGGGGCAACTGCTGCATTTGGATATTGCTATTTGAGACTTTTTAAAAACCGCTAGTCCAAATGCCTTTTTTAGTGATGGTATAAAAAAGATTGGCCCCTGTGGAAACAGGGGCCGCAACCAAAACTAACTGCTTATGAGAAAAAAGGTAATAATCGTTTTACTATCTATATAACGCAAATCGGATGCCAAAGGATTGTAGAGAAATGTTAATAGTTTCAGAAACATCTAAACAGAACCAATAGCTGCTTATTTCCGTTTGCTTACACAAAGCTCACACTTAATGACTAAATAAAGTGTCAAGATTATAAGAAGAATTTGTTAATTACTAGGGGCAGGAAATGGCATGCTCTGAACCGTTATTCAGCAGGGGGCTCACATATGGAATATTGAGGTTCATCCCGCGTAAAATCAATAACACACCCATGATTGCTACAAAATAAGGAATGGCTTTTTTCATGGTATTTCTTGCTTCTAAACCAATCACAGATCCAAAAAAAGAAAGCACCAACAAAGCTGGAATGGTACCTATACCAAATGCGGTCATAAATCCCAATCCACCTGTTATGGTTCCTGCAGCCAAAGCTCCTGTAATGGCTAGGTAAACCATTCCACAAGGAAGTAAGCCATTGGCCATACCCAATACAAACATGGCATACAATTGCTTTTTTCGAATATAATTACCAATAAATACCTGTAGCTTTTGTTGAAATTGATCAAAAAAAGGAATGCTGATTTTTCGCTTTTGTAAAATAGATTGAAGTAAGATAAGCAAGATAGTAGCACCTAGAATAATAGAAAATACTTGCTGCCCACCAGCCAGAAAAAATTGTCTGCCAACAAAACCAAAAAATACGCCTAAGCTGGCATAGATAGCAATCCTTCCAATATGATACAATAAGATACCTACTACTTTTTTATGCGCGGGAAGATAGTAAACAGGTAAGGAAAATGCAATGGGTCCACACATACCCACACAATGGAAACTGCTTACAATTCCCAATAGAAAACCTGATATGAGTATTTGCCAACCCATATTATTTAACAATCAATTTCTGTTCATTGTAAAATGCATCCTTACCTACTTGCCAATTTAATTTTACTTGATAAGGTGCTTTCTGAAGTTGTTTCTTCATAACTACCTGAGTAGCCGTAGAATCTACCTGCAAAGGCAATTTAAAATCCTTGCTTTCATCTGTAATACAATAAAAAAATACTTCTCCTTTTACTGCATACCCTTTATGCTCTTTAGGTAGTTGAATTTGAATAGCAGATGCGTCTTGACTTATAGTTACACTGTCTAATGCAACTGCATTTTTTACACCATCAATACGTTCTTGATAACGTAGTTCATCTTTATAATAATCCTTACTTACCAAATCATATTTGGTACTCAAAGCACGGTAAACCATATAACCCATGAACAATGCAAATGCCACAAATACCAACACTAATTTATTACCCCAGTTCATTGTTTGCTTTTTAGTTAAGATACAAAATAAATTATTGCACAGGACCAAGAAAATTGGTCTTCATGCTGGCTACTTTTTTCTCTCCTTCATATAATTCTAACTCTAACTCTGTTTTCCTATTCTTGATATGCGTATTGGGCAAGACTACAAAAAAAGAACCTGAACCCTGTCCTTCTTTTTCAATGGGAATATATTGCTTTCCAATGATTTCAATTTTACCCCTTCCATCAGCCAGTCTTATTGAGAGTTCAATAGGATCCACCGTTTTATTAACTACTTTAATATTGTACAGGTTAGAAATACTATCAGTACCCCTTTCCTGAAACAATTGTCCTGGAGTACGCATAATGGTAGCATCAACGTCTTTTCTAGTAAATAAGATTACTGAAAGTATGGCAAGAACTAATAGGCAAAGACCTGTATAGATCTTCATTCTTGTAGTATAATGCAGGGGCTCACCACTAGCAATAGTATTTTCTGATGCATAGCGGATTAATCCCTTGGGTTTGTCAATTTTAACCATCACATCATTACAAGCATCAATACAAGCAGTACAACCCACACATTCCATTTGTACGCCATTTCTAATGTCTATTCCGGTAGGGCAAACTCTTACGCATTGATGACAGTCTATACAATCGCCCAAGGGCTGGTCATGCGCTTTTTTAGCATTCCCCCTGGGTTCTCCCCTTTTGTAGTCATAGGCTACAATCATACTATTCTTGTCTAACAAAACACTTTGTAATCTGCCATAAGGACAAACTACGGTACAAGCTTGTTCCCTGAAAAACGCATAGACCGCATAAAATACTGAACTAAAAATGAGGATGGAACTCAAGCCAACAATATGCTCAGAAACCGGTTCTACAATAATTTTTTCTAAATCCTTGACACCAATAATATAGGCAAGAAAAAAATTAGCAATGACAAAGGACAACAAATAAAATACAATGTGTTTGAGTACCACCTTAAACGTCTTTGAAGCTGTCCATGGTGCTTTTTGTAAAGCTTGTTGTTTTTGTGCATTACCCAAAATCAGGTATTCCACTTTACGGAACATCATTTCCATAAAATTGGTTTGTGGACAAGCCCATCCGCAAAAAAGCCTGCCAAATGCCGCTGTAAAGAGAATGATAAAAAACACAAAAGTGATCATGGTCATCCCAAAGATGAAAAAATCTTGGGGCCAAAATACTTTGCCAAATATGATAAACTTGGCATTGGGTATATTGAATAAAAACAAAGGTCTTCCATTTATCTGAATAAATGGAAGACCAAAGAAGATCACAAAATAGAACAAACTAAGAACAGTTCTGATACTATAAAACCTGCCTTTGGGTTGATGGGCGAAAATCCATTTGCGTTTTCCGCTCTCATCCACCGTGGCTATCCTGTCTCTAAAATTTTCTGTTGTTGGCTCATTACTGTGCTGAATATGACTCATACTATTTCTTATTGCAACTACTATTTCACTACTACTGCGGCAATCTTGGTAGTATCGCTTACCGCTTTTGAACTATCTGCACCTGCTGCTTTTTCTTCAAACAAAACACCTTGGGGCTCTTTTGCCTTTGCTGGCTTTGTACCAACCAATGATTTTACATAACTAGCAATTTGAGCCAATTGTTGTGGCGTATAATCATCTTTCCAACTCTTCATCCCTTTTTCTGGCCATCCATATTTCAAGGTCTTAAAGATATCTTTAATGCCACCACCATGAATCCAATAATTGTCTGTTAGGTTTGGACCAACAGAGCCACCACCATCGTTTAAATGACAAGCAGCACATACGGTAGTAAATACTTTTTTGCCAGCTTCTAAATCAGTAGCATCTTTTAAATATACAACCGTGTTTTCATCTACTTTATTGGCAGATTTTTTCAGGTATTCTTCTTTCTCTATTGCAGCTTTATCCATTGCAATAGTAAACTCTTCTTTACTTAAAGGCGCTGATTCAGCTACGTGATAACGATATAAATATATACAACCAAAAATAATGGTCAAATAGAACCCATACAACCACCATGGTGGAAGACGGTTATCCAATTCTCGAATACCATCATAGTTATGACCCAAGTCAATATTGGCTTCTTCCTGAATAGGCCTAAATTTATTCAGGTTATCCCACCATTTAACAAGGGCTGATTCAGTTGGCTCTTCCACTTCTGTACTTGGCACAACTAAGGCAGCTTCTTTTGCTAGCAATTTTTTCAAATTGCCTAAAAGAACCAAAAGAATAATCAATTCCAAAATAATTACAGAAATCAAAGCATAAAAAGAATACAAGCCAAGACCAGCAATAGTGGTTTCAGCAGGAGCTGCTACGGCATCTGCTGCAGGAGCGTCTGCTGCAAACAATGCGGTACTCACCAAGCAGAATAGGATTACTGCCACAGTTTTACCTGCAGATGAATCAGAACGCTTGCGCTCGTCTTTAAATCTTTGTAAATACACTTGCGCGGCCCCAAGTATAACATTGGCCAAAAGGCCAATGGCTAATAATAATCCCACTATTATTACTAGCAATACTTGTGCTAAAGGGTTGGATAATTCCGACGCTTTAGGAGGGCCTGCCGCAAATGCATCGTTAGAGCCAAGTCCGATAGAAATCACAACTATCAGAATCGCCTTGACCCAATGCGCTATGGAGAAACGATTTTTAAACATATCAATGGTTTTAAGAGGTGCTTAATTGTCAAGTGGTAAGTGGTTGATCTTATCTAGCATTTTTTTATCTGCTTTATACATCCATAAAAGAACTAGGACAAAAAAGCTAAAAAAGATGCAAAGAGAGGTCAATCCAAAAATGTCCACTCCAGTTATTTTTTCCAGGTAATTGATAAATTTCATACAATTCAAATTTTAAAAGTTGGCGACTGCTTTTACAGCCGCCAATTCAATTATCTTGATGCTGTAGTTGCAGGTTTTGCAGCTAGTTTAATATCTGTACCCATCCTTTGCAGGTAGGCAATCAGTGCTACAATTTCTGCGTCTGCAGGTGTAATCAGTTTTTCAATTTTCAAATTGATTCTAATCAGGTTGGCTTGTTGCATCAATTCCTGGTTGGCTATTTTGTCATAGCCCTCTGGATATGGTACACCTAGTGTTTGCATAGCCCTAATTTTAGCACCTGTTAAGGCTGTATCAATTTTATTATCAAATAACCAACCGTAAGAAGGCATGATGGATCCTGGACTCATACTTTGCGGCTCTAACATGTGGTTATAATGCCAGCTGTCAGGATATTTACCACCAATGCGAGCTAAATCTGGACCAGTACGTTTACTACCCCATTGGAAAGGATGGTCGTATACAAATTCACCAGCCTTGCTATATTCACCATATCTGGCTACTTCATCTCGGAAAGGACGAATCATTTGTGAGTGACAGAGATAGCAACCTTCACGGATATAAATATCCCTTCCTTGTAATTCCAGCGGCGTATAAGGTTTCACTGCTGCAATGGTTGGAATATTGCTCTTGATTAAGAAGGTAGGCACTAATTCAAGGATACCACCAATAGCTACTGCTACTAGAGAGAATACCAACATTTGAATAGGTCTTCTTTCAATCCATCTGTGCCAGTATTGTTTGCCATGGGTTTCTACTTCATCGCCTTTGGCAAGAGCTGGAGCTTCTGCTCCTTCTTCTGCAACCAATGAACCAGACTTAACTGTTTTCACAATATTATACACCATGATAAATACACCCACTAGGTAAAGCAATCCACCTACGCTACGGGTAACATACATAGGAATAATATGGGTAACGGTTTCTAAGAACTGGAATTTTAAAGTTCCTTCTTCTGTAAATTGTTTCCACATTAAAGCCTGAGTAAAACCAGCCCAATACATAGGGATAGCATACAATACAATAGCAATGGTTCCAATCCAGAAGTGGGTAGTTGCCAATTTCTTAGAATACAATTGCGTATTGTACAACTTAGGAATTAGGTAGTACAAAATGGCAAATGTGAGAAAACCATTCCAACCCAACGCACCTACGTGAACGTGTGCTACAGTCCAGTCTGTAAAGTGTGTAATGGCATTGATACTTTTGATACTCAACAATGGACCTTCAAAAGTGCTCATACCATAACAGGTAATGGCTACCACCATGAATTTCAAAATAGGGTCTTCTCTTACTTTGTCCCAGGCGCCACGAAGTGTGAATAGACCATTGAGCATACCACCCCAAGATGGCGCTATTAGCATCAAACTAAATACCATACCCAAACTTTGAGCCCAATCAGGCAAAGCGGTATATAATAAGTGGTGAGGTCCAGCCCAGATATAGAGGAAGATCAAAGCCCAGAAGTGAATAATGGACAAACGATAAGAGTAAACAGGTCTGTTAGCCGCTTTGGGTAAGAAATAATACATGATACCCAAATAAGGTGTGGTTAGGAAGAAGGCCACAGCATTGTGACCATACCACCATTGCACCAATGCATCTTGAACCCCTGCATAAAAGCTATAGCTTTTTAACAGGCTAAAGGGAATTTCAAAACTGTTCACAATATGCAACATGGCAACTGTGATCCAAGTAGCGATGTAGAACCAAATGGCTACATATAAATGGCTCTCTCTTCTTTTGAGAATAGTACCAAACATGTTGATCCCAAATACCACCCAGATTAAAGTAATCAGGATATCAATAGGCCATTCTAACTCAGCGTATTCTTTACCAGTAGTATAACCAGTAACCAATGTCAATGCTGCGCAGACAATGATAAACTGCCAACCCCAGAAATGGATTTTGCTAAGTACATCACTAAACATGCGTGCCTTACAAAGACGCTGCAGGGAATAATAGACTCCCATAAAAATGCCATTACCAACGAATGCGAAAATCACCGCGTTCGTGTGTACTGGTCTTACCCTACCAAAAGTGGTAAAGGGCAAGCCAAAGTTGGCAGCCGGGAGATAGATTTGAACAGCAATCAATAAACCCGCTATCATCCCAACCACACCCCAAAGGATGGTTGCGAAAGCGAAGTTTTTGACCGTCCGGTTGTCATAATAGAACTTTTCTACTTGCATGTGGATCAGTTTGTGGTTTTAGTTGTTGGTTGCGTATGATGAATGGAATTGTTGCTGTTTGATGCCCCTTGTTGAACGGGAGGTTCTGGACTGATTGGTGTTTCAAGCAACATCCTGAGGGGCGGACTGATTTCATCATTGTACTGGCCGGTTTTAACGCTCCAGAGAAAGGCCCCTAAGAAGAGGGCAGCAACGGAAATACTGGCTAACAATAGAATTAGAATGACACTCATAGTGGGATGTTGTGTTGATGTAAAATTATGGGCAGTGAAAAAGCTATACCATGATATTACTCAATAGGTGAAATGATATTTGTCATGAAATTGTCAACTTGTTTAAACATTGATTCTTAAAGGTTTGTCTTGTTTAAACCCAATTTCCAAGCCACTAGGTTTCCTGCCCCAAAAGCCACCAATAAAATGCTCAAACTACTAGCAGGCATTAGAATAGCAGCTACCATGGGAGAAAGCAATCCTTGAACCGCAAAACCCTCCCCTACAAAATTGTAAAGGATAGAAATGATAAAAGCTGCCACTACTAATCTCTTGTTCCATTTACACATCTGAATATACTTGAACAGATTAGGCAACATATCTGCATCCATAATGGCATCACTGGCCGGTGTAAACTGGGCACTGTTTTCAGAAATGGCTAAACCCACATTGGCTTGACGCAAGGCGCCTGCATCATTTAAACCATCGCCAACCATCATCACCGTATGACCTAGTTCCTGAATTTTTTTAATGGCTTCTAACTTGTCTTCTGGTTTTTGGTGAAAAAGAATGGTTGCATTATCACCAAGCAAGGATTGTAAATAAGCTTTCTCTCCTGCATTGTCTCCGCTGAGAATGGTAATAGGATATCCCATTTTACCCAATCGTTTTAGCAAGGCTGGAACCTTGTCTCGATAATGATTCCTAAAACTAAAACGGCCTATCTGCTCTCCATCTATGGCCAAATAGACTGCGGATTGTAGATTAGATCCAGCTGGTTCATTAGTTACAAAAAGAGCAGATCCAAGTTGTAACAAGCTGTCTCCAACTTTTGCCTGAACTCCTTTGCCAGGAATTTCTTCAAATCCAGAAACCTTATAATGTTGCGCTTGACTATTGGCCGCCCATTGGGTAATGGCCTTACTCATAGGGTGTAAAGATTGACTAGCTAAGGCCGCAATTTTGCTTTTGGTTTGGATGTCTAGTGACTTACCTTCAAACTGTATGTCTTGGTATCTTCCTGTGGTGAGAGTGCCAGTTTTGTCAAATACAATATGATCCACTTTGGCAATATCTTCAATGGTTTCTGCATTTCTTAGGTAAAAATGATTCCTACCCAATTTGCGTAATACATTCCCATTTGTAAACGTATTGCTCAAGAGCAGAGAGCAAGGACATGCAACAATCAGTACTGCAGTAATTACTTGACCAACTTTTGAAGGGTCAACCATCCACCAGTAAATGCCGGCCACAAGGGCGATAGTAAATAAAATCCATGTAAAATATCTACTTAATAAGTGCACAAAAGAACGTTCATTGTCATTTCTATTTTGCTGTAGTTCTGACCTATTCCAGAGCTTTGTCAAATAACTTTGTGCTACTTCTTTAATCACCAATAACTCTATATTGCCACCAATTTGTTTTCCCCCGGCATATACAATTTCACCCATTTCTTTTTCAACAGGTAAAGACTCACCAGTAACAAAACTATAATCTATCAAAGCTTTACCCATGGTGAGTATGCCATCGGCTGGAATTAATTCTTGGTTGTGGATGAGCAGGGTATCATTGAGTGCAATATCTGGAAGGGCAACCGAAGCTTCTACCCCATCTTTAATTCTTGAAACCGCAATAGGAAAATAGGCAGTATAGTCTCTTTCAAAACTCAATGATTGATAGGTTTTGTCTTGCAATACCCTACCAATCAACATAAAGAATACGATTCCACTCATAGAGTCAAAATAGCCCGCACCAGTGCCAGTAAATACTTCATAAAGACTTCTTGCAAATGCTACTACTACGGCCAAAACAATGGGTGCATCAATATTTAAAAACCCGTGTTTCATACTTTTCCAAGCACTGATATAAAACTCAGAAGTACAATAAAAAAAAACAGGTAAACTAAGTAAGATGTTCATGTATCTAAACAGGGTCATCAAATACTTTTCTTGTGCATCTATGCCTAAGTATTCCGGAAAACTAAAGAGCATGATATTTGCAAAACAAAAGCCAGCCACACCCAACTTATACACTTTCTGCATGTTGAGTCCCGGCTGTTGTTTTTTCAAATCATTAAAACTTATATAGGGTTCGTATCCAATGGAAGCCAACAATTCTGCCAATTGGCGCATGGATACTTTGTTGTGATCAAAAACAATATCTGCTTCTTTTCTTTCAAAATTTACTTTAGAAGCAATGACCGCAGGATTGAGTCTATGCAAATTTTCTAATAACCAAAGACAGCTACTACAATGCATTTGGGGCATGTAGAAATTAACATGGGTTTCTTTGTCATTGGTAAAACTGAGTAAGGAGGCTTGAATTTTGGTATCATCCAAAAAGGCAAACTTATCTTCTCTAACCCTGATTTTTTGACTGGTGCCAGGATTATTACTGAGCTCGTAATAATCACACATTCCGGTTTGATTGAGAATCTCATAAACCATCTTGCAACCGTCGCAACAAAAAGATTTGTCCTGAGCCATTACTGGCTGATCAGTACAATCTTCTCCGCAATGGTAACAATTCACAACCGGTTCATGCTTAACAGTGGGGTATGGCATGTCTTGAATTTACTGATTATTTAGGAATAGTAGAAATGATTATTGGGTAAAGTGTAAATCAATTGTGGTGCTTAGTAGACAATTTTGGATAAAGCAAACTGCCCTCAATATGAATCCATTGATAGATTTTAGTTTCAAGCAAAAACATTTCATTGACACAGTCTTTCCATTCTTTATGCCAATCGGGCTGAATATTATAATCTCCCAATAAATGTCTAAGCTTCTGAAGCAGGTTCACAATCACTTGTTGACGCTGGTGAATGGTTTCTAAAACAGGGTTTTGCAAGTGAATTGAGTGAGGCTTTTCCTTGTGGTCTTTCTCTTTATGCTGCTTAACACTTTTTTGAATGGCAGGAAAAATGATGCCCGATTCCTTTAGAAAGAAGTGGCGAATTTCATCAGCCAATTTCATAAACACCAAGTGTATCAATTCCGAAGATGGAATAGACAAATCCCTACCAAAATGATTGGAAAGCAGAAAATCCTCAATTTTCCTGCATGATGCATTAATAGAGGGATGATACTCCCTCTGGATGAGGACGCACAATCCGTCTGGGCTTAATAGCTCATTGGAAAATGTATCGGACTGATTGAGTAACATGATTCCTAATTTGATTGCAAGGTAGAAACCTACAACTGGAACCTAAATGACAGTACTCAACCGGCTACATGATTTTTATCATGTTTTATATAATGTTTCTAGGGCTTTCGGGCTGTTAATCTTGCAAATTTGCCGTTCTAATCAGCTCTTTTTGGCGGAGAATTTTGATTTTTTTACCCTCTAATTCTACCATGCCGTCTTTTTTAAATTCACTCAATAAACGAATAGTAGATTCGGTAGCGGTTCCCACTAAATTGGCAATTTCTTCCCTAGACAAACGCACATTAAGGGTTACGCCATCGGCTTCATAACCATAGGTTTCCTTAATAAATAATAGGGTCTCGGCCAATCTTTCTCTAATGGGTTTTTGTGCTAAGTGGGTTAACTTAACTTCTGCTTTGTGTAACTCATCACTGAGTAGCTTCATCATCTCAAATGCAAGCCCAGCATCGTTTTTAAGTACACTTAGAAATAACTCCTTGGGTATAAAACAAACTTGGGTGTCTTCTAACACTATTGCACTAGCACTATATCTTTCTCCACTTAATAAGGCCCTATATCCTAATACATCGCCACCGCGTAACAAACGAATAATTTGTTCCTTTCCATCATCTCCTAAGTGTGACAATTTTACCTTCCCTTCATTGATGCAATAGACACCAAAGGGATAGGAACCTTCATTGAAGAGGGTCTGTCCTTTCTTATAAACATTACAAACTTTTTGTTCGTTGATTTCAGCTATAAATTCTTGTTTGGCTTTACAAAAAACGGAGGTGAAACGTTGATTGCATGATTGACAAGTGGTGGCATCATGAAAGTGGGTCATGAATAAAAATTAAAAAGTGAAACAAATTCGGCCTTTGGGGGCCATTGAATAACTGCTTGTTTAAGTTTTATACCTAATTACCTTACAAGTTGTAAACGGGTGCAAGTTATAGCATTTAAGCAATAACCCTGTTCCAACTTTGATGTTGAATTTAAGGAAATATTTATTTCTTCTAAAAAACAGTTTTCAAAATTTGTTAATTCACTGTTCTTGGCTTCACTGTCTTATTTTTACAGTCTTATGGTTTATTTTAATTGGAATGACAGCCTGAATTTGATGAAAAAACTGACTTTCAAGCGTTTTTGGAACGCTTTGAAAGTGTATTCTAGCTTTCAAATAACCAAATTAACTGGCAAACCAGTACAATGGGGTTATCCCATTTCCATCTCATTTGAACCAACAACCTCTTGTAACTTACGTTGCCCAGAATGCCCAAGTGGTCTCAGGGCGTTTACCAGACCTACTGGTATGCTGGAAAAAAGCTTTTTTAAGCAAACCATTGATGAGATTCACCAAGAATTGCTATACCTGATCTTTTATTTTCAGGGAGAGCCCTATTTAAATCCAGATTTTCTTCCCATGGTCCAATATGCCCATGAGAAAGGAATTTACACGGCCACCTCTACCAATGCACACTATTTAACGGATGAAAAGGCCAAACAAACTGTAGAAAGTGGCTTAGACCGTTTAATCATCTCTATTGATGGAACTACTCAGGAGGTATATGAACAGTATAGGGTTGGGGGTAAATTAGACAAGGTAATGGAAGGGGCCCGCAATATTGTGAAATGGAAAAAAGCCCTGAACAGTAAAACCCCCTTTGTTTTTTTCCAATTTTTAGTTGTCAAACCTAATGAACACCAAATTGATCAAATTAAGGCTTTGGGAGCATCCATTGGAGTAGACCAAGTTAGATTTAAAACGGCCCAAGTTTATGACTTTGAGCAAGACCCTAATAACCTTGTACCAAGTATTGATAAATATAGCAGGTATAAAATTGGGAAAGATGGGAAAAGAGTGGTCAAAAGTGGTTTGAGCAATCACTGCTGGAAGCTTTGGCACGCTAATGTGATTACTTGGGACGGACTAGTTGTACCCTGCTGTTTTGACAAAGATGCCATGCACCAATTGGGCAATTTACATACCCAAAGTTTCAAAGAAACTTGGAATAATGACAATTACCGTCAATTTAGAAAAGAATTGAGCACTAGCAGAAAGCAAATAGATATCTGCGCCAATTGCAGTGAGGGTTTGAAGGTTTGGGAAGAATAGCTGATAAATGTCATATTTAAACCTGCCTATTATCAAAGTTCTAGGCAATTTCCTACGCTAACTTTACCTAAGAATTGAGCCCCGACCCAAAACCCGGATCTTCTAATACTATGGGAATAGATAAAGAAATACAAACACAGAATTTTAGAAATGAATTTCAAAAAGTGGGTGTAAATATCATTTTCACCGCTAACTGGTTTACAGAAAGATTCAAGCAGATTTTAGATAACTATGATATTACTAACCAACAATTCAATATTCTAAGGATTCTGAGAGGCAGCAAACGCCCTTTAAGCACCCTTCAAATTAGGGATAGAATGCTAGATAAAATGAGTGATACTAGCCGAATTGTTGACCGATTGGTTAAAAAAGACTTGGTTGAAAAAACAGTATGCGAAGCCGACAAAAGATTGGTTGACATTCGGATTACAGACAAAGGCCTGGCATTATTACTTGAATTAGACAATAGAAATGAGGATACAGATAATCTATTGAAAGGTCTAAATCAGGAAGAAGCAAAGCAACTCAACCATTTGTTAGATAAACTGCGCGATATGCATCATTAAACAATGTGCATTACCTGCTATTGTAGCTAGAATCAATCCACATTCCATTTTTGCCTGAAAACAAGGTTTTATCTTAGTGGGATGAAGCTATTTCCCGCACTATGTGCTGCAATGATCTGCAGTCTGTTTTCCGGCAATGCCCAGGTAAAACATTCAAACAATTATGAATTCAGAGCGGTCTGGGTGGCAACAGTAGACAATATTGATTGGCCCAGCAGCAAGAATCTATCCGTTGCAGAACAAAAAGCTGAGTTCATAAAATTGCTAGACATGCACCAACAGAATGGGATGAATGCTGTTGTGGTGCAGATTAGGCCTGCCGGCGATGCCTTATATCCATCATCTTTGGAACCATGGAGTGAATTTTTAACAGGCAAACAGGGTAAAGCTCCGGTTCCTTATTATGATCCACTTGAATTCATGATTCAAGAAACACATATTCGCGGTTTAGAATTTCATGCATGGATGAACCCATACCGGGCTGTGTTCAATATGAAAACCTCATCTGTTGCACCCACACATTTAACGCGCTTACACCCAGAGTGGTTTTTGGTATATGGTGATAAAAAGTATTTCAATCCCGCACTACCAGAAGTGCAACAGCATACCGCAAGAGTGGTCAAAGACATTGTGAGTAGGTATGACCTTGACGCAATTCATATGGATGATTATTTCTACCCCTATCGTATTGCTGGCAAAGAGTTTCCTGACCAAGCTTCTTATCAATTGTATGGCAATGGGATGAATAAAGAAAATTGGCGCAGAAGCAATGTAGATAGCATTATCAAACTATTGTATCAGACAATCAGATCAACAAACCCACGCGTTAAATTTGGTATTAGTCCCTTTGGCATTTGGCGCAATAAAAGTCAAGACCCCATGGGTAGTGACACCAAGGGCGGACAAACCAATTACGACGATTTATATGCCGATATTTTACTTTGGTTAGAAAAAGGTTGGATTGATTATGTAGTTCCACAACTCTATTGGGAACGTGGTCATAAATTGGCTGATTACGATGTGTTACTTGATTGGTGGAACCAACACAGTTATGGCAAACAATTATTTATTGGACACGGTTTTTATAGAGCAGGTACCAATGTGGCTTGGAGAAACCCATCAGAAATACCAAAGCAAATAGAACTCTTGCGCAATTACCCAACTACACAAGGATCTGTTTATTTTAACAGCAAAGTATTTGAGAAAAATCCCAACGGCTGGAATGATTCTTTGAGAAATAATTATTACTACTATCCAGCACTAGTTCCTCCTATGCCTTGGATTGATGACGCTGTGCCTGACCAACCCATGGTTACCAAAAAAACGGGTGGTATGGTATTGCTAGAAAATAAAGGAACTGAAACCATCAAGGCTTTTGCCATTTTTATATTAGACCAAGGCCTACCAGTAAAATTGGTGAATGCACAATTAGTCCAATTGGTAGTAAGTAATAAATCAGCTTTATTAGACCTGTCAAAAGTACCAGACACAGCAGGTAAACGTATCTGTGTGGCGGCTGTAGACCGGAATAACAATGTTAGTCAACTGCTTGAATTGAAATAAGGCTTTAACAGCTTAGTCTAGTTTTTGCCTCATTAAATAGTGGGTTATGGGAAAATGGTTTTATTTTTAAAATCATAAACCCCACAAAAATGTCATCTATCAAGCCATTAGTATTATCACTATATCTTTGCTTGCTATTTGCTTGTCAACAAGCAACAATAGAAAAAGCAATTCCAAATTCAGATACGGCAACTTCCAAAATTGTTGTTCAAAAAGAAAAAGTACTTACCAAGGAAGAACAAGAAGCTTTAACGCCAGATCAGATTATCCAAAACCTAAAAGATGGGAATCAGCGTTTTAGAAACAATGATTTAACAGCCAGAAATCACTCTGCATTGGTTAGAGATGCTGTTAAAGGACAATATCCCAAAGCTGCGGTGTTAGCTTGTATGGATAGTAGAATGCCTGTAGAAGACATTTTTGACAAAGGCATTGGAGATTTATTTGTATGCCGAATTGCTGGCAATGTAATTAACGAAGATATATTGGGTAGTTTGGAATATGGTTGCAAGGTTTCTGGAGCCAAAGTTATTATTGTCATGGGGCATAGATATTGCGGTGCCATTCAATCGGCTATTAAAAATGTAAAGCTTGGAAATATTACTGGCCTATTAAAAAAAGTACAACCGGCCATTCAGAAAAGTAGCGGATACCAAGGTGAAAAAAAATATTCCAATGATGGTTATGTAACCGCCGTTGCCTTAATGAATGTTCAAAATATTGTACTAGAAATTCAGCAAAAAAGCCCCATTCTTGCTGAGATGGTCAAAGCAGGTACATTAAAAATTGTAGCGGCCGGATATTACTTAGATACCGGAGAAGTGAAATTCTTTTAACACTGTTTAGATCACTTGCTTCCTTTTTAATGGAATATCTGCTTTCTGGTTAATGACCAAGGGTACATATTCCACCACTGTTACCGCTGTATCCAAACCAAATGCTTTTTGGTCTGATTGGGATATATTTTTGATACTAAAATAGGTGTCCATGATAAATCCTTCTCTGAAAGAAAAATCGTTTTCAACTGAGAGAAATGGCTCAATGATCACATAAGTAATATCGGCATGAAAGCTTTTGGGGTCAAGGCTTTCATACTTATTCTCTACATAGATTTCTTTTTGGGTATACATTTCCTGCATCACTTTTTTAAAGAGCAGGTTTACCCTAGGTTGTATTCTAAAACCTAAATTAAAATCTATCCTGATCACTTTTCCTGTTACCAATTCTTTTGTGCTATATTCCATGGTATAGGGATTGTCTGAGCGATTGATATGTACAAACCAATATACTTCTGCACGCTTTGGTTTTCTGTGTAGAATACTGTGCATGATTCTTTTTTCTATCTCTCCTTCATAATCGGCTTTTGTCAAATAAACCAAGTGTGACGCATATTTAGGAAAGTCTTTATCGGCACTCAAACTAACCAACCTAGGTACATAATCCGAGAGTTTGACAAATTGTAAATACTGATTGGTAATCTTTCTAGCCCTATACCAAATAACCATGATAAATACCAGGATCATGTCAAAGAGTAAGAACATCCAACGGTGTTGAATCTTGGCCACATTGGCTATAAAAAAACTGATTTCAACAGTAGAAAAAATAAGCATAATTGGAAGTACAATTGCCAAACTCCATTTCTTAACATAGCGCATGTATACAAACATGAGGGTAGTGGTCATCATCATGGTAATGGTAATGAAGAAACCATAAGCCGCTTCCATATGCTCACTCTTACGGAAATACAACATCATGCCCACACATCCAATCCAGAGAATCCAGTTTAGGCTAGGAATATAAATTTGACCTTTTACATTGGTTGGAAATTTAATGGCTACCCTTGGCCAACAGTTTAAACTAATGGCCTCACTAATTAGCGTAAAAGAACCACTGATCAAAGCTTGTGACGCAATAATGGTAGCCAAAGTGGCTATACCTACACCAATGGGTAAAAACCAGTGTGGCATCAATTCATAAAAGGGATTCAATCCATTTAGTGTTGGGCTATGATGAGACAATAACCAAGCGCCTTGCCCCATATAACTGGCAATCAAAGCAAACTTGACAAACATCCAACTCACTTGAATATTCTTTCTACCACAATGCCCAAGGTCACTATACAATGCTTCAGCTCCTGTAGTACAAAGGAATACTGCCCCCAAGATCCAAAAACCCTGAGGATAATTTATCAATAGCTCATAGGCATAGTAAGGATTAAAAGCTTTAATAATGCTAGGGTTATGGACAATTTGAATGAATCCCAAAGTAAAAATCATACTGAACCAAACAAACATGATGGGACCAAAAGCAAAACCCATGACCTTGGTGCCAAATCTTTGAAAGAAAAAAAGCAAAGAAATAATCCCAATGACAATACCCACGGTTAGATTATTACCTGCTACAATGGTTTTTTCCAAACCCTTGATGCCACCCAATCCTTCAATGGCAGAAGATACCGAAATGGGGGGTGTGATGATCCCATCTGCCAACAAAGTAGCTGCACCAATAATGGCTGGAATATAGAGCCACTTAGCATATCGGCGCACCAGCGCATACAAAGAAAAGATGCCTCCTTCTCCCCTATTGTCTGCCTGCAGCGTTAGAAAAACGTATTTAAAAGTGGTTTGTAAAGTAAGTGTCCAGATGACGCAGGAAATTCCACCATAGACCAAGGTTTCTGAAATTTGCCTATCTCCAATAATGGATCGGAACACATAAAGTGGTGAAGTGCCAATGTCTCCGTAAATGATGCCAAGGGTAACTAATAATCCTGCAAAACTGATTTTCTGTAAGGAACTATGTCCTGTATTGGAAGAAGATTCCATTCTAAAAATTTATATACATATTTATCGGTAGCCAAATTAATTGATTCATTACAAAGACCCTCCTTCCACCAACATAGATTCCAAGAAAACCGTTTCTTTTTCCAAATTGGCTTTGAGTCTACTAAACATTTGCTGAAAAGCCAGTTTGCCCAACTTGAACCCACTGGTTTCTACATAGCTAATCTTGGGTTGGTAAAGGGTTGGAATTAATCCGTTGCTGATGCTAATCACCGCAATATCTTCCGGCACACGCAGATTCAATTCATGCAGGGCATGCATCACACCCATGAGTATGGTGTCTCCCATACAAAAAATAGTGTCTGGCAGATCCCCTTTTTGAATAATATCTAGCACCAATGTTTTGGACGCTTCAATTTGTTCAGGATAATGGATGGTTAATTTTGTCTGGGGTGATTTGCTGGCAAATACTTGTTTGAAAGATTTGCATCTGGCTTTGGTAATACTCAAATGCGGGTGTCCAAACAAGGCTAATACGTTTTGCTTGTCTTTTTTAATAATGGCTTCTGCTGCAATGCTGGCTGCGTGTTCATCAGACAAACAAACCCTGCTAAAACCCTCTTCTTCAGCCACCCTATCAAAAAACACCACGGGCACATTGGAGGTTTCCATTTTGCGAAAAGGCGCTAAATCTTCCGTTTCAATAGAAATAGATACAAACAATCCCACAATCTTATTTCTTCTAAACACATTCATGTTAGAATTCTCCAAAGACAATTTGTCTAAGGATTGCATGATCATGATAGAATAGCCATGTTTAACTGCTTCTTCTTCTACAGCAGCAATAAAAAAGTCGTAGAAATAATTATTGATACTGGGAACCAAAATACCCAGCATATTGCTTTGTTGGGTGCGCAGCTGAACCGCAAAATGATTGGGTTCATAGTCCAAGGCATTAGCCAATTCCCTTACACGAGTCTTGGTTTTTTCAGAAATATCTGGATGGTCTTTCAGCGCTCTGGATACGGTTGAAATACTCAAACCCAATACTTCAGAAAGCTGCTTTAAGGTATTTTGTTGCATCCTTTTGCGGCTGTTAAGGTTTTTCAGGGATTGACCGCAGACTAAAGGTAATTTTTTAAACCCAACTAATAGCTATCAATTGAATAACACTATTTTTTCTTGACCACCAGGCCAAGCACCAAATTTTTGTTCTGTGGCAAAAAAGCGATAGTCAAAGATTCCTTGCAACTGCGATTGCACAAATAAACTATTGGCTATGTCTCCCAAAATCCAAAGAGGCAACCGATAATGAACAATATCTGTCATTTCTACGCCACCTTCAATAGCCTTGAAATGGTGTTGGTGATGCCAAAGGGTATAAGGTCCAAATCGTTGTTCGTCAATGAAATAAGACTGTTCAACTACGGTAGTAATCTCTGTCATCCAATAAAGCGGAATACCCAAAATTGGTTTTACCGTATATTCTATAATTTGACCAGCATACATGTTTGGACCATGGTGTCTAGATTTAATTAGAAAACCAAGATTGCTGGGGGTAATGTCCTTTAAGTTGTCCGGTTTGCTAAAAAAATCCCAGGCTTGTGCAAGAGAAACAGGTATTTTCTGAACGGTTTTAATAGAATAAGTCTGGGACATACTGTTTGTTTCATATTATAACAGTATTTGACTCAGAATGTTTGGGAATCTTGAATTTGATCAAGCCCCAATGGGCAAGGATGTTTGATTATCTTTAACCTATGGCAAATCAGGAGGAACAAAAGGCCCGGTTTTTAGAAGTATATACTGGCCTAAACAAGGAACAGAAAAAAGCGGTGGATACCATTGAAGGACCAGTGATGGTAATTGCTGGCCCTGGCACCGGTAAAACCCAGATTCTAGGTGCCAGAATAGGTAAGATTTTGCTAGATACTGATGCCCAACCCGATAATATTCTTTGTTTAACCTATACCGATGCTGGTGCTGTTGCTATGCGCAAACGCTTGCTGGGTTTTATTGGAGCTGATGCCTACAAAGTTCATATCTATACTTTTCATGCGTTTTGTAATAATATTATACAGGATAATCTTTCTCTTTTTGAAAAAACGAGTTTGGATCCTGTTTCTGATCTTGAAAGGATTGACCTTTTCAAACAATTGATAGACAGCTTTCCAAAGAATCATCCTTTAAAGCGCTATCGCGGCGATGTCTACTATGAAATTGGCAATCTGCAGAACCTCTTTAGTAATATGAAGAAAGAAGGTTGGACTCCCGGTCATATCAATGAGCGGATTGATGCGTATTTGTCAGAGATAGAAACCAGGGATGAATTTGTATACAAGCGAGCTTACAAACAATTCAAGGCCGGAGACAAGAAAGAGAATAAAATTGCAGAAGAACGTGAGCGCATGGAAAAACTGCGTGCAGCAGTCAATGAATTTGACCGTTTTCAATTGTTGATGCGCAATAGAAACAGGTATGATTTTGACGATATGATCAATTGGGTCATCAAGGCTTTTGAAGAGCACCCTTCCTTGCTCATGCGCTACCAAGAACAGTTTCTTTACATCTTAGTAGACGAATACCAAGATACCAGTGGTACTCAAAACAAGATTGTGGAATTACTCATCAATTATTGGGAACAACCCAATGTATTTGTGGTGGGTGATGATGACCAAAGTATTTACCGTTTTCAGGGAGCCAACGTTGAGAACATGACAGCATTGGCCAAAAGATATGAAGAAGACTTGGTGAAAGTGGTACTAACCAATAACTATAGATCTACCCAACCCATTTTGGATATTGCCAAAACCTTGATTGACCGAAATCAGGAGCGTTTGATCAAACAGATGCCGGGCTTGAGTAAAGACCTTATTAGTTCCAACGGAAAATTAAACGGCATAACAGATCCTCCAAAAATTAAGGAATACGAATCCATGCGCCAGGAGATGATTGGCATTTGTTTAGAAGTAGAAGCCTTATTGGCCAAGGGAATGGCGCCTGGAAAAATTGGTATCATTTATAAGGAAAATAAATATGGAGAAGCACTTGCACAATTCTTCAAGGAGAAACAGATTCCTGTTTATAGTAAACGTAATCTAAACCTGCTAGAGATTCCACTAGCGCAAAAAATCATACTCTTTTTAAAATACTTAGCAGCAGAATGGGATACCCCTTTTGGTGGAGAAGAAATGCTATTCCAGATTTTACACTTTAATTGGTTTGGTATTCCTGCTATGGAAATTGCAGAAATCACAGCCAAAGTTGCGGATCTAAAATATGGCGCCAACAAAACCAGTTTGCGTAAACAGATTAGAGAAAAAGCCAATGCCCCAGCTGCAGATTTATTTAGTCCAGCCCCGGCAAAAGGCTTTGCCCTAGTTAGTATTGCTATTGAGAATTTGATTGCTGCTATTGCCAATAGCAGTTTGATTAATCTGGTAGAACAAGTAATTCAACAAACAAAAGTGCTGGGTTGGATCATGCAAAGCCCGGACAAACACTGGCACTTACAGGTCTTAAGTGGCTTGTTTGAGTTTATCAAAGAAGAAGCCAGACGCAATCCTAGTTTGAGTTTAGAGCAACTAGTTAATATTTTTTCTTTGATGGAAAAAGAAGACCTAGCATTGCCCTTGGTACAAGTGAGTGGCACGGAAAAAGGGGTCAACCTGATGACCGCACATGGTTCTAAAGGGCTGGAATTTGAAGCGGTATTTTTTGCAGGTTGCAATGCATCTAACTGGGAGAAAAAACGCAAACCCGGTGGTGGCTACCAATTACCAGACACCATGTTTAGCACTGCTCCTGTTCATAGTGAGGAAGAAGAATTGCGCCGTTTGTTTTATGTGGCACTAACAAGGGCTGAACTTCAATTACAGATTTCTTTTAGCCGTTTTAAAAATGACGGAAAGCCCCTAGAACCCACTATGTTCCTAGCAGAAATCTTGGAAGAGCATAGTTTGGGTATTCAACCAATAGCCCTGTCTCAGGATGCATTAAGTGAATTTGCTTTACTAGATTTTGAGACAGAATTGGCCCCTGAAATTGCCAAAATGGAAGCCGATTTTGTAAGCCGTATGTTAGAGAAATTTGTGATGAACGTAACGGCACTAAACAACTATTTAAAATGTCCTTTGCAATTTTATTACCAAAACCTGGTGCGCGTTCCTTCTGGAAAATCTGAAGCCACTGAATTTGGTTCTGCGGTACACTATGCTTTGGAAAAGCTGTTCAGCAAAATGCAGGAACAGGAAAAATTTCCTGAACTCAGGGTATTCATAGATGATTTTGAATGGTATATGCACAGGCATAGAGAAAACTTTACCAAGGAAGAATTTAATAGAAGAATGGAGCAGGGTCAGATAGTCTTGACCGATTATTACCAGTACTATATCAATAGTTGGAATAAGGTAGTTGCTGTAGAAAGAAGTATCCGCAATGTAGTGGTAGAAGGCGTTCCTTTAAAAGGTAAACTAGACAAACTAGAATTTGACGGAACCAATGTAAACGTAGTTGACTATAAAACCGGCGACCTAGAAAAAGCACGCAAAAAACTATTGGCCCCTGATGACAAAGAGCCCAATGGTGGAGATTATTGGCGTCAGGCGGTATTCTACAAAATCTTGGTAGACCATTATGACCAGAAAAATTGGAAAGTAGTAAGTACTGAATTTGACTTTATTGAACCCGATAAGAAAAAGCAATTTAAAAAAGAGAAGATTGTCATTAATCCTGCAGATATGACAACTGTTACCCAGCAGATTAAAACGGTTTGGAAAAAAATTCAGGATCGGGAATTATATACAGGTTGTGGTAAATCTGACTGTCATTGGTGCAATTTTGTCAAGGAAAATGACATGGCCATAGCCCTGCATGAATTAACCGAACCCGATGATGAAACATCCTAATAATTAACTTTTTACTCTATGACCATCGGACTGAAAAGACCTGAGGGTTGTTATATTTGCAGCTATGATAACATGGAACTTGAAAAATACGGGAATCGCCCTACTGATGTTAGTTGGTCAAATGCTGCTTTTTTCCTGTGCCAATATTATTCCCCCAGGTGGTGGCCCCAGAGATACCATCGCCCCAAGGCTAATTTTGGCCAATCCAAAAGACTCTTCCAAAAATGTGATCTCTCAAAATATTACCCTCACATTTGATGAGTATGTTGAGTTACAAGGTGTGAATGAAAACCTAGTCATTCAACCCTATCCCAAGAATACCCCATTAGTAGATTACAAACTGCGCAACGTAACTGTTAAACTCAAAGACAGCTTAGAAAAAAATACTACTTATGCCATCAATTTTGGCAATAGTATCAAAGACGTGAATGAGGGTAATTTGGCCAAAGAATTGACTTTTGTTTTTTCTACGGGCAATCAAATAGACGGCAATCAATATCAGGGTTCGGTTATGATGGCTGAAACCGGCAAAACAGATAGTACCTTAATTGTAGTTTTACACAATATCTTGGAAGATAGTTCTATTAAAAAGAATAGACCTAGGTATATTACCAAACTTGATGGCAAGGGTAATTTTCGCTTCAAATACTTGCCAGATGGGCGTTTCAATGTGTTTGTATTACCTAATGATTTCACCAAAAAATATGACGATAGTACCAAGATCTTTGGCTTCTTGGATGCACCTATACTTATCAGTGGCAGTTCAAGAACAGATACACTCTATGCTTATCAGGAATATAAAAAAATTGATAAATCTAGCACCAGTTCCAATAACAATAATGCCAAATTGAATGAGCGTAAAACTGAAGACAAACGCTTAAAATACACAGCTAGTCTAGACAATGGACAACAAGACTTGTTGAACCCCTTGGTTCTAACTTTCAATAGAAAAATTAACCAATGGGATAGTAGCAAGATTAGATTAATGGATACCCTTTACCAACCCATTCCTGGTTATAAAATTAGCATGGACAGTACCCAAACCAAGTTTAGCATTCAATATCCTTGGAAAGAGAAAACAAGTTTTAGAATCATCATTGCCAAAGATGCTTTCAGCGATACGGCTGGGGTAAATTTACCAAAGGCAGATAGTGCCCGTTTTACAACCAAGAGAGAAGCGGAATACGGCAGTTTTAGATTGCGTTTTACCAATTTGGATCTTTCTAAGCATCCTGTTTTACAATTGATACAAGAAAATAAAATTGTGGAATCTATTCCACTAACCGGGCCGGATTATATTAGAAAAAGGCAACGCCCTGGCGAATATGAACTCCGGATTTTGTTGGATCAGAACCAAAATGGGGTTTGGGACCCAGGAAGCTATTTAAAGAAGCGCCAACCAGAATTGGTACGTGCCTACACCAAAAAAATGACCATTAGAGCAGACCGAGACACGGATCTACGGTATGCTTTTTAATGATACTATCTTAAATATGATATGAGACCTATTGATGGGTCTCATATCATTTAATGATACGCTTTCACTAAAAAATAGATTCATGTTTGTGTTCTAAACTACAAATATGAAAAAACAATTGACCATTCTTGTTGCTAGCATCCTTTTTTTAAGCGCTTGTTCCCTATTTTCAAGTCTTACATCAGTAACTACCATCCAACCCAAACAACAGTTTGTATTAGGAAACAATGAACACGGGAATTTTAAGGTAGAAGCAAAAAATCTATCCAACCAGCCTGTTAAAATACATTTTGCGCCAATTGATGGAGGAACACACTCAAGTCAAATCATCAAACCCAATGAAACGGCTAGTCTAAAAGTGGATAAAAACACCGCATTGGTTTTTGCCAATCCCAGTAATGACACCATCAATGTTTCATTATATGTAAAGGGTGATTTAGGTTTATCTATGGGGTATCAAAACAAATAAACACCCTAGATGATGATTGGCGTTTTAGAAATCAATTTTAAAACACCCTTTAGAATTGTTCCTAGAAATATGATTGAAAAATGGGTATAAAAATGCCTTTCACAAGCCAAAAACAACCTTTTACGAATTAGACTAGCACAAATCTTGATTTTTGAACAATTTTTTTTAATTTAAAACTATTGTTATTGCAACCAGCCCCCGGTTATTAATGATATAAAATTGTTCCCACATGAACGATCATTACCATATTGAGGGGCATAGCCGTGAGGATTTGATTCTGATGCTCAATGCATATCAGAAAGCCACGGATGAAAACATCTTCTGTTCTATAACGGATAGGTCAGGTAAAATCATTTATGCCAACCAGAAATTTTGTGATATTTCTAAATACAGTATGGCTGAACTATTGGGGCAATCTCATAATCTAGTAAATGCTGGTTACCATGAAGAATCCTTTTTTAAAGAAATGTGGGACACCATTGAATCTGGTAATGTTTGGAAAGGAGAAGTCAAGAACAGGGCCAAAGACGGTTCTTTTTATTGGTTAGATTCAGTAATCATACCCATTAAAGATGGAGATGGTGTTATTCACCAATATTTTTCTTTAAGAACATTAATAAGTGATAAAAAAGCTGCAGAGGAAGCCAAGAACCAACGGATTCATGAATTGGAAGAACTCTTACACATGCTATCTCATGAAGTAAGACAGCCCGTGGCAAATATTCTAGGCATTAGCAAAATTTTTGAAAAATACCTTGAGCAACCCGAGGAACTGATTAAACTCCTCTATTTTATCAAACAATCTGCCGAATCCTTGGATGCATTTACCCGTAAACTCACTTTATACGTTCACGAGTTGGGCGAAAACGAGCGTAAATAAGCCAATTTTACTTGTTTTTCAAGTTTTAACTTCATTTTCAAGTAATAAGAATATTTTTGCAACAGCGTGAAAAAGCTATTGGTCACCATATTAGCCCTTGTATATCTTGGCTCTTCTACGGGCGCAGTGATGCATTTGCACTATTGCATGGGCAAATTGGCGGAAACCAGTTTTAGTAAAAACAACAATCCCACCTGCGGAAAATGTGGGATGAAAACCTCTCAGAAAAAAGGGGGTTGTTGTAAAGATGAAAGCAAGTTTGTCAAAAACGAACAGGACCAAAAAGCAAGTCTCACCCATTTTGAATTTCAACAACAGGCAATAGCTTTATTGCCAGCTTCCTCTTGCTTGGTACCAGAGGCAAAACTTAGTAATCAATTGCTGATTGCTTGCGCGCCAAACGCACCTCCTGATCTTCACGCACCCGCAGTCTACCTGCGTGTTTGCAGTTTCTTAATTTAGTATTTACCACTGATTGGCAGCCTAACAAACTAGTTGGGCTATTGGCATTTCCTGTCTTTTATTTTTTACTATAAATTTCTACAACATGAAACAGTTCAGATTAATGCTGGTTATTGCTACCAGTTTATTAGCTACCAGCTTGATGGCACAAGACAAAAAAACACAGCAAGAAACCAAACAAGCGCCAGCAGCCAGTTATGTCTGCCCCATGCATGCCGATATTACTGCTACTAAAGCTGGAAAGTGCAGCAAATGCGGTATGGCACTAAAAGAAGTAAAAGTTAGCAAAGCTGCTTTTGTTTGCCCCATGCACGCAGATATTACCTCTGACAAAGCAGGTAAATGTAGCAAGTGTGGAATGGCTTTAAAAGAAGTAAAAGCCAATCGTTAATCGGCCTAGGCCACATAAGCAATCCTTATGGTTCAGAAATTGATAGAACTAGCTCTGCGCAACAGGCTCATTGTGCTCCTTGCATCGGGTCTACTTTTTGCTTGGGGAATTTATGCTGTAAAGCAGAATCCCATTGACGCTATTCCTGACTTGAGTGAAAACCAAGTCATTGTTTTCACGGAGTGGATGGGAAGAAGCCCCCAAGTAATAGAAGACCAAGTTACCTATCCCTTGGTGAGTAATTTACAGGGGATTCCAAAAATTAAAAACATCCGGGGCTCGTCCATGTTTGGGATGAGTTTTGTGTATTTGATTTTTGAAGACAATACCGATATCTATTGGGCAAGAACAAGGGTCATGGAGCGGTTAAATTTTGCACAGCGCTTGCTACCACAAGGTGTTAGCCCCAGTTTGGGTCCCGACGGTACAGGTGTGGGGCATGTTTTCTGGTATCATTTGGATGCACCAAAAATGGATTTGGGAGAACAGCGCGCTTTGCAGGACTGGTATGTTAAACTGGCCCTGCAAACCGTTCCCGGTGTTGCAGAAGTGGCATCTTTTGGCGGTTTTGAAAAGCAGTATCAACTAGTCATTGATCCTGTAAAATTGCAGTATTACAATGTTTCCTTAATGGATGTGATGAACAAGGTAAAAGCCAATAACAATGACGTAGGAGGAAGAAAATTTGAAATGGCGGATATGGCTTATATCATCCGTGGATTGGGTTATATCAAGAATAAAGAAGACGTTGAAAATATTGCCTTGACCAATTATAATGGTATCCCTGTTAGAGTGAAAGACATTGGTTCTGTGCAAATGGGTGGAGACCTCAGACTGGGTATTTTTGATATGGACGGAAAGGGAGAAGTAGTTGGCGGTATTGTGGTGATGCGCTACAATGAAAATGCCAACAAAGTTATTGAAGCAGTAAAAGCAAAAATGAAAGAAGTAGAAAAGGGTTTACCCGATGGTGTCCACTTTAAAACTTCGTATGACCGTAGCACTTTGATTCAAGAAGCCATTGAATCGGTTAAGGGAACACTGATAGAAGAAATGATTGCGGTATCCATCATTGTACTCATCTTCTTATTTCATTGGCGCAGTGCCTTAATCATCCTGATTCAATTACCCATTTCTGTTGCACTTGGATTCATTCTTTTACAGGCATTTGGTATCTCTTCCAATATCATGTCTTTAACAGGTATTGCCCTTGCTATTGGCGTAGTTGTAGACGATGGCATTGTGATGGTTGAGAATGCCTACCGGCATTTGAGTGAAGCACAAACAGCAAAGATTCAATCATCCAAAAAATCAGCGCTATGAGAAATTGGTTCAATAGAGAAAAGGATCCACTGACCGCTGAAGAAAGGATGTCCATTATTGAGAAGTCATCTAAACAAGTGGGGCCAGGTGTTTTTTATTCTACCATCATTGTGGTTACCTCTTTTCTACCTGTCTTCTTATTAACGGGGATGGAAGGAAAATTGTTTCACCCTTTGGCTTGGACAAAAACCTTTATTTTATTAGTAGATGCAGTATTGGCTATTACACTAGCTCCCGTTTTAATTTCTTTTTTCTTAAAGGGAAGACTGCAACCGGAATCTGCTAATCCCATTACCAGTGTTTTAGAAAAAATTTATACCCCTATACTAAACCTCTGTTTGAAATTTAGGAAAACTACACTGTTCCTGAATTTGATTGCACTAGCCATTGGCTTATTTATGCTCACCAAAATGGGCTCAGAATTCATGCCGCCTTTGGATGAGGGGAGCCTGCTCTTTATGCCTGTTACACTTCCTGACGTGGCCAATTCAGAAGCCAAACGCATACTCCAAGTACAAGACAAAATAATTAGTTCTGTTCCAGAAGTAGCACATGTATTAGGGAAAGCAGGAAGAGCTAATTCAGCTACTGACAATTCTCCCATTAGTATGATTGAAACCATTATCCTGCTAAAACCTAGACAGGACTGGCGCAAGGGTATGACCAAGGACAGTATCATCAATGAATTGAATGCCAAACTACAAATTCCTGGTGTAACCAATGGTTGGACCCAACCCATTATCAATAGAATCAACATGCTCTCTACCGGGATTAGAACCGATGTGGGGTTAAAGGTTTATGGACAAAATCTAGATAGTATTTATGCATTTGCGCAAACCATTAAACAACAGTTGGAAGGAATTGATGGTGTAAAAGATTTGTATGTAGAACCCATAACTGGTGGGCGATATATTGATATTCAAATTAAACGCGATGAAATTGGCCGTTACGGCTTGAGTATTGATGAAGTAAATACAGTCATTGAAAGTGCTTTGGGTGGAATGAAATTGACTACAACAATTGAAGGTCGTCAACGCTTTAGTGTGAATGCCCGTTATGGACAAGACTTTAGAAACAACCTACAATCGCTTAAGCGGATTCAAGTTCCCACCATGAATTTTGGCCCCATTCCATTAGAAGCCGTTGCTGAAATTGCACTTACCGATGGACCACCCATGATTAATTCCGAAAACGCTTTATTGCGTGGAACCGTCTTATTCAATGTTAGAGAACGTGATCTTGGAAGTACGGTTCAAGATGCACAAAACAAACTAAACAAGATGATGCTCAAACTACCGAAGGGCTATTTTCTAGAATGGAGTGGACAATGGGAAAACCAAATTAGGGCTAAGAAAAGTTTGATACTCATTCTACCCTTTGTAATTGGAATCATTTTTCTGGTCTTGTACTTTACCTATGATTCTTTAAAAGAAGCGTTGGTAACCATGCTCACCGTTCCTTTTGCATTGGTGGGCGGCATTTTCATGGTCTATGCTTATCATGTTAATCTCTCAGTGGCCGTAGCTGTAGGATTTATTGCACTTTTTGGGATTGCTATTGAAACAGCCATGCTCATGACAATTTATTTGAATGAAGCCATGGAAAAAATGGTAGCAGAACATGGTAATGACTTAAAAAGTTTAAACCCCAACATCATTAGACAATATGTGATAGAAGGCTCTGTAAAAAGATTAAGACCCAAACTCATGACGGTATTGGTTGGGCTATTTGGTTTAATTCCCATTCTTTGGTCTACTGGGGTTGGCAGTGATATTATGCGCCCCATTACCATTCCACTAATTGGAGGTGTGATTAGTTCAACCATCTATGTATTGCTGATTACACCCGTTGTTTTTGAAATGATCAAGGAACGTGAATTAAAACGTAAAGGTAAAATTGAATTGATCCATGCAAACCATTAAGCAAACCCTATTCTTGCTGTTACTTGTTTCAAGTAACAGTTTGTCTGCCCAAACCTTAGGTCTGGAGCAAATTATTGATAGCATTCAAACCAAGCACCCAGTAGTTAAAATGTATGAGCATGAAATCAGGTCTATTGATGAGGCTTCAAAAGGAGCCAAGTCTTGGATGGCCCCTGAATTTAGTACGGGCTTTTTCATGACACCATACAATCCCAATATGTGGAAGAAAACAGAGACTGCCATGGCAGGAATGCCACCTACCGTAACCAATGGCATGGGGCAGTACATGATTGGAGGTCAACAGATGTTGCCCAATAAAAAAAAGCAGGAAGCAGACCAAGCTTATATGTCAGCCATGTCTAGTGAAGAAAAGGAAAAGAAAAATGCCACTGTGAATGAATTGGTACAAGATGCTAAAAGCAATTATTTTGACTGGATTATTCTTCAAAAAAAGCTTGCTATATTAAAGCAGAACCAACAATTACTTGGCTTCATGATCAGCAATGCTGAAATCAGATACAAAAATGGTTTGGATAAAATCAGTGCTTATTACAAAGCTAAAGCGGCCATTGGCAATTTAAAAAACATGCAGTTGATGTATGAATCAGAGATTGAGGAAAAAAGGATTAGACTCAATAGCCTAATGGGCAGAAACCCACAAACCTTTTTTAAGATTGATACCAGCTACCAATTAGCTAATTATGCAACAGTTGTTTTTGATAGCAGTCTGTTTTTTCAACAACGTAGTGACCTGCGTGCCATAGATAGAGATATTCAGTTGAGTTATTTAAAACAGGAACAGGAAAAATTGGCCTTGAAACCACAGTTTGGCGTACGCTATGAACATATGTTTGGATTTGGCGGCTTACCCATGCAATTCACTTTAATGGGTATGCTAAAATTACCCCTTACCAATTGGTCTTCTAAAATGAACAAAGCCAATGTAGAAAGTTTAAAATGGAAGGCTAGCGCACTTCAAAGTCAGAAAGAAATGTTGGCAAATGAATATAGTGGCATGGCTAGTGGTATGCGCAACGAATGGTTGTTAAAGCAAAAGCAAATGCAATTGTATGAAAAGGAAATTATCCCAGCACTTAACAATAACTACAAATCAATGCAGTTGGCCTATGAACAAAACACAGAGGAATTGTACATGCTGTATGATGCTTGGGAAACCCTTTATATGACACAATTACAATACCTAGACTTACTATCTGGCGTATTCAAATCACAAGTGGCTCTAGAACGCTTAATGGAAAAGAAATGAAACAATTCATCGGTTTTATAGGAATCATATTAGCATTGACAAGTTGCCAATGGTTCAACAACAAAGAGCAACAAAGCAAGGCTAAAGAAAAAGTCATGACTTATCATTGCCCTATGCCTCAGGATTCTGTTTTTAGTGATCATCCTGGAGACTGTCCTAAATGCGGTATGGCCTTGGTGAAAATCCAAAAAGAATCTGCAAATGCTGAGGTCAACTTAGATGACTTACTCAAACCCACCAACCAATTTGTAGTTTCCAATATTCCCGTAACAAGTTATCAAACAAGCAACCAAGAAATCTTACTAGAGTCACTTGGTAGTATTGCTTATGATACTAGGTATGAAGGAAGTATTGCGGCAAGAATTTCCGGAAGAATTGAAAAACTCTATGTTAGGTATAGGTACCAACACGTTGAGAAGGGTGAAAAGATCATGGAGATCTACAGTCCAGAGATAATGACAGCAGAACAGAACTTACTGTTCTTGTTGAAAAACGACCCTACTAATTCTTCATTCATATCAGCGGCAAAGAGTAAGTTAGTTTTATTAGGTTTGGATGAACGCGCTTTGCAAGAATTAATCAGCACCCAAAATCCCAAAGCCACAATTAGCATATACAGTAATTATAGCGGCCATATTCACGAAGCAGGAAATGGTTCTGAAATGAAAAAAGAACCGGGAGCCATGAAAGATCTTTCTCAACTTACTGAAGAATTGTCTTTAAAAGAGGGCATGTATGTTCAAAAAGAAAGAACCGTGTTTCAAGTATTGAATCCTGACAGGGCTTGGGCCATTTTGAATTTGTATGCTGATCAAGTGTCTTTGGTGAAGAAAGGGAATTTGGTAGAAATCTTTCCTGAAACAGCACCTGACAAACATTTTCAAGCAAGAATAGATTTTATAGAACCTTTTTTTAGAAAAGACAGCAAGACCCAAACCGTCAGGGTCTTTTTCAACAACCAATCGTTGAAAATACCCATTGGATCTCAAGTAACTGCAAAGATTCATGTTGCTTCAGGCAATGCCCATTGGTTACCTAAAGACGCATTACTCTCTTTGGGTATGGATAAAATGGTTTTTAAGAAAGAAGCTGCTGGATTTAGGGCATGGAAAGTGCAAACGGGCATGCAAAACGGCAACTTGATTCAAGTGAAAACTGGATTAAAAGAAACAGATAGTGTTGCCACTAATGCGCAATACTTGATGGATAGTGAAAGCTTTATTAACACCAAGCAATAAGTATGAAACAAATAATATTTGGCCTATTCCTTCTGTTGTTCTGCTCCTGCAAAGGATTAGAAAAAGAACAACCCATTACTGAAACTGGTTATTATTATACCTGTTCTATGGATCCACAGGTAGTGAGTGACAAACCGGGCAAATGTCCTATTTGCAAAATGGAATTGACCAAGGTGAAAAAACAAACAAATGAAGCAGGTGGCTATTTAGAACTCAGCGAACAACAGATTAAACTGGGAAATATTCAAATAGATAGCATTCAAAATGGCCGAATTGGTGATGAATTGGTATTAACTGGAACGGTGAATTTTGACCAAATGAATGCCAATACCATTAGTGCAAGGGTGAATGGCAGAATGGAGAAATTGTATTTTAAAAATCTGGGAGACTATATTAAGAAAGGAGATCCTGTATTTGAATTATACAGTGAGGAATTGAACAATGCCAAACAAGAATATTTGCTTTTACTAGACAAACAACGAGCATTTGCCAATGAGCCCTTGATTAATTTTCAACAATTGCTCCAAGCAGCTAAACACAAACTTTTACTCTGGGGAATGTCTGAAAAACAGATTACAGAAATGGTTGCTAATAAAAAAGCCAGTGCAATAACTGTGTTTTATAGCAATGCTAGTGGTTATATCACTCAGTTGAATTTTAAAGAGGGAGACTATTTAATGGAAGGTTCTTCTTTGGTCAAAACATCTAACCTTGACCAAGTTTGGGTAGAAGCCCAAGCCTACACTTCTCAACTATCTAGTATCAATAGCAATAGTGTTGCTATAACAAGGTTTCCAGACCTTGCGGGATTAGAATTAAAGGGAACCATTGCATTTGTTAACCCAGAAATTAACCCGGACACTAGGATCAACTTATTAAGGGTTAGCATCTCTAACAAAGATCATTTGCTAAAACCAGGTATGGCGGCCTATGTTGTTTTAAAATCACCCGCGAAAAAAAGTTTAACCTTACCTACCAATGCTGTTATCCGGAATGCCCATGGAGCCATGGTTTGGGTTGCCATCTCGGCCACCAAGTTCCAACCCGTGATGGTCACAACAGGGCTTGAAAATGATGACCGTATTGAAATCCTTTCTGGATTAAAAAATGGTATGGCCATTGCTGTTTCTGGGGCTTATCTTTTAAACAGTGAATGGATATTCAAGAAAGGTGATAAGCCATTAGAAATGCATTCTCACTAAAAAAAGCATTCAGTTTGAATCAGAAGCCGAAGGGCTGCTTATCTTTACAGGATGCAACTCCCTTCCGCCTTACTTGAAAACGCAGTTTTGCAATTTTCCAAACTCCCAGGAATTGGTAAAAAGACCGCCCTGAGACTGGTCTTGCACCTGATGAAACAAGACGTGAATGAAGTTCAGTTCTTTGGTGAAACCATTGCCAAAATGCGCAGGGATATTCGATTTTGCCAACGCTGTTTTAATGTAAGCGATGGTAATATCTGTTCTATCTGTTCCAATTCTCAACGCAACCAACGCATGATCTGTGTGGTGGAGAATATTCGTGACGTTATTGCTATTGAAAGTACTCAACAGTTTAATGGCACATATCATGTATTAGACGGCATTATTTCTCCCCTAGATGGCATTGGGCCAGACCAACTAAATATTGAACCCCTCATTCAGCGTATCAAAAATGAAGGCATAGAAGAATTGGTCTTTGCACTCAATCCCAATATTCAAGGAGACACCACTATCTACTATATTCAGAAAAAATTGGAACAATTTCCTTGCAGAATCACCACTATTGCTAGAGGAATTGCTTTTGGTGGAGAGCTAGAATACGCAGATGAAATGACCCTTGCTAGAAGTATTGCGGGTAGGCTTCCGATTCAGCAATATGTAAAATAACCCCTAATTTATTTTTTTTCTCGGGCAACTTTCCCAAAGCATCTACCGTAATTCTGTTTATGGGTAAAATGGCTGGGGAACTATCCTTATATTAATGGATAGAATTAATAAATTGAGTAGTCTATCCTTACCATCAACCTAAAAACAACAACATGAAAAACGCATTATTGATTTTATCCCTGTTTTGTTCTTTCCAGCTGACTGCACAGAAAATGTATAGCACCAAATCAGGTCAGGTTAAATTTAACGCCAGCTCACCTATTGAAACAATTAGGGCAGTGAACAATCAAGGAGATAGCAGGTGGGTGGAAAGCAGTGGTCAATTCATTTTTAGTGTACTTATCAAAGGATTCAAATTTGAGAATCAATTAATGGAAGACCATTTTAATGAGAACTACATGGAGAGTAGCAAATTTCCTAAAGCAGAATTCAAGGGCTATCTCAATGACTTGCAAAGACTAGACCTAACAAAACCTGGTGCCAATGAAGTCAATGCAGAAGGAACTTTAACCATCCATGGCGTTAGTCAAAAAATTACTGTATATGGTACACTTACTGTTTTAAGCAGTGGAAAAATTATGCTCAAAAGCGATTTGAAAATCAAATTAAAAGACTTCAATATCACGGGTAGTTATATAGGATCAAAAATTGCTCCAGATGCTACTATAAGCCTTTATTGTATTTACGAATAAAACAGAAAACCTTGAAAAACAAACACCCACTTGTTGCATTTGCATGTTTAATGCTGTTGATGAACAGCCTTTCTTTAAAAGCACAAACCGACTTATTCAAAGACAGTAGTAGTCCCGTAAAGGAAAAAGTAAGATCTACTTTTAAGGGTACCAGAATTGTGAGCGGTCATTCCGTTGAAAATGTAGGAAGGGGTATTTTGGATTTTAGAATCTCACACCGTTTTGGCTCTATCAGTGGCGGTAGTTATGAATTTTTTGGGCTAGACAATGCCTTTACGCGTTTGGCATTAGACTATGGTATTACCGATAGATTAATGGTAGGTATTAGCCGTGGAACTTATGACAAGGAATATACTGCTTTACTTAAATACAAGATTTTACAACAAACCACTGGACCATCGGCCACGCCAATCACTATGAGCTATGTTGGAACAGGTATGTGGCGGACTATTAAAAATTTTGACCCACTTGCTTCCGCATTTAAAACACAGAATTTCTTTCATTCCCACCAATTGTTGATTGCCAGAAAGTTCAATGATTATACTTCTTTGCAATTGATGCCTACCATGGTCTATTATAGTGCCACTCCAAAACCAACCGATAACAACATGATGTGGAGTTTGGGCATTGCTGCGCGTCAAAGGGTTTCTAAAAGGGTTAATCTAACTGGGGAATACTATTATCAATTTACCCCATTTGATGGCTATACCAATTCCATGTCTTTTGGGGTTGATATTGAAACTGGCGGGCACGTATTTCAATTGCATTTGACCAATTCTTATGGCACCACAGAACGCAGTTTTATTCACGAAACAACTGGCAAATGGGGTGACGGAGACATCCATTTTGGATTCAATATTTCTAGGGTATTTACTATTGTAAAATCCAAGGATTTTAAGAACAAATGGTAATTAGGATTTGAATTTTATAGCTCATGAAAAAGAAAATCATCTTAAGTGCACTAATTGCTGTGGTACTTGGCGTTACTGCTGTATGGTTCTTTGTTTTCTATGCCCCAACCCATTTTAAAAGGGATGTAGCAGATGAAAAAGGAATTCAGCTTACTGCGGCAGCTTTGGTAAAAGCTTACCAAGAAAATGAACCCAATGCCAATACATTGTATTTAGACAAACCACTTGAAATCAAGGGTGAAATCAGTGATACCAAAGTAGACCAAGCAGGCAATACTACCCTTACACTTAAATCTGATGACGCATTTGCCAGTGTATTCTGCACCCTAAAAAAAGCAGATCCCAATTTAAACCCTGGCCAAACAGTGACTGTAAAAGGAATCTGTACTGGATTTTTGAGTGATGTGGTCATAAAAGAAGCCATTATTGTACCATAACATATATTAAGTACTGTCATTCCAACGCTTCATAAGCGATATTCTTGGAAAATCAAGCTCCGCCTGCTATTTTTGCACAATAGCAGGCGGATTTGTTTATTGTTCGGCCTGCAATCCCCATACTTGGGGACAAACGAACTAATAAACGTCTTGAAGAGCTCCACAACATTCTCTCCTTGCGTTTTATGGTTCGGTTCTATTCACTTTCCGGTGCAAAGCACTAGGAATAAATTATTGATATGAACATTAGACAAGCATTGGCAGAGCGAATATTGGTGATTGACGGGGCCATGGGCACCATGATTCAGCGTCATAAATTGGAAGAAGCGGACTATCGCGGAGAGCAATTTAAAGACTGGCATACAGACGTAAAAGGCAATAATGACCTGCTTTGTATTACCAAACCAGAAATTATTATTGGCATACATGAACTCTATTTAGAAGCAGGCGCAGACATTATTGAAACCAATACTTTCAGCAGTACCGTAATTGCCATGGCGGATTACGATATGCAATCATTGGCTTATGAACTAAATGTTGCAGCTGCCAAATGCGCAAGAATTGCAGCAGATAAATACACAGCACTCAATCCCGCCAAACCACGTTTTGTTGCTGGCGCGATAGGTCCTTTGAACAAGACTTTGAGTTTGTCTCCAGATGTAAACAACCCAGGTTACAGAGCTGTTACTTTTGATGAAGTAGTTGCTGCTTATTACGAACAAATTTCTGGATTGGTTGACGGTGGTGTTGACATCATTTTAATTGAAACCATTTTTGATACCCTTAATGCAAAGGGTGCCATTTTTGCTGTGAAGAAATATTTCCGCGACAAGGGCATTCCAGAATTACCAGTAATGATCAGTGGCACCATAACCGATGCATCTGGTAGAACATTGAGTGGCCAAACCTTAGAAGCTTTTTATACTTCAGTGATGCACGCCAACCCACTAAGTGTAGGATTGAATTGTGCCTTAGGGGCAGCAGAAATGCGCAGTCATATTGAAGAGCTAAGTAGCATTGCCGCTTGTCATACCTCTGCTTATCCTAATGCGGGCTTACCCAATGCCATGGGTGAATACGATGAACAGCCCCATGAAACGGCTCACTTTATTGAAGAATGGGCCCAGCAAGGTTTTGTAAACATTGTAGGTGGATGCTGCGGCACCACACCAGATCATATCAAACATATTGCACAGAACGTACAGC
Source organism: Chitinophaga pinensis (assembly GCA_943372225.1). Lineage (GTDB taxonomy): Bacteria > Bacteroidota > Bacteroidia > Chitinophagales > Chitinophagaceae > Sediminibacterium > Sediminibacterium pinensis_L. The sequence continues at coordinate 49,387 of CALRXV020000007.1, read as the reverse complement.
ATCTAAAACCAAGGGCTTTACCTGTACTTGAAACGGCACTTTAAACTTTTACTATGTTCAGCATTAAACCATACTTACGCTTATCCGGATTAGAGCCCTTGGTCATTAGACCAGAGACAAATTTTGTTAACGTTGGAGAAAGGACCAATGTAACTGGTTCTAAAAAATTTGCGCGCCTGATCAAGGAAAACAAATACGAGGAAGCACTTTCAGTGGCGCGCCAACAAGTAGAAAGCGGTGCACAGGTGCTTGATGTAAACATGGACGACGCTTTGTTAGAAGGTGTACAAGCTATGACCACCTTCCTGAATTTGGTTCAGTCTGAACCAGATATTGCTCGCATACCCATCATGATTGATAGTTCAAAATTTGAAATCATTGAAGCGGGTTTAAAATGCGTTCAGGGCAAGTGTATTGTGAATAGTATTTCTATGAAAGAGGGTGAAGCCAAATTCATAGAACAAGCATTTATTTGTAAGGCTTTTGGTGCAGCAGTGATTGTGATGGCATTTGATGAGATTGGCCAGGCAGATACCAGGACGAGAAAAGTAAGCATCTGTCATAGGGCTTATAAAATTCTTACAGAGCAGGTTGGTTTTGATCCACAAGACATCATTTTTGACCCAAATATTTTTGCCATTGCAACAGGTATTGAGGAACACAATAATTACGCAGTAGACTTTATTGAAGCAACTAGAGAAATCAAGCGTTTAATGCCACTGACCAAAGTGAGTGGTGGTGTATCAAACGTTTCATTCTCCTTCCGTGGAAATGACCACGTGCGCGAAGCCATCCATAGCGTATTCTTATTGCACGCCATTAAAGCGGGCATGGATATGGGTATTGTGAATGCAGGACAATTAGTGGTCTATGATGAAATAGAACCCACATTGCGTGACTTGTGTGAAGACGTTATTCTGAATAGAAATAATGATAATAACGAAGCCACTGAAAAGCTGATTGCTCATGCTGAAACTGTAAAGGCCAAGGGCAAGGTAGAAGTGAAGGATGAAAAATGGCGTAATAACAGTGTTGAAGAAAGACTGAAACATTCTTTGGTGAATGGTATCACCGATTATATTGATGCTGATACGGAAGAAGCAAGGCAAAAATATCCCAAGCCTCTAGACGTAATTGAAGGACCACTGATGGCGGGAATGAATGTGGTTGGAGATTTGTTTGGTGCTGGTAAAATGTTCTTGCCACAGGTAGTGAAAAGTGCGCGTGTAATGAAGAAGAGTGTGGCCGTTTTGACGCCATATATTGAAGCAGAAAAAGAAGAACGTAAACAAGCCCATTTGGCTGCAGGAACTTTAAATGAAGAGAGCGCCGGCGCTGCTAAGATTTTGCTTGCAACCGTAAAAGGGGATGTACATGATATTGGAAAGAATATTGTTGGTGTGGTTTTGGGCTGTAATGGATATGATATAGTTGACCTTGGTGTAATGGTTCCAGCCGATAAAATTCTGGAAGCAGCACAAAGGGAAAAAGCAGATATCATTGGATTGAGCGGTTTGATTACCCCTTCTCTTGACGAGATGGTACATATTGCCAAGGAGATGAAACGCCGCGGTATGACTCAGCCCCTATTAATTGGTGGAGCTACTACTTCTAGGATGCATACTGCCGTAAAAATTGCACCAGAATTTGACAAAGGGGTAGTTCACGTTCTTGATGCATCGCGCAGCGTAACTGTTGCTGGCTCTTTATTAAACAAAGAACAAAAACAGGATTTTCTAGCTGGTTTACAAAAAGAATACACCGATTTGAAAACCGCTTTTGATAATAAAAAAACTACCAAGAATTATTTGCCCTATTCAGAAGCCAAAAAGAAAAAGACGGCTATTGATTGGGCCAACTTTGAACCAGTAGCACCCAGCTTTACGGGAACCAAGGTTTTTGAAACTGTTGACATAAATGAATTGCGCCCTTATATAGATTGGAAACCTTTCTTTATAGCCTGGGAAATGCATGGTAATTTTCCTGCTATTCTTACCGATAGCGTAGTTGGTACTGAAGCAACCAAACTCTATAACGATGCTAACGCAATGCTTGACAAGATCATTGCTGAAAATTGGCTTCAAGCAAAGGGAAGCATTGGTTTCTGGGAAGCTAGCTCTCAAGAAGATGACGTAACTGTGCAAGCTACAGAATCAATAGAACTCAATTTCTTACGTCAACAAATTCAAAAAGCTGCTGACCAACCTAATCTTTCTTTGGCAGATTTTATTGCACCAGCAACGGCTAATAAAAAGGACCATATTGGTGCTTTTGCCGTTACCATTCACGGGATTGAATCACATATCAAGGCATTTGAAGCAGCCCATGATGACTATAACAAAATTATTCTACAGGCATTGGCCGATAGATTGGCAGAAGCTTTTGCAGAATATCTACACTTAAAAGTGCGAAAGGAATATTGGGGTTATGCAACAGAAGAACATTTGACCAATGAAGAATTGATTAAGGAACAATACTTGGGTATTAGACCTGCACCAGGCTACCCTGCATGTCCGGATCATACAGAAAAATATAAATTATTTCATCTGTTACAAGCAACTGAGACCATTGGCATTCAGCTAACGGAATCCTTAGCCATGTATCCTGCATCTTCTGTTTGTGGTTGGTATTTTGCCAATCCGCAGAGTCAGTATTTTGGTATTGGTAAAATTCAAAAAGACCAATTAGAAGATTATGCCAAGCGTAAAAATATGGACTTGCCAACTGCAGAAAGGTGGTTAAGTCCTATTTTGGACTAGTATTTCATGGAATAGCCGCCTCTATTTGTACCTTTGCAGCTGAAATGAACATGGTTATGAAAAGCTTTGGTAAAATATGCTTATTGGTATTGACAGCAATGCCACTATTTCTAGTGGCTCAAACTAAAAAAGAACGCAAAGGTGAGTTCTATTTTTCCTGGGGTTACAATAAGGAATGGTATACAAATTCCAATGTAAAAGTGAGTCAGCCAAGCTTGAATAATGACTACCAATTAAAAGGGATTAAATCTAATGATAACCCAGGTTGGAATGATGGCATATTTAACAAACCCATTAGTATTCCCCAATACAATTATAGGATTGGTTATTTCTTTAACAAGAAAAAAGGATTGGCATTTGAGATCAATTTTGATCATACCAAACATATCATCACAGATGGCCAACAAGCCCGTGTAGTAGGCACGCTGGGTGGCAGACAAGTAGATACTTCTGTAAATTTTTCTAAGTCCAATGGATTTTACTATTACCTAAATAATGGTGCCAATTTTCTGCTCTTCAACATTGTAAAACGTTGGAACTGGGCAGAAAGCAAGTCTGGTAAATTCAAATTAGATTTTCTGGGTAGGGCTGGAATTGGTCCAGTGATTCCTCACGTAGAAAATAGTTTGTTTGGTAAACCCAATGAAGATGGCTTTCAGCTTGGTGGATGGAATATGGGTGTAGAAGCTGGTCTACGATCAACTTTTTACAAGCATGTATTCTTAGAATTTACCAATAAAGTGGACTATGCCCGTTATAGTAATCTAAAAGTATATCAAGGCAGGGCCAAACAAGCTTTTGGAACTTATGAACTGATTCTAACACTGGGTTATACTTTTCCAATGGGGAAAAGAATAGTTTCGCCTTAAATTAGGCAATGAATACCACTATAAAAATGATGAAGAAAGTTCTAACTAACCTTACTTTTTGGGTATTATTTGCCATTTCTGCTGGTATTTTACTTGGCCATTTTTATCCTTCTGTAGGTGTAGCCATGCAACCACTTGGCAAGTATTTCATTGAAATTATCAAACTATTTATATACCCAATTATTCTGGTAACCATTATCACGGGGATTTGTGGTATGGATAGCTTGAAAAAAGTTGGTCTTGTTGGAGGTAAGGCACTACTCTATTTTGAAGTTGTTACCACAGTAGCTTTGTTAATTGGTGTTGTAGTAGCACATTTTATTCAGCCAGGTTCCGGCGTAGATACTACACTAGTAAGCAAGGGCGATATATCTAAGTATAATGGCAATGTTTCTATTTCCTGGTTGCAATTTTTAAAAGACAACATTACCATACAAGTATTATTATTTGCTTTAGTAGCAGGAATGATTATTAGCAAACAATCAAATAAATTGGAAATATTAAAGCCAATTAATTTTGCTTCAAAATATATATTCAAAGGATTGCACATTGTAATGAAAGCTGCACCAATAGGCGCTTTTGGAGGAATGGCTTATACTATTGGTAAATATGGCATTGCAACTTTATTCCCTTTGGCAAAATTGATGATCTGTGTTTATCTTACCATGGGTCTTTTTATATTTATCATTCTAGGAAGTCTTCTTCGTTATTATAAAATATCTATTTGGCAATTTTTGGGATATATCAAAAATGAATTACTGATTGTGCTAGGAACTTCCTCTTCAGAATCTGCACTTCCTACTTTGATGGAAAAGTTAGAAGATATGGGTTGTCATAAATCAGTTGTGGGTTTGGTTGTTCCAACTGGATATTCCTTTAATCTTGATGGAACATCTATCTATTTATCAATGGCCGTTTTATTTCTAGCTCAGGTATATCATATTGACCTAAGCATCAACCAAATGCTTGTTATTGTAGGGATTTTAATGATTACTTCAAAAGGTGCTGCTGGAGTAACTGGAAGTGGTTTTGTTATATTGGCCTCAACCTTAACTGCTACAAAAGTAATCCCATTAGAAGGTCTTGCACTATTATTAGGAGTTGACCGTTTTATGTCAGAAGCAAGAGCCATCACCAATTTCATAGGAAATGGAGTTGCCACTATTTTTATTTCTAACAATGAAAAAATGTTTGATAGAAATAAAATGAATCATGCTTTTAATATAGACAGAAAGAAAAATTAATACTGTTCATTTATTTATTGTCCTCTTTGTCATCCACTTCTTTCAAGTTAGTGCTATCATCACCCTTACCCGTTTTGACTTTGGGATTTTCTTGTGTTCCTGTTACCGTCATAGGAATTCCAAAAAGACCCAATGGTGGCAATCCCAGACGGAATTTCAAGTTCATCTGTCCATCAAAATTCACTTGGCCACTGAGTTTTAAACGGAAAGGAAATACCCTGATCTTGGTTTGCTCTAGTGTGATGATATTATTCTTGATATTGGTTTTTAAATCTATTTTAGAAAGGTCTGTATTTCCGGTAAGGCTGTCTTTGCCTGCCGCTTTTCCTGCTGCACTAAAAAGTTTGAATCCTTTCATCTTTACAGCTTTTACGGAGAGTACCCCACCACCTTCTAATGAAGGATAAATAGGATACATGGTTTCATTCAACTTCCCTTTTAAAGCATAATCCAATGATACAATACCATCCGCACTGGCGGCGGCAGAAGCCATATCATGAAAGAGTTTGATTTCTTTATAGGCTTTTGAAATACTGAATTCCTTGGCTACAAAATGTGCTGTAAAAGTTGCGCGATTGGGATTGAGTGCTTGATAACTTGCATCTAGCACTACAGGTGCATCAATAAGGGTAAAACCAGTCTGTTTGAGGGTTAACAATCCTTGTTTAATACTCATTTCTCCAGCAGCATTTTTTAAGTCCATGCCATTATAGGTAACCTTATTCACCGCAGCTTTGAATAAGATATCCAAATTGGTTGGAACCAGCACAACCCCTGTGTTTGTGGCCATGCTTGTATCACCAGCAAAAGCCATAAAATCATCCGCAATCAAGTGTTCACTCTTAAGATTGAATTGACCTTGTAAAGCCTGATCCTTCATGGCATAGTTAATGATATTGGCCATATAACCATCCAGTTTAAAATCTGACCCTAGATAATTACCATTGAAATTTTCTAACCAAATTTTGTCCTGTTTAAATCGCATAGTGCCATTACTGATTTGAAATGGATGCGGATAATAATCAGTACTAACAGCAATGTTTTTTACTTGCAGGGTTCCACTGTTACGCAGCCTTTCATATAAACCAGCTGTGGCATCACTTTGTAATCCAGCCAAATTTACATCTGCAATCACCAAGCCCGTTACATCTATGCCTTTTCTAGAAAATACCTGATAGACTTTGCCAATATCTACTGTTCCTTTTGACAAAACCTGGTACTGTACATTGTTGAAGTTTTTCATGCTTGCACTCAATGTAAAAGGCTGGCCTTCAAATTGGAAACCAATGGGTTTAATAGAAAAGTCAACATCCTTGGTAGAAGGACCCTTAGCAATCAAACTTGCGTCTACATTGATTTTCTCAATTGGATGGGGATAGTATTTTGATTGGATAAATCCATCATTCATGGTAAAATGTGCATCCGTTACGGGGAATAGATTTTTTGCTGCATTGTACTTTCCCTTGGTCTTGATATCTATGACCATTTTGCCTTTAAGGGTTAAGCTATCAATGGGGTAGAAAGATTTAATATCGGCTAGATTCAACAAACCCTGAAAATTAGCATCCATTGGAAAATCTTCTGCACCACTGATTTGCAAATTTCCTTTTAGGTAGTTATTGAGCATCACAGCATTCATATTATTAATGCTCAAACTAGCTTTGTGATAATCGCTTGTAGGACTATTGGCAGCAAGGTCAAATGCAACTTTCTCAACCGCTTTTGGAAGTGCCGTGTATTTAAAATAACCATCTTTCAAACTAGCATTAAGACTAAATACTGGAATGGAGGAAATAATGGTATCGGGTCTTAATTTTTTGGGATTCTGAGAACGGATAAAAAAACCATCGGCTTTGCCATGAACTGAAACAAGTCCCTTAAATTCTAAACCAGGAATTCCAACCGCTGTTTGCCATTTTTCCAAATCCATTTCTCCATTCAACTTTGCGTGCAATTCCGGTTTGTTCAAACCCTTTAATAAACAGATAGCACTGAAATAATCCTTTCCCACATTACCATAAATAGAATCTACGTTTACGTACAAACTATCCATATTGAATCCGGGCAATCTGGTTTCAAAATTGAGGAATAAATTCTTGAGTGGCTCTGGGGTTTTGTTATTGGCAATATAACCATCACGAATGCCTAAGTTCATACTAAACCCGGGCATAGTTCCTGTTTCGGCAATATATTGTCCACTTAATGCTGCTTTAAAATTTACAGCACCCTTGATATCAGTGTGTTCTAGCCATTTCAAAAATTCTGGAGGAAAGGCAGTAATAAAATTATGGAGAGAGGTCTCATTACTATTGACTTTAAAATCCATATCGTACCCATTTTTCAAAAATGCAAACCTGCCTTTAAAATCTAAGGGCAGTTTATTAATGAATAGGTCATTCTTTTCAAATAAGAATTCTAGAGAATTGGTATTAATCTTGGTGACTAGTTGGGCCGATACGGTTTTGGATACAAAATAATTTTGCTTGTCATAATTAAAATCAATGGCACTTACTTTTAGCTTAGACTCAAGGTCAAAGATGGATTTACTAAAATCACCTTTGCCCTCATAATCAAATCCTCCTGCGTCTACGTGCATGGGCAAGGAAAGATCGTCGTAGACAAAATGGGTTTTCTCTATCACTATCCTTTCAATTTTCAAAGAAGCAGAGCTGGTATCTTTTGTATTTTTTGCAGCACTGGTATCCGGAGCATACACATTGTAATTGGCTTCTCCTTTTGCATTGACTTCAATATTGATAAAGCCCTTACTTATAAAAATCTGGTTGACTTTTACAGTTGAGCCAAACAATGACCTTAAATCAACACCTAATGACAATTGGTTTGCAGCAATCAGGGTGTCTTTTTGAAAAGGCGCAGAACCTTTGAGTACAAAATCATGTAGGTTCAGTGTCAGGGCAGGAAAATGGCTAAAAAAAGAAAAACGCGCTTTTGAAAATTCTAGTTCCCCCTTTACGTTTCTTTTGGCTAGGTCTTTAATGGTGTTTGAAATGGATTCCGGAAATAAAAAGGGGGCCAAAAAAAGGATGGCCACAATTGACCCCAAACCTATTCCCGTATATTTCAATGTCTTAACCAGTATATTTTTTGCTGCTGCTTTCATTAGTTGCTGTTAAACGGTTCCAGTTGGGTACAATAAAGGCCCTAAAGTTAAATCTTCGCTTTAAAAACGTTTGTTAGCTTTTTTTTATCAACGTTTTTCAAATAACCACCAAAGTCTTCTGCGCTTTTTAACTTGGTAATTGCTTTGAACATAGGTTTGAATATGGGTCATGGCATGGTCCATATCATCCGTTAATAATACCAATTTCATATCCTCTGGAGAGATCGTACCTTCTTTGGCCATAAATTCAATATAATCCATCAAGGGTTGAAAATATTCTTTCCCGTACAAGACTATGGGGAAGTCATTGATGGTCTTGGTTTGAACCAGGGTTAGGGTTTCAAAAAATTCATCCATGGTTCCAAATCCACCGGGCATGATGATAAATGCATAGGAATATTTTACTAGAATTACTTTTCTAATAAAGAAATAGTTCAGGGTTAATGAATGGTGTACATAAGGATTTGCGTGTTGTTCAAAAGGCAATTTTATATTGCAGCCCACAGATTGCCCACCATTTTCAAATGCTCCACGGTTAGCAGCTTCCATCACTCCAGGACCGCCCCCTGTAAGGGTAGTTAAACCCATTGCGGCAATTCTTTTACCAAATTCCCTAGAAGCAATATAGTATTTATGGTCCTCTTCAAATCTGGCAGAACCAAATACCGTAATACAAGGTCCTACAAAGTGCATGGTTCTAAAACCATGGATAAACTGTTTGAATATTTCCCAAGCAAACCCCAATTCATTCATCCTAGGTTTGGGTCCGTCTAAGTAAACTGGGTCTTTAGAAGAAATAATACGTTGTGTTTTAGCCATTTGGAGACATTTTTTCTTTCTATCTTCAAATTAGCATAAAATTTGATGTAGTAAACCTGCAAGCATAAAAATCTGTCATGAGGAAATACTTAACCCTGTTTTTATTCAACTTATTAATAGTTATTGGCTGTCAGGCACAAATGGGTATTGACCTAAAATGGGTAGATTATTATAACTATTCCGGTAGAACATTGAATTACCTGGAATTTCCAGAAATAAGTCAACAACTTGCCAAAACATTGGATTCCTTAAGTAGGAAATTTTTACAAGTTCCAATGACAGCGGCCCCGGATTTTAAAATCAATAAACGGCTTTACCAAGAGAATTCTTTGAGTGAGCATATTAATTTGGCCATTGGTAATACTGCTACAAAAGAGAAGATCAAATCAAAAGAAGCCCAAGAACTAAATAATAGTGGAGGCAATACCAATTTAGCCAAAACGGTTTTTACCTTACAGATTGCTGAATTACCCTTAAATAGTCTGAGACAATATCCCTATTTAGATAGTTTGTTTGTACAACAACTTTTACAAAAACAGAATATTGCACTAATACAAATGGTTGCCCAATTACAAGCAGCTAATGGTGAAATGCTCATAGATAAACAGGTTTGCATGGTCTTATCTAGAAATAAACAACCAGTTTTAATTGGGGCTAGTCATCCAGAATACCTGATTACACCAAAGAGTTTTGTGAAATTATTAGAAACGGGTTTATCCGTGTTATTAGATAGGAATAATGAAACCGAAATTCTTCAAATGACTTCTGTTCCGGCCATTGCAAATGACAATTTTATCCAACCTTATCTCAAAAATCAATCCAAGTTAAATTTCAAGATTGAAAAAGGAATTATTCAATATCTATGGAAGGGAGAACTTCAATACCTAAGGTATCAAGAACCCCTTTATGAAAACATTGTACTGAAAGGGAAAAAAGCCAGCGCTTTACCCAATAGTTTAGTAGAACAAATTAATGCAGACAATTTATGGGAACCACTTTTCTTAAGGGAAGAATGCAGGGACATACTAGTTGATCATAATTATCTATTACAATGTGTTGCTTCTGTAGAATCAGACCCCTATGGCAAGGGAGTGCCTTTTAACAAAAAGACTGGTTTGCCATTTAATTTTCTGAGTGGTCAATCCCATGTTTTGTTACAAGAAAAAGATACCATTGCCCATTTTAGTTTAAAAACCAATAAACTAGATGGCAAAAAGAAAAAATTATTGCACCAATTATATCTTGCTTTGGATAGCAGTATTGTAAACTTAGAATCAAGTGCCAGGGAAACTGTTCAACGATATGACTTTGAATTAGAAGGCAACCTAAAAGGCATACCCATTAAAATTTGTTATATAGGCTTGAGGGGTATGCCAGAATCTACCAGAGAAATCTTTTTAAAGGACAAACTAGTTGCCATTGTTCAAGGCAAGGATGCACCTGAATTATTGGTAGTGCTTGACAAGGATTTGGACGCTATTACGCTGAACCAATTGCTATTGCTTTCTTTTAGCAACTTGTTTTAAAGGCTAGCTGTTTAGTTTTAGCCTAATTTAGAAAAAGGCATAGTATTTGTTATAATCATCTGAGTCAATACCAATTCATGAAACAGATCTTCCTGCCAATTCTAAGTCTGCTTTTTTGCCTACCATTGCATGCTCAAAAAAATCTAGTATTAAAGTCAGTCAGTTATCATAATAATTCCGGAAAGACCTTGAACTATCTGGAATTACCCCAAACCAAAGCATACCTGAATAAGACATTAGATTCGTTGAGTAAAAAGTATTGGCAGATTCCAAGCCTGCTCTCCAAAGAATTCATTATTCAAAAAATAAATTCTTCACAAAATCCATCAATTGATCAGTTAGCATTGATTGACCCCAAACTTGGAAATGCCAATCATGTTCTATTAACAATAGACTCATTGCATCAAAGAAATAACGGCATACCCAACTGTTTTGTTAGCCTTGAAATAGTTGAGTTACCCATGAGCAGTTTGAATAAATTGATTGTAAAAGACAGCAGTTTGCGCAAGCATTTTTTTAGTGCGCCTAAAATTGGGTTGTTTCAAATGGTAGCTAATATTCAATTGAACAATGGAGAAACTATTTTCAAAAAAGCTGTCACCTTACTTTTGTATAGAAACAAAAGAGTCATGTCATTTGGTTTCCGTCATCCAGACTATGGCATTTCTCCAAAAAATTTTGAAAACCTACTAGCAAAGGGTCTTTCCATTGTATTAGACCATTCAAATACTATTGGACTGCTTGAAATAGAATATGACCAGGTGAATATGAATGATAACTTCATACAACCCTTTGTTCTAGATCAGCCAAAGATTTTTATTGCATCAGAAAAAAATAATTTGCAATACCTATGGAAAGACCAAATGCAGTATTTGCAATATGAAGAACCAAGTTATGAAGAAATATATTTGACAAAGAAGGACAAAGAATCCTTGCCCAAAAACTTGATAAAAGAAATCAGGGCTGTTGATTTGCGTTATCCTTTTTTTGTATTGGAAGATAGTAGGGATATTTTTTTAGACAAGAATTATACACTTAAATCAACAGTTTATGCCATGCGTAATTCAGCTGATGAACCTAGGCGATTTACTTATAATGTAAGAACAGGATTACCCTTGGTTTTTGTAAATGGGAAAACCCATGTGTTTTTGAAAGACAAAGACACCCTTGCCCATTTTAAAATTCAAACAGACAAAAAAGATTCTAAAAAGCAAAAATTCCTACACCAACTTGTTGAAACATTCAATGATAGTATCATTCATATAGAAAATAAGGAAAGAAAAACTACTCAGGAATATGCATATATAATAGAAGGAGAATTTAAAGGAATGCCCCTTAAAATAAATTGCAGTGGAATGCGGGGGATGACAACTGTTGTACGTGAGATTTATTTAAATAATAAACTAATAGCTATTGTTCAGGGCAGTACCGCACCAGAAATAATGACAGTTTTGGACAAAAATCTAGATGCAGTAACCTTGAATCAGTTATTACTGTTGTCATTTAGCAGACTCTATTAAGATTCGGTTAATAAAATGATATAGGTATACCAATTGGTCAGAATACCATTTTCAAAATGGATTGATCCTTAATAAAAAACTATTCTTATTAAAGACCAATCCAATGATGCTTTATTCCGCTTGTGCGGTTTTATTGGGCCCCAACATCAAAAGGTCTGAAGCCACAACTTCTGTTACATAGTGTTTGACGCCTTGCTTGTCTGTGTAATTACGGTTGACCAGCTTTCCTTCAATGGCTACCTCCTTTCCTTTTACCAGGTACTTTTCTACAATTTCAGCCAGTTTACCCCAGGCCACTACTTGGTGCCATTGGGTTTCTGTTACTTTTTCTCCCTGCGCATTCTGGTAACTCTCATTTGTTGCCACAGAAAACTGGGCCAGCTTCTTTCCTGTCTCTGTTGTTTTTACTTCTGGTGCTTGACCAAGATTACCGATCAATTGCACTTTGTTTTTCATTGCGTACATCGCCTTTCATTTTGTTGTTTTAAATACCGGTTTCCCGATGATGACAGAACAAATATGAAAAGACAGAAAGCGTTTAGTCGGTATTTAAACATTTGTATACGACTGTAAATGTTTGCAAACGGATAAGGAATTAGCCCAAGTTGCTGATGCTTCTTAAAACCTTTGCGTATATTGTTACTCATTATTTTATTCAAATTAAGTTTATGCGTACCATCTTGCTTTTGCTCATTGTAGTCTCTAGTCTTTCTAGTTTTGCTCAACAACCCAATATTTCTACCAACAAAAAAACAGTGCTTAATTCCGTTGAAAAACACCAACAAGAGTTAATCAACCTAAGCAATCAGGTTTGGGGGTTTTCAGAAATAGCCATGCGTGAAAACAAGTCAGCCAAACTATTGGCCGATTATGCTGAGGCTCAAGGATTTCGTGTTACAAGAGGAGTGGCTAAAATACCCACCGCATTTATTGCAGAATACGGGAGCGGCAAACCCATTATAGGCATACTTGGTGAGTTTGATGCATTACCTGGGTTATCGCAAAAAGCACAGCCTACCAAACAAGCTTTAAAAGAAGGTGATCCTGGTCATGGCTGTGGTCATAATATGTTTGGGGCTGGAAGTTTGGGAGCTGCGGTGGCCATTAAAGAACTCATCGCAGCAGGCAAATTAAAAGGCACAATTCGTTTTTATGGCACCCCCGCAGAGGAAGACCTTGCTGGTAAAGTATATATGGCTAGGGATGGTTTATTTAATGACTTGGATGTTTGCCTTGACTGGCATCCCGATTTTGAAAACAAAGCCAATATGCAAAGCTCTCAGGCCGTCACTGATTATACCATTAGTTTCAAAGGAAAATCAGCACACGCGGCGGCAGATCCTTGGAATGGAAGAAGTGCTTTAGACGCGGCAGAATTATTTGCACATGGCATGAACAGTTTGCGTGAACACGTGAAGCCAAGCGTGCGCATGCACTATGTGTATACCAAGGCTGGCAAAGTGCCCAATGTGATTCCGGATGAAGCAGCTGTATGGTTGTGGATCAGAGATAGTAAAAGAAGTGGCGTGGCCGAAGTATCTGAAAGGATGATGGATATTGCCAAGGGTGCTGCGCTGATGGCAGGCGTGCAATATGAAGTCAAACTTAACAATGGTCTTTATGAATTATTGCTTAATGAAACGGGGGCTAAAACCTTGCAAAGCAATATGAATTTGGTAGGACCCATTAGTTATACCAAGGAAGAATTGGATTTTGCCAATACCATCATGAAAGAATATGGCTTAGAAGCCAAGGGCATCAATGGTGGCATCAAAGCTTTTGAACAAACCAAAGAAACACCTCCAGGCGGAAGCACCGACGTTGGTGACGTTAGTTATATTGTTCCAGAAATTACTTTATTGGCTACTACCGCCCCTTTTGAAGCACCCTGGCATTCTTGGGTAGTGGTTGCATGCGGCGGAATGAGTATTGGACACAAGGGCATGCTCTTTGCTTCTAAATCATTAGGCACTACCATGGTTGATTTATTTGAAAACGAGCAACTCAGAAAAGATATTAAAGAAGAGTTTATCAAACGCAAAGGCAAGGAAGTATGGAAAGCCATGTTACCTGATGCGCCACCTCCTGTTCCAAAAGATCAATAATCTGTATCAGTATAGTTTCGTTTGAATATCCAGAAATAAAAAATGCGGACCGCCAACTGTCCGCATTTTTTTATTGTTTAGAAGTAGTCCTTAGAATCCAAAGGTCAATCCAGCCATTAGGTTAAAGCGTTTGCTATTATAACCCACCACATCAAAATATTCCTGATTAGTTATATTTCGTAAGTCTACAAACCACTTGGTGCGTTTGGTTAAAGCATATCCCATATAAAGATCAACAGTAGTGTATGCAGGCATTTTCTCCGGACCTGCATCATAGGTACCTTTAAGTCTTGTGCCAATATAGCGGAGCGATGGCATTAGGGTAAGTTTTGCAGTTGGCTGCCAAGTTAGAATGGTGTTTAAAACAAGATTGGGTCTACGGTAGAGATTCTTGGTTTTCACCCCTTTGTTCTCACCTTCACCGTCTACATAAGTGGCATTAAATACCCAATCAGTTTTGCTACTGAATTTAAAATGTGTTTCAAGCTCAAAACCAAAATCGTGTTGTTGATCACGATTAATGTATTGACTGGCAAAGTTGATTGGGTTGGTATAAAAAACAATCAAGTCTTGAATATCTCTTTTGAATCCTGCCAATCGAACACTACTCTTACCCTTCTTGTCTAAGAAAGCAAAACCCAATTCATAGTTGGTACTTTTTTCCGGACTCAGCCCCTTGTTTCCATATTCACTATAGAGTTGATACAAGGATGGAATTTTATAGGCAGAAGATATATTGACAAACATCTTTAGTTGCTTGTTAATATGATAAGATGGATTGATGGTATAGGTACTATTGTTACCGTAAATATTGTGTTGGTTAATTCTAAAACCCGCTTCCAAATCAAACCCAGCCAAATCGTTTAAAAGGATGGAGTTATACCAAGAAAGGTTATTGGCTTTTGCAGAATCGCCAAGGGCAGTTTCAAATGGACCAAAAGAACTGATACTCAGATAAGATTGACTGGTTTGCTGATGCATGTATTGTAGCCCTGCAACCAACACTAATTTTTTAGATAAATTAAAATTTCCAAAAGTTTCTGTGATGGCTGTATTGCCATTGTATTCACCACGAGAATACTTGGCAAATCCGCCAATAGATGCACTATCGTCTGTATATATTCTTCCCGCTTTTAAAAAACTCTGCGTAAGATGCCATTGAACTTTTGTTCCAGCATAAGCAAAGTCAATATGATGTTGTGTATTCCTATTGTCAAATACATTATCCTTGTCATCTTGAAAAGCCCCCGCGTCTGTGCTACCAGTATATTTTAAAAACTGGTGAGAAGTACTAAGTGACCAGTTATTATTGAATTGATAACCCAAGGCTAATTGCCAATTGTTTTGCTTAAAATTATCCTTATCAAAATCTTTTTTACCTGTACTATCATGGGCAGTTGAAAATCCTTTTCCATTGGTAAAGTCATAGCCTAGGCGATAACTTAATTTTCCAATGGCCCCATTGAGTCCAATATTTCCACGAAATGTTTGGTAACTACCATAGCTCAATAAACTACTCAAGTGTTGACCATTGTTGGTAGCTTTTTTAGTAATGATATTGATGACCCCAGCAACAGCATCGCTACCCCATAGGGTACTTTGTGCACCTTTTAAAATCTCTACCCTTTCAACCATTCCAAGCGAAATCATGTTTAGGTCAAAAGTGTTGTTGATCTGAGAAGGGTCATTCATGGGAACACCGTCTAATAAGATTAAAGTATTACCTAAGCCAGAGCCGCGCAAATAAACGTCTGGATTGGTGCCCAGATTATTTCCAGCTCCATTGATAAATACACCTGCTTGGTAATTGATGATTTCTGACAAATTTTTTCCCGCATTGCGTTGCAGGGTTTCCTGACTAATTACTGTAACCATTTTGCCTGTGCTACTTTGCTTTTGTTGCAAACGATTGGCTGTTACAATTACTTGGTCCAGTTGTCTAAAACTAGTACTGTCTTGTGCAATTAATTGACTGCTGAAAATAGTAGCAGCCAACCATAAAAATGTGCTTTTCATTTGAAAAGGTTTTTAAAGTGGCCGCTTTCAGGAAATGAATTCAGAAGGAAACATAAATGTCTTTCGACCCTTACATCTCATGCCTTTCACCCGAAAGCTGAAAATTGTTGATGGATGCGGCAGGTCTTCTGACTTGCTCCGTTATCCAAGCCTTCCCGATGTTGGCACCAGTGGCGTGAGAGAGGATAATTTGGTAGGAGCTTACAGCTACGGGGATAGTTCCGGACTTTCACCGGATTCCCTTTTAATCCGTTGCTTGTTTTACCAAACCTCGGAACCGAAACCGAGGCAAATGTAGTTTTTTAACAGAATAAAATGCAAAATGCTTGTATTAAATCTTCCAATAAATTTACCAGGCATCTTATTTGAATACCTGCTTAAAAAAATACTATGAAATATTTTGTTTGGATGATTTGAATTAAAGAAGAGAGCTCCGCTAAAAAACAGTTATTGTAGATTTAACTGAAATCCTGCAGATACCCATCGCCCTGGCATAGTTGCACCCAACAAATCACTATAGCTTGTATTGAAACAATTGTCTGCTTGCAAATAACAACCCAATTTTTGTTTGAGTACAAAGACTTGAAATTTTGCATTGAGTAAAAAATAATTCTCAGACAATTCTGCCCCAATAGCTGAGGATTTTGCTGCTGTTCTTATTTTATAAACTGCATTCCCACTCAACTGCCAATACTTTGTGCCATAAAGTAAAGAACCATTGATGAGCAGTTTGGCGTGAGAAGAAAGATAAAAAGATGGAGCTGCGTCAAAGGTTTTGCTATCTAACCAAACCAGCCCAGCTGTAGCCATTAATTTTTTTCCGTTGCTCCATTGATTCAAATACCTAAGGTCTGTTTCCCATCCTATTACATTAACCTTGGCAATATTGCTAGCAAGTGCATATGTACCCGTTGATACAAGGTTGGTTTTTCTAGGCATTTGTGCATAAGGGGTAGGCGTCCAATCTATTACTGCAGACTGGTTTCTTTGAAATAAGGTATTAGACAAGCGCCAATGTTTATTAGCTATTAGATCCATACCAAATTCATAACTCAAACTGGTCTCTGCTTCTAATTCAGGATTACCAATACTACCGCTGGTTATTACGGTCTTGTTGTAATTGTTGTAGCGCTCTGTAAAATCGGCTTGGCGAATAGTTTTTCCCAAACTTCCACGCCATTGGATGATACCAGTTTTATAGGCAAAATTGATTTGAGGCACTAGCTCTGCGCCAATATTTTGTGTATGTTCTAACCTAATTGAACCAGAAAGCAAAAGCTGTTCCGTTACTTGATGGTTCAATAATAAGAACAGACCTGTTTGTATTAATTGGTGATTGCCACGATCATTGGAAGAAATAGATTTTTGTTGTACTTGTAAACCAGAAATCAATTGGGTATTTGTAGAAAATCCATGTTGATACCTAGCCGAAAATTGAAACAGTTTTGACAAATTTTCATTGGGAGCTGCACCACTATTAAATGCATAGATATCGCTGGTTTGTTTATAACCTGCATCTAGTTGTAACTGATCCTTGTTTTTTTGATAGGCAATACTAAATTGGTTCCAATATCCTGTAACTTTTTCCTTTGCCGTATCTGATTTAAAACTGGTATAGAAATTCTGTGCACTAAAATCACGTTGATCATAGGCTGTTCTAAATGACAAACGCCAGTGCTGATTTAAAAAATGGTTGATAGAAAAAGAAGCTGTTTGATTATAATAAAATCCATTGGTGCCTCTTTGTTCTTGACCATCTGCTTGGTTTAATAATATACCTCCAGAAATGGCAGTTTTTCCTTTTTGATAAAACCCTCCCGCATTAAATCCTAACATACCATATTGCCCAGCATTGGCTTGAATTTGTAATTGCTGTTGTTCAACATTTCTTTTTGCTGCAAAGGTTTTGCTGATGACTTGAATTACACCACCAACCGCTTCACTTCCATATATTCCAGAAGCAGCGCCTTTTAATATTTCAACTCTTTCAATTTCTGAGGGAGAGATAGGAATATAAGCACTAAAATGACCAGTATTAGGGTCATTCAATCTCAGACCATCTAATAATACTAAAACCTGTTGAAAGGTTCCGCCTCTGATCACTATATCTGCTTGTGATCCAGCCGGTCCTCGTTGTTGAACTTCTACACCAGGCAAATATTTGAGCAAGTCATCTAAAGAATGAATGGGTAATTGACTAAAATAAGCACCACTGATACTGGTAATATTTCTTCCTGTTTTAGAAGCAGGTAATTCTTGTAATGAGGCCGTTACGGTAACAGGATTTAATAGGCTATCAATATTTTGAGCCTTGACAATAGAGCATAGTACTAGAGCCAGGATTAGAGACTTAGCTTTCATAACAATTGGATTGTTTAGGGGCGCAAATATAGGTTTCAATATTTTGTGCATCTTTACCGCCTAAAAAAAGTTTTCTATGCGCATCATTTCTTATAATGTTAATGGGGTTAGGGCAGCTATTAATAAAGGGTTCACAGACTGGCTGGCCACCGACCCAGCTGATATTGTTTGTTTACAAGAGACCAAGGCCCATAAAGACAATGTTGATTATAAAAAAATTGAGGCACTTGGATATGAAACCTATTGGTTTTCAGCACAGAAAAAAGGTTATAGTGGGGTAGCTATTTTTACTAAGATCAAACCCACCCAAGTGTTTTATGGCAACCAAATTGATCATAGCGATTTTGAAGGACGCGTGATCCGTGCTGACTTTGGAGACATTACCGTGATTAACGCCTATTTTCCATCTGGCACAAGTGGAGATGAAAGACAATCTTATAAATACAAATGGTTGGATGAGTTTTTTGTGTACTTACAAGACTTAAGAAAAACAAGACCCAATATTGTTTTATTGGGTGATTATAATATTGCCCATCAAGCCATTGATATACATGACCCCAAAGGCAATAAAAATAGTTCCGGTTTTTTACCAGAAGAAAGGGCATGGATGGATATGTTTTTATCAAATGACTGGGTAGATAGTTTTAGACAGATGCACCCAGACACCGTTGGCGCATATAGTTGGTGGAGCCAACGTTTTCCAACAGTTCGCTTGCAAAACAAGGGTTGGCGTATTGATTATATTTGTGTTACAAAACCATTGGCATCAAAGATTACTGAAGCGGCAATTTACCCTGATGTAAAACACAGTGACCACTGCCCCATTTATGTATCCTTAAAAAAATAAGACCATGTATATTTATAATATTACCACCAAAGTGCATACTAGTATCCATGAAGACTGGGTAGAATGGATGAAAATGCATCATATTCCCCAAATAATGGCTACCGGATGCTTCACTGAAAGCCAATTTGTGCGTCTTTTAGAATTAGACGACAGTGAGGGCCCTACATTTGCCACCCAGTTCAAAGCAGCTTCTAAATCAGATTATAACCGATATATTGAAATTCATGCCCCTGCTTTACGTAAGGATTCTTTGTCAAAATGGGGTGATAAAATCATTGGATTTAGGTCTTTAATGGAACTTGTGCATTGAGTGTGGAAACTTTTGTTTTTCCCATTTGGCAATCACAAATCTTTCCTATATTCCCCTGAAAGCCTTATGACACAAGGATTTCAGGGAAACTATCCTGAAATCCTTTCTAGTAAAGGATTTCAGCGTTTTATATGTCCTTTTTTGATGCTCATTTAACATGTTTATAAATGGCTGAAACCCTTTAAAGCAAAGGATTATACCGAAAAAAGCTGCAGAAAAAAAATTTTGCTAGAACTGAAAAGCAAATAAATTTGTCCTGTTTCAAACACAACTTAAAATAACATTTATGAACAAAGCAGAATTGATTGCCCAGATTGCTGAAGACGCAAGCATCACCAAGACCCAAGCGAATGCCGCTTTGGACTCTTTTGTTGACACCGTAACAAAAACTTTGAAGAAAGGCGATAAAGTTACTTTAGTAGGATTTGGTACTTTCTCTGTATCTAAGCGTGCAGCTAGAACTGGCCGTAACCCACAAACTGGTGCTACCATCAAAATCAAAGCTAAAAAAGTTGCCCGCTTCAAAGCTGGTAAAGAATTGGCTGCAAAAGTATAATTTGCATCAAGCTTACAGAAAACCCTCGCTATATGCGGGGGTTTTTCTATTTTTGCACCTCATCTAATGTTTCACTCAAAAAACACCATCATGGGAAGAGGCGATAAAAAAACCGCAAAAGGCAAGCGTTTCAAGGGTTCTTTTGGCAAAAGCAGACCCGCTACAGCTACCAAATCAAAGAAACCTACTGTTAAGCAGTCTTAATAAAGGACGTACCAGTGCAAGAAGCAGTTTTGTTGTGAGGCAAAGCTGCTTTATTTTTTCTTTGTGGCTAGCTCTGTAATAGCTTTGACCAATTTATCAAGGTCTTGAATTCTGGTATAGACATGCGGTGTGATTCTTACACAGCTAATATTCTCCCATACAATACCCACCGTGTGAATCTTATAGGTATTGAACAATGCGTTATCCAACTCACCCGGTGTCATTCCATCAATACTCACACCACAAATGGCGCAAGAATATTCGGGTTTAAATGAAGTATGAATTTTTACTTTAGGAACTTCCGCTACTTTTTTAGCCCAATAATTTTTCAAATATCTAATCCTATCTTCTTTTCTCTTGCCTCCAATAGCCATTTGAAAATTCACTGCTTCTCCAATACCCTGTTCAATAGGAAAACTGCGTGTACCAAGGGTTTCAAACTTTCTGATATCGGTTCCCTTGGGGTCTCCATTGCAAAGCAATGGCCATATTTTTCCAATCTTTTCTTTTCTGATCCAGAGCATGCCACTCCCAATGGGGGCACTCAGAAATTTGTGAAGGCTAGTACCAAAATAGTCACAATTTAAATCTGGAATTTGATAGTCTAACAAACCAAAACTATGCGCCCCGTCTACAATGACTTCAATGCCATGAGACTTGGCCATATCAGCAATTTTTCTGGCTGGTAAAATCTGCCCAATCCAGTTAATGATATGGGTAATATGGATGATCTTGGTTTTGGGTGTAATGGCATTTTCAAAAGCCTTTACAATTTCTGCATCATTCTCTATAGGAAACTGAAAATTCAATTGTTTGTAAACAATTCCTTCACGCATTTCGCGCTGCTTCCAAGCTTGGATCATATTGGGATAATCCTGCTTGGTACCAATGACTTCATCGCCTGCTTTTAGGTCTAGCCCAAAGATGACAGTATTTAGGGCTTCTGTGGCATTTCTGTTAATTGCAATTTCTTCTATATTGCAACCAGCCATTTCTGCCAACTTATAACGCAAAGGCTCCCTACCTTGATCTAAGATCCGCCACATATAATAAGAAGGACCTTGGTTGGTGAGTTGGTTGTAGCGTTCCACCGCTTCTTGAACTACGCGGGGCGATGGGCTTACGCCACCATTATTCAGATTCACAAAATTGGAATTCACCGTATAGGCTTGTTGAATCACCGACCAATAATCTTCATCCATTGCAACCGCATCTGCGCTCAAATGTTGCACAGCAGCTTGTGCCGATTCAAAATTGGCTGCATGCAATTGGTTGAATAAACTGTTGGCAGAAAATGCTCCAGCAAGCATACCCATTTTTTGTAGAAAATCCCTTCTTTGATTCACGGTGATAGGTTTGAATCAGGAAGTTACTGAAATAGGCTAATTGTTCCAATTGGAAATTCATTGACATATATCCTTAAGATAGGCCTCTATCCTTTTTGCATGATAAGCATTTGGTGTCTATCATCTTGCACAGGTGCTTTTTGTACACTAAAACCAATGCCTGTTGCCCAATCAACCAAATCCATTTCTATAGCAGGAAAATCGTATTCGTGAATATGGTTGGCAATCATATCCTGTTCTCTAATCTCCAGTCCTGGCCAGTTTTGTCTAATTCCTCCAATATAATCATCCATATATGCTTCCCTAGACTGATCTTGTTTGCGCATCACATCTATCATTAGAAAAAGACCATTAGGATGTAAATGGTTATAAATTTCTTGCATAATTTCCTGCTTGCCCTCATCAGATAAATGGTGAATGGCATAACTGCTATAAATCAAATCCCATGTTTCATTTGATGATTTGATTAACAGTTCCATTCTACCCAGACTAAGTTTTTTTTGAGCGGGTAAGTACTGCAAAAAATGTTCTGCTTGTGCTAGTGCAGCTTCAGATAAGTCATAACCCGTATAGGCATCAATGCCAATACTGGCAAGGTCTTTGGCAATCAGTTGCGCATCTCCACAACCTAAGTCCAATACTGATTTGATGGGATGAACAGCATTTGACAAAGCTTCTCTTGTATAATGGGAGAAATCTTTGTGCAACATATAATTGTTGGCAATAATCTTCTGATAGACATTCCAATTGTCAGAGAAAAGAATGGCGGGAAGCGGATTCATGTTATAATTGCCTGTTGATGAAAACCAGATTTTCGTGTTGCATATTGAATGAAAAATCATACTTGCCAATAGCATTGAACAAAGCTTTGGAAGCGCCTGCTCTCATATGGTCATGCAACTCTATAATTATGGCTTTGGTTCGAGGCAACCAGTATTCGTAACCCGCTTCAAAAACTTCTTTCTCTGACCCTTCAATATCTAGTTTGAGAATGTCAATAGTATCCCAACCCTCTGAACGCATAATGGTTTCAATGCAAATGGCAGGCAGTGCGTCTGGTGCATCTGCGGTAGTTTCTTCTACCATAAAAGCATTGTCATTCTCTGATTTATTGATGATATGCAAGTGCACGTCTTTGTTCCAAATGCCTTTGTTCAGTCCTTTAACTTTTGAAAATGCTGCAATATTTTTTTGTAGCACTTCAAAATTGCCAGTACTTGGTTCAACTGCAACAATATTTGAATCAGGATATTTGTACGCAAAATAAGCAGCAGCAAGTCCAATATTGGCCCCTCCATCAATGATGGTTTTGGGTTCAAAAGGAAAAGACAACCTATATTGGTCATCTACAAATACTTGGTTAAAAGTATATCGGTCTGAAAAATTCTTACGTAAAAAAAAGCTGGCCCTATACTTGGAAGAATAAAAACTACCATGTGGAACTGCCTTGAATTGTAAGTAAAATTTAATGCCATCGCCTAAGCCAAATGCCTTAATCAATGGTTTGAATCTGGAAGCCATATTGTTGCTTTGGTTGCTGGCAAATTAACCACTAATACCCGGAATGAAAAAATATGCTGTTTTACCCTATATCTTTGCAGGGTAATTCTTACAAAATGCTACGCAAAATCA
Organism: Chitinophaga pinensis; assembly: GCA_943372225.1. Taxonomy (GTDB): domain Bacteria; phylum Bacteroidota; class Bacteroidia; order Chitinophagales; family Chitinophagaceae; genus Sediminibacterium; species Sediminibacterium pinensis_L. The sequence continues at coordinate 26,152 of CALRXV020000007.1, read as the reverse complement.
GTCTTTTATTGGGTTTTTTCTTACTATGTCTGCTCTTGAGCAATACTTCCATGGCTCAATGTAGTATTTGCACCAAAACGGCTTCTCAATTGGGAGAAGGTCCTGCTAAAGCCTTGAATTCTGCCATTGTTTATCTGGCATTTACGCCCTTTGCCATTATGGGATATATTGGATGGCGCTGGTGGAAGAATGAAAAAGAATTAAACGGATAGTTTTACTCAATTTTCACAAACATCTTTAAACAGAATAACCACCTTCTAAAGGCGTTTCTGCGTTTGTATGCCATAATGGGACCATTATGGGCAAAAAAGGTAAACATTCTTTTGAAATTGTTATAGAGGCTAAAATTTTGATAGCTCTCATACAATGCCTTAAACACTTGTTTCTCTCCTACCAATGCATCTGGCAGTTTTTGATAGAGTAAATAGATTCTTTCTCTTGCTTTTTCTTGCAATACCGTCTTGGCAATTTTTTTGGCCTTGGGTGCGATTCTATCTACTGCTTTTGCCGCGCCAAACACATTGGCATCGTGTTGTCTATAACGCACCATGACCCTATCTAAAAAATATACTTGACTATTAAACGTAGCTACAAAACCCAACCAATAATCATGAGGAATCATTGTGGGAAAACTACCACAATCCTCTATGACTTGCTTTCTAATGAGCATGGCATGACCCGCTGCCGAATTGCCAATGGCATAATTTAAACAGGAATCAAAACTGTCCAAACGCTTGATATCAGAGAGTTTCTGCCCCATCTCATTTCCTTGAGCATCAATTAAAACAGAATTACAATAGATGATGGCATGGTCAGCAATATGATCCATTAATACTTGCAACTTGTCTAATTCCCAAACATCATCCTGGTCACTAGGGGCAATGAATTCTCCCTTTGCTAGAAGCATGCCTTTTTCAAAATTCTTGACATATTTTAAATTTGTCTCATTTTGATAAACACGAATATTGGGATATTTAGCAGCATATTCCTCTAGGATAGACATGGTTTCATCCGTAGACCTATCGTCAGTAATGACTACCTCAATATTGGGATAGGTTTGTTGAATAATGCTGTCTAATTGCTCTCTTATATAGCGAGCACCGTTGTAGGTGGCAACTACTACTGAGATCAATGGTAGATGGGAAGAAGGTGCTGGCATATTGTTCTTATTGAAGTCTTGCTCCATTAGCGTTGATTCAAAATTTGTTGATAGGTTGCTACATAAGATTTGGCACTAGCCTTCCAGGAAAAGTCTTGGGACCTTAATATGATGTTTGCCACCAACGCAGGGTTAGCATCATAATTTGCTAAGCCAGTTTGCAAATCCATTTGCATTTGCTCAGGATCAAAAGACTGAAAATAATAGGCCAAATTGCCTCCTATTTCTGGCAAACTTGTTAAGGTAGAAAGAAACAAGGGTTTACCAAATGCCATGGCTTCTACTACGGGTAAACCAAAACCTTCCATGAGAGATGGAAATACAAATGCTCTACAATGCTGATAATACCAATACTTTTCTGCTTCTGGAATAGGTCCCGTAAAAATCACTCGGTCTGCAACACCCAAAGCGTTTGCTTGGTCTAAAATATGTTGTTGTGATTGCTTGTCATGAATGGCACCCGCAATCAATAATTGCATGTGATTGTTCTGCAATAAAGCAGGTAGGGTTTGAAAGTTCTTTTTGGGTACCACAGTTCCAATGGTAAACAAAAATTCTGAAGCGGGTTTGACGATTGGTTCTGCCAAAACTTTTGTTGTTTTAATATTGCAACCATTATAGATCACTTGCAATTTTGCAGGATCCAACTGCATATTTTCTTTTAAGTCTTTTGCTACAAATTCAGAAATAGCCACTACCCTATCTGCCTTGTCTAGCTTACGTTGCAACTTGTCTTTTTCTCTTGTTTTCTTTTGTTTGGATCTATAAGTCTCGTGTAAAAAATTCAGATCATGAACGGTTAACAAAGTTGCCAACACGTCTTTTCCTGGATAATAATCGGTGGCTTGGTGAGTAGCATGCCAGAGCTGCCATTGATCTAGATTGGGCATTAAAAATTTGTGCAAAGCCGATTGCTCCAAAAAGCCTGGCCTTGATGAAAATTGTTGTTGTACTTTCTTTTTAGCATACAATTCAATCTCTATTCCTGTTCCTTGACTTTGCGTTATCAATTCCTGACCCAATTCCCAACAAAAATGATACAGCCCCGTATGAGGATATTTCATGCGCTCGCAGTCAAATAGAATTTTAGAATGCGCTTGCTGCATTAGTTAGAAAATTGTTGGGCTATGAAACGGAATAGATTAAAGTCAGGTAAATGCATAGCTGCTTCAATACTTGATTTTAAGCCTGTTTTATTAATATCACGCATGCGCTGTTGTTGAATTAACTGAAAAGCGCGCTCCGTAAGCAGCCATGCTTTTCTACTTGAAACTTGCATACGTTGTTGGTGTTGCGTAATGGCCTCTGCTAAAGGTATAATACCTTCTTGTTTGGAAGCTACGGTTTGCAAGACCGGAATTTGATAACCGTCTGCGGCCGGATGCGGAAGAATGGCCATCAGGTTTTTGACAAATCGGCCCGCATCCGGCCGGTCACTTTTATTCACAACAAAAATGTCTGCAATTTCCATGAGTCCGGCTTTCATGGTTTGAACCTCATCGCCCGCTTCGGGCACCAAGACTACCACGGTGGTATCGGCCAAGCCCGTAATATCAATTTCACTTTGACCAACTCCTACGGTCTCAACCAAGATCTGGTCAAAGCCTGCAGCCTGCAATAAAGTAACAATGTCTAAAATATGTGGATGCAAACCACCCAATGCTCCCCTACTAGCAAGAGATCTAATAAACACCAAGGGTTCATTATACCATTCACTCATCCTAATCCTGTCTCCCAATAGTGCGCCAAGATGAAAAGGAGAGGATGGGTCAACACATAGAACAGCCACTTTTTTCCCCTCGGCTACCCATGCCCCAATCAATGAATCAACTAAAGTGCTTTTACCAGCCCCAGGTGGGCCAGTAATCCCTGTTACTGGAGTTTTACCAGTTGGTAGTTTTTGTAAAAAATCTTGGTAACCATCCACTTCATTTTCAATGAGTGAAATGGCACGGGCCAAGCTTTTTACATCTTGTGCAGTAATATGATTAACTAGATGAGACCACATGTTGATTAGCTGGGCCTAAATGTAAGACGGTGCTGCCAATTAGCAGAAAATTTTACAAATAGAAATGGGTTCCTGAGTCCATCTCCCAAAAAATCAGTAGCATTGAAGTGCAGACCATGTTAAAAAAACAAATTCCTATTTTCTTATTCGTCTTGCTGCTTTCTGGCATGTTTTGGAGTAGGGCCCTCATGTCTTTAACCCAAGCTGTTTGGTGCATTTATGCCTTAGCCATTGGTTGGAAGCAGATTTCATGGAAGAATTGGCTCCTGCTTTGGAGTTTAGCTCCAGCGGCATTATGGTTTTTGGGAGCATATCAAACACCAATGGCCCAAGCCAATGGAGACCTGGCACTAACTTGGGTCATGTATCCGGCAACCGTCATGGTAGTACAAACAACAGCCAGTGAGATTAGGCAAAACCATTGGATCAAAATCTGGTTAGCAGCCACATTAATAGGTGCCGCTTATCCCATAGGATATTTCTTAACACATTCCTTTTCTGCCGTGCAGGATTATGGCCAAGGAAAGAGTTTGCCCACCTTTATGGATACAGACCATGTGCGCTTTTCAATTTTTCTCTGTGCCAGTTTTTTATTGCTCTTAACCCAACAGATTCTCCAAAAGAAAATTCGCTTTTTTTTAGCTGCTATTTTAGCCCTGACCATTGTATTCTTGTCTGTAAGAACGGGTTGGGCCATCCTAATTTTGACCCTATTTCTCTACCCCTTTTTAGAATGGAAAAAATTACAAGCACTCACTAAAAACAAAGCTGGATTACTGATTGCTATAGCAATTGTTTTAATAGCAAGCGCCTATTTTCTTTTCCCAACCGTGCAACAAAAAATTGCCTATAGCATTTGGGAATGGAAACAATTTCAGCCGCAGCAATTCAATCCAACCTATTCAGATGGTACCCGAAGGGCTATTAATTGGGCCGCTTGGCAAGCCATTCAAGAAGGTCGCTCAAATGCAGGCTGGGCAGGCATTCCAGCAACCCTATCACAATCCTTTGCCCAATTATTTAAAGGACAGAGCACGGAATTTGGATGGCCATTTAACCAGTGGTTGTTTTGGTGGATGGGTGCTGGATGGTGGACCATGATCTTGTTTACTGGATGGCTACTCTATCCTATTTGGCAGGGTATCAAATTGAGAGAACCTGGTCTGGTAATTTGGACTATTTCCATAACCATTAGTTGTTTCATAGAAACCAGTTTGAACTACCAGTACGGTGCATTTCTGCACATTTTTCCACTGGCTATGTTATGGCAGCGAGGCTTGGACCATCGCGTTAGCGAATAATCTTATAATTCTTAAAATCAAATGGACGAATCCCCGTCATTTTTTCAAAATGATAGAGAAATTTTTCCTTTAAGCTGAATTTTTTCTGTTGAATATCTAGGTCTACTTGAAGGTTCTTACTGGCAATTCTTTCCTTCATGACAACTGGATGTGTTCCAGTGAATTTTGCCAAAGAATCAAAGTCTGAAAAGTCAAAAAAGTTCTCGGCTTCCATTACACGTTGCATTTGATCTTCTCCCACCCAAAACTGAGAAACATATTTTTGTTTTTGGATCATTTGCTCCAAAGATTTCACCCATCCATAGTGGTAGATATAGGCTTCAATAGGTTTTACGGCAATCTTTCTGTCAACATCGCCCACGCGAAAACCCTGTGCATCTTTATAAGCGTGAATGGCTTTATTATTCTTGATCACTCGCACTTCACGGTGGTACCATTTTCTACTATCGCCTACATAATCGTAGGTGCCATAAAAATGAAGGTATTTGAACAGGAGTCCCTCTACTTTGGGGTCATCTTTATAGGCAGTACAGGCATCCCGAATAGCCGCATGGTATTGCTCGTGTACGGCTTCATCTCCTTGAATATAGAAAGCCCAATCTGCGTTAGGGTCAATTAATTGAAAGGCTTTATTGGTCTCTACCGCAAGAACGGCTCCTCCGCTTCTTAGACTGGTATCCCAAATAGAATGATGAATTTTAATCTTGGGGTCTCCAATTGATTCAATTAGGGCTAGGGTTTCATCGGTTGAATCGCCTACCAATACCACCATTTCATCTACCACGGGTAAAATGGATTTGATGGCTTCCAACACGGGGTAATCGTTCATAACCGCGTTGCGAATAATGGTAAAACCTGAAATTTTCATATTCCTATCAATAATTCCGCCAAAGAACCGAAATCTTTTGCATCTTGCCTACTATTCCCACACATACCAGTACCATGCAAAAAACCTGTTGTTTTGATTTTGGCAATACTAGACTTAAATGCGCCCTTTTTCAAGGCAGGGAATTGCTAGAGATGGTTGTGCTTGAAAATGGCCATCCAGATACGGTTCAGACCCTAATCAATAGTTTTCAACCCGATAAGTCTATTCTGGCTTCTGTGATTAACCATGATCCGGAGGTAGAAACCGTTTTGGCTGCTTCTACCCAATTTCACAAACTGGGGCATACCAGCAAGATTCCCTTTAGTACTCCGGTGGGCAAACCAGAGACCATTGGGGCAGATAGGCTGGCTGCCGTGGCTGCTGCGGTGGATTTATTCCCCAAACAGCACAATTTGGTCATTGGATTGGGTACCTGCATCACCTATAATTACGTAAATCCGCAACATGAATTCTTGGGCGGCAGCATTTCTCCAGGCATGCAAATGCGCTTCCGATCCATGCATGAATACACGGCATTATTACCCTTGGTAGAGGCCGAAAATAACTTTCCTTTAATAGGTTATGACACCAAAACCAACCTTTTGAGCGGTGTTATTATGGGAATGGCAAAAGAAATTGACGGAATTATTGACGCTTATGCATTGAAATTCAACAACTTTAACGTGCTATTAACCGGGGGGGATATGGCTTTTTTTGTACCACACTTAAAAAACAAGATATTTGCCGACCCTTACCTAATTTATAAAGGCCTGTATGCGATCAGTGAGTTTAACAATGTTTAGGTTTTTTGCGGCAGCAACTGCCGTTTTCTCAATGCTGTCTGTGCATGCCCAGGAGAACTCCCCCTATTCCCGTTATGGAATGGGTGATTTTTTTCAAGGTCAACATATTAATAGCCGTGGAATGGGTGGTTTGGGTGCGGCTTATGCCGATGGTACAGCTAATAACAACGGTCAAACCATCAATTTTGCTAATCCAGCTGCTTATAGCAATCTTTATTTGATTTCTTACGATATTGGTTTGACCTATGACTCTAGAACCCTTAGAAGCAACAATCCTTCAGGTAAATTTGGTTCTAACTATCTAATACCCTCCTATTTTGCATTGGGTATGCCCCTAAATAAGAAAAGAGGCATTGGTATGGCATTTGGCTTAAGACCGCTAAGCAGGATTAACTATTCCATTGTTGATGCTGGAAGAGCTGCCGGAGACAGTATTCAAAGGACCTATAGTGGTTCTGGAGGTTTAAATCAAGCTTTTATTGGGATTGGAAAAAAATGGAAGGGCTTTAGTGTAGGTTTAAATACTGGTATCAATTTTGGCAGAAAAGAAATTGCCACTTTTGTAAGTTTTGTAAATGATAGCGTTAGTTACAAACAATCTAGATCAAGTTCTACCAGCACTTTTAGTAGTTTATTTCTCTCTTTGGGTAGTCAATGGGAATTTGCTATAAAAAAAGTGAGTATTCCAAGGATTAAGACAACCGAAACCTATTTGGTTAGGTTGGGTGTAAGTGGAACTTTGGGCAATGACATGAAAGCCAAACAAGATGTTAATAGAGCCACTGTTGCTTTCAATTCAATTGGAGAATTTGTAGGAATTGATACCATTTACAACGTAGCCAATCAGAAAGGTACTATTACCATGCCTTCTACTTATGCTGCTGGAATTACCTTTAGAAAAACAGTTTTAGCCCCTAGGGGATTGTTTGATATCTGGAGCATTGGGGCAGAATATACTGCCACCCAATGGAGCCAATACCGCTATTTTGGCGCGGCCGATGCGCTTTCTGATAGCTGGATGTTTAAAGCAGGCGCCCAAATCTCTCCTGACCCTGTCAGTGGTAGATCCTATTGGGGAACTGTTAATTATCGTTTTGGATTCTTTACAGGATTAGAAGGTGTAAACCCTGATGGAAAAGGTTTGAAAACCACTGGAGGTTCTTTTGGTTTGGGCATCCCAGTTAGAAAATGGAATACCTATAGCAACCAGTTTACTATTGTCAATACCTCACTCCAGTTTGGCAAACGCGGAACTTCTGTCAATAATATTACAGAAAACTTTTTCCGTTTGTCTTTTGGACTTAGCTTGAGCGATATCTGGTTTATCCCACGTAAATATGATTAATCAATTTTCACATAATTTATACAAGCTAGCAGCCATGGTCATTGGCTGCTTTTTTGTGTGTACAGGTTGTGAGAATGATATTAACGTGGTTAAAAATTTGGGCGTAAAAGTAAAGGGAGTAGACGAAGCCAATAATGTCTTGAGTTATATGAGTCAAGACGGTAAGACCAGGGCCAAATTAACAGCACCACTGATGTTGCTGAGTATGGATGAGAATGGCAGAAAAGTGGAATATCCTAAAACCTTAAGGGTTGATTTTTTTACAGACAGCCTAAAACTGCAAAGCAAATTGTTTGCACGATATGGCAGTTATATAGAACGAGAAAGCAAAATTTTCTTACGCGATAGCGTGATTGTTTTTAATGTAAAGGGAGATACCCTTATCTGCAAAGAACTTATCTGGGATCAAAGCACACAGCGTTTTTCAACGGAAAAAGAAGTATTTATTAGCCAGTCCAACCCATCGCGCCAGCGGCTATTTGGGATTGGTTTTAATTCAGACCAGAACTTGGCAGACGTGCATATTAACCATATTCAACCCGGTAGTTTTTTTGTAGTTCCGGATAGTAGTACCGTCAAATAAGAACTGGCAATTTAGTCAGCAAAAAATTTTTTAGGAATATTTCCAACCTTTTTCCACTTAGGCACTCTTATAACTGTACAAGATTTGGAAGCAACTAACAACATACCTGCTGCACTGGTGCAAAACGCCATGAAAGGAAATGCTTTGGCGCAGGGTCAGTTGTATGAATTGTATAGCAAAGCCATGTTTCAGATTTGCATTAGGATGACGGGGAATCGGGAACAAGCAGAAGACCTCTTGCAAGACGCTTTTATCCAAGCTTTTAAAAAATTGGATCAATTAAAAGAGCCCTTGCAATTTGGAGGCTGGTTGCGCAGAATTGTAGTGAATGAATGTATCCGGCATAGCAAAAAACAAATCAGGCTGGAACCATGGGAAGAGCATTTAGAGGAAAGGGCAGACGAGGAAGGAATTACTTGGTGGAAAACGGTGAGTCTAGACCAACTGCATCAACAGATTAAAGCCTTACCAGATGGATGTAGAGAAATTTTTAACCTCTATGCCATTGAAGATCTGGGTCATAAAACCATAGCAGAGCAATTGGGTATTTCAGAATCAACCAGTAAGAGTCAGTATCATAGGGCCAAACAATTATTAAGAACACGCATTAGTACCGCAATTCAAATACATGGATGAACTAAAAAAATATCTTCAAAACCATCGGGACCAATTAGGTGATGATGCTCCTAGTCCAACAATTTGGACCGGCATTAGCGAGTCATTGGAACCCACAGCAACACCTGTGTTTCGTATTGGATATAGGTGGGCGGCAGCAGCTATCTTATTATTGATGGCGGGTTCAGCTATCTGGTATTGGAATCAACCCAATCTACAAAACCAAGAGATGGTAAAGGAATCTATTAAAAGCATTCCAACGCAGCAACAAAGTATTCCCAATGTGGCGGATACAATTGAAAGAACCATTACAGCTGCCCTTACAAAACCTGCAGCAAAAGCCAAGAATTTGCAAAGAGGGTTCCCTGCGGCAACACCTATTACCACCATTCATACCGTTAGCGAACTTTCTAATAATGACTTAGTAAAAATGGCATCCTTGGAATCTAGTTTTACCCAAGTGATTAACCTACAAAAAGCAAGGATTAGCACTACCCCTCTGTATGCAGAATCGCCCAGTTATTTTAAAGACTTTAAGTTGCAAATGCAACAGATGGAAAAAGACGAAAAACAAATCAAGGTGTTCATAAGCAAGAATGGCATGACTGATGAATTGTTGGATCAACTGATCAATGTATACCAACAAAAACTCACCATGCTCAAACAATTGCAAAATGAAATGCAGAAACTAAATACGCGCTACAAACAAAACCGCGAATCAGTTGACAATGCAAAAACCTATTTCTTGAATCTATAAAAACAGCATAATGAAACCAATTATCAGCAAATTACTCACTAGCATTTTTTTAGTCACCAGCTTCTCTGCTTTTGCACAACAAGATGTAAAAGCTATTTCACCAAAACCTGCAACAGCCACTATTGAACAGAACAAGATCATAGCGGAACAAAGCATGATACAGAAAAGACAACAGCTTGAAGCATCTCGCGATCAACTTGAAGCATCTCGTGGACAACTCAATGCCCTTGGAACTACATTAAGACCGGTAGAAGGGTTTTACTATTCTGGTGCTGATAAACAAATTGACCCAAAAGACTTAAAGTCAAAAGAAATTACCACAGAAGTGGCCGCTACTAAAGCCCAGGATATCTATATTGAAAATAATAACAGAAATATTGAAATTAAATCTTGGGACCAACCCAAAGTTAAAATTGTCACTACCATTTATTATGAAGGTGAGGGTACAAAAGTATCTGATGAAGAATGGTTTGAAAAATTGAATATTACATTACGTGCAGCTGCTAGTTCTATTAAAATTAAATCTGGCACTGTTGGAAGTGGCTCTTATAGCATTGCTGGCGGTTCCTTTGCTTGGAGTAGTGGTAATAATACTGCGGTATTCAATGCAGATGGTAAAAATATTGGTAGTCAATCTAAACTAAAAAGACAGGTAACTATTTATGTTCCCAAGGATAACAAAGTAGATCTGGAAACTAAATATGCAGAAGTCTTAATCTCTGGTAACTTAAATAAATTGAATGTAGATATTACCAATGGTGGATTGGAAATGCAAGACGTGGCCAACTTAACCCTACGTTCTAAATATGCCAATATCAATACTGGCAATATTAAATATGGTGAAGTAGAATTGATCAATGGCCGCCTGATCATGAAAGACGCCAATGAATTAGATTTAGATACCAAGTATGCTACTATTGAAGCAGGTATGGTTAAAAAAATCACCCTTAGAAGTACCAATGATGAGTATGAAATAGAAGAAGTAGGTAGTTTACAAGGACGCAAAAACTATGGTAATCTACGCATTACCAAACTCCTTACTTCCTTTGATTTAGATGGTACCAATGCGGATATAAAAGTGCGCAATATTACTGCATCGCTGGAAAGCATTAAAATCAATAATAAATACGCAGATATTCGTCTGCCAATGCGTGAAGTAAAGAACTATTCTGTGACCTATCTAGGTGCTTATAGCACCGTTTACGCTGGTTTTGAGAAAAAACCTGTTCTTGTTGAAAAAGAATCACTTACAAAATCTGGCAATGCCAAAGAAGATGGCTTAGCGGATAACCTAAGATCCATTAATCGCTCACTAGCCCGTAGTACTGGCGAAGGGGATTCAGATGGCCATTTTACCGCCACTGTTGGTGATGGTAAAGGGGCTAAATTGGACCTAAAATGCCAAAATTGTACGGTGGATTTTAAATAATTCAAATCTGTCCGGTTGGACATGCCAACCGTTTCTCATGTTGTTAGTTTACCCACGTGCCCCAATTCCTTGGGGCACTCTTGTTTGCTGGCTTTACCCTAGCTTTGCGTTTCAAGAATTTTATACTATTTTTCCTATATGTCTGAACTATATACCATCCTTTCTATCATTGGCACACTTGTGATGATTGGTTTTTTTGCAGGCTATGAAATTGCCTTTGTTAGCGCCAATAGATTAAGCATTGAATTAAAAAAGAAGCAGGGTAGAAAATCTGCCTTAATGGTGGCCAATTTTATGGAACACCCTGCCAAATTCATCGGTTCTTGTCTGGTGGGTTTGAATATTTTCTTGGTTATCTATGGTTTGCTTTTTGATGAATTACTCAAAAAAATTGCTTGGCGCCCCATTCATATTGAAAATGATGGCATCCAACTATTTGTCAACACTTTATTGTCTACCCTTGTAGTACTGGTATTGGGAGAATTCATACCCAAGGCTATTTTCAAAGCGCGTAACGATAGTTTGTTGACCAGCTTTGCGCCTATTGCTCATTTCTTTTATACCCTCTTCCAGCCCATTGCCAATTTGTTGGTGAACATATCACAGTGGATTCTGAAGTATGTTTTCAATATGCGCATGAATGACAAGAATGAAGCTTTTAACAAAGTGGATTTGGAACATTTTTTTCAGCAAACCAAGGAACAGGACGAGGACAATCCTGAATTAAATACGGAGCTTTTTGAAAACGCTTTGAGTCTACCCATGGTAAAAATTAGGCAGTGTCTGGTTCCCAGAACAGAGATTGAAGCCATTGAAATACATGAGAGTATTGAGGAATTGAAAACCCATTTTATCAATACACAACTGAGCAAGTTGGTGGTCTATGATGATAATATTGACAATATTTTGGGTTATGTACACCAGCTAGACCTGTTTCAAAAACCCGCCAGCATACAATCTATTATGCACCCCATGATGGTTGTTCCTGAAAGTATGAGCGCCACAGACCTGATGAATAAATTTACCAAGGAACGAAGAAGCATTGCTTGGGTGGTAGACGAATTTGGCGGAACTGCTGGAATTGTGACCATGGAAGACCTTTTAGAAGAGATTTTTGGAGAGATTCATGACGAGTATGATGTGGAAGAATTTGAAGAAAAGCAATTAACCGAGGATGAATTCCTGTTTTCAGGTAGGTTGGAATTGGATTATTTGAACGAGAAATACAAGTTGGACTTTCCTGTTACAGACTCTGAAACCCTGAGTGGCTATATTATTAATGAACACGAAACCATTCCAAAATTGAAGGAAAACATCATTATTGGCCACTATAAATTTGACGTGGTTGCCGTGAGTGACACCCGTATAGAAATGGTTAAAATGAAGATTTTAAAATAAGTTGTTGCCATAACTGCCCATTGAGCAGTACTTGCCCCTAACTTTGCCGCCCATAACCGCTATCATTACAATGGCTTTATTTAATAGAAATCCCGATTCCGAAAAAGCAGAGATGACTTTTATAGATCATCTGGAAGAACTGCGTTCTCATATTATCCGTTCCGTTTTGGCCATTTTGGTCATGGCTACGGTCATTTTCATTTATAGAGACTGGATCTTTGATTATATTATTCTTGGGCCAGTAAACCCTGACTTCATTAGCTATAGGGCCTTATGCAATTTTAGTCATTGGGCGCATATGGGTGAGGCTTTGTGCATGCCTCCTGTTAAAGTAGAAATGCAAACCACCACATTTGGCGGTCAATTCTTAGGGGCTATCTCTATTGCGTTGGTAGGTGGTGTCATTGCTGCCTTCCCCTATATATTCTGGGAATTCTGGCGTTTTGTAAAACCTGCTTTAAAAGACACAGAAACCAAGAATACCCGATTTATCATTTTCTGGGTGTCTTTCTTTTTCTTCTTGGGAGGTGCTTTTGGCTTCTTTTTACTAGGACCATTCACATTCAATTTCTTAGGCGGATTCCAATTGGGAACAAAGGGTATGCTAACTACCAGACCAACATTTGCTGACTATGTAGATAATTTGACCAATATTATCCTAGGCTGCGGACTGGCTTTTGAATTGCCAGTTCTGGCTTTTATACTTACCAGAATTGGTTTGATTACGCCAACCTATCTGCGTAGCACCCGTAAATACGCTATTGTTGTTATTCTTTTGGTGGCTGCTTTTATTACACCAAGTCCGGACTGGATGAGTCAATTGATTGTATTTATTCCCTTATTCCTGCTCTATGAATTAAGCATTATTGTTTCTGCTAGAGTTTACAAGCAAGAACAAGCCAAGGAAAAGGAAGAATGGAGCTAATCAAATAAGCTTTACCCATTGGTACTTTTTTTGAGGTGAGATAAGTGCAATCTATTAACTTCGGCACCTATTAAACCTGATTTTACATGTCTTATGTTTTTGACAGTAGCAAACCCATTGCCATTGGCAGCGACCACGCGGGTTTGGAATACAAGGCAAACCTGATTGGCTTCTTAGAAGCAAAAGGAATTGCGGTAAAGGATTATGGTACCTATACACCTGATTCAGTTGATTATCCAGACTATGCCCATGCAGTAGCAACTGCAGTAGAAGCAGGATCCGCAGCTTGTGGTATCCTACTTTGTGGCAGTGCTAATGGAGTGGCAATTACTGCCAACAAACACCAACAGATTCGCGCGGGACTTTGCTGGCAGAACGATGTGGCTTTGCTGATTCGTCAACACAATAATGCCAATATCATTTGTATCCCTGCCCGTTTTGTATCGGTTCATGTAGCACAACAAATGGTAGATACCTTTATCAGTACTGAATTTGAAGGGGGCAGACATGCTACCCGTGTTAATAAAATAGCTTGCGAATAATTTTAAACCAAAACTGAGAAATGAAAAAACTGTTATTCCTCTGTCTACCCCTGATAGGCAGTATGGCTTTTGCTCAAAGCAAAGAAGACCTGACCAAGTTCGGGTCATTGATTACCCAACAAGGGTTAAAAGAAAAATTATCTGTGATTGCTAGTGCTGAAATGGAAGGTCGTGAAACAGCCACACCAGGTCAGAAAAAAGCAGCTGCCTATATTGAAGCCCAGTTCAAAAGAATGGGATTGAAACCAGGTAATGGAGACAGTTATCAGCAATTGTATCCTGTATACCAAGACGCTTTGACCAACAAAAAACTAAGCGTGAATGGTAGAAATTTTGAGTGGGATAAAGACTATAGTTTCTCTTTGCAAACTATTGGCACTGGCGATTGGGGTTATAACAATACCATTTTTGCTGGTTATGGTATAGTTGATTCTGCTAACAAAATCAATGACTACGCTAACTTAGACGTTAAGGGCAAAATTGTTTTGGTATTAGAAGGAAGTGCAACTGCTACTGCTACTCCAGCTCAAGGTGGAAGAGGCATGAATACCAGCCCTTCTTCTTCTTTTGCTAAAATGCGTGTAGCTATGGCCAAAGGAGCTGCAGGTTTGTTGGTGATTTCTGCTGACTTTCCACGCAAGAACCCTACTCCTGTAAAAGGCAATATGTATCTGAATAAAAATAATGCAACAGCATTTTTAATGGCCACTATTTCTACTGAAGTAGCTACGGCACTTGTTGGTAGAACTAGCCAATTGAGCGTTGCTGATTTCAAAAATTTAAAGAAAGGCAATTATGTAGCTGAACTAAAATTAGCTGCAACCAAAACAACGGAGAACCTAGAAAGTAGCAACGTAGTAGCACTACTACCTGGTACTGATAAAAAAGACGAATATCTATTTATTACTGGCCACTATGACCACTTGGGCAAACGCGGAGACGTAATCTATTATGGTGCTGATGACGATGGTTCTGGTACGGTGAGCGTAATGCAAATGGCTGAAGCCTGGTCTGCTGCTGCTAAAAAAGGCAAGGGTCCAAGAAGAAGCATTGTATTTATGACTGTGAGTGGTGAAGAAAAAGGTCTTTGGGGTTCAGAATATTATTCTGAGCATCCCATTTACCCAGTAGAAAAAACTACTGCTGATCTGAATATTGACATGGTAGGCCGTGTAGATACTGAGCGCAAAACAGCTGATTCTTTGAACTATGTATACGTGATTGGTCATGACAAATTAAGTACTGACCTACCTATTATCAATGAAGCAGCCAATGCCAATTCTTCTAAAATCACTTTGGATTACAAGTATGATGATCCTAATGATAGAAACAGAATTTACTTCCGTAGCGACCATTACAATTTTGCTAAAAAAGGTATTCCAATTTTGTTCTTCTATGATGGTATGTTGTTGGCTGATTATCACCAACCAACTGACACCATTGAGAAAATCAATTTTGACCTGATGCAAAAACGCGTGTTGATGATTTTCCATACCTCATGGGAAATGGCCAACAGAGACAATATGTTGAAGCGTGATTTGAAATTGAATATGCCAGGCAGGTAGGAAGAAGATAAAAGATAAAAGATAAGAGTGAAGAGAGGAGTGAGGAGTGAGAAGTGAGAAGTGAGGAGTGAAGCATTTTAAAACCTTATTAAATAAAGAAACCCAAGGCATGCCTTGGGTTTTTCTTTATGAAGATGTTTGTCTTTTACTAGAACTTAGGCGCAGCCTAAGTAACTCGCATATTGAGATCTGAGTCCAATCTTCACTTTTATCTCTTCACTTTTAAACCTTCCCTTTCTTCTTCCACTTCTCACTTCTCATTTCTCATTTCTCATTTAACTAAATTTTACCAACCAAGTAGGTACGCGAAGATTAGCGGAACAACAATGGTTGCATCACTTTCCACAATATATTTAGGCGTGTGTATATCAAGTTTACCCCAAGTGATTTTTTCATTGGGAACCGCACCAGAATATGATCCGTAAGAAGTAGTAGAATCACTGATTTGGCAGAAGTAACTCCAGAAAGGAACATCGTGCCATTCTAAATCTTGGTACATCATGGGTACTACACAAATTGGAAAGTCACCAGCAATACCACCACCTACTTGGAAGAATCCAACTCCTTTTCCACCACTATTGGCCCTATACCATTCTGTTAACCAAACCATGTATTCAATCCCACTTTTTACGGTTGATGCTTTTAATTCATTCTTGATTACATAGCTAGCAAAAATGTTTCCTGTAGTGCTGTCTTCCCAACCTGGAACAACAATAGGAATGTTTTTCTGGGCCGCAGCAACAATCCAGCTATTCTTTGGATCAATCTCATAGTATTGTTCTAGTTCACCAGACAAAACGGTTTTGTACAAGAACTCGTGAGGAAAATAGCGCTCGCCATTTGCTTCTGCGTCTTTCCATTGTTTTACCAAGTGTTTTTGTAGTCTACGGAATGCTTCTTCTTCCGGAATACAAGTATCGGTAACACGGTTATAATGGTTCTCTAACAAATCCCACTCGTCTTGTGGTGTTAGGTCACGATAATTGGGAACACGTTTGTAATGACTATGCGCAACAAGGTTCATGACGTCTTCTTCCAAATTGGCGCCAGTACAGCTGATAATGGCAATTTTGTCTTGTCTAATCATTTCTGCCAAACTAATACCTAGTTCTGCGGTACTCATGGCACCTGCCAAGCTTACTAGCATTTTGCCACCCTCTAACAAATGGGTTTCATAACCTTTTGCTGCATCAATCAAGGCTGCGGCATTAAAGTGACGATAATGATGTTGTATAAACTGCGATACGGGTCCTTTGCTCATTTTAATTTATTTTAGAGGGACAAAAGTAATTTTTTAATGTGAACTGAAATCATAGTTTATTGTTGAATCAACTATTCTGTTATCTAGGACTGCCCTAAACAGCGGTTAATTAATTATAAAATTTAATTCATATGTTAAGTTGGGGCAATTACTGGAAAGAAAATCCAAAACTATTTATGAAAGTGATGGAAAAAAGTACAGAATATGTTGCAAAACAACTTTTCATCCATGAACTAATTGATCAATCAAGCCAAATCATGGATTTTGGATGCGGGCCTGGTTATTTGGCAAATGCACTTAAAGGAAAAATTCAAAACTATTATGGCGTTGATATTTCCGCAGTATATATCAAGAATGCCAGAGAAAAATGCAAGGATTACCCCAATTTTTTATTTTTAGAAGTAGAGATGGAGCAATCTATCCAGTCTTTGAGTTTGGTGGAACAAGAAGGCAAAAAATTTGATACCATTATCATTTTGAGCGTGGTTCAATACTTTGAGAACAAAGAAACTGTTGTGGAATTGTTGTCAAAATGCCAATCACTCTTGCTACCAGGTGGCAAAATATTACTGGCAGATATCATTGCTCATGAAAACGGACTTTTGAAAGATGCCATTGGCATCTTTGTTCATAGCATTAAAATGGGCTATTTCTTTTCGTTTTTGAAATTTATGGTCATTGCCAAACAATCCAAATACAATTCACTGAGGAAAAAACATAAACTATTGATGTTAACTCCTGAGGAGGTATTTTCAATGGCCCATGAACTAGGGTTGAAACCAAGCCAATTGCCTAGAATAACCATGCAAAGAAGCCGAATAAGCTATTGCTTGGTCTCTTAGAAAATATATCTTTGTTGCTATGCCTTTTTCCTTAACAGCAATTAGCAAAAAGCCTTTTTTTAATAATGAGCGTACAATCATTGTTATTTACCTGATTGCTTGTGTATTGATAAGTTTTAAAATAGCTTTTCTAGAAAGCTATGATAATTATGATTGTTTTGTAGCTTCTTTTGAACACCTGAAAAAACAATACGATCTGTACTTAATGTACCCATCGGAATATCACACTGAATATAATTATAGCCCATTATTTGCTTTTGGAATGGGTTTATTCTATTATTTACCCGATTGGTTAGGGATTTTGTTGTGGAATTTGACCCATACAATTGCATTATTATTTGCCATAAAAATGATGCCCATAGAATTAAAGAAAAAGATCTTTATTTATTGGTTTTGTTTGGTAGAATATATTACTGCTGCAGAAAATGTACAGACAAATGCTACAGTAGCTGCGCTGATTATGTTGGTCTATTTATTCCAAACCAAGAAACAAACAACTTGGTCTAGTTTGATGTTTGTTTTTGGTTTTTTCTTCAAAATTTATGTACTAACTGCAGGAGTATTTTGGATTTGCTTTAAAAACAGGGGGGCTTTTTTATGGAAAGCTTTGGCCTGGGCTGTTTTGTTTTTTTCACTGCCTTTATTCATCGTATCCCTAGATCAATTGATATTTTTATACCAGAGTTGGTTTCATCGTTTACAATTACAAACCATCCGTGATTCTTTGAGTTTAATAGGCGTAATTGGCATGTTTAAATCCATTCAACTTGATCAAATTTGGATTGTTTTATTTGGCACTATATCCATGATTGTAGTATTGCTAAAAAAAGAAGTATACAACAATCCACAGTTTAGGCAATTATACTTGGGTGGCATTTTACTATTTACGGTTGTATTCAACCCTGGAGTAGAATCTCCCTCCTATATTATTGCCGTTGTAGGAGCAGCCATTTGGTATATTAGCTTAGAAAGGGCCAAATGGCATCATTGGCTAATGATTTTCTTATTTGTTTTCACTTGCCTCTCTCCTACTGAAGTATTTCCAAGATATATTCGAGATAACTTCTTAAAGCCATATCATATTAAGGCAATTCCATGTATTATTGTATGGGCTGTTTGTATGATAGAACTATTCACATGGAATAAAAAAGCCCTTGAACCATTGCAAGTATCAACGGAAATCTAAAAAATGTTGGAAACGCGCTAATGATTATGCAAAAAAATATCTCCATAGTAGTCCCAGCTTGTAATGAGGAAGGTAATATTCCCATACTAGTAGATGCATTGGAAATAGTGTTAGCGCCCTTGGGTTATCAATACCAAATCATTTTTGTAGACGATGGCAGTAGTGATGGTACATTGGCCCTTTTAAAAGCCATTTCAAAAATCAATTCCCATATTCGTTATATTGGTTTGTCAAGAAATTTTGGACACCAAAATGCCCTAAAAGCTGGGCTGGATATGGCCGAGGGCGATGCTGTGATCATGATGGATGGAGACATGCAACATCCGCCAGCATTGATTCCAGTGCTATTGGAACAATGGGAAGCTGGCAATGATATTGTTTATACCATTCGCAAAGACCATCAAGACATGCCCATGATGAAACGTAAAACATCCAATATGTTTTATAACCTCATCAACAATCTTTCAGACATTGAATTGGAGCAGGGAACCGCCGATTTTAGATTGATGGATAGACGCGTAGTTGACGTATTCAAAGAGTTCAAGGAAACTGATTTGTTTTTGCGTGGCTTGGTTAAGTGGATGGGGTTTCAGCAATCGGGTATTGAATACGAACCCGCAGAAAGACTAAAAGGAAAGTCAAAATATACTTTGAAGAAAATGATTCGTTTTGCCTTGCAAGGAATCACCTCTTTTAGTACCAAACCATTATATATTGCTACTTATTTGGGCCTGAGTTTCTCATTAATTTCCCTACTCTTTGCACCCTATATTATCTATAGCTACTATTTTGGACACGCCATTGCTGGATGGGCATCTATCATTGCTACTATTGCCTTTTTTGGCGGATTACAATTGATGATTTTAGGAATTATAGGAATGTATTTAGGCAAACTTTTTCAGCAGAGCAAGCAAAGACCTCATTATATTGTCAAGGAAACCAATATGGTATGAATCCACAGGTACTCTTGAGTTTTGATGTTGAGGAATTTGACATGCCTTTGGAATATGATTTTCCCATTTCAGTAGATGAACAAATGCAAGTGGGTAAAGCGGGATTAGATGTACTTATGCCCATGATAGATGCACATGCTATTCCTACCACTCTTTTTACTACTGCTAATTTTGCCCAGCATTTTCCTGAAGCAATTGGGGAACACGCTAAGAAACATGAAATTGCATCCCATACATTTTATCATTCAGCTTTTGAAAACGAACACTTGGCTCAATCCAGAGAAGTATTGGCTAATATTAGTGGGCAGGAGATTCGAGGACTAAGAATGCCAAGGATGCGCAAAGTGGAAATGACAGAAGTGATCAAAGCGGGTTTTAGTTATGATTCTTCCATCAACCCAACTTGGATACCTGGCCGTTATAATAACCTACACTTACCAAGAACTGTTTATCAAGACCAAGGCATGACTAGAATGCCTGCTTCTGTATCGCCCATGCGGATACCCTTATTTTGGTTGAGTTTTAAAAATTTTCCGTATTCCTTATTTCTTTCTTGGACCAAAAACGCCTTGAAAAAAGACGGTTATGTCTGTCTTTATTTTCATCCATGGGAATTTGTTTCTATTGAAGCTTATGGACTGCCTGCCTATACCAGAACGGATTGTGGACCTAAGTTGTTAGACAAACTCAATCGTTTGATCAAAGATCTAAAAGCAGCAGGTTACAGTTTTAATACCATGGGGGATTTCTTAAAATAAAAAAGCCCCACTTGCGTGAGGCTGGTTTCATAGGTTGTTTGGTCTATTTACCCAAACCTTCAAATTTGCTTACTTCTCCATAAACTGAGACGGTAAGAATTTGTTTTTTATTTCCTTTTTCCAAAGACACATAAAAATTACGGTCTCCTTTTTGATCAAACTCAATAGTAGAGCTAACCTGATAATTAGCATAATCTTGATGAATTTTTTCAATGGCACTCAGTGGTAATTGATTGAACTCAGCGTGGCGGCTTGTACCTATTAACTCTCCCTCTTTATCAAAAAATGCTTCTACAGCAATGCCGTTTACATTAAAATTAGCTTTGGTGAATTGTTCCTTAATGGTCCACTCTACTTGAGCGGCATTGCGGAATTGCTTTTTAAAATTGTCCATTACTTTCAGACTCACTTTACTGGCGTCTGCGGCAAAAGCGGTGGTGATGATGCTAGCTGCAAAAAATGCTGCGATGATAATTTTTTTCATTTGTTTGGTTTTTAGGATTTGATTTTGGATTTGGTTGTCTGTTTTGACAAGACAAACATAGAAATGGATTTGATTTTGTTTGGCGGATTGTGATGAGGTTTTTGAGTGGGGTACTGTTTTAGGATGAACGGTGTTAAAATGAAGGTTAAGCAGGGTTAATAAAAGGCTGAAACCCTTTATTTACAAGGGTTGCGCTGGAATTCACAAAGAAATCTTAAAACCCGGTTACCATTGGGTTAAAAATTAAAAGCGGTTTTAACATCGGTTAACATTGGCATTTTAATCAATTCCCAAAGCCGCATTTAGTAAAACCAAATACCTTAAAAGAAATTAATTTGGTGATTCAACTATTATTTAGACATTTGTCTAAATATATAATTAACTAGTGAACCATTTATTCAAAGCATTAAACGATCCCACCAGAAGAGCCATCCTAGAAATGCTCAAAGAAGGAGACCTGAATGCTGGAGAGATTGCAGATAGGTTCCAAATGTCAAAACCCAGTATTTCGCATCACCTTGATTTACTAAAACAAGCAGAGCTGGTTGTAGCAGTTAAAGAAGGACAGTTTATCAATTACTCTCTCAATACCACCGTAATGGATGAGGTACTCAAATGGGTAGTTCAGTTTACCAAAACAAAAAAGAAATAGCATGAAAAACAATCAATCTCTTAATATCATCATCATAATTGCCGCACTGGGTATGCCCTTGGTATATCTGGCTTCAGTATATTCCTATTTACCAGATATAGTTCCAACCCATTTTAATTTAGAGGGCAAGGCCGATGGTTTTGGTGAAAAGTCAACCCTTATTTTCACCACCATTCTCTTAGACGTTGTTGGCTTAATTAGTTATTTTCTATTAAAATACTTACCTCAGATAGATCCTAAAAAATCGGCTGGACAATCGCCTGTATTTATGAATAAAATAGGCCTTATTTTGGTGGTATTCATGGGTATTTTAAACATGATTATTCTTCAATCCGCAGTTAATACCAGCTTCAATGGGACTAAATATATTTTGCCCTTAATGAGTTTATTATTTGTATTTATGGGTAATTATATGTATACCATCAAACCCAATTATTTTGCAGGATTTAGAACCCCTTGGGCCTTGGAAGATCCAGATAATTGGCGTGCCACCCATTTATTAGCTGGTAAGATCTGGGTGATTGGCGGTTTAGTTGCTGCTATCCTGAGTTTGGTATTACCTAGTGTTGCAGGTTGGATAGTGTTTACTGCTATTACTGTGATTATAACTTTAATACCCTTTATATTTTCATACCGTTATTTCAAAAAACACCAATCCTAATACCATGAAAAAAATCTCCTATCTCATTTGCATGTTGCTTGCGGTACAAGTATCTCAAGCACAAAGCATTGTTGGTGTTTGGCAGGGCTTTCTAACTGTGGGAACAAGACAGATTCGTTTTGTGATGCATGTAGAGAAAACAGGCAACGAATACCGTTCAAGTTTTGATAGTCCAGATCAAAATAGTTTTGGATTACTGGGCAGCAAAACGGAATTGGTGGGAGACAGCATTTTAGCTGAGATTAAAATCATGAATGCGGGCTATCGCGGTAGCTGGAATGGCAAGGATAGCATTCACGGTAATTTTAAACAGGGGAATTTCAAAACGCCTCTAAACATGAAGCGATTGGATGAAAAAGACATTCCCAAGCCCCCATCAGCTCCGGTTAGACCCCAAACACCAAAAGCGCCTTTTGCTTATTTAGCAGAGGAAGTGATTTATAAAAATGCGGATAGCAGTATGCAATATGGGGCCACATTTACCAAACCTAATCAGGGAAGCAATTTTCCAACCGTGATAATAATTTCAGGAAGTGGCACCCAAGACAGGGATGGCAGCATGTTTGGACATAAAACCTATGGGGTATTAGCCGATTTATTAACCAAACAAGGTATTGCTGTATTACGTGTTGATGACCGGGGTGCGGGAAAATCAAGTCTAGGACCAAATCCAGGCAAAATTACTTCTGTAGACTTTGCAGGAGACGTTAATAATAGCATTCATTATTTACTGAGCAGACCAGATGTAGACAAGAAAAAAATAGGATTAATTGGACATAGTGAGGGTGGCATGATTGCACCCATGGTGGCCGTAAATAACAAACAAGTGGCATTCATTGTCTTACTAGCAGGACCAGGTCAAAAAGGTCAGGAAATTTGGAACTTCCAAATGAGACGCAGTTTTGAAATGGCTAATCTAGCTGCTCCCGAAAAAGCACTGGCAGATAGTTTGGTCAATAGTATGAATCGTGCATTTGGAAAATCTACTGATTTTGATGCAGTGCAATCAGACATGAAACAGGTATATGGCAATTGGAAAAAAGCTGTTCCCGATAGTTTGGAGAAAAAGCTCTTTATCACATCGCCGCAGGCAGCCATGCTGTCCATGGCCCAACAATATAAAGCTAGTCTTACTTGGTTAAATTATTTCTTAAACTACGAGCCTAGTATCAATTTAGAAAAATTGAAAATTCCTGTCTTGGCTTTGAATGGAACTTATGACATTCAAGTGACTTCAGATGAAAACCTATCAGCTATTGAAGCTGCATTAAAAAAGGGAAGGAACAAAAAATATGAAGTGCATGCGCTTCCTAACTTAAACCACTTATTCCAAACTGC
Source organism: Chitinophaga pinensis (assembly GCA_943372225.1). GTDB lineage: Bacteria > Bacteroidota > Bacteroidia > Chitinophagales > Chitinophagaceae > Sediminibacterium > Sediminibacterium pinensis_L. Next base: position 2,719 of record CALRXV020000007.1, on the reverse strand, counting down.
TAAGACCAAAGTACAGACCTATGATACCATTGATGAAACCTTTTCTCCAGAAGCTGCCAACCTAGTGGGTGCTTGGATTTTGAAAACAACTCATTAATAAAGCAAGGTTTCGGTTATTATTGCAGCATGAATCTACTGGCACATGCTTACTTATCTTTTGGCCAACCCCAACTCTTGGTGGGCAATATGATCAGTGATTATGTAAAGGGTAAAAAACAATACGACTATCCTAATGGCATACAACAGGGAATTCGTTTACATAGGGCCATTGATGCTTTTACAGACAGTCATGCTGCAACAGCAAGGGGAAAGGCAATATTCAAACCCGCAGTAGGCCTATACGCTGGCGCTTTTATGGATGTGGTCTATGACCATTTTCTGGCATTGGACAGCAACATTTTGGATGAAGCTGGTTGGCAAGATTTTTCTGCCAGTGTTTATGCTTCCTTAATTGATCAACATTCCTTTTTGCCTGAGAAATTTGCACGCATGCTTCCCTATATGCAAACCCAGGACTGGTTGTACAATTATCGTTTTACCTGGGGTATAGAAAAAAGCTTTGGGGGCTTGGTTAGAAGAGCCACTTATTTAACAGATGCATCTGTAGCATTTCAACTATTTGAAGCCAACCTACCCTTATTAGGAGATTGTTATCAGGAATTTTTCCCAGCTGTTAAAAATATGGCAGAAAGCTATTGGCAAGATTTGCAGAACCTTTAGCCCCTTATCTTTGTTATTGTTGATCAATCCTACAAGTACTTTTTATATGAAAACAATCCTGTTATGCTGTTGTATGGCTATTGCCTCTAGTATTTGGGCTCAACCCAAACCCACTGAATTAGACAAATCACCCATGGACATGAGTTATTGGCCATCTAATTACCCCATTTTGAAGATGAAGGGAATGGCCAAGGATCAGCCCATTGCTAGGGTAATTTATGGTAGACCTTTAAAAGGTGGAAGAACAATTTTTGGAGGTATTATCAAATACAATGAACTCTGGAGATTAGGAGCAAATGAGGCTACAGAAATTGAATTTTTCAAAAACGTCAAAATTGCTGGTAAAACAATTAACAAAGGCAGGTATACTTTTTACTGTCTTCCAACTGAAAAAAAGTGGACCCTTATTTTGAACAAGGATAATTTTTGCTGGGGCAATTATACCTATGATGGAAAAAAAGATTTGTTACGTACCGATGTTGACATTGAAAAAAATACCGAGACCGTAGAAGCTTTTACCATTTATTTTGATGACATTAAAAATGGCGCCAATATGGTGATTGTTTGGGATGAAATCAAAACCGTTCTGCCTATTAGCCTTGCACCTGAAACTACTACTAAAAAATAATTATGAGCCAAAACAAACAAGCACCCGGTGTAAGATTGGGTACCAAATATATTCATGCAGGTGCTGAACCTGACCCTTCTACTGGTGCTATTATGACGCCAATCTATCAGACTTCTACTTATGTGCAAGAAGCTCCTGGTGTAAACAAAGGTTTTGAATATGCGCGCAGCCAGAATCCAACCCGTAAAGCTTTGGAAGATGCTTATGCGCAATTGGAGGAAGGAAAATTTGGTTTGGCATTTAGCAGTGGTGTTGCTGCTACCGACGCGGTTATCAAACTCTTGGCGCCAGGCGATGAAGTAATTGCTGCCAATGATATGTATGGTGGTACTTATAGATTGTTTACCAAGATTTTTGCCAAATTTGGTATCAAGTTTATTTATGTAGATACAACCGATGTCACTAATATCAGTAAAGCCATTAGCCCAGCTACCAAACTTATTTGGATTGAGACTCCCACCAATCCACTCATGAATATTACAGATATTGCTGCAGTATCCGCTATTGCAAAATCAGCAGGTGCGTTGCTTTGTGTAGACAATACATTTGCTTCTCCTTATTTACAAAACCCCTTAACACTAGGTGCTGATATTGTCATGCATTCTGCCACCAAGTATTTGGGCGGACATAGTGATTTGATTCAAGGTTGCTTGATGATGAATGACGCTGACTTGAGAGAGCAATTATACTTTATCCAAAAATCCTGCGGTGCTGTTCCTGGCCCAATGGATTGTTTCTTGGTGTTGCGCGGTATCAAAACCTTGCATGTTCGTATGCAACGTCATTGTGAAAATGGAGAAAAGATTGCAAAGCATTTACGCAACCATCCCAAAGTAGAAAGGGTGTATTGGTGCGGTTTTGAAGACCACCACAATTATGCCATTGCCAAACAACAGATGCGCGGTTTTGGTGGCATGATGAGCTTTACACTTAAAGACGATAGCGTTGAAAATGCAAAGCGCGTTCTTAGCTCTACCAAAGTATTTTCCTTAGCAGAAAGCTTGGGCGGTGTAGAATCTTTGATCAATCACCCTGCCAGTATGACCCATGCTTCTATTCCTAGAGAAGAACGTATCAAAAACGGTTTGTCCGACTCTCTAATCCGTTTGAGTGTGGGAATTGAAGACGTAGAAGATTTAATAGAAGACCTGGATCAGGCAATAGGGTAAGTCCATTTTAAATGAATTGCTTTTAGTTCCCCTCCTGCTTGCGGGAGGGGTGCCTGACTTGTCCTGAAATAGGTTTACACTAAAAACGGTGTAAAAAATGGTCAAAACAGTAATTAAACGATCAAGTGGATCCTTTTTAGAACAGGAGAAACATGTAATTATTCAAGATTTTCTGAAGAGTGGCAAATCTAAGAATGAGATT
>CALRXV020000006.1:0-263684 GCA_943372225.1 Chitinophaga pinensis | reverse complement strand
CTGTTGCTTCCAAACTTTCAAAGATCTTTTAGGCCTTACTTAGCCTCCCTTTTTATCGGGTTGCAAAAGTAATAAACCTTATCATTATCACCAAAAATAATTAGGATTTTATTCCATCTTTTTTTTCAGCGTTAACTACTTGTTTTTTTAAGAACTATCCGCTTTTTTACCGGCGGGTTGCAAAAGTAAGACGGGAATAGTTCCCCACCAAATATTTGGCTTCAATTAGGTAAAAAAACCTTCATTTATTTTTTAAATCTGCTCCAAAATAGGGTTCAACTAACTGAATTTCAATTAGTTAACTAGTTGAAAAATAAATTTAAAAAGCTAGGGAAATTTTAGGCCTGAGGTGTAGGACCCCCAAAATGCATGGGTATTTCTACCTGTTCTAAGTCTTGGATACTGCCATTGGCTAGTTCATATCTATCTATATTTTCAGCAAGGGCTTTCATGAGCTTCTTGGCGTGCATAGGTGTAAGGATAATCCTAGACTTTACTTTGCTCTTTGGAGTACCGGGCATCACGTTCACAAAGTCTACTACAAATTCTGCGTGGCTATGCGTAATGATGGCTAGATTGGCATAAGATCCTTCTGCCATTTCTTCACTGATTTCAATATTCAATTGTGCGTTGGGTTGTTGTTCCATGATGCTATTTTGACAAAAGTACCAAAAAAAGGGTGCCGTAAACCGGCACCCTTTTAAGATCTATTATGTTATTAGATTAATCTACATCCCAGAATAAACGGTTGCTAAATACATTGATACCAGTAGGTACGTTTGTATTTGAACCTGACTCAGTACCAGGGTAGTAAAAGCGTAATGGTCTGTCAGCGGTAGTAACACCAGGAGACTGAGGAGTTACAGGAAGATTAGTCTTTCTGTATTCAGTCCAAGCTTCTAAACCACTAAAATTGGTCAAAGCCAACCACTTCTGAATAGCAATGGCTTTTAACTTGTCAGTAGAAGCAGCCCAATCCGCATCAGCAATACCGCTGGTTAACAAAACAGTAGCTTGAGCAGCAGCATTGGTAACACCCAATGTGCGGAAAGATTGTCTAACTCCTTCTTCGTAGTATGACTGAGCAGTACCAGGAAGGGTAACACCACTAAAGCGTTGTTTGGCTTCGGCCAAAGCAAATTGTACTTCAGCAGCAGTCATTACAATCACTGGACGGTTAAACTGACCTTTTACAAACAAACTTGGTCCAATATAAGAAGTAGAAGGAGCTGTGAAGCCAGAACTTACAGCAAAAGGAACACCTACATAGTTAGCCACAAGCTCAGGCTGTGCACTCACACCAGGGGCACCAGTGTTTTCACCACCTTTAGCATAAGCAATGCGCTTTAAACGGAAAGTATCATTACTTGCCTTTAACACGTCAAATAAGAACTTGGTAGGACGTGGATAACGAGCAAGCGCACGAACCGCACCATTTGCATCATAACCCCAACGATCATAGATTGGGTTTAATTTACCTGCAGTAGCAATAAAGAAAGAAGCACCACCTACACCAACATCTTCACCAGTAATAAAACCAGAACCTTCGGTTACAATTTTATTGATTTCTGTTGTGATATAAGCATCCCTTCCACTAACACGTGACTGGTGCATTAAGATGCGCAATTTCAATGAATTGGCAAACCTGATCCACTTAGTAGTATTACCAGCAAAAACAATATCAGCACTAGCAAATGCACTAGCAAACGGATTTGCTTTTAATTCAACAATCGCCGCATCTAAAGAACTAATCAAAGACTCGTATACTGTCTTGTGATCATCAAATTTGGGTGCCAATGATTCAACTCCTTTCAAAGCGTCTGAATAAGGAAGGTTTCCGTACATGTCAGAAATAGCTTGAAATACATATGCTTTCATTACCCTTGCTGGACCTTTAAAATACTTCTGATTGGTAGCGTCTGCATTTTTTAATACATACTCATAATCATACAAGTTGTCATACAAACCATCCCAATAGTTAAAATCACCATTGGTGTATTGGTAGTTAAAAGTAGTGGTACTCAAGATATAAGAACTTGATTGAGTCCATTGTCCAGACCAATAAGAGCCTATTTCATTTGGACTTACCATACTGGAAGCCGTGGTATTCAGTGCATTTGTCAATACAAATGACGGAGTAGCACTTGGCAAGCTGTTTGGGTTAGTGTTGATATCCAGGTAAGATTTCTTACATCCCATGGTCATCAGCGCCACAAAAGCCAGTGCGTATAATGATTTAAATTTCATATTCAAAAATTTTTAATAATTATAATGATCTTAGAATGTCAGGTTAACGTTGATACCATATTGTCTAACTGGAGGTGTTTGACCAGTGGTATTGATACCTTGGCCGTTACCAGTTGTAAAGCTGTACTCAGGATCAGTATAGAAATTAGCTTTGTCAATAATAGTGAATAGGTTTCTTGCATAAATTGAAACGCTAGCACCAGAGAAAATCTTGGTTTTACCAATCAGGTTAGCTGGAACATTCCAAGCCAAGTTTATATCACGCAATTTGATAAACCAAGCATCATTTACAAAGTTTTCAGAAATCAAACGGTAGTTATCAACCCACAAACCGTATTCAGCTTCACGCACGTTTACGTTGTTGTCAGTGATTTTACCACTAGCATCTAAATAAGCTGAATTTTCAAATACGTGAGGCACCCTGTTTTCAGTCCATTTACCAGAACCTGTAAAGGTCATTTGACGTCCAAGATCAGAGAACATTTTATTACCACCACGGTATTCAAAGTTGAAGGCAAAGCTAAAGTCTTTGTAAGCAAACCTAGAACCAAGACCTACCATATGACGAGGTAAAGTACCACCTCGGTTGCTTTGTGTTGCATTACGCAAAGGATAACCTGAAGCACTGTTCACCAAACGGCGTCCAGAACCATCATCAGCATATATATAACCATCGGTTTTCAACAATGGGAAACGTTGGTCTTTAATTACGTTTGTACTTGCATAACCACCAACTGAACTAATTACAAATTGGTCAACACCTGGATACAGGTCAACCACTTTGTTATCGTTATAGGTATAACGCAAGCTCGCATCCCATTTCAAAGCTTTCTTTCTCAAGATCTGTACTTTCAAGTCAGCTTCATAACCCCAGTTTTTAGATTCACCTATGTTGATCAACAAGTTAGAGAAACCTGTTGTATTTGGAACCTTAACGGTAATTACTTGACCTTTTGATGATTGTGTATAAGCAGTTACATCTAAGTTTACGCGGTTGTTGAACAATTGGAATTCACCACCCACTTCATATGAAGTTACAAACTCAGGTTTCAGATTAGCATCAGGTAATACGTTACCTACAGTTAAACCAACTATATTACCATAAGGGAAACCACCACCATTGGGGTATGTCAAATCAAGACCATACAAAGGCAAGTTATCATTACCATTTTTGTTGGCATTGACACGCAACTTAGCATAGTTCAAAGTATTGCTCTTCAAAGAAGGAATAGCGTCTGTTGCAATAAAAGACAAGGCCAAACCATAGTAAGGATAAGACCAAGTATTGGTAGGTCTGTCTGGCTTGTAGAACCTAGAAGTTGCATCATAACGGAAAGTACCATTCAAGATCAACCAGTCTTTGTAACCGGTAGAAAGATCCGCATAGTAACCGTATTTGCGCTCCATGGTATTTGATTCACCACCAGTTAATTCACCTTGTCTGTTAGAAACGTTATAAACGTCAGGTACTACTACAGAGCTAGATCCAATACTAATATTCTTTGTCTTACGCTGATAAATACTAAATCCAAGAATCATTTTATTAGAGAACTGACCAATATCTTTTTTAAACTGTAATTGGAACTCATTGTTCAATACATTCTCAGTATTAGAATAATCAGTTACACTACCCAAGATATCAGAACCTGCTCTGTCAATACCATTGTAGTCATTGGCATAATCCCAAGGAGCTGGTACATATGCTTTGGTTTTAGCCCAATCAGAATACAAGAATTTACCAGTTCTGTTTTTACCAGTTCTAACGTTATTCATCACACCCAAACGGTTGTAGATGGTCAAGAAGTTAGCTGCTTTATAAGTAATGTCAAAATTACCTTGGATGTTCGCGTCTAAATATTTTTGACGGTTGTTATCCTTGTTAAAGTTTGGAGCTTGAATATAGTCATTGTAATATCCATTGGGGTTAGCAATGGGGTTGGTTTGCCAATCACGTAATTCATTAACAGGAATATTTGCAGCAGTATTGATCAAATCACTGTAGAAATCTGCAGAAGTTCTGTCATAACCAGCTTGTGTATAAGAAGCATTAAAACCTACCAATAATTTACCATATTCTTTGGTTGCAGATAAACGTACACCAGTACGGTCACTCTTATCCAAAGGTACAATACCATTGATGCGGTTATTTTCAACACTCATATAGAATGAGCTAGACTCATCTCCACCTTGGAAACTAACTTGGTTATTGGTAGAAACACCAATATCAAATGATTTTCTACGTGCGTTTGCAATAGGAGAATAAGGGATGATCCATTTTGTACCATCTTCCAAAACCCTTCCTTGGATCCTGTCTTTACCATCAAATGCATCACCATATTGTTGGTTTTCAAAAGGACGCCAGTTGTCTTTCATACGCTCTAAGTAATCAGTTTTGTAACCAGCACCTCCAAAAGAAGTTGCATAGTGTGAACCACTACCATATTTGTCTTGGAACTGAGGCAAGAAACTAATTTGATCAAAGTTGGTTGAGTTGCTATAAGACACTTTCAACTTTCCTTTCTGACCTTTTTTAGTAGTAATTACAATGGCTCCATTGATACCCGCAGAACCATACAAGGTTGCAGCTTGTCCACCTTTTAAGATAGAAACGTTGTCAATATCATTAGGGTTAATCAAAGCCAAAACGGTAGAAGTGGTTTGCATACCATCTAATACTACCAATGCTTCGTTATTACCGGTTAAAGAACGGTAACCACGCAATACAATTTTAACGGCTGGATCAACACTGTTGTTTACGTTGTAAATAGCTAGACCAGATACTTTACCAGAAAGTGCCTGTGCCAACTGAGGTGATTTACCTACGTTAATTTCTTCATTAGAAACCTTAGCATAGGAATAACCAATTTCTCTTTGTTTTTTGCGGATACCTTGAGCGGTAACAACCACATTTTCAAGTTCGTCTACTTTTTTCTGAAGAGAAATAGAACCATTTTTAGATACTTTAGATTCAGTATCGGTAAAACCGGTAGCGCTAAAAATCAAAACTGCATTATCAGCAGCATTAATCTTGTACACACCTTTTTCGTCAGCAACGGCCACTTGAGTGCCGCCTTTAACTTTTACGGTTGCATAAGGGATTGGATTACCCTTATCATCTTTCACTGTTCCCGTGTGTGGGGAGACCTGGGCAACTGCTACCATGCTAAAGCATAGCATCATTACCAGGAACGATTGAAGCGTTTTTCTCATTTAGTTTAGTTTTAAAGTGCCCGCGAATATAAAAAATTAACTCAAAATTGTTAAAGGAAAGCCAATGAAATGTTAAGTAGATACAATAATAAAGACCAAATTTGGTTACTTATTTAAGCTAAAAGATATATATCTATATGTATTTCAAATAGTTATGGAATTTTCAGACTGTTTTATCTTTTTTGTTAAATTTTGTTAAAATTGTTAACAAAACTGAGAATCTGTTAACTTAATGACACAATTCATATTATAAATAAAAAACATATTAATATATTCCTACTAATTTTATAGATTTTTATGTTGACACCCAATTAAATCTATAAACAGCATAATTAGTTACCCAAATAATTGACATAAAATCAATTCCCGATTGATTTTATTGAGGAAGCAGTCAAAAAAACTAAAAATCCAGAATTTCAGGGCTTTCAGATATTTTTGCAGCATGTTAGTATTAGACGGCAAACTGGTATCGGCTTCTGTAAAAGAAAGCCTGAAGGCTGAAACAGCAGCTTTATTAGAAAAAGGACATCGCGCACCGCATTTGGCCGCCATCTTGGTGGGAACCAATGGTGCCAGTGAAACTTATGTAGCTTCTAAAGTAAAAAACTGTGAAGACATTGGATTTGTCTCCAGCTTGCTGCGTTTAGACGAAAATGTAGACGAAGCTACCCTACTTTCAACCATTGCCCAGCTCAATGCAGACAATGGAGTAGATGGCATTTTGGTACAATTGCCCTTACCCAAACAGATTAATGAACACAAAGTGATTGAAGCCATTGATCCTAGGAAAGACGTGGATGGGTTTCATCCATCTAGTGCTGGAAAGCTCATGCAAGGCCTACCCAGCTTTATTCCAGCTACCCCTTATGGAATCATGCTCATGTTGGAGTTCTTCAACCTTCCTACCAAGGGTAAACACGCTGTTGTCATTGGCAGAAGTAATATTGTTGGAAGACCCATGAGTATCTTGTTGAGTAGCAATATTCCAGGTGGCAACTGCACCGTAACTGTTTGTCATTCACATACACCTAATTTAAAAGAAATTTGCCTGCAGGCCGATATACTAGTTGCAGCATTGGGCCGTCCAGAATTTGTGAAAGCAGATATGATAAAACCAGGAGCTGTTGTAATTGACGTAGGTATTACCCGCGTAGATGACCCTACTGCCAAAAAAGGATTTAGAATCAAGGGCGATGTGGCTTACGCCGAAGTAGCTCCATTAACTTCTGCCATCACGCCAGTTCCAGGTGGCGTTGGTCTGATGACCATTGCAGGACTACTCAAGAATACTTTACAAGCTTACAAAACCAATAACGGCATAGCCTAAGCAAATAAACATGCAAACAACTACCACATCATTACCCGTGATGGAAGCTTTTTACACCCTACAGGGCGAGGGCTATCATCAAGGAAGGGCCGCTTATTTTATCCGTTTAGGCGGATGCGATGTGGGCTGCGTATGGTGCGATGTAAAAGATAGTTGGGACGCAGAAAAGCATCCAAAACTATCCATTGAATCAATTGTTATAGAAGCTTGCAAATACCCTGGAAGATTGGCCGTAATTACTGGTGGCGAACCCTTATTGCATCAATTAGATGCATTAACAAAAGCCTTACAGGAAGCGGGTTTTGAAACCAATATTGAAACATCGGGCTCTTCACCCATGAGTGGACATTGGGACTGGATCTGTTTGTCTCCCAAAAAATTCAAAGCACCTGTTCCAGCTAACTTAACCCTAGCACATGAACTAAAAGTGGTAGTTTTTAATAAACACGATTTTGAATGGGCAGAATTACACGCAGCACAGGTAAGTGCTACTTGTAAATTATACCTGCAACCAGAGTGGGATAAAGCCGCAGAAATTACGCCATTGATTGTAGACTATATTAAAGCCCATCCGCAATGGGAATTGAGTTTACAAACCCATAAATACATCAACGTTCCCTAGAATTCTTCAGAATTTTAACAAACAGCTTTGTTGAATTTGGTGGAACTTTCAAGCATTATTTTTGAACCATGCAGAAAATTTCAGCCTTTGCTTTTTTAATATTCGTGGGTCTAAACGCCGGAGCACAATCTTATAACCCAGATAAGATCAAACCCAAGGCAATGGATCAATATGACCAAGCTGTGGAATATTTAAAAGCGGGTGAAATCAGAGAAGCTATTCCAGTACTTCAAAACTGTCTTGTGATAGACAGTAATTATGTAGACGCTTATTTGTCTTTAGCAGCGGCTTATGGACAATTAAAACAATATGCAGCAAGTATCAAACTCTATGAGAAAGCGCGTTCTAAAGACAGTCTCTATTTTAAAGTTTACCAATTACCTTATAGCATTAATTTGGCCGGTGCCGGGCGTTTTCAAGACGCGCTTACACAGGTTGAAGATTTTATACTATTACCCAACTTGGGCGATAGAAGTAAGAAAGCAGCGCAGTACCGCAAACGCTGTTATAGCTTTGCGTTGGACTATGCTAGTAAACATCCAGATCAAGACAAATACCAATTTCTTCCCATTAATTTAGGAGACAATGTAAACTCTCCATTTGCAGAATATTATCCCAATGTAACGGTAACGGATAGCTTGCTCATTTATACTAGAGCAGGTGATCACCAACGAGAAGATTTTATGGAAAGCAAATTTGATGGACACAGATTTGGTATGTCTGAACCCATTAAAGGAGATATTAATATAGAGCCCAAAAAAGGCGCTATTACAGCATCACAGGATGGAGAATGGATTTTATTTGCTGGTCAATTCTCTGGACAGGGCTTTGGTAATTATGATATTTACAAATCAGTGTATACCCCAACGGGTTGGAGTGAACCAGAGAATTTGGGCAGAAATATCAATACAGAATTTTGGGAAAGTTCTCCCAGTTTGAGTCCAGATAATCGGGTATTGTTTTTTAGCAGTAATAGACCAGGTGGATACGGAGGCAAGGACTTGTATATTAGCTATCGCGGCAGCGATGGAAAATGGTCTGCGGCCCAGAACCTAGGCCCAGAAATTAATACAGCCGGTGATGAACTAGCACCTTTTATTCATCCTGATAATCAAACCGTGTATTATACTTCTGATGGACTAACCGGATACGGCGGTTCTGATTTGTATTTGTTGCGCAAAAATGCTGCCGGTGAATGGGGCAAACCAGAGAACCTAGGTTATCCCATTAATACCATTGAAAATGAAGGCAGTTTGGCCGTATCGGCCGATGGTCTAAAAGCCTATTATGCATCTGATAGGTCTGATAGCCGCGGTGATTTAGACCTCTATCAATTTGACATGCGTCCAGACATTAGACCCTTTAGAACCCTGTATGTAAAGGGCGTTGTAACGGATCAAAAAAATGGAAAAGGCATTCCATCAACAGTTGAATTAACAGATAATGAAAGCAATCTGGCTTTGATGAAAATTCAAACTGATGAAAAGGGTGAATACCTGATTACATTGCCACTGGGTAAGGATTATACTTTTACGGTGAATAGAAAGGGCTATCTGTTTTATAGCGAAGTGTTTGCCATGAAGCAGAAAGAAGCAGACAGTGTATATGTAAAAAATATTGGTTTGCAACCCGTACTACTCAATGCCAGCTTTGTTTTCAACAATATATTATTTGCCAACAATAGTTTTGAATTACCAAAGACTGGTTTAATTGAACTAGAAAAACTCTTACAAGTTTTGCAAGAAAATCCATCGCTCAAATTGCAAATTGGAGGGCATACAGATAATACTGGTAAGCCTGAAGACAATGAAAAACTATCTACCAATAGGGCTAAGTCCATTGTAGAATGGTTGACTAGCAAAGGCATTGAAAGCAATAGATTAAGCTTTAAAGGATTTGCGGCAACCAAACCTATTGCAGAAAATACCACTGAAGCAGGAAGGGCTAAAAACAGGAGAACTGAATTTACTATTACGGGTTTATAGTGTAAGTAAAATCATTTTGGTTGCTACTAAAATGATTTTGCTTTTTTGTTGCATCTAAGCCAGTTTAATGCTGCATTTTACCATCATGGATAATGCATTGTATTATAGACTAGCCCTGACCATGTTGCCAGGTATCAATTCAAAACTTGCTAGAACATTGGTAGACATTTTTGGTGATGCTGAAGCCGTGTTCAAAACAGATGCCAATGCTTTTGATCCAGAACTAGGTTTTACAGAAACCCAAATTCATACTATCCAGTCTTTTTTACCCAATGAGGACATAGATAAAGAATTGGCTTTTTTAGAGAAGCATCAAATCAAAACTTTGTTTATCAAAGACAAGGACTATCCACAAAGACTTTTACATATTGATGACCCACCCCTAGTTCTATTTTCCAAAGGTCCTGCTGACCTAAATGCCAAAAGAATCATCAGTGTGGTGGGCACTAGAAATAATAGCGAATACGGCAAACAAGTCACAGAAAAAATTATTCGAGAATTGCCACAAGAAAACTTACTCATCATAAGTGGACTAGCATTGGGAATAGACGGCATCGCCCACAGGGCAGCCTTGGTCAATGGTATTCCTACCTTGGGTGTGCTAGCCCATGGATTGGATGAAATCTACCCTACCCAACACCAAGCCCTTGCTAAAGAAATGTGTGTAACAGGTGGCCTTCTCACCGATTTTAGAAAAAAAACTGCTCCCAATAAATACCATTTCCCAAGACGTAACCGCATTGTAGCCGGCATGGCCGATGTGACCATTGTTATTGAATCTGGCAATAAGGGGGGCAGCTTGATTACAGCCGATTTGGCTTTGGATTATAACCGAACTCTATTTGCTGTTCCAGGTAGAATCTCTGACCAAAAAAGTGCGGGTTGTAACAAACTGATCAGGTATTCAAAAGCATATTCCTTTATCAACACGGAAGATTTTTTAAGAGAGATGAAATGGTGGGAAGAACACTATTCCGTTGCCAAACAACAAGAATTATTTTTTGAACCAACTACAGACCAAGCAACATTGTTGGCCTTGTTCAAAACCAAGTCTATATTAAGTTTGGATGAATTACAATATGCTGCATTCATGACCAGTTCTCAGTTGGCCAATGCTTTACTAGCACTAGAAATGCAATACCTTATTAGATCATTGCCAGGCAATCGTTACACTATTCGAATTTGAGTTTCGTTTTTGCGCCAAAGCAGTAATAAAACAAAAGCTAGCGCCGCCAGAAAAGCAGATAATAAAAAAGCCCATACCATATTTTCCATTTTATTCTGGTAAATCCAAGCTGAGAAAAAAGCACCTGTTCCAATCCCTGTTTCTAGAGCAATATACATGGAGCCAATGGCCCTTCCCCTATTTTCAAATGCACAAAGATCAACCGTCCATGCGGTAATGGTAGGACCAACCGTTCCCCAACTCAATCCAAAAATAGCTGCGCCCATCATGACCATGAAAACATTATGAGCAAATGCCAGCACCATTAAGGAGATAACCAAAATGAGTACGGAATAAATAAGTACAATAATTCTTCCGTGCTTATCAGAACTTTTATTGGCTACCAACCTAACTAGCAAAGACGTGAATGTGAACATGGCAAAAAACAAGCCCTTGTTGTGAACTCCCACCTCATCACTCAAGTCGGGTGCCAAAGTAATGGTACACCCATAAGAGAAACAAAGCAAGAGCATGATCAGTGCTGGTTTAATAGAAGTTCTTTCAAAAATTTCTTGTCTTTTAATGTGAATATGTGCCCATTGAAATTTTTCTGGATGTGGAAGGGTTTCTTTTACATTGTACAAAATCACCACAGAACCCAGAGCTAGGGCAGATGACACATAAAACATGAGGTTAAATGAAAAATCACTTACCAACCAACTTCCTAGAATGGGGCCTACTGACATACCCACAGTATAACCAATTGATAAAGCACCCAGGGCTTCTCCCCTTCTAGACTCATGAACCACATCGGCCGCATAAGCGGATGTTGCTGTTGGTTTAAAGCCTGTTGAAAATCCATGAAAAAAACGAAGGATTAAAAAGCCTGCTACAGAGGTTAATACGGGATAGAGTAAAGAACAGATAACACAAACCAAGGAACCAAAAATCATGACAGGAACCCTTCCTACCTTATCTGTCAACTTTCCGCTAAATGGTCTTGAAATACCTGCCATCAGTGTAAAAAGTGCAATGATCAAACCCTTGTATTGTGCTCCACCCAAACTGGTTAAGTAAGCAGGGAGTTCAGGAATCATCATGGAGAAACTGGCAGAAAACAAAAAATTACTCAGACAAAGTAGGGCAAATTGGAAAGTAAAAAGTGGTGCGTCTATTGCATGGGAGACCTTATTCATTAGCACAAAAATAAGGAATCTCTGAACTGTTGGGAATTTTGGTTTATGTACTTAGTTCAATAAAACCAATAGCAGCAAGCATTTCAGGGCTTTACAAAAAATTGTTTTGGCAATAAATTGCCTGTTTTCCTATCTTCGCATATGGCAATAAGAAACAGTTCCCAAAGCACAGGCGCTTCCAGTTCCAGATTGTTCGGCGAAGGTCTCACCTTCGATGACGTATTGTTAATGCCCGCATACAGTCAGGTTTTACCCAGAGAAGTAGATATTCGTGCTAACCTTACCAAGAATATTATATTGAATGTTCCCATGCTTAGCGCAGCCATGGACACCGTTACAGAAGCCAATCTGGCCATTGCTTTGGCTAGAGAAGGTGGATTAGGTATCCTGCACAAAAACATGAGTATTGAACGTCAAGCAGAGCAAGTACGCAAAGTAAAGCGTAGTGAAAGCGGTATGATCATTGACCCCATTACGCTCCTGGTAGATGCTACCATTGGTGACGCATTAAAACTCATGAAGGAAAATAGAATTGGTGGGATTCCAGTGGTTGATGCAGGCCAGAAATTGGTGGGTATTTTAACCAACCGTGACTTGCGTTTTGAAACCAATAACAAGAAAAAGGTTTCTGAAGTCATGACCAAGGAAAAACTGATTACTGCTCCTGAAGGAACTGATTTAAAGAAAGCCGAAAACATTTTACGCAATTATAAGATTGAGAAATTGCCTGTTGTTAACAAACAGGGTAAATTGATTGGTCTGATCACCTATAGAGACATTTTACAAATTCGCAAAAACCCGAACGCTTGTAAAGACGGATTGGGTAGATTATTGGTAGGCGCCGCATTGGGTATTACCAAAGACCTACATGACCGTGCATATGCGCTTCAGCAAGTAGGTGTAGACATTGTTACACTTGACTCAGCACACGGCCATAGCAAGGGTGTGATTGAAGCACTAAAAGGTCTTAGAAAAAATTTCAAGGGCTTACAAATCATTGCCGGAAATGTGGGTACAGCAGAAGGCGCATTGGCCTTGGCTGCGGCTGGTGCCGATTGCGTTAAAGTAGGAATTGGACCTGGATCTATTTGTACTACTAGAATTGTAGCTGGTGCAGGTGTTCCCCAATTAACGGCAATTATGGAAGCCAGTAATGCACTAAAAGCAAAAGGCATTCCAGTCATTGCAGATGGTGGTATCCGTTATACAGGTGATATGGTTAAAGCACTTGCTGCTGGAGCCAATATGGTGATGATGGGTTCTGTATTTGCTGGTGTAGAAGAGAGCCCAGGTGAAACCATTATCTATGAAGGAAGAAAATTCAAAGAATACCGTGGTATGGGTTCCTTAGGTGCCATGAGTCAGGGAAGCGGAGATAGATATTTCCAAGACGTGGAAGACGATATCAAAAAATTTGTACCAGAAGGCATTGAAGGCCGTGTGGCTTACAAAGGCAACTTAAGTGAAATTGTTTACCAATTTGTTGGTGGTTTAAGAGCAGGAATGGGTTATTGTGGCGCCGCTACCATCAAAGACTTACAGAAAGCTAGGTTTGTTAAAATTACCAATGCAGGTATGAAAGAAAGCCATGCGCATGATGTAGACGTTACTAAAGAAGCACCTAACTATTCTAAGAAATAAGTTGCTTAAAAAAACTTGAAAGGGATGGTCCAAAAGATCATCCCTTTTTGTTTGCCTTCATTTAATAGTTGATTCATAATTTATTCCGAACTTCCCCTTCCAAAATCATCCAATTGAAAAGAATCATCACCATAGGTTGGAGCCTTTTTGCTGGTCTTATGCTTTTTGGCGCTTGGCCAGTATCGCCCTTATTTTTTCTAGTTTTTGTTGGTTTTTGCCCACTATTATATTTGGCAGAAATCAGTCAAAAAAAATCTCATTTTTTCTGGCTAGCTTTTATTGCCCTTCTTACTTGGAATGCCAGCACCACTTGGTGGATCTGGAATAGTACCGATATTGGTAGTGTGGCAGCCATTATTGCCAACAGTCTACTCATGTGTATTCCTTGGGTGGGTTATTATGCCATGCATCAAAAAATGGGCAAAGCCCTTGGTTATTTGTCTTTGATTTGTTTTTGGATGCTCTTTGAATACATTCATTTAAACTGGCAATTAAGCTGGCCTTGGCTAACACTTGGAAATGTATTTGCTTCTCATCCTGAATGGGTGCAATGGTATGAATATACAGGTGTGAGTGGAGGAACCCTTTGGGTGATTATCACCAATATACTTGTTTGGGAAATGATTGTAGCAATCAAACAGCAAGTAGGTTTTGCAAAAATTGTGCTCAAATTTTTACCCATTTTATTGATTCCATTGGCCTTGTCATTTTATAACTTATTTTATTTTATTGATAAAGGTTTTAATAAGCCATTGTACAAGAATGTGGTCATGGTGCAACCCAATATTGACCCTTATCAAAAGTTCAATCAGTCAACTGCCGGTGAGCAAATTGCCAAAATGATTCAATTGTCTGAGCAACAAATTGATTCCAATACCGTATTGGTACTATGGCCTGAAACCGCCTTGAGCGTGGCCGATTGGCAAAATCATGTTAGAGAAAATGGCTACTATCAACCCGTTTTTGAATTTGTAAATAGACATCCCAATTTAGCCCTGCTTACAGGCGTAGAAACCTTTAAAGCCTATACGGAAAACAATGCCACAGCTACTGCACGCAAGGGAGATAACGGCACCTACTATGATGCTTTTAACGCGGCTATGTATATAAGACCCAATGAAATTTTACAGTTTTACAATAAAAGCAAATTGGTACCTGGTGTAGAATCCCTTCCTACTTTCTTAAATTTTTTAGGTCCTGTTTTTGAACAATTTGGTGGAACTACTGGGGGCTATGGCCGTTCCGAAGAGTCAGCCGTTTTTAGTTCAAAAAACATACCCTATATAGCAGCTCCTATTATCTGTTATGAAAGTATCTATGGAGAATACGTAAGTACTTATGCCGCCAAAGGAGCCAATCTATTGGCCATTATTACCAACGATGGCTGGTGGGGAAATACCCCTGGACACAAGCAACATTTAGATTATGCCAGACTGAGGGCCATTGAAACACGCAAGTGGGTGGCTAGAAGTGCCAATACAGGTATTTCAGCTGTGATAGATGATAAGGGAAATATTATTCAAACAAAGGCTTGGGATACAGAAGGAAGTCTTAAGTACCCCATTCAAATAAATGAGGAATTGACTTTCTATACCAAACACGGTGACTGGTTGTATAGGATTGCAGCCTTATTAGCTGGCCTCATCTTAATCTACCGTACCTTTCTTATACTCAAAGACAAAATGCGAGCATAACCCAACATGTATAAATCCATTCGTCATAGAGACACAGAACTGAGTTACCGAAAATTGGGAATGGGAAAGACATTGGTCTTATTACATGGCTTTGGTGAAGATGGTCATGTATGGGATCAACAATTAGCCGTTTTAGAACAATCCATGCAGGTGATCATTCCCGATATCCCAGGTACAGGAAAGTCTGGAAGATGGAATGAACCCAATATTGA
Source organism: Chitinophaga pinensis (assembly GCA_943372225.1). Classification (GTDB taxonomy): domain Bacteria; phylum Bacteroidota; class Bacteroidia; order Chitinophagales; family Chitinophagaceae; genus Sediminibacterium; species Sediminibacterium pinensis_L. The sequence continues at coordinate 248,385 of CALRXV020000006.1, read as the reverse complement.
AATAGCAGATTATGCTAAAGCTATTCTAGCCATTTTAGATGCGGAAGGCATTGAAACCTGCTGTTTATTGGGGCATAGTATGGGTGGTTATATTACCCTTGCATTTGCTGAATTATATGCTGAAAGACTGGAAGGTTTTGGACTGATCCATAGTACGGCATATGCTGATAGCGATGAGAAAAAATCCAATAGATTAAAGGCAGTAGAATTAATGGACCAATACGGCGCAGGAGCTTTTTTGCGCAATACCATTCCAACATTGTTTGGAGCAAATTTCAAAATAGACTATCCCCAGGTAGTCCTTGCTCAAATTGAACAAGCAGCCCATTATGATACAAAAGCATGCCAACAGTATACCCTGGCCATGCGTAATAGACCTAATAGGACTTATGTTTTAGAAAGCAACCCACTACCCATATTATTCGTTATTGGCACAGAAGATATAGCCGCGCCGCTAGCTGACCTTTTGGGTCAAGTCAAATTACCCTTGTACGCTAATATTCATATTTTGGAAAACGTAGGACATATGGGCATGTTGGAAGCTGCAGATGCTATGACCCAACATATCATGAACTTTGTAGAGAACCTTTAAAAAAAACAGATGAGGAAACTCCTCTTGACACTGGTGATGATATTGACCGGGTTACCGGCTATGGCACGCCATATTGCGGGGGGAGAAATGTATTATGAATGGCTATCGCCCGGCAGCGGTAATACCAGCATGTATAGAATTACCTTACGACTATTTAGGGATTGTCAGTCTAGTGGTCCTCAATTAGAAAATGAAGTTGTAACTGCGGGTATTTATGAAGGCAGCAATTTAAGGCTTTCACTTACTTTAAGACTTGACGGAGGCGTTAGAACCATACAATTAAATACAGGAACATTCCCTTGTTTAACAGGTGCACCAATCGTTTGCTATGAAGTGGCTTTGTTTACAAATGTGGTGGAGCTACCCAATAATGTAAGCGGCTATACGGTTTCTAGAAATGGATGTTGTAGGGTAGATGGAATTACCAATATTGGGGGAGCCAGAAGTGTAGGAAGTGCCTATGCAACAAAAATTCCAGGAACAGCTAGTCTGGCGGTAGGTCATAATAGCAGTCCACAATTTTTATTAAAAGACACTGCACTGGTTTGTACTAGAAAGAATTTTGAATTAGACTTTGGCGCTTTGGATCCGGATGGCGATAGTTTGACCTATGTATTTTGTGACGCTTATGGTGCTGGCAGTGGAAGTAATAACGCACAACCACCTAGTAATTTATCACTCTCTCCACTTAATTATTCCAGCCCTTTTTCAGGCATGTCTCCTCTGGGAGATAAAGTAAGTATTAACCAAGCTACAGGAATAATTAGTGGTGTAGCCCCAGACGCAGGACATTATGTGGTCAATGTTTGCATTGTAGAATGGCGTGCTGGAAAACCCATATCTGAGCACCGTAAAGACTTTATTTTACAAGTGCAGGATTGTGATTTAATTGAAGCCGATCTTCCAGAAAAAATTATTCAATGTGATAGCCTGGCTGTCTTTTTTTCAAACCAATCCACGGCTTCTGGTATTACTTCATATAAATGGAATTTTGGAGATCCCAGCTCTGCTTCTAATCTTTCCAATGCAGCAACAGCTTGGCACCAATATGCAGACACAGGCCGGTATTTGGCCTATTTAGAAGTAACTGGACCAAGGGGTTGTATTGGCATTGACAGTACTATTGTATTGGTTTATCCAGGCTTTTTTCCTACAATGAATGTGATTGGGAGTTGTGTTCAAAAACCTTATCAATTCAATGATTTGAGCAGCACCAAATATGGATTTATTAGTAACCGTATTTGGGACTTTGGAGACCTAGGTTCAACAACAGATACGGCTAGCACCAAACAGGCCAATTATAAATATGCCAATGCTGGAGTTAGATTAGCTTCCTTGACTGTTGAAACTAGCAAGGGCTGTATTGACACTTTGTATCAAACCATTAATGTTCAGCAAGATCCAGTACTAAAAATGGCCTTTAGAGATACCCTTATTTGTAGCATTGATACACTGGCTTTGGGTGTTGCTGGTGATGGTATTTTTTCATGGGCACCGAATCAACATTTATTATATGCCGATAGCAGCAAGCCCTTGGTATTCCCTAAAACCACCACAACTTATTATGTAACCGTTGATGACAATGGTTGTAAGGGTACAGATTCCGTAAAAGTAAATGTGCTGGATTTTATAACAGTTAATCTTGGATTGGATTCGGTTATTTGTCAAACCGATAGTTTTAGACTTCATGCCAATACTGAAGGGCTTGGGTTTAATTGGGTTAGTAGCACGGGAGAAAAAATTGATCCCATTAAGACACCCTTGGTTAGGCCCCTAGTAAATACCAATTATAGCATTTTGGCCAATTTGGGTAAGTGCACAGCCATGGATACTTTATCAGTAAAAGTGGTCCCATACCCTCAAGTAACAGTATCAAATGATACCAGTATTTGTATTGGATACAAATTACCCTTGCATGCAGCCATTCAGGGTAGTTCTTTTAAATGGAGTCCTACTAGTAGTTTACTAAACCCCAATACTTTGAACCCTATTGCAGGTCCAACCAAGACTACTACATATCTTATAACAGTAACAGACAGCATTGGCTGCCCAAAGCCAGTCATGGATAGCATTGTGGTGACCATGGTTCCACCGGTAAAAGCTTTTGCAGGAAGAGACACCGTGATTGTCTTGGATCAACCATTACAACTCAATGCAACAGGAGGTAGTATGTATGCATGGTATCCAGAAAATGGTTTGAACAATGCCAATATAGCCAATCCTATTGCACAACTAGACCCTTCAATAGATAGCATCAGGTATACCGTTAAAGTAACGGGTGTTGGCAATTGCTTTAGTACCGATGACATCTTGGTAAAAGTTTTTAAAACAGGGCCTGAGATCTATGTACCATCGGCATTTACGCCTAATGCAGACAGCAAGAATGACCTATTAAAACCTATCCCCGTAGGGATAGCCAAACTGCGTTATTTCCATATTTATAGCCGATGGGGACAGCTATTGTTTAGCACTAATGAAATGGGTAAGGGTTGGGATGGCGTATTTAGTGGTGCCGCACAACCCAGTGGTACTTATGTGTACGCTACAGAAGGAATTGATTATTTGGGCAAAACCATTTTTAGAAAAGGTACTATTGTTTTAATAAGGTAAGAATAGATATGGGCAGCAAGGTCTATTCAAACCTGCTCTATCTATTATGTTGCAACACCGTTAAAAAAACAAGGGAAAACCGGGTGTAGGGTAACAAATTGTATTTTTAACACGGCACATGAAACAATCCAATTCTCTAACAAGGGCATTTTATTTGGTCAAACCCCTACTACCGTCCAAATTATTGGCGTTGGTCTTGCTATGCTTATGCCTCTTTTCAAATAATACTGTTTTTGCCAATCACTTAAAAGGTGGCTGGATTCAATATGAATATGTTGGTCCTGGTTCTTCCAATAGTAGTATTTATAGGATTACCGTTAAACAATACTTGGATTGTAGCTCAACTGGCGCTCAAAGAGACCAACGGGTATACTTAGGTATTTTTGACGCACAATCTAATGTGCAGGTAATTCAAACAGTGGTGATTCAATTAACTAGTTCAGATAACCCAAACAAAACCAGTTTTGATGCATGTTTAAGTAATCCACCTATTGGTAGAGTTTGCTATTTTATAGATAGCTATGTTACCCAAGTAGAATTACCCAACAATCCAAATGGTTATATACTTTCTGTACAAAGGTGTTGCAGAATTGCAGGTATTGCAAATGTTAGTGGCAATTCAAATAGTATTGGAGTTACTTATACAAATACCATTCCTGGTACCATTTCTGGCAAGGATTATTCTAAAAATTCCAGTCCTGTATTTGCCCAAAAAGACACAGCCATTGTTTGTTATAATAGCCCTTTTGCTTTTGATTTTAGCGCAACTGACATTGACAATGACAGTCTAGCTTATGATTTTTGTGATGGTCTTATCGGGGGTAATGCCGGACAATCAGGTGCCCAACCCAATCCTCCGTCTAACCCACCCTATATTGGTGTTTCTTACGGGGGTGGTTTTTCTGGCAATAGTCCCTTGGGATCTAAGGTTAACATTAGCCCCACAACAGGAATTATATCTGGAATTGCACCTTCGGCAGTAGGAGACTATATTTTAGCTGTTTGGGTTTTGGAATATCGTTCAGGCGTGCTTATTGGAAAGACCAGAAAAGAAATTCATATTACAGTGGCAGACTGTTCCCTTTCTGCCGCATCGCTCAAGCCAAGTTATATTACTTGTGATGGATTCACTTTGAATTTTCAAAACGAATCTTTGAATTCAACCATCAATGGTTACGCATGGGATTTTGGTGAGAAAAAGTTTCCAGCTACCAATTTTTCAAGTAGTCCAACCCCTACACATACCTATCAAGACACTGGTGTGTATCAATTAAAATTAACGGTTACCAGCACCGGCGGTTGTAAAGATTCCGCAACAGCTCAAGTAAGGGTATTCCCTGGGTTCACACCCGATTTTAGTGTATCTGGTTCTTGCTTTAGCAATCCATTTTTATTCAAGGATAAATCTCAAACCCAATATGGGATTGTAGATAGTTGGAGATGGAATTTTGGAGACCCACTTAGTTTAGCCGATACTGCTAGATCAAAAGACAGTGCATGGAAATTCAATAGCCCTCAGGTTGTTCAAGTGAGTTTGGTGGTCACCAATAGTAAGGGATGTGAATCTGCTATCAGTAAATTCATCACTATTACAGATAAACCAAGTTTGAGTCTTGCATTCAAAGACACTTTGATTTGTAGCATTGATACGCTTCAATTACAATCAACCTTTAACACTGGTTTAGTTAAATGGACTGTTGAGAATCCTGCTAACCGATTACGCATTTTAAAAGACACAACTGCCACACCTATAGTTTTTCCAACAGATAGTACAAGGTATTTTGTATCAGTCAATGACAATGGTTGTATTACACAAGACACAGTTCAAGTAAATGTGCTACCCTTTATCAATGTAAGAGCGGGACTTGATTCCAATATTTGTCAAACAGATACTTTTAAATTGCATACCATTAGTCATGCTTTAAGTTATAGTTGGACAAGTTCAACAGGTGAATTAGTTTCCAATACCAAGTATCCCTTGGTTAGACCCTTGGTGAATACGCGTTATTATGTTACTGCTAATTTAGGGAAATGTCAGGCCCGTGATTCGGTGTTTTATAGAGTAGTACCCTATCCTTTTGCTTCCGTGGCTCCTGATACAACCATCTGCTATGGTAACCGTATAACATTGCAAGGTTCTGTGGTAGGATCCAGTTTTAAGTGGACGCCTACCAATTCATTGTTAAATGCAAATTTGATTCAACCTATTGCAGGGCCTAGCAAAACCACCGCTTATATTTTAACAGCCAATGATACCTTGGGTTGCCCAAAACCAGTAAGTGATACCATCATTGTTACGGTCATACAACCCCTAAAAGTATTTGCAGGTAATGATACTAGTATTGTGGCAAGTCAACCTTTACAATTAAATGCTAGCGGCGGTACAAGTTATTTGTGGACACCTGCCACTGGTTTGAGTGATCCTACTATTGCTAATCCCATTGCTATTTTAGACAAGTCTGTTGATAGCATTACCTATACGGTTACGGCTTATGATCTGAATGGATGTTTTGCAAAGGACGCAGTAAAAGTGAAGCTATTCCAAACTGATCCTGATATTTTGGTCCCCTCTGCTTTTACCCCAAATGCTGATGGCAAAAATGACCATATAAAACCCATCTTGATTGGGATTGACAAATTACATTATTTCAGTATTTTCAATAGATGGGGACAACAAGTATTTATAACCACAGAAAATGGAAAGGGTTGGGATGGTAATTACAACGGTGTAAAACAACCCAGTGGTACTTATGTATATTCAACTGAAGGTGTTGATTTTCTAGGAAAGACAATATCTAAAAAAGGAACCATAGTGATGATTCGCTAATGAAATACCTTGTAACAATCATATTATGTTTTGAAGGTTTAACAGTATGGGCACAGAACCAAGGCTGTCCTATTAATATCAATTTTTCAGAATCAAACCTCAATCATTGGTTTAGTTACACAGGTCAATTTCAAAGAAACTCATCAAGAGATAAAGGACCTCAAATTTTTTACGATTCTGTAGGCATCTTCCCATCAGGTACCCAAGGCGCAAATATTATCCCAGAATATGGTTTATCCAATTATGGTATAGAAGTACAAACTGCCAAAACCAACGACCCATTTGGCGATTTTGAAACTATTCCAACTATCAATGGCTATAATTATGGTTATTCAGTAAAAGTAGGTTCTTCTACCATTAACTCTAACCAGTCTCGCAACACCAGTAACGGCGGGCTATTCAGAGGATTGGGTTATACTATTAATGTGCCGGCCGGGGCAATTACCGAACCCTATGTAGTTACTTATGCTTACGCAATGGTCTTAGAAAGTGCCTCGCATGTTTCTGACCAAGTACCTATGTTTACGGCTACACTAACAACTAGCACGGGTACCATTGATTGCGCAAATGCCATGTACTTTTTACCCACCAATGGACAAGGGAATAATTTTGCACTAGACGTTGCGGCCGCAAAACAAAAAGGTTTTTCTTTAAGTAGTGTGCCCTCACCCAATGTTAACGGAAATAACAATGATCCCCAACTAAGGGTATGGACCAAGGGTTGGACCGAAGTGATTTTTGATTTAGCCAAATATCGTGGCCAACAAGTAACACTTACCTTTGAAGCAGACAACTGTGTTCCTTCCGGACATTTTGCTTATGCCTATGTAGCCCTAAAAAGTATTTGTGAAGGACTTCAAATATCTGGTCCAATACAAGCTTGTGTTAATGGTGATCAAACCTATTCTATTCCCGAACTGACCGGTGGCACTTATTCTTGGACCATTCCTTCAGGTTGGAAAATGGTTACTGATTCTGGCAATATCATTATTGTAAAACCCAATGCCAATCCTGGTACTATAACTGCTCGTGCAACCAATAATTGCGCTGACCTTGCTACAAGTGTAAATGTGGTAGTCTCTCCTCCCACTATTGCAGGTGCAGCTGTAGGAGATTCCGCAGTTTGTTTTGGTCTTGTGCCCAACCAACAATTTCCCTTACAATTAACGGGTAATACAGGCAATGTAAGAACTTGGTTAGCTAGTACTGATGGGATTAATTGGAATCCTATTTCTGAAAATGGAACTTCCATTTCTGTGAAAAATGTATTAACCACCACTTATTTCAAAGCCTTGGTTCAAAACGGAGCTGCCTGTAATGTAGATAGTAGTACAGCGGCAACCATTACCATCAATTACAGATCTGTGGCAGGTCAAATTCTACCTGCAAATCTGGATATTTGTTTGGATCAAAATGTAGACAATATTTTAAAACTCCGTGGCTCTTCAGGAACGGTTTTAAATTGGCAAAAATCGGCAGACAGAATTGGTTGGCAGAATCAATTACCCAGCAACAATGACACGCTTCAATCAGTGGTTGGTTTAAATGGCAGAACATATTTCAGAGCCATTGTATCTAAAACAGGATGTCCTTCAGACACCAGTACAATTGCCAGTGTAGGCATCTTTAATACAGCTTTTCCTAAGGCCAAAATTTTTCCAAGGGATACCAGTATTTGTTATGGAACGCCGGTATTTATATCTGCCAATATTCAAACTGGTACCAGTTATACATGGTCAAATCCAAATGCTTTATTTAATGGAGGAAATGGCATAGTCAATGGCAATCCTTATTTAATAAATGCAAAAGCTGCGCCATCAAAGAGCACACAATACGTGATTAGTATTGCCAATGCAGGTTGCCCCAATTTATTAAATGATACCATTCGGGTCAATGTAACTACAGCCCTATTTGTAAACGCTGGAAAAGACACTAGTGTAGCGGCCAATCAGCCGGTTCAATTAAATGCCATACTCTCAGATGAAAGAGTAGCTAGTTATCAATGGTCTCCTTCTGAAGGTTTAAACAAAACCAATATTGCCAATCCCATTGCTACTATTGGAACAAATAGAGACAATATTCGCTATACGGTAACCGCCGTGGATTCTATGGGATGCAGGGCTGTTGACAATTTGCTGATTACCATTTTCAAAAATGGTGCAGACATTTTTGTACCAACTGGTTTCACACCTAACGCAGATGGCAAAAATGATCAACTTAGACCCCTAGCGGTTGGGATTACCAAGAATTTTTATTTTAGTGTATACAATAGATGGGGGCAACAAGTTTTTTTAACCACTGAAATTGGTAAAGGCTGGGATGGTTTTTTCCAGGGCAAGGCACAAGCTTCAGGTGCCTATATATTCTTGGCAGAGGGTACTGATTTTCTAGGTCAGAAAATTATTAGAAAAGGAACGGTTGTGCTCATTAGATAATGGCTCTTGTAATCCATTAACAAGGTTGTATCTTGCCGCTTCTAACTTAAATAAGATGTCAAAAACCATATTAGTTACCGGCGCTAGTTCTGGATTTGGAAAAGCCATTGCAGAAAAATTTGCTGCAGAAAAATGGAATTGTATTATCACTGGAAGAAGAAAGGAAAAAATTGAAGCTTTGGCTTCAGAATTAAAAGATAAATACCAAGTAGAGGTACTTCCATTGGTCTTTGACGTACAAGACAGAAAAGCAGTTTTTGCAACACTTGAAAACCTTCCTGCTTCATGGCAATCCATTGACCTATTGGTAAACAATGCTGGTTTGGCATTGGGCAGGGATCCTTTTGACCAAGCCAATTTAGACGATTGGGAAACTATGATAGATACCAATGTAAAGGGAATCATGTATGTAACAAAGGCCCTCTTACCTTTTTTGAAACAGCGTGGTGGAGGTCATATTATCAATATTGGTTCAACTGCGGGAGTAGAAGTATATAAAGACGGAAACGCCTACTGTGCCAGCAAACACGCTGTAGCAGCTTTGAGTAAATCCATGCGTATTGACCTACTCCCTTATCAAATAAAAGTAACGGTGATTCATCCAGGGGCTGCGGAAACAGAATTCTCCTTGGTAAGATTTAAAGGCGATGAAACAAAAGCTGCAACAGTTTATGATGGTTACCAAGCTTTGCAACCTGCGGATATTGCTGATATTAGTTTCTATGCAGCGTCATTGCCAAAACATGTATGTATCAATGAATTGGTAGTAACCTGTACGGCACAGGCCAATAGCTTTTATTTGCACAAATAAATTATCGCAGTAAAAAAAATCATTAACAAGTAAGATTATCCAAAGTCAATCTCTGTATTGTCGCCAATATTGAGACTCCTACTCAATCCTTTTACAGAAGCATCGCTACCAATTAGTGAATTGTCTAATACCACTTCATAGAGATTGGTATAGGATCCAATAATACTTTCTCTTACAATGGAATGCTTAATAGAAGTATTGGCGCCAATGGCCACATGCGGTCCAATAATGGCATTGGATATATCGCAACCAGGTGCAATACTTACAGGTGGAATGATAATGGTATTGGGATAATTGTGTTGGGTGCTGGTATTGCCACCAGATTTTTTAAGCAAAGTGGCATTGCTTTCTAGCAGGGTATCTTTCTTTCCGCAGTCAAACCAACTCTTTACTTTAAAAGACTGAAACTTGGCTCCACGTTTGATCATGCACTCCAAGGCATCGGTTAAACTATATTCTCCGTTTACATTGGTATTGGAAACAAACAAATGCTGCAAACACTGATACAAAAATTCTGTTTCTTTAATCTTGTACAAACCAACCAAGGCCATATTGCTCTTGGGTATGGCGGGCTTTTCAACCAATTGTTCTATAAATCCGTCTTCCCCAATTGCTGCAACACCAAAATTTCTGGGATCTTCTACTTTCTTAATGCCCAACATACTGTATGGACTTTCTAGTACTTCTTTTACTTCATACTCGCAAACAGTATCGCCTAGCACAATAAAGACTTCATCAGAGCCTACAATAGCCTTGGTTAATTCAATAGCGTGTCCCGTTCCTTGGCGTTCATTCTGATGTACAAAATGAGTAGTTAGGTGCGGATAGGTTTGGGTAACATAGTCTTGGATCTTTTCTCCCAAATAGCCAACTATAAAAATAAACTCGTTGATACCTGCTTCATGCAATTGATCCACAATAAAGCTCAAGATGGTTTTTCCTGCAATAGGAATCAATGCTTTGGGTTGGGTATATGTGTGGGGGCGTAATTTAGTACCCGCTCCTGCAACCGGAATAATCGCTTTCATACTTGGTTTGTTTATGATGGATCATCAACAAAGGGGGTCTGCATACATACAATTATGTATTACTTACACATCCATCAAGGTTGCGAAATTATAAAAATCTGACCAGAAGCCAAGTTTTGTGGATATTCTGACCAAAACTAGCCTTCAGAATTGCCATTTTAGTGGGTTTAAGAATTATTTTTGCGGCAAAATCAAGCAATCATGCAAAGAGATACCCAGGTTTTCAACATCATTAACCAGGAATTGGCGCGTCAACGCCGTGGAATAGAACTAATTGCGTCTGAAAACTTCACCAGTTTACAGGTGATGCAAGCTTCTGGTTGCGTGATGACCAATAAATATGCCGAAGGATACCCCGGCAGACGTTATTATGGTGGATGTGAAATAGTAGACCAGACTGAACAACTGGCCATTGACCGTTTAAAAGCCATTTTCAATATTGAATACGCCAACGTACAACCCCATAGTGGTGCACAAGCCAATGCTGCGGTAATGTTAGCCATTTTACAGCCAGGAGATGCCATTTTGGGCTTGGACCTAAGCATGGGTGGCCACTTGACCCATGGTTCAGCAGTAAACTTTAGCGGTAAAATCTACAAACCCCATTTTTATGGTGTGGTAAAAGAAACCGGATTGGTTGATTATGAGATGCTAGAAGCCCAAGCTAGGGGAGTAAAACCCAAATTGATTATCTGTGGTGCAAGTGCTTATAGCCGTGATTGGGACTTTGCAAGAATTAGAAAAGTAGCCGATGAAGTAGGTGCTTTTGTTTTGGCCGATATTGCTCACCCTGCTGGCTTGATTGCCAAAGGTTTGTTGAGTTCTCCTTTTGAACATTGTCATTTTGTAACCAGCACTACCCACAAAACTTTGCGTGGACCAAGAGGTGGTGTGATCATGATGAAGACCGATGTAGAGAATAGTTTTGGTCTTAAAGACGTTAAAGGCAATCTACGTATGATGAGCAATCTTCTAGACATGGCCGTATTCCCAGGTACACAGGGTGGACCATTGGAACATATTATTGCTGCCAAAGCCATTGCTTTTGGAGAAATTTTGACCGATGAGTTTTTGGTTTACCAACAACAGGTACAAAAGAATGCACAAGCCATGGCCAAAGCCTTTACTGACAAGGGTTACGAAATCATTAGCGGTGGCACAGACAATCACCTAATGTTGATTGACCTACGCAATAAAAATATCAGCGGAAAGAAAGCAGAACAAACTTTGGGCCATGCCGATATTACGGCAAATAAAAACATGGTACCTTATGATGATAAAAGTGCTTTTGTAACATCTGGTATTCGTTTTGGAGTTGCAGCTGTAACCACAAGGGGAATGCTGGAAAATGACATGCAATTTGTTGTGGATGCCATTGACCGTTCCTTGATGAATGCAGATGACGCAGCCATCTTGGCCGATGTTAAAAAACAAGTGAATGGATTCATGGAACAGTTTATCTTGTACCCAGAGTTGGGATAAAAATTAAAACTATGATACAACGCATACAAACCATTTGGTTATTACTTGCAGCAGTACTGGGCTTTGCTTCTTTAAAGACCGCTTTCTTTATTGGAAGCATTACTACTGAGCCAGCTAATCACTTAACGGGCATGAGCAATGTCTGGTTAATGATTAGCACCATTGTTGGAGCCACGGTTGCGGCTTTGAGTATTTTTCTTTTCAAGAACAGAGCGCTTCAATTAAAGATGGTTCTATTAGCATTAGGCATCAGCCTATTAACCATTGGTCTATATTATTTGGAGATTAATAAATACGCCGTAGGCGGATTGGCACTTTGGTGTATTGTTGTAATAGCTATTCCAGTTGTTTTAATCCTGGCCACCATTGGCATCTACAAGGACGAGCAATTGGTGAAAAGCACAGACAGACTACGCTAATTTTTTCTAACTATTTTTTTGCAACGGGCCATTTCTTACAAGAATTGGCCCGTTCTGCTTTCCTTGGTTTTCTTGAGCCCTGCAGGTACACCAGCATAAACAAGTGATCCACCACCATCGCCCGCTTCAGGGCCAAGGTCAATAACCCAATCAGCAGATTTAATCACGTCTGTATTGTGTTCAATCACTATTAAAGAATGACCTTGTTCAATGAGTGCATTGAAGGAAGTCAATAGTTTTTTGATATCGTTAAAATGTAAGCCCGTAGTTGGTTCGTCAAAGATAAATAGCACATGTCCAATACCTTTACCCTTACCCAAGAAACTAGCCAGTTTAACACGCTGTGCTTCTCCTCCACTCAAGGTATCACTACTCTGTCCCAGCTTTACATAACCCAGTCCAACATCAGACAAAGGTTGAATAGCATTTTTAATTTGCTTTTCGTCTGCAAAGAATTCAATGGCTTCATCCACACTCATTTCTAGCAAGTCAAAAATACTCTTGCCATTGTATTGTACTTCTAATACTTCTTCCTTAAAACGCTTGCCACCACAGGATTCACAGGTTAAGTGAACATCGGCCAAGAACTGCATCTCTACTACTTGTTCTCCCTCTCCTTTACAAGTATCACACCTACCGGCGTCTACATTAAAAGAAAAGTGTTTGGGCTGGAATCCACGCATTTTGGCCAGTGGTTGCTTGGCGTAAAAATCCCTAATGCCATCATATGCTTTAATATAAGTAATGGGATTACTTCTACTAGATTTACCAATGGGATTTTGGTCAATCATTTCTATTTGAGAGATATAATCAATGTCTCCAGTAACGGCTTTGTGCAAACCTACTTTCTCTGAAAAATCTCCTTTGATTTTGTTTAGTGCTGGATACAAGACCTGTTTGACCAAGGTTGTTTTTCCACTTCCACTCACCCCTGTTACCACACAGAGTAAGTTCAAAGGAAATTCCACCGTAATATCCTTTAAATTATTTTGTCTGGCGTTCTCAACAGTAATACTTCTATTCCACTTACGCAGATTCTTGGGCACATCAATGGTGAGTTCTCCTTTCAAGTATTTACCTGTCATACTCTTGGGGTTGGCAATCAACTCATCATAATTGCCCACCGCAACTACTTCTCCACCCAAATGCGAAGCCAGTGGCCCCATGTCAATAATATGATCCGCTTCACGCATCATCATTTCATCGTGTTCCACCACCACAACCGTATTTCCAAGGTCGCGGAGCGATTTTAAAACAGCAATCAACCTTACCGTGTCCCTTGAATGCAAACCTATAGAAGGTTCATCCAAGATATACAATGAATTGGTTAGGTTACTACCCAAACTCCTGGTCAGTTGAATCCTTTGACTTTCTCCTCCACTCAAAGAATTGGCCAAACGATTTAAGGTCAAATAGCCCAAACCAACGTCTAGCAATGTTTGTATGCGTTGGTGAATTTCTAATAAGATCCTTTTGGTCAGTTGTCTATCGCTATCAGAAAGTTGCAAATTGTCAAACCAAACTTTTAAATCCTTGACCTGCCATTCACAAAGTTCTCCAATATGTTTGCCTCCCACTTTTACATAGAGTGCTTCTGGTCTTAGTCTATATCCATGACAATCTGGACAATTGGTTCTACCTCTATACCTACTCAATAAAACGCGGTATTGTACCTTGTACAGATTGGCTTCTACTTCTTTAAAAAATTCATTGATTCCCAACACCGTTCCAGCGCCTTCCCATAATTGGCGAACCTGTTCTTTGTCTAAATCCAATATGGGTTTGTGTATGGGGAACCCAATTTTTCCTGCCCCTTTAATAAACTGCTCCTTCCACCAACCCAGTTTCTCGCCCTTCCAGGGGGCCACAACGCCTTCATAGAGGCTCAAACGCTTGTCTGGTATCACCAAGTCTGGGTCAATGCCCAAAACCTGACTAAAGCCCTCACAAGTGGGACAGGCCCCATATGGATTATTAAATGAAAACAAATTGGGTACAGGTTCTTCAAACTGAATCCCGTCTAATTCAAATTTGTTGCTAAAATGCAAGAGCTCTTGACCATCCACTTCTATATATACCTCACCCTCCCCTTCATAAAAACCAGTGCCAACAGAATCTGACAAACGGTGAAGATCATCTTCGTCAAATTCCTTTACCACCAATCTATCTATTAAGGTAAACAGGACTTTTTCTTTTTTCCCCTTTCCAGCCAGTTTATCTAATTCCTTGTCTGACTTTTCCAAAAGCTCCTCAATGCGTAAAATACTAGCTGTCTCTTTTGAACTAGATGGTCTTAGATACATTCTAGCAAAACCTTTCTGCATTAAAATCTGCAATTCCTCCTTGGTTTCTCTATTGGCATGTTGTTTAAAAGGCACCAAGATGACCATTTTGGCTCCTTCTGCCAATCCCTTAATATGTGCCACCACATCTGCCACTTCATCTTTCTTCACTTCTCTTCCGCTAATGGGCGATATGGTTTTTCCAGCCCTCGCATAAAGCAGGCGCATATAATCATAAATCTCTGTCATACTCCCAACGGTACTCCTTGGTGTACGGGTAATGACTTTTTGTTCAATAGCAATGGCAGGGCAAAGACCTTTAATATAATCTACATCCGGTTTGACCATTCTAGCCATAAACTGTCTGGCATAAGCACTCAAGCTTTCTGCGTATCGCCGTTGGCCTTCTGCAAATAAGGTATCAATGGTTAACGAAGACTTGCCGCTTCCAGAAACCCCAGTTACTACTATTAATTTATTGCGGGGAAAACTAACCGTTACATTTTTTAGGTTGTGCACACGGGCACCATGTACCTGTATGGAACTGTCGATTATAGGGGCTTGAGCCGGGTTGGCTAATTTGGTCTTGTTTGTCATTCGTTGGCAATTTAAACAGAATAATCATGCTTATGTTTAATACTATGGCGTTAAATCCCTAATAATCAATAAAAAGGGGTTTGAAAATGTGAATAAACCAAGAATCGAAAACAATGTTTTTCACAACTGTTCTTGGGGATATTAAAAATGATAATTTAACATCAGAATTAAAACCAGACCTAAAAATCTGGCCAGATTCTTAATCCAATATCCTGAGTTTTCCGAATCCTTACAAAACCTAATGCTATGAAAACATTGGAACATGTTTCAGACACTGAACTAATACGTTCCTTCCAAGACGGTGACACGGGAGCCTTTGAGGTATTGATCTATCGCTATAAGGATAAGATCTTCTCCTCCATTCTCTTCTTTGTAAAAGACAATTATCTGGCAGAAGATCTGTTCCAGGATGTGTTCATCAAAATTATTGATACGCTAAAAAACAAGCGCTATACAGAAGAAGGCAAGTTCCTTCCTTGGGCATTGCGTATTGCGCACAATCTTTGTGTGGATTATTTCCGCAAAGTAAAGCGTACACCGGCTATCAAAACCAGTGACAACAAAGACATTTTTGACGTGATCACTATTTCTGAAGAAGGTCCTGATCACAAAATCATGCAAAGTCAAAGCCATGAGCGCGTTCGTCATATGCTTGACTTATTACCTGAAGAACAGCGTGAAATCATTGTGCTCCGACACTATGCCAACTTAAGTTTTAAAGAGATTGCACAAATCACCAATTGCAGCATCAATACCGCTTTGGGTCGCATGCGCTATGGTCTAATCAATCTTAGAAAACTGATGGCGGAGAAGCAGATTGCCCTTTAAGAAAATTTAAGTAAGTATCAAAAGCCATAAAAAAAGTCAAAACACCATGTTTTGACTTTTTTTTATTTCAGTAATCTTGATTCTCAATTAATTCTATTCTTCTCCTTCCTAACACTCTTCACTCTTCACTTTCTTCCTCCTCTCTTCACTCTTCACTTTTATCTTTTATCCCTTCAGTTCTTATTTTCCACTTTTAAATTTCGCAATCACCCCTTTCAAGTGCGCAATAAACTTATTAACGTCTGGGTCATACCCATAATTCACATCGCTCAAGGGATTGCCCTTTAAGTCAAGAAATTTATACAGTGGTTGCGCATTAAAGCCAAACTTGGTTGTTTCATATTCCAGGTTCTGATCACCTACCGTTTCAATTCGGTCTCCATTGGGAGCTAGGTGCTGTTCATCTAGTGGCAGTTCTTTAGACTCGTCTACATACAAACTCACTAATACAAACTCTTCCCGCATTAATTTAAGCACTTCAGGGTTTTTCCAAACCTCCTGTTCCATTTTGCGGCAATTGGCGCAGGAATGGCCCGTAAAGTCTAGCATAACGGGTTTATTCAGGGCTTTGGCAGCGGCCATCCCTTCTTCTAAATCAAAATAAGCGGTTAAGCCATAAGGCACTTCTAAAAGATCCGTGTATTTCTTAGGGGGCTGGGCAGCAGAAGCATTGTTTGTAGTGCTTTTTGATGCATCAGCACCAGATAATACATGCACATTATCCAATTTGTATTCCAAGTCTTCAAGATTAAATTCTTGGGTACTAGCCGGCGGAATAAAACCACTCAATAATTTTAAAGGAGCACCCCATAATCCGGGTACCATATACAGAGCAAAACAGAAACTGAAGATGGCAAAAAACAAACGAGGAACACTAATATAAGGCAGGTCTGAATCGTGTGAGAATTTTAATTTACCCAATAAGTATAGACCCATTAAAGTAAAAATCACAATCCAAATAACTAAGAAAACGTCTCTATCTAATAAATGCCAATGATAAGCCAGGTCTACGTTTGAGAGGAATTTCATGGCCAATGCCAATTCTATAAATCCAAAAGTCACTTTTACGGAATTCAACCATCCTCCACTTTTGGGTAAGGATTGAAGCATAGAAGGGAAAAAGGCAAATAAGGAAAATGGCAGAGCCAGTCCAATACCAAAACCAAACATACCAACAATAGGTGCCGAACCAACCCCATTGGTGCTGGTTTGTCCCAACAAAGTTCCCACCAAAGGACCTGTGCAGGAGAAGGAAACAATGACTAGGGTCAATGCCATAAAAAAGATCCCCATTAAACCTCCCTTACCTGCTTTTTCATCGGCCTTATTGGCCCAACTATTGGGAAGTGTTAATTCAAAAGCCCCAAAGAAAGAAATGGCAAATACCAAAAAGATGGCAAAGAATACAAGATTAGAAACGGCACTGGTAGAAATGGTATAGAGTATTTTTCCACCAAATACCAGTGTAAGTATTAAAGTAGGAATGGTATAAATAGCAATGATGGAAATGGAATACCAAACCGCATTTCTAATTCCTTCTGCTCTTGACTTGCTCCTCTTTAAGAAGAAACTCACAGTAACAGGAATCAAGGGAAACACACAAGGCGTAATCACAGCCAACAAACCAGTTCCCAAACAGATCAAGAAAATACTCCAAAGTGAATCTTCCGATTTGGCATCTGGGGCCAAGGCCGATACGCTACCTGCAGCAGGAATCTTAAGTGTAAAGTTTGCTTCTCCACTAGGGAATTCTGCCTCTTTTTTAGCTAGCCAAGCAAAACTTCCTTTAAAGACCAGACTGTCTGTATTTTTGGTGTGTAACAGATATTCAAAACTAACCGAGTCTGCAAACAACCTATAGCTAGCAGCCGCTCCTGGCGCTTCTTTCACCAATTGAAGGTTGCCAATTTCAGTACTGGTATCAGTTGCATGTAACAAAAAATTAGCAGCAGTATCTAAGTGCAAACTAGACACAAAGGGATCATCCGCGCCACGCTGTTTTACTGAAAACAATGCTACGCCCTTGTCTAATTTGGCCTTAACCACCAACTTAGCCAAACTGTCATTTATTCGCAATGCCTTAAAATCAAATTGCACAGGTTGTTTGTCCTGTGCAATTGTTTGAAAAGAGATCAGCAGTGCTGAAAAAACAAACAGTGTTAATACTGATTTTTTCATGCCCTAATTTTATTGCAACTTAATATCGAATGTTTTTTTTGAAGGAGGTAGGCATTCATTGTCATCACAAACCATGTATTTTACTACTCCTGTAATATTGGTTTTTACACCTGCTTTTACGCTTAGGTCTTGGATAAAACTTACTTCATTGGAATAAAACAATACGTCCATTTTAAACATATTGTCATGAATTTTCTGAAGCTTGCCATTTTCTTTTGGTTTGCCAACCACTGTTACCAAGGGATTCTTGTTTAGCTCTATCTTGGTTGGGATGGGACCGCCAGGTCCAACATTTTGTGAATACAAATGCCAAGGTTGTGCAATGGTTGCTGTGATCACCAATTGGTATTTATCAACTCCTTTTTTAACAGTTTCAAATTTCCATAAAACGGGGTCTTTGATTTGCGCAGTTGCAACAAACCCCATCATAACCAAAACTAAAACCAGTATATTTTTTTTCATTGTTGCTATTTCTATTTGAATAAACAAGTCTCTGCTGTATTAGTTCAATCCCAACAATTCAAACACTTTTTTACCGTCAAGATTTCCCAATGCAGTGGATGTAGCACGTTCAGGGTGTGGCATCATACCAAATACGTTTTTGGTCTTATTGCTAATACCCGCAATATTTCTAATGGCCCCGTTTGGATTAGCAGATGCTTCTAATTCCCCTTGCTCATTGCAATAACGGAAAATCACCTGACCATTGGCTTCCAATTCATTCAAGGTAGCTTCATCAGCATGAAAACGTCCTTCACCATGAGCAATCGGAATTTTTAAAGCCTTTCCAGATTCATTCTTGATAAATACATTTTTACAAATAAATTGCTGGTTGGCATTTTGTAATAAAACACCTGGTAACAAACCGCTTTCGCATAAAATTTGAAAGCCATTGCAAACACCTAACACTTTTCCACCTTTATTGGCAAATTCAATCACACTTTTCATCATAGGACTAAATCTGGCAATGGCGCCACAACGCAAGTAATCACCATAGGAGAAACCACCTGGCAGAATAATGCAATCATCGGTAGTAAACATGCTTAGGTCCTGATCTTTGTGCCAGAGCATAATCACTTCTTTACCCAAATCTTGCTGCAAAGAATCTTGCATATCCCTATCACAGTTGGAACCAGGGAAGACTACCACTCCAAATTTCATATTCAAATAATTTTTACTTTAATTAATTGACCGCTTATTGCCACGAAGGTAAAGCTTGAAAACTTAAGCCAAAGCTATTTTTTGATGAGTTCCCAGTTATTATGTACAATCAAAACAATGGCAATCCAGAATAACAAATTGGGAATCACGAGTTTTTTGGGGTATCCAAAAGCATTGGCCACAAATGCGGACAAGGGAATCAGAATTAAAATGCCCGAATCTAAGCCTGCTCCCGAAAACACAAAGGGAATGGGCAGAAGGGAGAACAATAATACCAGCATTACAGACCAGTTTTTCCTAATTTGAATCACCATTCTGTTATTGTATTTCTGCCAGAAAAACATACCTGCAAATAGGGCCAGCACCAAATATGCAATGCTAGCCAATAACCAAGGATCAGGGTGTTGCAGGGGTAATTGAAAGCGCAACCCTGGTAAATAGCTGGTTAATGCGGCTAATTGGTTATTCAAAAACAACCAAGAAACCAAAAAATAATAGGGCAGCATAATCCCCATCAAGAGCACCAACCATTCTGCAATTCTAAAAGGTCTCACCACCGCTAGGGCAAATAAGACTACCAAGATTAAGATAGCTGTTGGATGATAGGTCATGATGGTAATACTCACCAACATCCCAATATTGAATAAAAGGGTTCTGGGAGATTGGTTATTGTACAACCTAGTCAACAAAATAAAGAGCCATAGCACCAGTGAATTACTAAGCAAAGCGGCAGAAATACCAGACCAAGAAGCAATTAATCCCGTGAGCAAGACATAGGTCATGGCCGTGGTGTAGTTGGTAGACTGAAACATTCTAAAATCAGTCAAAACCATATTTAACCGAATAGCCTGTATTAAAATCACCAACTCATAAGCAATGAACAAAAACGTGGAAGGAATACCAGTTAAGTATTTATTTAAAAAAAGGGAAAAAAGTCCATCGTCCTTACCCAAGATCAAAACCGGCTCTGCTAAGAAAAAGTGGATATGCACGCCAATGGCAAGCAGTATCAGGAAAAAGATATTAACGATTGATTTGTCTCTAAAAAGAAATACCACGGCTATTAATTGAATTCAATTTTTGCAAAACAAGTAGATCCCCTGAATTGGCAAGGAATAATCATCTGTCTAGCACCTACCTGTTTGCCATACCTAGGCATAAAATCATAACCGCGACCCAAATTTTTAAAAGTAGGATTGCGGTCTATTTGACCATCGGGATACAGACTTTGATCAGACAATGTCATGTCTCTTTTGTCTTGAATATTAAATAAGAAATGGGCTTTGTCTCCAGTATTCAAAATACCGTACCCAATAAAATTATCAGAATTGTCATCAAACTGAGACTTTCTAATCACATTGCTCCATTCCATTTTTCCCATTTTATCAAAGGAAAGCAGGACCACATTATCTGCAAAATATCGGGTAACCGAATTGGTGTTCATCATACTATACCTGCTCCAAGGATAATAACCCAAGGGCGAATAATAGGAGTAATAATCCACGGGTGAATAGAAAGAAGAATAGTAAGGAGAACCATACAAATAATCCCATCTGTTCAAAGCATTTCCCCTGCTGGTACTGTAAGCCGATTCTGCGGCAATAAAAAATCCACCGTCTTTTTTGAGTACAATATTCTTAAGAAAGAAATCATTGAAAGCCTCTTTCTGATTGCCTTCCATCTTTGCGTCTGCTCTAAAATCAGGTGAAAAAATAGTATTCATGGTTGCCAATTCCTTGTCTTGGAATTTGTCCCAAACAGAATAATACAATCCATCTATATTTCCCCTGCGGAGTTTGCTATAAAAAGAAGTAACCAAATAATGTTTGTTTACATTATCAACTTTTACTCGAATATCATCTAAGTAAATACTGGTTAATTTTAGGTTGCGCACCACAATACTATCGGCGTTAGCAGCCTTGGTAATCAAAGAAATTTTATTGATATTATCATTTTGCGCTGTTCCTGATCCGCGAATACAAACTAGGTCCCCTTCATTGTCTAAAGCAAACTCAGTAAGAAAGTCATTTTTCTCTGGCATGGCCACCCTTATCAAGGACCTTTTTTGCAAGACCAGTTCTTTGTTATACAACAAACTGGTGAGCAAATGAACTTTGTCATTCTTGGTAGATATTTTAAAAACCAATACCTGCTGCTTGTTTTCACTTGTTAAAAAAGTATAGACCTTATTGCTATTGCTACCAGCCATATTGGTGGTATCTAGCACCACAGGTTCGGCCATTTTTTTACCATGGGCGTCTAATTTTACCGCCATTGCATATTGAATACTTTTTTTCTGAAACTGGTAAAAGAGATAAATAAAGTCTGGGTATTGCACCAATTCTACATCCACTACTTTTTCGGGCATAAAGTCCAAACGGTTCTTTTCCGTCATTTTCATGTCTGCATCATAGACCGTCATATAGTGCAGGTCACGGTAATTTTTGTAAATGAGCACATTCCCGCTCATTTTGCCCACAATTTCAAAATTTAAGGTTCGGGAATCGTCCCTATCTGGCTCTGAATAGATGACCCGTTGGCCCCAAATACCAGAAATGCCCAGAAAAAGGCTAAGTACCCATATGGCTATTGACTTTTGCATCAATTAGGTGATTTTATTCAAATGTACGCTAACTAGGTTTTTAATAGATGTAAATAAAAGGTGAAAGATTGCCATTCTTTAAGCTCAATTTTACCGCACTTGATTGATTTTACGGCTACATTTGGAAAATAATAGCCATTTAAGAACCAACCCAGCATCGTGAGCAAGCAATTTAATAAGGTTACCAGCGCAGGTTTAATCATTGCGTTGGGTATCATTTACGGAGATATTGGAACTTCTCCCCTATACGTTTTAAACGAAATTATTACAGGCAGAGTCATCTCTGACGAACTTATTCTTGGTTCTTTGTCCTGTATCATTTGGACCCTGACCCTTCAAACAACTGTGAAATACGTGATTCTGACGCTTAAAGCAGATAACCGTGGTGAGGGTGGCATTTTCTCTTTATTTGCATTGGTTAGAAGAAGAAAAAAATGGTTGGTCTTGCCAGCCATGATTGGTGGCGCAGCTTTGCTGGCCGATGGCATTATCACCCCTCCCATTACTGTTACTTCTGCCATTGAAGGTTTGAGGCAATTGCCCGCACTTCACAATATTACACAGACAACGATTGTTGCAATAGTGATAGGAATTATCTCTCTGTTATTCTTTGTTCAACAATTTGGCACGGCATCTATTGGCAAATTATTTGGTCCCATTATGGCTATCTGGTTTGGTATGTTGGCCATTCTTGGTATTATTCATCTCTCAGACGATATCTCTATTTTAAAATGTTTGAGTCCACATTATGCCATTGAATTGCTAACGCGATATCCCAAAGGATTCTGGCTATTGGGTGCTGTTTTTCTTTGTACAACAGGAGCAGAAGCCCTGTACAGTGATCTGGGGCATTGTGGACGCGCCAATATCAGGTATTCTTGGATCTTTGTAAAAATCTGTTTGATCTTAAACTACTTAGGACAAGGTGCATGGTTATTGGCCAATCACCATGATCAAATCATTCCAGCCCAAGTAATGGCCGATGGATTTAATCCCTTTATTTCTGTGATGCCACAGTGGTTTAAACTACCCGGCATTGTGATCTCTACTGTTGCCGCCATTATTGCCTCACAGGCTTTGATCTCAGGTTCTTTCACTTTAATCAGTGAAGCCATGAGATTGAATCTCTGGCCCAAGATGAAGATTCAATATCCAACTGAAGAAAAAGGACAATTGTATATTCCTGGAATCAGTTTGTTGTTATTTGTAGGTTGTATTGGTGTGGTTCTCTATTTCCAAAAGTCTGCCAATATGGGTGCGGCTTATGGTTTGGCCATTACCATGTGTATGATTAGTACCAGTATTTTGTTTGCCAATTTCTTGGTTAGCAAGCGCGTATTCCCATTATGGATCTACCTGTATTTGGCTGTTTATTTTGCCATTGAAGCATCCTTCTTAATTGCCAACCTAGAGAAATTCATGCACGGTGGTTATGTAACCCTGATTGTGGGTGGAGGTTTATTTGCAGTCATGTATGTTTGGTATAGAAGCCGCAAAATCAAAAATAGGTATGTAGAATTTGTGCGCATGGAACACTATATACCCATGATTCAGGAATTGAGCAATGACAAGACCATTCCCAAATATTCTACCCACTTGATCTATATGACTAGTGCCAATAATCCTAAGGAAATTGAGCATAAAATCATTTATAGTATCATGAATAAAAAGCCCAAAAGGGCCGATATTTATTGGTTTGTACACGTAGACGTATTGGATGACCCCTATACCTGCGAGTACTCAGTAGAACATATTATTCCCAATGATATTATCCGCGTAGAATTCAGACTGGGCTTCCGTATGGAACAGAAGATTAACCTTATGTTCCGTAAAGTAGTAGAGGAATTGGTGAATAACAAAGAAGTGAATATCACCAGCCGTTACGAGAGTTTGGAAAGAAACAATGTGGTGGGCGATTTCCAATTTATTGTGTTGGAAAAATACCTAAGCCAAGACAATGAACTCCCTATTTTTGAGCGAATAGTGATGAAGCTTTATTTCTGGCTCAAAGAAATTAGCTTGGGCGAGGAACGCGGTTTTGGATTGGATCCCAGCAATGTATCGGTAGAGAAATTCCCATTGATTGTTGCACCAGTTTCCAAACTAAACTTGAAAAGGGTTTACCACGATTCTAGCGAATACGAGTAGGGTTCTCAATTTTTTGTATCTTAACGGTGCTTGTCAGTAACACTGTTATATATCATCCTGATTTACGGGGGCATTCTCCTCTTTGCCTATTTGGTGCAGGAGCGCTTTATCTTTAAACCAGAGAAGCTACCCCAAGACTTTGAATACAAGTATGACGCGCCTTTTGAGGAATTGTTTTTTAATGTAGCCCCAGGCGTGAGCATCAATGGACTACATTTTTACTGCAAAGAACCCAAGGGACTGATTCTCTATTTTCATGGCAATTCTAGAAGTATTAAGGGATGGGCCAAATACGCCAGAGACTTTTACCGATTTGGCTATGACGTAGTATTGGTTGATTATCGTGGCTTTGGCAAGAGTACGGGAAAGCGTGGAGAAAAAGACATGCTGGCCGATATGCAATTTGTCTATGAACAATTGTTAAAGCAATGCCCAGAACACCATCTCTTGGTCTATGGCAGGAGCATGGGCAGTGGTTTTGCAACAAAGATTGCAGCAGACAATTCACCTAGGTATTTGATCCTAGATGCACCCTATTATAGTTTTATCAAAGTAGCGGAGCGATTCATTCCCTTTCTACCCCACAAGTGGTGGTTGCGTTACAAGCTAAGAACTGACCAATGGATTAGAAAGGTAAACTGTCATACCTATATTATTCATGGCACCAAGGACTGGCTGATTCCAATTACCCAAAGTGAAAAATTACAAGCCATTAATCCGCATAAGATTACCCTGATTCGCATTCATGGAGGGGGGCATAATAACCTACCCACTTATGACGAGTACCATAATTTTATCAGAGACATTCTCAAATATTAAATAGGATTGCCCTACAGAGCGTATTTTCGCCGCATGAAAGGCTTAAACAAAAAACAATTTCGTTGGCTCAAAATCATAGTGGTCATTTATGCCATTGTAGGAATTGCTTTTTATTATCTACAGGAAAAAATCATTTTTCATCCTTGGAATATTCCAGTTGGCCAAGCTTTTGATTTTAAGGAGCCCTTTGTAGAAACCAATTTGAGGTTAGACGAAACCACTAACTATAATTTGGTGCAGTTTAAAACAACAGACGCTGTTACTAAAGGAGTAGTATTATATTTTCATGGCAATAAGGGGAATATTATTAGGTATGCCAAATTTGCCAAAAATTTTACCCGCAATGGCTATGAGGTTTGGATGATTGATTATCCCAAATTTGGTAAATCAACAGGCACATTATCAGAAGCCAATCTGCAAGAAATGGCTTTGCAATTGTATAAATTAGCCAGGGTTCGTTACCAACCACTGCAAATTATACTCTACGGAAAGTCACTGGGTACAGGTATTGCAGCACAGTTGGCCAGCATTAGGGATTGCAAACAACTGATTTTAGAAACACCATATAATAGTATGGTATCATTAGTGAGACACTACGCGTTTATTTATCCAGTTGAAAGCATGTTGAAATACAAATTACATACAAATCAATACTTACCAAAAGTAACAGCACCTATTTGTATTTTCCATGGAACCGATGATGCATTGATTCCTTTAAGCAATGCAGAAAAACTCAAAAAGCTTTTAAAACCTACTGACCAATTTATGATTTTGGAAAAAGGCACCCACCATAATCTGAATGATTTTCCAAAGATGCAAAAGACTTTAGACAGCCTTTTACAAAGACCATAAATAGCCATCAAATTACCCGTCTAGAGATTTTGTCAGCTCCCAAATTAGTTTAACTTTAAACAAAGCTGCTGCCATGTCTATACTCTTGCTGGTCTTTGCTGTTGCTGCATTAATCTTGCTGATTACGGTAGTAAAACTGCATCCCTTCTTAGCTTTTTTAATGGTCTGTATTGTTACTGGGTTGGGCAAATCCATGGAAGCAGGCAAACTCATAGCTTCTATTCAAAAAGGGATTGGAGACGTTATGGGTTCACTCTTGGTCATCTTGATTTTAGGAGCCATGTTGGGTAAATTGGTGGCTGATAGTGGTGCCGCCAATAAAATTGCACAGGCATTGATTCAAGCATTTGGAACAAAGCGCATACAATGGGCCTTGGTACTCACCGCTTTTATAGTGGGTATCCCATTATTTTATGGCGTTGGATTTGTGTTATTGGTTCCCCTAGTGATTGGCATTGCGGCTAAATATAAATTGCCAGCTGTTTATTTAGGGCTTCCTACTTTGGCAGCGCTCTCTGTAACGCATGGTTATTTACCTCCTCATCCATCGCCTGTGGCATTGTCTGAACAATTTCACGCAGACCTTGGCACCACACTATTCTATGGCATCATTATTGCCATTCCTGCTATCATTATTGCTGGTCCCATTTTTTCAGTGACCTTGAAAAAATATACCAATGCACCCTTGGCCATATTTTCAAATAAAGAAATACCTGATGACCAATTACCCGGATTATTTGCTTCTATGATGGCGGCATTTTTACCCGTGCTTCTCATTGGACTAGATACTCTTGTAAAAATTTGGATGCCCACAAACAATGCATTTACCAGCATGGTGCATACCCTAGGAGACCCTAGTATTGCCATGTTGATTAGTCTATTAATGGCACTCTATACATTGGGAATCAAACAGGGCAAAACCATTGCAGCTATGATGGGGCCCATGGGCGATGCGGTTAAAGATATATCCAGCATCTTACTCATTATTGGAGGGGCAGGGGCACTCAAACAAGTACTGATGGATACGGGCATTAGCAATGACTTAGTACAGCCATTGGTAGGGCTTTCCATTCATCCACTCTTATTGGCCTGGGGCATTAGTGCCATTATTCGTGTTAGCGTAGGATCCGCTACTGTAGCGGGTTTGACCACTGCTGGTATTGTAGCACCTTTAATAGTAACTACTGGTGTGAACCCTTCTTTAATGGTTTTAGCAACTGGTGCAGGCTCACTCATGTTTTCACATGTTAATGATCCAGGATTCTGGATGTTCAAAGAATATTTTAACCTCTCAGTCAAAGACACTATCCGAACATGGAGCATCATGGAAACCATTGTATCCGTGGCCGGATTGATTGGCGTATTGATCATCAATTATTTTATCTAATATAGCGTTATGACAGCTGAAGAAAATTTTGCGGCACTGGGCTTGACCCTGCCACCTGCACCCAAACCATTGGGCGTGTACAAACCCTTGTTAATAGACGGAAGACATTGTTATGTTTCTGGTCATGGCACGGTTAAAAATGATGGAACACTCATCATTGGCCGCATTGGAGAAACCCTAACACCAGATGAAGGAAAAGCTGCGGCCCAACAAGTTGGCTTAGCCATACTAGCCACCATCAAAGCTAACTTGGGTTCACTCAATAGGATCAAGCGTGTGATCAAAGTATTGGGGATGGTGAATTGCACAGCGGATTTTGAAAAACATCCAGGCATCATTAATGGATGCTCCGAATTATTTGCCAAAGTATGGGGAACAGACAATGGCATTGGTGTAAGAAGTGCTGTAGGCATGGGATCCTTACCAGACAATATTCCTGTTGAGATTGAAGCCCTATTTGAATTAGCAGAAATTGATTGATTAAAATAAGTAGTAGATGAAATGGTATGAAGTAAAAAATCCGGAAGCTTTAGACACCCCTGCACTATTGGTGTATCCAGATAGGGTGAGAGAAAATATTAGACAAGCAAAATTGATGGCGGGTAATTCAGCCAATTTACGCCCCCATGTTAAGACCAATAAAATGAAAGAAGTTTGCCAGATGCTCTTAGACGAGGGCATCCGCAAATTTAAATGCGCTACCATTGCTGAAGCTGAAATGTTGGGTATGGTTAAAGCGCCGGATGTGCTGATTGCGCACCAATTAACTGGCCCAAAAGCACAGCGTTTATTGGCTTTGGTGGAACATTATCCCAATACGCATTTTGCAACCCTGGTAGACAATTTACATACGGCTACCATTCTTGCTAAAACCTTTGCTGCAGCAGGCAAATCCTTAGACCTCTATATTGACTTGAATGTGGGTATGAATAGATCTGGGATTATTCCAGAAAAAGGTTTGGATTTGTATCAAGCCTGCGCATCATTAAATGGGATCCAAATTGTTGGCTTACATATCTATGATGGTCACTTACGCGATACAGATTTAACTGTTAGAAAACAAAAAAGCAATGAAGCTTTTGAAAGAGCCATCACATTGCATACAGCCATTCATGAAACAACAGGACAACAGTTAAAAATGGTAGCAGGTGGTTCTCCCAGTTTTCCTACCCATACCCATAGAAAGGGGGTAGAATTCAGCCCAGGCACATTTGTATTTTGGGACTGGGGTTACAAACATATTGTACCCGATGAACCCTTTGAATACGCGGCATTGGTGGCTACCAGTATTATTTCTATCATGGAAGAAAATAGGCTTTGCCTAGACCTTGGACACAAAGCCATTGCTGCAGAAAATCCTTTGCCTCGCGTACATTTTTTAAATGCGCCAGAAGCTGTTCCAGTTTCGCAGAGCGAGGAACATATGGTGGTGCAGGTGGCAGATAGTAGTCAATATGCCGTGGGAGATTTATGGTATGGGGTACCTGTACATATTTGTCCAACCGTGGCTTTGTTTGCAGAAGCACAAGTGATTCAACACCATGAAAACACCCAGCAATGGCAGGTGATTGCTAGAAATAGAAAAATCAATTTCTAATGTTTTTGATAGACGCTCATTTGGATTTGGCCATGAATGCCATGGAATGGAATAGGAACCTGCGCTTGAGCGTGCAAGAGATACGCGTATCCGAAACAGGCATGACAGACAAACCAGATAGGGCTAAGGGAACCGTATCACTACCAGCACTTCGCCAAGGCAATATTGGATTAGTAGTTGCCACACAAATTGCCAGATATGTAGGACCCGGAAGCAAGCTTAAAGGTTGGCATTCACCCGAACAAGCATGGGCACAAACCCAAGGGCAGTTGGCCTGGTACCTTGCCATGGAAGCCGCTGGTGAAATGCGCCAGATCAAGGACCAGCAAGGATTAGAGGACCACTTATCTTATTGGAACCAAGATACCAACAACCAAGACAAAGCCATAGGTTATGTATTAAGTTTAGAAGGGGCCGATTCACTCATCACACTGGATCATTTGCATATAGCTTATGGGTATGGCTTGCGTGCCGTAGGACCTGGACATTATGGCCCTGGCAGGTATGCCAATGGTACCGATGCTTCTGGGCATTTGAATGAGATGGGTAGAAACCTACTCAAAGAAATGCTTGGGCTAAACATGATTTTAGACGCAACGCATTTATGTGATGAAGCATTTTGGGATGCCATGGAAATTTATGATGGAACCATTTGGGCATCGCATAATAATTGCCGTGCACTGGTAAACCATAACAGACAATTTAGTGATGAGATGATCAAGGCCTTGATTCAAAAAGATGCGGTGATTGGTGGGGCATTGGATGCTTGGATGATGGTGCCAAATTGGCAACGCGGAATATCAACGCCTGATTCTATGAACTGTAGTTTGTCTGTGATGATGGACCACTTAGACCATATTTGCCAATTAGCCGGAAACACGCTTCACGTGGGCATTGGCACTGATCTGGACGGGGCTTATGGCAAGGAACAATGCCCCTATGATATTGATACCATTGCAGACTTGCAGCTATTAGAAAACATGTTACTACAACGTGGTTATTCTCAAACAGATTTGGAAAATATTTTTTATGGAAACTGGCTTAGACAGCTTAGAAAATCCTTGCCACGTTAAGCCAATTCTTTTAAACTGGTTTTGTTTTTGCTTACCTGCAATTGATGGGGCAATCCAATTTTGATGGCATAATTTTCTTTTGCATGACTTACAGGAAAGTCAAAACAAACAGGATAATCATATTCTTCCAAATGTTCTGCAATACATTGCTGTACTGTTTTTCCAAAGGGCACGGTAGTGTCTTCCATATCGGTAAATCCACCAATGATTAAACCAGCCAAACCATTTAAAAGACCGGCTCGCTTTAATTGTACCATCATGCGGTCTACTTGGTATACGTGCTCGCCAATATCTTCTATGAATAAAATTTTGCCCTTGGTTTTGATGGAAGATGCTGTTCCAATCAAGTGCACCAATAAGGAAAGATTTCCTCCTATGATATCGCCATTGGCTTTACCCAATTTATTAAATGGATGAGTTGGGCAACTATAATTGGTCAACTGACCTTTGATGGCTTTGCGCAAAGATTGCACCCACTCATTCTCGGCTCCCCCATCATTAAATGCACCTGCCATGGGTGCATGAATAGAAGCTGTTTTAACTACACTATTTAAGTGTGCGTGCAGAACCGTGATATCAGAAAAACCAATGATCCATTTGGGATGTTTTTTAAACTGTTTAAAGTCTAATCCGTCAATGATCCGGCTCACGCCATATCCACCCCTACCACATAAAATGGCTTTGACTTGGGTGTCATCCATCATGGTTTGTAAATCTGTCAATCGCTCCGCGTCAGAACCAGAAAAATAGTTTTGTTGTACCCCTCCCAAGGTTTTACCCAGCTTTACTTGAAAGCCCCAAGCTACTAGGGTATTAATACAGGTTTGGGCTTTTTCAAGGCTTAGAAAGCCCGCAGGACAGACAATAGCAACCGTATCGCCTTTTTTCAGATAAGGAGGAATCTTGATCATGTTACGAATGTAAGACAGATGGATTCAAAGCCCAAAACGGGTATAAATTGCCCCTTAGCCGCGGATTGCTTAGTTTTGCCCTTCTTTAAAACAGTTTGGATTAAGATGAACCAGCCCAAAAGATATTTGATTACAGCAGCCCTTCCCTATGCCAATGGGCTCAAACATATTGGACACTTGGCCGGCGCCTACCTGCCTGCGGATACCTATGTGCGTTATTTAAAAGCTCAGAAAAGAGACGTAGTATTTGTGTGCGGTAGCGATGAACACGGAACAGCCATTCCCATACAAGCCACTAAGGAAGGCACCACTGCACAAGCCATTATTGACAAATACCATCCCATTATTGCCCAGAACTTTAAAGACCTGGGCATTGAGTTTGATATTTACCATAGAACTAGTTCTCCCTTGCATCATGAAACCGCGCAGGAATTCTTTCGCGTGTTGAATGAAAAAGGAGATTTGGAGATCAAGGAAAGTGAGCAATACTTTGACGAAGCCGCCAATAGTTTTTTGGCAGACCGTTACATTAAGGGTACATGCCCCAACTGTGCTTTTGAAAGCGCTTATGGCGACCAATGCGAGCGCTGTGGCAAGAGTCTTAGTCCAGATGAGCTCATTAATCCAGTGAGCACTTTGAGCGGAAACAAACCCATTAAAAAAGCCACCAAACACTGGTACCTGCCATTAGACCGTCACGAAGCGTTTTTACGCAACTGGATATTAAAAGACCACGCTCAAGACTGGCGTGCTTCTGTTGTAGGACAGTGCAAGAGTTGGATTGATGGTGGTTTGCAAGCCCGGGCGGTAACCCGTGATTTGGATTGGGGTATTTCAGTTCCAGCCAAAGACGCAGAAGGAAAAGTACTTTATGTTTGGTTTGACGCACCTATTGGTTATATCAGTGCTACCAAACAATGGGCATTGAATAATGACAAAGATTGGAAACCTTATTGGCAAGACAAAGACACCAAACTGGTGCATTTTATTGGCAAGGACAATATTGTTTTTCACTGCATTATTTTTCCAGTGATGTTGCAATTGCATGGCGATATTCTTCCTGAGAATGTTCCCGCCAATGAATTCATGAATCTGGAAGGTGATAAGATGAGTACCAGCAGAAACTGGAAACTAGAAATGCAGGATTATATTGATGATTTTATCAACAAGGAAAACGGAGGACCACAACTGGCCGATGCGTTGCGTTATTACCTAACCCAGATTGCACCAGAGAGCAAGGATAGTGAGTTTACTTGGAAGGGTTTTCAAGACGCCAACAACAGTGAGTTGGTGAATATTTTTGGGAATTTTGTGAATCGCGCATTGGTGTTGATGCACAAATTGTGCAAGAGCAAAGTGCCCCCATTGCATCCTGAATTGTTTGAGCAATTAGACAAGGATACCATTGCAGAAATAGCTGCTGCAAAAGAAAGAGTAGAGGCATTATTGGAAGGATACAAATTCCGCGAAGCCCTTTTTGAAGTGATCAACTTGGCCAGAATTGGTAACCAATATATGCAGAAAAAAGAGCCATGGATCTTGGCCAAACAGGTGGATGAAAACGGACAGGTATTGCCTGCAGCACAAGCTGTGATTGACAATACCATGCATATCTGTTTACAGATCTGCGCCAACCTAGCCATCTTGGTAAATCCATTCCTACCCTTTACTGCCAAGAAAATCTGTTACTTACTCAAAGTAGTAGACCGCATGTTGGAATGGCAAAATGCTGGACAATTAAATCTTTTGCGTGTGGGTTATAATTTGAGACCACCAGAATTATTGTTCCGTAAAATTGAAGACACAGAAGTAGCTTATCAAATAGAAAAATTACACAAGGCCTTGGAAAATTCTAAACAAGAACAAGCTGCACCTGCGGCTGAAACAGCAGCAGCACCTGCATTTGCACCAGTGAAGCCAGAAATTGTCTTTGACGATTTTGCCAAAATAGATTTGCGTGTTGGTACCATTGTTAGTGCAGAAAAAGTAGAGAAGGCAGACAAATTGCTCAAGTTACAAGTAGACCTTGGTTTTGAAACCAGAACCATTGTTTCAGGCATAGCTCTTCACTTTGACCCAGCTGCAATTGTTGGAAAACAAGTAACTGTAGTTTGCAATCTAGCACCAAGGAAAATGCGCGGTATTGAAAGCAATGGAATGATCCTGATGGCAGAAGACGCCAATGGTAAACTCCATTTTGTGAATCCTGAAGATGCTATAAATTCTGGAGCTGGAGTCAGTTAAATGAGAAGTGAGAAATGAGAAGTGAGAAATGAGAAGTGAGTAGTGAGGAAAAAGAAGTGAATAGATAATAGATAAAAGTGAAGAGAGGTTGGAAAATGAAAAGGGTGAAAGTGAGGTATACTCGCTATCACCCTTTTTTAATACACTTGTATCTTTCAAACTTAAAATCCTCTTTTCACTTTTATCTATTATCTTTTATCTAAAAAATAAGATTAGAGAGGTAAAATTTTTAGGTAGCTTCTAATCGTACTTAGCACATTCCTTCATCTCTCTCTCCGAATACGCATACCCATATTGTTTGAGTACATCATCCGGAACACCGTTCCACATATTGGGCACATTACCCATATAGCCAATGTCTTTTACGCCAATTTCTGATGTGTAGAAACCGGTACAAACCAGGTCACGCATTTCATTAAAGAAAGCTACACCCTGCGCCATTTCTGGTTTGGCTTTTTCAGGATAGGCAATCATGTCTATGAGTTCAATTTGTTGCTTGGGTGTGCACTTCACAAAAGGATTTCCAAAACGGTTCAGACACTGCAAGTCTAGCCAACGTAGTCCACCTCTAACAGGCACTTGGTAGTGCGGCATGTCTTTCATGATGAACTCTAGGAATTCAGGTACTTTGGCGTCTGATGCAGAGCCACTGACTTTGTCTTTTGGAATAATAATATCACCCAAAACAGTGACAGTAGCCAATTCTTCTGCAGTAAAGAATTTAGGTTCGGCTTCAAGTCTTTTCAGGTTGTCTTTCTCTTCCTGCATGCGATCTGCCAAGACAGCATCAGGAGAAGCAGCAATGGCTTTTTTATCGCTGTTTTTGCAGGATTCTACCAAGACACCCGTGGCCATGGAGCCTATCAGCAGGGCTTTGATTGATTTTCTTCTGTCCATAATATTGATTTACGCCTGGGGCGATTACAGATTTTGTTTTTTCAATTCGTCAATGATGTATTCAGAAGCACGCATAGAAAGGGCCAAAATGGTCCAGGTAATATTCTTGTCTGCTTGAGAAGTAAACTGACTACCATCTACACAGAACAGGGTTTTACAATCATGCGCTTGGCTCCATTTGTTTAGGGCAGAAGTTTTGCGGTCTGCACCCATTCTAACGGTACCAGCTTCGTGAATAATATTACCAGGATTGTTGAGACCCCAATTGTTCTTCTCGTTGTCATCAGCACCCCAAGTAATAATGGCACCCATATTGTGCATGATTTCTTTGAAGGTTTCTTTCATGTGCTTGGCCTGCTTGATTTCATAGTCAGAGTGATTGGTATGAAAACGTAGTACTGGAATACCATATTTGTCTACCACTTTAGGATCTATCTCGCAATAGTTATTGATGTTTGGAACGGCTTCTCCACGTCCGGCCATACCCACACCTGCACCATAGAAAAAGCGTTGGTCTTCTTTTAAAGACTCGCCATAACCACCGGCTTCTTTGGTCTTACCATTGACTTGGAATTTACCATTCTGACCTTGAATGCCCATGCCAAAGCCATAAGCTGGTTGACCCATGCCACCCCAGTATTCAATATGGTATCCGCGAGGGAAATCTAATTTCTTATTGTCTAACCACCATGGGGTATACACGTGCATACCACCTACCCCATCTTCGTTATAACGCTTTCTACCAAAGAGTGTTGGCAATACACCACCCATGGCAGCACCGGTAGAATCGTGTAGGTATTTACCCACTACATTGCTATCATTGGCTAGTCCGTTTGGATGACGCGTAGATTTTGAATTCAGCAACAAACGCGCGGTTTCACAGGTACTGGCAGCAAGGATCACTACTTTTCCAAATACTTGGTATTCCTGATTGTCTGTTTTGTCTATAAAGGAAACACCATGCGCCAAACCTTCTTCATTGGTCAAAACCTCACGCGCCATGGCGTTGGTAATCACATCAATATTTCCAGTAAGGATGGCTGGTTTAATGAGCACTGAAGAAGAAGAAAAATCACCATAGACCTTACAGCTTCTGCCGCACTGCGCGCAGAAAAAGCAGGCACCACGCTCGTCATTGATTTTCTTGGTCAAGATAGATAACCTAGAAGGGATGACTGGAATACCAATGCCAGTGGCCGATTTTTTAATCATCAACTCGTGCAAACGCGGTTTGGGCGCAGGCAAGAAAATCCCATCTGGATCATTTGGCAATCCTTCTACAGAACCAAAAACCCCAATGAGTTTATCAATCTTATCGTAATAAGGTTTTACATCGTCATAACTGATGGGCCAGTCATCGCCCAGGCCATCAATAGACCTACGTTTAAAATCCTTTGGTCCAAAACGCAAAGAGATTCTTCCCCAGTGATTGGTACGTCCGCCAATCATCCTGGCGCGCCACCAATCCCATTTGGCGGAACCTTCTTTCATGGTATAGGGTTCACCATCAATTTCCCACCCCCAATAACATCCGTCAAAATCACCAAAGGGTCTAAACTTAGTGCTAGCGCCTCTTCTGGGAGATTCCCATGGATTTTTTAATTGAGATGAATTGATGGCAGGATCATAACTAGGGCCTGCTTCTATGAGGCAGACTTTTAAACCTGCTTTGGACAAAGTGTAGGCCGCCATACCACCACCGGCACCAGAACCTACAATCACAGCATCGTATTTCTTTGGCTGTTTCTTGATCTGAAGATCTCCCATATGCAACTAGAGTTTTGTATTCGTTAGAGAAGATGAATGTAAGAAAATAAGTGAAGAGATAAAAGATAAAAGTGAAGAGAGGAGGGAAGAAAGTGAAGAGTGAAGAACGAAGAGTGAAGAATGGACGATGATTGGTTTAAAAGTGAGAAGGAATAAGTGAGAAATGAGAAATGAGAAATGAGAAATGAGAAATGAGAAGTGAGAAGTGAGAGGTGAGAAGTGAGAAGTGAAGAACGATTAATACTATTAGATTATGCTTCAAGATTGGGGAAAAATAAACCGCCCCGGGATTAATCGAGGCGGTTCTTTAACCAGGTACGGTTTAAAGCTATGGCTAAGACATTGCTGCCTAAAACCCTATGTTGCACTGCATTCTTCCCTCACTCCTCTAAATTCCCCTACCACTTGTGGGAGGGGTGCCCGCAGGGCGGGGTGGGTCACTTCTCACTTCTCATTTCTCACTTACCCCACCTCTCTTCACTTTTATCTTTTATCTCTTCACTTAATTTTAGCTGCATCCCATGCTATTGCCACAGTTTAGGCATTTGTAGCAAGTACCGCTGCGGATGGTGATATGTCCACAAGTGTTACAAGAAGGGGCATCGCTCTGCATGTTTTTAGCCGCTTGGTTTACAGCGTCCATTCCATACTCAGCTTTAACAGCCACTTTTTCTACTTTCTGTGCAACCGGAGCAGTGGTGCTAGCAGCGGCGGGCGCTGTTACACGAATACTGCTCAACTCAGGCTTTCCCACAAAGAGGGATTCTCCCTCCTCTTCACCGGTATTGCCAACCGATGGTTTATCTAACACGTGTACCAAATCGGTACGGTCTAGATATTCATAAGCCAGAGCGCGGAATACAAAGTCAACTAAGGATGTAGTGGTCTTGATATTTGGATGATCCACCATACCAGCTGGTTCAAATTTGGTAAAGACAAATTTCTCTACAAATTCATCCAGTGGCACACCGTATTGCAAGCCAACAGAAATGGCAATAGCAAAACAGTTCATCAAGCTTCTAAGGGTAGAACCCTCTTTGGCCAAGTCTATAAATATTTCTCCCAATGTTCCATCTTGGTATTCACCGGTGCGCAAGAACAATACTTGTCCGTTGATCTTGGCTTTTTGGGTAAATCCTCTACGTTTTGCTGGAAGTGATTTTCTTTCTACAATTTTAGACAATGCGCGTTTGAGTTGGGTATCAGAAGATGCCTGCATACGCTTGGTTACTTCTTCTAATAATTCTTCAACGGTTAATTTGCCTAAGTCTACAATATTGCTTTCTGGTGCGGCTGTTTCTTCTGCAACCAGTTCTTCAGCAGCTTCTTCAGATTTTTTCTTCTTGTCAGATTTGTTGCTCAAAGGCTGGCTTAGTTTAGAACCATCGCGATACAACGCATTGGCTTTAAGACCCAAGCTCCAACTCAAGTGATAGCATTCAGCAATCTCTTCTACCTTGGCTTCGTTTGGAAGGTTGATGGTTTTAGAAATAGCACCGCTCAAGAATGGTTGACAAGCAGCCATCATTTTAATGTGGCCATGTGCATGAATATAACGCTCACCTTTTTTACCACACTTGTTAGCGCAGTCAAATACTGGCAAGTGTTCTGGTTTTAACAAAGGCGCTCCTTCAATGGTCATGGTACCGCAGATATAATCATTTGCTGCATCAATCTCATCTTCTGTAAAGCCAACTGCTTCAAGCAAATTAAAGCTCCAGTCACTGTATTCCGCTTCAGTAAATCCAAGGCGTTGCATACAAGCATCACCCAAGGTAAAACGGTTAAAGATGAATCCTATTTCAAAGGCAGAACGGGCAGCGCCATTCAGTTTTTCAATTTCTTCTTGTGTAAATCCTTTTTCAGCCAAAGTCTTGTTATTGATAAACGGAGACTTTTCAAAGCTAGCAGCACCCACCGCGTATTGCTCAATAGCCAATGCTTCTGCAGGGCTATAACCCAAATTCTTCAATGCTGCAGGAACAGATTGGTTGATGATTTTGAAATATCCACCACCAGATAATTTTTTGAATTTCACCAAGGCAAAATCAGGTTCAACACCAGTTGTATCGCAATCCATTACCAGACCAATGGTTCCAGTAGGTGCAATCACGGTTGTTTGCGCGTTGCGATAGCCGTATTTTTCACCCAATTGAACCGCATCGTCCCAAGCTTTGGTAGCGTGTTTTAACAAGATATCTGGGCAGTATTTAGCGTTGATCCCTACAGGTTTCACGCTTAATCCTTCATAAGCTTCATTAGCATCGTATGCAGCAGCACGGTGGTTGCGCATAACGCGAAGCATATCGGTCTCATTTTCTTTGTATCTAGGGAAAGCGCCTAAGAAGGCTGCCATCTCTGCAGATGTTTTATAGGCAATACCAGTCATGATAGCTGTAATGGCACCGGCAATACCGCGAGCTTCTTCACTATCATAAGGAATACCACTAACCATGAGCATCGTACCCAAGTTGGCAAAACCAAGACCCAATGTGCGGTAATCGTAAGACAATTCAGCTACTTCTTTAGAAGGGAACTGCGCCATCAATACAGAGATTTCCAATACAGTGGTCCACAAACGGCAAGTGTATTCAAATCCTTCAACATCAAATTTATTGTTGCTGGTATCAAAGAACTTCATCAGGTTGGCAGAAGCCAGGTTACAAGCCGTATTGTCTAAGAACATGTACTCAGAGC
This sequence comes from Chitinophaga pinensis, assembly GCA_943372225.1. Lineage (GTDB taxonomy): Bacteria > Bacteroidota > Bacteroidia > Chitinophagales > Chitinophagaceae > Sediminibacterium > Sediminibacterium pinensis_L. Next base: position 210,141 of record CALRXV020000006.1, on the reverse strand, counting down.
AAGGGTTAGAAGCGTTGATGCGACCACCTTGAGGGCAGGTATGCCATTCGTTGATGGTGGTATCATACTGAGTACCAGGATCAGCGCAACTCCAAGCTGCATAAGCAATTTGATCCCAAACATCCTTAGCAGGAATTTTTTTCATCACACGACCATCGGTACGTGCTTTTAGTTCCCAGTCTCCGCCTTCTTCCAATACTTTGAAGAATTCGTTAGGGATACGAATAGAGTTATTGCTGTTTTGTCCAGCAACAGTCATATAAGCTTCACCTTCATAACTATTGTCATATCCAGCAGCAACCAAGGCAGCTACTTTCTTTTCTTCACCTACTTTCCAGTTGATGAATTCCATGATTTCTGGGTGATCCAAGTCTAAGCAAACCATTTTAGCAGCCCTTCTGGTAGTACCGCCACTTTTAATAGCACCAGCAGCACGGTCACCAATTTTCAAGAAGCTCATCAATCCGCTAGAAGTACCACCACCGCTCAATTTTTCACCACCTCCACGAATATGAGAGAAATTGGTACCAACACCAGAACCATATTTGAAGATCCTGGCTTCTCTTACCCAAAGGTCCATGATACCACCATCATTTACCAAATCATCGCTCACGCTCAAGATAAAGCAGGCATGTGGCTGAGGACGCTCGTAAGCATTAGAAGATTTTTTCAGTTTGCCGTCTTTGGCGTCAACATAGTAGTGACCCTGAGGCTTACCAGTAATACCATAGCTTTCGTGCAAACCAGTATTAAACCATTGTGGTGAGTTTGGAACGCATGCTTGATTTAAGATGCTATAAGCCAACTCATCATAAAAAATTTGTGCGTCTTTTTCAGAAGCAAAATACCCATAACGTTCACCCCATACGCGCCAGCAATTAGCCATACGGTGTGCCACTTGTTTCACGCTGGTTTCCCTTCCCAAAGAACCATCGGCTTGTGGTACACCCGCTTTGCGGAAATATTTTTGTGCTAAGATATCGGTGGCAATCTGGCTCCATTGTTTTGGTACCTCCACATTGTTCATTTCAAATACTTTTTCACCGTTTGGATTTTTGATCACGCTATCGCGGTAATCATATTCAAACATATCATAGGGAGTCACACCATCTTTGGTGAACCTGCGGGTAAACTGTAACCCTTTTGCCTTGGAAGGAGTAGCCATAATCGGAGCGTATTATTTTATTCTGGGTAATTGTTGATAAGCCCCGTTAACTAATTGTTAAGCGGTAGACGAAAATATCCTTCAAAGACCGATTTTCAATTTTGTAAATATCAACAGGTTGTGGAAAAGGAATGTGAATTATCTCAAACCTCAAAACAGGGTTGATTTTGCTGAAATGTCCACAGATGTACACAATTATTTGTGGAAAAATTAAGCGTTGAACCAAGTATTATCCGTAAATACAAAAACCTTATACAAATTCCAGATATCCAGCCTTAATGGATGAATATCTTAAAATTAACACCCTATTTGTCCCTAATTGGAGAAACAGTTGAACAATAAACACCATAAACAAAAAGTTTTTTGCATTTTTGTAGCAAAGGAACCATTCCAATTCTTACATGAAACAGGCAATCTATCAACAATTTGTAGCGAAAAAACAGCAGGGTAAGAAGTCTTTTGCCGTGCTTGTTGATCCTGACAAAGTAGACGCAGCCAAGATAGAAGAGTTGGTACAGTTGGCGGTTTCGTCCAAAGTGGACTACTTTTTTGTAGGAGGCAGCTTGGTCATTTCTAACCATCTAGACGAGTGTATCCAACAGATTAAAGCCTCTTGTTCCATTCCTGTAATCCTATTTCCAGGATCCCCCTCACAGCTCAGCAAATACGCAGACGCGTTGCTGTATTTGTCCCTGATTTCTGGCAGAAACCCTGAATTATTGATTGGACAACACGTAATTAGTGCACCCTTTGTACGTAAAAGCGGCTTAGAAATCATGCCAACCGGTTATATGGTGGTAGATGGCGGAGCTCCTACCACAGTTTCTTATATCTCCAATGCCTCACCCATACCTGCAGACAAGAATGAAATTGCTCTTTGCACGGCCATGGCTGGAGAAATGTTGGGCATGAAACTTATCTATATGGACGCCGGAAGTGGCGCCAAAAGAGCCATTACAGAAGCCATGATTGAAAAAGTGGCCAAGAATATTGAAGTTCCCTTGATTGTAGGTGGTGGCATTACTACTCCGGAAAAAGCCTATTTAAACTGCAAGGCTGGCGCCGATATTATTGTAGTGGGCAATGCCATTGAAAAAGACCCTACCCTGATTGCAGAAATCAGCGCAGCTATTCACAGTGTGCCAGTAATTGCTTAATCCCAAATTTGATAGACACAAAAAAGCCCAGCAGTTGCCTGCTGAGCCCAGTTATTTTTGAGTTGTAGTGTTTATTTCAATCCCGCTACATTGACCCTAGAAGGGGTATCTTTTCCACTCACAATGCCTTTAGAGCTAAGCGCGATGGATTTGATAATCCTAGCCATATTTTCCATATCTAATGTACCAATCTCATCGGTCACTTTGTGGTAATTGGGTTCGCTATCCATTTTTGAAGTAGAAATGGTATGAGCAGGAACACCCAGTCTAGCTAAAGTGGCGTTATCAGAACGATAAAACAGATTTTGATCGGTATAAGGGTCTGGATGAAAAGTAAAACCAGTACCTTCTAAATTGGCTTGTAATATCTTCCCCATATCGGTTTGTTCATAACCCGTGATATAAGCAGAATTGGTTCCCCACTTGCTCTCAGTACCAATCATTTCAATATTAAACATGGCTTTCACATCATCGGGGTTAAATTGTCTAGAACAATAAGTGGCACCAAATCCACCCACTTCTTCTGCGGTAAACGCCACAAAAATCAAGGTACGTTCATTGTCTTTTTTGGCTTTAAAATATTTGGCCAACATCATTACAGCAGTAGTTCCAGCTGCGTCATCATTAGCTCCATTGTAGATGGAATCATTGTTCACTGCTTTCCCAATTCCTAAATGGTCATAGTGACCAGAGAAAATCACGTATTCGTTCTTCTTGCTTTTACCTGGCAAGACACCAATCACATTGGCCAATTTTTGCTCGGTAAATTCGTGTTTAGAACTAACGGTAAAGGTTTTGGGTTGCTCAGCAGCTAACACAAACACAACACTATTATCGGCTTTGAACAATTGTCTTTTTAAACCCGTTAAACGCGAAAAGGTTTTGGCAAAACTGGTATCTACGGTTACAAAATAATTCTTACCAGACTGCACGTACTTACTAGCTTCACTAAACAAGTTGGCCCCTTTGGCAATCATTACTTTTTCATAGCCACTGGTTTCACTGATATTTAAATCCGCTTGACAAGTAACTACAATCACGTCTCTACTATCTACCGCCACTCCGTTGAAATTGCAGGTAGCATTGATAAACTTAGGTTTCACCATCACAAATTCTTGCAAGTAGGTACCACTGTTTTTCCAGGTTTGTAACCCGGTTTGCTTAAACTCTTCTGCAATAAAAGCAGCCGCTTTTTCAATTGCGGGACTAAAAGTTCTGCGACCCTGCATCTCATCAGAAGCTAGGGTGCGTTCAATTCGTTCTACTTCTTTGGCATTGATAATGGCATCAATATTCTGTGCTTGTAAATAAGACACAGTGAATAGGCAAATAGCCAAACTTATTTTTTTCATAGCAATTTTTTCAGTGTTCAATATAAAACAAAAAAATAGGCGCAACTAAATCACGCCTACAGTAATTTTCTAAACTTTAGTGTACCCACCCCTGCACTCTCCCGATAAATCGGGATCGGCGCCCCTCCCAGGAGGGGATGCCTCTCTTCAGTTTCTTTTCTTCATCCATTCTTCACTTCTCACTCCTCACTTCTCACTTATTCCTCACTTATTCCTCCTCTCTATTAAACCAATCATCGTCTATTCTTCACTCTTCACTCTTCACTTAACTAGAGGCTCATCATCTCCTTAAACTTAACCGTCTGCCTCCGGCTCACTTCAATCTTCTCACCACCTTTTAGATCTACCAACAAACCACCATTGAAATAGGGTTCAATTTTTTCAATCCAACGCAGGTTAATGATATGCTTTCTGTTAGCACGGAAGAACATGCGATCATCCAGTCTTTCTTCCAAGGCATTGAGTGATTTTAAGATCAGTGGTTTATTGGTACCAAAGAATACTTTGGCATAATTACCCACGCTTTCAAACAAACGAATCTCTCCCAATTTTACAAACCAGCAACGCTCACCGTCTTTTACAAATACTTGGTCAAACTCGGTTAAAGGACCGCGATTCAATCCATTCAATCCAGCGTTTTCTTTGCTGATTTCCAAATGCAATTTTTGAATCGCATCGGCCAAACGCTTTGGTTCTACGGGTTTCAACAAATAGTCCAAAGCATTTACTTCAAAGGCTTTGATGGCGTATTCATCATAAGCAGTTGTAAAAATTACACGAGGCGCTTTTTCCACTTCGGCCAACAAATCAAATCCAGTTTTACCAGGCATTTGAATGTCTAGGAAAATCAAATCCGGATTTAGGGTTTCTATTTTTTCAATGCCGTCATCCACATTGGCGGCTTCTTCAATGACTTCAATGTCTGAATGGTCTTGCAAAAGTTTTTTGAGCTCATTGCGGGCCAATCTTTCGTCGTCAATAATGATTGCTCTAATTGCCATAACGCTATAATCAAGGTTTAATAATGCAAATCTTTTACCGGCATTTTTACTATCGCTTCTACCATTCCACCAGCCGTATCCCGAATATCAAAACTAGCTTTTCCGCCAAATAATAATTTAAGTCTATTACGCGTACTATTGATTCCAAAACCATCGGCGGCAGCCTCTAAGTTCCCATTTAAGTGACCAGAATTCTGCACAATCAATTCGTGGTGGTTGTCTTTGAAATCAGAAATCACACGCACCACCCCACCTTCTTTTTGTTGGCTAATTCCGTGTTTGATGGCGTTCTCCACCAAGGTCTGCAACATCATTGGGGGCACGGGCTGACCCATGGTGTCTTCATCAATATCGTATTCAATGCGCAAACGGTCTTCAAAACGAATATGTTCTAAAGCCAAATAATCTTTGACAATCCCCAACTCTTTTTCAAAAGGAGCCAGTTCCAACTTCTCTGCTTGCATGCTGCTACGCAAAATATTGCTCAACTCTGTAATGGCAGTTCTAGCCCTATCTGGATTCTCGTCTACTAGGGCACGAATGCTATTGAGTGCATTGAAAATAAAATGGGGGTTAATATGACTCTTGATGGTTTTGAGTTCCAGCTCTTTAACCAAGGTTTCTAGTCTTACTTGCTGTATCTCATTTTTTCTTCCCGCTTCTATATAATGCCAAACAAAATAGATAGAAGTCCAAACAAAAATCAAGGGAGAATCAAAAATCAGATTACCCAGAAAACGCTTTTCAAAAGAGATTTTCTTAACAGGGTCATAGAGTTTGAACCATTCAACTAAGGCAGAATTGGCCATATTATAGAGTACGCAAATAGTCAGGATTAACAAAAACAACTGAAACCAACGCTGTTTCTGTGTTGGGGGGCGCATGTTAAAACGAATGATTAAGAGTCTGAGCAAGTGGGTAAAGAATATACCCGCAAACACGCCAATTGCTAGTCTGGAATAGAAAATATTGGTGTATTTCTGCTCAAAAACAAAGGCAAAAAATACCATGGCAAGGCTATAAAACAACCAACCGCCTAACTGGCACCACCAATATGCAGATATTTTCCATCTCATGTTCCTGTAAAGATACCCCCTAAACCAAGCCCAGCATCCGCATTTTGGGATTAAAGGCAAAATCGGTATCTGTTTGGCAGAATTTCCCCTTATCCGCGGCGAACTATCTGTTTCAAAGGGTGTTGTACTATTTTAACGGCAGCATTTGCAAGCCGTAAAATGCTTATTTTTACATCTAAATAAAGTCTCATGGATATAAAGGCCGGTCTACTACTTCAGCAAATTGACAGCCCAACTGACCTAAAAAAGCTCAGCCGGGAACAATTGCACCAGGTTTGTGACGAGCTGCGTCAGTATATTATTGACGTAGTAAGCGTTCACGGTGGTCATTTTGCAGCCAGTTTAGGCGTAGTAGAATTGAGTGTGGCCCTTCATTATATATATAATACCCCTTATGACCAATTGGTTTGGGACGTAGGCCACCAAGCCTATGGACACAAGATTCTAACCGGAAGAAGGGACAATTTTGCCACCAACCGCAAATACAATGGTCTAAGCGGATTTCCCAAAAGAAGCGAGAGCCAATATGATACATTTGGGGTAGGCCATTCCTCAACCAGTATATCAGCCGCCTTAGGAATGTCTATGGCAGCCAAATACAAGGGAGAAGACAGAAAGTCTATTGCAGTGATTGGAGACGGATCCATGACAGCGGGTATGGCTTTTGAAGCAATGAACCATGCCGGCGTGGCCGATAGTGATGTCTTGATTATCCTGAACGACAACTGTATGAGCATTGACCCCAATGTGGGTGCGCTCAAGGGTTATTTAACAGATATCACCACTTCCCCTACTTATAACAAAATGCGTGATGAGGTTTGGAACCTGATGGGCAAATTACCCGTGGGCAAAACCTTTAGCCGTGAAATGGCCAGCAAACTAGAAGCCAATATCAAGGGAGTTGTTTCAAAAAGCAGCAACCTGTTTGAAGCATTGAACCTGCGTTATTTTGGCCCCATTGATGGGCACAATATTACCAAGTTAGTTGATACACTGAAAGACCTGAAAAATATTCCCGGACCCAAATTATTGCATATTGTTACTGTAAAAGGAAAGGGTTATGCATTAGCCGAGAAGGATCAAACCAAGTGGCATGCCCCAGGTTTGTTTGACAAGGTAACAGGCGAGATTGTAAAGAAACCAGTGACTGTTCCACAACCACCCAAGTACCAAGACGTATTTGGACATACACTATTAGAACTGGCTGAATTAAATGAAGCCATCATGGGCGTAACACCTGCTATGCCTAGTGGTTGTTCCATGAAATTCATGATGGAGAAGATGCCACACCGTGCTTTTGACGTGGGCATTTGTGAGCAGCATGCCGTTACCTTAAGTGCTGGTTTAGCAACTCAAGGAATGCGTGTGTTCTGTAATATTTATTCTTCTTTTATGCAGCGCGCTTTTGACCAAGTGGTGCACGATGTAGCCATTCAAAAACTACCCGTAACCCTTTGCTTAGATAGAGCTGGATTAGTAGGAGAAGACGGACCAACACACCATGGTTGTTATGATATTCCTTATATGCGTTGCATACCCAATATGGTGATTAGCGCACCCATGAATGAGCAAGAATTGCGCAACCTCATGTATACTTCTCAATTGCCGGAAAACCAATACCCCTTTGTGATTCGTTATCCAAGAGGTGAAGGCGTGATGGTTGATTGGAAAACGCCATTCCAAGCATTGCCCATTGGTAAGGGACGCAAACTCAAAGACGGAGAAGGCGTTGCCATTTTGAGTTTTGGACACCCCGGTAATTTTGCACAAGCAGCTATTCGTGAATTAAGAACCGATGGGATTAATCCCGCACATTATGACTTACGTTTTGTAAAACCTATTGACGAGGATTTACTACACGAAGCCTTTAGCAAATACAGCAAAATAGTCACTGTTGAAGACGGAACCGTAGTAGGTGGATTTGGCTCAGCCGTATTAGAATTCATGAACAAATATGGCTATAAAGCCGATATAACTATTTTGGGTATTCCAGACCGTTTGGTAGAACACGGAAGCCCCAAAGAATTGTACCGCGAATGCGCTTATGATGCACAAGGAATTGCTTCAGCAGTAAGAGAATTAATGAAAGAAAGCATCACTGTTAGCAGCACTATTGCGGGATAAGCTTATCACATACTCAATAAAAAAGCACCAAGAGATTTGGTGCTTTTTTTATGTCTTGATTAAAGGGTTTTATTAGTCTTCAAATCTACTGGCGCTGATTTCTTCTTCGGTTAAACCAGCATCAGCCAAGTCTGCTTCCCTGTTGTCATTCCACTCCACAATAAAATTGTTTCTTCCCTCACCCACCATCATCTTCATGAATTTCTGTTGGGTCAATTCTAAGATGGAAAGGAATAAGAAAATGGCGTGAATCTTGTCTTGACAGTCTTCAAATACTTTTTCAAATGCCACCGTTTTTTCTTTTTGAACAAAAGTGAGCATATAGTCACGGCTACCTTCCATGGTATGGTTGTAGCGAACTACCGTATGCACGGGTTTGTTCTGTCTTTCTTGAACGCGAAGCATCACTTTTTCAAAAGCCTTCATCAGCTTGAAGAGTGTGATGTTCTGGATCTCGGTGCCTTCTGAAGCTTCTTCTCCAATCTCGGCAATTTCACGGTGCAGGTTACCACGTTTTACCATGAGCATACGCACTGCTTCCATTTCTGCCATCTGCGTGGCCGCTTCTTTAAAGCGCTTGTATTCCAAGATCTTGTCTATCAATTCTTGCCTAGGGTCAATTTCATTACCAGAGGAATCCACTTCTTTTCTTGGCAACAAGAGTCTGGCTTTGATGCGCATGAGTGTAGACACAAAAAGAATGAACTCACTACTCAATTCAATATTGAGCTTCTCACCCTGGTGAATAAAGTCCAAGAAATCATTGATGATCTTGGTAATAGGAATATTATAAATATCCAACTCGTCCCTTTCAATAAAGAAAAGTAAGAGGTCAAAAGGACCTTCAAACTGGTCGAGTTTGATTTGATAATTTGCGATAGCCAATGGAAAATGTTTAATTGCAAAGAAACTAAAACAGCTGCAAAACAGCAGCTGTTTTAGGAATAGTTATCCACCAAATTGGGGCTTATTTTTTTAAAGCATCCCTGATTTCAATCAATAATTGGTCTGTGCTTGAAGGTGCAGGAGGAGCCGCTGGTGCTTCTTCTTCCTTCTTCTTCAGTTTGTTAATGGCTTTGATAACCAAGAATACAGCAAAAGCCACAATGATAAAATCTATCAGGTTGGTTAGGAAAGTACCGTATTTCACGGACACTTCTGCAATTGCTTTTTCAACCACTTTACCAGCCGCATCTTTTACTTCAGGAGTAGCGTCTTTGAGTATCAACTTCTTATCATTAAAGTCAACACCACCAGTCAACATCCCAACAACGGGCATGACCATACCATCTACAAAACTGCTTACAATTTTGCCAAAGCTGGCACCCATGACAAAAGCTACTGCTGTATCTACTAAGTTTCCCCTAACGGCAAACTCTTTGAATTCCTTAATCATACCCATAAGAAACTATTTTTTGGTTTTGCTGAAAGTAAAAAAAATATCCACAAGAACCATATTCCACCCTTTTTTTGGGGCTTTTTTTCTCCCCAACTTGGGTTTAAAGCTAAAAACCCCAACTTTGCCTCCCATGCAAACCAAGGACAAACTAATTAACTGGGGCATTTTTGCGTCACTTTCCCTGATCTGGGGCAGTAGTTTTATGCTCATGAAATACGGGATGCATACTTTGAGTCCCTACCAAGTGGCCACCATCCGCATCTTGAGCGCCGGTTTGGTCATGACTCCTTTTGCGCTAGAAGCCTTTAGAAAAATCCCCAGAGAGAAATTCTTATTGGTGATTATTTCCGGTTTGATTGGCAGCTTTTTTCCGGCTTATTTGTTTTGCATTGCTGAACTAGAAATTGATTCTTCCTTGGCGGGAATCCTCAATGCCCTAACACCTTTATTCACCATCATTGTAGGCGTAAGTTTTTTTCAATTGCAAGCCAGCCGTCAAAAAATCATTGGGGTCTTGGTGGGTTTTGTTGGGCTTTGTTTACTCTTTGCCGCGCAAAAAAAAGTAAGTTTTGAAAATATCTCTTATGCCTCACTAGTTCTTTTAGCCACACTGCTCTATGGGATCAATATCAATATGGTAGGTCGTCATTTAAAAGAAGCTGGCTCATTGAATATTGCCAGTATGGCTTTTGTATTTCTGATTATTCCTTGTTTAGTCATTCTTTATTTCACAGGCTACTTCAACTTAGACCTTAGCTCTAAAGACGTATTACTTTCCACCGGTGCTTCCATGTTATTAGGACTCATGGGTACGGCCGTAGCCACCGTGATTTATTATATGCTGGCGAAAAGAGCGGGTAGCTTATTTGCTTCAACTGTTACTTACGGGATTCCTTTTGTAGCCGTGTTCTGGGGACTCTTGGGTGGAGAAGAAATTAACCTCATTCAATGCGGATGCATGTGTATTATTTTATTGGGGGTTTGGTTGTCTAATAAAAAATAAAAGGAGGTGATAGAAATCACCTCCGAATTAAACGATTGCGAATCTGTTAAAATCGCTTGCTTGCCGAAAAGCATTTAAAAAGGTTTTAAAATAATATGGTGTTTTTTATATTATACCCATCAGCTTTTATTTGATACTTGTTTGAACTATCATTATATCCAACACGGACTATTTTTTTCTCACCCGGTAAAAGCGTAAAATAACCATCACTAAAATAAGCGGGCAAAACAATCGCCCCTTTGTCATTCATTAAATTTAACTTGATGCCTATAGCTGGAGTAGTAGTATTGTTTTGTATTTCAAATACTGTTATCCCTTTTTGGTTACTAATTTGTTTTCCTACAAGTGTAACTTTAGATAGCTGATTGAAGGCTTCATAATTGATAGTTGCAGCATTTGTTTTCCAGTAATCATTTGCAGCTAGAACCTCTTTTTGATTGTTTTCAATTTCAAGTCTGGCTAAATAGACCGGGGGTAAATTTACAGTTGAAAGATCAGGAGTAAACGCTTCTACTTTTTGATTAGTTCCAATATTTATTTGCTGATCTTTAGCATAGAATGCTCTTCCTTTAAGGTCATACAATTTTAATATTACTTTCAGATTTTGGTAGCTTTCAAGTGCGCTATTGATCACAATTACTTTCTGATCATGCAAATTCATTTGAACATGCAAGGGTTCACATGCTTTCTTTGAACCATAATAGGAACCATGGGTTTCAAAATCCCATGAATAAGTTTGCCAAATCATACTTGGCCATGCAGGATGAGTCATCCACAGTAAAACTCCACTGGTGTTATTCCATAGTTTACTGTTCCATGCCTCAAAAATGGCCCTGTGACTTTCATAATTAATCAATTGAACTTTTTTACTAAAGTCATCCAATCCAATTACTTTTCCATATAAACTATCAACCGCACTCAAGTATCCTTTTAGATTTTGATTAGAAACTTCAGAATGAAGATCATGATAGTTCCAAACATCATTGATTGGCCATTGATCTTCTTTTTTTATAAACTTCTGGATGGTACTAGCCGTTGGAATAGAAAATGTTCCAATTTCGGTAGTAAATCCATCAACATTCTTAGTAAAATATTCGGCCGGATTATTGATATACCTCCAAGCACCACTTTGCCTAAGGTTCATTTCACGCGAATTTCCATTATAGTGCCTGGTGCCATCTTCTATTGCAAGGATCTCAGAAATTTTCTGCTCAATACTAACAGGCGCATATCCTTCATTCCGCGGACACCAAATGGCTATAGAGGCATGGTTACGGTATCTTTTTACAACTTCTGTTATATTATCAAGTGTGAGTTGATCATTGTTTGGTGGTACATTATATCCTTCTGTTGACATCCAGAAATCATTCCATACTAACATTCCATATTCATCGGCTAGTTCATAAAACACTTCTTCCGTGCATTCTCCTGTCCAATTTCTTATCATATTGTAATTGGCTTCTTTGTGCAAACGAAAAGCTGGTTCCAGCCTTTCTCTTTCAACCCTTTTCATTGCATCATCCATTCCCCAATTACCACCTTTGCAAAAGATTTTCTGACCATTTACGTTAACCACCAAATAGGGATTATTTGAATCTGGAATAGTTTCAAAATGTTTTTCATCAACTCCCGTATAGATACTTGGAATAGTAAATCCCCCTGCCACTTTTACTCGATTAATATTATCGAAAAGTGGTTTACCCTGAATGGCATTTGTAGGCTGATAACTAATGCGCCATTCCTTTTTACTTGGCGCATTTACCATTAGTTCATAAGAAAATTCTCGAACACCAAATCGGATATTTTTTTCATCTGAAATAATATTTTGATCTTCTGCAACTGAAATTTTCAAATCATATAAGTTTTGGCTTCCATAACCATTTGGCCACCATAGTTTTGGGTGTTGAAGATGTAATGAAGGGATATTATCAGGAGAAAGTTTCACTATTTTCTGTTCGCCGGGCATTAAATTAATTGGCAATGAAAAATTCAAAGAACCTATTTGACCCTGAACAGTACATTTTTTAATGACTGATGAATGGTTCGTAACCAAGGCTTTGATGATTAAATTTGCAGAACTAGTATCCGGAAGTGGCAAATCAGTAACTACTTGAGGGTCTTGAATAGTTAATGCTCTAGTAAAATGAAGAGATACGTTTTGCCAGATGCCAATATTTCTATCTCTAATGCCAGGCATCCAATCCCATCCTTCTGAAGCAATAAAAGTTGGTCCATCTAATGCAAGACTACCTCCGTTGGGTCCAGCACCTGCTGTAGCCGATTGCTCGTGTGGAATGCCTGGATTAGGTGGCGGAAGAATATGTACGGCAAGAATATTTTTTTCATTTTTATGCAAATATTTGCTGACATTAAAATTACCCCTTGAAAATGCCCCATTAATTGAGCCTACACAAGTTCCATTTAGCCATATATCTGCCTTGTAATTGATTCCATCAAATTGCAGCCAAGTAAGTTTATCAAATGATTCAATGGGACTGGCAAAACTGATTCGATACCACCAATCTTTTCGACATAAACTATCTGGAATAGAAAGGTTATTCAAGCCCACATATGGATCAGGATATACACCTTGCTGTACTAAGGTAGTTAGCACTGTTCCTGGAACTGTAGCATTATACCAGTTTTTAGTTTGATAGTTTTGATTGAAAATAGATTGTGCATTAGCAATAACTGTATTGCCATCCGTCATTTCCCAACCATTTTTTAGAATATAATCGTTCTGCTTATTCTTATATAATAGGGTAATTGGATTATGCTTTGTTTTCGGAATTGTTTTCTCAGTCTTGGCTACACCAACAGGTAATGTATTGTCTGGCTGTTTTTGTGTTAATCCAAAGTTGAGTTTGTTTTGAGCATGCAACATTGAGGTTATTGCGAAAACTGAAAAAACGATAAGTTTATATCTGTTAGAATTTTTTTTCATAAAACAAGTTTTGATAGCCTACGATAATCAATTTAATTAAGAAAAGAAACTAATAATAATATCTACTTTTCATTATGTGATTGTTCAAATATGTAAACAGCTATTTAATAATTTAAAAAACATTTAATTGAGTCTCTTTACATAATGATGCCGACCCAATAATAATTGCCTGCTCTCCAAGGGTAGAAATTTTCAAATTAACTTCAAATCCTTTCTCAGTAATTTTTTCTAGGAAACTTTCATTAAAAAGATGATATGCTTTAGAAATATTACCACCCAAATAAATTACATCTGGTTTCACTTCTGGGTATATTTCAATTATAAAGTCTGCCAAATTATAACCAAATTCATTAAAGATATTTTGGCAGATAATACTTTTACTTAAATTAAAGCTAGAAGCTAATGAAGCAATTTCTTTAACTGAACTTATCATTTCACCAGTTAATAAATAATATTCATTTAAAAACCACCTTGTTGATAAATAATCCTCTACTATTCCTTCTTTAAAATTCATTTTCCAATATTCTGCATCTACTATTGAACCATTTATAACCTTTGAAGACCCTAGACCCGTTCCTAATGTTATTCCCAAAGGAAAATTCGAAGGAGGTAAATCGTTACAAATAATTTCTCCCTTCAAAAAACATGCAGCATCATTAAAAAAACATATATTATTACCAGGTATATTTAGCCTTGTTGCTAAAAGAAGTTTCAAATTCAAGTCAAAAAAATGCTGAAATTTATTTTGATTCTGGATATAACATATTCCTCTCTCAAAATCAAAGGGTGCTGGAAATGCAATACCAATTCTAGTATTATCTATAGAACAATCTCTAATAACAGACTGAATCAATTTGGACCATTTTTCAAGAATCTCCGCAGGATTACCATTTGAATCAAAGTCCAATCTTTTGGTGAATTCTAACAAAACCTCTCGTTTATTTAAATCAACTGGGGCAATTGTTAGATGAGTTCCACCAACATCGATACCAATAACAATATGTTCATTCATTGGATAAATCAAAGTTTTTGAGGTTTAAATATTACTTCAATTTTCTCTGTCATGGTACCTTCAAATTTAATTGCCAATTTATTAAAACCTTTGTTGACCGAATTTTTGGTGAACGGAAATGTTTCACCTGGCAGATATGAAGCACTTAATATTTGAAAACTAGCATTACTAGGACTTTTAATAGTCACTACCATCTGCTTGCCGTTTAATTTTAACAACGCAGACTTCCCTTCCGATGCTAGTTCAATTTTTGCTTTAGTATGCATTGACCACCAAACAGTGGCTTTAGATTTTGAAACAAAATTATCCTCTACGGTAATAATAGATGTTAACTTATTTAATTGAATTTTTCTAGAATAAGAACTAACATCACGAGAATAGCAATTAGCAAGATCTAGGGTATAGGAACTTTCATTAACTCCTATCAATTGACTTTTCAAAGTAGCTGAGCCTCTTTCATTTTGATCTGGACTGGCAGATGGATTAAAGACTATGCAATTTTTACCTTCGGCCCTAAGTCTGTAAAAATGCCATCGCCCTGGAGCTGTTTGAGGCGAATCAATCCCGGTGTAAGTAGGCAAGCTGGTTTTAGAAAAATAACCAGGATAGGTATAATTATCACTGCCTAGATTACCATATGCCCAAACTTCACCCAAAGCCTGAATATCAAAACTTCCAGCATCTAAATGCCCATGATTGGCAAAATTATTGCCGCCATGCATAGAAACAAATACCGCATTTTTATTCCATCCATCCCTTAGTGACATTACTTCTATACCATGAATATAATTTTCTAATGAATTTATTCTACCTGTAGATTTTGTATAAACCATACCTGGATTGTAATACAACATATCCATCCAATTCATTGTATTGGTTTGTTTACAAAGCTCGTATTGCATTTTTGCTAAGGCAGAATCGTTATTGTTTTTAGCAAACCAGAAAAAAGACTTGATCTTAGAATTCTTTAAAGGATCATCACCAATGCTTAAACTAGTCACAGGACCAGATACATATGTAGGGAACCATCCCGTTTTTCTAAAGCCAGCAAATTGATCTAAGCCAAAAGCTGTTCCTAAAACCCGCTGCATACATTCCATTGCAATAGTAGTATACATTAGTCCATATCCCCAATACATTAAACCTTCTTCACTTTGACCATCTGGTTCAAAAGATTGAATATATTTAGGAAGTGCATTGATAGCCAAAGCAATGATTTCACTCATTCCTTCAGGGTCATCTTCATAAAATGCTAAAGCTGCCATGATGATTCCACCATTACAGATCCCATTCCAATTATGATTAGCAGTTGACCACCAAACTTTATTTTGCAATTGCAGCTTACCCGGTATTAAAACCTGTTTCATTACTGCATCTTTCATCATTTTTTTTTCATCCCTATTCATGAAACTATAAAGTGCATCATACGCCAATGCAAAATCAAATCCACCTATTCCGGCATCCAAAAAATGACGATTGGCACCCCAGTCAGGAAAATTGCTCAACTGTATAAACTGATTGATTACTCTTCGAGCATAATTAGTATCTCCAGTTAGTTGATACATCATTATTAATGGTGGCAATTGAACTGCAAACTTATGAATTGAGGGTACCCTAAGTTTTGCATCATCTAGAAAGTATTTTAGTAATGGTTGTTTCAAGACTTCATCAGCGTCCCTCAAATTTTGCCTATATCCTATACGAATAAGAGAATCACCATTTTTATTCAACTGTATTAGCTTAGTAATATCCTCTTTTGAAAAAAACAATCTTGGATGAATATTCTTAACTAAAGAATTATCTAAACGCGCTTTAACTATTCCGGGAGTGACAAGAAACTTATCTAAACCACTGATTTGACAAAAGGGTTCTTTACATAAAATGAGTAAAAGAATAAATAAAAAATGTTTACGTCTAATATTCTTTAAGATCATCTTGATTTTTTTATTGGATTAGGTCTGTCCAATTACCTGAATAATATGCTTTGTCAACCCTTTTCAATAATGCTTCATTATTGTTAACGCGAGCTTGATACCTAAGGTCTTGATAAATATAAAAATTGAGCCAAAAAGAATAATCATACTTCTCTTGTAAAGAATGTGGCTGTTTATAAAATGAATACCAAGAAGTATTTATTTTATACTTTTCAGCCACTTTTAAAGCAAGCAAAGCACGGCTCCAATTATTATTGGTAATTGTTTTGAAAAGCGTTGAATAATCAGCATACCGCATGTTGGCAGTTTCAATAACTGATTGCCTATCGTTTATATTCATATTGAAAAGGGAAACCGAATCTTCAAATAAATGATCGCCATCTAGGTCGTACAATATTTGATCTATAAAACCATTGCCATTAGTGTCATCATATTTTACACTTGCAAATTTTTCAGGCATTAACTGCAATCTTTTCCGATTCCATTTTTCATAAAAGCCTCCAAATCCTTGGTAGGAAAATGCGGTTTGATCTATTCTCCATCCACCCCATTCAGCTCCATATAAATGAATACGGCCATCGAATGCTCCAATATATAATCTTCCTTTTCCTGAATTATCCATATCAAATTCACCCCTGTCTCCTATTGCATCAGACTGTCCATTATTATCAAGTCCACCACCCTCTATCCCTGTTTTCCAAAAATCAAGTGGATCATAAAATTCAACTCTTTCCCATCTGTTGCAATCATCATCTTCATCAAATATTAACCTGCATTGCTGCCAATCTCCTTTTTTGAAAATCATTTGATAGGCAGTATCTCTATCTGGATAAAAAAGTGTGTCAATATTGCGCCATCGGCTATCGTACATAAAACTATTTGCTTCAGAAAGACCTCTTAATCCTTTGAAATGATGTCCCTGGTCATCATAAGCAAACCCTTTACCTTTAAAAAGCAAACTCATGTCAAAATCAAATTCATTTCCTGCGCTGTTATCATTATCCAAGTCCCAAGTGACAGCAGCATAATCAATTCTCTTTGTAAATTTGACATCAAAATTTGAATCAATATTCCCAAAACCGTTTTTGGCATTATCCATTTTATCTCTGAATTCAGGGGTATCAACGAGTCTTATAGCCCATTCCGTTAGTCCATCCTTGTCTGAATCATAAAAAATAAATGGGTTCTCCCAATTATACCTTAGATCACTGATTCTAAAACTGGAAGCATGCATTTTTAAAAAAGTAGAATTGCCGCTATAATCTTTGTAAAAGTTAGCATGGCCATAATGTTCCCAAGCCCTCATCATAATTCTATTCCAATCTATATAATGCATTATCTGGTCTTTGTCTACATCTAACACATACATAAAATCGGCGCCCCAATCAAAATAATTTCTAACTTTTGTTCCTGCATTATTTACAATTAATTGAATATCTGCTTTGCCATCATGGTCTTCATCAATCCAATCAATACTAAAATCAAAAGGTCCAGCAAATATGCTATCTCTGTTCTTATCAATTAACAAGCAATCATTATCAGTATCTCCCTCTCTATCTCCCTGCTTCATATCATCGTCATCATCTATCCAAAGAATGGGAATTGAGTCATTCAACATTGCTTTTAAAATGTCTGGATCTCCATCCTGATCTAGATCTAAATAATCAATTTTAGAGATTATTGGAACCATTCTAAATGGTAATAATTGTGTATTAGAATTCCAATAAGGAATATTATTTTTTTGAGAGAATAGAATTGAGGAATAAAATAAAAGCGATAAAATTAATATGCATTTTATGAAGAAATTATTTTTCATAATTGAAAAATTATATTTAGCTAGTCATCACTAATTACTTGTTGTCCATGACTGCAAACCAATTAATGGCTGAACTACCGTTGATGTTGATTTAACAAAATCAACTCTCACAGTAACTGGGGTTGAAGCAGCCAAGCCTGTTAATTTTATTTGCAACTTTCCATACCATTGATTAATAGAATTCTTTCCTGACATGACTCCTGAAAATATTCCAGCGGTTTCTGTTAAATAATTAATTTGAGAAGTAGAACGATCTATTTTTTGAAAAACTGCAGTAGAGGGAGATTGAATAACGGCATAAAATGTTTTCCCATTTTTTGACATAGTTGCGGTTTTACCATCGGCACTAATGATAAGACCGTCAGTTGCTGGGCTATGCATTAACCAATAAACTGTTGTATTATTAATAGAAGGATTGAATTCATCCTGCACTGTAACTATGCCAGTAGTTCTATTTAACTTAATACCTCTTTTATAGGAAGAAACATCTTTGCTATAGCATGTTTGTAGATCAGCAACATAAAAACCGCCAACACCATCATTTGCTTTTGACAACATTATTGCATTACCTAAAGGATTTTGTTCTGGTCTAGCATCGGGGTTAAAAACAAGACAGTTCTTTCCTTCTGTTCTAACTCGATAATAATAATATCTTCCACTACTGGTAGCTAAATTGGTTGGCGAAGAAGTATATAAAGGAGCTGTAGTGTTAAAATAATCCGAAGGATATGGAGACTCTAAACCTAAATTTCCTTGTGCCCAGGTTTCTCCGTTACCTTGAATAAAAAAACTACCAGCGTCTAAATGACCATGACTGGCATTATTATCGCCACCATGCATACCAACATACAAGGCATTATCATTATTTGTATTTTCTTGTAAATACATATATTCAATGCCTTTCAAATATCCTTCTAATGGTAAATTCATGGCACCTCCTTGCGAAACCAGTGATTTATCATAGAATAGCAAGTCAGTCCAACCATTCATCTTTTCAGCATCTAGCGCATTGATAGATAAGCATGCATCATAATGAGCTTTAGCTAAAGCGGCATTTTTAAAATATTTTGAAAACCAGAAATAGGATAAAAATTTATTCGTTTTTCCTACGTACAAGTAATCGTCACCAATAGTGGCGGTACCAACAGGACCAGACATATAATAAGGAAACCATCCAGTTTTTGTAAAACCCGCATTTTCGGCCAGCCCGTAGGTTGTACTTAAACATCTTTTTAAACTTTCAAAAGCTAAAAAGGTATTGGTTAACCCATAGCTCCAATAAGACATTCCTTCCTCGCTTGCTCCATCAGGTTCCAAAGACTGCATGTATTTATTGATTCCATTGGCAGATTGAGCAATAATATTTGCATTAAATGTAGAATCAAATTCATATCCGGCAAGTGCTCCTATAATCATTCCTCCATGGCAGATTCCATTCCAATTATCGTTTGATAAATACCACTTCCAAACTCCTGTATTGGTTTCAATTTGTGTTTTGCCGGGTTGCAAAACAAAATTTTTAATGCCAGTATACAACCTTAGTCTTTGAGTTGCAGTTAGGTAGTCATATAACCCATCCAAAGCTATACCAGCTCCTTTGGCAGCAATTCCTGCATCCAAAAAATGTCTATTTGCTCCCCAATCGGGCCAAGAACACATAGCATCTAATTGCTGCCAACAGCGTGCTGCATATCTACTATCCTTTGTAAACTGATAGGCAAGTACTAAGTATGGAAGTTGATCGTTAGAAAAAGTATGAATATTGCTGATTCTTAATCCTGCTGCGTCTAATCCATAAGTTAAAATAGGTGAAGACAATAAGTTATTGGCTTTGGCAATAATATTGTCATAAGTAGCTTTAGCAAAAGGATCAGACTGAACCAATATTTTAATTTGATCAATTTCTACAGTAGAAAACAGGAGTCTGGGGTGAATGTCTTTCATCTTCATTCCAGTAAAGCATTCAGAAATTGTAGCTGGGCTTACAGGAATTTTTGCAGAACTACTAAAAACCCCTCCTCCATTTGAAGGTGGGGGTGTGATAGTTGAATTAGTTACAGCTGGAGAGTCCTTCTTATTACATGCTGTTATTGCAATAGAGGATAATATAAAAACATATAAAATACTTTTCATGTTATAAATTTTACCAACCAGGATTTTGAGTAATCAATCCATTACTTTTAGAAATCTCTGTAAAAGGGATAGGATACAAATACATTTTAGTAGTAAATACCCTTGGTTCCACTGTAAATCTTTGATAAGAAAAAGTTGATGCTCCTGTTGATGTGACCCTCATGCCAGCAAGTGGAATTGATTCTGTCTGTTCTGCAATTTTCCATCTTCTAACATCAAAAAAACGATGCTCTTCAAATGCAAGTTCTACCCTTCTTTCATTTCTTATTCTATCTCTTAACTGGGCTTGAGTTATTCCAGCAACAATAGCTGGCAAACCTGCTCTAGCCCTCACTAAATTAATAGCCTCTCTTGCAGATCTAACTGCAACTGAAGTACCTAAAACAGGTTTTGTTTCGGGTCCGAATGCTTCATTTGCCGCTTCAGCGTAATTTAAAAGTACTTCTGCAAAACGCATTAAAATCCATGCTTTTGCTCTTGTACCTCCCAAAGAAAGATTATAATTTTCAACACAAAACTTTCTTAAATAGTATCCTGTTGTAGTAGCTCCGTCTTTTGCACCAATTGCATCCGCCCCACCAGTAAAAGATTGAACAGTTCTAACTGTATTGTCGGTATTTAATCCCATAGTCGACCCATTCAACACTACAATCCAACCTAAGCGTTGATCTCTGTTTGCATATGGATTATTAGGATCATAACCTGACGCTGGATCGGAAATGGGCAATCCATTGGTACGCATTTCAAAAGCATCTACTAAGTTTTGTGAAGGACAAGTAGCCCCTTCGCCACCATTTACCATTCCAACTGGATAATTAGCTCTTTCGAATGTATTTGAATTAAGTTGAAATGGTCTTGTAAGAATGATACCTGAATTTATCCCTTTTCTTGGAGTCAAATTATTGGTGGTATTCTGTGCCATGAAAAGATCTTTATATGCTGCATTCAAAAAGTTTACATGGGCACAATTGGGATCTGTAAAAATTTGCTGTGCTGCTTCAGCTGCTTTTTGCCAAAGTGCTATGTTTCCACTGGTATTATTCAAAGGACTCGCAGCATACAATAAGGCTCGTAATTTTAAAGCAACTGCTGCTGGCTTTTCTATTCTTCCCAATCTATTATTATCTGATCCAGCATCTCCTCTTCCAATAGTTTGACCTGCAGGGATTCCGTAATTGATATAATGATTGGTCAAGTCTAAATAAGAAGAATCACATTGTTCAACAATATAATCAACGCACTGCTGAAATGAAGATCTTGAAACTCCAAACGCTTCATTTTCGTTAATTACATTTTTTATAATTGGTACACCCCCATATCGCTTTATCAACTCCATATAGTAATACGCGCGTAAAAATCTAACTTCTGCTCTTAGTTTTATAAAATCGTCTACATCTAACACATAATTAGCCTTATTATTTATGGTGTCAACAACTAAAAGTTTTCTAAAATCTACTGTTTTTTCTAAAAACAAATTAGCGTGGCGTATTCCTCTATAATAATTTGCCCATACATCATCTGGATTAGTAAATGGATCCCAAGCTCCGGCATTAAAACGTTGTAAATTATTAAAGCGTGCATAATCCGCTTCATCTGATCCAGCAGCCAACAAGGCGTTTCCACCAAATCTATTCATTTGAGGTAGATAATCATATACCCCCATTCCAAATGCTTTAAGGTTAGTAGGGCCAGAATTCAGGAAAAGATCCTCACTAAAATTTTGTTGTATTTGTGTATCTAAAAGATTCTTCTTACAAGCTGTAGAAAGCAAACTTGTTATTGCAATAATCAGGAGAATATTTTTTCTCATAACATTAATTGTTATAATAATCGTTTAATAAAATATAATTATAATTTAAGTGTGAATCCGAAATTGAAACTTTTCATTGGAGGATGTATAAAAGTATTCATGATCTCAGGATCTACATTTATTTCATTAATATCATCTATAGTAAATAAATTATTGCCACTAAAGAAGAGTCGAACTGCATTCATTCCAGCTTTACCAGTAATCTTTTCCGGAATAGTATAACCGATTTCTAAATTTTGAATTCGAACAAAGGAACCATTCCTTTGCCATAAAGTAGAAGCGCGATAATTATTATCATTCTGTATAGTAGTTAAACGAGGGAATTTAGCGTTATCACCCTTTGCAGGCGTCCAATAATTGTCTCTTACCCATGGTGTAGGTTTTACACCTCCATTCAAAAATGGAATGATCATATTATTATCCAATAAAGAAACAGTTCGCTTAGCTGCACCTTGAACAGTTACATTGAAATCAAACCCTTTATAATCTCCTCCCATATTAAAACCATAAAATATTTGTGGGAGAGCAGTATATCCAAAAGCTTTTCTATCACGATTATCAATCACACCATCACCATTCTGGTCTTTGTATTTAATGTCACCAGGTACAACAGTTCCAAATAGTTGGGTAGGGCTTGCACTAATATCTACTTTATCTTTAAAAAATCCAAGAAATTCCAATACGAAGGGTTGATTAATTGGATTTCCTTTTGCAGCTAAATATGGATCTGATGGAGTAGGTTCTGCAATATCAACTATTTGATTTTTAGTAAATGAAATATTACCGCCTGCATAAAAATTAAAAGCTCCAAATTTCTCTTTATACATTATTTCAATTTCACCACCAGTAGTTTTTGTTTTTCCTTTGTTTACACTGTTAAATGAAGCTCCCATAAGAGAAGGAGTATAGCTACTTGGGTTAAGGAAAATATCGCTTCTATTTTCTTTAAAATAATCTGCTGAAATTGATAAACTCTTGAAAATAACTGCTTCAAACCCAATATTAAATCTGGCAGCTTTTTCCCATGTTACATTAGGGTTTGCTAAAGCACTTTGGTTAAACATTGGTGCATTTACACCTAAAGCATTTCCAATTAAATAATTTCCAGTACCATTATAATATTGATTGTAGATGAATCTTCCAGCATTTCCTGTATTGTCATTACCCAATAAACCAGCAGACGCTCTTAATTTAAGAAAATTAATAACATGCTGATTAGACATAAACTTTTCATTACTCATTACCCAACCGGCAGATAATGCAGGGAAAACACCAAAACGATTGCCTTTTGGAAAATTTTCAGATCCACCATATGAAACGTTTAAATCGGCAAAATAGCGTTGATTAAAATTATAACCTACCCTGCCCATAAAACGTTGCTTTGCATAGGGCATATCAGAACCATCACCATTGTATTTTTCTTGAAAATAAGTTAGTGATGAATAAATGTTATGTTTCCCAATTTTCTTTTCGTATTCTGCGCCACCCAATAAACTTGTTCTATTAAACTGATTACCATTGCCCTGAGTTATGGTAAAGTTGTTATCCACCGTTCCTCGTGTAAAAATATCGTAAGGAATTATTCCAGGAGTAGTAACAAGGTCTAAACGAGGCACCACTTCATCATAATATAAGGGTCGGGTTTTGTTATAGGTATCAAAGAAAAAATTGCTAAAGTTTAATTGCCAGAAAAATTTGAGGCCTTTTGTAATAAAGTCCATATTGCCAATCAACTTAACATTCGCATCAATTGTTCTGTCATTAATTGATTGAAATCCACGCTGCAAAATTGAAGCAGTAGGATTATCGGCGTAACCTTGTGCGCCACCCCATTTACCATTCTCTGTTTTAACAGCATATGGAGTAAATAATGACATTGATCTCCATAAAGTATTTTCAGGCGTGTTAGGAAAATACTTATCCATCATAGTTGCGCGAAGATTTGCCTGAGCGCTTAAAAAAGAGGTGATATTTACATCAAAGTTTGCACGTAAATTATATCTTTTAAGATTGTAATTAGAATTACTTGTTCTGTCATTATCAGTTCCCGCATATAACCCTTTATAATCGGCATAACCCATTGCCAAAAAATACTTTACATCTTTTTTACCACCGTTAAATGATAAGGTATAATCTTGACTCAGTGCATTTGGACGAACTACTTGATCATACCAATTAACATCTGGGTATAAATAAGGAAATTGTTGATTTTTGAAGAAATTGACAATTGAATCATTTCTAAAATAACCATCACGAATGGATCTACCATCATTCACAATCCCAACATTGAATAATTCAGCATAATCCCCGTTATTTACTACTTCAGGAAGATATCTAGCAGAATGAATTCCAAAACGTGAACTAAAATTAATATTTGTTTTTTTTGATTCTGCACCTCTTTTAGTTGTTATTACAACAGCACCATTTGCAGCATCCATTCCAAATTGTGCCAAAGCCGCTGCATCTTTTAATACTGTAACGCTTTCAATTTCTTCAGGAAGTAATGTAAACCAATTTGATTCGAACCCATCTACAAGTACCAATACACTATTGTCTTGAAAGGTTTGTCTTCCTCTTACAAATAATGAGGGATAATCTGTATTACCAGGTGACCCTCCAGATTGCTGAACATACAGACCGCTTAATTGTCCAAATAAAGTATTACTTAAAAATGGTGTATTTATCCGTTTTAATGTTTCTCCACTTACAGAAGAAACAGCGCTAGTAATATATTTTCGTTGCACACGGTTAGCAAAGGGCACTTGAATAGTTTGATCTATAAAACTATTTTTTGAATTGTTCCCATTCACTATTAGGGTATCATTCTGCACTTGAGATATGCTTTGTGCATCAACAGTATTCAATAATAGCGTAGAAAATAAAGGAATAAACAAAAAACGTTGCATATTGTAATAAAAAGCCATAAAGAATCGTTTTATTAATTAATTTTTACCAACCTGGGTTTTGTACAATAAACCCTTTATTCACTTCATTTTGAGCAAAAGGGAAAAAATACATTTTATCTTCCCACACTCGCGACTCAAAAGTTTCAATACGATAGGACAATAAATTATCATTCGCCAAACGTTGTGCGGGTGTTAATGCTGTAGTTGGATTTACATATGGTGTACTACTATTTTCATACAAGAAAATTCTAGTAAACTGACCTTTCATTACGCCATCATTGCTAGCAATTTTCCATCTTCTTACATCAAAAAACCGATGCTCTTCTCCATATAATTCAACTGATCTTTCACGTTGAATATATTCTCTCGTTTTTGATTTATCACCATAAATAGAAGCATAAGTTGAATTACCTGGAGCTAAGTCTGGCAATCCCCCTCTTTTTCTAATTACGTTAAGTGCAGTAAATATTTCTGCATTCGATGGGTTGATTTCATTTAGTGCTTCAGCATAACCCAAATAAAATTCTGCTAAACGGAAAATAGGCCAATAGAAATTAGCGGTACCATTTACTTGATTAACCAAATTAATGAACTTCTTTTGATGTATTCCATTAGGTATCCCATTTCCTATTAAAGCAGTACCAGCTCCAATTTGAACAGTATTCCCTGTTAATCCTTTTTGTTTGTAAAGAAATTTAGCAGTATCACTCCCTCCTTGCGCCGGCATCAATCCGGTATTGGTGTAGGCAGACCCTGGCCACCATGCAACTGCTTGGAAACGTGGTTCCATTCGTTTCATGATTGATTTTAGTTGTGTAAAAGTTCCATCCGTTGGAATACTCACATCATTACCATTCACATCCCTAAATGTTTTAGTGATAAAATTCATAGGAAGGGCCATTACAGTATTACCCCAGGAAAAATATATAGGGCAACACCATCTTACTACATTAGCACCACCAGCTTGTTGCCCATGAGATTTATCATAAAACAACAATTCTTTATTTCTTGGATCCAATGCTGCTCCTGTAGCATAGTTATAACTTTCACTTTTTCCAAGTGAAGCATCATCCAATAGAGAATACCCATTGCTTAGGGCCCAGTCCAAAACAACCTTATGGGCATTGGCCGCTAAAGTCCAACGATTAGGGTCTGCTGAACCCATACACACAAGGCTATCATTAGCACCTGAAACTGGAGGTGTATTAGTATTTACCAAGGGACTAGCTGCCCACAATAAAGTAACAGCTTTTAGAGAAAGTGCAACCCCTTTATTTACCCTTCCAATATCTGAAGCTGGAAAATTATCTGGTAAATTGGGAATAGCTTCGTCACAGCTTTTAACAATAAAATCAATAGTAGATTTTAAACTTCTTCTATTACCTGAAGGAATTACCTGAGCCTGATTAACACCATTAACTTCGTTTATTTGTACTATTGGCGTTTGATCAATGATTGGAATACCTCCATATCTAATCATCGCTTCATAATGCATTAAAGCTCTAAGTAGTTTTGCTTCTGCAATAGTTTGATCTCTAAGTTGGGTTGTCCAATTAATTGAACCAGTATTTCCAATAGGAACTTTACTTGCATTTTCAATATAAATGGATGCATTTCGCATACCAATTGTTACTCTATTATATGAAAATTCATCTTGAAAAGAAGGGCCCCAAGTACCAGCATTAAATGCATTAGCTCTTCCTCCAGTGCCAAATTGATCGCCCTCATCACTAGCTGCTAATAATAGACCATCCACACTACCGGCATCACTTAATCCAGATCCTCCATCACCAGTAGGAAATCCATTGATAACACAAGTTGCATATACATTCCAGAGAGCACGTTGTGCAGCGTCTGGTGTGGTAAAGACAGAATCTACCGTAATGATACTACCACTTGGTTGCTCAAGAAACCTTTTACAAGAGGTATTAATCATTAAAATAAACAACACAAGTACAGGTACAACTTTAGAGTAAAATTTCATTTTAATATATTTTGGCATTGTACAATCGTTTTAAAATTTTAAAACTGAATATTTAAACCGAAATTCAAAACACGCATCATTGGATAAACTGATCCATTAGAACTTGGAATCTCAGGATCAAAATATGGCATTTGAGTCCACGTAACTAGATTTTGACCATTGAGATAAACACGCAAAGACTTCATTGCCAATTTTTCCAATATTTTATCTGAGAAACTATAGGCAATCTCAATATTTTTTATTCTTAAATACGATGCATCTCTCATCCAATAAGAAGACACTCTATAATTATGCCTATTAGCATCTGGGGCGGCTGTTAATCTTGGTAAGGAAATTGGACTACCATTTGCATATCGTTCAGCTGACCAACTTTCTTTTGCATTTTCAAACGCAGTTTTGGTACCTGCTATAAATGGCCAAGCAGATTCTCCGGTTAAATAAGTAGATACATTTCCAGCACCTTGAAAAAATATGGACAATTCAAATCCTTTATATTGAATTCCAAAAGTTGCTCCATAAATTATCCCTGGTATGTTTGGGTTTCCAATATTTGTACGATCATTATCATCAATTATCCCATCTCCATTAACGTCTTTATACTTAATGTCTCCGGGTTTTAAGCCAGCACCTTCCCAAGCCGATTTTGGCCTTTTAGGATCGTTGATTTCCTCTAAAGTATTAAAAAGGCCTTCTGCAATTAAACCCTTAGGTTGCCCAATTCTATTAGAAGTCATAGCCAATCCTGAGAAGGGTTGGGGGGCTTCATCCATATAGATGATTTTATTTTTAGTATAGGTAAAATTGGCGTTTGCATAATATGTTAAGCCGGATTTTGCAATAGTATTTCTATAGCCTAATTCAATTTCAAATCCTTTATTCTCAGCTATACCTATATTATAGGGGGAAATTAGATTAGTTGGACCAAATGTTACGGGAACATTTAGATTCCAAAGAATTTTCTCCCTTCTTTCTGAGAATAAATCCGTTGTTAAAGAAAGTTTGTTATTAAAGAATCTAAAATCCGCTCCAATGTTGGTTTTACGGGCAACCTCCCAAGTTACTCCTGGATTTCCAATACTAGACTCTCTATACCCAGTAACTGGCGTATTGGCTAGGCCTAAAAAATAAGATCCTCCTGAAGCAAAGGACGATGGCAAGAATAAAAAACGATTCCCACCAATTTTATCATTACCTACGGTTCCGTAAGAGCCTCTTAACTTTAAATAATTAAATGCATCCGATTTAGGAAAGAAATTTTCTTGTGATATTAAATAACCTGCACTGAATGAAGGGAAAAAACCAAATTGTTTTCCAACAGCAAAATTCTCTGACCCATTATAACCAATGTTAATATCGGCGAAATACTTATTTTGAAAATTATAGGTTACCCTACTAACCAGTCCTAGGTAATTAAACGGCAATTGATTGCCACCATCATATAACCTCTCTGCAGTTCCTAAAAATAAGCCTGTAACTGTATGACTACCAAAAGTTCTGTTGTATTCTATTGCTGCCTCCCCATATATTTTTCTGTTTTTACTAAAACTTTCGCTTTGAAAACCAACAGGACCTTCAAACTGATTTACAACCGGAATTGGCACAATAGAATCCTGGAAAGTTGAAGCAAGAGGATTCCTTCTTAAATCCCACATAGGAATTTGCTTTCTTCTTGAAACAGCTTGTAAATAATAACTATCATATGCACCCATAGCCCTTACTGACAAACCTTTAGTAATGGCATCTAATTTGTATTTTCCTCCAATATTTATATTTAATCGGCTGCTATAATTTACGTTAAACCCATTAAATAACATTTGATATAAAGGTGTATTAGAAATATTCCAAGCAGCTAATCCATCAATATTTCTAACTAATTTCCCCTCATATAATACTGGTGTCATAATTGGGTTGGCAGAAAGAATTGTACCAAAAATGTCACTAGTTGCACTATTGGAATAATTAGAATTTTGAATTTCAGCAGAAGATTTAACGAATAATGAGAGGTTTTTAGAAATATTGAAATCAAAATTACTCCTGATATTATATCGCTTGAAATTTGGATTTGCGCTAAACTCCGGGAAAAGTCCACCTGTTGTATAGACGCCATCTTGATTCAAATAGCCAAGTGAAACAAAATATTTAGCATCTTGTGTTCCACCACTAACATTCAAGTTATACTGTTGTTGAGGCGCAAAATCTTTAAGCATATAATCCATCCAGCGTACATTAGGATGAAAAATTGGATCATCCCCTTTTCTAAATCTTTCAATATCATAATCACTGAACCTTTTGGCATTGGGATTATTTTGATCATTTACTTCTGCTTCGTTTCTCAATAAAGCGTAGTCTACCGCATTCAATTCTTTGGGAAGACGAATTGGGTTTTGCCAACCTAGATTACTGGAGAAGGTAAATTGTGGTTTTCCTAATTGGCCTGTTTTGGTGGTAATAATAATAACACCGTTAGCCCCACGTACCCCAAATACGGCTGTAGCAGATGCGTCTTTTAAAATATTAAAAGATTCTATTGTGTAAGGATCAATTCCATTTAAACTTCTCTGAACACCATCTACTAAAACAAGGGGTGTTGCGCTTGATCCTCCCGCAAATGTTGCTACTCCTCTAATAAAAATATCAGCTATATCCCTTCCAGGCTCTCCACCGCGTTGAACGGTATAAATACCTGGAGCCCTCCCGGCTAAAGCATTTGCAACACTAGAAACTGGGGCTTTTAATATGTCTGTTGTTGAAACGGTTCCAATGGCTCCCGTTACTGTAACTTTTTTCTGAGTGCCATAACCAACAACAACCACATCTTCTAACTTAATAATACTTGAAACCAAAGATATCCCTAGTGTGCTTTGATTACCTACAACCACTTCTTGAATTGCATACCCTGTATAATTGAATACTAAAACAGATGAATTGTCATTAACTTTTATTGAAAATTTTCCATTGGCATCAGTAGTAGTTCCTGCTTTTGTACCTTTCACTTGAACAGATACACCTACCAGATAATTCCCTTTGTCGTCAGTAACAGTTCCAGTAATTATACTTGGATCTTTAAAATTATTTATTTGCTTACCCGGGTCAGTTGTTATAATAAAAGATGTTTCTTTTTCAATTTGTTTTAAAATAATTAAATCATTGTTAACCTCAAAAATAAGATCCATGTCTTTAGAGATTTTTTCCAAAAAATCTAAAAGGGGTTTATCAATAATTTTAATGGTAACTTTTCTAGAAGCTTGAATTTTTTCGGCGCTATAAACAAACCTAACTGCAGCCTGTTTTTCAATTAGTGTAAGTACTTTTTTTAATTCCAAATTGTTAACCTGAATATTGATTTTTTTTTCAGTAACATTTTGCGAATTAGCATACCCACATATCTGTACAAAAAACAATACTATAAAGGGAAAAAATGATTTTCTCATAGCAAGCGTAGTTTTATTTTATATTATATTAAATTGATTCAAAAAAAAAGGCAACTATTTTTTGAAACAACCTTTTGCATTAATTATGACTCTACCATCCAATACTTCGTAATTACCATTTAAAGCTTTACAAATAATATTCAACTGCTCATACAAACTATACCCTTCAAGATTGGCGTTTAACGTACAACCAGCCATAAGTTCATCATCAAAAACAATATCAATTCCATAAATGTCTTTCAGAATAGCAAAGACTTTATTAATAGGAGTATCATCGAAATTGATTAGTTTTTTTGCGTCCGTTTCCGGCTTTAATAGAATGGGTTCATTAACTAAAGTCTTTACAATACTAGCATCTGATTTTAAAAAACTTACTTTTTGATTCGGTATCAAAACAATACTGGATAATTCATTAGAAACCTTTTTCTCTGTAGTTACAAATTTTGGATTGGTAAATACCGAAACTCTACCCGAAGCTACTTCTACTACAACTTCTTTATCTATTGCGTATGATCTAACTCTAAATTTAGTGCCCAATACTTTGGTGACTAATCCATCAGCGTATACTAAAAAAGGCTTTTGAGTATTTCGTACAACTTCAAAAAATGCTTCCCCAACTAGAAACACTTCTCTTTTTTCTAAATTGATAAATTTTTCTGCATAACTTATTTTAGACTTTGTACTTAATGTAGTTCTAGTTCCATCAGGTAATGTAATAATCAATGGCGCATTTGTTTGATTAACTTTTTCAATGAGTCGATGGGGTACTTCTTTAATTAAATTTTCGTAAGTTGGTTGAAAAGAAAGATTAACAGAATTCTTTTGTTCAACCCAAACTCCACCCATGACTGCCATTAATAAAATGGAAGCGGCTATTATCAAATATTTATAGGAACTTTTTACTGGAGTTGCTTCAATAAAAATCGCGTCTTCAATATTGTCTAGTTCAAGTATTCTTTGTGTATCCCTAACTAACTCTTGCACTTCATCTTCGTGAAAAGTAGCATTATCAATATAAACGGAAAGTATCAACAACTTTGCTTTTTCAATAATTGGTTCTTTATCAGGATATTGTTTTACCCACTGTTCCCAATAGGCAAAATCTTTCCCACCATTCATCACATCCGTTCTAAAACGCTCATCCCAGAAGAAGTCTTCAAGGCTATAATGCAAATATGGATCTTGTATTATCATACAAAAATGAAGTGTTAAAAATTATAGAGACCAACTATTTAATTCCATACCATGGATTCAACTAAAATATATTTTCGACAAATAATAACACCAATAGTATTTTATATAGCTTCCAAACAGATTCTGGAGTAGCACTTTTCAACTTTACTAAAGCAATTTGAAGGATATTGGATACAGTTTGAGGTGCTATTTCTAAAACATTGGCAATTTCTTCTCTACTTAACGTCTCAAAAAACTTTAAATAAACTACTTCCTTTTGACGAGCGGGTAATTTGGCAATTAGTTCATTAAAGTGCTTAGATAAATTTTTTGCTTGTTCCGATGCAATCATTTTATTGTCAATCCCTAAAACAAAGGAAAAAGACTCCATATAAATCGGGTCCAAATTTATTGTGGATGTTTTGTGCAGTTTTTTGATCTTTCTAAGTAGCAATCGTCTAAATGAAGTAAATAGATATGATTTAAGATTTACAGAAGTTGCTAATTGGTTTCTTCGCTCCCACAAAACAATGAATAATTCTTGAACAGAATCTTTAATTAACTCTTTGTCAGAAGTAAACCTTAATCCATAATTTGCAAGTGGTCGAAAAAATAATTGCATCAGCTTTGCCAAAGCATTCTTATCTCCCTTAAGAAGATCCTGCCAAATTGAATTGTCATATTCTAATTTAAAACTCACATATATGCGTTGAAGTAAGAAGGCTTCTAATATAGAGCACATTTTTTGTTCGTCATACCATATAATTTGTGATTATTTTTTAAAGAGTAGGAAGTACGTTTTTCAATCTTACAATAAGTCATCCTTAAATAGGCCAGAATTTGAACCCAACTATTTTAGGACGGGACAGAATCCCTAAATAAAAAAGGTCCGGACTTTCATCCGAACCTTGATCAAATTTCTATGAGACTAATTAGATGGTCATCATTTCTTTTTCCTTTGCGGCTAAGTGTTTTTCAACCAGTGCAATGAATTTATCCGTTAGGTCTTGAATGGTTTTTTCTGCGTCTTTGGCAACGTCTTCACTCAAGCCGTCTTTTTGCAATTTCTTAATTTGCTCAATGCTATCGCGGCGGATATTGCGGATGGCCACTTTAGATTGTTCTCCCTCTCCGCTAGCCCTTTTCACAAATTCGCGGCGGCGCTCCTCTGTAAGTGGTGGCATGAACAAACGAATCTGAACACCATCGCTCTGCGGTGTAATGCCAATATTGGCTTGCATAATAGAGCGTTCAATGGGTGCCAACATGTTTTTCTCCCAAGGTTGGATGCTGATGGTTCTAGCGTCCAATACCGTAATATTGGCTACCTGACTAATCAAAGTAGGGGCGCCATAGTATTCTACATGTATGCCATCTACCAAACCTGGGGTAGCTTTTCCGGCCCTGATCCTGGTCAATTCTTGTTCCAAATGCCCAATGGCTTTTGACATGGTTTCTTCTGCGTCTTCGGTAATCAATGCTATTGCTTCTGACATAGTGGTCTTTTTAAGAGTGGCAAAACTAAATAAATCCTTTCAAAGACGTCTAATTAGCATTTAGCTTTTATCTTCGCAGCCTGAAAACAAGAAATATGGCAAGCATACAGGATCTGGAAAAGAACGCTTCACAAATGAGAAGAGATGTTTTACGCATGGTACACGCGGTTCAAAGCGGTCACCCCGGTGCGTCTTTGGGTTGTTCTGACTATTTTTCCGCCCTGTTCTTCCACAGCATGCACCACCACACCGATTTTAAAATGGATGGTAAGAATGAAGACCTGTTCTTCCTATCTATTGGACATATTTCTCCAGTTTACTATTCTGCCCTTGCTCGCAGCGGTTATTTTGAAGTAAAGGAACTAGCTAGTTTCCGTAAAATCAATTCTCGTTTGCAAGGGCACCCTACTACCCACGAACACCTTCCTGGTGTGCGCGTAGCCAGTGGTTCTTTGGGCCAGGGAATGAGCGTTGCCATTGGTGCCGCTTTAACCAAAAAGATTAACGGAGACCCACATTTGGTTTTCTCTTTGCATGGCGATGGCGAATTGCAAGAAGGCCAAAACTGGGAAGCCATTATGTTTGCTGCCCACAACAAAGTAGACAACTTGATTGCTACTGTTGATTTGAATGGCCAACAAATTGACGGACCTACTAGCAAGGTTCTGTCTTTAGAAAGCTTACAAGCCAAGTTTGAAGCTTTTAACTGGACCGTATTAAATGTAGATGGTAATAATATGGCGGAATTAGTGGCTTGTATTGACAAAGCCAAATCAATGACTGGTCAGGGCAAACCCATTTGCATCATCATGAAAACCAAGATGGGCAAGGGTGTTGACTTTATGGAAGGCAGCCACGAATGGCATGGTATTGCGCCAAGTGACGCACAATTGGAAAAAGCGCTGGCTCAATTACCTGAAACTTTGGGTGATTATTAATGCTAAGTCAAAATTAAAAAGTCAAAAGTCAAAATAATAGGATCATAAAATATTAAAAATGCCGCTTCTTGGAGCGGCATTTTTATTGGTACTATCTTAAGATTTTAAAGAAAATGCTTGCAGACTTGCTTTCCTAGAGGGTAAGTAAGCAGCAATTAGTGCAATCAAAAAGACGGTAACGCCTACTAGGGCAAAATCGGCTGCCAACATTTTTACGGGATAATAGTCAATCACAAAAGTATTACCTCCCAATTTGATCAGTTCAAATTTGATCTGTATCCAACAAACCAGTGCAGCTAGTAGCATTCCGGCACCTCCACCCAAACCAGCTAGTAATAAGCCTTCGCTGATAAAAATCCACTGAATGCGTTGCTGACTGGCACCCATGGCTTGTAGCACAGAAATATCTTTTTGTTTTTCTAGCACCAACATGGTGAGTGCGCCAATCATATTAAATGCGGCAACTACTAAAATCAAAGAAAGAATGCCATAGATCACCCATTTTTCAATCTGCATCACGGTATACAAACTCTGATTCTGCTCGTAGCGGGTTTGCACCAAGAAAGCCTTACCCAGCTTGGCTTGTAGGTCTTTTTTTACTTGGTCTGCATTGGCTCCTGCTCTAATATCAATGGCGGAATATTGGTCTGCATGCAGACCCAACATGAATCGCATAAAGTCAATATTGCTAAACGCGTATTTGTTGTCAAAATCTTGTTGCACCATAAAAGCACCTAGGGCTGTTGCATTATAGGCATTGAGTGCATCGCCGGAGGCAAAATTGCTGGATTGTCTATTGGGCATATATAAAGTAACCGGACCAGTGGGTCTTTCTACTTCTAAGCAAGCGGCGTTTTCAATACCCACTCCTACCACTAGACTGGGTTGCTCGGCTGTACCCAGTGCAAACTTTCCCCTTCTAATATGGGTATTTAATCTACTCACCGCATTATAGGCACTGTCTACACCGCGGATATACACAATGGAAGAACAGTCTCCATTGGTGAGCACGGCTTTTTCTTCCACTACCCCACTCATGGCTTGCAGGCCCTTTGTAGCCTGGATGCTCTGCCACTGCGCGGTATTAATTTGAATGAATTTTCCCTCTGCTGGCGCAATGCGAACATCGGCATAAAAATCGGCGTAAAGCCCTTTCACCAATCCCTCAAAACCATTGAACACGCTCAAGACCAAGATCAGCGCTGCTGCGCCTACGCCAATGGCTATCACACTAATCCATGCAATCAGATTGATGGCATTGGTGGATTTCTTTGACTTGAAATAGCGCCAGGCAAATAATAGGTTCATACGGGCTTATTCAGCTTCGGGATCTGTAGTGGGTGTAGCAGGTTTGTCTTCTTTTAATTTACGGAATACTTCTTCCATTTTGAATACATAATCCAAAGTATCGTCTAAATAGAAGTGCAAGACAGGGATTCTTCTCAATTGGTGCTTGACCCTGCTGGCTAATTCTTTCTTGATTTCCCATGCCCTGGCTTCAATGGTTTTCATCACCGAAGCGGGTTCTTTAACTTGAAACAAACTAATGTAAATCCTAGCTTCTAACAAGTCTGGGGTTACTTTAATGGATGAGATAGAAACCATTCCACCATCAATCATATTCAAGTTCAGTCTCCTGAAAATATCGTTCATTTCTTCTTGCAGGGCACTTGCCACCTGCCGTTGGCGCTTTCCTTCCTCCATTTTCTAACATTTGATTGGCGGTAAAATTAGTTACTTTGCCGTGTATTAACCGTTTTTCCTATTTATGAAGCGATTTTCACGCATACTTTTTTACCTCAAAGATAAAAAACAGAACATTGGGCTCTATGTGGTATTCAACCTCCTGTCCGTGCTCTTCTCCTTGGTATCATTGGCTTTACTAGCGCCTTTTTTACAAATGCTCTTTGAAAAAGGACAACAAGCAGCCCTTACCAAACCAGAATTTAAATTAACCGCCAACGCGCTACAAGCCTATATTAAATACGGGATGAATGACCTAATTCAGCAGCATAGCAAGGTCTATGCGCTAGCAGCCATCTGTATTTTAATGGTGGTTTCCATCTTTTTTAAAAACGTATTTGTCTATCTCTCTTACCGTGTGCTGGCCCCCATGCGCAACTATGTAATGACCAAACTCCGCTCAGACCTCTATGCCAAGATCTTGGAACTACCCATTGGTTTTTTCACAGAACAGCGCAAGGGCGATATCATTAGCCGTATGAGCAATGACGCCAATGAGATTGAATGGTCTGTGATGAGCACTTTAGAAGGATTGATCAGGGACCCTTTGCAGATCCTGATTATCCTAGCCATCATGGTGGCCATGAGTCCAGCTTTGTCTTTGTTCTTATTGGTTTTGTTACCACTAACTGGTTTTATTATTGGAAGAGTGAGTAGGTCTTTGAAAAAACAATCTACCAGTTCTCAGGAACAACTAGGCACCCTCATGTCTATCTTGGATGAGACCCTGGGTGGTCTGCGCGTAATCAAGGCTTTTAACGCCGAGAAGATTTTGCGCAACAAATTTTTTGATACTAATGATACCCTGAACCATATTCGCAACAAGATGAATTTTAGAAGGGACCTGGCTTCTCCCATGTCTGAGTTCTTGGGCGTATTGGTACTCTCTTGTATTCTTTGGTTTGGTGGGCTCTTGGTACTAAGAGGTGAAGCTGGTTTGAGTCCGGAAAATTTTATTACTTATATCCTGTTTTTTACACAAATCATTAATCCTGCTAAGAGTCTTTCTACTTCTTTTTACAATGCACAAAGAGGCAGTGCCGCTATTGAAAGAATTGAAGAAATTTTAAAAGCACCCATAACTGTTGTAGATAAGCCAGACGCCAAAACCATTGCGCAGTTTAACCATAGTATTGAGTTTAGAAATGTGTCTTTTAATTATGACGAGATCAGCATTTTAAAAAATATCAACTTGACCATTGAAAAGGGTAAAACCATTGCCCTGGTTGGTTCTTCGGGTGCGGGTAAAAGTACCTTAGCAGATTTGGTGCCACGTTTTCACGATGTAAGCGAGGGAGAATTATTGATAGATGGGGTGAACATTAAAGAGTATAGTTTGAATAGCGTGCGCAACCTCATGGGCATTGTAACCCAGGAGCCCATTTTGTTTAATGATACCATTGCCAACAATATTGCATTGGGGATTGACAATAGTAGCCCTGAAGCCATTATGCATGCAGCAAAAGTGGCCAATGCCTATAATTTTATTGAACTAAAAGAAGCTGGTTTTGATACCAATATTGGGGACCGTGGTTCAAAATTGTCTGGTGGTGAAAGACAGCGCGTAACCATTGCAAGAGCTGTGCTCAAGAATCCACCTATTTTGATCTTGGATGAAGCTACATCTGCACTTGATACGGAAAGCGAGAGATTGGTGCAGGATGCCATTAATAATATGATGCAGAACCGTACTTCTATTGTGATTGCGCATAGGCTTTCAACTATAAGACACGCAGATGAAATTATTGTGTTGCAAAAAGGAGAGATTGCGGAGCGAGGTAATCATGATGAATTGCTTGCTAAGAATGGCATTTACCGTAGGCTGGTAGATATGCAAGAAGTGAAATAAAGTGAAGAGATAAAAGATAAGAGTGAAGAGTGAAGAAAGGAGGAAGGAGTGAGAAGTGAGAAGTGAGAAATGAGGAGTGACCCACCCCGCCCTGCGGGCACCCCTCCCACAAGTGGTAGGGGAATTTAGAGGAGTGAAGAGTGAAGAAATTACATTATAAAAAAAGAAGAGGATGCTTTTGGGCATCCTCTTTTAGTTTCAATCAAAATTTAGTTCTTATTGTTCACCGGGGTGTTTTGCCAGTCCAAGTTTAGCCTCCAAACTCAAAGTGGCATGGGGTACGGCTCTTAAACGGGCTTTGTCAATCAACTTTCCTGTTACACGGCATATACCGTATGTTTTATTCTCAATGCGCATCAGGGCTTTTTCCAGATGGTCAATATAAGTAATTTGGCGGCTGGCCATTTGGCTCAACTGCTCTCTTTCCATACTCATACTGCCGTCTTCCATGGTCATGTAACGGGCATCGTCATTGTCTCCGCCCATTTCATCCTTACGTGTAATTAATCCTTGTAAATAAGCCAGTTCTTTCTTAGCTGCTTCTAATTTCTTAGAAATCAGTTCTCTGAAATCGGCCAGGTCCGCATCACTGTATTTTACAATGGATTGGTTGGCTGTAGAAGAAAGCTCTTCTCTTTTTTCTAGAGGCGTGTACATGGGCTTATAAGGCACACTTGACTTAGTGTTGGTCTTGGGCAATTTCAGGTCCTTAATGGGCTCTGGAGCTTTTCTCACGGGTTTAACCGGAGGAGCTGGAGGTGCCGGCGTTTTGGCCACTGGTGCTTTTGCCTTTTGAACAGGTGCTGCAGGAGCTGGTGCTGGTGCAGGTATTGGTTTAGCAGCAGGTTTAGCTGCTGGTTTTGCTACGGGAGTTGCTGATTTTGCCACAGGTTTTTGAACAGTTTTAGATGAGACAGCAGGAGTCTTTTGTGGCGCAGCCTTGGCTTGCGGAACAACTGCTGGTTTTGCAGCCGGTTTAGCAGCTACAACGGGTTTCTTAACGGGTGCAGCTGGTTTAGCAGCTGGCTTGGGTGCTGGTTTAGGAGCCACTTTTACGGGTGCTGCCTTCTTTGCCGGAGCAGGCGCTGCTTTTTTAGCAGGCGCAGGGGCCGCTTTTTTTGCGGGTGCAGGTGCTGCTTTTTTTGCTGGAGCAGGCGCTGCTTTTTTAGCAGGCGCAGGAGCCGCTTTTTTTGCGGGTGCTGCTTTTTTGGGTGCTGGCTTTTTAGAAGGCATAGCGTTATCCTTTTTTTGTGACTGCTAATTTTAACAGGGTTTCATTGATATCAATTTCAACGCCATCAGGCAATGTTGAAACCCATTCAATGTTGTCTGCCAAAATTTCGCGGCAAATATAATCGTTAAATTTAATAATAGATTGCTTAAACCCATCAGATTCAAGCAATTTTACGAATATACGGTCTGTTAAATCAAAACCGTTCTCTTTTCTAATATTTTGTATCCGATTCACCAATTCTCTGGCGTCACCCTCCTGTTTTAGGTCTTCAGAGAGCACAATATCTAGTGCAACAGTCAATGCGCCCTTGCTTGCCACACTCCAACCTGGTATGTCTTCGGCCGCAATTTCAACTTCTGCCAGCTCAATTTGATAGTTTTCACCGTCAACTTGAATAGCTATTTGGCCATTTTTCTCCAATTGGGCAATCTCCTGTTGGGTAAATGCCCCAATCAAAGCAGCAGCCTGTTTCATTTTGGCACCCATTTTGGCACCCAACAATTTAAAATTGGCCTTGATTTTCTTTTTGATAATGCCTTCGGTCTCGGTTAGGTACACCAATTCCTTCACGTTTACCTCGGCCAAGATCAGGTCTTGTACCAGTTCAAGCTGGGCCTTCATTTCTGGATTCAATACCGGTATCAAGATTTTTTGCAGTGGCTGACGCACTTTAATATTCACTTTTTTGCGCAAAGACAGTACTAATGAGCAAGTGTCTTGGGCCAACTGCATCCTTTCTTCTAAACCAGCGTCAATGGCAGCTGGATTGGCTATTGGAAAATCAGCATGGTGAATAGAAGCCGCTTCAAATCTATTGGTTACCTGGTTCAAATTCTGGAACAGGGCATCGCTAAAGAAAGGAGAAATAGGCGCCATTAAACGGATAATGGTTTCCAAACATTCATACAAGGTTTGGTAGGCAGAAATCTTGTCTAACTCATAATCGCCCTTCCAAAAACGCCTTCTGCACAAACGCACGTACCAGTTGCTCAAATGCTCATCCACAAAACTTTCAATGGCCCTACCAGCAATGGTTGGTTCATAATCGTCCATGGATTCAGTCACTTTCTTGATTAGGGTATTGAGTGAACTCAAAATCCATCTATCAATCTCGGGTCTATCGGCCAAAGGCACTGGTGCTTCCTGAAAAGCAAATCCGTCTACATTGGCGTAGAGAATAAAGAACTGATAGGTATTGTAAAGGGTTCCAAAGAATTTGCGTTGCACTTCTTGAATCCCCGCCAAGTCAAATTTCAAATTATCCCATGGCGATGCATTGGTGATCAAATACCACCTAGTAGCATCAGCACCATATTTTTCAATGGTTTCAAAAGGATTCACCACATTACCCAAGCGCTTACTCATTTTGTTGCCGTTCTTGTCAAGCACCAATCCATTACTAACTACTGTTTTATAAGCCACATTGTCAAAAAGCATCACCCCAAGTGCGTGTAGGGTATAAAACCATCCACGGGTTTGGTCAACGCCTTCAGCAATAAAGTCTGCAGGGAATGCTTCTCTCTTGTCTACCAAGTCTTTGTTTTCAAAAGGATAATGCCACTGGGCATATGGCATGGCACCACTATCAAACCAAACGTCTACTAGGTCTGATACGCGTTTCATGGGCTTGCCCGATGGGCTCACTAAAATAATATCGTCTACAAAGGGTTTGTGTAAATCCAAGATCCCTTCGTGTAAATAGTGTTTGTTTACGTCACCGCCCAATACCTCACTGGCTTTGCGGATACCTGTATTTAGCTCTTCAATAGAACCAATACAAACTTCTTCATCGCCTTCTTCTGTTCTCCAAACCGGCAATGGGGTTCCCCAATAACGGCTACGGCTGAGGTTCCAGTCAACCATATTTTCCAACCAGTTGCCAAATCGGCCTTCGCCAGTAGATTTGGGTTTCCAGTTAATGGTTTTATTTAGCTCCACCATGCGATCTTTTACGGCTGTGGTTTTGATAAACCAAGCGTCCAGTGGATAGTATAAAATGGGTTTGTCCGTTCTCCAACAATGCGGATAACTGTGTTCGTATTTTTCTACTTTAAATGCGCGGTTCTCTTTTTTGAGTTTGACACAGATGTCTACGTTTACGTCTACATAGTCAGCCTCGTCCTTGTAATTCTTGACATACCTATTGCTAAACTCACCAAGTCCGTCTACAAATTTCCCCTGTTTGTCTACCATGGTTAAAATACCAATATTGGCTTTCTTACCCACTTTATAGTCATCCGCACCAAATGCTGGAGCAGTATGCACAATACCAGTTCCGTCTTCAGTGGTTACAAAATCTCCAACAATTACTTTAAAGGGTTCTGCGCCGGGGGCGATGCTCTCAATGACAGCAGGGCTATTGGCTTCATAAGGCATGAGCTGTTCATAGCGCGCGTTCTCTACTTGTGAACCTTTGAATTTTGCCAAAATGGTCCAAGGCAATAATTTGGTTTCAGCTGTATGATTGTCAAAATCACCGTTTTCTCCTTCTGGCTTAAAATACTTACCCAGTAAGGCTTCTGCTAATACCAGGTTTACGGGTAAAGCAGTATAGGGGTTAAAAGTCTTCACCAATACATAGTCAATATTGGGTCCAACGGTTAAGCCAAGATTGGATGGTAGGGTCCAAGGAGTAGTGGTCCAAGCCATAAAGAATACTTGGTCCGTTCCAGCTGCATCAAATAAGAATTTGGTCTTCTCATCATTGATGGCTTTGAACATGGCCACGGCCGATGTATCCTTAACGTCTTTATAGGTTCCCGGTTGGTTTAATTCATGAGAACTCAAACCCGTACCAGCGGCTGGTGAATAAGGTTGAATGCTCACGCTTTCATATAGCAATCCTTTTTTGTACAACTCACTCAAGATCCACCAAAGGGTTTCAATATAATCGTTTTCAAAAGTGATATAGGGATTATTCAGGTCTACCCAATAACCCATTTTAGTAGTGAGTTCGTCCCATTTGTCTTTATAGCGCAATACCGCTTCGCGGCATTTTTGGTTGTATTCCGCAATGCTGATTTTCTTGCCAATATCTTCCTTGGTTATACCCAATTCTTTTTCTACACCCAATTCAACGGGTAGTCCATGGGTATCCCATCCGCCCTTGCGTTTTACCTGAAATCCTTGCATGGTTTTATAACGGCAAACCATGTCTTTCAGGGTTCTGGAAATCACGTGGTGAATCCCGGGCATGCCATTGGCACTGGGTGGTCCTTCGTAGAAAACAAAGGGCTTTTTGCCTTCTCTTAAAGAAATGCTCTTTTCAAATGCTTGTGACAGCTTCCATTTAGAAAGGATCTCCTGCTCTATTTTGGGCAGGTTTAAACCAGAGAATTCGGGATACTTCATATTGCTAAGACGCTTTACCAATCTGTTTTTAAGGCGGCAAAGGTACGAATATGCCAACAGAAAACCCCGGTTTTTGACCGGGGTTTTCTGTTGGCATCTCAAAATGGGGATGACTAGAAGCTATTGCTACCACTTGGCTGGTAAGCATATTGGAACTTATACAGCAACTGTGATGGTGCTGGACCAGTAAAAGGCGCATAATCAACAGCCAATAATTGCATTTTGGCATAATGGGCACCATCGGCTGTGCGGAAAAAGAATACTTTACCTGCTTTTGGAATAAAAGCATGGCTCAATGGATTATAATCATACCAAGTACCATCTTTAATGGCCAATTTAGTGCTGGTGGTATCATAAGCATATCCAGATGTTGGAGCGGTGTTCAAGCTGGCAAAAATACCATCCTGCATAATCACACCCGCTTTGCCTGGACCACTGGCATTGCTATTCACCAAGAAAGTAGTTAGTCTTAAACCAAAATCCCATTTGGCCGTAGTAGAATCTGTATTGGCAACAAGGGAACTGTCTTTAAAACCAAAGAAAGCAAATGGTTTGGTAGCACTAAAATTCACCGTGAGGGTTTGGGTGCTGCTATAAGCAGGTACAGCAACAGGGGCAACTTCGTCTTTTTGACAAGCAGTAAACACAATGGCAATAGCGGCAATGATGGTTAAACTGAAACGGTTTTTCATGTTATAGGAGTTTATGTTTTGTAGGTTGATTGATATTCAAATTGAGGTTGATAAAATAAGTTCTGCCAGGAATATTACTGAGTTGAACCGGATTGGTATAATTCAATAAATTCTCTGCACCAATTTGTAGGCGTAGCATTTGACCAATGGTTTTAGAAGCAGCCAGATTGAGCATCCAATAACCTTCTGTCATTTCTGAAGCATTGTCAATGATATTGTTGCCATTCTTATCCATGAATCCAAACTGGCCACGGTAAACTGCCCTGAAATAGGCATCAAAACCAGCTTTTGGTTGTTCGTATAAAATCTTTGCATTAAAACTGTTCTTTGATCTATTGGCCAATCCAAAATAGTCTTGCCTATTGACCAAACTAGATTGCAGGGTTATAGGATCACGTTTGTACAACAAACCCTTGTCTATATTTTCCAAAATTTGTTTGTCTTTGGCAATCAAGAATTGGTATCCCCCAGATAAACGAACATGCTTTGATACTTGATAAGACAGATCCATTTCTGCACCTTGGGTAAATACTTGGCCCACATTACGGTAAGAGTAAATAGGCAGGCCA
Organism: Chitinophaga pinensis; assembly: GCA_943372225.1. GTDB lineage: Bacteria > Bacteroidota > Bacteroidia > Chitinophagales > Chitinophagaceae > Sediminibacterium > Sediminibacterium pinensis_L. The sequence continues at coordinate 166,849 of CALRXV020000006.1, read as the reverse complement.
TTGCTTCTCATAAATGGCAGGGCATAAACATCAATAAGGTTGCTGATATTGTTTCTAAACAAGCCCCATTCTGCAACCAGTTTACCACTAGTATATTTGGCTCCTGCATGTATTCCAAAACTGGTTTCTGGTTTGAGTCCGGGTGCATTGGTATAAGGGCTAATATCGGCGCCAGCCTGTAAAAGCCCTTGCTGTTGTAATTTCCCTAATTCCTGACCAAGGGTAGCTGTACCCAAGAGTGAATAGCCAATCTGTGCATTGTAAAAATTCAGGTACATATGCCTAAAGTCTGGGGCTTTAAAACCCCATCCAGCAGAAGCTGTGAATTTCCAGTGTGCATTGGGTTTATACGCCATGGCCAGTCTTGGACTTAGGTGTAGATCAAAGTCTGTTCTTTTGTCTACACGAGCGCCTGCAATTAGAGTTAGTTTTTCTGAGAGTAAATACCATTCTTTTTGTGTGAAAGCATAGATGGTAGCAAGGTTTTGTTTGCCCGCATATCTAGAAGCATCAATCATTTCAATATTGCTTCCAAAGCCTGCTACGTACTGACTTTTACCTGGTCTATTTTTTTCAAATTGTATCTCTGGTTTGAATACGGATTGATCAAAACTGGTTTCGTCAAAACGCAAACCGGTTTTGTCTAAATTCACAAAGGACTGGTTGGTATAGCGATCATAAAAACCGCGAACATATAATTTGCTATTGTTGCTTAATAACCATTTGAATTGTGCAAAAGCACTTCTATCAGTTTCCGTTGTATAACCACTAGCAATGGCTGGTAGGTTTTGATAAAAAATCTGATAATTATTGTCTTGTTTGGCGTCATAATTACGCAAGGAAACCAGCAATTGCAATTTGTTGCTTAGCTCTTGGGTAATCTTTAATTGACCATTCCAATCTCTATAAGGGTCTACGGTTTTTCCATAGATATTGGGATCCAAATCATAGCCATCAGTTGAGAGTCTATTTATAAAAAACTGTATGCCTGTTTTATGAATACGATTGGAATAAGACAAAGTACCACCCCAAGTATTATTGGTTGCATGGTGTAATTGAACCCCCAAATTTTCTTTAGAGGGCATGTCTGTTAAAATATTGATCACCCCTGCCATGGCTTCAGAACCATATAAACTTGAAGAAGGTCCTTTTACAATTTCTACTTGTTTAATATTACCGGTGGCCAGTCTACCTAATTTTAAAATCCCTGCATTTCTTCCAACCAATGGTTCTCCGTCTAATAATATGGCAGTATAAGCTGGATCCAAACCCAACATTTGAACGCCTTGTCCAAAAGGATTGGGGTATCCATTGAGTGAGGTTCCCAAGGCACTATTCACTATCACAATCCCGGTTTGTTCTTGCAAAATATCTTGGATACGCAATGAACCTGTTTGGGCAATGGTTTTCTTTCCAATCAATTTTACTGGCACTGCCACATTACCCATTTTCCGTTCAGAACGATTGGCTGTAACCACTACGGTTTCACTGCTACCATCAAGGGTATCTTTGAACACCCTTTGTTGGGCAATAGCCTGTAACTGTAACAGGGCTAGGGCGATAGTAAAAAAGTAGTGGGTCTTTTTCATGTGCTTTGTACTGCAAAATTTCATTTAGAAACCAGCAGTTTTGCCATGGAATTGTCATACGATGGCAAAAAAAACTTTATGACAAACAAATGACAGGACAAAAATTAACAAACTGATAAATATCATTTTTTTCTGAACTAAACCTGCTTATCAATGTGCCAACAATAATCAGTTTCTGAGCGGAAGCATTATATTTGATTTATGAAAATTGCCTTCTTCTCCACCCAACCTTACGATATTGTTTTTTTCAACAAACACAAAGATGAATACGGCTATGAACTAGTCTATTTTGAAAGTGCTCTAACAAAAGAAACCGCCAATCTAGTTGATGGTGCTGAAGCTGTTTGTGTATTTGTAAATGACAAACTTGGCGCTGATGTCATGGACGCATTGGCTGCTAGGGGTGTCAAAATTATTGCACTCCGGTGTGCGGGTTTTAACAATGTAGACCTAGAAGCAGCTAAACGCAATGGCATTCAGGTTTGTCGCGTTCCAGCATATTCTCCAGAAGCCGTGGCTGAACACGCCGTGGCCATGCTACTTACTTTGAATAGAAAAACTCATAAAGCTTATAACCGTGTGCGTGAGCAGAATTTTTCACTTAATGGGTTATTGGGTTTTGACGTACACAACAAAACGGTGGGTGTAGTGGGTACCGGAAATATTGGTAAGGCTTTTTGTAGAATCATGCTGGGCTTTGGCTGTAAAGTGAGTGCCTTTGACGTGATTGCCAACAAAGACCTTGAAGCCATGGGTGTTGAATTCAAACCCTTGAGTGAGGTTTTGGCCTGTGATATTATTTCTTTGCACTGCCCGCTTAATGATCAAACCAAACATATTATCAACGATGAAACCATTGCCATGATGAAAAAGGGTGTTACCCTCATCAATACCAGCCGTGGTGGTCTCATTGATACCAAGGCCGTGATCAAGGCTTTGAAAGCGGGTCAGATTGCTTATCTGGGTATTGACGTCTATGAGCAGGAGGAAAAACTATTTTTCAGGGACCTCTCTTCCGATATTATTCAGGATGACCTGATTCAGCGTTTGATGAGCTTTCCTAACGTATTGATTACCGCTCACCAAGCATTTTTTACAGAAGACGCTTTGAGCCAGATTTCCCAAACAACGTTAAAGAATATCAAAGATTTCCATGAAAAAGGAATTTTAGAAAACAAGGCTGCGTTTTTGGTTTAAACCCTATCTCTTATATGTACAAATTTTGTTAATTTAGGACAAATGATTAAACCATTAAAACATCTATTCGGCATTTGTCTTCTATTATTTGCACTAGTTGCCTGCAAAAAAGAGACAAGTTTTGAATTTGGCTCTAATCCAATTGCCTCTTTTAGTTTCTTAGATGCAAGTGGTAATTGCGCAACAAATACAGTAAATGGTTATTTCCAGATGGATTCGGTTTTAACTGATAGCAATTATGTATTGATCAATGTTCAATTCTCAAATATTGGAAAATATCTGATCAGCTCGGATTCACAGAATGGTATGTGGTTTGTTGATTCAGGTTTTGTTACTTCAGCAGGATTAAAACAAATCAAATTAAAAGGTTTTGGCACCCCCATACTACCCATTAAAACTAGTTTCATATTGAACCAGAACACAAGCGGTTGTGGATTTAGTATCACTGTTTTGCCAGCAGATAATTATCTACCAAAATCACTTTTGTCAACTTGGAGCTTTCAATATAAACCGGCTTTAATAGGCCCAACAGGTAATATTGATAGTTTTGGTGTTATTGTTTCATTATCATCCATTAATAATAATGGAAAAGATTACGCACAATTTACCACTTCATTAGGTGATACCTATTATTTTGCCAAAGAGGGTGTCTATAATTATTGGGAATATGGATATCCAGATTTTGATTATGCTGGGATTTTTGACAAGGTTGATGATTTTGTAGAATATATCTATTTAAAAGCCAATCAACCCATTGGAGCATCTTGGGAAACTCCTGCAATTGGTGCCACTTATGGGGCTGCATTTGGAATTCCTCCAATAGTGGGTACCACAAAATCTGTTTTTACAATCATCAGTACCAAAAAGCCTTATACCATTGGAGGAAAAACATTCCCGAATGTAATCACTGTAAAGAGAGACATTATGTTCAAGCCAACTGGGGGTACTTATGTTAAATTAATGGATGGCACAGCCATGTATGCCAAGGATATTGGCTTAATTGATCAAATCATTAATCTTCCAGGTGGAGGAACACAAAACATCCCAATCCTAAATTGGGATATTAAATAATCTTTCAATCAGGGCTTTAAGAAATTTGCGTGTTATCATCAACCACTGAACGGGTTTCAATGGTATGATGCTCTTGGGTGTCCTGTTGTTTAAAAAACTTATTTTGGAAAAGTAGAATTACAATCACACCGCAAGAAATAGAAGCATCCGCAATATTGAAAACAGGACGGAAAAACTCTAAATCATCTCCTCCCCAAAATGGTACCCAAGCTGGAAAATGCGCATTGCGTACAATGGGAAAATAGAGCATGTCTACTACTTTACCGTGTAAAAAATTTGCATAGCCACCCCCTGGAGGTAAGAACCTAGCTATGTTCTGGCTAAAGGGATTGCTTTGTTCAAAAATCAAACCATAAAACAAACTATCTATCAGGTTTCCAAGTGCACCGGCATAGATCATAGCGGCACAGATAATAAATCCTTTGTGGTACTGTTTTTTAATAAAATCACGTAGCAAAAATGTACCCCAAATTACCGCCACTAATCGGAATAAGGTTAGGGCAATTTTTCCAAATCCACCCCCAAATTTCCATCCCCAGGCCATACCCTCATTTTCTACAAAATGCAGTCTAAACCACTGACCAACCATCAAATGTTCTTCTCCTTGAAAATAGTTGAGCTTGATATAGAACTTGAGTGCCTGATCGGCAAAAATGATTCCGAGGATAATCAGTATAATCTGTCTTGCTTTCAATTCGGTGATTTTTGGTGGGCAAAGATAAGGTTTGGGCTTTACTCTTCAAGATATACCCGCTTCACGCGTTGCGAGATGCCTGTTAAAATTTCGTAAGGAATGCTACCGGCCCATTTGGCCAATGTTTGCACGGGCAAATGGTTGCCAAAAATTTCTACCTGGTCTCCCTCTTGTACCCCTGTTATTCCTGTAACATTAATCATGGTCATATCCATACAAACATTGCCTACTACGGGAGCCAGTTGGCCACGGACCCAAACACTTGCTTTTCCATTACCCAGCGCTCTACCAAACCCATCGGCGTAGCCAATGCGTATGGTAGCTATCTGGCTATCCTGTTCCATAAAAGCATTTCTACCATAACCCACTGAATTACCCTTGGCAACGGTTCTAATTTGCGCAATGGTAGACTTGAGGGTTGAAACCGGTTGCAAGGACAAAGCCTGTTCATTTACAGGATCTACCCCATATAAGCCAATGCCCAATCTCACCATCTGGTATTGCAATTGGGGATAGCGGAAGATAGCTGCGGTATTAGAAAGGTGTTTGATAAAGGGATAGTCCAAAATTGACGCTACCTGTTCAGCTGCTTGGTCAAATAGTTCTGCCTGTTCCAAGGTAAAATTATCCAAACCCTCTTGCTCACTACCAGCCAAATGACTAAAAACAGTCTTGACCTGCATGGTATTGTTTTGTTGCAATGCCCCAGCAATGGCTGCTGCCTCTGTTACCTCAAAACCCAATCTGTTCATGCCAGTATTAAACTTCAAGTGCACCGGAAAACGGTTCAGCCCCTGTTTGAGCAAGTAATCATGAAATGCCTGATATATGCCAAAGGAAAAAATTTCTGGTTCTAAATGGGCATTCACCAACGCATCAAAACTGGTCTCGTCTGGACTCATGACCATGATGGGTAAACGAATCCCTGCCTGCCTTAAAGCAACGCCCTCATCTGCATAAGCCACGGCCAAATAATTCACTTGGTGAAATTCTAAGAGTCTTGCAACTTCTACGGAACCACTGCCATAGCTAAAAGCTTTGACCATGGCCATGACCTTGGTACCTGGTTGCAACCTTGCCTGATAAGCTTTGAGGTTGTGCACCATGGCATTGAGGTTAATCTCCATCAATGTCTGGTGCTGCTGTTGTTCCAACCATTTGCTAATTTGTTCAAAGGCAAATAATCTTGCACCTTTTAGCAAAATATATTCATGCTGAAACTGGTGTGCATTACAGCGCTCTAAAAAATCTGCCGTACTACTATAAAAACTGGTTTGAACTATGCGGTTTTGAAAACTGGATGCAGCGGAACCAATGGCCGGGCCAATTCCTATTAATTGATGAATCTTTCTTTCTGCTAACTCTACCGCAACTTGTTCATAAACAGCTGCAGCGTCTGCACCAGTTTGTGGAATATCAGAAAGAATGACCGTGGTTTTGCTTTCACCTGCTTGTTGCTTTAAATATGCAAGGGCCATGGACAAACTAGACAAGTCATTGCTATAACTATCATTGATTAGATAACAATGATTAATGGCATTCTTGAGTTGCATGCGCATTTCTACTGGCTCTAATGCCAACATACGTGTAGCAATTTCATGATCTTGATATTGCATTTGCAACAGAACAAGCCAACAAGTAATAGCATTATCTATAGAAATGGGATCTGTAAAAGGAATCTGAATTTGAATGGTTTTTTGATCATACAAAGCAGTGATATTAGTAAGGCCCTGTTGTGTTACAATATTTAATACTTGTAAAGCGGCGGGTTGTTTGTTGCTCCAACAAATAACTTTAGGAAATGCTTGATACAAATATGATTGCTCCTCATCAGATAATGCATCCACTGCAACCAAGAGTGTAGAGACTCCTTGAAACAATTGTAATTTTTCTTTTAGTTTTTCCAACCTATTGGAAAAACCTTCTGCATGTGCTTCTCCTAAATTGGTTAACACACCCATATTGGGTTGAATCATCTTGGCTAAATTGGCCATCTCTCCAATCTTACTAATACCCGCTTCAAAAATGCCTAGATTATCTGTGGCAGTTATCTGCCACACACTTAAGGGAACCCCTATTTGCGAATTATAACTTCTAGGACTTCTAACAATACGGTGGTCTTTTTGCAAAAGCAGGTTCAACCATTCTTTAACCATGGTCTTGCCATTACTGCCTGTTATGCCAATGACAGTAAGATTTGAGAATGCTGCGCGATGATTGCTGGCTAGTATTTGTAATGCTTCTAATACATTGTCTACAACTAAGAAATTGGCTTCTGTGCATTCAGCTGCTTGCTGTGTTTGACTAACCACAAAATTGCGAACACCGGCAGCATATAATTCAGCAATAAATAGATGTCCATCTTTTCGCGTTGATGACAATGCAAAAAACAAACTGCTCTCCGGAAAAACCAGTTTTCTACTATCGGTTAATAAATGGGTTATGCTGGCGGCTTTGTATGCCTTCCCATTACCTGAGCGGGCATGAATGGTTTGGGCAATATCTTGAATCAGGTAGGCCATCAAGCGTTTTTAGGCATTCCTTTTTTCTGGTGATAAATAGAATAAAAAATGGAGCCTGAAATACAAACCAAAATCACAGACAAGGATAAGATGGTTTGAGCAGTTTTATCTAACCACATATTCAACCAATGCTCTCCCAACATTTTGATTCCTATAAATACCAAGACAATGGCAATGCCTTGTTGCAAATAATCAAATTTGTTTACTGCCCCTCTTAACAAGAAAAATAAGGAACGCAAACCCAGTACCGCAAAAATATTAGAAGAATAAATGACCAATTTGTCTTTAGAAATGCCCAAGACAGCTGGAATACTATCTAGTGCAAATACCAAGTCAATAGATGCCAGTAAAATGACTACAACAAATAAACTGGTGTATACTGGTTTGCCATTTTCCTTGATCACAAATTTTCCATTTCCATCACTGCTGGTGAGGGGCAAATATTTTTTTAGGAAATGGTAAATCTTGGAATCGTGTGGATCAAATGCTTCATCTTCATTAGCACTAAACATTTTGTAACCAGTATATAACAAGAATAATCCAAAACCATACAATAACCAATGAAACTGTTCTACCAAGGCTACGCCAATGGTGATAAAGATGACCCTAAAAACAATAGCCATCAAAATGCCTATGAGCAAGACCCTAGAATAGTTGTTCTCTTTTACTTTAAAAGAATTAAATATTAGGATAAAGACAAAAATATTGTCAATGCTCAAACTCCACTCCATGAGGTAAGCGCTGATATATTCAAGGGCTGGCTTACTACCCTCTTCATACCAAAGAAATCCAAAAAAAGCAAAGGCCAACAATACCCAAAAAAAAGTCTGGTATAAAGCGTCTTTGATGCTGATGCTTTTATTCTTCTTGCTCAATAACCCTAGATCCATGACTAGTGCTAATACCAACACCAATCCAAATACACTATATACAATTTGATGCGTATCCATAAACCGCTTTTGGGATAAAGATAAAGATAGGATTCACAAATCAAGCGCTGTACTTGCTTTTTCTGCGCCATTGGAAGAATACGCCTAAAATAAGGACCAAGACCAGGGGCAGTCCAATATTCATTACCTGCCAAAATGTTTTTTCCTCCGATAGTTTTCTCTTATCCAATAAACGGAGCACAAAATCCTTATTCCTGGTTTCAAACAGCTGGTTGCCACTTACCAAATAGTCCACGCTATTGGCCAAAAACTCTCGATTGGCAAAACGATAATTTTCCATTTGCAATTCGCCCATGGGTAATGGACCTGTGGTTTGACTGACTTCATTGGTCACAATATCGGCGTCAGCCACCACTATTTGTTTGCCCGGCTGAACGGCTTGATTTAGATAGGGTTTGCCAGTGGCTTTTTGAATGCTATCATTGAGCACTGTAGATACCCTATTTTTAAATAATGACTGAAACCTACCTTCCAATAAAACTGCAACGGGTATATAACTCTTGTTAAAACTGCGCAGGTCATTTTCATCCTTCACGCTATTCACAGAGACCATGGCCGGTGAACTCAATCGCCTACTATTGGAATCTGTTGCCAGCAAAATAGTTTTGTTGATACCTGGTGCTTTTACGGTATCAATACTTGAAGGAAAAAGAGGTAATACCCTATCTAGGTTTTGTGAAATAGGGTTCTTGGTTCTGGCAGACAAAAAAGGATAATAGGGCCAAGGAACTCTTTGCATTTTGGGACTACCATCTGCATTTTGTCCAATTACAATGGGCATTTTTGAACAGTTCAAATCTTGTAAAAGGTCTCCATTAATTCTTACCCCATATTTGAACAAGAGGTCGTCTAAATCCAAGCCACGGTCAAATGCCGTATACTCCGCTTGATTGCGTTTAAGACTGTCTAGCTCGGCATATAATTTATCTATGAACCAAAGCATTTTGCCCCCATTCATCACGTATTGATCCAGTTTTAGTTTGTCTTCTTCAGTAAATTGTTTGGTTGGCTTAACTACCAACATGGCATCAATCATGGCTGGATCAGGATAGCCTTGTTTTAAGTCAAACACAGCCAAACGGTATTCGTTTCTCAAACGCTCTCCTAGGTCATTGATCCTAAGGTCAACGGGTTCTCCATTGCCCACCAAATAAGCAATAGTGGGCACTTGTTTGCGTGTTAGTAAATGTATGGCATTGGCAAACTTGTATTCCAATAAAGCTTCTGCTGCATTGCGTGTGGCTTCCTTGTCTTCTTCTGGTTCTGCAACAGTGAGTAAGTCATATTGCTTAAAAACTTTCTTACTGCTTCTTAAATCAATAGCAATGGGCCTTTGTTGCTTGTACTGCAACAAAGCTGATGGAATAATTAATTGCTGCGTAGTCTTGTCAGATTCAGCCGATACAGAAGCGGTTTGTTCAAAGACAACGCCTAGTCTAGCAAGAGAATCATAGAGGATGGCTTTGGAAGTATCGCTTTTTAAATGCTCTCCCGGCTTTTCAAATTTCACTTGCAAGATATTGCCACCTGCAATAGATTTGAAATCATTTAAAAGGTCTTGAACTGCTTGGTTTAATTTTCGATAGTCAGAGGGTAAATCTCCAGTTAGAAAAACGGTGATGGTAACGGTGCTATCTAAACCTTCAAGTACCTGGTGTGTAGAAGGGCTTAGGCTAAATCTTTTTTCAGCCGTTAAATCTGCTCTAAATGAAACAAGGTTTGCCAAATAAACCAAGGATATGAAACAGGCGGTAAAAAGCACCCAAGCATATTTATTTTGTAGTATTTTTTTCATGTTATTTCTCTGCAATGTTTTTACGGGTGATCAATAAAAACAAAGCCGTAAGCCCTATAAAATAAATGGCATCGCGTAGGTCAATGACTCCTCTACTAATGCTACGATAGTGAAACTTGATACCAAGAATTTCTATATAGTAATCCAAGCCATTAGAAAAAAGGGATAACTTACTAATGGCTTCAAATCCATTAAACAAAAGAAAAGCTACAAATGCCCCTGCAATAAATGCTACCACGGTGTTATTGGTAAAACTGCTAGTAGCAATGCCTATTGCAGTAAACACGCTTGCCAATAAGCCTAGTCCCAAATAGCTGCCAATGGTTGCTCCAATGTCTATGCCTCCGGTAACACTTAATGCTTGTAACGAAATAGCATAAATAATGGTTGGAAAAATGGCCGTTAATACAATCAAAAAGGAACCCAACCATTTACCCATTACCAAGGCAGTTGGACTGAGTGGTAGGGTTTTCAAAATTTCAAAACTGCCCAATTTAAATTCATCCGCAAAACTGCGCATGGTAATGGTGGGTACCAAGAATAATAATAACCATGGAGCCAGACTAAAATAGCCCGCCAAACTAGCGTAACCAAAGTCTAACAAATTGGTATCGGGAAAAAGAAAGAGAAAAAGCCCGTTTAACAACAGATAAACCAACAAAGCCAGGTATCCGGTTAGGCTGCTGAAAAACTGTTGCCATTCTTTTTTACAGATCATCCACATGCTCCAAAACTAAATCTTAAAAGCCAATTGAACCAATCTTGGGGAGTTTTGAATTGGGTTTTATGGAATTTATCACATTTGGTGTCTCTATATAAAAAAAACGCCATGAACCTACGCCTAGCGCTTACCGCTGTCTGCCTGTTTGGAATTGGACTTTTTTCCAAGGCCCAATCTTCCAAACCAAAAGTTGAAAATGGACCGGACGCCATTCCAGTTACGGTCAAAAGCAGCCCAAAAAAGAAAAAACAAGAAGTGGAAGTAACCAAGTTTACGCCCCCACAAATTGTCAAGGACGGAGACCAAAAAGCACCTCCTCCGCCGCCACCGCCACCACCAAAAAAAGCGGTGACAAAAGAATTACCAGCTCCTCCACCACCGCCCAAGCAAGCAGTGAAAAAGGATTTGCCGGTGCCCCCAACACCTCCAATGGAAGCTAAAAAAGCTAGTAGCGCCAAAAAAGAATTACCACCACCACCTAAAGCCCCCAAGCAAAAGGACTAAGATCTTGGTTTAGCATAAAGTGCAAAAAAATGCCGCTAGGTTGCATCCTAGCGGCTATTTTTATTTGCAAATGTAGCTTACGCTAACAATTCTTATTTTAGTTTATACAGCAAAGCTCTCTCCACAACCACAACTCCTACTGGCGTTGGGATTGTCAAAATAAAAACCCTTGCCGTTGAGTCCATCAGAAAAATCTAGTTCGGTATTTACTAAGTACAAAAAGCTTTTCAAGTCTGTAACAACTTTTACGCCATTGTCTTCAAAGACTTGGTCCATGGGTTTAATCTCATTGTCAAAGTCCAATTTATAACTCAAGCCAGAACATCCTCCTCCTACTACACCAACACGTAAGAAATAAGAAGGATCTCCAGACACTCCAGCTTCTTCCATGAGTTGAACTACTTTTTTCTTAGCCTTCTCGCTTACGTAAATACTATTTTCTAATGCAACTTCTGCCATAATAAATCTTTTGACGGTACTATTACCGTCAGTGATTAATGAATTCTTTCTTCAAACACCAATTGCTCCAAACCATTCTTGGTACGGTAGTCATTGATGGCCGCTTTAATAGCGTCTTCTGCCAATACAGAGCAGTGAATTTTTACTGGAGGAAGATTTAATTCTTCCACCAAGTCCATATTGTCAATAGCCACTGCTTGGTCTACTGTCTTGCCTTTTAACCACTCTGTTGCCAGAGAAGAAGAAGCAATAGCAGAGCCACATCCAAAGGTTTTGAATTTAGCGTCTGTGATTACACCGGTAGCATCGTCTACTTCAATTTGCAAACGCATAACGTCACCGCATTCTGGAGCACCAACTAATCCGGTACCTACATTCTTTTTTGCCTTGTCCAAAGTACCAACGTTCTTTGGATTGCTATAATGGTCGATAACTTTTTCTGAATATGCCATGGTAATTTAATTTATGTGGAAGTGATTTAAAATATTAGTGATGTGCCCATTCAATTTTATCCATATCAACGCCTTCTTTGAACATTTCCCAAAGCGGGCTCATATCGCGCAGCTTTAAAACAGTTTCACTGATGGCTTTAATGGTATAATCAATTTGCTCTTCTGTAGTAAACCTACCTAGTCCAAAACGCAAAGAACTATGTGCCAAATCATCGCCCAAGCCCAAGGCTTTTAATACATAACTAGGTTCCAAAGAAGCAGAAGTACAAGCAGATCCAGAAGACAGGGCAATGTTCTTATTAAAGCCCATCAACAAACCTTCACCTTCTACGTATTTGAAAGAAATATTAGATACATGTGGTAAGCGGTGTTCGCGGCTACCATTTACATAAGCTTCTTCTAATTGCATCAAAGCATTTTCCAACTTGTCACGCAATTTGCTCAAGCGTTCTGCATCGGCTCCCATTTCTAGTCTAGCCAATTCACAAGCTTTACCAAATCCAACAATACCTGGTACATTCAAAGTACCGCTACGCATACCACGCTCGTGTCCGCCACCGTCCATTTGGGCAGTAACTTTTACGCGAGGATTTTTCCTGCGTACATACAAAGCACCAATACCTTTTGGTCCGTACATTTTGTGTGCGGTAAAAGCCATGATATCAATTCCATCTTTGTTTACGTCTACAGGTACTTTACCTACCGCTTGAACTGCATCAGAGAAAAACAAGACACCGTGTTTTTTAGCAATTGCGCTGATTTCTTTTACTGGTTGAATTACCCCAATCTCGTTATTGGCATACATGATGGCAATCAAAATGGTTGTTGGTTTAACAGCTGCTTCCAGCTCAGCCAAATTAACCAATCCGTCTGCACCAACTTCTAGGTAAGTTACTTCTCCACCACTGCGCTCAATATGTTTGCAAGTATCTAAGACTGCTTTGTGTTCAGTTGTACAAGTGATAATATGGTTTCCCTTGCTGGCATACATTTCATATACCCCCTTGATACCCAAGTTATCTCCTTCGGTTGCACCAGAAGTAAAAATGATTTCTTTGGGATCAGCGCCAATTAATTTGGCTACTTGCTCACGTGCATAGTCAACGGCTTCTTCAGCTTCCCATCCAAAAGGGTGGTTACGGCTAGCCGCATTGCCAAAATGCTCGGTAAAATAGGGAATCATGGTTTCCAATACCCTTGGATCCATGGGTGTTGTGGCGTTATTGTCCAGATATATGGGTAACTTCAGCATAGTCAAAATGGTTTATTCTAGGTAATAACGCAAAAGTATGTCAATAGGTTCTATAAATTTGGGCAGGAAATCCCAGCTTTCACGTTTTTCCTCAATTCGTAAAGCAATCATATTATAAATGTATCATGATCAAAATAGAACATATTGGCATAGCCGTTAAGGATTTAGAACAATCCATTCCCTTGTTTGAAACCCTATTAAATACCCCCTGTTACAAAACAGAAATAGTTGAATCTGAACAGGTTGCAACGGCATTTTTTCAAAAAGGAGAGAGTAAAATTGAGCTTTTGGGCAATACCGCACCCGGTGGAGTTATAGAGAAATTCCTTGAAAAAAAGGGTGAAGGCATTCATCATATGGCTTTTGCTGTCAGCGATATTAGGGCAGAAATGGCCCGTTTGGCGGCAGCAGGTTTTCAATTATTACAAACAGAACCCAAGCGCGGGGCCGATAATAAATGGGTTTGTTTCCTACACCCGAAAACAACCAATGGGGTTTTGATAGAATTGTGTCAGGAAATTGAGGCTTAGAGTCCTAGTTTTTCAACAGCCACTTGTGCAGCTATTTGACTGGCGTCTTTTTTGTTATAGCCCTTGCCTTGAGAGAGAATTTCACCGTCTAAAACGGCATTGATGGTAAATAGTCTACGGCTACCTTCCATTTTTTCTTGGGCCAGCTCAAAATTCAGGACCTTACCATTTTTATTGGCCCATCCAATCAACTTGTTTTTGAGATTGATGTCTATGAGTTCAAGGTCATCAACAAACATGTGTGGAATCACAATTTGCTTGAGAACCCAGTTGCTGGTTTTGGCATAACCCTTGTCTAAATATACTGCTCCTACCAAGGCTTCTAGGGTATTACCAAAAATCTGACTGCCTTTAAGTGAGTTGTCAAACTTGTTGTAGAAAGTGAGTTTTTTGAGCCCCATTTTCAAGGCAATATCATTAAGCTGTTGGCGGTTCACCATCTTGCTACGCATCTCAGTTAAAAAGCCTTCACCCTTGTAGGGATAGCGCTTAAAAAGATAATCAGCAACAATGGCACTTAACACTGCATCGCCTAAATACTCTAATCGTTCATTGTTTTCGTCTGCCGTTTCTTTAACGGACCTATGTGAGAGCGCAGTTCTGTACAGCAAAGCGTTACCAGGCTTGATACCCAGCACATTTTTTAGCTGTTTTTCAAAAGATGCTTCTGGTGACTTTTGGAGTAGTTGTTTGAAGAATTGCACAAACCTAAGCTACGTATTTTTTAACAATCACACAGGCATTATGTCCACCAAAACCAAATGTATTACTCAATGCTGCGCGTACCAGTCTTTTCTGGGGCTGATTGAAAGTAAAATTTAGTTTGGGATCCAGTGTTGGATCTGCTGAAAAATGATTGATAGTAGGCGGAACAATATCATAAATCACACTCTGGATACAAGCAATGGATTCAATCACCCCAGCTGCTCCCAAACAGTGACCAGTCATAGACTTGGTGGCACTAATATTTAGGTTATAAGCATGCTCGCCAAATACTTCTGTAATGGCTTTTGCTTCAGCTCCATCACCCAATGGTGTAGATGTTCCATGTGTGTTAATGTAGTCAATTTCATCAGCTTGCATGCCAGCGTCTTTGAGGGCAGCAATCATTACATTGCGAGCGCCTAGTCCTTCTGGATGGGGAGCTGTTAAGTGATAAGCATCGGCAGTAGCACCGCCTCCTGCAATTTCACAATAGATTTTGGCACCGCGTTTAATAGCGTGCTCGTATTCTTCTAATACCAAACAACCAGCAGCTTCTCCCATTACAAAACCATCACGGTCTTTGTCATAAGGACGACTAGCAGTTTTGGGATCATCATTGCGTTCGCTCATGGCTTTCATAGCGTTGAATCCACCCACACCAGCTTCGCTGATCACGGCTTCTGATCCACCACTAATGATAATATCGGCCTTGCCCAAACGAATATTGTCGCAAGCGGCAATAATTCCATTGGTAGAGGATGCACAGGCACTCACTACGGCAAAATTGGGTCCACGGAATCCATGGCGCATTGAGATTTGTCCTGCAGCAATATCCAAAATCATTTTTGGAATAAAGAAGGGATTGAATCTAGGAGTACCATCGCCTTGGGCAAAATTGGTAACTTCTTCTTGGAAGGTTCTAAGTCCACCAATACCACTGGCAAAAATGACACCTACCCTATCCACGTCTACATTTTCTTTGCTAATTCCGGCGTCTACAACAGCCATATCACTGGCAACCAAGGCCAGCTGTGCAAAGCGGTCTAATTTTCTGGCTTCCTTCCTATCCATAAAATTGGTAGGATCAAAACCTTTCACCTCACAGGCAAATCTTGTTTTGAATTTGCTGGCATCAAATAAAGTGATAGCATCGGCTCCTGAAACACCGTTCAGAAGATTTGTCCAATATTCCTCCAGATTGTTTCCAATGGGGGTCAACGCACCAATTCCGGTAACTACTACTCTTTTCAATTGCATATCCAAAGCCTATTTGAAGTGATAATCCGGCCCGGAACTTAACCGGGCCGGATTAAATTATTCCTAGTGAAGGGATTTCTTACTTGGCGTGCTCTTCCAGGTAAGCTACAGCCTGTCCAACAGTTGTGATGGTTTCAGCCTGCTCATCAGGGATAGAGATGTTAAATTCCTTTTCGAATTCCATAATCAACTCTACGGTATCCAAAGAATCGGCACCCAGGTCATTGGTAAAAGAAGCTTCGTTTGTTACCTCTGCTTCGTCTACGCCTAACTTGTCAACTATGATTTTCTTTACTCTTGTTGCGATGTCTGACATTGTAAAAGTTTTTGTTACAGGCGCAAAAATATACTTTTTAGCAAAACCGCCATCTTTTAATGCATTTTTGTTTCCACAACTAAGTACTATTAATTGTTAGTTCACACTGATTTTCACGTTTTTCCATCTAAAAAAGGTTTGCTATCTTGTAGCCTTGACTCTAGCTTATGCCCTTACAAATCATTGACCACGGCTCTATTCAACACCAACAAATGGTGGAATTGCGTTTTCAAATGCTGCGCAAACCCCTTGGCTTAACCTTTACCAAAGAGGATTTGGAAGCAGAAAAAAATGATATGCTTATTGGTTTTTTTGACGATGGTAAGCTAGAAGGTTGCTGTATTTTAACAAAACAGGACGCCAAAACGGTTAAATTAAGACAAATGGCGGTGCTTTCCGGACTGCAAGGAAAAGGTATTGGAAGGGTCTTGATGACTTTTGCTGAAAACATTGCAAGAGACCGTGGCTACCGAAAATTAACCATGCACGCACGTAAAACGGCCATTGGATTCTACGAAAAATTAGGCTACCATGTTTCAGGCGCAGAATTTGAAGAAGTGACAATTCCCCATTTTGAGATGGAAAAAGAGCTTTAATTAGCTCGGGATTAGCAGCAGATATCTCTACACAAATTATTGAAACCATGAATATGAAGCCAGACCATGGAAAACCAAAAACTGAATGAAGCCAGTATTCATTACAATTGTAGTTCTTTTTGTTTGGACAAATAATGCTCTTGCACAAACCCTTGATTTGGGGAGTTGGAATATTCTACACTTAAAATACCATCCAAACGAAAAATGGAGTGTTTTTGGGGAAGCTCAACTACGTTCTTTAAAATTTTATAGCAACTTCCATTATTACGAATACAAAGGTGGCATTGAATACAATGTTCAGAAAAACCTGAAACTAACTTTAGGAGCAGGTAGTTACCAAACCTACAAAGAGGGTGGAGATTTTGTTTTGCCCAAAAACAATGATGAATTTAGGATCTGGCCTCAAGTAATACTATTACAATCAATAGGGAAACTGAAAATTGAACAACGCTATAGGGCAGAATTTAGATTTACCAATAATGGATATAAAAATAGGTTTAGGTATAGACTTGGGGTTTCATATCCATTTGGAAAAGAAATAAACAAATACAAACCTTTTCAAATAAGCGTAAGTGATGAAGTGTTTTTCACAAATAACGAACCCTATTTTGAAAGAAATAGGTTGTTATTTGCTTTCAATTTCAAACCTGCAAAAACAACCAATCTTCAGATTGGCTATTTACACCAGTTTGATTATAAAATCAATGACGAAACAGGAAGAGATTTTCTTGTACTAGGTTTTTTCTTTGATATTTTCAGACATTAAAGCTTTCTAATTCTGATTGGACTAAACTCCTTATTTTGATATTTTACTTTGATTTGGATTTTTTCCTCTTTCCAGTTTCAAGGTTTAATAGCATTATATTCCTGAAATCAATTGGCTGACCTTCGCTTTGCAACGCAATAAAACCACGGTCTAGAATTTTGCCATCCATTTTTTGTGCTGGGTCAAAACGATTTACTACTTCACCTCCTATTTGTGGTTTGGAATATTGCAACACCGTATCTCCATTAATGATATGCGTGATCAATGAATCTCCTAGCACAATCAACTCTCCACGAATCCATCCATCAGAGGGTAGATATGTTTTTGAACTAGAATTGATACAATGCCTAGTATCTAATTTGCCCTTGTAAACAATATGGGTTCCCGGTGAGCACATATTTCCAGTTGGTCTTGGTTTGTTATCTGGCAAACCTGCCAGTAACTGCATTTCAATGGAGATAGGCCAGTCCTGCTCTTTAGGCATGGTGCGTGGATCTTGAGAATGATACATGACACCGCTATTTAGCTGAGTATAACTTGGTGCATCTTTTCGCCATTCACCTGTAAAACGATATTCAAATTTTAAATGATAATAGGAAAATGGTTGTTTAAAATATAGGTGTCCAAATTGTTCATTGAAAGTTTCATACTGGTCGTATCTCACTTTAATGATCCCATCTTCCACTCTAAAAGTGTTACCATAATTGTCACCTGTTTCATGATGCTGGATCTTAACAAACCAGTCCTTAAGATCTTTTCCATTGAATAAAGAGATCCATTCCTGTTTGGTAGCATCTCCTTGAGTTTCTTTACTTGTATTGCTCAGTAAACAAAACGACAACAATATTATTGCTATGCTATAACTATTCCTAAAAGAAAATGATTTCATAACATAAAAATTAGCAACAATAGTTTGTTCAAAAAAACAAATTTCAATTTATTCTCACCGTAAAAATACCTAGATACATAACAGTATAAATCTAAATATTCATTCTGCTATTTTTTCCCAATCTTACTATTCAATAACCCTCTAAGTTCATGTCTAAACTCATCCCCCATTCCATCTTTGGGTACTAGGAAAAAGGATTTGCTATCAAAGTATAGATGAAAGAAATTGGGACTTTCAAAAAAGTTGGAGAACTTATTCCATTCCCAATACATTTGTCCCCTTTCTGTTTCTAACAACACATTGTTGTTGTTAAAATCAATCATGAACTTGTCTTTAAAAGTGGCTGATTGATTGTAAATCCGATTGGGTAAGAAATACCAAAAAGCAGACATTAAAAACATCCAAACAAGGGAGCCTAGTAAAAAAGGTTCGGGTCTAATTTTCTTGGTATAGAATAAAATGGCGGCTGCAATAGCAAACACATTCACCAAGATGAGCATGGTACGCACTTCTGGTCTTTGCACAAAATGATAGCGCAATGCTTGGATTACTTTTGATTTTTGGTAGCTAAAACTCAACTGCATGGGGTAAAAGTAATATCCAACAAGGGAATGACAAATTATTTTACCAGTTGAAATTGCTTTTGCTGTGCTTGAATTTGTTCATTGCTCAAACGGGTTTTGCCTGTGGCGATGACAATTCTGTATCGGAAGCTCACGGATTGTCCCTTTTCTAAAGTCAGGTTCAATGATTCTTTACCATTTGAAAATATTTTTTGTCCAAGAGGATTGGCTGCAAATAACCCGTAATTTCTAGCATGCCAATAAGTAGGATACCCTGGATTATTTGGATGGTCAATGATGACTATACTGGTACTATCTGCACCTTGTTTGCCATAAAGCATACACCAATCGGCCCTTGTGGCCCATACTGCATCACCTTGTTTTCCATTGCTTGCAAGATAATTACCTGTTACACTACTATCTTTTGTGGCTTTTACAACAGTAACAATGCCACTGGCGTCTGTATATTTTTTGGATTCTAAAATGGGTAGTTCTAGTTCATGCGCAACCCGCAAACCCAAAAAGCCATCTTTGATATCTGCAAACAATACGGTTTCCTGTGCCGTTAGTGTTGTAATTCTGTCAATGATGCGTTGGTTCTCTGTAGCGCTGAATTCAAAACTGGTCTGTTCCTTTAACAAAACGGTCTTAGCTTGATTATGCCAATCAGCTTCATAACTTAATTGCCCTTTGTTACCAGATTTAATGGTTCCAATTTTGCGGGTACGCACCCAACCATAATGTGATTTTTTATCTGCTGCAATGGCATAAGAATTATTCCAAAAATCTAGTCCGTTCACACTTTCATAATTCATCCATAATCCAATATGGTGTGGATGATCAACAGGATCATTGGGTTGAGGGTTCAACGGGAAGCCCCTTGTAATAGTCTTCCCGTTGGACGCCAGAATGGGATATAAAAATGGTTTTTCCAAACTGTCTGGATAGTTGAATTCAGTAAACAGCATTCCATTAATGGTAATGCTTACTTTCTGTTTGCTGGCATTATGACTCATTTGAACAGGCAATGCTTTTTGGGCATTGACAAGTGTACCAATCATAACAACTATCAGGATGGAAAAATATCTTAATCTCATTATAATCTTACTAATTTTTCTTTAGGCACTAACATTTTCATGATACTCCAAGCTATTAAATAAGCCACAGCACAAAATGAGAACATGATGGTATAAGAGGTAGACATGGATGCCAGCACTACCTGTTTTTGCATGGTTAAGAATTCAGCAAACTGTGCCGGGTTTACAGCTTCTAATTTGGCTTGCAAATCCTTAGACAAATCAGTGACTGCCTTCTTGGTAATATCAATAGTATCTCCATATTTATCTACCAATTTAACTGTTTTAATTTGGTCTAAAAACGCACCCATTCCTTTAGCAGTTGCTTGATCCATAGATTGTTTGATTCCGGCAATTTTGTAACTATCAAACAACCAACCACCAATCTTTGAAATAATCACACCACCAAAACCTCCTGCCATACCGCCAATCCCAATCACGGATGCAATGGATTTTTTGGGGAACATATCTGAAACAGTAGTAAAGATATTGGCAGACCAAGCTTGGTGAGCCGCTGTACCAATTCCAATTAACAAAACGGGTACCCAATAACTGATGCTACCCAATGGTTGAGTTGCTAATACAATCAATGGAATTACAGCAATCACCAACATAGCTTTCATTCTAGCGTCATATGGTTTATGCCCTTTGTTGATGAAGTAAGTTGGAAACCATCCACCACTAATACTTCCAATCATGGTAATACTATATAAAACAGCTAAAGGAATATTAACCGCAATTCCGGTCATGCCATATTGGTCTTTTAAATAACCAGGTAACCAGAACAAATAAAACCACCAAACACCATCGGTTAAAAATTTACCAACTACAAAAGCCCATGTTTGGTTGAATCCTAATAATACAATCCATGGCGTTTTTTCTGTAGATTTTTCATTAGCTGTTTCTTCCTCTACTTTATCGCTATTGATATATTCCAATTCTGCTTTGGAAAGACGTTTTTGTTTGGTTGGAATTTCATAAAATATAAACCAGAATATTAACCATACAAAACCAACCGCCCCAATAATCAGAAACGCAGATTCCCATCCCCAGTTCTCTGCAATCCAAGGCACAGACAAAGGTGCTAATACGGCACCCACATTGGCACCTGAGTTAAAGATTCCTGTTGCAAAAGAACGTTCTTTTTTTGGAAAATATTCTGCTGTTGCCTTAATAGCGGCAGGGAAGTTCCCTGCTTCTCCAAAACCTAACACGGCTCTTGAAATCATGAACCCTAAAATAG
This sequence comes from Chitinophaga pinensis, assembly GCA_943372225.1. GTDB lineage: Bacteria > Bacteroidota > Bacteroidia > Chitinophagales > Chitinophagaceae > Sediminibacterium > Sediminibacterium pinensis_L. Next base: position 145,702 of record CALRXV020000006.1, on the reverse strand, counting down.
AAACAGGGATAGCAGTAATACCAACCATGCCTAACACCGCTGATACAGTGGTTCCTACAGGCACAGCATAAGCATGAATAATGGCTCCTAAGGACCAAATAATAATGGCCCAAGCATAACCCCATTTAGTTCCTAATTTGTCAACTATTCTGCCGGCAAATAACATAGACACCGCATATACAAATTGAAATACAGAAGTAATATTGGCATAGTCTGAATTTGTCCAATTGAACTCGTGTTCCAAAGTGGTTTTCAACAAACTCAAAACCTGTCTGTCTAAATAGTTCACTGTTGTTGCAAAGAATAACAAGGCACAGACTGTCCATCTGTATTTACCAATTTTCTCAGAGATAGTTTCCATATGGTTTATTTGGGGGATTTGATGGATTTGATGATCTCAAGTGCTTTTACGGTATCAACGGCAATTTGCTCGTAGTTCTGAGCTTCCAATAATTGTTTGGTAATAAGTTTGCTTCCCATTCCTACTGCACAAACGCCAGCTTTAAACCAGCCTCCAATATTGTCTTTGTCTAATTCCACGCCTCCTGTTGGCATGAATAACAAACCCGGAAAAATTTCTTTGATAGCAGAAAGAAAACCAGGACCAAGAATATTACCTGGAAATAATTTTATCATTTTAGCACCCCAGGTTTCAGCTTGTATAATTTCTGAAGGTGTCATACAACCAGGTACCCAAAGCATATTGTGTTGGTCTGCAGTTTTTGCAACAGATTCTACTAAACCGGGAGAGATAATATAGTCCGCACCTGCATCTATAAAGGTCTTTGCCATTTCAGCATTCTTGATGGTTCCTATACCTAGATACATCCCTTTTAATTCTGTATCGCAAACCTTGCGCATTTCTTTAAAATTGGTTAATGCTGCTTCTCCACGATTGGTGTATTCAACTGCACGAATACCTGCTTCATATAAAGCTTTTAAAACTCCGATACTCACATTGGTATCCTTATAAAAATAAAGGGGTAAAATACCTTGTTCGGGAATCAATTCAAGGATGGCTGCTTTCTTTTCCATATGGCTATTTTTTTGATAGGCAATGTAAGTTCGAATTACTAAAAATAAACCTTTTTAGTACGCAATCGTTTGCGTATTTTTTGACATATTTAAAGGTTGTTTTTTTCTCTCGCCAAGGATAATTGACCAACTTCGCAATGAGTCTTTGAAGATAAGATGATTCACCTAAATCTCTACAATTAAAAAACGATTGACATGTCTAAAAAAGTTGTTACGCTCGGAGAAATCATGATGCGTCTCTCTACACCCGGTTTTGAAAGGTTTGTACAAAGCGACAGTTTTGACGTCACTTATGGTGGCGGTGAAGCAAACGTTGCAGTAGCACTCAGCAATTACGGATTAAACGGTGTATTTGTGACTAAAGTTCCAGACAATGCACTTGGTCAGGCAGCTATTAACCATATCCGCAGATACGGTGTTGATACCCAATTCATTGCCCGTGGGGGTAAGCGTTTGGGTATTTATTTCTTGGAAACAGGCGCTTCTATGCGTGCTTCTCAAGTAATTTATGATCGTGCAGGTGCATCTATTGCAGATGTAGACATTAGTGAATTTGATTTTGACAAAATTTTGGAAGGTGCAAGTTGGTTCCATACCACAGGTATTACTCCTGCCCTAAGCGATAAAGCTGCAGAGTTAACCCTTGCTGCTTTGAAAGCTGCAAAAGCAAAAGGCATTACTACCAGTATTGACTTGAACTACCGTAAAAAATTATGGAGCAAGGAAAAAGCAAGAGAAGTGATGACCAAGCTTTGCCAATATGTAGACGTTTGTATTGGTAATGAAGAAGACGCAGATACTACTCTTGGATTTAAAGCAGAAGGCACTGACGTAACCAAGGGTGAATTAAACCTTGATGGTTATAAGAGTGTGTTCAAACAAATGAAAGAGAAATTTGGATTTAAATACATTGCTTCCACTTTACGCGAGAGCCACAGTGCTTCTGACAATGGTTGGAGCGCCTTGGTATATGATGGTACAGAATTCTATCATAGCAGACAATATGAAGTGCGTATTGTTGACCGCGTAGGTAGTGGTGATTCATTTGCAAGTGGTTTTATCTATGGTTTGGTTAGTGGCATGCCAATGCCAGAAGCTGCTGAATTTGGTGTAGCAGCATCTGCCATCAAACACACAATTCCAGGAGATTTGAACCATGCTACATTAACCGAGGTGAAAGAATTGATGAAAGGTGATGGTAGCGGAAGGGTACAACGTTAATCAATCAAAACAAAAATCATGATTGTAGATAGCATCAACAACGGATCAAAATACGCTTCCTTGCATCCTCATTTTGCAAAAGCATTTGAATACATCAACAATACTGACTTAGCTGCTCTTGAAGTAGGCAAATTTGATATTGATGGTGAAAATGTAAGGGGTATTGTTTCTGACAAAGAAGGCACAACAGCAGAAGCTAGTATTGCCAAATTTGAATGCCACAATGCACATATTGATATTCAGGTTTGCATTCGTGGAAAGGAAACCCTTGGATGGAAACCAAGAAGCAGTTGTCAGTCTCAACGTGGTGAGTACAATCCAGAAAAGGATGTATTATTCTATGAAGACGCACCTGATATGTATTTTGGTTTAACCAATGGGCAGTTTGCCATCTTCTATCCTGAAGATGTTCACGCACCCATGATTGGAACTGAAGCCATTAAAAAACTAGTGATCAAAGTTCGTTTGTAGTTTAATTAGCAGTGAATGCTTCGCACCTTGTACATAGCGGTACAGGGTGCGATTTTTTTTGGGGATAGTTGTATCTTGGTTGTGCTAAGCAATTAAGTATGCAACCGGTATTCATTCAACCCAAACCTGTTTTGAAAGAATTGGTGAACCATTTTATGGTTTTCCATACCAACTTTCCAAAGGACCAACCGGCACCTTGCATTTTGTTACCTCCCTTACCTGAACAATGTTTGTTGTTTTATCCGCATGACCCGGTAGACGCCAATTATTTATTGGCCAATAAACAAATGAGATTATATACATGCTGCTTGGTTGGCCCTCAAACTAATACCATAAAGCTGCAATTGGGTCACCAACATGTTGTGATTAAAGTATCTTTTCAACCGGGTGGTTTGTATCGTTTGCTGGGTATACCCATGCAGGAATTATTACAAGTTGAGGCTTTTAATGCTAGCGATTTCCTGGGCAATTTAATCATAGAATTACAGAACCAAATTTGGGAATCTGAGCACTTTCTTCAGATGGTGAATCAAATAGAAGAAGCGTTAATTAAGTTTAGTAAAAGACTCAAAGAAAAATTACCCATTGATCAGGTATTGCAGAATATGCTGAATGCTGGAGGATTAATGAGTATGGATCAAGCCGCGTCTGATGCCTGTTTGAGCATTAGACAATTTGAACGTCAATTCAAACAACGCATTGGTCTTTCTCCAAAATTCTATTCTCGCTTAATTAGATTCTCTAATGCCTGGATCTTAAAAGAAAACCAGCCAAATATCAGCTGGACAGCCATTGCGCATCAAACTGGTTATTTTGACCAAATGCACTTGATTCGTGACTTTAAAGAATTTGCAGCGGTTAATCCTAAACAAATTGAACAGGCTTTATTAGAAATGCCCTTTAACCCCAGAAATAGGTATCAATAAAAGAATGTCGTTTTTATACTATTTCCTAGCATTCATTGGAAATAGTTTTGAAATAAAAACACATGAAAAAGATGTTAATGCTCTCCGTATTTTTATTGCCCTTAATTGGTTTTGCTCAAAACAAAGCTGCAGATACAAAAGCCGTTGATCAAAAAGTAGATGAATTGATTGCCAGCTGGAATAACCATGATTATTCAGACATGGTCAATTATTCAACCGAAGACTGTGACTGGGTAAATGTAAAAGGTATGTGGTGGAAGGGTAGAAAAGAAGTGGAATATGCCCACCAGGTATTTCACCAAACCATTTTTAAAACCGTTGTTTTAAAGAAAAACAGCACCAACATTAGATTTATTACAAAGGATGTTGCCATTGTACATTTATCTTGGAGAACTGGTGCTTTTACAACGCCTAGTGGTAATCAAATACCAGAAGGCGATGACCTTGCAACCTTGGTTTATGTAAAAAAATCTGGCAAGTGGTTATTAACTGCAGCAGAAAATGTGAACGTGATAGAAGCTTCACAAAAAAGCAACCCAGTTTTGAAAATGCCCAAATCTTAAATTATAACCCAGCTTCCACTTGAAGTACTTCTTGTTCTGTGGCGTCGCCCTGTTCTTGCAATTTACCAAAAGCAGCGGCGGCGGCATAGTTCAATAACTCTTGAGGATCATCTTGATGTGTGTGGAATCCGTAAATCAAGCCCGCCATAAAACAGTCACCACTGCCTGAACGGTCAACCACACCTTTACAAGTAAATTCTTTGGAGAGATAGGAATGCTGTCCAATTTGTAAAGTAGTGTAATACAAGATCTGTTCTTCATTGCTATCAAAGCGATAGGTATTAGCCACCGCCTTACAATTAGGAAACTGTTTCATAATGGCTTCTGATGTTTTAGCAGCATGGTCTATATAAGCTTGTTTGGATTGATGTGCGTGTATCTGCTCATCAACTTCAATCCCTAACAAACTATTGGCACTCCAAATATTTCCCATAATCACGGTACAATATTTTACCAATTGGGGCATGATTTCTTTGGGATTTTTTCCATATTTCCAAAGTTTGGATCTATAGTTTAAGTCAACTGAAATTTGCAATCCCTTTCTAGAAGCCACTTGCAATGCTTCTAAACAAATATCGGCAATGGATTGATTCAGTGCAGGGCTGATGGCCGTAAAATGAAACCAACTGACTCCTTCAAATAGTTTTTCCCAATCAACCATTCCCGTTTTTAATTCAGAAAAGGAAGAGCGTTCTCTATCATAGACAACACCACCTTTAATATCGGCCCCCGTCTCTAAATAGTATAATCCAATACGGCTTCCTGCTAACATAATGGCACTAGTATCAATATGCCTAGCATCTAGGTATTGAATCACGTATTGACTCATGAAATTGTCTGGCAAGACCGTACAATAGCGCACAGGAATATTCCATCCTGCCAAAGCAGTGGCTACATTGGCTTCAGCCCCACCTACAAACAACTTCATGGGTTGTTTTTGTCTGGCGTCCCTTGTTGAAGAGGGCGAAATGCGTAATAGCAATTCACCCATGCATAAAACCTTATCCATCAGTTTAGATTATACGCTATTTCATCTCTGCAATAGCCACTGGATCCATATCAGAGAATACTTGATTTTCACCAGCCATTGCCCAGATAAATCCGTAGTTGGTAGTGCCAGGCCCACAATGCACAGACCAAGGTGCAGAAATGACTGCTTCGTGATTAGCCATCACCAAGTGTCTAGTTTCTTGGGGCTCTCCCATTAAATGGAATACCCTATGTTGTGCTGGTAAATCAAAATAGAAATAGACTTCCATTCTGCGAGTGTGGGTATGCGGCGGAACAGAATTCCAAACACTTCCTTCAGCAAGTACGGTTAAACCCATTACCAATTGGCAACTCTTAATTCCGTCTAAGTGAATGTATTTATAAATGGTACGTTTGTTAGCAGTAGCTGTTTCTCCCATGGCTACTGGAGCAGCCGCTTCCTTGGTCATCAAAGTATTGGGATAGCTGGCATGTGCAGGTGTAGACATTAAAAAGAAATCTGCTGGGGTACTGGCGCTCTTGCTAGAGAAACTTACATCTTGGGTCCCCTTGCCCAAATACAAACAATCCAGTTTAGAAAGATCATAACTTACTCCATCTGCCACAACCGTTCCATCTCCACCAACATTAATAATTCCCAACTCTCTTCTTTCTAGAAAATAATTGGCTTTTAATTCCTCCTCTACTTTCAAAGGAACACTGGCATTCACAGGTTTAACCCCTCCTACAATCACGCGATCATAATGGGAATACACCAATTCCAGATGGTCAGCTTGCATTAAAGACTGAACTAAAAAGTTCTCGCGCAATTCTGCGGTACTCATGCCCTTTACTTCTTTTGGGCTATTTTGAAATCTAATTTGCATATGGTCAAGTTTTAAGATGCTGATTTTATTTTTACTTTATTTTTTATCTCTTCTTCCCTTTCTACTTCTACTTATTTTGACTTTTGAATTTTGACTTTTGACTTTATCTCCCCATCCATCCACCATCAACGGTTAAGATAGTTCCACTAACATAATTTGAAGCCGCAGATGCCAAGAAAACTGTGGGACCTTTAAAGTCTTCAATCTCACCCCAACGGCCTGCTGGAATCCTATCTAAAATGGTTTTGCTTCTATCTGGGTCATTGCGCAAAGCTTCTGTATTGTCAGTAGCAATATAACCTGGCGCAATCCCATTTACTTGTACTCCTTTAGAAGCCCATTCATTACTCAAAGCTTTTACCAAGCTACTCAAAGCGCCTTTACTGGCTGCATATCCTGGTACATTAATGCCCCCTTGGAAACTCAACAAGGAACAAGTAAAGATGATTTTACCTTGTCCGCGTTCAATCATTTTTTTACCAAATTCTCTTGCCAAAATAAATGGCGCGTCTAGGTTTAATGCTAGCACCTGATCCCAATATTCATCAGGATGTTCAGCTGCAGGTTTGCGCATAATGGTTCCTGCATTGTTAATCAAAATATCAATCACAGGATGTTCAGACTGTACTTTTTCAATAAAGGCTAAAAGCGCCGTTCTTTCACTCAAATTGGCTTGATAAGCATAGAATTTTCTTCCTAATGCTGTAACGGCCAATTCAATCTCCGATCCACTAGCAGCCAATGACCCAGATACTCCAATAATATCGGCCCCAGCCTCTGCCAAAGCAATAGCCATGGCTTTTCCAATTCCCTTATTACATCCAGTTACTAGGGCAATTTTACCCTTTAATTCAAATAATAATGGTGTTTGCATAATAACCTTTTACTGTTACAAATTAATAAAGGGATTTGATACCCTTAGAAAATATATTTTGTACTAAGAAAATTGGATTGTTGGTTTCCAATAATCTCATTAATCAATGCCTTATTGCTATTGTTCATTTTGGTTGCCACCAATGACCTGATAGAAAAAGAACGCAATGCGTCTATTACAGAAAGAGTACCTTCTGCACTATCTTTTCTACCTGTAAATGGAAAACTATCTGGTCCACGCTGGCATTGGCAGTTTACATTTACCCTACTTACTTGATTCACCAAAGGGTCAATCAGGTCTGCTAACTCTTCTGAATCATTACTAAAAATACTAACCTGCTGTCCATGTGGTGAATCAATCAAATATTGAATGGGTTCTTCCAGATCTACAAAGGGCACTACCGGAATCAAGGGTCCAAACTGCTCTTCGCGATACAATTTCATTTGGCTATTCACCGGATACAAAATGGCTGGATACACAAATGTTTCTACCGTTGCTCCACCATGTTCATTCATGATTTGGGCTCCTTTAGCTAATGCATCATCAATACAATCTTTTAAATATTGTGGCTTACCTGGTTCTGGCAATGGCGTGAGTGATACACCTGATTCCCATGGCATTCCAAATTTTAAAGCATTTACCGCTTTGGCTAACTTTTCAATAAATGCATTTGCAATAGATTCATGTACATAAACAATCTTCAAAGCTGTACAACGCTGTCCATTAAATGAAAGACTTCCTAATAAGGTTTCTTGAACTGCCAAATCAATGTCTGCCTTAGCTGTAATAATGGCTGCATTCTTTGCGTCTAAACCAAGAATAGCCCTGAGTCTATTGACTTTGGGATGTAGCTTTTTAAGTTCATTAGCCACTTTACTTGAACCAATCAGGGTTAACACATTGATCTTTCCAGAACGCATTAATCCAGGAATAATGGTATTGCCCCTTCCGTAAATAGTATTGACTACTCCTTTTGGAAAACAGGATTGAAAAGCTTGCAACAATGGATAGTGCAATAGTGTTCCGTGTTTGGGAGCCTTAAACAAAAGCGTATTACCCATGATAATTGCAGGAATCAGGGTACAGAAAGTTTCATTTAAAGGATAGTTGAAAGGCCCCATGCAAAGCACAACGCCTAAGGGAGACCTTCTAATTTGGGCAATAATGCCTTGTTCAATGGTAAATCTAGAGGAATCCCTATCTACTTCTTTTAATGCATCAATGGTGGCATAGATATACTCCACTGTTCTGTCAAATTCTTTAACCGAATCAGCATAAGACTTTCCAATTTCCCACATGATGAGTTTGACCACTAGGTCTTTTTGCTCCATCATTTTGTGCGTGAATTTTTCAACACAACCAATTCTGTCTGCCACACTCATGGTGGGCCATTCGCCCCTACCATTGTTATAAGCTTGTACAGCTGCGTCCATTGCTTCAAAAGCTTCTGCTTCTGTACAAATGGGGTAAGAACCAATTAGTTTTCTTTGCAGTCCATTTTCGGTCTTGACACAAATAGGAGAATAAACTTCATGGAATGGTCCACTCCATGGTTTCATCTCACCATTACAGAGATATTCTTTTTGATGAACTGGTGCTGGTAATACAAAAGCGTCTGGTATACTGTCTTCCGAGACAAATATGTTTTGAAGTACTTGATCAAATGACATGCTAGTGGGATTTGCTTAGTGAAAAGCAAAGGTATACCCATTGCAATGGAGTGAGCTATTGCATTAGTTCTATTATTTGTAGTTTCTACGGAAACGTTTGCGTGTCTAAACTATTGGGGTTATGCCCTTCCACCCAAAATAGCTCTGCGCATTTCTATAACAGATATCTTGAATTACAGAACCCACCCATTCTATATCGTTGGGTAATTCTCCACCCTCAATTTCTGATCCAAACAAATTGCACAACAATCTTCTAAAGTATTCGTGTCTTGGGAAAGATAAGAAACTTCTGGAATCAGTTAGCATTCCCACAAATCTGCTCAATAATCCCATATTAGAAAGCGCATTCATTTGCTTAACCATGCCGTCTTTCTGATCTAAGAACCACCAAGCAGATCCATATTGTATTTTACCTGCAGTTGACCCATCGTTGAAATTACCAATCATGGTAGCCATTAATTCATTATCGGCTGGATTCAAATTATACAAAATGGTTTTGGCCAAAGTATTACCTGTATCTAATTTGTTCAAGAATTTGGCCAATGCTCTACCCTGTTGAAAATCACCTATTGAATCCCATCCTGTGTCTGGGCCTAATTGCTGCATCATCCTTGCATTATTATTTCTCAATGCGCCTAAGTGAAATTGTTGCACCCAACCCTTTTCATAATCCCATTCTGCAAAATGCAAGAGCATAGCCGATTTAAATTTCAACTGCTCGGTTTCATTTAATGCTTTTCCAGAATGAATCTTGTTAAAAATGCTATCAATTTCTGAACCAGTAAAATCTTCTGCATAGATTTCTTCCAAACCATGGTCAGAAACTCCACATCCTGCTTCTGCAAAAAAATCGTGTCTGTTTTGCAGGGCATAGAGATAATCATCAAAAGAAGAAATAGAAATATTGGTAATTGCTTGCAGTTTTTGCAAATAGTTATTAAACTGTTCGGGGTTCACTACATTCATGGCATTGTCAGGCCTAAATGCAGGTAAAATAGGAATTTCAAATCCCTGTTCTTTTAATTGTTTGTGGTACCTAAGATCATCAACAGGATCATCCGTTGTACAAACCAAGGCCACATTCATTTTGCGCAATAAGTTTTGTACTGAATATTCCGGAGTCTTGATCAAATTAGATGCTGTTTCATACACAAGTTTAGCAGAATCAGCATTCAGGATTTCTGTAATGCCAAAATAGCGTTGCAATTCCAAATGTGTCCAATGATACAAGGGATTGCGCAAGGTATAAGGCACAGTAGCTGCCCATTTTTCAAACTTATCTTGATCTGGTTGATCACCAGTGCAATAGGATTCATGGACCCCATTTGTTCGCATAGCGCGCCATTTATAATGGTCTCCATATAACCAAGCCTGTGTAATATTTTGAAATGAATGGTTGTCTGCAATTTGCTGTGGGGGTAAATGACAGTGATAATCAATCACGGGCATTTGCTTTGCATAATCATGGTAGAGTTTCTCTGCTGTTTTGTTTTGTAACAGAAAATGCTCATCTAAAAAGGGCTTCATACAATCAATTTTTCTTATCCAATGGCTTGGTTGGCTGTACCAACCGTTTATAAACTAACACCCCTTTTCCAAGGAATGAAATCGTCCTGTCCGTGTCTTACAGCAGCTACTTTTATATTTCCGCTTGCTACTTCTATTACATAATCCAAAATACGTTCTCCTACTTCTTCAATAGTTTCTTCTCCTTCAATAATAGTACCGGTATTAATATCCATAATATCTTGCATTCTATGAAAGAGCGTTGAATTGCTGGCTATTTTAACAACAGGTGTAATGGGGTTACCCGTAGGTGTTCCCAAGCCTGTAGTAAACAATACAACAGTTGCACCAGATGCCACTTCAGCCGTAGTAGATTCCACATCATTCCCTGGCGTACACAATAAATTCAAACCCGGTTTGGTAACTGGTTCTGTATAATCTAACACATCAACCACAGGAGAGGTTCCACCTTTTTTGGCTGCACCCGCACTTTTAATGGCGTCTGTGATTAATCCATCTTTGATATTTCCAGGAGAAGGATTCATATAAAATCCACTTCCAGCTTCCTCAGCCAAACGATTATAGGTTTGCATCAAATGCATAAATCTATTTGCCTTTTGTTCGTCTACACATCGGTCACTTAATTCCTGTTCAACACCACATAGTTCAGGAAATTCAGAAAGTATCACAGAACCACCCAATGCTACTAGGATGTCAGAAGTAAAGCCAATGGCTGGATTGGCAGAGATACCAGAGAATCCATCCGATCCACCACATTCTAATCCTATCACAATTTTGGAAACTGGTGCAGGTTCTCTTTTTTGTTCATTGGCTTTGACCAAACCCTTGAAAGTTTGTTGAATAGCCGAGGCCAATAAATTGGTTTCTAATCCTGTTTTCTGTTGTTCTAAAATATAAAGGTGGCGGTCATATTCAGGAATCCTTTTGGCAATCTCTTCTTGCAACATAGAGACTTGTGCATTCTGACAACCCAAACTCAAGACCGTTGCACCTGCACAATTAGGATGGGTTATATAGCCGGCCAATAAGGCACACAAAGCTTGCGCGTCAGACCTTACGCCACCACAACCACCTTCATGATTTAAAAATTTGATTCCACTAATATTTGGGAACAAAGGTTCTGCAGATTGATCCACTAATTTTTCTTCAAACAATTCCGCTTCAATGGTATCCAAACTTGCACCACCCTTGTATAAACTAGCTAGTTTGTTGGTGTATTGGTGGTATTTCCTTGGCCTTGCATAACCCAATTCTTCCATCAAGGCTTCTTTCAATACCTCTACATTTCTATTCTCACAAAAAACCATGGGAACTACTAACCAATAATTGCCTGTACCAACAGAACCATTCTTACGGTGATAACCCATAAATGTTCTGTTCTTCCATTTTTCAATAGTTGGCATTTGCCAAGCAGTTCTACGCTCGCCTAATTGATATCCATCGGAGGCATGTCTAATATTTTCGGTGGCAATTCTAACACCAACTTCTAATTGGGTTTTAGCCTTACCAACCAATACACCATACATGATAATATCAGATCCCTCTGGAACTACTTGGGTAGTAAATTTGTGTTTGGCCGGAATATCTTCTAGAAGCGTATAAGCATTACCATTGAATTCAAGCGTTTCTCCTGCTTTAAGGTCTTGCAATGCCACTAATACATTGTCATTGGGGTGTACTTGTAAGATTCTTCTTTTAATAGACATAATAAGCTGATTGATGCTATAAAGTTCGCAAAATTTCAGTAATAGATTTTTGTTGGCAATTTTCCAGTTGCTTTACTAAATCTTGAACAAAACCTGGAATAACACTAAGATTGGCATTCCAAATGCTGGTTTCTTTTAAAACAGCTAATACTGTTTTTTCAATATCCATTTCTTGCCAACAACTATGCATATTGGGTAGTTTCTCATCTGTCAAAGCAATCCTTTGGCCACTAACTTCGGCATAATATTTTCCATCGCCGTCCTGTACCGTACGCATCAATAATAGATAGGCCGCAAATCCTAATAACATTCTTTTACGAATAGAACCTTGTTCATAGGCTTTTTGTATCAGGGGCATACATCTTGAAGCCATTTTCAGGCTGTATTGCATGCTAATATTCACCCATCGGTGTTCTATACTGTTATTTCTAAATCTGTCAATGACTTGCTGGGCAAAATCTTGAGACTCTGCTTCCGTAATGGATTCGGATACAACTAAGGGCTTGATTTCTTCCATCATCAAGGCTGAAACAAAGTTTCTAAACTGTTCAGCAGCCATAGCTTCTTTTACTGTTTCAAACCCACTTAAGATTGCCAAAGCACAAGAAAAACTATGGGTAGCATTCAGTAACCTGAGTTTGAGTTCCTTGTACTTAGCAATATCATTGGTTAATTTGACTCCGGGGTTTACATTAGCAAAAGATAGTATCTCCTTGGTTCTTTCACGCTCCGTTTCTATGGCCCACAAACTATATGGTTCTGCCATGATCATCAAATTGTCTTCATACCCAATATTTTCCTGAACCAGCATTGCATCAGAGGTTGGTAATTTACCTGGCACAATTCTATCTACTAAGGAATTACAAAAATCATTGGCATTCACCAACCAATCTGTAAATGAAGCATCCAATTGATTAAACTTGGCTAAGTCTAATAAAATTGATTTCAATTTATGACCATTATCAGAAATTAATTCTGTAGGAATAATCACCATTCCTGATTCTGGAGATCCATTAAAATGCTGGTACCGTTTATATAAAAATGACAAGAGTTTTGCAGGAAATGAAGCTGGAGGATTATTATGAATTGATTCTTCAACTAAGACAATGCCTACTTCAGTTGTATTAGAAACCACTACTTGCATGTCTGGATTTTCAGCAGCAGTTAAAATGGTAGACCAATGACTATTGGCAGCCATTACCCTGCTAATACTCGCATTTAAATCCCATTTATCTACTGCTTGTCCATTTTCAAAACCTCTAACAACAACGGTGTACAAACCATCTTGTTGTTGAAAATCATCTGACCCCGGGGTATCTGTAGATTTAACCACCAATATCCTTCCATTAAAAACCCCTTGCTTATTAGCCAAATCTATATATACATCTGGTAATCCTCTAAGTAATACTCCTGTACCAAATTGCAATACCCTTTCAGGTAATTCCATCAAGGATTGAAAATCTTTTTCACCAGCTTTGACCGTGATGGAACCAATGGTCCCCTTGCTCAATTTGCTCATCTCTTATGAATTGCTTGCTTACTAATTATTGTTCATCATTTTCCATTTGGGATAGTCCTTGGTCAACAAATTTTCTGGCCAAACACCATACCAAGCATAACCAGTTCTTCTTTCCCATTCAATTTCTTTTACATCATATTTTTTCTGGCTATCTCTTCCACTAAACATGGGTCTATTGGTCTCAATTTCATAAAACCTTGCCCAAACACTTGCATTGGCATCAGCTACCAAAACCCTGTCCTTACCCTTGGGTTGGTCAGGAGCTGAAACGTCTTGATATCTAAAGCCATTGACCCTAACAGCTTGGAACCATTCAATAGCCGCATTGATAGCTTGTTTTACCGCAACAGAAGGTTGTTTTTGACGCATCAAGAATCTTACAATTGCTACAGACTCATTGGCACTGATTGATGGCAGTTCAAACTTTCTTGCCATTTCTGGCACTAGGGTAATAGGATTGTATTGGGTACACCAAGCAGTGAGTTTGCCATTCACTTTAATCTGGGTATTCAAAATGCAATCAATTGCCTTTTTAATAGCCAAATCAGCTGCAGGTACAAATACTGGATTAATTTTATCAAACCCATTTTTCCCTTCTACTATATCACCTAAAATATTGAGCACATTCACCATGGCATTATCATTGTAAGTGATTTGTGCCCGGTACAAACTTGCGTCTGGGAAATATTGTGGCCAACCACCTTTCCCATTCTGCGCGCGTAAACAATAAGCCACCCCCTTTTCAACGGCAGCCAAATATCTTGGATTAACTGTTTTAATATAAGCTGCCATTAAATATTTGATTTCTCGGCTGGTAGCTTCATTATCAAATGTGGCATCTATATGCATGGAATCGGCCAATGCAGCTTTGGCTTCAACAACAGTGAGTGGTTTTTGGTAATCCAATTTTACTTCATTCACAGCTTTGGGCCATCCGCCTACGGCGCGTTGAAAAAGCAACATTTTTTCAGCAATGGTATCTATACTAGGCTGCTGACTACTTATAGGAATTTGGTATACTGCGGGTACTACTTTGAACTCAGGTTTGGCTTTGACAAAACTGATAGACTCTGGTTTCCAATCTCCATGAAAAACCCAAGTAGCATTGATGGTTTCAGGACTAATTTTTGATTCATTTAAATTATTGGCAAACCATGCATAGTCCCCACCCTCTTTGTGGCAATTGTAAAAATAAATTCTGCGTCCCCATTGAATCTGGTTTTGCGGTTGCGATGCATTCAGATAAATAGGCGCATCCGCCATATTTTTTGCAAACCTGCAATCCAATAAGAAAAATTGTGCGTCTCTATGATATCTTCCTAGTTTAAATCCATCTTCGCCTTTAAAAACGCAGTTCTTCAAAACGGTTTTGCTGTCTTGATTACCAGAACCATCATGCCAGATAGCGGCGGTATTTCCATGAGCATTGAATACACAGTTTTCTGCATAAGCCCAACCGCGAGGGCAATAGAAATCTACCCCTCCTTCCATTTCACAGTCCTTGAAATAAAATTGTCCTTCAGCAGTATTCCAAGGGCTTACCGTATCTCCACCATAGGCTTTGAAAATACAATTACGAGCAATTAACCTAGTGGTACCAAAACTTCTCAAAGCCATTTGGTGGCCCGATTTTTTGACCACTTTAAAGGGATTAGCAGAATCCGCTTTACAGTCAATATGCATCTCCTCTTTTAGGTTAAATCCAAAATCATTTGAAATGGTTAGATTCTCTAAAACAATATCAGAACCTTTTAGATTAATAGTTGCCACTCCCCAATCATCCGGATGTTCACAACGCCAAATATCTCTAGCCTGCGAAAAATGAATCTGTGTTTTGTTTTTATCTTCTCCAACAAGTGCCACAAAATGCTTTTCAATAAATATTTTCTCTTGGTAAATCCCATTCTTAATCAGAATCACCCTATGTTCACCAGATTGATCAGAAAGGCTGTTAATGGCAGCTTGGATACTGGTAAAATCTCCTTTACCCTGTTGGTCTACCACAATCACCTTAGCTGTTGCATTTAATTGAATGCTTGGGACTAGCATCATCAAACAGCATAGCTGTATGCATGCAATTAAAAAATATGATGTTCCTTTCTTTTTCAAAACCTTATATTTTTGCTAACAGTTGCTAAAATATTCAATCAATGATAGGATGATTTATTTTACGTTTTGTTTAACCGGAATTTGTTTGATCAACCATTTTACCAAATCATTGGCAGCTTGGAGGTTCTGGTATTCCATGGGTAATTTTCTACCATCTGTATATTCATTATACAACCAAGGATCTGCCGTTGCAAACACAGTACCCTTACCCAATTTAGCCGTTGCAAAAATGATCAATTCGTCCTTTTTCAACATAGGTTTTGCTGGGGCGGTTAGCGTAATTGAGCTAACTTCTTTTTGATAAATCTTTTTCACATTTGGCAAAATGGGATTCCCTGCAGGGACCATCACCGCACCTGTTTCATATTGGTTCCCCTGAACCCTATTATAACTATCCTCATTAAAGTGAATACCAAAACTATTGGCTAATTGATTAAAATGTTCAAACTCTGCATTGCCCTTGTCATTGTGTAATAAAACCAATACACCACCAGCTTTTACCCATTCAGTGATTGCTGTTACGTCTTTTGGCTGAACATAATTAGGGGTGGGATTATCGGCAATATTATCAGCATCAACAATTAAATAGATATCACTGTTTTTCAAGTTCTCTTTTGTTGGAGCTGCACTCAAGGTTTTGGTTTGTACACCATGGGCATTAAACACTTGGCCTAACAAATAAAACCCATTATTGTACATTTCATCCCATTTATAATGATAGGGTTTTAGAACGCCAAGAATGTCTTTTTTCTTTTCTGAATTGAACCAATCATCCAAGAGCACCGATTTTCCAGCTCCCAATTTCAAATTTTTATGCAAAGCCATTTCATTGGCCATTTGTAAAAAGGCACCAACGCCTTTTTTATCATTAACAATCACTTTCTCACTCATGTAATAAGCATAGCTTCCGTCTCTGTAAGGATTACCTCCTAAGCCACTAACAGAAACCGTACCATGCAAATTGGTTTGACCATGCTCATCTACTTTTAAAAATTCTTTGAGAACACCTGCATAACTTTTCTCTGCAACTGCCATCCAGGTGGCAGGCAAGTAACCCAATCTAACCGCTTTGGCAATAGTACAAACAAACATACTTGAAGCTGAAGCTTCTAAATAGTTTCCTTTTTCTTTTGGCAGGTTCAATATATCATACCAAACACCTGTTGCTGGATCTTGTACTTTCTTGATGGCAGTAACAAACCTAATTAGTATCTGTTTTAAAGAATCTTTATAAGGATTGTTATTGGGCATCCTTTCCATTACGTCTACCAATGCCATACCATACCAACCCATGGCCCTTGCCCAAAAATGGGGTGAGAGTCCTGTTTTTGGATCCGCCCATTTCTGTTCTTTAGATTCATCCCATCCATGATAAATTAAACCAGATTTAGGTTCTCTGGCTTTGGCTTCCATAACAATAAACTGTTGGGCAATATCTTTAAACGCTTCGGGCTCATTAAAATCTGCTGCAAATTCTGCATGAAATGGTTCTGCCATATACAATCCATCTAACCACATTTGGTGTGGATAGATTTTCTTATGCCAGTACCCACCTGCATTTGTTCTGGGTTGTTTTTGTAATTGCTGTCTCAATAACTGAGCTGCCTTGTAATATTTTTCCTTACTGGTTACTTTATACAAGGTCAACAACATTCTTCCATCCAGAATATTGTCTAGATTATAGTCCTCCATTTTATAAGTACGGATATTCCCATTCTCCTCTACAAAATAGTCCATACTTTTTTGCAAATAGTTGAAATATCTGGGGTCAGCGGTTTGATACCAAAGACCTTCTATGCCTTTTAAAACAACACCAAGGTCATATGACCATTTGGTTGGTTTAGCCCCCTCTACCCAAATGGTATCTGTCCAGGTTTTCATTATGGTGGCAGCCATTCTTTCTGCTGGACTTTGGGCTTGTACTGCTTGGAGCAAAGTCAAAGAAAACAATACAGTGGAAAGGATTCTTTTCATACTATTTAATTTCAATGGTTTTGGCATCAGCATAAAAGCCAATATCGTTTTTTGTTTTTTGATTGTTCTTCAAGGTAATAGAAACAGATTTTGTTCTAGGACCATGTGCTTGCAGGAACAAATCTGCTTTATTACTAAAGTCAAGGCCTTGAATCTTGATATCATTGCTATTGAGTGCATAAATCAATGGATTCTTGGTATTTGCATGAACCGTAATATTGTTTAATTGAATACCCGATGCTTCTTGAATGTCAATTCCTTCATTGGCTTGAATAAATACATTGCTCATCTGCACATCTTTCACATGCATTTCTGGAATACCTCTTACGAAAATGGCTTTAGAAGCCCCATTACAACTGATATTGTTAAAGAAAAAATGTTGAAACTGAGGTGTGGCTTCTGTTACCGGCAGTGTTTCTACAACAGGTGGTTCTCTTTTTTCACCAGCCAGAACAACAGGGTCTTTGGCCATATAATACATGTCAAACAAAATAGCTTCTGCCGCAATATCTTTCATCACAATATTACTTGCATAAATATTTTCAACTATTCCACCTCTTCCTCTAGTAGTTTTAAATCTAAGTCCAATATCAGTTCCAATAAAAGTACAATTACCCACATAGAGGTTTCTGGCCCCACCACTCATTTCACTTCCAATTACAAATCCACCATGTGCATGATAAACAGTACAATTATTTACAATCATTTCCTGTGTAGGAATGCCTCTTTTTCTGCCATCTTCGTCTCTACCAGATTTTATAGTAATGCCATCATCACCTGTATCAAATACACAATCTTCCATTAAGATATTCTTGCAACTTTCTAAATCAAGGGCATCTGTATTGGTACCATACCATGGATTCTTTACAATTAGTCCCTTGATAGTTATATGTTCACTAGTAACTACATGTGTAGTCCAAGCTGGGCTATTATTAAATGTAACACCTTCAATT
This sequence comes from Chitinophaga pinensis, assembly GCA_943372225.1. Classification (GTDB taxonomy): domain Bacteria; phylum Bacteroidota; class Bacteroidia; order Chitinophagales; family Chitinophagaceae; genus Sediminibacterium; species Sediminibacterium pinensis_L. The sequence goes on along the minus strand of CALRXV020000006.1, from coordinate 127,298 downwards.
AAAATATTTTTTGAGTTGGAGATCCTAACCATATTGGGTCTTAAGAAATCTTTGATTCCCTCAAAGTCAGCGAGTTTTTTACCCTCTGTTAATTTCCCAATATTTTTATCCAAAGAAGCTTTTACAGCTGCTTCTGACGGATACCATGTTTTCTTGTCTTCCGTTAAAGCACCTCCATAGGTTTGCAAATGATTCTTCCAACCAGATTCATTCATCTTGTCTTTCTTCAATGGTCTCCAGTAAAAACCATTTCCGTCAAAAATACCTTTACCTGTAATGGCAATATTACTAATACCTTCTGCAGTGATAGGAGACTGACACCTTGCAGCATCTACACCTTCAAAAGAGGAAACAACTAATGGATATTGATTCAAGTCGCTGGTAAAAATAACCAAGGCATTTTTTTCTACATACAGATTGATATTGCTCTTCATCACAATAGGACCTGTTAACCATAAGCCTGCTGGTATTTTAACCACTCCACCACCTTTGGCTGCCATTTGCTCAATGGTTTTGTTAATGGCAACAGAATTCAAGGTTTTACCATCTGATATAGCTCCATTAGCTAGAATACTTAATGTGTCTTGCCTAAAATGTGGCAAATAAATTTTGGGTAATTCAAATTGGAACTTACCCTGAAACAAAGAAGGTTTTAAAAAATTTACTAATGCTAATTTTTGGTTGACAATAGACTCACAAACCAAGGAAGCCATTGATGCTGCGCCATATTCACTAAAATGTGTATTGTCTTCTTCCTTGCCCTTGTAATTTTTAAAATGCTGTGCTGGTATATTTAAAAACAAACGCTTACTACCTTCCACTCCTTCTTTTACAATCAAAGCCTCACTAGACTTGTGCAAATCAATCATGGGAACTTTTAACATGGCTGCTACTTCTTTTACAACGCCAGGGTAGTCACCATGCTGATCTACAAACTTTCCTTTTTCATCAAATTTTCGGCGCATCACAGGAGTAATCAAAATGGGGAAACCTCCTTTGCTCCTAGTATCATTAACAAACCGGATTAGGTTCTCTTTGTATAAGCCATGGGCTGGCGCTGAGCGATTGCTATCTTCTAACTTTTGGTCATTATGCCCAAATTGAATGAGCACATAATCACCTTTTCGCATCCTTGACATTACAGTATCCCATCTGCCTTCTTTGATAAAGCTCTTGGTACTTCTGCCATTCATGGCATGATTCTGCACATGAATGCCTGGCAAAAGAAACTGGGGGAATAACTGCCCCCAGCCTCTTTCTGGATTTTCGTCCAATGGCTTGTCTGCCATGGTTGAATCTCCAATTAGGAATATACTTGGTTTATCATCTGCTTGTCTAAAAGCAGCAAGGATGATTACAACTAATAATGCCAGAATTTTTTTCATAATGAGTTCCTAATTAAAAAAATACTTTCAAAAATAGGCTATTGATAGCCTTGGTTTTGAGGAAATGCTGATTTGTTTGTAACCGCATCAATTTGGCTTTGTGGAATGGGCCTAACTGTATGGAATGGTTGCACATAAATTGCAGCATCTGGATTCATGGTCTTAATTCTATCAACCAGTTTTCCAGTTCGTTTAAGGTCAAACCAACGCAATTGCTCACCTGCCAATTCCCTTGCCCTTTCGTCCAAAATAAAGTCAAGGTTCATTTGACCAGGAGTAACTTGCATTTGAGCAACTTTACCAGGCAAAGCAGCCCTTGTTCTAATGATATTTACATAATAAGCAGCTGAATCTGTTTTGCCAATATTAACTTCTGCTTCTGCAGCAATCAAATACATTTCAGCTAAACGTATCACATAAGCATCCCTTGCACTTTGCGCCTCGGCAATACTTGCTCTTGTTGAATCTTTGAATTTTTTCAAAGAAACATAAAACTTTCTTTGAACAGGTATCCCAGTAGCAGCATAGGTTTTTGATTGATCATAAGTGGTATATTTCTTAGAAGCCATCACTGCCGCAGGAATAATAGCCTTAGTTGCAAATGCAGCCGTATCGCCAATTGCAAAACCAGTAGCCGCTTTATTAGCAGTCCAAACTGTTTGAAAAGATGCTGCATATCTACCATCATTGGCGTCATCAAAAAGATTTAATAAAGATAAAGTTGGCATATACCTATTGAAAGGACGACCATTAGGAATATCCCTAATTAAAATACTGGTATTTACTTGGTCGTATACCATCAAGAACATCAGGTGTCCGTTATTAGAACCCCTTGAATGCCCTGATGGGAAAGTGGAACTAGCAAGATCATTTAGTGCAAGGTTGGTAGAATAATCTACTGCCCAAACCACTTCCTTGTTTTTTAATTTGCCCATATCCCATAAGTCTGAATATGCGGGCAACAGGCTAAAACCATAGTTTTTAATCACATCATTGGCCAAAGCAATGGCTGCTGCATTTTGACCTCTGGTCAAATACATTCTTGCTAAGAATGCTTTTGCAACTGGTTGGGTAGCCCTTCCATATTCTGAAGTTGTTACTGGCAAATTAGCTACAGCAAATTGTAAATCGGCAAATATTTGGGTATAAAAACTATCTACAGAAGTTCTGTTTGCTGTAGTAATTACCCCTGAACTTGGCTTGGTTGTTAATTGAACGCCACCCCAGGTTTCAACAATATGCCAGTTATAAAATGCACGCAAAAATCTAAGCTCTCCTTCCCTTGTGGCTTTTTGAGTAGCGGTATAATCTGAAACAGCAGCAATATTTGTAATGCCGGTATTGCAAAGATTGATGGCTGCATAGAAACTATTCCATTCTAAATCAAGAATACTGGTATTATTACCTTGTAAATTGTTGTATTGGCTTACCTGTGGGTATACATCACCTGTTCCACTTGTCCAAATATCTGTTCCCATTTCAGAAAGTTGGTATCCTTCTTCTTTTCCGTACCAATACCTACTATATGAATAAGCTGCGTTTACCAATGTTTCAAAACCAACCGCTTTAGTGTATACAGTACTTGCTGTAAGACCACTAGGATTGTATTCCTCTAACTGCTTTTTACAGGCAGTAAATAATACTACCACTGTAAAAGAAGAAAGTATGAATTTGAATATATTATTTTTCATTTGTCTAGATTTATGAGGGGTTTATGATCAAAAAGTGAGGGTAAGACCGGTAACAATCAATCTTGTCAATGGCCTTTCAAAAGAGCCACCACCTTCAGGATCATAGTCTTTCACTTTTGAAAATGTTACATAGTTTCTGGCACTTACATACCATCTAAGACTAGCCACATGGAATTTGCTAGCAATGGAAGATGGCAATGTATACCCAATGGTAATATTTCTAATTTTCAAATAAGAACCGTCTTTATATCCAAGGGTTGATGCAAAAGGCATTGATGCTTTGGAAATATTGATATTGGGTCTTGGATAATCATTGGTAGGATTTTCTGGAGTCCAATAATTTACATTAGCTCCATTTTCAATACCATTTGGTTCAAACTTAAGCGCATAATCAGAAACAAAAGTTTGCCCAACCCTTGCAAACAAATAGATGTTAAAATCAAAATCTTTGAAACGAATATCATTGTTAAACCCAAGAGAATAAAGAGGAACAGCAGAACCTATTATAGTTCTATCGCCAAGTGCAGAGAACTTTTTATCTCCGTTTAAGTCTTCAACTTTAATATCTCCAGTCTTATATCCAAAACTTGCTGCAGTTGATGCCTCTTCTGTTTGCCAGATGCCAATTTTACGATAGTCATAAAAAGACCTTACAGGAGAACCTATAAAGAATCCGCTTGCGACGTCATTGATGCCATTTGGCAAATCAACAATACGTTCATTGTTTCTCATATAAGTTAGCTGAGATGTCCAAGAGAAATTATTTGTTTTAATGTTCTCTGATTTCAAAGTCAATTCAAAACCTGAGTTTCTGGTTTTGCCCACATTACCAAGGATAGAAGTACCCCCTGTAGTAGCAGGTAGTTTTACTAAATACAAAAGATTATCTGTTTTGGAATCATACACATCAATTGAACCAGAAATTCTATTTTTTAGAATAGCAAAGTCTAAACCAATATTGGTGGTTGCAGTTAATTCCCATTTCAAATCAGTATTTCCAATTTGTGGATCTAGGCCATAAGCCAATGCACTGATATCATTAAAAGAATAAGGAATTAAAATTAATCCACTTTGGGTTTGATAAGGACTTACTGCTGAGTTACCAGCTACTCCATAACTTAAACGCAATTTCAAATCATTGAAAAAGTGATTATTATGCATAAATCCTTCGTCACTAATTCGCCATGCTGCTGCCGCAGAGGGGAACAGAGACCAACGATTCTGTGGAGCAAGAACCGAAGCCCCATCTTCTCTTCCTGTTAGGGTAAGTAAATATTTGCCTTTATAACCATAGTTCAAGCGAAACGCATAAGAATTTAGATTGCTTCCAACATAATTACTTGACACTGCAATATTGGATGGGTTATTTTGCAAAGCATAGAAACTTTGACTTGCCAATAATTGTCCAGTAGCAGAAGCTGAATTATTTTCTGACCTATTTGATAAATAACTGGTTACTCCAGTAATAGCAATACTATGATCCCCAAATTGTTCTTTCCAATTAATAATGTTCTCCCAAGTTAAATTGGCTTGCATGCTGTTTGTGACTCTGGAAAGTGACCCAGAAGACAATGCTCTATTTATGGTATTAGCGTCTTCAAAAAAGCCATTCCTTGAATTGGCGTTTACAACACCAAAATTAGAGCGGATACTCAAACTCTTAAAGGGTTTCCAATCAGCATATGCGGTAGAAAGAATTCTAGTTGTTTTAGTATCATTGATGTAGGCACCTGGAACATCATTCAACAATGGATTAAACTGTGCTCCATTACCTGGGTTTTTTAATAAGGTAACACCATCTGCTGCATAGGGATTGTAATAAGGTAATACTTTATTTCCTTGGTTTAAAACACCATCTGCACGTGCATTACCATTATAATAGGCCAATTGACTTTCAAATCCCAGTTTAAAACTTTGAGTAATAGTTTGCTCTAAGTTTAGACGAAGGGAATATCTATTCAAATAGTCATTATATAAGAGACCTTCTTCCTTAAAATAGGCAAAAGAAGCAAATACACGTGTTTTTTCAGTTCCACTGGCAATATTTACACTATGCTCTTGCTGAGAACCTTTACCCAACATTAATCCAGGATAATAAAATGATGCGCCTGATTGAACTGCAGCTAAATCAGCTGGACTAGTAAAAACTTTTGCTTCATCTGTTGCTGGATTATAGGCAGGGTTAGCGGTGCGATATGCTTGTCTTTTTAATTCTGCAAATTGAGGACCTGTCATTGGCACTGGATATCCTGCAGCTTCAGATATACCATAATAAGTTCCAGCATTAACGGTTAATTTTCCCACCTTCCCTTTTTTGGTGGTTATCAGAATAACACCATTGGCTCCCTTTGAACCATAAATAGCCGTAGAAGATCCATCTTTCAAAACTTCCATTGATTCAATATCATTGGTATTGATGTCTTGAAAATTATCATATTGAATACCATCAACAATATACAAAGGTCCATTCCCTGCTCTAATAGATCTATTCCCTCGAACTGTTACACTAACATTGGCACCTGCAGAACCACTAGTTCTAACAATATCTACCCCTGCAACCTTACCTTGCAATGATTCCATGACACTGGTAGCAGGCACTTTTCTAATTTCATCGGCTTTAATTGAAACTACAGCACCAGTTAAGTCTTTCTTAGAAGAAACTCCATAACCAATCACTACAACTTCATCTAAAGCTTTAACATCTTTAGCCAATACAATGGACAAAGCAGTAGCTCCATTAGAGGAAATAGTTTGTGCTTTGTATCCTACATAACTAATTTCCAATTCAACTGAAGCAGCATCAGATTTAAGTGTTAATTGAAAATTACCAGAATCATCAGTTTTAGTTCCGGATTTTGATTTTTTGTCAACTACAGAAACTCCTGAAAGCGGTTTTCCCGTACTTTCATCAATTACACTTCCCTTGATGGGTTTTGTTTGCGCTGCTAGTTGTAGCAGACATCCCATGAAGAGGATAAAAATTTGTACTTTTTTCATACAGCAAGTTTGGTTTTACTATTTGGCAAAATTTGAAACCCCATAAAACTTGCTTGCAGAAAAATAATCCAACTTTTCTAGTATTCGCAATTCAGATCTGAAAGAAAGGCTGATTTGCATCTAACTTTTTTGGTTAGTTATTCAAAGGCAAGCAACATACCTATGGAATCTACTTAGCAAAGTAGTATTGTTTTCAAAGGTCCATGCTGATTGACTTTTCTTTATCTACGCAATCGTTCCCGGCATCGATATCAATGCATATCACTAAAAGGTTTTAGCCCTACTTGACTCACAATTGATAGAGAAAAAATGAAAGATCTATTTTTTACAACTAAATAAAAACAATAGTTTTATTTTATCACATACTAAACCTACAAGTAGTATAGGAATATCTAAGTTGAACTTATGATTCCTTACTCTGAGAAAAAAGAAACAGTATACTTGTCATGAAAAAAATCTTTTCCTTTTCAATTATTCTATTGCTGATAATTGACAAACCAGTTTCTGCACAAACCTTTAGAGAACGCATTCTTCCTACTGAAGAAAAATTTGGTTTTCATCAAGATGATTATTGGACTTGGTGTGGTTCAGTTATCAAAGGAGAAGATGGCAAATACCATATGTTTGCCTCTAGATGGCCTAAAAAATTATCTTTTGAAATTTATTGGCTTACAAACTCTGAGATTGTTCATGCAGTTTCAGATAAACCAGAAGGCCCTTATTCTTTTTCAGATGTAGTACTTGCCCCAAGAGGGGAACAATATTGGGATGGGAAAATGACACATAATCCAGCTATTAGAAAATCAGGAGACACCTATTTACTTTATTATACTGGTACAACTTACAAAGGTGACATGCCGGATGAAAATCATTTAATAACAGCAGAATCTGAAAAAAAATTAGACGCGCATCATCACGAGAGAATTGGTTTAGCAACAGCAAAATCACCCTATGGGCCTTGGACAAGAAGTGACAAACCAATTTTGGATATTGTACCTAATTCTTGGGAACAGTATTTAGTAGCAAACCCATCTCCCTTTGTTTTTGAAGACGGGAGAGTAATGCTGTATTATAAAGGAGTTGAAAAATTAAAAACACATGCCATTGGTTTGGCTATAGCAGATAATTGGGCAGGACCATATAAGCGAGTTTCTGATAAACCTTTTGAGATGGGCATTGGTGCGGAAGACCCTACCATCTGGTTTGAAAATGGCAAATTCCATGCATTGATGTTAGACCATGATAGAAAATATTCTGACAAAGAAATTTACTATGCTCAATCAAAAGATGGATTAAAATGGAATGTAGAAAATAATCCAGTTGCCATTACAAAAAACATTAAGCTAAAAGGTGGAGACATTTCCATTCATGGAGCAATGGAACGCCCGTCAGTATTAATAGAAAATGGAATTGCCACGCATGCTTTTTTTGCTACCAAAAACAAAGACAATACCCATTCTTGGAATATGTCAGTGCCATTAAAAAAAATAAATGAAGTTCAAGACAATACAAAATGGTTTAGAGAGGCTGGATTAGGTATGTTTATTCATTGGGGATTGTATGCTATCCCAGCAGGAATTTGGAATAATCAACCAGTTCATGATGAAAGATATATTAATCCACTGGCTGAGCATATTATGTTGTTAAATAAAATTCCTTTGAAAGAATATGCCCAATTAGCAAAAGGCTTTAACCCTACCAATTTTAATGCACTAGAAATTGTAAAAACGGCAAAAGCAGCTGGGTTTAAATACATTACTTATACTAGTAAGCATCATGATGGATTTGCTATGTTTGAAAGCAAGATTTCCACCTATAATATTGTAAATAGTACTCCATATAAAAAAGACCCCTTAAAAGATTTGGCAGATGCTTGCAAAAAAGAAGGAATTAAATTATGTCTGTATTATTCTTTGGGCAGAGATTGGGAAAACCCAAATGCTATTTCTAGAGAAGCAAGAAGAAATATTTGGGATTTCCCGGATACTTCAAATAGAAAATATGAGCAATATTTATCGGAAAAAGTAAAACCCCAACTTCAAGAACTATTAACCAACTATGGCGATATTAGTATGATATGGTTTGATACACCAGAACTTACTACCCATAAACAAAGCATTTCATTAGAATTATTTGTAAAACAAATTCAGCCTAATTGTCTAATCAATACTAGGGTGGGAAATAATGTAGGCGATGTAATTGAAATGGAGGATAATCGCATACCTGAAAAAGAAAACCTAAAACCATGGGAATGCCCAGCCACCATGGCAGAAAGTTGGGGTTATAGTGTTTTGGATAGTGATGAATATTGGAAATCTGCTAATGAATTGATTGAAAAATTAGTAGAAATTAGATCTAAAGGAGGCAACTATTTATTAAATATTGGGCCTGATGCAAAAGGCAATATACCCGTTTTGGCAAAGAACAGACTAAATAGCATTTCAGAATGGATGTCTGTTAATGCAGAAGCCATTCATCAAACTAACAGTTCTACCCTTAAAGTGTACAACACTTATATCACTGAAAACAAAACTCATATTTTTGTATTCGTTAAAAAGACTAGTCAAAACCACTTATTGATCTATGTTAACCCTAAAACAATTGGCAAAATACATCTATTAACTCCCAAGGGAGAAAGTCTAGTTACCTATAAACCAAGTGCTGGTTCAGGTATTGTTATTAATTTACCTACTGTTTTACCCTTTAATTCTCTATCGGTATTAAAAATCGAAAAAAAGAGTACCCCAAAAACTCAAACTGGCATTTTAGACTAAATAACTGCCGATTCTTGATAAAAAATAAAATATGTAATTTGTGGTAACAAGAAGCTTAAATTTAATTGAACTAATAGGATGAAATACGAAGCTGTTACCATCAAAGACATAGCCAAGGCCTTGGGGTTATCTACCTCTACGGTTTCTAGGGCTTTGAGGGACAGTTATGAAATTAGTCCAGCTACAAAAAAACAAGTACTGGAATATGCCGAGCAAATCAACTATCGGCCCAACCCTATTGCACTTAGTTTAAAGGAAAAAAGGAGTAGGTCAATAGGAGTAATCGTTTGTGAAATTGCCAATAGTTTTTTCTCTCAAGCTATTAACGGGATAGAGTCCATTGCCTATGACAAGGGTTACAATGTCATTATTTCTCAAAGTCATGAATCTTATGAACGAGAAGTTATTGATTTACAATATTTGGCATCCAGATCAATTGATGGTTTGTTAATTTCAGTTTCAGCAGAAACAGAAGATTTTTCTCATTTGAAAAATTTGCATGATCGTGGGTTCCCAATTGTGTTTTTTGATCGTGTAGCTGAAAGTATTAATACCCACAAAGTAATTGTAGACAATTTCAAGGGGGCTTATGATGCTACCAAACATTTATTGGAAAAAGGGCACCAGCATATTGCTAATCTTGCCGGTTCACCCCATTTGTCAATTACAAAAGAAAGATTGGGAGGTTATAGAAAAGCCTTAGAAGACCATGGCCTATCATATCAAGAGTCCTTTACAGAATTCTGTTTACATGGTGGTATGTTATATGAAGAAGTAGAAGCTGCCTTAAATAGATTTATTTCTTTAAAGCAAATCCCTGATGCCATTGTTGCGTCTGCTGACAAATTAACCACCAACTGTTTGCGTTATTTTAAATCTAAAGGCATTAAAGTTCCAGAAGAAGTAGCACTGATGGGTTTTTCTAATCTTGACCTAACTGATTTGTTATCACCCTCCCTTTCTGTAGTAAAACAACCAGCTTTTGAAATGGGTCAATTGGCCACAGAACTCTTGCTTAAGTTGATTGAAAGCAAGAGACCTATTACAGAGTTTGAATACAAGGTACTCCCCTTAGAATTGATGATTCGGGAATCTTCCTTAAAACCATAAAGGTTTTTTAGGGCAATAAGGGTTCTACCCTAAACCAATCCACATCGGCGTAGCCAGCATCATTGGTATTTTCAGTTCGATTACAATACAACCCAATTTTAGCACCAATCCACCTACTTACTTCTGCCTGAAATGGTGTTGCAATAGTGGTATATTCTATATCATTCCAACTATAACTAAATTGACAAATACCAGCAGCACCTACTTTAACCCTTAACCAAATTTGATTGCCAATATTTTGTGCTAAGGTCTGTTCTATTTCCTTGCTTCCTTTCTGAGCGTCTTTACAAGTAGTATAAACTAAACTAATCCCAGTCTTAGTGGTTTTAAATCCTAAGGACGCAAAGCTATATCCCATTACTACTAAACCGGTTTTTTCATTACTAATTTTAGTATTGGGGTAAAATAGTATTTTAGTAGTGACCATGAATTTTTCTGCTGGAAATTTTTGTTGCAATACATTGGGCACCTCCCAAAGATTTTTAGCAGAATCCGGCATCTTATCTGCATATAATCTAAGTGTTCCTTTGTCTTGGTTCATAAAATACCAAGTACCCTTTGCATTGGCCTGCCACTGCCATTGTTTGCCCAATTGAATGCCATTAAATTCATCAGATTCAGCTGGTGTTTGTATAGGCCAGGTTTTACCCACATTTGGTTTTTGATAAACTAAAACAGGTTCTCCTTTGCCTACATTGTTTTTATCTAGACCTATCACTGGCCAATCTCCCACCCATTTCATTGGCTGTAAATGCATGACCCGACCATAAACACCCTTGTCCTGAAAATGCAAGAACCAGTCTTCACCGGTTTGAGTTGTAACCCAAGCTCCTTGGTGTGGGCCATTAATGGGTGAGCTTCCTTGGTCCATCACAATTTTTCTTTCATAAGGACCATAAATATTTTTGGAACGCAAGACCAATTGCCAACCTGTTCCTACTCCACCAGCAGGAGCAAATATGTAATAGTATCCATTTCTTTGGTACATTTTTGGACCTTCAATAGTGGGGTCTTTTTCATGCCCATCATATACAATCACGCCTTGATCTAATACTTTGTCTGCACTGGCATTTAACTTTTTAATGGTAAGAATACTTTTGATGCCAGCTCTTGAACCAGCCCAAGCATGTATCAAATAATTATTTCCATCCTTATCCCAAATTACTGCAGGATCTATCAATCCTTTTCCTGCTTCTACCAAAATTGGTTGAGACCAAGGACCCGCTGGGTTCTTTGCTTTTACCAAAAAAATGCCGAAATCCGGATCCGGATAATAGAGATAGAATTCACCATTATGAAACCTAATACTCGGAGCCCAAACACCTCCACCATGTTGTGGCTTGGCATAAAACTCAGCAGGCGAAAGTGCAGTTATAGCGTGGCCGATAATTTTCCAATTCACTAAGTCTTTAGAATGCAAAATGGGAAGACCGGGAATGGCTTCAAAAGAAGAAGCCACCAAATAATAATCATCCCCTACGCGTATGGCATCTGGATCAGAATAGTCAGCGTGTAAAACAGGGTTCTTAAATTTTCCATTGCCCAAATCAGATACCCAAACATTAGATGACTGATTGGTTTGTGCTTTAATGACAAAACCCATGAACACAAATAATACAATCAATTGAACTTGCTTCATACTATAAATTTAAATTTATAAAGGCCACCAACCATCCAATCCTTTTAGAATATTTCTAGACTGATATTGTTTGCTTTCTTTTTTGGATAATTGTTTGGACCATCCAACCCTGTCTTGGATTCTAGCCCCAATACCTGTATTTTCAAATTCTGCATAAAAGGCTGTTTTGTCTTTGTCAGGAAACATTGCGTCTCCTTTCCATTCGTTCCAGCCCTCCCCAACAATATGTGCACCAAGTTCACAATACAAAAATACTGTTTTTGCAAAGGGTCTCCAGGGTCTGCCAAGAAAGACTTTTGTAGCTGCGGTATCTGCAATTAATTTACAGTTCAGAAATACAAAACCAAATCTTTGTCCCTGTTGGGTTGAGGCAGCAGTAATATAAGAGTTCACCAAACTTTTTATCACACAGTATTCAAAAACTGCAACAGCTTCTCCAAAAATAAAATCGGTAGTCCCTTCTATATCACAATTCAAGAAATACTGTCTTGCATTCTCCTTGGTTAAGTAGAGCGTATCTTGATTACCTAACAACCTACAATTCTTAATCAATACCCTATCTGCTTCAATATGCAGTGCAACTGCCTGACCTACTCTACCAGCAGTATTCTCTATTGTCAAGTTTTCAGCAATAAAACCATTCCCTTGCACTAATACGGTATAAGAAGTGAAAGTTCCAAACTTATCTCTACCATATTGATCTTTGGCGCCAAGAACTTTTTTACCCGAATAATCATCATAACTAATAATGGTAGCTTCTTTGGATTCACCAATAAGAGAAATATTGGTTTTCCAAGAGGGTATATTCAGCTTCTCATGATACACACCTTTTTTAATGCGAATCTCCACCCTAAAACTTGATACATCTCTGGTTGAATTAATGGCTTCTTGAATAGAAGTATAGTTTCCAGAACCATCTAATGCAACTATAATTTGACTTGGGTAATTTGTTTGAACAACATTTGACTGGGCCTTGATTGAACTAGTTTTCATGAATAAAAAACTAAAAACTAGGAACAAAAGATTTTTAAATAACATGTACAAACTTTGAAGTCTCCAATATTTTAAAAATAAACAAGGCTGCCACTTTGGGCAGCCTTGATAAAATAGCTAAGAAATCTTGGGTTAAATTAATAACCTGGATTTTGAGTCAAATTGATATTGGCGTCTCTTGCTGGCTGGGGCAGTGGCAACAATTCAGATTTCCCTGTTGTAAAACCAGTTGCATACCTTGACAAGGCTGTTGTATTAATGGCGGCACTCAACCATGCAACCCTTGTAGTTCCTGAAGGAGTTGCGGTTGGTGCTGTTTTATAAAAAGAATTCACCCACAACCCTCCAGTAAAACTATTATCATCAGAAGTACTGGTTGTCCTGAAATACATTGAGATTGGCAAGGTATTGTAAGGTGCTGACAAAGTAGACATAGCCAATAATGCAGCTTTAGTATCGGCAATTTTTTGAGCCAATAAATTCCATCTAATTAAATCAAATTTACGGACACCTTCACCACCCAACTCTAATGATCTTTCTTTAACAATAGCATCAAAGAAAGTTGATTTACTTAATCCAGTTGGCAAGTCAACAGTTGCATCTGCTGTTCCAATAGCTTTACCATATCCTCTTCTTCTAACTTGGTTTACCGCAGTATAAGCTGATGCTGTTGGACCATTTAATTCATTTTCTGCCTCCGCATACATTAACAAGACATCGGAATACCTAATAATCTGCCATTTTAAACCAAAATACTGAATAGCATTGGTTGGAGCATAAGAAGGATTGGTAATCCAGTCTCTGCGATATTTACCATCACAAATAGCAGTTATAGCTTGACCAATTTTTGTTACACCATCAGCTGCAACATTGTAAATGGCGCAAGTTACATCTCTACGTAAATCGGTGCTATCAAAAGCATAGAAATAAGTAGGTAATACATTGATACTTTTATTGCCTAAACCATTAACTGTTGGACCATTATAATAAGCCAATTTAGTATCTGCTGCTGCAACACCTCCAATACCACTTGCTTGAAACATAAGCTCTCCTTGAGGATCTGCCACAGCGTGCGCATTTACTTGATCTTTCCAAAGTGATTTAAAACTTGGATTCAAAGCATGCTGATTGGAACTCATGATTTCATTGCATTCGTCTTTTGCAATCTGATAATAGGTTAGATAATCTGCATTTCTTTTCATGGTTCCATCAGATCTTAAAGCAAATCCGCCACGGAATAAAGCAATTTTTGCACGTAGCGCTTTAACAGTACCTTTTGTGATACGCTCGTCTAAAGGATCTCCTATAGAAGCCAATTCATTACGCCAAGGCACTAAATCTGAAGCCAATTTCAAATCTGCCAACAAACGATTATAAATAGTATCTCTATTGGTTCTTACCGGAAAAGGATCTGATGATGCCAATTCAGAAGCTGGTCTAAAATGTGCTGGCAAATCACCCCAGTTCACAATAGCTTGAAAATAATACTGTGCCCTTAGGGTCAGTGCTTCTCCATACATTCTACGCAATTGTTTTTTCTCCTGCTCACTACCATTGTTATACTTATCCATTTTTGGAATGTTGGCAATGCAAATATTAGAAAATTCAATTCCAGTAAAGAGCTGATTAAATGGATTGGTTATTTGAGCATTACCTGAGGTTGCAGAATATCTAGCCAAATCTCTACGATCATTGTCTGCTGCTCCACCTGGTCCTTGCATTTCATCCGTATCAACGGTATAATACAAACTTAAACGAATTCCAAAACCAGCATCACCCACTAGCCTGCTATATGCCCCAGCCAATGCTTTATAAGCACTTGGAACATCGCTGAAAGCAACTTCTGCACTCACGTCTGTGATAGGTTGTTGATCTAAGAATTTCTTGCATCCGGTGATTACCATTAGCATAGCCATTATGGCCAGAAAAGTCAGTTTATTAAAATATTTCTTCATGTTGCAAAAATTTGTGGTTTGAATTAAAAGCTTGCATTTACACCAAAGATGAAACTGCGGCTTTTTGGATAAGCGGAATAATCTAGACCTGGAGTCAATGGACTGTTTCTAACACTTACTTCTGGGTCATATCCTGTGTACTTGGTGAATACAGCTAAGTTATTTGCTGTAAAGTAGAATCTCAGTTTGCTGATTTTCATCTTACCCAATTTTTCAACTGGAAGACTATAACCCAACGTGAAGTTGTTGATTCTTAAAAAAGATCCATCTTCTATTGCCCAAGAACTAGGATAAAATGCACCTGTTCCTTTGATTGGTTGCCAAATATTGGCATTTGCATTTAGCGCCGATAATTGGTCAGGAGCAATTCCTACCACTTTACCAGTTGAGTTAACCCATTGTGCGGTTTGACCGGTAGCCGTTACTACTTTCCAACGACTTGCCATCAAGTCAATCATATTTGAGTTACCGGTATATCCATTTGTAAACTCAACTTTATTGGCATTGTAAATATCGTTCCCATAAGAGAAATTTACAAACAAACTCATATCCCAATTCTTGTAAGTGAATTGGTTGTTCCATCCTCCTGTGAATTTAGGTGTTGGATTACCAATGATTGTTCTGTCTTTATCCAAATTAATCACACCATCTCCATCCAAATCCTTGAATTTTACTGAACCAGGTTGAATGGTTCCAATAATACCTGAATTATTTACAGTACCTGCTTTCAAAGTATAAACACTTGTTGCGGCATCATAATCAAAGTCTGAGACTTTGTAAAATCCGTCATTTACCAAACCCCACATAGAACCTACTGGATCTCCTATTCTAATAATATAATCGGTTGGTTGTCCAGAAACGCCCCAACTTGCAGCGGGAAAGAATAATTTTTGATTCAAGCCAAGTGCCTCTACTTTATTTTTATTAAAGGCCATGTTGAAATTAGAATTCCAAGTAAAATCTCCTTTTTTAATTACAAGGGCGTTTAGTTGAAATTCAACCCCTTTGTTAGAGGTTTTACCTATATTTTGCAATTGGGTAGCATACCCATAAGTAGAGGCAATGGGTACATTCAATAATAGGTTTTTAGCATTATTGTTATATATGTCTACACTCAATGAAATCCTGTCTTTGAATAAACCTAGATCCATACCATAGTTTTGGCTTTCGTTTGATTCCCACTGCAAAGCTTCATTGACTAATCCAGATGAATAATAGGCGGTAACCGCTTGGTTATTGATACCATAATAAAAAGTACCATCATTTCTAAATGTAGTCAAGAACAAATAATCATTAATTCTATTATTCCCAACATTACCATAACTAGCCCTAAATTTAAGATCGCTGACAAAGCGAACATTTTCCATGAATTTTTCATTCTTCACTCTCCAAGCAAATGATCCGGCAGGAAAATAACCCCACTGTTTGCCTGGTGCAAATTTTGAAGCGCCATCTGCACGAACATTGAATGAGAAATAATACTTATTGTCATAAGTATAATTAATCCTACTAAAGAATGACAAGTTGGTATATCTAGTTTTACCAAATTTAGGATATCCAGTAAATGGAATACCCATACCCAATTTATCAAATGCATCATTTGGAGATGTAAATGTTGGGTAATTCCTAATCAACTGAGTATGCGATTCAGTTTTTAAATCATAGGTTTCTTCACCAATCAAGAAATCAAAATCGTGTTTTCCTTTGAACTTACTGATAGAGTAAGTAAGGACGTTACTATTTGTGATAGTTTTTTTAGTTACAGTATCAAGTTGCGCAATAGGTTTTCTAGAACCTTGAATTACTGAGTAAGGTGTAATAGAGTCACTAAATTGGCGATCGATTAATTTACTATCGTCATAACCAAAAGTAGATTTGAAACTTAGATTTTTTGCAATATTATATTGCAAAGAAACAGTTACGTTGAATACATCTGTAGTCTTTTTCCTATACTCTGCATTGGCTAATGATATTGGATTCACTAGGTTTAGTCCATTACCAACGTTTGGATCAGCAAGCGGATCTGCGTCATCAATGTCTTGGTTATTAGACAAGAAAGGCCTGTATTTTACAGCATTACGTAATCTGCTATAAGAAGAACCTTGTTCAGAAGAAACACCAGCACCTAGTACATTGGTATTGGTATATCTTGTAGATAAACTAGCACGTAGATTATTGGTAATTCTATAGTCAGCTTTTAAGTTGAGCAAATGTCTTTTGTAATCTGAATTCAACAAAATGGCTTTATCACCATTGAAAGTATATCCAAAATTATAAGTGATTTTTTTATTTCCGCCTGAGGCATTGATACTATGTGTTTGTAAAATACCTGTTCTTCCTGCAATCTCATCCTGCCAATCAACTGGATTAACATTTTTATAATTGGCTAGTGTGTCCCAAGTTGTTCCAAAGTTCTTGGTAAAATTGATACTGTCTGTACTACTTCCTCTTGACCTTTCTGACTGATAGATTACATAGTCATAAGGACTAAGCACACCCAATTTTTTTGCCAAGCTTTTAACGCCAACAAAACCATTATAACTAAGCGTCATTTTTCCTTGTCGACCACTTTTGGTGGTAATGACAATGACACCATTTGCACCTCTTGCTCCGTAGATGGCAGTTGCAGCCGCGTCTTTTAACACGTCAATGGTTTGAATATTTTGTGGAGCTAGTGCAGACAATCCATTTTCAACCTGAACACCATCTACAATGTATAATGGAGAGTTATCCCCAGTAATAGACATACCACCACGGATCCTAACCCGAACATCTGCATCAGGAGAACCTTCCGCTGTAGAAGCAGTAACCCCAGCCAAGCGTCCATTTAAAGCTTCAGCTGCGGAGTTAACAGGAATATCTTTTAAGTCTTTAGCACTAACACTGGAAACAGAAGCCAATAGGTTTTTCCTTTTGATGGTCTGATAACCAATGACTACCACTTCATCAGGTACCGCATTTTCTTGTACCAAACTTAGGTTGATTTCTGTACGATTATTAACCGATTCTTGTTTTGAAACGTACCCTACATAGCTAAATACTAGGGTGGCATTACTCGGAACTGAAATACTGAATTTACCTTCTTTGTCAGTCAAAGTCATTTTAGACCCTCCTTTTTGCGAGATGGTTACTCCCTCCAAAGGCTGATTGTTGGTGCCCTGTACTTTACCTGTGATAGGTTTTGATACGTTCTGGGCCATCAAACTTGTCTGAAAAAAAGAAATCCCCAAGAGTAGGATTAACCCCATCCATAATTTAACAGGAAAGGCTTTGAAATTGGTGAATTGAAATCTAGAACCATTTGTTTTAGAAATTGGAAGCTGCATAGAAAAATGGCTTCCACAACCGAGATTCGGATGTAATAGGAACATGGCAAGCAGTTTAATAAAAAAATCGTTTTGTGATTGGGTAACTATCCGGCTTTTATTTGTAAAAACCCTTCAAAATTACACCCAATGCTACGCTTATATAGACAACGCAAAATGGGATTTTGATTTTTTTTCTACGCAAACGTTCCCGGTAACGTTGGAATTCAATCTATTTGTTCTCTGCCCTTACCAAACTGTCTTTTTTCTTAGTGATTTGACTATTTTTAAAGACTAACCAATGCGATTGCCATGTCACTGACCAAACCTCGTTTGAGCTTCTCCCAGATTATCAATATGAATGTGGGATTCTTTGGTATTCAATACAGTTTTGGACTTCAACAAAGTGCTGTAAACCCTATCTACGATTTTCTGGGTGCAAGTCCCGATCAAATTCCCTTATTGAACCTTGCAGGTCCCATGACAGGGCTCTTGATTCAACCCATTATTGGTGCCATGAGTGACAAAACCTGGCACCCCAAATACGGAAGAAGAAAGCCCTATTTTTTTATTGGAGCTTTATTTTGTAGCCTTTGCTTATTCATTTATCCTTTTAGTAGCACACTATGGATGGCTGGTGGATTACTTTGGGTGCTAGATGCAGCCAATAATACTGCCATGGAACCCTATAGAGCTTTTATTGCTGATAAACTGCCTTCAAACCAACAACCAACTGGTTTTCTTACACAAAGCTTTTTTACAGGCTTGGGAATTACTTTGGCCAATCTTTCCTTATTTGCTTTTCAAAAAATTGATTTTCTAAAACAATCACATGGCCAAATTCCATATTGGGTATTTGGGTCTTTCTTTCTAGGATCTATATGTTCTATCAGCTCTGTTTTGTGGTCCATTTCAAAGACCCCTGAAATTCCACCAACAGAAGAGGAATTGCAAACACTTAAAGCAGAAAAGCGATCAATATTTACGCCATTTATAGAAATCTTTAGCGCCATCAAGGATATGCCCAAAGTCATGTGGCAATTGGCGTTGGTCTATCTCTTTCAATGGTATGCATTGTTTTGTTATTGGCAAAACGCTTCTAAAAGCATTGCTCAATCCGTTTGGAAAACCTCTCCCACCAAGGACGCCAAATTATATGAAGAGGCTGTAGGATGGGCCGGTTTGGTAAATGGATGGTACAATATTGTCACTTTTCTATCTGCATTTGCATTGGTAGGTTTGGCTAAAAAGTACAGTCCCAAACACGTTCATATTGCCTGCTTATTAATGGCTGGATTGGGACTATTAGCTTTCCCTCATATTGAAAACCAATACTTACTTTTTGTTCCCATGACTGGATTTGGTATTGCATGGGCAAGTATGATGGGTGTTCCTTATCTGATGGTTGTTCAAGACATACCAAAAGAACGATATGGTGTTTATATGGGCATTATCAATATGATGATAGTAATCCCCATGATTTTACAGACCACCACTTTTGGTTGGGTATTAAACCATGTATTGGACAATGATCCTGGCAAGGCCATAAGCTTTGGAGGTATTTTATTATTAATAGCCTGTGTGGCCACATTGCGTATTAAAAAAGTAATACCAGCTGATGAAGATATGTCTATCAGCAGTGGAGGCGCTCACTAATCAAAATAAAAACATGAAAATACTTTGTATAGGAGAAGCTTTGATTGACATGATTTGTACAGATAAGGGAAGCAGCTTGTCTAAGGGTCAAAATTTTTTAAAAAAACCAGGTGGTGCTCCTACTAATGTGGCAGCAGCAGTTGCCGCTTTAGGTGGTCAAGTAGAACTATCTGCCAAAGTGGGAAATGATCCCTTTGGAAAACAATTGGTTCAAGTCATGGAAGACTTTGGCGTATCTACCAAATACCTATTACTAGATAATAACCATTTTACCACTTTCGCATTTGTATCACTGATGGAAGATGGAGAAAGGGATTTTGTTTTTAATCGCGGAGCCGATGGATTATTGTCAGTAGCAGATGTTGAAGCTATTGACCTATCAGACATTTCCATTATTCATTTTGGATCTGCAACTGCTTTCTTACCAGGACCATTGCAAGAAGCTTATTTGAGGTTATTAGAAAAAGCACATAACCAATCCATCTTTATGAGTTTTGACCCTAATTATAGGCATTTGCTATTCAAAGACAATACTGCTTCTTTTGTGAAACAGTCATGGAACTTATTGAACCAGTGTCATTATTTTAAAGTTAGTGATGAAGAAGCCATCTTGATTACAGGTACAGAAAATCTAGATGCAGCGGTAGATGCATTATTGAAAAACACTCAAGCTATTTTTACTATTACGCTAGGTAAGGAAGGCACATTGCTTGGTTTTAAAGGTAGCACTTGCATTATACCTAGTATCCCTGTAAATCCTGTAGATACTACAGGAGCAGGTGATGCATTTGTTGGTGCATTGTTATATCAATTGTCCCATTTATCGCTATCTCAAATTCTGGATTTGGATTTGAGCAATTGGCAAAAAATGGTTGCCAACGCCAACAAAGCTGGGGCTAGAACCTGCGAATGGCTAGGCGCTATGGAAGCATTTAAACATTTAAACAATCAAATATTCGAATAAATTTTTTGAACGTGTACAACTATCAATTGCATCAACAAATCTCTCTTTCTGTATTGCAGCACCATTTAGATATTGCTGGTAAAGACAATTTATTTTATAGCAGATTTATTGCCAATGCGCAAGAGATTGCACATCTATATCAAGGTCTTTATCAAAACCATCCAAAAGGCAAGGAGGAATTTGCCAATTTATTGGAAACCATTGCCAGAGCTTATGCCAACAGAAGCAATGCATTGAAGCAAAAAGACGAAGAAAAGGAAGAATTGGGCAAATGGTTTTTAAGTAACCAATTAGCGGGCATGAGTTTGTATGTTGATAGATTTTGTGGTAGCCTAAAAAACTTGTCTTCCAAACTTTCTTATTTTGAAGAGTTGGGCGTAAACTATTTACACCTGATGCCCATTTTTGAAAGTCCAGAAGGTGAAAGTGATGGTGGTTATGCAGTTTCCAATTTTAGAGCGGTTGATCCAAGATTTGGTAGTTTAAAAGATCTGAAAGCAGTTCAAACTGCCATGGAAACAAAAGGCATGTATTTAATGATTGATATAGTACTCAATCATACTTCTTATAGACACCAATGGGCAGAGAAAGCAAAAGCAGGAGACAAACGTTATCAGGATTATTTCTACATGTATGATGACAGGTCTATTCCCAATCAGTATGAAGAGCATATGCCTGAGATTTTTCCAGAATCAGCCCCAGGTAGTTTCTCTTATGTTCCCGAATGTGATAAATGGGTGATGAGTGTGTTCCACAATTACCAGTGGGATTTGAATTATACCAATCCAGAAGTATTGGTCACCATGATGGATACCATTTTTTACTATGCCAATCTGGGGGTAGACGTTTTAAGAATTGATGCCCCAGCTTTTATCTGGAAACAAATGGGTACCAGTTGTCAGAATTTGCCCGAAGCGCATAATTTATTAAGACTGATTAAACTCTGTGTTCAGGTAGCAGCACCAGGAATGGCACTATTAGGAGAAGCCATTGTTGCACCAGCAGAAATCATGAAATACTTTGGCACGGATAGATTTGTTGCTAAAGAATGTGACTTTGCATATAATGCCACTCAAATGGCTTTGCAATGGGATGCATTAGCCACTGGCGATACTAGGGTCATGTTAGCAGCACAGCATGAAATTTTGCAAAAACCTTATGGTTGTTCATGGATCACTTACACGCGTTGTCACGATGATATTGGACTGGGATATGACGATAGTATGATTAGAGCAGCAGGTTTTAATGCCTATGAACACAGAAAATTCTTGAAAGAATATTATTCAGGCGCCCTTCCCTATTCTCCAGCTTCCGGAGCTTTATTTTCTGTAAATCCCAAAACACAGGATGCAAGAATTAGTGGTTCTTTGGCATCGCTTTGCGGACTGGAAAAAGCCATTAACCGGAATGATACAACTGCTATTGAAATTGCTTTGCAAAAAATCAATTTAATGCAAGCCCAAAGCATGTTTATTGGCGGACTTCCCATTTTGTTTTATGGCGATGAACTGGGAACTGTTAATGACTATGGCTATTTAAATGACCCTGGAAAAAGTTATGATAATAGATGGATGCATAGACCCATTATTGATTGGAACAGGGTAGAAAAAATAAAAGAGCCAGATACCATTGAGGCAAGAGTTTTCAGCGCCACAAAAAAACTGATTCAAATCAGAAAAAACAATCCAGTATTTTCTGATACCAAAAATCTAACTTGGTTAACCCCATACAATATTCATGTAGCCGGATTTATCCGTTCTAATGAAGAGCAACAATTTTATTGTTTGTTCAATTTTAGTGGACAAGCCGCCTATCTTACTTGGTACGCATTCAAAAATCACGGTAAGAGAGGCAACAAATTATTTGATCATTTGTCTGAAACCATGCATGAAATAGGAAATGATCATGAATATTTAATTATTCCAGCTTATGGTTGCTGCATTATGGAACTGGTATAATTAAGAAAAAGAATTTTTCTCTTTCTTAACTACTTGATGAAAAAGTTCAGAAATAATTTTCTGCACTATAGAAAATAACATGGCTGTAGACCACCCAAAAAGCAGAATTCCACTCATTGCCTCAAACCCACTCATGATTCTCCATTGTGGCTCCAATACTATATCACCGTAGCCCAAAGTAGCATACGTGACCATGGAAAAGTAAATAGCCTCTTCAAAGTTGGCCAACTGTCTTATTTCAGGAATGATCAAAAAGGCTGCAGCCCAGATTAAAATTTCTAAAAAATGCAGCAGCATTAATAACAAAGCCGTAAAGGATAAAACCTGAAAAGCGGCTTTGAAACTAATTTTTCTAGGTGCCTGTTGTTGTTTTTTATACAGGATTAATACCAAATAGGTATTTCCCAAACCATGGATTGCTATGGAAGCTAAAATGATTCCAACACTAAATAGAACAGGTAAAAACATAAGGTAGTTTATGGGTTAAATATAACAAAAAAGGATGCCTCATGATGGCATCCTTTTTTTGAACTAACTCATTTTATTTATTTAATCTGCTCCATCAATTTTAGCACGGGCTATGGCAAAATCACCTACTTTTTTGCCAGTTGTCAAACCCACTTCACAATCACTCCTATAGTGAATACCACCATAAATCCTAGAATTAGAAGCTTCTTTGGCCATAGCCTCATAAGCTGATGCACGTTCAGGAATCAAGTATCCCAATACAGTTGCTGCAGCTGCACTAAAGGTAGAATGACCAGAGATATAAGCCGGAAAATTAGGGATTCCCGTTAAGGTCTTAATAGCTGGATTTAACTGTGTTGGCCTGGGATTAAAATAAAAATACTTAGTATCCCAGCATACAATTCCAGCATCCATCAAACTCATATTAATCAAAGCCATATTTCTTGCCCAGCGTACTTCACTGAAATTTTTGCTAATAAAATCTTCTGCTGCAATGGCATCCCAATGACCAGGTGGAGTATAAGTACCAACCCCATCTGCCCAAAAATGTACAATGGCTGTTTTTTCACGTGTAGGATTGTCAACTTGATCTTTTACTTCTTGAAGTTCCTTTTTCATTTGATCACTATTCACCAATGGTGGTGGGCCTGGTCTAATTGCAACGGTAGTAGCTTCATCAAACAAGAATGGTTTTACCTTGCCAAATAAAGGCAGCATGGGCGGTCTTTTGGGTAACTCTAAACTAATCCATGGTGTTTCACCTTTTGCAATGGCATCTGATTCCAATTTGGCCCAATCGGCTGGTGTTCCAATGGCGGCCCCTGCCCTATCCGCTCTTGCTCGAACAGTGAATTTTTGCGCAACCAATCTGCCCAAAGCTTCTCCCGCTTCAATATCGCTTCGCGTATTGGTTCCAGCCATGATTCTGGCTAATTTTTGCTCGTCTGCTTTTTGTTGAATAAAGGCAATCTCACCAGGGAATAAAAGTTTCATCATTTCGGCTGTAACACCTGCCAATACTGCGTCTTCAGAAGGATAAGAAGGCAAATCAGTTTGTGGTAATTTGGCCTGAACACCTGCATCATTCTTGTATGGCGCTGCGCGATTGTAGAGCTTTTTATAATACCAAGCTGCAACTAAACCATCATACTGTGCGGCACTCACATAAGCATAAGCTCTTGCGGCATAGGGTGGATTTGCAAATGGAAATAATGGATATGCAAAGGGATTGGTAGCACTTGGAAAAGGGTAAGAACCATCTGCATTTTGATATGGAGGTAAATTGTATTTGGCAACCAATTCACGCATGATTTCATTCCAACGCATAACAGCACCCGCACCCCAATAACGAATAGTTTTTTCTTGATCGGCATTGATATTTTTTTGAAAGCCTTTGATTTCATTGATCTCAGCTAAATAACCGGGGGTGGTAATTGCAGCAGGGGCTGCAACCGGAAATTCTGTTGGACCCGTTAATAAAATGGGTTTCCAATTACCGGCATCAATATCTGTTTTGGCTGGCTGTAACATGGGTAAATCTTCAGTGCGACCTTTGATATTTTTAGTACATCCCAATGCCACAATGAAAATGGCCAGAATGCAGATGAAATTTTTTATTTCTATGGTTTTCATTAGTTGGTTGTTGGTTTGTCAGAAGAATTTGGTTTTGCTTTTTTAGTGAAATCTAAAATGTAGAATAATCCGCCATTAAAGGAATTAGTCTGACCTACATTTCTTCCTGCAACAGTGAAATTTGCTCCACCTATTAGGGACAACCCTTCTACTGCAGATACATTGTATTTTAGGGCAACACCAGCTGTTGTGGCATTCATTTTATTGCTTGGAAAAGGCATATTATTTCTGGTAATATCAAATCCACCCAAAGTATTGGATTGGTTCAAAACAAATTCTGCAATACCTAAACTGCTCCTATAGCCAATCCTAAAATTGAAACTAGCAACATTGGGCATATCCACCTCATTAGAAAGCACTAATTGATTGGTATAATAAGCTGTGCGATCAAGGGTCATATTACTTCTCATTACATAGGTTCCAGAAACGGTGGCAAAGATTGATCCAATTTGATAATCAACCATTCCTCTCAAAGACAGATTGGTAGATTTCAAACCTATTGATAATGGAAGATAATCAGCTACATAATTAGATACGGGAATAGACAATCCACCAATCCCATACAGAGAAAGGGTTCCAGGGCCTACAGATTTTTCATATGGCATCCATTTTACCCAAAGCGATAGGTCTTGTAAACCATTCATTTGATGCAAGGTTCCTGCACTTGCCTTGGTATTCACATAAGGAAGACCAAATAATAAATTCAGTTTTCCACTGATGCCGTAATTGCCCATAACGGCATACATATTGTTTGATACAGTTCCAAGATTTAAATTGTCTCTTTTAAGGGTGCCCTCCCAGTAATTGTTCCAACTACCGTGTTGGTACATGAGGCCGGTACAGAAATTGTTCTTGCTCATCATAATGGCATCCATATCAGTTTGAGCTGATCCCATTTGATATTGCAGCAAAAGACATACAATAATTAGCAATCGCCAATGGTGAAAAAATCTTTGGGTATTATTCATGGCATAGTTGTATTGGTCGCGAACAAACGCGTTGAAAAAAGGTCAAACAGATTTAGAATCTTACACTAAATCCAATGTTAACGGAATAGTCTGCAAAAGCAGCATCGCCTTGCGCATAAACACCGGTCAAGTCTGTACGGATTTTGTCCGGTACACTTTGGGTTCTGTTACGGACCAATGCTACTGGTAAATAGGCATAGAAATTGAGTTTCTTAACACTGTAAGTAACACCAGGTTCTGCAGTCAGAATTCTACCAGGTCTACGGAAACCTTCGCTTCCGCCAATTAAATCGTGTACAGGAATGCATTCATATCTAAGACCACCAGAAACGGTGAACTTACCAGTGTAATAATTGGCACCAACTCTTGCTAGATACTGATCAGGAACGCTCATCACGTCTGAAGTATAAGAAATAGTAGCTGCAGATGGTACACCACCTCTTTGAGTAGATACGCCATTTTGCTCACGTGGATTTAACAAATAATACAAATTGGAATAAAGACTCAACTTGTGTGATAAGTTATAATACATATTCAATTCTGTAGTAAAGCCAGTACCACCATCACCTAATTGTATGGATTGATCTACTGGACCAATGATGGTTACTCCTTTGGTGGCAGTATTAAAGCGATCAGTGTATTTATAATCTCCTGTTGGCAGTTTAATTCCTAACCCTGCTTGTATATTGAATTTGCCTTGTTTGGCTGGATCAATTAACCATGCATAACCCGCCACTCGAATATCACCCAAACCAAAGGATTCGGTGCTACTTCTTTCTTTACCACCGTGTTCATACAAAGAAGAACGGGTATTGGCCAAAATAGGCACATAGACAGACATGCTCCATCGCTTATTGAACACACGTGTTAAACCAAGATCAAGACTAAATGCGTGATTGATTACTTCTGTTCCGTTTGCTACTCTTTGTTTTTGTTCTTCGGTTCCAACAAAATGTTTGTACGATTTAAAGTATCTGGTATTAGAGCTAAACATCCATCCGGCACTGTCTAGATTTTTCATGTGATCCATCATGCTACAAGCCGCACCACCAGCACCTCTGATGGCTACACAGCCCTGTGATTGAGCCGCACTGTTTAAAATAAGACATAGGATTAGTATAGAAAGGAGCTTTTTCATTTGTGGGTTTTAATAGTCTGTGATTTTATTTCTTCATCTTCAATCTGTCTACAACCAATGCACCAACTTTTCTACCATATTCAGTAGAGATAATGCAAGAGTTGTGAAAGTGCAAACCGCCATAAAAACGGGCCCAATTATTTTCTTCAGCTGCAGCCCTAAATGATTTAAATGATCGGTTTGGAATACCAAATTCAATTTCAGTTGAATCAGTATAGGCAAAATTATCACCAAAGACACTGGTCAGTGATTCCGCTGCTGCGGATGAGATAGTACTATGACCACATGTGTATTCCGGAAATGCCGGGGTTTGTAACAAGGGTCTCCAGTTCATGTCTATATATTTGTTAATCACTGTTTCTGGTCTAACGGTATTGTAAGTGTATTTGGCAAACCAACTTTGTATGAATGCATCAAATAAAGCAATACTTGTTTTGGCAAATGCAGTTACGGTAGTACCATAATCTGCTTTTGCTTGTTCAGCAGCAATACCTACCACACTCATCCAATGACCAGGAGGGGAGAATTTTTTGCTGCCAAACATGGCATGCCCGGTAACATTCATTTTAAAGGGATTGTCGTCCCAAAACTCAGCCATATGGCGTTGTTCAGGTGTAAGACTGTCTACCGCATTTTTGATCTTCATCACTTCTTGATAGTACTTGCTATTCTTGTCTGTGATATTAAATGTAGGCGGAGGAGGAACATTAAAGAAACCAGCACTGTCAATGACCATGGGTCTAATTTCTTTCCAATGGGGTTCCGCTGCAGATGCGTATAAAGGCGGAGTGGGAACCCATCTTCCTGGAATATCCAAAACAGTATATTTTTCAGCCCCACGGGTTTCTAAGTAATTGTCTTTTTTACTCCATCTAATAATTGACATACCAACACTATCTGCTAATTCCTGAGATTTTTTCTCAACCCCTTCTGGTAATCCCTTTGCTCTTGCTACTGATAAAATACTGTCTTTGTATAGCTTCAAACTTCCTTCAGGAAAAGTGACCGCTTCTCCTACTTTCATATAAGCCAACAAAGCAGCTAATTCAATATCGGCACCAACCGTATCTTTTGGTAGGTTGATGGTTTTCAAACCATGCAATTGACCAGCTAAGGATTGATAACCAGTTGGGTTTCCAGCAGCAATTACTTCATAAGCAGCAATGGCAGCATACGCATAGTTTCTAGACGCTACCATGGGAGGAAAATTGTTTCCCATTACCACCGTATTGAGTTCATGTACGGTATTGCTGAATAAATCAGGATTATGCAAATAAGTTTTGTATTCTTTATTGTCCTTGCATCCGAATAATAACACGGTTGCGCAAATCCCTATCAGGAAATGTTTCATATCAAAATAATAAGCTGGTAGAAAAAATAAAGTAACCCGCACGGCTGCTATTCCGTGCAGGTTTGAAATCTTGTTAATCATCTGGTGTTAAGCCTGTGGCGGCCTTTCCAGACGATCCAAATAGATGGATTTGAAATGTTGGAACACGGTAGTATTTGCTGCTACATCTACTAACTGTGTTTCAGGGTTCAAACTAATTGCCGGAGTGGCAGTATAATCTTGTACGGAAAACTTCAGGTTGTGACCATGCGTATTTCCGGATTTTTTTGCACTGTTATTGGTAACCAAATCATTGGCCAATCGGAAGAAATCATCCCTGGCATTTTGCATGCCAGTTTTGGCCATATTGGGAATACACATTAACTCAAGTGAGTCATTATAAATACGACGTTTTACGTATTTGTATTCCACTCCACGAATATTGATAGACCCGTCTACACGTTCGTAATTGATATTGTTGTGGTAATAAGGAAGATTGGTTGGAACTTTAATACTGATTAAAGCAGATTCGTCATAATTGTCCTGGTCCAATTGGGCTTCCAATTGAAGATCGGCACGGTCTTCTAGGTAGTCCGTTAACAAACGGTATCCTCCCCAGTTAAACAGCAAAATGCCCAACAATGCTATGGCAAACAGTTTTTTCAACGCTCTAAAATAATATTTTTTATTGAACCGTATAGGTTTTCTTTTCCTTGCCAACCCCAGTGATAGTAAGCTTTTTCCACTGAGCAGGCAATGCCGATTTGATTTGCGTAATCCCCTGTGCTGTAATCTCCAATCCACCAAAACCCATTAATATACTTTGAATAATCCCCCCTGCACCTGTTGCAAAATAGGGATTGGTTCCACCCTTGGTCTCCGCAATTACCCTAAATGGCGGATTGAGATTGGGTAAATAAGCGTCTTGGAAAAAATGATAGGCTTTTGCCCCATCGCCCAAACGGGCATATAAAAGGGTAAAAATAGCTTGGGTCATAGCTGGCGTACCTTCATTGGGAACCCTAGTGGAATAGTATTCCAAGTCTTTTTTAATGGCAGCAGCACCTGTTACTTCTTTTAGCGGATAAGACAACAAATTTACATCGGCCTGTTTAATACCCTCGCCTGCATAAGAAGCGTGCTCCTTGGTTACTCCGTCTGCAAATTTTAAGATGGGTATATTGCTTGCCACATTTGCCCAATCCGGATCTGCTTTTAATCCTAAGAGTTTGGCAGCCAATGCCGCATTATTCAAACAGGCTTTTGCTGCACCGTTGGTCCATGCATTGTTATCTACGTTTTCGGCCCATTCATCAGCAGCTACTACATTTTTGATATCATATTTACCTGGTCCATTCCGTTCAACCCTGCTTGCCCAAAAATCTGCCGTTTCCTTCATGATGGGCCAACCCTTTTCTTTTAACCAATCAAGGTCTTGTGTTACACAGTAATAATTCCATGCAGCTAGTCCAACACAAGCCGTAATATGGTGTTCAAATGGACCACTCAATGCCCATACTGGCGTTTCTTCTACCCCTGTTGCGGCAGATTCCCATGGAAACATGGCACCTTTGTAACCATGGTTAAAGGCATTTTTTCTAGCGGCGTCTAAACGCTGAAACCTATATTCTACCATACTCTTAGCCATTTCTGGCTGAAGTACCAAATAAGAAGGGTACATCCATAGTTCCGTATCCCAAAACACATGTCCATTATATCCCAAACCACTTAGCCCCATGGGCGATGGACTCATTGCAGTACCCGGTCTTGAAAAGGAATAAAGGTGATACAACATGCTATGAATATCTTGTTGAGACTGGTCATCTCCTTCAATTTGTATATCTGATTGCCAGAGTTCATCCCATGCTTTGTTGTGAAAATTAATGAGCCTTTCTCTTCCTTCCAGTCTTGCAAAAATGGTCATGCGTTCTGCTTCATTTAAAGGATCATCATGATGAGCCGATGTAATAGAGGAACCAGCAACCGAATACCTATAGGTTTCTCCTGCCTTAATCTTGCGCGTAAACTTCATCAAGTGCATATTGTTGTCCCACATTTCATGAATCACCCTTGGTTCAAATCCATGAGCTTCGCTAAAAAGAAAAGTATTACTGGCGCACATAAGTAATTTACCCGTTGGGCTCTTGGCAGTAGAAGTAAGCAAACTTAGCACCACATGTGGTCTATCAATTTCATTATAATAATTTTGAACGTCTTTAAGTGCATCTGGGGCTTCCATCACAGAAGCGCTATTGATATTAATGTCTTTTTTGGCCGTGATACTAATATCCATCAACACGGTAAAAGGCAATTGACGCAAGGAATAATAGGTATAACTAATAGTGGCTTTGTCTGAATAATCAAAACTAGTGGTGAAACTAGCGTGATGCATGTCTAGTTCCTGTTGCATGTTTTTAGCATCGGCCCCGCCAATTCTTTTGCCATCAATATCTAATTGCATATTGAGCAAATTAAAACTGCGCAAAAAATTACTCACCCTGCCCCTACCATATTGGTCATAAGCTCCGGCCAATACAACATCTTTTACTTTAAAGGGCTCTGGAGAAGAGACAATCCCAATCATTCCATTGGCTACCGTAACACCATAATAATTAGCAGGATCCCATTTGGAAGCTTTGATTTTCCAACTATCGGGCTTTGTTTGTGACATAGCCTGTATACCAATACAGGCAACCAGTGTAAGCAACAGTATTCGCATAGGGCAAGTTCTAGAAGAGCAAATTAATCAATTCCCTTGGTTTGGTGCAAGCACAGTTTCCACCGCAAAGGTTTGCAGCAAGCAATCTATTTTTTTAACTGTTTTCTTTACTAATTTGCAAGGCGCTAACGAACCATCCATGAAAAAAACATTGATTGCAATTTTCATTTTGCTATTGGCAGGTCTAATTTCTGTCTACGTTTTGATTCCTGAAAATATTAAGGTTTCTAAAGTAATGGCTGTTAATGCTTCTATCAATGCTGGTACCCGATTGATGATGGATACCACTCAATGGATAAAATGGTGGCCAAAAGATAGTACTCAAAAAAAACAGTTGCAAGAACTTAGCTGGGACAATGCCCAACACCATCCTCAAAAAGCTTTGTTTAACGGATATGAAGTTCAATCAAATTTTAAAAACAAAACCATAACTGGTCAATTGATTTATGCCCAACTTGGATTGGATTCCATGGCCATTTTTTGGAATTACCAATTAGCTAGTGGATGGAATCCCATAAAAAGGGTGACAGATTATTTATTCATGAAAGATTTGAAAGAAGCCATTGCAGCGCCACATCAAAGTTTAAAAGCTTTTTTAGAATCTAGGGAAAAAGTCTATGGAATGCAAATTGTGCAAGACATGGTAAAGGATACTATTTTAGTAAGTACCAAAAAGATCTTAGCAGGCACACCGGACCAAGCCACCATAATTGCTATGATTGACCAATTGAAAAATTATGCCAATCAAACTGGTGCCAAACAAACGGGCTTTCCCATGTTGAATATTACTGTTTTGGATAGCACCCATTTTCAGACCATGGTTGCCCTTCCGGTAGATAAGCAAATACCAGAAACTGCTAATTTCTCTTGGAAACGAATGGTGGCAGGTAAAATTTTGATTGGAGAGGTCAAAGGTGGAGAAAAAAGCGCAGCAACTGCTATGCAACAAATGCAGTTGTTTGTGCAGGATTACCATATTACATCGCCAGCAATCCCATTTTATTCACTGGTAACAGACCGTAAATTAGAGAAAGACAGCACAAAATGGATTACCCGTATCTACTATCCAGTTATGTAATGGCATTTGCTTACATTTATTCTTGTACCTAGCCCGCCCCGGCAAACAAACTGATACTGATGCGCATGCACCCTGTGCTAAAAACCGTCTTACTGTTGTTGATGCTGCTTGGGCATATATTGCCATCCAAGGGGCAGGCCTGCGCTATTAGTGAATTTGCCAAACAGTATACTGGACAAGAAACACAGACCGTAGTTAAGCCGGTGCAGACAAAGGAAAAAGAACTACTTAATCTAGGTAATATCAACTACTTACAATCAGGCAAAGTACATAATGACGGATGGGTAAGTTTGTTTACCAAATCAGGGTCAGCTATCTGGTCAAAACGTTATAGCATACCTGGTTATGATTTGCTTCAATTCAATGATATCATTGCGGCATCAGATACCAGCTATTTGATAACAGGAACCATACAAACTTATTGGGGTGTTACTGACCCTGCACCTCCCAATCCAAACTGGGGCGTCTTAATGATGATTGACAGATACGGCAATATTCTTTGGACCAAAAAAATGGATCAAGGATTTGTACCAGGTATAGAAAGTACTTTTTTGCAAAATTTAATCAAAGCCAGTAATGGCGATTTTATTCTAAGTGCTGTTGTTTGGAAAACGCCCCCACTAAGCACCAAAACCATTATTTTAAGAATAGACGCAAATGGAAATACCATTTGGCAGTCCATTGCCAATTCAAGTGTATTTGAATTTAGATATAACCTTTCTAATCAATTATTGCAAACCAATGACGGAAAAGAAATTGTTACAGGTGGAATTATGGATCAACGTTTGTTGAATAGAGATTCTATCTTAAAAGTGAATTATTATTTTTCCGGTTTAGATTTTGCAACCGGTAAATTCAAGTGGGAAAGAACCCTAAATATTCGACGCCAAGCATCCAATGTTTTTTTCAATGAAGGCACTATTAGACAAATACAACAATTACCCAATGGAGACTTTTCATTTTTAGGCTTTGCCGATACTAATAATTTAATGATTCCGCCCATTAGCACCAAGGCCATAAATATTATAAGTTCCAATACAGGAACAATCAAAAAAATAGTAGGCTATCAAACCAGCGAAAAAGGGAGTTTTATGGTAGACGCTAAAACTGATCTTTTAGGCAATAGACAAATACTTTTGCAGGATGGTAGTCAGGCCATTATTGCAAGTATTGATGATCAAGGAAGCGTTATCAAACAAAAAGCATTTCTAACAAATTCCGGTGCCCAAACTGCTAGCTCATTGACACTAGGAACAGATGGCTATTATATTTTCTTAAACAGCCCATCCAGCCAACAAAACAGTTATCTCTATAAAACAGATACAGCAGGCAACTTGGCTTGTATGGCAACAACTACTAGTCTCAATAGTTTTGATGCTAGTAGTTTATTACGTGCTGATGACCCAGCCATGACTCATACCAATGAACTTAACCCCATCAATAGTTTTTCAACAACAACGGTTATTGCCAAAGACTATCCCCTAACCATTACAACAACTTGTACCAATGCATGTTGCAAAGACGTTATTGATACCGTCAATATCATAAAATTATCTGTTTGTGAAACGGACAATTATAAATTACCAGACCAAGTACCAGTAAGAATTTCAGGAACTTATTATGTGAGTTTTAAAACCGCATTGGGTTGTGACAGTATTAAAATTTATCAGGTAACTGTTTTCAAAGACCCTTCTGCCATTAAACTAGGTGCAGATACTTGTTTAGAAGGAAGAGACAGTATTCAACTATTCACAACTTATGGATATGACCAATACCTATGGAACAATATTCCAAGCAAGGATTATTTTCTATCTGTAAAACAGGCCGGAACTTATAGTGTAAAAGTGAGTAATCTCTGCGGCAGTAAAACAGCCACCGTTAAAGTCAACGCATTGTGTGATCCTGAATTATATGTTCCAACCGCCTTTACACCAAATGCTGACAGACTAAATGATTTGTTTAGAATTCCACCTAATACTGGCTATCAAATCAATAGCCTAAAAATTTACAATCGTTGGGGGCAATTGATATATGATGGAAAAGACAATAACCTGGGTTGGGATGGTAACTTTAAAAGAAATCCACAACCTGCTGGATTGTATCCTTATCAAATGGAAATAACCGCTTTAAGATCTGGAAAGAAATTGATCAAGAACGGCACCATTCAACTAATCAGGTAATTATTTCCCAACAGGTTTTTGGAATCGGATAATTTGTGTACTGTCATTGTTTTTGGTCAAGACCCAAGCAGGTTCCTGTTGAATTTGAATAGCTTGTATTCTTCTAACTTGACCTTTGATGACCAGATGATTTATTGGAGAAGCTTCTAATTGCCCGTTTCCTTTGTTAATGAGTAAAGTACCAAAGTCCGCATCATACCTACCCATTTGAATATTGTTATCATAATAATTCCCAACCAACAAAATGTCTTTGAGGTTATCGCCATTGGCATCAATTACTACAGCTGCTTTAACAGAACTCCATTGCGCTTCATTGGGAAGGGCAATAGCATTGAACTCCAATTTGCCATTATTTAAGAACAGTGTATTAGAAAACCAGTCAGCACTATATTGAATAGCATTATCCAACTTAGAAGCACTGAATATGTCTTTTAAGGATGCTTTTGCAAAATCTTCAGCGTACAAGAATTTCTTTTTTATGATGGGCATTTGTTTTTCTAACTCGGCTTTATTGGCAAATGGCAATTCTCTTTCTCCTAAAAAATAAGTGAGTACCTGTTCCTTTTTGCCATTGTCATCAAAGTCTTGATAGTACATTCTAACAGGCTTATCCTTTGTAGCTTTTAGTCGGCTATTTAGTCCAAGATTGCCCGCAATCAAATCCATATCACCATCATTATCTATATCAACTGGCAACAAACAATTCCACCAACCTTTTTTGTCTGTTAATTGCTTCTGAGAAAATTGTCCTTTGTCATTTAGATATGCTGTAATGCCACCCCATTCTGAACATATCAATAAGTCTTGGTCTTTGTCATGATCAATATCAAACCATAGAGCTTGAGTAACCATTCCTATTTGCGATAGCCCCTTGGCCTTTTGTTCTGTTACGTCTTTAAAATGACCTTTCCCGTCACCCATTAACAAATAAGATTTAGGAATACTTCCATAAGCAAAAGGAACCGATCTTCCACCAATAAATAAATCAACAAAACCATCTCCATTAAAATCATTGGCTGCAATAGCACCTTGAGTTGTATAGATATTGCTAAATGCATCTGCTTGTTTTACAAAATGCGCTTTGCCATCTCCCAAATAAACCCTGGGCAATAACCATTCTTCCTGACCATAATATTCATTACCCCCACTTGCCACAACCAAGTCTTGATTTCCGTCATTATTTACATCAACCCAAACCGCGTCAATGTCTTCATACAAACTATCATTCTCAAAAGCAGGAACAGCCATTTTGTTAAACTTGCCACTGGCAGTTTGCATCATCAAGGCGGGTTTAAATCCTTTTGATGCGCCAAGATAAACGTCTTCCAAACCATCCTTATTTATATCCGCAACGGCCAACGCAGGTCCCTCTGTTGAGAGCATATGTGGGATTAGGGGTTCTCTATTGAATTCATTAAATACATTTTCAGCGTGTTTATATGAAAGACCTGTACTGGCAGTAATGTCTTCCATAGGTTTATTAGCATTAACTTGAAAACCCAAAATAGACTGGTAATTAAATGGCTTTAACCCTTTTTGATATTGGTATTGGTATTGCCCATCCTTGGCTTTGAATTGAATGGGTTGACTACTATTGTCAGGCCAAACCAAAAAAGCAGAATCAACGGCTACATTTTCCAGACCAATATGCAAGGGAATTTCCATGCTAGACAAAAAACCCCTGACCGGACTTTTCTCATAAGTTCTTATAGCGCCTTTTGAAAAAAGTACCAATTTGGCTCCAATAGCGTTTTGATTATTTTCTGGTCCTTTCAAACTAACAGAAGCAAATGCTTTTTTTACTTTATCATTGCTAGTATTGGCGTATAATAAAACTGGATCATCAATATTATTAACCAAAATATCTAGGTCTCCATCGTTGTCAAAGTCTGCATATACCGACCCATTGGAATAAGTGGGTAAGTTTCCTTTTACTTGGGCTTCAAGATCATCAAACAGAAAATTTCCTTTATTGCTATAAAACTTATTAGGGAGCTTAATTTGTGGAAACTTATTAATCAGTTCCATGTCTGCTTTTTCCAGATTGTTCCATTTGATTTTATTCTGGATTTGATCATTGGAGATATAGTTGATATAGTCTATATCGTTCATTCTTTTAGGAATTCCATTAGAAATGAATAAGTCTTTTAACCCATCATTGTCAAAATCCATCCAGAGAGGAGCCCAGCTCCAATCAGTTGCGGCAATCCCAGAATACAAACCCGTTTCACTAAAATGCCCGTTTCTTCTATTTACCTGTAAATTGTTTCTAGTGTATTGGTAATTGTAACCATAACCAATTTTTAGATTAAAAATATCATAGGTATCCTCTCCTTCAGAACGTTTTAAAATATAAGGGTCCGCAGGTAACATATCCATGGAAACAATTTCAGGATAACCATCATTGTTCACGTCAGCCACATCAACCCCCATGGAATATTGACTGGTGTGCATGGTGCGTTGCGTAATCTCTTCTTTAAATGTTCCGTTTTTCTGGTTGATATAGAGATAGTCATTTTCATGAAAATCATTCCCAATATACAGGTCAGGATAGCCATCTAAATTAATATCTGCAACCACTACACCCAATCCATAACTAATGGCAGAACTATTGATTCCTGTTGATTTGGTTACATCTGAAAAATGGTTATTGTCATTGCGATAAATTCTATCTCCAGAAACCTCACTAAAGGTTCCCATATAATTGGCCCTAGGCGCAAATGTGCCGTTTTGGTGAACAGAATGGTTTAATAAAAACATATCCAAATCACCGTCTTGATCCATATCAAAGAAAGCAGCTTGTGTACTAAAACCTGAAAAGTCTAAACCATATTGTTTTGACTGTTCTTCATAATGAGGTATTCCTTGCTTGTCAATACCAGTGCAGATAAGTAAGAGATTATGTCCTTTAAGTGTTTCATATTTTCCAACACGGCAAACATATATATCTAGTAAGCCATCATGATTAATATCAACTACAGAAACACCTGTAGACCAAGAACCATCTTGAACAATACCTGCTTCTTTGGTAATTTCTTTAAACTTTAAACCACCCTTATTCAAAAACAATTTATTATCCCCTTGATTTGCAGCAAAAAACAAATCCACCAATCCATCTTTATTAAAATCAGCAGCACCAACTCCAGCACCGTTATAAAAATACATGTACTTAAACATGTTAAATGCACCGGTTGGTTTGAGTTGATTGGTAAAATCCAAACCCGTACTAGCTGTTTCTAGTGCTTCAAAAGCTGGGGGCAATGTTGGGGTTTGTTTACATCCAAATAATATCAAGCACAATGAGATGCTAAACAGTGACCAATACTGCAAACAGTTCTTTTTTAGTCTTGGGTAGATAACCCTGTAAGTATGTTGATGCATGTTAATGCTTGATGCCTTTTTGAATAGAAAATAAAACTGGTACTTCATTGTTCTGTAAAATCAGCAAACAGTCTTTGTTCCTGGTATGCACCGGAGCTATATCTCTAATTTCTCCACGTAATTCCACTCCAGAAATATTAGCAGATTGCTGTTTCCAATTTCCCTTGCCGTCACCCAATAATACCTGACCAAAACTTGCGTCTAGTCTGCCCATCATGGGAGGAAATCCAAAATTATTACCTCCCATAACCAAGTCTATAAAACCATCTGCATTAATGTCTAAACAGGAAATAGCATTGATACAAGAGAGTTGCAAATAAGTAGACATTTTTTGTACTTGAAACTGCCCATTCCCTTGGTTATAGGCCACATAGGAAGCCGGTTCCGTAAATTCCTTAACCAATGTTTTTTGGATAATTTCTTCTGAAAATAATTCTTGAACAGACTTCTTAGCAAACACTTCGTGTCTAAGATTTTGTTTTTTTAATAATGGTATTTGTTCTTCTAAATCTCGTTTTAAAAATACTGGTAGGTCCTTACCGTCAATAGAACGTGTTAGAATTTTGTCTGTGATGCCGTTTTGGTCAAAATCGGCTATCCAAATTTTGACTGGTTTTTCTTTACTGGGATGCAAGTAAAAATTCTCCCCAATATTACCTAAAACAATGTCTTCTTTACCATCTGCATTTAAATCGGCAACAGCCACTGATTGCCACCATCCGTGCAAATCTGAAAGATTGGTTTTGACTTCTTTAAAATGGTCTTTGTCAAAACTGAATATTCTGGGGCTCATCCATTCCCCAACAATCACCAATTCTTTTGAAGCATCACCTGTTATATTGGCCCACACGGCACCAGTAACCATTCCAATACCAGCAATATCTGGGTTTTTCTCCTTAGCCATGTCTTTGAAATGCCCCTTACCATCGTTTACATACAAATAACTTTGAGGGGTTATACCATAATTGCCAGGGAAACTTCTTGCACCAACAAACAAGTCCTCGTCTCCATCCTTATCAAAATCATAAGCACAAGCAACAGCAATATTCATTTCATTATTGCCAAATGCATTCACGTCAATAGAGAAATTTCCTTTTCCATCATTGATGTATAAACGGTGTTGGAAAATT
This sequence comes from Chitinophaga pinensis, assembly GCA_943372225.1. Classification (GTDB taxonomy): domain Bacteria; phylum Bacteroidota; class Bacteroidia; order Chitinophagales; family Chitinophagaceae; genus Sediminibacterium; species Sediminibacterium pinensis_L. Next base: position 88,847 of record CALRXV020000006.1, on the reverse strand, counting down.
CTATTTCCAATTTGTGTATTGTTGCCACCAGCACCTACAAACAAGTCTTTATCACCGTCTTTATCAGCATCAAAAAACAAAACGGCTACGTCTTCAAAATCGGCATATTGTTCAAAAATGGGAACGCGTTTTTTGACAAATGATCCATTTGTATTTTGCATGTATAATTGACCCGGGTGTTTGGGTGAACCTGCAATATAGATGTCTTCTAACCCGTCTGCATTTACATCGGCCACAGCTGCTTTTGGACCTTCCTTAGAAAGCATTCTAGGAATATTGCGTTCATTGTAAAAATCAACTAAATCGTCTTCTTGGTGTTTTTCAAATGAACTTTGAACAACTGACAGCAAATGCGCTACATTCGTTTTTGCGGGCTCTTGAAATAAGGGAGCTTTTGTAGGTTGTTCTAATTTTAGTACTTGATTAATGGCGGGTTTAATTTGAGTACTTACCATTCTATTGGGCCAAATCACTTGAATGCTGTCTATAGCAACTGTTTTGCCAAGACCAATAATGGTTTTATAATCAATGGAAGATTGAAAGCCCCTACTTGGAATAATTTCCCTGCTCATGATTTGATCACCTACAAAGACTTTGATCTGACTACCAATAGCAAAACTATTAGCGCCCGCACCTTTTAAGGATACTGCTATAAAATTATTCTGATTAATTTCTCTACTTCTATTCTTATAGACAAAAGCTTTCTCATTCACATTACTAATGACCATATCTAAATCACCGTCATTATCTAAGTCTCCATAAGCAGCCCCATTTGAAAAAGAAGTTTGGGTGAAACCCCATTCTACTCCCTTATCAGAAAACTTAAGCCCTCCTTCATTTTTATAGGCTTTATTTAAAAGTGGTTGTTTGGGCATCTTCTTGATTACAGCATCCACTTCATCTTTCTTACCCGTCATGACCATTTTTTGAACAATATCATTGGCAAAAAAGTCAATAAAATCTTGATTGGTTAGGTCATTGTTGATTCCGTTGCAGATGTATAAATCATTGAGACCATCATTGTCTGCGTCAAATAACAATCCACCCCAACTCCAATCTGATGCAGCTACACCCCCATAATAACAAGCATCTAAAAACTTGCCATTCTTATTGTTGATTTGTAAAGTGTTTTGTTGAAACTGTTGGTAAAATCCAGAATTAACTTTTAATCTATAGACGTCAATATTGTCAAAGGATGAGGTTGTTTTTAAACGATAGTCATCGTCGGCCAACATATCTGTAGTAAAAATATCCGGATATCCATCATTGTTTACATCGCCCATATCTGCACCCATTGATGCCAAACTGGTATGTTGCACCCAGTTCTCCAATTCGTCTTTAAAGGTTCCGTTTTTTTGGTTGATATAGAGATAATCCCTTTCAAAAAAATCATTGGACACATATACATCTGGATAATGGTCTCCATTTACGTCACCAATAGTAACACCCAGCCCAAAACTGATCAATGATCCGTGGATTCCGGTACTATGCGTAACGTCTACAAATTTATCTCCATCATTTCTTAGCAAGTGATCACCTCCCCCTTTTAGAAAATCTTTGATAGGCCATTGTTCTGCGGGTAAGTCACGCTTATTGGCATAGTTAAGTGTGTTAACAGGAATGGGACTATTATTTACTAAAAAGCAATCCAAATCACCATCCAGGTCGTAATCAAAAAATGAAACCTGGGTGCTGAATCCGTTATCGGCAAGCCCATAGGCTTTGGCGCTTTCTGTAAATGTGAGGTTCTTGTTGTTGATGAAGAGTTGATTTTCTTTACTCACACCGTCATTGATATGTCCGGAATTGCAAACAAAAATATCCAACCAACCATCATGGTTAATGTCTACCATCACCACTCCCGTACTCCATTGTGGCTTGGCAACAAAACCCGCTTTTTCTGATATATCGTCAAATTTAAAATCCCCTTTATTCAAATAAAGTTTATTGGATCCTTGATTGGCAGTAAAAAATATATCGGCCAAGCCATCATTATTAATGTCTCCAATGGCAGCTCCCCCACCGTTATAAAAATTTCGAAAAGTAAATATGTTAAAGTCTTTACTGTCTTGAATATTGTTTTCAAAATTGATGCCCGTATTGTCCATCAATTGAAACAAAGCAGCTGAAGAAGTCTTTGATGAATTGGTACAGGAGAGTTGAAATACCAATAAAATCAAAGTAAATAATCGCGTATATCTAATATTCGAGGTCATGGCTAAATAACAAAAAGGTCATTAAAATTAATGACCTTTTTGTTGGTATGGTTGATTAAATAAAATTAATAACCTGGGTTCTGTGTCAAATTCGGATTAACAGCTAAAGCGCCGTTAGGAATTGGGAACAGCAAGTATTTGGCATCGGTCACTGGTTTCAGTGCGTTTGGAGATAAGAAAGTTCCAAAACGGATCTGATCTTGTCTTCTCCAACCATCCCAATGGAATTCTCTTTGTCTTTCATTCAGCAAGCTGATAGCACCACCTGCATCTGGAGAGTTCTGATCAGCATTTTTCAGGATTACTGAAGTTGCTGCTGTAGCTCCACGTTTTGAACGTAAAGAGTTTACCAAAGACAAAGCAGTTACACCACCTTGAGCTGTACCACCACGAAGAATAGCTTCAGCTTCCATCAGAACAACGTCTGAGTAACGGAAGAATACATAGTCATTATCAGGTTGGCCATCATTGCCATCTTTATTATCTACTACATATCTCCAGTAACGGATACCTGTAACTTCTAAGTTAGTACCGCTTTCTTGTAAAGCAACAGTTCTAGTGAAAGACAAAGGAGCACCTTTTCTATCTTTCAAAGCTGCACCAGTTTTTAGATCAAACTGCTGTCCAATCAAGAAACCAGTAGTATTAACTTTGGCAGGATTAGGCAATACACCTGCAGGATCTGGGTAGTTAACACCTAGACGAGTGTCAGTAGCTTCAAATTTGTCATAAACAGCAGCTAGAGTGGTAAAACCATTCCAACCAGATTTGTTCATGTTGTAGTGGTTGGTTTTGTACCAAGCTGCACGTAAGTTACCACCTCTTGAACCACCAATGTTTTGGTTGGTGAAGATGTTTTCTTTACCAATCACATCATTGCTTGGTGCATAGTTGTCCCATACGTTAGCAGAGATAGTGTATTTGGTAGAAAGGCTACGTGCAATTGTAATTGCTGCATTCATATCAGCAGCATCAAATGTAGGAGCAGCACGATTGCCATAAGCACCTTTGTTCAAGTACATTTTCATCAACAAAACATCAGCCGCGTCTTTGTTTGCTTTGAAAGCAGGACCGCCAGCAGATGGACCGTTTGGCAAAGAAGCTTTAATTGCATTCAATTCACCAATAATGAAAGTTGCAGCTTCCGCGCCTTTTAATACTTTAGGAGCATTCAAAAGGTTTTCACCAGCTTCTCTGAAAGGTACTTGACCATACAAATCCAATACGGTGTACATAGCAAATGCACGGATAAACCTTGCTTCAGCAGCTTGAGAAGCACTAGGGCTAAAGTTCAACACGTTGGTTGTGTTAAATACCACACCTAGCAAGTTATTGAATACACCACCTACTTGCGCGTGGTCAGCATTCCAGGTATGTGCGTGGATAACTCTCCAAACACCATTATCATCCCAGTCACCACCCCTGGTTGGAACCAGCGATTCGTCAGAGCTATTTTCTTGCAAAGATGTAGCAACGTCTTGTGATTGGAAACCCTGTAAACCATCGTAGCAGGCTTGTAACAGCACAGAAACGTCTGTACTCTTTAAAAGGATTGATTGAGCTTGATCAGCTGTTAGAGAGGAGTTCAGTTTTTCTTCCAGTTTAGTACAGGAAACAAAACCCACACCAACAGTCAACATCAGAGCAATCGCAGACTTTTGTATATGTTTCATAATGTGATTTTTTTATTATTACGTTATACGTGATTTTTTGTTCGTTGGTTGTCCTTTAATTTTTATAAATTAAAGTTGAAGCCAATGTTAAATCCTTTTACAGCAGGATAAGGGGTGTACTCAATACCTAATGAAGGTACGCCACCAATATTCTTATCTGTATTTACTTCAGGATCAAAACCACTGTACTTGGTGATAATGAACAGGTTGGTTGCAGTAAAGAATACGCGAACATTTTTCAAAGATCCCAAGGTACCTACATTGTAAGAAGCAGACAAGTTAGCCAGTTTCAAGTAGTCGCCTTTTTCAAGGTAACGAGTAGAAGTGGTAATTGGGTTAGCCAAGCTTTCTTTAGGAGATACACCAATCAAAGAAGAAGCTACGTTTCTAGAACCCAAGTTTCCAATTGGAATCAAGGCGTTCAAAGTGTTGTTGTAGATATCGTGTCCAGCAGCACCATTAAAGTTGGCTACAAAAGACCATTTCTTGTAAGTCAGGTCAGTAGACAACCCAAATAATTGGTGTGGGTTAGGATCTCCAATATAGTACAATGTGTTTCCATTATCTCTGAAAGTACTATTACCTGTTTGATCAAGACCCATGAATTCTTTCATATAGAAAGCGTTCAAAGGTTGACCGCTGGTTAAGCGTTGAACAGATGCTCCAGACAAACCTTGTCCGCTAATAGCACCAGTCAATACTGCAGGTCCGTTATAGTTTTCCAATTTATTGCTCAAGAAAGCAATGTTAAACTGGGCATTCCACTGAAGATCTTTCTTTTTGATAATAGCTGCACCCAATGATAATTCAACACCATTGTTTTTTACATTACCAGGCAAGTTAACCCAGTACTTAGTAGCAGGAGCTGGCTGAATGGCGTCAAAATTGAATAGGATATTGGTAGTATTTCTGTTAAAGTAGTCTACACTACCATAAAGAACACCGCTAGCCAATTCAAAATCAAGACCTAAGTCAAACTGCTTGGTGCTTTCCCATTTCAAATCTGGATTAGCAACGTTTGCAAGTGCAATAGATTGCTGACCAAAAGTGTACTGAGATTGTGCTGAACCAGCAGGGAAAGAAGAGTTACCAGTTATACCATAAGATGCACGTAGTTTCAAACTGCTGAAAGTATTATTTCCTTTCATGAAACCTTCGTTATGGATATTCCAAGCAAAAGCTGCAGATGGGAAATAACCATATTTGTTATTGGCACCAAACTTACTAGAACCATCGGCTCTGAAAGTTGCAGTTAACAAATATTTGTCTTCATAGTTAAAACCAAGACGTCCAAAATAAGATTGTAATTCAGAGCTAGGATCGTTCCAAGAATAGATAGAACGGCTTGCAGCACTTGAGTTTTGCATAATGCTTGTGAAAGAAACATCACCTTGGTTGGTAAAGTCTTGAGCAGACATACCAGAACCTTTATAAGCGAATTTCTGATACTCATAACCCAACATTGCTGTCATGTTTAAAGCAGATGTCAATTTCTTATTGTAGTTCAAAGTGTGTTGCAATACTTGAGAAGTCAATTCTGAGTTTGCATAGAAACCAAAACCTCTACCTTCTACACCAGGAATGGTAATATAAGGAGCTTCAGTTGCTTTACGTACACCAGTTTGTGAATTTAAGCTGATATTGAATTTGTAATCCAAGTTGTCAGTTATTTTATAACCAAGACCTACAGTTGCAAATAAGTTAGTGATATCAGCAACATCATCATAACCAGCTGACATAGCCAATGGATTTACAACAGACTCACCTGGTACTATGTTCAAGTCACCATTTGATTTGTATAAAGCCCTAGTTGGGTTCCACTGCAAAGCCATACCTACCAAGTTACCTTGGAAACCAGCATCGTTTGTAACAGGAACACCAATGTCAGTATTATGAGCAGCCAACAAATTGAAATCCAAAGAAAGTCTTTTGTTTTCCAAGAATTTGTACTGGCCATTCATGCCAATATTGTATTTTTTCAAGTTTGATTTCAAGATAACGCCATTCTGATCAGAATAGCCCAAAGAGAAACGGTATTTACCATTCTCGTTACCACCACCAATTCCAAGGTTGTAATTTTGAATAAAACCTTTACGGAAAATAGCGTCTTGAGCGTCAACATCGCTTCCATCATTTCCAGCAGTCAATCCATAAGAGCTTAATGCAGCTTTGTATTCAGCAGCATTTAATACTTTGTATTTTTTGCGTACAGTATTTTGACCAAGGTTTGCAGAAAAGTCAATTTTAGGAGCACCTACAGATCCTTTCTTGGTAGTAATCATGATCACACCATTAGCACCTCTAGAACCATAGATAGCGGTTGCAGAAGCGTCTTTTAACACATCCATGCTAGCAATGTCATTAGGATTGTAAAAGTACAATGGGTTAGCATCTGGAGTCTGACCAATACCATTTGCATTTAAACCTGGACGAGCATTTCTACCGTCTAAAGGAATACCATCAATTACAAACAACGGAGAGTTTCCAGAACGTACTGAACTATTACCGCGGATACGGATAGTTGTTGCACTACCAGGTTGACCACTGTTGTTAATCACTTGCAAACCAGCTACTTTACCTTGAATCAATTGATCAGGAGTAGTGATTGGACCTTGGTTAAAGTCTTTTGCTTTTACAGAGGTAATGGCACCAGTAAGATCTTTCTTTCTAGCAGTACCATATCCAATTACAACAACTTCGCCAATATTATCGCTGGTAGCAGCCAGAGAAATATCTACAGAAGTTTTGCCTTGGATGTCTACATTTTGAGAACCGAATCCAACTGAAGAAACTACCAAAGTGGTAGCAGACGTTGGAATACTAATTTTAAAAGATCCATCAGCACCTGTTTGGGAGCCGGTTTTGGAACCTTTTACAACTACTGAGGCGCCGGCCAACGGAGAGCCATCTTTGGCATCTGTGACTTTACCTGAGACAGTTTTGTTCTGAGCCTGCGAAAATAGCGACAATACGCAGGCGAATAAACCCACAAGCGTGAGTCTGGCAAGCATCTTTACATTCATAAATAGCAGTTTAATAATTAACAAGCGTGTATTTTGTACACATTTTTAAATCTAAAAAACAGAAAATTAAATTTTTTGCCAGAGTTTGGGCACTCCTATCTCCATGGTCATTGGAACGTGAAGGCAACTTCTTCTATGGCATTAATTTAACAATCTATTAATTAGGACATGAAAATAGAGTTAGCGCTGCAACCTCTAACCTTAAAAAAAGATTAATAAACTCCGCAATCGTTTGCGATATGCTTTGTTGTTGAAATGTAATTAGCCAAAATGGGGCAATATTAATTGTCTATTATACACTAATCCTTTGCCTTGAAAGGATTTTGCCAAAGTCGGCTTTGTTCTGATTTTTTACTACTTTGTTGAAGATTAGATTGCTATTATGACAAATACCACATTAAAAAAGATTTCAGAGGTTTTAGGATTAAGTATTTCTACTATTTCAAGGGCGCTAAAAAATCACCCAGATATTTCAGAAAAAACCAAGCAAAAAGTCATTGAATTAGCCAAGGCCTTAGATTATGAACCTAATGCTAGTGCTATTCAATTAAGAACCAAACACAGTAAAATATTTGGGTTAATGGTACCAACCATTTCCAATTTTTTTTATGATTCCTTTATTGCATCTGTAGAAGAAGAGAGTAGAAAACAAGGATATTCATTAATGATTCTTCAGTCAAGTGATGATCCTGAGATTGAACGTGAAAACCTGAAACTGTGTAGACAAAATAGGGTATCGGGTATGTTTGCTTGTTTGGGTTCTAATTCTACCGATTTAAGTAGTTTCCTGAGGTTCAAGGAATTAGATACGCCTATTATTTTTTTTGACAAGGTACCGGAAGAAGAGGGGCTTAATAAGGTAAGTATGGCAGATACCCGTGTAGGAGAAATTGCAGCAGATGCCATTATTCTACAAAAGAAGAAAACGGTATTGTCTTTGTTTGGCAATAGCAATATGTCTATAACCAAAAAAAGGGAATCTGCATTTAAGGAAACCTTTGAGTTGAGAAGTCCTTCAACTCAGTTAATTGTGGAACATGCAACCGATAGTCAAGACGCAGCCAGATTGGTACACCATCATTTTGAACAACATAATAACATTGATACTATTTTTTGCATGAGTGATGAAATATTGATTGGAGCTATGAGGGCCATTCAAGAAATGAACTTGAATTTCCCTGGTGATGTGTCCATCCTTTCTATCAGCAATGGATTCATCCCAACCCTATATCATCCTAGCATCAGTTATGTTGAAACCAGTGGTTACCAACTAGGAAAGCTTGCATTTACCCAAATGATGGCCTGTTTGTCTGGCAGTGATGCCATGATGGAAATGACCGTTGAAGTAAAATATATTAAAGGAGGATCCCTCTAATCAAATTTTTTGCGAAACATTTCTCGCAACTTAATTGGCTATTTTACTGGCTGAATCAAAATTCTATTAGGTTTGTAATTACCGTCTTCTGAAACAAGGGTTAAAACACAAACACTCAAGTTTTGCAAGGTTGATCCAAGATCTACACTAACGGTATTGCTACCCCTTAAAGCACTAACTGTTTTACGATACAAGACAATTCCCTTACTAGCATCAGTGATACTTAGTTGTAATTGTTCATCTTTATCACTTTGGAAAACACAATTAAATTTACCCGTGCTTGGATTAGGGAAGACTTTGATTTCTTTAGACGACAGGCTTTGAATATATGAAATTGATTCTTTACTGAAAGCCAAATTATTGATGTTTTGAGTAATATTAGTTGAATTACCAGTACTATTAGTAACCGTGAATACAATTGCATTAATATCGTCAGGCTTGATTCTATTCTTATTTACTAAAGAACTAAAGTCACCCAAATCAATCAAATAATCCTTAGGGTTATTACTCAATGGTATTTTCAGAAAATATTGATCATCCCAATTCTTTACCGACTGTTTTACCAAAGTAATTTTAAGTGTTCCATTGCCATTTGCATTAAATTTCATGGTCTGATACGCTGAAATATCTTTAGGCAATCCACCCCCACGCATTAATTTTAGTAGGGTAAAATACGAGTTGGTATTTACGCTAGCGTATACATTTCTATATAATTGCAATTCCTCCGGAACAGTTTTTCTGTTATCGTTCTTTGGTTCAAATTTATTTAAAACGGTATTTGCAGGATTATAATCTACTGACCATGCACCATCAGATAAAAACACTTCGTCTTGCAATTGATTATTCACAAACATTTTAACAGTAGTTTCAAATGCATCTGAAACTGGTAATTGTATCGAATTACGCTGAACACCAGAAAAATTGAATGGAATTTTTCTTGAAACTATACCAGATTGTTCGTTTGCTTTTTCTTGTAATTCAAAATAACCTGAAGTGCCTACCAAGGTATTCTGTACCATCATTTCTAGATTTGCACCTTCTCTTTTTGCACTAACAAAATAAGTGTCAGGCAAAAGACTTGATTTTTTCAAAGGCTCAACAGTAGCAACTTGCTGCAATTGAGTAAGGATTTTTCCTGTTATCTCAGCACTCAATTCATCTGATACAGACCAAACTTGAAAATTATACATGGTCTCTTCTGCTATATAAGCTGATTTTAACCAATTACTCTGAATGGCAATAGTATTCCTAGCTGGATTGGTACTGGCAGAAAAACTTATAATATTCTCAGTATGCCCATCCTCATATTTTAAAGTAAATCGCAATAGCCCTAATCCACTTAAAATAATAGAATCCATTCTCACAACTTGGGCTCCCTTTAATCTATCGCATACAGCTTTGGTATGATCATAGATTGCTGCTTTTGTAGTTGTAGCAAAGACAACCGCTTTACAAGAACCATTCAATGTATAGTCTACAGAAACAACTTCTTTGGCATTGGTGATACCTATAATATCAGTTGGTGTAGATAAGTAAGATTTTAATTTGGTGTTAGTTAATTGCATTGGCACCAAACTATTCACTGGAACAGAAGCCATGGTACCAGTAACTGCTTTTTGTATATTTGAAGCTAGAAATGGTTTCATAAATTCATACGCAGGCTGCTGCATGGTTCCATTAAGCGCAGATTGATACAATCTTTTAGCAACTGCATCTCCCAAGCTTTGACTTTCTAAACCACCAGTTCCTCCAGAGGAAACCGAACCACAATCTTGAACGGTTATAGACAGATTAGTTGTGGCAGCTCCACAAACGGCATCAGTTACAGTATAAATAATTGAAGCATTGCCTATAGACTCTCCTACAACTATTCCATTTGTAACTGATGCAACAGCAGGATTACTTGAACTCCATACTCCTGCTACTGTAGCATTATTTAAGGTAGTAGTCAAACCAAGACAAACATTATTAGAACCTGTAATGGCTGCAATAACAGGTGCTGCACTTACCATTACTGTTTGAGTAGCGGTTGTACTGCAACCACTTGCTGTTACGGTATAAGATACCACACTTGATCCTGCGGCAACACCAGTTACAATTCCACTAGCATTCACTGTAGCAATATTGGTAGATGCACTACTCCATACGCCACCTACTGTTGTATTTGATAATGCTGTATTTGATCCTACACACACTGCTGTTGTTCCGGTAATAGCTGCTACCACTGGTAAGGCATTTACCGTTACTGTTTGGTTAGCCGTTGTACTGCAACCATTTGCTGTTACGGTATATGATATTACACTTGTTCCTGCGGCTACACCTGTTACTATTCCAGTAGCATTGACAGTTGCAATATTGGTAGAAGCACTGCTCCATACGCCACCTACTGTTGTATTTGATAATGTTGTATTTGATCCTACACATACAGTGGCTGTTCCGGTAATAGCTGCTACCACTGGTAAGGCATTTACCGTTACTGTTTGGCTAGCCGTTGTACTGCAGTTATTTATTGTTACTCTATAAGATACTACACTAGTTCCTGCGGCAACACCTGTTACTATTCCAGTAGCATTGACAGTTGCAATATTGGTAGATGCACTACTCCATACGCCACCTACTGTTGTATTTGATAGCGTTGTATTTGATCCAGCACATACAGTTACTGTTCCGGTAATGGCTGCTACCACTGGTAAGGCATTTACCGTTACTGTTTGGTTAGCCGTTGTACTGCAACCATTTGCTGTTACGGTATATGATAATACACTAGTTCCTGCCGTAACTCCAGTTACTATTCCAGTAGCATTCACTGTAGCAATATTAGTAGAAGCACTGCTCCATACGCCACCTACTGTTGTATTTGATAATGTTGTATTTGATCCTACACATAGAGCAGCTGTTCCGGTAATGGCTGCAACAGAAGGCGGAATGTTAACCGTAATATCTTTTGTAACTGTAGTAGTTCCACAACTATTGGTAACAGCATAACTAATGGTAGCAATACCTGCCGCAACTCCAGTAACCAGGCCACTTGCATTAACCGTTGCAATTGCCATATTTGAAGAAGTCCATACACCGGAAGAAGTTGTATTTGCTAGTGTAATACTTGAAGACCTACAAACTGAAGCGGCTCCAGTAATTACATCAACTACTGGATTTGTGCAATTCACAACATTTGATAGATTTGGTCTAAAAGCTGCGTGATGAATTTCACCTGCATCCTGTTCAAAGGAAAGTCCAATAACTTGTCCCTCAATATTGGCGCTATTATTCTTCTTGAAAATATTGGCAAATGGCGCAAACACAGTTCCTTCAATGGTACTGTTCCCTTCAATTTTAAGGGTTTCTGTATTATAGAAATTATATAACACAAATGGGCATTGATCTATACCAATACCTGCCTGATTCCATACCTTCCAGTTGAATGTATTATCAGCATCTATATTTATCACTAAAACATGATTCTCATCAGGTTTATTTTCATATGTAAATACAGAAACACTATTCAAATCATTACCAGTAATATTTAAATAATTGACTCCATCTGCCAATTTGATTTTAACTTGATCGGGATATTTTTTTACTTCAAAAGGTTTTCCATTAGCATCTGTTAAAACTGCAGTTTGTTTGCTTTTGGATATCTCTAAAGAGCTATTGCGCATGGTTTCCATAGCTTTGCCAAAATCAATTAACTCTTTATCGAATACTGGATTATTAGAAGCACTTACTCCTAATTTATCAGCACTTGATTGCAATTGAATCCTTGGGCTACTATTATAATCTCCAGAAGTAATTTGAATTGGAGAATTCGCACCATTCTTATCTGTATACCAAACCTTTGATTTATCAGGATTCCCAATTTTTACATATCCGTTGTTCACCTGCAAGCTGTTTCCAGATTTGTAAATGATTTTCCCATTAACCAAGAGTCCGATAGGAGTTTTATTTACCATAAAAGTTCCTGCGGACTTAATAGCAACCTGATAGTTACCATCTAGTGTAAGGTCTTCTCCCAAGGCTATTGGCCCCTCGGTTTCATTGGAGGAGAGTCTGGCTGATTTTTCAAGAAAAATATTGAACTGAAGTGCAGGCGTAGTAGGGTTTTGTGCCATAACTAACCCTGCATTAAAACAAAACAGGATTAACAAGATTCCAGAAAATAGAAATTTGTTCATAGGTTTATTTTGGGGGCAGACCAGCATAATTACATGCAAAGCCACCTACAAAACGTAAGACTAGTTAAATTATTATCTAAAAAGTCATTTAATACCTATTTTGATTGGAATTAGGAAAAAACTACAATTAATTCAGTTCCTTCTCCAGGAACACTGATAATTTCTGTTGTCCCGTTGAAAAGTGATGCCCTAGTTTGAATATTGATTAAACCTACACCTCTTGAAACTGTTGCGGCATTAAATCCAACCCCATCGTCTTTAATTCTAAGGTTTAAAGTTCCATTTTCATGATACAACCTGATTAAAATATTTTTGGCTCTAGCATGTTTAAAAATATTGGTGAATTGTTCTTGTACAATTCTATAGATGGCCAACTTTAGTTTATCAGAAATACTGTCTTCATTAAAATCATATAAGTCCTTTTTAATCTCAAATAAACCAGCCTTTTTCATAACAGTGATAAAATGATCTAAGGCCTCACCTAGTGGCACTTCATTTAAAGAAGGTGGAATCAAAGAATGGGATAGTCGCCTTATTTCATTTATGGCTCCTGTAATCAACTTGTCAATATCAGTAAAGAGCTCAGAATTAATATTAAGTTCTTTTTTTAATAATCCTAAGTACATTAATGAACCTGCTAAAATTTGATTAACATTATCATGTAACTCCAATCCTATTTCTTGTCTTTCTCGTTCCTGAGCTGTAATCACCGCTTCCGTTATTTCCATTCTTTTCTTGTTCTTCTCCTCTTCAAGTTTTTCTTCAGATAATTTAATAGATATTTCAGCAGCTTTTTTATCTGAAATGTTTTTAAAATGCTCTACAATTCCTTTTACTGATGGTTCAAAAAGTAAATTATGAAAAGAGCTTTCTAACCAGATATAGCCTTTATCAGGATGTAGAAATCTATATTCCATACTCACAATGGCATTGGATTGCTCTTGAACTTTAAGAAATGCAGCTCTTGTATGTTCAAAATCATCAGGGTGTACTAATTCTTCACGCAATATTTCCCTTAAGTCTTCTTTATTATAACCAATAATTTTTTGACCCGCACTACTCAAATCATGAATTTGCCTATCTACTGAACAAACTACTAATCCATCAGTACTATTCTCAATTAGTGCCCTAAAACGTTTTTCATTTTGCAGAAGCGTTTTCCCTATCTTATTTCTTTCTATACTATATGTAATACTTTTTTGAAGTACAAATGCATTAACCTCATCTTTTATTAAATAATCTTGGACACCTAACTTTAAGCTATCCATTGCAAACTGTCTGTCACTATATCCTGTAAGAACTATTACAGGCGCATCATTGGCAAATTTGATTACAGAATCAACAGATTCTTTTCCATTGCTATCAGGCAAAGTAAGATCAAGAAGAATTACATCAAAAAGATTGTTAGTGAGGCTACGATGAGCGTCTTCTAATAATTCGTTATGTGTTATAGTAGGATTTGAAAAATTACTATGTAAGTACTCATGAACTAAAAAATAATCTCCAATATTATCTTCTACTACCAATATATTCAAGGGTAAATCTGACATTTGATACAGTATTAAATGAGCTCATTTTATTTATTGCTATCTAAAAAATAATGCTTTAATAAATCTATTTGCTTAAGTCTATCTAAGGCTTCAATAGACAATGGTTTTTTTTCAAAACCAATAACCAAACTATGTTTTTTTGATTTTTCCCAATCCAACGGATTAACTGTTGAAGAAAGAATTATGACTTTTGTAAGGGGAAACTGAAGGATATACTTTTCTTCAAACAATTTTAAAAATTCCCACCCATCCATCATGGGCATATTTAAATCCAGAAATATTAATTCTGGTAAACTTCTTTGATCTTCTTCTTGATTCAAAGTTTGATTTAACCAGTCTATTGCTGCTACCCCATTATCCAAGCTCACAGTCTCTTTGCAAAAACTTGCATTAGATAGGATGATTCTTTCAAGCATTTGTGTAATTGGGTCATCCTCTACCAAAAGCAGTTTCTTTATCATGCTTTGAATTTTTAAAATGTATAAAAAAATGGGTGCCTTTCTCTACCTCACTTTCACACCTGATACTCCCACCCAAAGATGTAACCAATGAATAAATTAAATAAAGACCAAAACCTTTCCCTCCAATTGTATCATGAAACCGTTGATGCAAACCAAAAATTCGCTCTTTGACCATATGATAATTAAACCCAATTCCATTATCCGAAAATTCTAATACCGTATCAGGGCCTGATACAAAAGAACGAATTCTAATTACTAATGGTCTTTCTTTAGAAGCAAACTTAATAGCATTTGAAAATAAATTACTAAAGATGCTTTCTAAGTATTCCTTATCATAGTATATCTGGGAGGGATTCTGAAAATCAGTAATAATCTCATATTCAGGTACGGAAATTTGAGATTTTTGCATTTGCAAAAAACTAGACCATGCTTGAGAGAGTGAAATATCTTCTAGATTTCTTTGTTTTTGTTCCCTAACAATTAGCACTTTAATAATATCATTTAGCGTATCATTCAATTGATGGGTAGAAATTTTTACTGCTTTAAAAAGGGTATTCGTTTGCTCATCTAGTATCTGATTGGGATTAATCAAATCTGATATGGCCAATAGATTGGTTAAGGGTGCCCGAAGATTGTGAGAAATAATGAATCCAAACTGCTTTAAATAATGATTGGTTTGTGTTAATTGCTCAATCAACATTTGACGTTCTTCTTCTTCTTTCTTTCTCAAAGTGACGTCTCTATAATTAAGAACAATAGCTTTTACTGCTGTATTTTCCAATAGATTATAAAAAGTTGATTCCATCCATCGGTATCCACCGTCGGGTCTTTTGTACCTAAATTCAAGCAACTTTATTGAGCCTGGTTTAGACAGTACTTCAAAAAAAATGGATAATACCATTTTCCTATCATCTGGATGCAGAAAACTCATTTGAAACAAACCTGCATTTTCCAGTGGATCATAACCAATAATAGAATTTCCATAAGGACTCAATTCTTGAATCTTTCCCTCTGCACTTATAAGTGCAAAACCATCAATACTATTTTCAATGATGCATCTAAACCTTTTATCCGAATCTATAAGTTGTAATCTTATGCGGTTTCTTTCAATGCTATATCTAATGCTTTTCTGAAGAGATGTTGCTGTAATATTCTCTTTATTCAAATAATCCTGAACCCCTAATTGCATACTTTCTACTGCAAAAGAAAGGTCACTATAACCAGTCAAAACTATTACTGGTGTAGTATTAGCTAATTCTACTATGCGAACAATTGAGTCCTTTCCAGAACTATCTGGTAAGGAAACATCTAAAAAAATTAAACTAAATACATGTTCATTAAGCATGCTTTCTGCTTCTGCCAAATTCCATGCATGGCTTAATTTACTTAAAGGAAAATCATCTTTAATATATTCTTGAATCAACAAGGCATCCCCTTCATTATCCTCTACAATTAATATATCCAATTCCTCTTCCACTATCATTGATTCAGATTTTCTGTAAGATTGACAATATTTAACCAAAAGGATTCTATAGCATGTATTACTCGTACATATCCTTCTAAATCCGAAGGTTTAACTACATAACAATTGGCACCGTTTTCATAACATTCCTCAATATCTCTTTTACTATTTGACGTACTCAAAATGATCACTGGAATTTTCTTAAAAATGCTCGATTGTTTGATAAATCCTAATACTTCTTTACCATCTAATTTTGGAAGATTAATGTCTAACAAAATCAAATCTGGTATCACTGCTTGTTTAAACAACCCATCTTTTTTTAAGTAATGAATAGCCTGTTCACCATCTTTAACCCTAGAAATTATGTGTTGATGGCTTAACCCCTCTAATGCTTCCATAGTCAGGATCATATCGCCCTCATTATCCTCCACCAATAATATTTGGTATGTTTCTGTCATTTGCTCATTTTGGAAAACTGAAACTAAAAGTGCTACCCTTTCCTGGCTCGGATACTACCCATATTCTCCCATTAAATCTTTCTACTATCTTTTTACAGATAGCAAGTCCTATTCCTGTACCGCTATATTCATTCTTATTATGCAAGCGCTGAAATATTACAAATATTTTTTCAAAAAATTTGGGATCAATACCTAATCCATTATCCTTAATATTAAAAATAAATTCATTTTCTTTTTCCTCAAAGTCAACCCAAATTTCAGGGGTTGATTCACTTCTATACTTTAAGGCATTCCCAATTAAATTTTGAAACAATTGTGTAATGGGTGTTTTATCAGCCATGATAATTGGCAAATGGGACGAATGAATTACTCCACCTGATTCAAATAATTTATTCTTAAAAAGATTTTTTAAATCATGAACAATTTCATTAGTATCCACAGGCTGTAATGCTATAGCTGTGCTACTAACTCTTGAAAATTGTAATAAATCATTAATTAATCTTTTCATTCTATCAGCTCCGTCTACTGCAAGATGTATGTATTTATTAGCTG
This sequence comes from Chitinophaga pinensis, assembly GCA_943372225.1. Taxonomy (GTDB): domain Bacteria; phylum Bacteroidota; class Bacteroidia; order Chitinophagales; family Chitinophagaceae; genus Sediminibacterium; species Sediminibacterium pinensis_L. The sequence goes on along the minus strand of CALRXV020000006.1, from coordinate 71,905 downwards.
TTTCATCTAACTGGGATTCGTATTTTTTTTGCAATAATTGTAAAAAACTACTAACCATTCTTAGGGGTTCTTGCAAATCGTGAGAAGCCACATAAGCAAATCTTTCTAACTCTAAATTAGAATTCACCAATTGTTCAGCCCTTTTTTCTAGTTTTTCGTTTAAATTTTTAAGAATTAGTTCTGTTTCTTTCTGAATTGTAATATCACGAGAAGCCCCAATCATTCTAATTGGCTCCATTTTTTCATTCCTAGTCAAATAGCCTTTATCAAACAGGTAGGAATAAGTACCATCTGATTTTAGAAAACGATAAGAATCAGACCAATACAATTCCTCTGTTTCATATAAGAAATGATTAATTTTCTTAATTACTGCCCCAACATCTTCAGGATGAATTTTGTCTATCCAAGATCCATGAGTTGAGCTTAAGTTAGATTTGGCTTCATCAATTAATATTTTCAATCCATCGCCTGTTCTAAATACCTCACTACTTCTAATATTCCAATCCCAAATAATATCATTCGTAGCTTTAGAAACTAAATTATAACGTTCATTAATTTCAAGAATCTCCTTTTCAAATTGTTTATTATCAATAATAACCTTAAGAATATTTACAGCTCTCAATATTGTCTTCTCCTCTTCAACAGTAGGTTCTTTTATGCTATTGTAATAAATAGCAAATGTTCCCAGAACTTGACCTTGGTTATTCAAAATGGGGTAAGACCAACAAGCTTTAAATCCAAACTCTTTTGCCACATCCCAATATAGTTTCCAACGTTGGTCATTGGCAATATCACTTACCACCACTTTTTGTTTTAAAAATGCAGCGGTTCCACAGGAGCCCCTATCTGGACCAATCTCTCCACCTTCAATTTTTTCAATATATGCTTTGGGCAAATTTGGCGCAGACCAGTTATATAATTTCCCATCTTCTAATCTTAAAACTGAACAAGTCATGGCTGGATGCAATTGCTCAATCTCAGTTAAATAAAATGAGATAGTTTTTTCTAAAGTATTATCTGGCAAAGCATTTTTCTCTAAAACATCTTTTTCTAGCTGTTCTAAAGTCAATAACCTTTTTGCTTCAGTAATATTTTTAAAATATACTGAAAGCCCTCTTTCAGACGGATAAGCATTCACCTCTAAATAAAGATTAAGAGGCCCATAGAATTCTTCTTCATGAAGGGCTATGCCTTCTATCATGGCATTGCTGTAAATCTTGTAAAAATTTGTAGTTTTTGTTTCAGGAAATACATCGTATAAATGCTTGCCTAAAATATCTTCCCTCTTGACATGTAACATTCTCTCGGATTCTTTATTCCAGTATGTTACCACCCAATCTCTATCTAAAGTTAAAAATCCGTCTGTAATACTTTCCAGAATAGAATTCTTTTCTTCAAAAGCTGCTTGTATTTCTTGCTCTACCTGCTTCCTGTCATTAATAGACCTAAAAAAGATAGATATCCCATCATCTGTTGGATAAAAACTCTCTTCATACCAACTAGAAAACTGGTCGAAATAAATTTCAAAATGAACTGGCTGTTTGAATTCCAAAGATTTTTGGAAATTTTCATAAAACAGCCCTTCTTTTAGGAATCCATAAATTTCAAAAATATTTTTTCCAATTAATTCCTCAGAACTTCTTCTTAAAAGTTTCTGTGCTGGGCTATTAACATAGGTGAAATTCAACTCATTGTCTAAGGCATAGAAACAATCTGAAATACTTTCCAGAATGTTTTCCCTCTCCAAATCCATCTTTTTCTTTTCTGTAATGTCTTTTGCTACAGCAAAAATGACCCCTTCCTCCTCAATAGGAACAGAAGTCCATGACAACCATTTAATCTCACCCTTTTTGGTAATATATCTATTTTCAAATCCGTAAAGGCTTTCTCCTAAAATAATTTCTTCTCTTTTTTGTAATAACAGTTCCTTATCTGGATGATAGACAAATTCTTCAATTTTCCTATCCAATATCTCTGCCTCTGTATAACCTAATAGGTTACAAACCGCCAAGTTGACTTTTTTGAAATAACCATCAAAACCTGCAATACAAAGTAGATCAGGTGAGAGTTGAAAAAAGCGATTTAATTCATCTTCTGCCCTAGACTTTTGAATATCAGAGCCAATTTGCTTGCTAATCTTATCCATCAAATCAGACTGCATCTGCTCCTGATGAAAAGGTTTATCAAGGAAAAAATTAAAGAATCCAATTACTTTATCATTCAATAAAATGGGTAATACCAAGACACTTTCTAAACCAGCCAACAAAGCGTTTTCTTTAGCCAAAAAATTACTCTCTTGAATATTTGAATAATAAATTGACGATTTCTGCTTCCAGGCAGCGCCCATCATACCAATCCCCTTTTGAACAAGTTCAAGCGGTTTGTTTTTCCTAAATAAAGCAGCTGTATCGTCCTTAGCCCAATTGGCCTTGTACATCATTTTGGATTCGTCAATATTAATTAGCCAAGCTTCAGCATAGGAAAAACCCAGATATTCACTAATCTTCTGGATGACTATACTCATGGCAACTTCTAAATGTTTATTGCCATTAATAACTTGTAATAATTCATAAAATAATTCTTTTTCTTTCTCCGCTTTTTTCCTTTCTGTTACATTTTTCTGAATAGAAATCCAATGGGTAAAAAAACCTTTTGAATCTGCAACTGGAACAATTGAAATATTTGTCCAAAATTTTTCACCGTTCTTTTTGTAATTAATTAGTTCTATTTCACAGGGTTGCCAAGCTTCTAAGGCTTTCCTAAGTTTAATTAATTCAGCTCTATCACTTTCAGGCCCTTGCAATAATCTGGGTGTCAAACCTAAAACCTCATCCCGATCATAGCCAGTCATTTTTGTAAAAGCGTCATTTACATAAATGATTCTTGGACCTGGTTCATTAATTGGTTCCGCTTCTGTAATTAAAACTGCATCTGAAGAATTGGTAATGACAGATTTGAAAAGTTTTAATTGCTGTTCTTCTCTTTTCTGTTCAGTAATATCTTGCATGGCACCAATCATCCTAATGGCCTTTCCTTTCTTATCACGAATAACAATTCCTTTGTTTCTCACATATGCCATTTCACCATCCAATTTTTTGAAACGGTATTCTTCTACCCAATTGCTATTGCTACCTTTAATCAGTTTGTTAATACTCTGCAAGACTCTTTGCCTATCGTCCAAATGTATATGTTCATACCAACCTACAATATCACCTTTGTTATTTTCAGTCTTATATCCAAAAAGACTTTCGAACCCCTCTCCCCAATAGAGATCATCATCCACTAAATTCAAATCCCAGATAGCATCAAATGTTGCTTTAGTTACAAAACTATAGCGTTCATTACTCAATTGTAGCTTACGTTCTATATGTAATTTTTCAGAGACATTATTACAAATTTGAATCATGCAGAGTCTTCCATTAAAAAGAATGCTATGTCCAATTTTTTCAATAAAAATGATAGAACCATCCTTTTTTAAGTGTCTCCAAATACCAAAATGAACAGGACCTTTACCTAATTTAGTTTTCTTTAAAATTTCAATCAATGCCGGTTTGTCTTCCTCTGGTCTTATATCCAGAATGCTCATACTAAGCAGCTCTTCTCGGCTATACCCATAATCAGATAAGACAGTATCATTAACATCCATTATTTGATAACTTTCCAAATCAAAGATCCACATGGGAGAAGGGCTAGCAAAAAACAACATACGGTATTTCTCTTCCGAATTTTGCATTGCTTTCATTGCATTCTTTGCAACAGTAATATTTTTTGCAATAACAGAAACTCCTATACGAACATTTGCATCATTGAATATGGGACTAACTTGTACTTCAAAAAAAGTATCTAATCCAGATTTGGTAACCTTATCTTCAAATTTGACAGATGAAAAAGAATTAATCAATTCCAATATCCTAACCAACTTTTGAGAATCTTCCTTTTTGAAAAATTTTATTAGGTTATCCCCTATATTCACACTTTGACCAAAAAAGTCCAAACAAATCTGCTGACATGCCTTATTAAAATAAGTTAAGTTCAAGTCTAGATCCACCGTATAAATAATATCAGGCATATCTTCCAATAGGCCGAATACATGACTATGCAAAACCTGATTTTCATTAGAAAAACCAGTTTCCGTTCCAATACCTTTAGTTGTAGTTTCTTTCTTCAATGGAATACAGAGATTGATGGCCAAAAACTAGCGGTAGAGGGGGAACCGCATATACATACTTAAATATACTAAAAAACTAAGTACTAAGGATTACACCTTTTTTTCATTTGTGTATATGCATCTGGATGCCCCAAATCTCTAGCCAATGCAAGGTCTACGCAAGCTCCAGTTTTGTCCAAGAGATTGAATTTGGCAATTCCTCGTTGATAATATGCTTCTGGATTAGATTTATCAATTTCAATGGCTTTGTTATAGTCCTTAATGGCACTTTGAAAGTCTCTAATTTGGGCTTTTAGAATACCTCTACTTACAAAAACACTAGCATTTGTTCCATTTAACTCAATAGACTTATTATAATCTGCTATTGCCAAACCGTTCTGTTTTAAACGTGATTTGAGCAAGGCCCTATTGTAATAAATATCCGCATTACTAGGATTCTGTTGAATAGCCATGTCAAAGTCATTCATTGCAGCAGAATAATCCTTTAGTGTTGCTTTTAATAAACCTCTATTAAACAATAAGTTTGGAAGACTTGGATTAAATGCTACAGCCTTATTAAAATCAGCTAAAGCACCATAAAGGTCTTTTTGTTGATTTTTGATAATTCCCCTGTTAAAATAGAGGTCCGCATTACTGGGATTTAGTGCTATACCTTTATTAAAATCCTGTAAAGCTCCTGCATAATCTTTCATGTTTGCCTTACCCAAACCCCTATTAAAAAAGGCATTAGCATTTTGTGGATTTAATTCTAGGCTTTTGGTATAGTCCTGAATAGCACCGGTGGTATCTTGTAGGGCTGTTTTAGAAACTGCTCTAGAAACATAGATATCGGCATAGCTGGGTGACTGTAAAATAGCTTGATCAAAATCTTTAATGGCTGAAGCATGTTCACTCAAAATTGCCTTAGCAACCCCACGGTTAAAATATGCATTCTGGGTACTTGGATTTAACTCTATAGCTTTTGTAAAATCCTTGATTGCACCTGCATAATCCTTAAAAGCAGATTTAGAAACACCCCTATTCAAGTATAGGTCTGCATTGGAGGGACTCATTTCAATGGCTCTATTGAAATCCAGAACAGCTGCTGAATGATTCTGACTATATGCCTTTGCAAGTCCTCTGTTGAAATAAATATCTGCATTTTTACCATCTTGTTCAATGGCCTTTGTATAGTCCAGAATAGCTCCTTGGTAGTCACCCAATTCACGTTTAAGAATACCTCGGTTAAAATAAGCGTTTTGGGTATTGGGATTGAGCGCTATGGCCTTATTAAAATCTTGCAAGGCACCTTGCTTATCTGAAAGATAGTTTTTAACAATGCCTCTATTAAAAAAAATATCCGCATTAGATGGATCCCTTTCAATGGCTCTATTATAATCCAATAAAGCTCCGCGATAGTCTTTGAGTCTGCCATTTTCAATTCCTCTATTAAAATAGGCATTCTGGGTATTCGGATTAAGCTCAATTGCCTTACTATAATCTTTAATAGCGGCGGTTGGATCATTTAAATAACCTTTTGTAACACCTCTATTAAAATATAAATCCGCATTATTGGGCTGTAAAGAAAGGGCTTTATTAAAATCTGCAATTGCTGCATTATAATCCTTTAAGCCATTTTTAGCAATAGCCCTGTTGAAGTATATATCAGCATTGGAATTGTCATCATTGATTGCTTTATCAAAATCTAATATGGCACCTTGATAATCATTTAAATAAGCTTTTTCAATACCACGATTAAAGTAAATATTCTCCGTAAGAGCATTGATAGAGATAGTTTTATTAAAATCTTGCAAAGCTCCAGCATGGTCATTCATGGCGCTTTTGGCAATGCCACGGCTGAAATAGATATCGGGATTATCAGGATCTTGTTGTAGGGCTATAGTATGATCTTGAACGGCTCCTCTATAATCTTTCAAATGCGCTTTTTCAATACCCCTATTGTAGTAGGCATTGGGCATTGTTGGGAAAATGGCAATTGCCTTACTATAGTCTTGAATAGCACCTACATAATCTGCCAACATGCTTTTGGCATAGGCCCTATTAAAATAAATATCTGGATTATTTGGCTCTGACAATGCTGCTTTTGTATAATCCCTAATGGCACCTTTAAAGTCTTTTTGGTCCAATTTTAAATTCCCGATTGTAAAAAAATCTTCCGTATCCTGGGCTAGAATTGGGGAAACGCTGATAACCAGGAGCAGGGTAAAAAAAGCCAGAAATTTATTCACCATTAATGATTTTTGCATGGAAACTACCTAATTAACCCTGCAAAGATAAAGAACCATTTGTTTGAATGGGTCTCAAGATTTCTAAACTGATTCTTTATTTCATTGAGAAAGCCCAATCCCATCTAATTGTTCATCGCTTAAAGGCTTTGTTAGGTAATTGAACACATTTGGATTGGCGGCACACCTATCAAGGTCATTATAGTCTATAGATGATGAAAGAAGGCAAATTTTAGTATGTTGTCTAAATTTCTCAGGAAATTGGGCATATTGTTCCAAAAACTCCCACCCATCCATAAAAGGCATATTGATATCTAGGAAAATCCATTTAGGAAATGACATTTCATTTAACTGTAACTTATTGCTTAAAGTTGCAATTGCCTTTGCAGCTAACTCAAAAGTTTCAATATTACTTTTGGGTGCCATTACTTGAATCATTTCTTTATTCAAGAAATTCACCAATCTATCATCATCAATTAGATAAATATCTTTCATTATTTGTTAGGCTAAAATTTATCCAATTGCTTGCTGCAAACTTTCTTGCATTGATTGAAACTGAAAATGAATCCTGACTGCTTGACCAACTTGATTGATACTTACTTTGTCACCTTTTTTTATGGCATCTTCAATTAAATTATTGATATTACTCAAATTGTCTAATGGCAATAAAAGAATGAAATTTTCCATAAGGTTAAGGTTAATAGGTTAGTTGTTGAGAAAATAGTGCATACCTACTTGCCAAATCTTTGTTGATTCTAAAATAGGTATTGGTAAAATCAGGTTCCTGAACAAGCAAAGCTGGTGCTTCCGAACCTTTTGTTCTTGCCCCAGTAAGTAATTGGAAGAAACTAGGACTAAATTTCTTGACCAATTCATGTAAAATAGCACATAAAACAATCACCAAAATTGGCAATATCAAGAAAACAATTAATCTATTTCCAATGATTGATTTTGTAATTGTCAAAGCAGGACTATTCAACAAATTGATAATAGGAGCATGAAAAGCATAGATGAAAAAGCCATATTTAGTGGCCCTTTCATAGATTTTCAAATTTTCAAACTTTAGAACTAAAAGATCAATTCCAAACCAGAATAGCAAAATGCCTACCAAAATATTTGCATCAAGTAGCAATCTTGTTATAAGCACTACTTGCCCTCCCATTAGTTCAATACCCTTGAAACTAAGATAGGTTTTTACAATTCCCAAAAAGATGTAAATCAATAGAAACTTTGAAGTAGAAAACCATTTTGGCTGCTTGACAATATCAATTTTCTTTTCAAAAATCCACATGCCTAATACAAAAAAGAATGTAAATCTTGCATGTTGTAACAAATGAATATTATCTCCCCAAATCCATAAAATAAATAATGAAACTAAAAAAGTCACAGGGATTCTATTGTTCAAGAATTTAAAAACAGGAAATAGAACAGCTAATAGAAAAAGGAATTTGATATACCATAATTGATAAGCAAAGGGATTAATAAAAATTCTATACCTCAATCCTTTAACACCTAATTGATCTACCCTTGTGACCCATATTGCAGTTGAGCTATTAGGATAAAAAATTTCTTCTATAACAAAGATTAATAAAATAGATACAACTGAGATTAAGAAAAAAGGAATCAACAAAGATTTGATCCTAGATTTAATTAGACAAACATGTGAATCATAGGTTGACCTTGCCATTAAGTACCCAGAAAACAACATCAATATTGGAATCCTAAAACGCAATAGACTGTTAACTGTTAACATCTCAAAAAAGCTGGTAAAGTCCATTTGCTCACCTATTAGATCCGAAGGCGATTTCAATTGAGTTTCTAAAGTATACCCATGTACAAATACGAGTGAAATCATGCTAAATAGATATATAAAGCGGATTCTGGAACTAACAACTGCCTTCATTTCTCAGTTTTTGACAATTATTGTATGTAAAAAAGGTGCCAAATAACTATTTTATTGATTATCAATTAGATAGATAATAAAAGCAGTGTAAACAATTCCCGTTTTGAGAATAAATAGCCAAAAATTAGAATAAAATATAAAAAATCAACTCTTGAAACATAATTGGATGAATGAGATTTCTAACCGTTCTTTGTCTTTTCAATTTTACCTAATTCAAGTAATCAAAGCTTATGATTCCCATCACGATGTGTATAGATGATGACCCCATAGTTTTGATGCTGAATGACTTGATTTTGAAAGAACAGTTTTTCTGTGATCAATTAATCAAGTTAGACAAAGCAGAATTGGCTTTAGATTATTTTAGACAACAGGCTGTTTTACCCGAATCAAAATGGGAATTACCTAATATAATTTTTCTTGACATTAATATGCCTGTAATGGATGGATGGGAGTTTTTGGAAATTTTCACCAACGAATTTCCTCAGTTCCATGAAAAGGTAAAAGTGGTTATTCTATCTTCCAGTGTAAATCCTGCCGATTTAGAATTAGCAAAGAATCACCCTTTGGTGATTAATTTTATTCCAAAGCCCATTGGTGAAACAGAATTAGAAAATTTGAAGAAGCACGAAAGTATCGCTGCTTTTTTTTAAGAGCTTTCTTTTATTTGTTTAAACATTGTTTTGACTACTTAGCTTTTCTCAACGCTTCAGCAACTGCTTTTTCAAGTAAAGGTTCCATTACTTTATATCCAGCTATTGTAGGGTGAACGCCATCATTGGTCAAGCTTGACTTTAACCCATTTCTTTCATCTGCCATAGAACTGAAATAATCTAAATAAATGGCATTGTTTTGCGAACACCAAATTTTCAGCTTTTCATTTAATGCCATGATTTTTTCTGCCGGATTTAAACCAGGTTTCCAAGGATAATCATAGACAGGCAATATAGATGAAAGAACAACTTGAATGCTGTTGGCTTTTGCAATTTCTGCCATGGAAACCAAGTGCTCAAAAATAATGTCAATAGTAGTGGGCCCAGTGTTGCCCGCTATATCATTGGTACCCGCTAGGATTACTACCACAGCTGGCTTTAAGTCAACAACGTCTTGTTTAAATCTAACCAACATTTGAGGAGTTGTTTGCCCTCCAATACCTCTATTAATATAAGGTTTTCCAGTAAAAAACTGGGGAAGCATATTGATCCATCCTTCTGTTATTGAATTTCCCATGAATACCACACGCTTTTCATTTGGTGCAGGTAATCCAATTTTTTTATTATCCGCTGCAAATCTGTTAAAATTGGCCCAGTCATTGTGAAAAGCAAATTCCCATTTTTGGTGTTCTTCTTGTTCCTTGGTAGTTTGAGAAGTTGGGGTTGTAGATTTTCCTAATGCATCGTTTTTGATTAATCCTCTTTGCTTTAGCCAGTCACCAAAATCATCAATCCATTTATCAGTGGGCATTTGTAGTTTTTTCATGCCAAATCCATGGCCACCTTTTTCATAAACATGAAGCTCAGCTGGTTGTTTCAAAGCTAGCCATCTACTGTAAATATCCAAACTATGAGGCACCAATTGCATTTGGTCATCACTGGCAACGGCAATGAATGCAGGTAAATTTTTTGTAGGAACTGCAGTACCTATAGACATTGGAGCATAGGCATAGATAGGCGCTACAAAATCAGGTAAACGGTTTTCATCTGAATTATATACAACAGACATGGCAACTGTTCCACCAGCAGAAAAACCCATCATTCCAATTTTGTTGGGATCAATCCCATAATCCTTTGCATGAGTTCTCACATATTGAACAGCCGTTTGACCGTCCATCATGGCTAACTTCATCACAACAGCATTTTCGGTTTCCATTTTAGAGGGATTACCTACTTTTTCCATCATCTCTTTTGCAGGGTCATCCGTATTTGATTTTGCTAATCTATACTTTAAAACAAAGGCAGTAACGCCTCTAGCATTGAGCCATTTAGCCACATCTACGCCTTCACTGTTAATAGAAAGTGCTTGAAACCCGCCACCTGGGGCAATAATAATAGCCGTACCATTGGCAATAGCTGCTGGAGCTTGATACACTATGAGACTAGGTGCCACCACATTAAAAACTACTTGGGTATTAAATAGCTTGGAGAAATTTTCCTTCTCTGACCAGTTCCAAGATTCAGAACCTGGAGCTTTGCCTTTGTATAAGGGAATAGTTTGCTGCGCGATGGTTGCAGTCATGATTATCAGAAAAGATAATAACAGGAGTACTAATTTGTAATTAGTTTGCTTAATCATGATGGCATTTTAGGTAAGATAACTAAAAATAGGATTTCCTACAAAGAACAAGCCCTGAGTTGATAATGCTGGACTATTTTACCACATACAAATAGCGTTCTAATATTTTCATCTGTGGTCTATCTTGACCATTTCTGGGTTCCACAGAAAGACGGTATTCTCCCCACCAAGGACCTGCTGCCCAATACGCGCCATTCACAGCATTATTACTGATATAGGCTAAAAATTTATCTAAGATCACTAACCATCTAGGGTCATCATCTGGTACCCCATATTCTCCAATAAATCCCTTTTTCTTGTATTTCTTCAACCATTTGACAAATGGTTTCACGGCCTCAACTCCTGTTTTTCTTCCATAAGCGTTGTGTCCATAAGCATTGGCTGTTGTTCCAGAGGGATTCAGGTATTGACCTGAAAGATTTTTGTCAAAATAACAATGTGCCTCATAAACCAAATTATCTGAAATATCTACCAATTCATGTATTGTAGGATTACTAAGTTTCCAATCAATGGTAGCAGCATAACTATCTCCACAAACAAAAATGGTTTGAGAACTATTCACAGATCTAATGGCATCAATGGCTTTTTGAGCAATCTTTACCCATGGCATTTCATTCATATCATGTGGCTCATTCATAATTTGAAAACCAATTAAATTTTGTTTTCCATTCCAAGAAGAGGCCAATTTTCTCCAAACATCTTCAAAATGTGTAACTGGTAATTCCGGAGAACCTATAACGGTTTCCTTACCATCTATTAAGTACCTACCAAAATTTTGCATACTCAATTTTGCTTTTAATCCCAAGCTATCACAGAGATCTAAAAAGCTATTGATTCTTCCCATTTCAACACTGTCTAAAGGGCCACCCAACAAAGGTTGAATTCGTTCCCACTTAAAGGGAAGGTCCATTAATTTGAATCCTTTTTTTTGAAAATAAGCTAACTCCGCTTTATTAGGATAGATAAAATCTACACCATATACCCCGGGCATCTTCTTTTCTCCAAATTCGGGTCCACATACTTTAATGGCAAAATAAGCAGTATCGCCTTGGGCAAATAGGCTTGAATCACCTACTGCAATTAAAAATAATATGAAGGATAATAAAAGGGGTTTCATTAGCTAAGTGGCAAGATTGTGGGCTTGCAAGATTAAGCTAAAACGAAAAATACGGGCAGATATTATTAGCTGTCTAAATCAAAAAGCCGTACCAACAAACTGGCACGGCCTTCTCAATGGGGGAGATCAATTATTTTCAACCTAACAGGCAACAGCCAATTCATTGTTTAATTCTGAAAACTCCAATTTCAAATGCCTAACAATTTCTTCTGAAAGAGTTTTCACCTTATTCATATCAGAAGCAATACTTTTCTTATCTAAATCCTTGGAGGCATTTTCAATACGCTCCAAAGTCTGATACAATTCATCGGCTTTTAAAAACCCAACACTTCCTTTAATTTTATGTGCCAAGGCTTTTAACTCGACCCATGCCCCATTTTCCATGGCAATTTCCATTAAAGCAGTTTCTGTATTAAGATTTTTAATCAAAGGTTTTAAAATGGCTAGTAGTTCATTTTTCTTAGTGATTCTAGAAAGAAAACTTAAATCATACATTTTTTTCTCAACCCTCTTGTCTCCATCAACAAGAATAGCATCTTTTCTATCATCAGATACAACACTAATCTGCAATACTTGACAAAGCTTTTTATAGAGATCAACAAACTCAAAGGGCTTTGACATATAATCTGTCATACCTACTTCTAAGCACTTCTCTAATTCACCCTTCATGGCTGTGGCTGTCATAGCAATAATGGGTATTTCAATCTCAAGTTGTTTTCTAATAAAATTAGTTGTCTTGTACCCATCCATAATGGGCATTTGTAAGTCCATTAGAATAAGGTCAAAATCATTTTTTACTTTTAATTGCGCAATGGCTTCTTTTCCATTGCTTACAATAGTTGTAATAACACCCACATTTTGGAGCACGTGCTCAATTAGCACTTGATTTACATAATTGTCTTCTGCTATTAAAACTTTTTTTCCTTGTAACAATTTGGAAAAATCCATATCCTGAATACGCATTAATCCAGTTACAGTTTCTGCAGCGGCTTCCTGATAAGGGATTTCAAAAAAGAACTCTGAACCTTCTCCAAGATTACTTTCAACCCAAATCTTTCCATTTTGCAATTCAATCAATTGCTTGCTGATTGACAATCCTAATCCCGTGCCGCCATATTTTCTAGAAACGTCAGATCCAGCTTGGGCAAAACTTTCAAAAACAGATCCAATTTTATCATCAGGAATACCAATTCCAGTGTCTTTAATAGAGAACCGCATCAGTTTTGATTGCCCCTGTTGCTCCAGTACCTGCACTCCAATTGTGATTCTACCAGTTTCAGTAAATTTAATAGCATTCCCTACTAGATTAACTAAAATTTGGTTTAATCTATATGGATCACCAGATAGAAAATCAGGAACACTGGGATCTATTTGAAACAATAATTCCAAATGCTTCTTTTTTAAGCGGTGTGCAAACATGGAATCTATTGATTGCAAAACTTCTCGAATGTCAAATCCAATATTTTCAATACTTAATTTGCCTGCTTGAATTTTAGAAAAATCTAGAATATCATTAATGATTACCAATAAATTGTTTACGGAACGTTTGATAATGGTGGCATACTTTTTTTGTTGCCCATCTAATACTGTTTCTAATAATAGATTGGTCATACCTTGTATACCATTCATGGGAGTCCTAATTTCATGACTCATATTAGCCAGGAATTGCTCTTGTAGCATCTTAGCATGCTCAGCAGATTGTCTAGCAGCTATCAGTTCTTTTTGATATTGGGTACGTTCAGAAATATCTGTTGCAATACCGCTAATACCAAATATATTATTGTGTTGATCAAAAAGGGGAAACTTAACCAATAATAAATTGATTGGTCCATCTTTACCAGCTATCACTTGTTCCACTTCAATTGGTTTTCTGGTTTTAATCACTTCCTGATCTAAACTTGCAAAATAGTCTGCTTGATCTTTAGTACTAAAATTGTAATCATCAAAACCAATTACTTGTTCATTACGCACTTGTAATACTTCCAAAAAACGTTTGTTTGCAACCAAATACTTTCCTTGTAAATCTTTTATATAAATAATGGATGTAGTATGCTCCAAAATAGATTGCAATTGAAACTGTTGCTGTTTTCTATTTTGTTCTGATTCTTCTAGTTCTGCCTGAATCAACTTTTTGTCAGAAATATCTCTAACAATACAATGAAAACCAATTGGCTTATTATTTTCCAGCATTAATACGGCACATTGTTCCACCCATTTTCTATACCCATTTTTGGTGATAATGGGAAACTCAAAAACAGTTTCAGTAATCCCATTTAACCATTGTTGGTAATAATTATTGAATACTCTTTCTTTCCATTCCGGATCTACCATGGCAGCAAAATGCATACCCAAAACTTCATCTGATTGGTATCCGGTTAATTGATATGAGCGTTTGCTACTAAAACTAAAATAGCCAGTTTCGTTTGTTGTAAATACCACTGAAGAGACATTGTCTATAATATTTCTATATTTCTCCTCACTTAAAATGCTTCTTGCTTCTGCTTGCTTGAGTCTTTTAAACCCATTATTCAACCGATATAACAAATAAAACATGGAGACTAAAATGAATATTGAAGCCATAATAGCCCAAAATGGAATATGCCATGATGCAATGCCACTGGTCCAACTTATGCCTGCACAGGCATAAAGTATACAGCTTGTAAGGACCAATGTTGCCATTGCAAGTAATTTGTTGGTCAAGTAAAAGCGCTTGCTGTAGAAATGTTTAGTCATAATCTAGGCTTTAGGGGTGCTTGGTATTTGTATTTCTGGAGAAGCTAATACCCCATTGGAATACCATACAAAGCAACGGCAATAGCCTAGGCTTTGAAATAACTTAAACTGTCATTCTATTGTAGTATTACCACTACAAAACCGAAAATAAATTTGAAAAACTGTAAGGAATAGGCCTAAGGCACGTATTCATTCAAAAAAAACATGCAAAAGCTGATTTATTCTTTACTAATGCTAACCCTGATTCAGACCAGTGTATTTGCTCAAGATGCAATACGAAAACAGCATTTTAATACCGAAAATTCAATAGCAATTTCAGGCTATGATGCGGTAAGTTATTTTACCCAAAAAAAACCTAGTATGGGTAAGGAAGATTTGACAGTTGTTTACCTGGGGATTTTATATAGGTTTTCAACAGCAGTAAATAAGGAAACATTTAAGGCCAATCCGGCAAAATATGAACCTGCATATGGTGGGTGGTGCGCTTATGCAATGGGTGCAAAGGGAGAAAAAGTATCTGTGGACCCTGAGACATTCAAAATTGTTAATGGCAAACTCTATTTGTTTTACAATCAGTTTTTTAATAACACGCTAAAAGATTGGAATAAGGATGAAACAAATTTAATGACAAAGGCCAATGCCAATTGGATTAAGATTTTCCACTAATCAATAAGATAAAAATTGCTCAATCTTAAAAAAATAGAAATGAAACAGATAGGAATATGGATATTAAAAATTGTTGCTTCTGGTATTATGCTACAAACACTTTATTTTAAATTCAGTGCAGCACCAGAATCGGTATATATTTTTAGCAGTTTGGGGCTTGAACCCTATGGAAGATTAGGTATTGGCGTATTAGAGTTGATTGCCAGTATTGCAATTTTAATTCCCGCAACTACTGGGTTGGGGGCTATCCTTGCGGTAGGATTAATGACTGGAGCAATTTTCTCGCATTTGGGCAAATTAGGAATTGTAGTGATGGATGACGGTGGACAGCTTTTTATATATGCTATTCTTGTATTTGTTTCCTCAACCATACTTGCTTGGATAAATAAAAATCAATTACTGAATTTGATTAACCGGTTTTCATAATGTATTGGAATAAATTTAAAATCCTATTGGTATTAATTGGAATAATTAATACAAGAAACCAATTAATAGCACAAAACAATAAGAATCCTAATAGAAAGGAAATTGCATTCTCAACAACTATTGGAGAAAATCAAGGATCTCTTTCATTGGGTTATAGTTATCACTGGCCAATTGGCAAAAAACAAAGACTTGAATTAGGTCTTGGGGCTAGGCTTACAAGTTTAATAGGGAATAAACTTAATTATACTACAGCTCCAGCAAATCTTGCAAGAACAAATACAATACCTTTTTTGATTGTATTTGCTGGTCAGTCTTATGAAAATTGGGATACTTTACAAGTTCAAAGACCGCTGATTTTTGCATTAAATACAACAGCAAATATAAAATATCGAATTACTCAAAAATTAAGTGCCGGTTTTAATATTGACCTTTTGGGTATCAGCCTTGGAAGAGGTTCTAGCGCCATTTTAACCTCAAATGGAAATACTAAAACAGAATCTTTAGCCAAACCAACAACAGTAAACTTATTATTAACCGGAGATTTGGACAAGGGTAGTTTAAACTCAGAGTTTTTTCTTGACCATCAACTTAAAAAAGGTTGGGGAATCCGTTTGGTTTATCAATTTCTATTTACGGAGTACCATACTAACAACATTTACCAAATAGCACCAGATGGAACACAAGTAAGTAGATTCAGAAACAAAGCAAACAATTTTGGAATAGGAATTAGTTATTCATTTTAAAATATAACAATGAAAATCTCTAAATTATGTTTTTTAGTACTGTGCTGTTTTGGAAACGCATGTACCAAACAAAATGCTACATCAACTGATGCATTAATGGAAAAAATTGATCCTACAAGTAGCTTGAGTATGAAAGGTAAATTTGAAAATGGTCCATTTGGATCCGTATCAGGTAAGGCCTATTTATCCATTTCAAGTAATCAGAAAAGCCTTGTTTTGGAAGATATTTCAAGTAGTAATGGTCCAGATTTACATGTTTATCTTTCAAAAGAAATTCAACCCATAAATTTCATAGATTTGGGGAAGTTGAAATCTATTAATGGAACACAAGTATATACCATTGATAGCAATGTAAATATACAAGATTTCAAATTTGCATTGGTGCATTGTCAGCAATTCAACCACCTATTTGGATCAGCTAACATTCAATAAACTATGAACCGTAATTATTTTATTCTATTATTCTTATTGTTAAGTAATTGTGCGTTTACACAAAATTATTTACCTGTAGATAAAGGATCAGAAATAGCTTTTAATATCAAGAATTTTGGATTCTGGGTAGAAGGTAATTTTACGGGAATTAGAGGAAATATTCAATTTAACCCTTCCAAACTTGGGAATGCCAGGTTTGAAATGGCAATTGCTGCAGCAAGCATTAATACAAACAATAAAAAGCGTGACAGGCACTTAAGAGAAAAAGACTACTTCTACACCGAAAAATATCCGGCTATATACTTAACTTCTACCAGAATCTCACGTTCAGAACATGATGGTTATTATGTTTTTGAAGGAGAGCTATATATTAGGGGACTTGCAAGTCAAATCAGTTTTGAATTCAGTGCAACACCTGCTATATCTGGCTATCAATTTCACGGAGAGTTTCAAATAAATAGATCTGATTTTAGAATTGGTGCAAATAGTTTAACTCTTTCTGATCAAGTGCGCGTTACACTTAACGTTATCACAATCAAAAAGTAAACAAAAATGGATGTAACAAATCCCATTAGAAATACATTATTAGAGTTAACCGAAACTATTGAACATATAACTGAATTAACATACAAACAACCTTGTTTGCAATTGTCTGGTGCTACCATAGGTCAACATTGTAGGCATATCATGGAGCTTTTCAAAGAACTCTTAACAGGATATGAAACTGGTTTAATTTGTTATGAGAAAAGACAGAGAGATATTTTATTAGAAACTAATAAGGAACAAGCTATTGTTGAAATTAGAATGCTTATTAATTCAATACAAATTCCTGACAAAAAACTAATTCTTTCTTTTCAATTAGACCAAGATCAAAATTTAGATTGCTGCCTAGACACTAATTATTATAGAGAATTACTATACAATTTAGAACATTGTGTACATCATATGGCCTTAATTAGAATTGGCCTAAAAGAACTAACTAATTTGAATTTACCAGATTCATTTGGAGTAGCAGCTTCTACACTTAAATACAAAAAAAGCCAATGTGCACAGTAACGTATATTCCAACTGCATCTGGATGTATCATTTGTTCCAATAGGGACGAGCATAAGAGTAGACCAGTAGCTCAAATAGCAAATAATAGTGCTTATAAAATTGATGGCATTTGGTACCCTATAGACGGATCTGCTGGTGGATCATGGATTGCTTTTAAAAATAATAGTAATGCAGCTGTACTATTAAACGGTGCCTTTGAAAAACATATTTCAAAACCACCATATAAAAAAAGTAGAGGAATTATTTTTTTATCAATTGTAAAACAAAAGAATATTTTATTGGGGTTTCAAACAATAGATTTAGAAAATATAGAACCTTTTACTTTGATATTAAAAACAAATACGGGCTTATTTGAATGCAATTGGGACGGAAGTCAAAAGTACGTTAAGGAGTTAAATAGTTTTGAATCACATATTTGGAGTAGTTGTACTTTATATGACAAAGATGTAAGAAAAAGAAGGAATATTTATTTTCAAAACTGGTTAAAATTAAATCACAATAAAATAAATAAACTAACAGTTTTGGAACTACACCAATCAAAGCCCTTTGAGAATAAAAAAGAAAATTTTATACTAGAAAGAGAAGATGGCATTTCAACAGTTAGTATAACCTGTTTAAATATTAGTGAAACAAGTGCTTCTATTAATTATCAAGATCTCAAGCAAGGAAATTTCCATGAAATAATTTGGGAAACAGAACCAGTTACCATGCAAAATAAATCAAATGTTTAAAATAATTAAAAGCCACCCTTTGTTTATTAGACTATTCCATTGGGAATACTGGCCATTCCATGCATTATATGGTCCAATTTATCCCTTTTGGTTATTTCAATCTATTAAAACAGGTAGTGCATTTTTTATCAATACTGCAAACCCAAAAATAACTAATGGTGGATTTTTAATGGAGAGTAAAAAAGAAATTTATGACCAATTACCTAATAATACTTATCCAAAAACAATTTTAATTAAGGCTGGAACAAACTGGGAATATATCAAAGAAGGTCTTTTAGAATCTGCCTTATCATTTCCACTAATAGCCAAACCGGATATTGGAATGAGAGGAATGGGTGTAAAAAAAATATTGAATAATATTGAATTACAGGATTACGCAAAAAGGTCCTCGCTAGATTTTTTAATCCAAGAATTTATATCACTTGAAAAAGAAGTTGGTATATTCTATGTAAGATATCCGGGAGAAAAAACGGGCTTTATTTCTGGTATAGTTGGCAAAGAATTTCTTACAATTACCGGGAATGGTTGTGATTCAATTAAGAAACTACTCAGTGAAGATCCAAGACATATTCTTCAAATTCCATTTTTAACAAAAGAAGAACCCTCTTTATTGGAAAAAATTTTAAAAAAAGGGGAGGTTGAAATAATGGTCCCCTATGGCAATCATGCAAGAGGGGCAAAATTTTTGGATTATAGCAATCGCATAAATGCAGAATTAACTTCTTTCATTGATGGCTTGTGCAAGCAAATTCCTGATTTTTATTTTGGCAGAATAGACATGCGATATGATAATTGGGAAGATCTATGTAAAGGAAACAAATTTTCAATTATTGAACTAAATGGAGCTGGGAGTGAACCTACCCACATTTATGATCCAAAACATAGTTTATTTTTTGCCTGGAAAGAGATTATCCTACACTGGAGATACTTACAAAAGATTAGTAGCATCAATCATAAGACTATGAAAATACCTTATATGAAATTAAAAGATGGTATGCAGATGTTAAAAGCAAATACAATTCTAATAAAGACTTTACAAAAAGATTGGCATTGAAAACTATTTTTATCAAAAAAACTTAGTTTACAGAATAAGTCATTATATGGAAATAAGATATCAACTGGACCCGAAAAAATGGATTGACAATTATGCAGATCAACTATATGCATTTTGTCAAATAAGGATAAACAATAGCAATATATCGGAAGACCTAGTTCAAGAAACCTTTTTAAGTGCTTGGAAAGCTAGGGAGACCTATAAAGCAGAAGCATCTGAAAAAAATTGGCTTTTTGCAATTTGCAAAAACAAAATAATTGACCATTACAGAAAGAATCATGGAAATTTTGTAAGTAGTGACAAAGATGAAACAGATACTTATTTTAATTCAGAAGACCATTGGACTTCTGAAAAACAACCAAATGACTGGGGGATAAATGGCATGGCTCATATAGAGAAAAAAGAATTTTATCAGGTATTTACTAAGTGCAAACAGAAACTTAAAGAGCTACAACAACAAGTATTTGTTTTAAAATATATGGAGGATTTTGACTCAGACCAAATTTGCCAAATATTAGGAATCACTTCATCTAATTATTGGGTATTAATACATAGAGCCAAACTCCAACTAAGATCCTGTCTTGAAAAAAATTGGATTGGGATTTAATCAACTAAAGAAAACGAATATGAAAAAATATTTCATGATCAGTTGCAAAGAGGCCACTTATCTAGTTTCATTAAAGGAAGAGAACAAATTGTCAATCATTAAATCTCTTAAATTAAATCTGCACTTGGCAATTTGCATTTTGTGCAAACGATTTAAGTTGCAAACAGAACAGATATGTGAAATGTCAAATCATTTAGATGCGCATACTAATGTAACCATGTCAATTGAGAAAAAAACAGAAATTAAAAAGCGCATTAATGAATTGCAGTGATAACAAAAACATTTCTTTTAAATATTTCATTGAACTACAAAATCAAATGACTTATAATAATAAACAATCAAATTATTTTAAATGAATTGTAAGTTATAGGCAAATGACTCGTCTTCACTGTAAAAAATGAAACAACTAATTCTATTTTTCTCTTTTTTAATGGCCATCGGATCTGTTCAATCTCAAAAATCAGAGATTTTTATAAAAGATGGTAAAGCCATTCAAGGTTATGATGTGGTTGCCTTTCACTTAGAACAAAAGCCTGTATTAGGAGATAGTTTAATCAAAACAAGGTGGAAAGATGCAGATTGGTTCTTTTCTAGCGAATCAAATCTAAAACTCTTTACAATGAACCCAGAAAAATATGCCCCCCAATTTGGCGGTTATTGTGCCTATGGTTGTTCTGATGGTAATGGACACAAAGCACCAACAAAAATTGAGACCTGGACCCTTGTAAATGAAAAATTGTATTTCAACTACAATTTAAAAGTTCAAGAATTCTGGAAAAAAAATCAATCTGAATTAATTGAAAAAGCAGAAAAGAATTGGCCCCAAATCAAGAATAAAGAATAATTCAACAAGACCAAATTGCTAGAAGGGATAGCCAATTGCTAGGTTAAAAATGAGGTTCTGTTTTACCCATTCATCATCGCCAAAGGCAATTTTATTAAATACCCAACGGCTACCTTCTGGCAAGAATGGTTTTCTAACAGGTATTGAGAAGTCTAAACGAAGTACAAAATAACTTACGTCTACACGCAAACCAGTTCCTACTCCAACAGCAAATTGCTTGAGAAAACTACTAGTAAACTGAGAACCGGGCCTACTTGAATCATTCCGGATGGTCCAAATATTACCAGCATCAACAAATAGGGCACCATATAAAACTGAAAACAACTTGAATCTCCATTCGGAGTTTAGTTCCAATTTGAGGTCACCTGGTTGGTCAGGCAATGATACTGTACTGGTTGCAGCATTTCCTGCGTAATAAGAACCTGGGCCTAAAGACCTAGCTCTAAATGCCCTGATATCATTGGTTCCACCTGCAAAGAAAGCTTTTACAAAAGGCAGGTTAGTACTATTACCATAAGCATAACCTATTCCACCAAGAACGCGGCTAACCAATGTGTTGCGTTTACTAATTTTTAGATAATGTCTAAATTCCGCTTCCGTTTTTACATACTGTGAAAACGGAATTCCAAATAAATCTCTTTGCTTACCATTACTAATATCTGCCCCAGTAACGGCTCCCATAAAATTCCCAGAGAGGTCAATATTCCAGTTAAAAAAATAGTTATTGGGGCGATTATTTGCTACCAATAATGAATTGTAATTGTAGTTATAATTAGGGCCAACAATAAATTGCTTTTCAATACTTCTAGCCAAAGTAATATTGGTATCCAACATTAATTGATAATCCGGATTAATATAAGTTGGCTGAACTAGGTTTAAAGAAAGAATGTCCAAACGGTGCTCTTGAGTAATATCTCTTTTCCAGATATAGCCAAAACTTAGTTTGGCAGAATTCATGGTGTATTGGGTATTTCTTTCAAAGAACTCATAACCAATGGTAGACTTTGTTTGAGGGGTAAAATCTCCCTTGGTATTAAATTTAAAAGGTCCAATAAACCTTGGTGATATCAAATTCCACTCAACCCCAAATCGGTTTGTAGAAATGGTTGGTTGCTGGGAATAAACTTGCTTTTCAGATCCCCCATAAATTTTGACAGAAAACTGCTCAGCCCCTCTTAACAAATTTCTATGTCTCCAAGTCAAAGAAATTTCTGTACCAGCACTATTATTTGATTTTGTTAATCCTGAAACTTCTGCTCGTAAAGATTTAATAGGTGCAGGTGTTAAATAATAAAATGCATTAAGCGATGGCTGACTAGTTGTATCTGTTTCTTGAAATCTAGCTTTTACAAATTTATACATACCCAGATTCACTAACCGCTTTAGCGATTGATTATGCATTTCTCTACTGTATAAATCCCCAGGTTTAAATACCAATGCTCTTCTAAATACAGATGACCTAACTTTTCTTTGTGGGTCATAAATATGATACCCACTAGAAAATCTAGATTGTTGTTTAACAATTTGTATACTAGTGTCAGTTTCTGCTGTATAATCGGCAAATACAAATATTTCATTTAACCTATATTCCTGTTTAGCTTTTGTAGGTGTTTCTTTTTTTAATCTAAGCGTCATATCTACTTGGTGATTTCCAAGAGCAGAATCAACGTCTGCAATCAAAAAATCAGGATTAAAAAAGTACATCCCTTTTTCTTTTAAACCTGCATCAATTCTTACTCTTTCAGATTTAATCATATCTAAATCATACCTACCACCTTTTTGCAAAAAACTTGCATGTGATAATTCATGAATATCTTTCCCTAAAGCAGATACGGTGTCAAATTGGAATTTAAGATTTCTAATTTTGTAAGAAGGTTGCACCAAAGCATGATAAACTACTTTTAATTCTTTATTGCGTTTTGTGGTGTCTACCGTAACTGTTGATCCAAAAAAACCACGATTTTCCAATCTATTCTCTAATATTGCCACATTTTTATTGATGTCAATACCACTTCCAAGAACAGGTGGCTCCCCTATCTTATTTTTAATCCAATAGCTCAAACCCTTTCCTTTTGGCTCACCCATCATATTGTATACGGCTAACTTATAAGGGTATCCAAAAAGATTGGCATTGGGCTTTTTCCTAATCAATGAAGCCAACTCTTCTTTGGCATCATTGATATCCAATTTCATGGTATCATTTGCTTTTACAATCTCAAACTTAGAACCTTTGTACAAGGTCTCATTATCAGGCAAATTCTTGGTTACATTGCAAGAAAATAGCAGCATCAAAAGCCCTAAAAATAATATATTGTCCCTTTGCCTCATTGTTTGGGAACCAATTTAGGTTCCGATTGCTTTTTATTCTTTGCTTCTTTTTCAGATGCAGCTTTCTTTTTGAAAATCTCTCTCCAATGATCATATTCAAGGGTAATTACAAATGTAAGTCCAGTTTCAATAATTTGCCCTTCAATTACACCTTCATAACTATTCTTACTATAAGTACGCAGCATATACCTACCATCTTTACTTAAAAGATAGTCAACTGTAACGTCACCAGCAATCATAGACGCGTTTGAAGCCGAGCTTCCACCTTCTATTGGAACGTTAGTACCCACATTTACCTTAATTCTATCATTATTCATGGTTCTGGACAAACCAACACGCAAGTCTGTTCTAGTTTGAACCGTTCCTGATGAGTAATCATCCTGTGATTCTATACCAACATTTATATCAACTCCTTTTATTAATCCGCTAGCTACTTTGTTTAATTGATCTGTTAGAATACCACTTACACTTTGGCGCATCATAGTACCAGTTGTAGTAGTACCTGTATTATTTTGGGTAATATCTTCCCCAATAAACCTACCTAAAATTAATAGCGCAAAAACTTGCTTGTTGATTTCAGACTCATCTAGCCTCAATTGTGTAAGCTTGTCTTCTACAACTGGCCATTTAGAAGCTTCTGGTTCAGGAATAATGACATCAAAACTAATCTGGGGCTTTAGTAGATCTCCTTTCATGATTAAATAGACTTCTACTGGCAAACGCTGTTTATACTTGTTTAACTCTGTATTGGTAAGCCCCCCTAATTCTGATTCTACCAAATCAATAGGTGAAGCCTTGGTGGTATACATTGCTTTTATGTCTACAATAGCACTCATGGGGTCACCCGTCCAAGTAATGGTACTACCTTTTACAATTTCAAATTTCTTTTTAAGCAGATTAAATGAAATTTGGTACGAGCCTTTTTGAACCTCATACAAACCTGTAAGACTTAACTTACCACTTTGGTCCATTCCTGCAGAAAGACTGGACTTACCCCTAACGGTAAGTGCATCTCCTGTTCTGCTGTCAATAACCAGTGTAAAATTGGCCGAAGTATCAGTTTCAATAATGGCGCTTAGATTAAGCCCTTTCATTAAAGATAACTTTTGAACTAGGGTATCTGAAAGGCTAACTTGATAAGAACTATCGGTATGTTTTTTGGTATCAATAAAATTTACAACACCTTCCCTACTTTGTAATTCGGGATCACTACTAGGAAGAACCACCGTTAAATCAGTTAGTTTGTTGGCCCTTAGTGTAGCATTCAATTCGGGGTTCTCCAAACTACCCTTTAACTTGATATTTGCGTCCATATTTAATTTGCCATAAAACAATTGATTATCTGCTTGGGTAGAATTAATCAAATTAAAATCATTTGCTTCCAGACCAAGATCCAAAGCAAAATTTCGTAAATCGGCAGTTTGAATATTCCCATCTAAAACAGCTTTTTTGCCAAGTGTATCAGTCAGGGTAAAATGGTCAAAATGCAACCCATTATCAGTTATTAGTATTTTTTCATTTTCTAATTGAAATTTTTGTCCCAACATAGTTGGAATTACAAAAGCTTTTTCAAATTGAAAATCACCATTGAGGTGTGGCTTCTCCAAATTACCTGTCAAATGCAGATTGGCTTGCATGCCCCCTCCAGCATCCCTTATATGTCCTGCGGAAAAAGGGATAATACTGGTCATACTCAAACTATCCATTAAGAGCCTAAGATCCATATTGCCATCGCCAACATCATAAAATCCATTTACACTTGCATGGGTGGCATCCCCAGTTAGTACAATATCAGCCTTATATCTATTGGCAGTTTCATTATCTACTTTTATTTGAAGGTTGCCTATAGTTCTTTTATCAAAGGCGAAACCAGCAATAGAAATATCAGAAGTAAAAACAGGTTTTGTAGTAGCATTTCTAATAATTGCTTGGCCATTGATTACACCTTCAGCACCAATAGAATCCTGCCGAATCATATCAGTAATAGTCCTAATGCTAAAATTATTAAAAGCAAGATCAATTGGGGAACTAGCAATATTTTCTCTATTGTTTACAGATATAGACTGGTCTTTGTGTTGAAGTAATAGGTTCCTGATCAACAAACCTGAAGAATCATAAGTGATTGCGTTTAATGGGTCTACTTGCCAGCTTTGTTTATTCAATAACAAACTGTCAGGATTTAAATGAAACTTTAATCCTTTTCCCTGTTGTTTCATGGATAAAGAAAGTTGATAGATTTTTTCGGCTATCTTATTTCTAAAAATAATGTTTCCATAAACAGTATTGTCCAATATGGAACCGTTTAAAGTTGCATTATTTAACAAAAAATTCTTTAGAGCAGCATTTTCAAAACCAACATGATAGTTGATTGCAGTCTCACCAGTACCCAGATTTGCATGTAATTTCCTAATTCTATTGCCATCATATTGAATGAGAGGTGCATCTAATTGAAGGTCCATTAGATTCTTATCAGAAACAAAATGCATGGTAGCACCCATGGTATCTGTTCCCTTTAATTCAGGCATGAACTGTAAAACAATTGGTGAAGTTCTAAACTGAAAACTAGCCCTCCAATCCTGGGCAGTAAATGCCGTGTCTTTAAAGCCCTTTAATTGATAATACTTATTGATACTATGCTGCAGCGCTAAAGGCAATTCTGTTAAACGATATTTTCCTAGCAAGTCAGCAATTAAAGGTTTAGAAAATAAAGTCAAATGATTTTCAAGACCTTCAATACTAGCTTTTATTCTTGCAGTATCAGTTGAAAAATGATGCCAACCACGTGAAAACTTAATCTGGCTTATAAAAGCTTCCCCTTCTAAGGAATCAGGATTAGTATTAGAAAAATCAACTTTTAATTTTGCATGGAGTGCAAAACTGTCATTTGTAAAATGCAGGGCTTTGAAATTCATGGTATCTAATAATAGATCTAATTTCAAATCAGGATATCCTTTTTTAAAATTGGTATTTGCCTGTAAATTAAACTGGATATTCGGGTCGTTTATAAGAGAACTGATTTGAAAATTTCCATGATCAGCTTTTGCATCTATCAATAAGTTCTGATAATTATACCCCTTCAATTGAAATTCCTGTAAAGTTGCTTTTGTATCTGCAACTAAAGTTTTATAATCAAACCCAACACCTTTCACTTGGGCTTGCATAGAAATTTTTCCCAACAAACTATCTTTTTGAAGTAGTTTACCCAAATCAAATCTGTCTAAATTTAAACTTACGTCATAACTTTTTTTGTTTAGGGAAAGCAAAGCATTCAAGCCCAAATTACCAGAACTTGTAATAGCTTTTAACTTAGTTCCAAAAGATTGCATGCTTCCATTTAAACTACCTGCAACCTTAATAGTTTCTGGAATTGTGATATTTGCAGGAAGGGTTTTTGCAGGCAAAACTTGTAATATATCTTTCCTACTGGTTAACAGAATAATGGAGGGTAGTTGAAAATAGGTTTTTTCAAAATTAGGCAGGCCAGTAATACGCCCTTTCATTTGCATAGATGTTTTTCCAAACCCGCTTGCATGAAAATCAGTAATATTTAAATTGCCAATACTTCCATTTACAATTGCCCCTGCATTTATTACCATGCTTTGCTGTTTAGACAACTGTTTATTTAAGTCAGGAACTACCAATAGAAGGTCTGAGACGGCTAGTTTACTATCTTTCAAATTCAAATTAACTTTGCAAGCACTTATTTCTTTAGCCAAAGATGCTGGCGAATCATATTGCAGCAAAAGATCAGTTTGTACCTGAGTCCTATTAGTTTTCAGATGAAACCCTTTCAAAAATGTTTCCTTATTGGAATAAGCAAACTGTGTTCCTAATTCTAATATGGACAATCCTGATTGCTCCTTAAAATGTAGTTGCTGAATCTTACCCGCGTAGCCATTTCCTGACAGATCTAAACTATCTGCGTGAAGATTCAAATCAGTAACATTGATGTGAAAATAATCCAACCCGGTTTTTTGTTTGGGATGCTGTTCATCATCAAATTGAATATTAGCATTGGTAAAGTCAATATTATTGGCCATCAATTGCCAGAATGGTGCTTTAGAAGTATCAGTTTTATTTACTTGAGATGCTTGTGAAATTTTATTTTGCTTTCCCAATTTCACAGCAATATTTGCTCCATTCAGTTTTAATTGATAGATAGGAATCAATAAATTATGTAAATCTATTTCGCCAACATGCAACTTTATTTCTTCCATTTGCAGATTAGAAGATAAAACAGCGCTTGAGTCTACATAAGTTACCAAAACTTGATTTAGTTCTAATGGGCCTGTAGAATATTTAGAAGCTTCTGGGGCAATTTTCTTGATATTGGTTTTCAATAACCCAAGAGAAACCCTACTATCAATTCCTGCAAATTGGTCCTTAAATCTGAATTGCAGATTTTTTAATTGCACAGCACCCATTTGAAAAATCATGGGAGCCGAACTGTCTTTGGGTATTTTTGATTTCTCTGAATTAGACTCAAATGCTTTGGCTATATATTCAAAATTGAAAACGGAGTCTGGTTTATTACGCAAAATATTGGCATGCACATTTTCAAGTTCCAGATTACTTATAGCAACTCTGTTATTGATTAAACCCAGCATGGATATGTCTATCAGAAACCTTTCCCCAGAAAGTAAAGTGTCTTTTTGCTGGTCTTCAAAATAAAAATTTTTCAAAACTACCCTATTGGGAAAATCTATACTTAAACCGCCAATGGAAACCTTGGTTCCCAATTTTTGGTTTAAATAAGTTACTGCCTTATTCTTGGCATAATCCTGAACAAATTGAAAACGGATCAATATCCATACCAACACCAATAAGCCAACCAAAGAAACAGCAACCCAGAAAAGGGTCTTTAAAACTATTCCCGGGATTTTTTTAAAATTGGCTTTGTACATGTTTTACAGAAACTAGCAGCCCGGAGGGAACCGGATATTTCTGTGAAGATAGCAAAATTAACTAGGATAGGGGGAGAGAGAGTATGACTGTGGTACCTTTACCTAGCTCACTTTCTAGTGAAATTGAACCATTATGCAATTCCATAAATTGTTTTGCCACTACCAACCCCAATCCAGAACCCATATAATTGATGGTATTTGTAGCCCTATAAAAAGAGTTAAAGACCTTTTCTAATTCATCTTTAGGAATGCCAATACCCCTATCAATAACCCTGATTTCTACTTTTCCAGACAATTCTGTAATATTTAGTTCTGGGTTAACTGAACCAGATGAGTACTTAAAGGCATTGGAAATTATATTGGTCAAAACATGGGTAAACAACATTTCATCAACGGAGACCTTTGTATGTCTTGCTTTATCATTAACAATTATTTTCCTTTTATCTGGTTCGTTTGAAAAATAAGTCTTAACTATTGAATCAATTAAAGGCGACAAATAGACATGTTTTAAATTGAATTGCAATTGGTTGGAATCATATCTTCCAACCAACAAAATATTATTCATTAATTCTATCATGCGGTCTACTTCACCCTTGATCTGTCCGGCAGATTTTAGAATTTTTTTGAATAAATCAGGCGCTACATTTTGCGAGTAGAATTCTATTAATTCAATATTTGAATAAATTACTGTTAGTGGGGTTCTGAACTGATGTGAGGTAAGAGAAACAAAACTTGATTTTAAATCGGCCAATTCTTTTTCTTTTTCAAAAGCCAGTTTTTTGTCATGAACATCAATAATACTACCTGCAATAAAATAATCATTCTCACCAGGGTCGCCAAATTCTTTTACAACCATTTGAACCCATCGCCTATAACCTTTTGCATGTTTTAACCTAACCTCAATAAAGCTGCGCTGTGAAGCCACAGATTTAAGTTTGCTAATATTTTCTTTAATAGCATTTACATCTTCATCAAGGAAAAAAGAATCAATTTCTTTTAACATGCTTTCCCTGGTGTCATGTCCTGAAATTTCTTTCCAATAGTTATTTAAAAATGTAATTTGATTTTCACTATTTAACCTAAAAACCGCTTCACCCAAACTATTCAAAAGCAAATTGAACTCATTTCTTTGAACTTCTAAATATTCTTGTTGATATTTTAGTTGAGATATTTCTAAATGCGATCCTACAATATAAATGGGGTTTCCATTTTCATCCCATTTTGCTACTCCAGACCCTCTAACCCAAACATAGTAACCATTTTTGTGAAGTAATCTAAATTCAGAAGAATAAGAAGGTAGTTGCTTTTTAAGATAGGCATTCAAAGCAATTTCAACAATTGGATAATCATTGGGATGAACTCGATTTTTCCAATTTTCATAAGTATGCTCAAATTCATAATGCTGATAGCCAATCATTTCCATGAAAATCACAGAATAATTTAGCTTGTTTTTGGCTATATCCCATTCCCATAAACCTTGTTGTGAACCTTTTACAGAAAGATCAAATCGCTCTAAAACCTGTTTGTTTTCATATTCTGCATTTTCTCTTGTAAGTCTTAATCCAATATTATTGGCTACTGAAAACAAAGCGTCTGTTTCTTCTGACTCCCAAATCTTGCCATTGGTGCAATCGTCATAACCCATCCAACCCCAGAAATAGGTATTACAAAATATTGGAGCAAACAAATAAGACAAAATACCTTGCGCTTCCATGGCCTCTCTGAAATAGGCATTTTGTGAATCTGCCACCATTCCATATATATGTCTTCCACTAGACAATTCTTCATAAATACCTGGCACCATTTCATAACTGATATTACTCAGCATTGGATTCCCAAGTTGAGGTTCTATCCCCTCTTTGCACCATTCATGGGTATAATCCAAAAACAGTTGATCATCAATTAATTTGTTGGTGAAAATATAACACCTATCTACATTGGTAGAAGCTCCTAAAACAGAAACTAGTTTACTTAAAACAGTATTTAATTCAGCATCTTCTAATAAGGCGCCATTTGCTTTGGAAATTCCAGATAGCAGATTCTTCATATTAATAATCAGGCTTTAAACCTTGATGAAGATACTCGCTATGAATAAGATTAGATATAATAGAATCCTCAAAAATTGGGTAGCACGGCCGCGTTGGACTCTTTTCCATTAAATCAACCCAATTTTGATCAGTCAATTCGAGAATTACAATAAATACATATAAACTAAATTTAGTTAATGATAAATGAACAGTTTAGTTTAACGCAACAAGTTCATATGCAACAAACTATTAACATGATTAAACTTAATCACCGTCAGCTTTATTTACATTTTTCTTCTTTTTTCCTTCGTTTTCAATGTTATTTTTTTTAGCTTCTCTTTCTTTTACTTTAGACCCATGTCTACCACTGCCATCAGCATCGTCTAAAATACCTGCAGCAGGGTTTAAATTTGCCAAAACATTTTTTAATCTATTGTGGGCCTCTGTAGCCTCTTTATTATTAGCATAATTTGTAACTAGTTTTTCTTCAAATGGTGAATTTGACATATCAAATAACTCATCTTCTCTATTTAATTTCCATTTCTCTTCTCTTACAAACCATTTATTACCCAATTCACAAAAAATCCAATCTCTGGGTTTACCTTTATTTCCAAGAAGTTGGGGTAAAAAACTTTGTCCATCTAATACGTTTTTAGTAGGCAATGTTGCACCACCAACCTCAGCAAATGTTGGTAATAAATCACTAGCATCAATTAGAGTATTAGTCACTTGACCTGATTTAATCTTACCTGGCCAATTAAAGATAGCTGGAACCAACCCTCCACATTCTAGCATTTCACCTTTCTTACCACTAAGTTGTTTACCTCCAATGGTTGCCCTTTTTGCATATTGCCCAGCAGATCCATTATCCCCCATAAATACAATTAAAGTATTATCTCTCAAATGCAAACTATCAAGTGTTTTTAGCAATTTCCCAACTAGCTTATCCATATAAGCAATATTGTCTGCATATAAATTACTACCGGGTTTACTATCTGGTGTAGCTTGTATTAGTCCATGAACTTGAACTAGAGAATAATACAAGAAAAATGGTTTGTTTTTATTTGCAGACAGCCAGTTTACCATATGTGTATGCATTAAATCTGGCATATAGTTTTTGCCTAACTCTTTATCAACTCCATTCTCTGTATAGATTTCTGCTTTGGCTTTTTCTTGACTCCAATAAACACCACTTCCTTTAAACCTGATATAATCATCAAAACCAAAATCAGAAGGATTTAATGGAAGCTGCCCCCACTTTCCAGTCATTGAAGTAACATAACCTGCAGATTTTAAAACTGATGGAATCATAATTTCATCAGCTGGCTTTAAATTGCCACACATGTCTTGGTTTACAGCGCCTGTTCTAAAAGCATACCTTCCGGTTAGAATTAATGCTCTAGAAGGACCGCACAAAGGAGCAGTATACGCATGATTGAATCTCATACCTGTATTAGCCAACTGATCAATCACTGGTGTATGATTACTATCAGATCCATAAGCACTTACATCACCAATTCCTAAATCATCAGCAAGTATATATATGATATTAGGTTTTGATTTTTTAGCTTTGGTGACATTTGACTTTACATCAGTTTTAGAATTTACTTGAGCATTGCTTTTTAACACACAAACAAGTAAAATTAAATACAGCAGATTTCTTTTCATTTCAATTGATTTAAAAACTAAACCCAATTATTGAAGAACTATTTATTTGATATTTGAGATAAAAAATAGCTTAGCATTTTACCATACATCTCCTTACTAATTGATGTATAGTCTTTCTCATTTACTACATTCTTTGTCTCAAGCGGGTCCTTTTTATAGTCATACAACTCAATACCAATAACTAATTTTTCATTAAATGACTGAGTACTTCTGAATCCATCTTTTAACCACATTGTATATCTAAATTGGCCAGTTCTAATTGAATAACCCATAGCATTTGCATCAGCATAACCAAGTCTTTCATTTTCAGCTGATGCATTACTTCTAGGATATTGGCTTACAGAATATTCTTTAACAGAAGAATTTGGATTTTTCATTAATGGTAACAAGCTTTTACCATCTAATTGATTAGGAATATTAACTGAAGCCAAATCACATAAAGTTGGAAATATATCAACGTGTTCGGTAAGTGCTTTGGTTGCTGCAGGTTTAAATCCAGGTGCAGAAATAATTAAAGGTGCATGAGTTGCTTCTTCAAAATTCGAATGCTTACACCAAAGGTTATGGTCTCCTAAATGCCAACCATGATCTCCCCATAATACAACAATTGTATTCTTAGTAAGACCTAATGAATCTAAAGTATTTAATAAAACACCAACATTTGCATCTGTGTATGAAATTGCCGCATAATAACCTTGAATCAATTCTTTTTGCTTATCAACTGGCAGGGTCAAACCATAAGATTTTTGATCTGTGAAAGATAAAAGTGGTGGAATATCAGAATAACCTCTCAATTCTCCAGCATTATGATACGCAACATCCACAGGATTCGAAGTTTGCTCTTGAAATTTAGCAATTGGCATATCTTCCTTTTTGTATAAATCCCAATACTTTTTGGGCGCCACAAAAGGCAAGTGAGGCTTTGCAATTCCAACAGCAAAGAAAAATGGCTGATCACTTTTACTAAGTTTTGCCAAAATATCTTTTGCTTGCAAAATATTAGCTCCATCATTGTAGGCGTAATCTGCTACATCAGCACTTTCAACTGCAGGTTTAATTTTTGATTCCGCATATTGATTGGCTTCAGCTTTAGTTTTACCAAGAGCAAGATATTCATTTACATATTTTGCTGCAAGCGCTTTAGTTTCAGGCAATTGATACCTTCCTTCAGCCGGTTCTCCATAAGAACCATAGTACTTGCTATCTGTTTTGTAAAAAGGAACACTCCAAGATGGTTTGTCAATATCCTTATCAACACACCTAACATCATAAACCTTACCAATACCTTGAGTAGTATATCCTTGTGAAATTAAATACTGAGGCAAACTTAAAATATCCGGATTCACATCACGCATCTTTGTTTTAAGATCCCAAATTTTGGTATAGTCTGGCCTTTTCCCTGTCATTAAACTTGCCCTTGTAGGGCCACATACCGCTTGTTGAACATAGTTATTCAAAAAAACGGTTCCCATTTTTGCCAATCTATCAATATTTGGGGTCTTAATTTGACTATTCCCATAACATCCTAAAATGGGTTTTAAGTCATCAATAGCAATAAATAAAATATTGGGTTTGGCTTTTTGTTGAGCATTCAAAAAGGAACATGAACCAATAATAAATGTAAATAGATATATACTTTTCCTCATGAACTATTTTTTTACTTGCGCTTTAAAAAATGCAGTCATTTTAGTAGACATCTCTTTTGATACAGCAGCATAATTTTTATCGTTAACCACATTTACTTTTTCTAATGGGTCTTTAACATAATCATACATTTCTGTTGCATAAACTTTCTTTTCATTAAACTCATCTTTACTTGTAAAATCGTTCATCCAAACTGTATACCTATACTTATCTGTTCTTAAACTATATCCCATTATTTTATTATTCTCAAACCCGCTTTTTTTCATCTCTTCCTTATTCAACTTTCTTGGATATTGACTAACTGAATACTCTTTTACCTTTTCCTGCTTATTTTGAATGATTGGCTTTAATGATTTACCATCTAACCAAGTTGGAACAGGAACTCCAGCTAGATCGCAAATAGTTGGAAAAATATCAACGTGCTCAGATAAAGAATTCGTATAACCAGGCTTCATTTTTGGTGCAGCAAAAATTAAAGGCGCCCTGGTGGCTTGTTCAAAATTTGTATGCTTTTCCCACAAGTCATGATCTCCCAAATGCCATCCATGATCACCCCATAAAACAATAATTGTGTTTTCGAGTGCACCCATAGAATCTAGGGCATTCAACAAGATTCCAACTTGAGCATCCATATAGGAGATAGCTGCAAAATATCCATGAATTAATTCTTGTTGCTTTTCCTTTTTCAAGCCAATCCTTAATAACTCAGGAGCCATAGTTGCATTTTCAGGTATGTCAGGATAATTTCTCAATTCACCAGATTTATGATAAGCAATTAGTGGTCCATCTTTAGAATGTTCTTGAAATGGAGCAATAGGCATATCAGCTCTATTATACAAGTCCCAATATTTTTTAGGTGCTACAAACGGTAGATGTGGTTTGTGAAACCCTACAGCCATAAAATAGGGCTTATTCTCCTTAGAAAATTTAGTGATCTGTTCTTTAGCTTGAAGAGCAACAACTCCATCTTCATAGGCATTGTCTGGAACATCAATACATTCAGTAGATGGTCCTTTTACAGTAGTTGGACTTTCATCATCATCATCTGTTTTTTCACGTTTCACTTTTTCCTTAGTCAAAAAATAAGCTTTTGTTTCAGGCTTTTGATATGACCTGTTTGCTGGTTTACCCATACCGTTGGGATAATCATCGTCAGTGTCAAACAAATAAGGCGTGTTCCATGACAAAGGGTCAATCTTTTTAATTGCACTACTTGGATGAAATATTTTACCAACACCACAAGTATTGTAACCCTGCGTAATTAAGTATTGAGGTAGTGTAACAATATCAGGGTTCATATCTCGCATTTGCGTTTTCAAGTCCCATATTTTTGTAACATCTGGTCTCATACCCGTCATTAGACTAGCTCTAGTTGGACCACATACTGATTGTTGGCAATAATTCCTTTGAAATACAGTACCCATCTTTGCTAAGCGGTCAATATTGGGTGTTTTAACCATCTTATTCCCATAACTACCTAATTCAGGTTTCAGGTCATCAACTGCAATAAAAAGAATGTTGGTTTTTTTATCTTTTTGCGCCAACAAAACGTTAGAAACTAAAAAGAATAAAGCTAATAAAACACGTGATTTTTTCATACCTACTTATAAAACTTTAGAAGTTACTATTTAGGATAATACTTAGACTTTAAAAATAGAAAAGGTTACATGAGAAATAGCAACTTTGATGTTGTTTTCATGAATTTTTTAAACCTAGATTAATTATTCAGCAACTCTGTAATATGCAGATATTATTACAACGTTTTTATTCCAAATTGGTCATTTAATAGAAAAGCAGAAGCAATAATGGTTGATCATAATAGGTTTAACTGCAAACTTGTCAAATCAGCCTTTAATAATTTACTTAGTGTTGTCATTGAACCTTTGTATCCATACCTTCTTTCTGCTGAAAGAATTAATGGGAAGGCGTCTGTATAAGCAAATGGTTTGATTTGAGGATAAGTCCATGTTTTTTCTTGCATCAAATAGGGCATAATGGCCTCAAAAGCCATTTTCAAGGATTTACCAGAACTGGTTGTTGAATTAAAATAGTCAACCCCAATTTGTTCTGATAATTCGGCTATTACATTAAATGCATTTAAAATAAATACGGAATAATGGAGAGAAGTAGTTCGTTCTAGTTCAAGGGGGAAGAATCCATTTGCATCCATTTGTTTGTCTAATCTAGCTTTAGATACTGCTATGATTTTTTTGGCTAAGTCTAAACTATCTACATAAATAGCAATGGCAAGTGTTTGTGCATCAAACCAAACAGCGTGATTGTTTTTGGTATTCATTTCATCTGTTCCAATTTTACTTGTTCTGAGCCAAACAAGAAATTCACTCATCCAAGATTGCAATCCTTTTTGATCATCTGTAGTCCAATGCCCAGAATTCCTTATTAGTTTTAATGCATCTAAAGCATAAATAAACTGTCTGGTATCAATCACTCCTTCTGCCCTACCATTGGTAATGCCTTTTACAGCTTGACCAAAATTCAAGTTTGGATTCATTCTAGTAGCTGTATCTAAAAACCAAACTCGCATAAGTTTAGCAGCGTGTTTGGCATAATTTTCATTATCAGAATAGTAATAGGCCAATGCCAAAGTATTTACATTCTCACAAAGCTTGGGCATTTGCTCTTTGTCAGGGTAGTTTTTTACTTCAGGATTTACCTCACCGTCTTTTCTAATATAGGGCTGACCATTGGGTTTGCTAGGATCGGGCCACCAATAGGGAGCCAAACTCATATAATCATGTTTGTTGCCGCTTGGGGGAATATCCTTTTTTTGCATAACGCTTACTGGCTTGTAACCCAGCAGACTGTCTGC
Source organism: Chitinophaga pinensis (assembly GCA_943372225.1). Classification (GTDB taxonomy): domain Bacteria; phylum Bacteroidota; class Bacteroidia; order Chitinophagales; family Chitinophagaceae; genus Sediminibacterium; species Sediminibacterium pinensis_L. Next base: position 35,510 of record CALRXV020000006.1, on the reverse strand, counting down.
GTCATGAAGCAATTGATTATATGCAGGTTTCAATACTGTATTCCCCTTTTGTAATAGTTTCTTATTTATAGCCAATTGTTTAAAATTCCATTTAACCATATCGGTTTTGGAAAGTTTTACTTGAGCAAATAAGACTTGGCTAAAAAAGCAGAATAATATTAGGGTGTATGCAGGTTTGATATTCATCATCGTTAATTAAATTCAATCTTTTTGCTTGTAAAAGAGACCTTACAAGCTTCCAGAAATAGTAGGATCTTTTTATTTATATCATCGTTTTGCTCTTTGGAGAACTTACCATGAACCCCACCTTCAATTGTTACAAATTCTGTTTTTACACCCAACTCATTTAACCTCTTGTGTAATATAACTGATTGCTGATAGGAAACTGTTGGATCAGCATTACCATGCACAATAAATATAGGAGGACTGTCTTTTGTTAAATAATATATGGGAGAAACGGATTTAATAAATTCCATATCTTTTGCCTTATCTCCCAACCAGTTTGTGGCAGACTTACTTGTAATATTAGGACCATAAGCCCAATCGCCAACATCATTGATTCCATATTTATCAATGATGGCAACAACTTTAAACGGCTGACCATTTTTACAATTGGTATCAAAAATGGGATTATTTTCAAGTAATCCACCCATCAAAGCCAAATGCCCACCCGCACTGCCGCCTAAAAAAATAATTTGCTTGGGATCTATATTGAATCTTTTGGCATTGTTCACCAAATAAATCAAAGCGCACCTTGTATCTTCTATTGCTGCTGGAGCTTTTGCCTGACCCGTTAAGCGATATTCTATGTTTGCTACTGCAAAACCTGCTTTAAAATAAGGGTTAAATCCACCCTGCCCTTCTTTTACACCATGATTCCATCCACCACCATGAATATTAATAATTAATGGTGTTGGTTTACTAGGATTCTGAGCAAAATACAAATCCAACTTACCTTCCCAGTCTCCAACCTTAGTATAAACCAAGTCAATTTGAGCTTCGTAACCTTTTGGATAAATAACAGGTTTATAAACAGAATCACCTGCCGCCTGACCAAGAACGGTCAGGGAGCAGGTGATACAAATTATTAAGAAAATTTGTTTCATGCTATTTTATAAGTTGGATTAATATCCAGGATTCTGCTTAATCACAATTGAAGTATTATTGTCAATTTCTCTTTGAGGAATAGGCAACAACATTCTATCGGTGTTTACAAATACCAACATTTCCGCCAAGGTAAGTCTTGGCGATGGATATAAACCATAATGCAAGGGATACATATAAGTTAAATGATCTTTCATTACTTGCTCCACTTTAATGGTTGTTAAAGTAGTATTATACCTTAGCAAATCAAACCAACGTTGGTTTTCAAAAGCCAATTCAAACTTTCTTTCATTAGCCAATGCCGTTTCAAACTGGGCAGTTGTTGCTAAATCTGTACTAGTATAAGCTACAAGACCAACCCTAGCCCTAACTTGATTTATAAAACCTAAACTACTGGCAGTATTACCTTGTGCTTCAGCCATCATCAACAAAACATCAGAAAATCTAATTACAGGCCAATCATTTTCAGCGTCATTAGCAACAGCCACTGCTGAAATATATTTCTGGATATAAAATTTAGCACCAGTAAAAATACCAATATTAGTAATCCTTCTTGGATCCCCACCTATTTTTAAAGCTGCAGTTGCTAATGTTGCATTAGCAGGAATTGATAATGTAAGGGTGGTACCACTGATAGCTGCAACAGTAGTTCCTTGAGCTATTTGAAGACCAGTCACTGGCATTCCCACAACAATAGCAGGGTTGGCTGCAGTTAGTGTAACTGAGGCATTTCCAGACCTTACATTCCCAATGGCTGTTAAAGATGAATATGCATTATATAAGTCTTGAGAAGGGAAATTCAAACCCCTACCATCGCCATTAATAATAGCCGCACCGCTATTTAATGGCGCAAATGTATTAGGAAGTGCGGAACCTTGACCAATCCCTCCAGCTTTAAAACGAATAGCAAATAAAATCTCGGAGTTCATTTCATTACCAATAGAAAACACATTTGCATAAGATGCCTGCAAGCCATAACCGCTATTTGTTATTACATCTTGTAACAAAGTGGCAGCATCCAATTTCCTATTCATTGTCAGATATACTTTTGCCAACAATGCCTTTGCAGCCCAACTATTTGCCCTACCTAAATCAGCACCTGGTATTGATGCATATTTTGCAGTGCTGCCGTTGGCGATGGTATTTTGCAAATCGGCAATAATTAATTTATAAATATCTGCAACTGGTGAACGATTAACCAGTTTTGCCTCTTCCGGGCTAATTGGCTCGTGAACCAAAAACACATCGCCATATAAACGTACTAGATTAAAATAATGGTAGGCCCTAATAAAAGTTGCTTCAGCCGATAACTTTTTAATGTCAGCAGCTGTAACAGGAATGGTTACTGGATCAAAACTCAGTGTACCTGCAGCGGGACTATAATTAACATTCAAACTATTCAATACAAAATTGACATTTCTGATATTATAATGGGTATTCAACCAATAGCTATAATTACCTTGGTGAGATACATTTGGAAAAAACATATCCAAGTCACTAAGGTCTCTATTAGGCGTGGCGGTACTTGCTGGAACCCCTTGAATGGTATTGTCACTTCTTAACTCTGTTAAGGTCCACTCATCTGTTAAAGGAGTCCTCATACCACTATAACAACCGGCGAGAGCAGTACTTATTTCAGAAAGATTAGAGTAATAAGTTGCAGAGTTGATATTTGACTGAGGGGTCAAATCAATTAACTTGGAACAGCCTGCTAAGCCAGCAAAAGAGGCTATTATAAGATATTTATACAGTTTCATATAATTTGTTTGTCAGATTAAAAATTGATGTCAATACCAAAAACAAAAGTCTTCTGAATAGGGAAGCTACCACGCTGGTAACCATCAATTAGTGCAGACGCATAAGGACCAGTATTTGCCCTACCTTCAGGATTTAATGCCCTGAAATTCTTAGCCGCTTTAAAGAATAAGTTTTGTGCTGCTAGATAAACCCTTAAAGAACTAAGCTTAATGGCTTTTGCAACAGAGTTTGGTAATTGATACCCCAAATTCAATTCGCGCAATGCAAAATAAGAAGCATCAGAAACTACATAATCCGTCAACATCCAGTTAAACCCAATGGTTGAATACGGTGTTTTTCCATCACCAGGAAAAGCAGGGCTAATCCACCTATTATCACTGTAGGCAGTGATATACCTTCTAGATTCATTATAGTTTGCATCACCATTAATCACATTTCCGCCTTTCACACCTTGAATGGTAAAACTAAAATCAAACGCTTTGTAATTGATGGTATTGGTCATACCATAGTTGAATTCAGGATAAGGATTCCCAATAACAACTCTATCCTTGTTATCAATCACATTGTCTCCATTTACATCAACCAATTTTAAACCACCGGGAATAAATACATTACTTAAAGAACTTGTTAATCCTTTGGTTCTTGCATCATTAATATCTGCTTGGCTCAACCAAACACCATCAGTTTTAAATCCAAAGAATTGAACCAATGGATCACCTACTTTACTTTGATAAACCTCAGTACGTTCGCCTTGATTCAATAGGAATGGTTCACTACCCAATTCCATGATCTCATTTCTATTTCTAGAGAAGTTCAGAGAAGTAGTCCATTTGAAATCTTTTTTACTAATATTAATGGTTGACAATTCTAATTCAATACCTCTGTTTTTCAAACTACCAATATTATTGAAGTATTGAGGAACACCAGCAATTGCTTGCACAGATTGTTGTAACAATAGTCTTTCTGTTTTGGATTCATATACATCCAATGAAAGACTGATTCTATTTTTCAGAACAGAAATGTCAGCTCCAAAGTTTGATTGAAAAGTACGTTCCCAAGTAATAGATGGATTGGCAATATTAGAAGTAGAAGTTACTTGACCAGAAGTAGATACACCTGTACCACTTCCAAATGCATAGTTACCAGTACTCAACAAATCCAAAAAGGCAAAATCAGAGATTCTGTTATTACCAGTGGCACCATAACTAGCTCTAAATTTCAATCTGGTTAACCAGTTAACATTCTCCAAGAATTTCTCTTGAGATGCAATCCATCCAGCAGAAATAGAAGGGAAGGAACCCCATTTATTACCAGTACCAAAATAAGAACTACCATCAGTACGGAAACTTACAGACAAGAGATACTTGTTATTATATTCATAATTAATCCTACCTAAATAAGATACTAACCCAATCTGGTTTCTAGAACCAAAAGTACCGGCCTTGTCTATGGCAGAAGCATTATTCAGCGTTCTAATATTATCAGAAGGATAATCCAAACCAGTAGTTTGATCTCTGTTAATATTGGTTCTTTGCGCTGTAAAACCAGCAAGTACATTAATGGTATGCTTATTGAAGATTTTCTTGTAGGTGAGGGTATTTTCACTCAATAAATCAATATTTGATGAATTAGTATATACGCCCCTACTAACAGAACCATCTGCAGTAGCATTTCTATTGGCAAATGACTGGCCGGAAGTAGTGTTTACATATAAACTAGCCAAAGATTTAAAATCCAAACCAGGCAAAATATTGACATTCAAATCTGCAGCACCCTGTAAGCGATATTCATTGCTATAAATATCCTGCCCAATTGTTGAAGACTTGGGTGTGTTCTGAGCAGAACTAAATGGATCAGAAGTACCAACAGGTGTCCATGTACTTCCATCAGGCATAGTTCCAGAATAGTAGATAGAACTAAAATGCCTAGGTTGTGCAAAATCACCCGGTCTTATATTAGCCCACTGAGCTAATTGGTTAACATTTTTTGCAGTTAAATCATTGTGATATAAAGGCAAGAATGTTGGATACCTGTAAAAGTTGGTAAAATTCTCTGAAGGGCTAATTCTCTTGGAATAAGATGGATTCAGATTAATACCCAATTTTACACGGTTACTCAATTTTATATCCAATTTGGTACGAATAGAATAACGTTGAAAATCACTCTTGAACATCATACCTTCATCACGCTGATATCCACCTGATATAAAATACTGAATATCTTTTTTACCACCTGACGCACTAACTTGAATGTTTTGGAAAAGACCAGGGCGCAATGATTCACTTTGCCAATCTGTTCCTTGTCCACCCATTAAAGTTTGCTCAACTATATATGCCGCTTTTTCAGCATCAGTTGCCAAAACACCTGCATTGGTTCGGAAATTAGTTAAACTGGCTGCATTAAACCCAAGAGTATAAGCTGTAGAATCAGTAAACCTTTTGGCACCTTCATCATACAAAAGTCTTAGATAATCAGAGGAAGAAAGAATATTATAACGTTTGTAATCTCTTTTCTGGCCAAGACTATATTTTACATTATACCTTGTCTTATCTGCTTTACCACTTTTAGTTGTAATCAGAATGACACCACTTGCACCTCTGGAACCATAGATGGCTGCAGAAGCGGCATCTTTTAATACTTCTACAGATTCAACATCTGCAGGATTCACAAAAGACAGACCATCTGCAATAGGCTGACCATCTACTACTACCAATGGACTTGAACCTGCGTTGATAGAACTAATACCTCTAATATTAATCTTTGGTGCTGCTCCTGCTTCAGAAGAAATATTTTGCACTTGCACACCAGCCATCTTTCCTTGAAGGGCTTGGTCAAGTCTTGCTACAGGCAATTCATCTAACCTGTCGTTTTTATATTTTGCTACGGCACCAGTAACACTTGACTTTCTTTGTGTACCATATCCAATTACCACTACTTCATTGGATTCACCAGCAGAAGCTGCCAGTTTAATTTCAACATTTGTTTGAGTTCCTATTGTTATGGTTTGCGATGCAAATCCTACATAGGAAAACAATAAAGTACTGGCACCTGGCTTATACTTTAAGCTAAAAGTTCCGTCGTCTTTTGTAACGGTTCCTCCACTAGATTTATCCGCCAAAATAGAGACACCTTGCAAAGGCTCTCCTGTTTCTTTGTTGGTTACTTTTCCAGTAACCACATTCTGTGCTGTAACACTACTGCAGATAAAGAGCAGCAGTAAGACCAGCAAACGTTGTACATTTTTCATAGCAGCTGTTTTGTATTTAGAAATCGTTGAGGGTTAACAAATAGGTAAACATTTTATCTGGATGAGCTACTGTATTGGCAACAAGCCAATCTGCAGCTTTTGAATATTTGAAATTTGAGGCTGCGATACTTAAAAAAGGAATAGCTTCTTGATCATCAAATGGTTTGATTTGAGGACCATCCCAAGTTTTTTGTTTGTTTAAATAAGGCAATAAAGCATCTACTGCTTTTGGTAGAGAATTCCCATTAGAAGCTTTAAAACTCCAGAAATCAATATTAATTTTTTGACTCATTGCAGCAATTTTTAGAAAGGCATCTACTACAAAAACAGAATAATGAAATGAAGTGGTTCTAGCCATCTCTAGTGGAAACCTACCAGATGGATCCATTTGAGATGTCAACCGTTTTTGTGCATTGGCAACAATCTCTTTTGCATGGGGCAATTGGTTAGTATAGAGTGCAATTGATAAACGCAAAGCATCATACCAAGCACCATGATTATTGGGTGCATCCAATTCTTCTTGACCAATCTTACTTGTTTGCATCCAGTTTAGAAAATCAGCAAACCATTGTTGCATTGCCGCTTGTTCCTCTTTAGTGACCGCTTTATTAGCCGATAGTAAACCAATTGCTTCAACAGCTTTAATCAGATTTCTTCCGTCTATTAAACCAGCACCCCTGCCCTGATTAACACCTTTAATTGCTTGTCCAAAATTCATATTCGGATTCATTCTGGTTGCTGTATCCAAAAACCAAACCCTGATCAATTTCATGGCATGCTGAGCATAGACTTCCTTACCAGAGAAATGATGAGCAATTGACAGGACTAGCAAGTGTTCGCAGAGCGATGGCAAGTATTCTTTGTCTTTATAAAGTTTTACTTCCGGATTGGTTTCCCCATCTTTTCTCATATAAGGAAGACCGTCTTTTTTGCTTGGGTCAGGCCAATGGTATGGAGCTAGACTCATATAATCGTGTTTGGAGCCACTAGGGGGAATTTCTTTCTTTTCCATAACACTTACAGGCCCAAAACTCAAAGACTTATTAGCAGACTTAATCAATAGCTGATAGGCAGATTTCAATACCTGATCTCCTGCATCAAAGCTTTTTTTCTGTTGATTTAGCAAATTTAAATCCATAATAGAAGGCCCAGAAATAACAGATTGAGCAGTTGCATTAGCTAGACAGAAGGTCAAAGACACCAACAACAATGCTGCTTGCCTAACAAGTATTGTCAAACTATAAAATGATGCGTTTAATGAATTCCTTGATTTCATATACTGTTTAACTCCTTATCTGAAGCACTGTTTTTACTTGTTAAAAAATATATACAGCACCAACCTAATGGAACCAACATAGCTGCTGTTACAAAAAAGGAATGATAACTGGTTTTAGAAATTATAGGAACCAATAAAGTAATACCAATAGTGCCTAGAACGGCCGCTGTTCCACCCATACCAGCTACTGTTCCAACATTCTTGCCACTGAAATAATCTGAGGGAAGGGTCTGTAAATTGTTGATCAAAAACTGGAAACCAAACAAAGTCATACCAATTAAAAAAAGCGCTAATTCAACCTGCTCTTTTAAACTATCAAGAGAAAATAAAATGCCAAATAAGGCGGCTAGCATAATGGCACAACCAATGCTAATGGCTTCCTTTCTTGCTTTTGGAGCAGCAACCCCTGACCTAACTCTATAAGAAGAATAAAATCCACCGGAGAGACCTCCAATAGCCGCAAAAAGATAGGGCAACCACGCAAATGCTCCTACTTGTTTAATGTCAAAACCCATTTGTTCTTTTAAAAAAGTAGGCAACCAAGTCAAGAACATCCACCATACTGGATCAAGGAAAAAACGGGAGCTAATAATTCCCCAGCTATTCTTAATCTTTAGCAACTCTTTCCAACCCAATAATTGTTCTTGAGATGCCGATTGTTGTCCCTTATCTGATTCAATATGTTTCAATTCTTTATCCGTAATCCAAGGGTGTTTGGCAGGAACATTTTTGTTAATGAGCAGCCAAGGAAGAATCCAAAGAATACCCAATACACCTATTCCAACAAATGTAGCACGCCATCCAAAAGCTAGATAAACGTAGGCTATAAAAGGGGCAGCAACAACAGATCCTAGTGAGGCCCCAGCACCAAAAATACCTTGCGCAATAGCCCTTTCTTTAGATGGAAACCACTCTGCATTACTCTTTGTTGCGCCTGGCCAGTTACCTGCTTCACTAAATCCCAACATGGCCCTAAATACATTAAAAGAACCAATGGTTCTGGAAAACGCATGCAGGGCTATAGACAAACTCCATGCACTAATAGAAGCCACCATACCCATTCTTGTACCAATAGCATCCATCATTCTTCCCGTAACCATTTGACCCAGTGCATAGGTAATCATGAAGCAAGTAGTAATCAATGCTAGTGCTTGTTTGCTATCAACATCGGCTATGCCAAATTCTTTATAGATATAAGGCCACATGATATTAATAGCACTTCTATCAATATAATTAATTATGGTTGCTACCGCAATCAATCCAATAATCCACCACCTCAGTCCTTTAATTTTCATGCTCAATTAGAATTATTTGATAAAATCTTCACGCATTGGGCTAAACACATCTATTAACACCCCTTTTTCCAAACAAATAGCCCCATGTAAAACATGAGGGGGAATATAAAAAGCATCCCCAGCTTTTAATATTTTCTTTACAGCATCTATTTCAACTTCAAACACACCACTTTCAATATGGGTAATCTGAGAATGAGGATGACTATGCAAGGTTCCTATACCTCCTTGATCAAAAAACACTTTCACCAACATTAGTTGATCATCATAAGCCATGATTTTCCGGTTAACACCTGAATCTACATTTTCTAGTGCAATGAGCTTATCTTCAATATGCACTTGTTGTTCTTCATTCGTTTTCATACCATTCATTTAATAGGTTCCACCTGATAAAATTCTTCCGTTATAAAATATAGCGTAGGGACCAATCCATTTCATTTGTTGGCCACCCAGTTCAAATTGATGTTGACTATTTTTATTCAAATCATTCCTATTCTCACAAATCAAAAGAGCTTGACCATTAAGCATAATACTTGCTACAGTCATTTCTTGATTATCCTGCAAAAGACTAATATTTTGTACGGCAGCATTTCCACCAGAAGAAGTTTCCATGACGGGGTCATATTGGCCATGTATTTCCAGGACATTCACAAATGTTTGGTTGCTTGCATTTTTCCTAATTATAAATACTGGATCGTGTCTCAGATTAAAATCTGGATCGTTAGCACCAGTCCTAGCAAAAAATAGTTTTGCTGAGTCTTGAATCATGCTTGACAAACTATAAAAGGTTTTGCCATTCATAAAACTAAACTGCACTGTGGTATTACCAACATTGGCTTCTGCTTCTTTCCATAAATATTGATAACCGTTTTTCTTACCCAAGGTTGTCATGTTATTTTTACTTGATTGATAAGGAAAATTTGCATGAATGAATTGACCTAGATAATGAAAAGGCAAATCATATTGGTGCTGACTAAGAGAAGTTGCTTTTAGCAGATCTACCAATATTTTTGGACCATTGGGCATTTGCAAAAAGTAAACAGTCCTGTCCATTCTAACACCAGTTGTAGCATTGGTATCCATGGCAGAAGCAACCAATAAATTGGGTTGATCTAAAGTTGAAAAACGTTTAGTAGGGGCAAAGTTTTCGGCAATTTTTTCTTCTCCTTTAAAATGACTGGTTTCGTCTACTACCAAGGTATTGTGTGCAATGGTTTGAATTGCGTATTTGCCATTTTCTGGTAAATACCTTCCGCCGTATTTTTGTTCAACGCCCACAAATCTTGCAGAACCATAATCTTGGAGTATTTCTTTTCCGCCATCAAAAAGATTGATATTTAGTTTATCAAAATGCCCATGAGATAAACCATGTGATGTATACTTAAATATTAAACTAGATAAATCTTGACCTTTACCCAAACGTAGAATGTCTAATCCACCTTGTTTACCTGTAGGACCATCTGTGTTTTCAATACTGGTATAAGGGAACCAAGTGGGAATTGCTTTAGGGTCTGCCATAGCTTTTGCTAATTGAACACCACCTTTACCTAATAATACCCTTCCTTGTTTCTTGGCTACAAATAAATAAGCTGGTTTTACTCCATAGGCTTTGGTAGCAACATTTAACGCCATCAGCATTTCACTTGTAGTGTAATCCTTGTCCTTAATAGCATCATTCATAGGAAAAAACATTCCATCTAGATTGGTATGTTGCAAAGCAGTGTTTACTGCTTTTTCTAAAATGGCGTTTCTGTATTGAAACAAGTGCTGCTCAGGAAATTTATTATTAAGCGCATTGGCAAAAATCATAAAGGGCAACAATGCATAACGGGTATAATATGGACCTTCTGTATAATATCCATCTGGAGAAAATAATTGGCCCATTAAAGCATAAAACCCGGCATTGCCATTCCGTAAACTGCCTTTTAGGGCCAATTGAATATAATCATCATTATCTGTAGCAATTCCTACTAAACCAACAGCAGCTGTGGCCCATACTGCGTGATTGTGAATGAGGTTAAACCAAGGTTTGAGGTCTTGTGTGATAAATTCCACTTCTGGCTTAAAAGCTCCAACAGTTATCAAATCTCTATCTGTTTTTTTCAAGCCATTATAAACCATGTCATAGGCCATAGAAGTATAGACTAACCAATTGGCATCATTCAATGCCTGCCAAAAAATTCTACCTGGAGAACTACTGGTAGCTTGGGGATGGTTCTTTAAGCCTGGATTTAGTTTGGCATATTGCAATAAAACTCTCCCTACCAAATCGGCGTAAGCTTGCTTACCGGTGATACTATATAGGATACCACTGTTGAATAACAACAAGTAATTAGCCTTATGCCGTTCATGAGAATAACCACCAGCCGCATCCTTTGGCATGGGCACATCTACTGGCTTATCCAACCAAGGGTCTGTTTCTTTTTTAATAGTAGCTAATGATTCCTGTAACAAAGTATTGCCAGTCAGATTGGCTTTCACATACTCCAAATCTGCCTTGCTATAAAAACCAACAGGATGTTGTGCATACAGTAAACTGCTAAGCAAAAACAAGGTAATGGTTGTAAGCAATCGGAACATGGTAATCAATTCAAAATGGTTCAACTAAACACTAAGCAAAAAAGGAACCTCCATTTATTTCAACACTTTCTCCATTAATAAAAGAAGCCCCATCGCTTAATAAATAAGCAACAAGATCCGCTACTTCAGTAGCCTGACCTTCTCTTTTTAAAGGAGTAGCCGCAGCTACATTAGCTCTAATTTCAGGTTTAGTAAAAGTGTCATGAAAACCAGTATTAATCATGCCAGGAGAAACAGCATTTACGCGAATCCCTTTGGGCCCTAACTCTTTAGCCAATCCCCTGGTAAGGGTTAGCACCGCACCCTTTGAAGCCGCATAAGCCAAAGCACCACCACCACCTCCGTCACGGGCTGCTTGTGAGGAAAAATTCACAATTGCTGAACCTGACACTAAATGTGGTAAAACCGCTCTGCAAACTAGGTAAACCGATTTCAAGTTTACGTCAATGACTGCATCCCAAAATGCTTCGTCTAAATCAGCCAAGGGTTTTCTACCCAAAATACCACCAGCTACATTCACTACATAATCAATCTGGGTTCCATAAGTGGCAACTGTTGTTGCTATTAACTTTTGAACATCGGCAGATTGGGTCATATCTCCTTGAACGGCAATGGCATCGCCACCGGCAGCCTTAATCAATGCCAAAGTTTCATTGGCTTGTTCTGTACTAGATAGATAGTTAAAACATACTTTAAATCCTGCAGAAGCAAGTTTAATGGAAACGGCCCTTCCAATATCTCGGGCACCGCCGGTTACAATGGCAACTTTGGTTGCAGAAGCATTCATGGCAATTATTTTAAGTTATAACAATCGATTAATTACCGGAAAACCGGATTTTGTAACGTAATGTTAGAACTTAATATCGCCAAGGCGATTTTAATTAAGATTAAATAAAATCAAATTTTTGAGCCATTTATTAAATATTATTTAAAGTATAGGCTATTTATTTTCTCCTTTTAGATTTTTTCCATTCCGGCAACGTTACCGGCAACCATACCGGCATTCTCGCATTGGTTTTGCTTGTAGCTTTACGTTTTACACCGCTGTATGGAAAAGCCTGCCACCATCAAAGACATTGCAAAGCGATTGAATATTTCACTGTCAACCGTATCAAGAGCCTTACGCAATGCATCTGATGTAAATCCCGATACCAAGAAAGCCGTAATGGCTTTATCAGAAGAACTCAATTACCAACCCAATAAATTAGCCTTAAGCTTAAGACAGAAACAAACACATACCATTGGTGTGATTGTACCTAATCTAGACTATGTACTTTCTTTGATGGTTAGAGGAATAGATGAAGTAGCACTTGAAGCAGGATTTACTGTAATGGTTTGTCAAAGCAATGAATCATTTGGAAGAGAAATTTTGAATACCAGAAGATTATTAGAAAGTTTGGTTGATGGGTTTATCATTTCTGTTTCAAGTGAATCAAAATCATTTGACCACTTTAAAAAAATCCAAGAGCGGAATTTACCCGTAGTGGTGTTTGATAGGGTTACGCCACATTTAACCGCTCCTAGTGTGCGTATAGACAATGAAGAAGGTGGCTTTGTAGCTACAGAACATTTGATAGAACAGGGTTATAGGCGAATAGCTGTTTTAGCAGGACCAGAAAATCTAGGCGTGAGTAATAGTAGAATGGATGGCTATTTAAATGCTTTGAAAAAACATAAAATCAAAAAAGATCCTGCTCTAATTGTTCACTGTGACTTTAACCAAGACTACGCTTATTTTGCCACTTTAGAATTATTGGCCATGAAGAAAAGGCCTGATGCCATTTTTACCATTAGTGATAGAATGGCTATTGGCGCTATGTTGGCCATTAAAAAGAAAGGATTGCGCATGCCACAGGATATTGGTTTGGTAGGATTCAACAATGAGCCTGTAACTAGTTTAGTAACACCAAGTATTTCTAGTGTAGATATGCCATCATTTGAATTGGGCAAAGTTGCGGCTAAATTATTCATTGAAACCATGCACAATAAAGAGAATATGGATCTGGAAGAAAAGGTTTTAAAACCCAAACTTATCATCAGAGAGTCTTCCCAGAAACTTCCCATTAAAAATAACTATTAACTACTTTCAAAACAGAAGTATGAAAAAATCAAGCCTCCTTTTTTGCTGTTTACTGTTTATTTCTTTGACAAGATTAGATGCAAAGACTTGGACCGTTGCTAGTGCCGCAGCATTAATGCAAGCAGATAAATCTGCCCAACCCGGTGATCTTATTCTGTTGCAAAAAGGAGACTGGCAAAATGTTAGTATTCAGTTGAATGCTACAGGAACAGCAATTGCGCCTATTACTTATCGTGCTGAAAATGCAGGTGCCGTTTGGCTTACAGGTCAGTCAAGCCTTAGCATAGGCGGGGCTTGGTTAATTATTGAAGGATGGCATTTTAGAGACGGATTTGCAGGAAAAAAAGCCGTTATTAGTTTTAGAACTAGTAAAACCCAACAAGCCAATCATTGCAGGGTAACCAATACGGTGATTGATGGATTTAACAATCCAAAAAGATTGGATGAAAACTATTGGATAGAATTACACGGCAGAAATAATAGAATAGACCATTGTCAATTTAGGGACAAACAAAATATGGGTGTATTGTTAGCAGTGATACTAGACAATGATTTGAGCAGACAAAATTATCATTCTATTGACCATAATCATTTTGGCTTTAGAATTCCCTTGGCATCCAATACCGGAGAGATGATTAGAGTTGGCGTATCAGAACATTGCGAGTTTAATTCCAATACACAAATCACGGATAATTATTTTGACAACTGTGATGGAGAAACAGAAATCATTTCTATCAAATCTGGCGCCAATGCCATACGCGGTAATTTATTCAAAGAATGTCAAGGATCAGTAGTATTGAGACATGGCAATAAAAACCTAGTGATGGATAATCTATTCTTAGGTAATGGCAAAGCTGGAACTGGTGGCGTAAGAATTATCAATGAGGGCAACTGGGTTTTAAATAATTTCTTCTACAAATGCAGAGGAGAGGGTTTCAGGGCACCGCTTTGTATTATGAATGGAGTACCTAATTCTCCAGCTTTTAGATATTTGCCGGTAAAAGATGCATTGGTTGCCAATAATAGTTTTGTGGATTGCGCACCCATGGGTTTTTGTGAGGGTAGTGATACTGAAAGAAGTCAAGCACCAGTAAATGTGTTGATGGTCAACAACCTCATTAAAAATCAAACGGACAAATCTGTTTATTTGATTTTTGACAAAATGAAAGGATTCCATTTTGCTGGAAATATTGTCAACAAAGAGCAATCTCAACAATTAATGACTGGATTCTCAAAAGCCACTATTACAAAATCAAATAGTGATTCTATTACAGTTAACAAATCTGCTTACCAAAATCCCAAGAATTGGTTGGATTCTATTGGAAAAGCCAATCCAGATAGAAGGGAACTGGTAATAAATAGCAAACCTGGATTTTCATCAGTCAACTTAATCAGCCAATTAAAAAATCTTGAAAAGGAAGCTGGTACAAATTGGTATCAACCAATAACTAGCTCCAAAAAATTATTAAAACTTGATTGTGCAGACGCGGCTAGCCTGGTGAAGTTAATAGAACAATACCCAAGTGCGCTTCTTTCTATCAACCTCACAGGTAAGCAATACCTATTTGATGCGCCAGTTAACATACCACAGCATCTTGAACTAACAAGCAAGCAAACTACACCTGTTCAACTAACTTTTACAGGGAGCAATCAGGCTTTTCTTTTTCAAATCATGTCTGGAGCAAGTCTAACTTTGAGAAATATCTCAATAGACTTAAGCAATATGGGGGCATCTAGCTTTATTGCAACTGATAGTTCAGGAGCTGTAAAGCATATTTCTTTTAGTATGCATCAAGCCAAGATTAACAATATTCCCTCCATCTTTTTTGACGCCACCAAGACCAGTGTAGCTGATAGCATTACCATTTCCAAAAGTAGCTTTGTACACGGATCCGGCATCTTATTTAAAATGAACCAAGAGTTGGGTAAAAAAGGCTATTACAATGTAGAACAACTATCTATAACCAATAATCAATTTAGCAATTATAAAGGACAGGTATTAGACTTGGTTCGCACAGGTAATGACGAGAGTACCATGGGTCCCATTGTGAAAATTGCAAACAATCAATTTAACAATATTCAATTTATTACTGCAGACAAACCAATGATTCATTTTGCTGGGGTACAAAAAACCTTACTAGAAAACAATCGTTTTATGAATTGTTATACTAGTAAGGTCATGATTCTATATCAAGATGAAGTAAAAGCAGCTCATCGTCTGAAAGGGAATCAATCAGAACTGTCTGGAAAAATTCAAACCAATAAATTCTTGGTAGTAGACTAGGAAAGTAGGAACATCTGCCCCCTTTCCAAATCCTACGCACCAGGATGTCTGTACTTAACTGATAAAGTGGTTGCTTTGTCAAGCTCTTCTGGCTCAATCAAAAGTGTCACTTTTATGGAACCCATTCCACTTGCTTTTATAGAAAGGGCAATTGCTGCCGCGGCTGCAGAATCAGGTAGCTCGCAGATGACATAGGCATCACAATTATTGATGTAATAAAATGATTAGCCATTTTCCCACCCAAATGGCTAATCATGGTTTCTGTCATTTTCTTTCTATCCGAACCACCACCGTTTGTTAGTACACCTTTTGCACCTTCAGCTGAATAAGAAGCTTCGATAAAGAATTTCATCATTTAAATGTTTAATTGCCCTACTCATATGGCTTTTCGGATAGGCCCCGTTTTTTTAAGTGATTGCTGGACTTCACTGACTGATATTGATGGAAAAAAGAATACTTAATTAACTATCGATATTCAAAAATAATTTATTTAAACAGCAAGTTCTTACTTACAATTATTTTCAAAAATGTAAAGGTGTTTTGCAAAATTCTCAATGACTACTTCTTTTTCAGGCAAAGACATTAATTCAGGGCAGCTTGCAAACAGTTTGTCAAAATAATCTTTTTTGTAATTCTTACTTTTAATAAATGAAGAGACTCCATTAATCACAAGAATGTAATTCTGCGGGGAACTAGAAACCGATGTTAATCCCAAAAATCCTTTTTTCTCGTTAAATTTTGGGTCGCCCTCGTAAACTTGAATTTTGCTTGAAAACTCCGGATTAATTATCTGGGACAAATAAATATCTTTTTTTCCAGGGTAAGTTATTGGATAGAAATAAACATAGTCCTTGATATACTCTGATCCCACTTTGGGCTTGTTCATAGTTAACAAAGACCATTTTTTTGATTCATTGGAATAAATATCTGATTTTCTTTGTGCGTCCATTTTAATCTTTAGAAGCTTTATATCCTCCACTTTAAGTTTGATAGATTCACCAGTGGCACTGTCTTTAATTTTAAAACTGGTTATATATTCACCTGTCTTGTTTGTAGAATTAATTAACCCTACAATATTTCTACCATCTATAGTAGTTACATTTACTGTTCCAAATATTTCTTTAGTAGCAGGAAGAAAATCTTGGGCTTTTGTTAATTGGCAAAAAAATAGAAATACAAAAAGAGAAAATAATTGTTTCATTGTAGTGACTTTTAAGTGGGGTTTAAAAAATAAAAAATGTAGAAATAATTTTTTAATCGTAAAATTTTGATGAGTGGACTTTTAATTTAACTGGAAATGAAATCAGAATTTTTTGCATCCTTAATTTTTCAAATACATTTCCTCAGTTTTCTTGACATTCATTTTGTGCACCATGCGTAAGTCATAGACCGCATCTACCTTTAAAGCCATGACTTTAATGGAAACATTAATGGGTGAAGAAAGGCGATCATTGGTAAAACCAATAGATAGGTTGTTTTTAACGAAATCCATTTTTACAAAATCATTGATTCCTCGTCTATAGCTGATATAGTCAAATGATTTGCCTTCCAAATAAGCGTTGGGATTATTACTACCCTCCATAAGATAATATAGTACTTTGTCTCCATTTTGAAGCAAGCGCAAATAAGAATAACTTCCTAATATCATTGCCTTTAGTGGGTTAGAGGCAATTAAAAAATCCATGGAAGCATTGTTTGTTCCTTTCATCAATTCTTTGGTAGCGTATCTGTACATATTTTCTCCCTCTTCTCCAACGCCAATATAGTAGGCCCAAGAAATGGTATTATTGGGTAAAGAAAAAGCTTTAACCACTTTATTGGGTTTGTTACTAGTCAGTGAATGAACAGTAACTACTTCGTTTAACACTTCTTGAAAACTGGTATCAGACTTTACTGCAAAACGCTCCTGCACATCCGCATAACTGGTGTCTAAAATTGTGCGATTATATACAGTGGTATTAAATTTTCTTGTTGCTTCACTGCCAGGGATGCGTTGAATTTTGAACTTACAAACCCTACCAGACAATATATTGGTGTTGGTAAATCTAAATTTATATACACCAGTTTCTCTAATTTGAATGGTTTTGTTGATAATTTTCTTGGTTTTGTATTCCATGAAAATTGATTGAGAAGGCATGAACATGATTTCAACTTCTTTTAGTTCTTTTCCATTGACCTCTTCAAAATTGAAAACCAATTGATCACCTTCTGCAAATCCATAGTAAAACACTTCATCGGTTTGAGAGGAAACTTTAACTGTGTTTTCGGCAATATCAATAGGAGTTTGAGAAAAAGAAACAAAATGAAAAAGGCATAAGCATGCCAAAATACAGAACTTGTACATATTAGGGGTAGTGGGTTTACAAAAGCAAGTTAAAATATTCATTTTCAAAAAAATGAATATTAATTTTTGTCATATTAAAGCAACCCAGTTTTCTTATTAAAATGTCAAATTTCCCTAGTTTAGCAACTCATTCCATTTTATAAAATGAGCAACAGAATATATTTTTATTTTAATAATATTTTAAAAATGAAAATCAAAAGACCAATCCTTGTTTATTTATTTTTTTTACTTATTCAAGGAATATTGATTTTAATTATCCCTCAGGTTTTGTTTGCACAAAACAAACTCCCCTATATTGAAAGTATCACCAGCGACACATTGAATGGAAAGTATCAGCATATTATCTTTACTTATGATCAAAATAACCGAGTAACTAATATCATTGAAACCAACTGCAAAACTGAAAAGAAATCACCTACTGATGTATTTCCATTAATTGATACAGTATCAATTCAAACATTCTCCTATACTGGGAGAAGTAAAAACCCCGTATCAAGAAAGATCACCCATTTTAAATTTGATCCTGTAGAAAAAACACCATATTGGACTTATATTCAAAAAACTGTTTTTATTTATCGGAAAGGAAAACATGTACAGGATAGTATCATGAACAAAACAAACAGATTACGCACGGACGAAGATAATATTGATAACGACAAACCATATTATTGGAAAGGTAAAATTGAATATTCTAATAAAGCTATGGTATACCATTTAGATATGAATTATTTAAGCAAACACATGTATGAATCCACATATGGAAGTACAACAGAAATATTGATTAATAACCAACACAATATTGAAAAAGAATCAGAAGAAGAATTAATAAAAAGCCATTCTGCACCTAATCCTCCTTATTATACCTATACCAAGTTTGATAAAGCTATCAATCCTTTTAGCTATTTGAATATAGCTGGAAGTATTCCAAATGAGAAAATATATTTATCTTATAATATCAATTATCTAATTGGCGAAAAATTAGATAATGAAGAACCGGGTTATACTGATTTCAATTGGTACTTCTTTAATCAAAACAATATCATCAGCTATGCTATTACAAGGTATGATACTGACTCACCTTTTTCAGATTTGATACATCTTTCATACAATTATAACAAATTCAATTTGCCAACACAATGCATCGCAGAAATTCGTAAAGTATACACAAGCGATAGCTCTTTAGTCAGCACATATCAAAAGCGATTTTCTTTCAGGTATAGGAATTAGTTAAGTTATTTTCAAATACAACAATGAAACATAAAAGCATCCTCTTAGCATTACTGCTCTATACATCAATATCCAGTTTTGCACAAACAAATAAACTAGATAGCCTTTTAAATGCTTTCAAAAGTAAAGATTTTGACGAAGTTGTACTGAATGCAAAAATAGCCTTGGAACAAAAACAAAAAGAAGCAATTCCTGCGCTGATTCAATTGCTTCAAAGTACAGAATATGCTAAGTTATACTATTCAGAAGCACTCATGTATCCTGGCACGAAAAGGGTGATTTTTGAAAATGAAATTGTCATCCCATACGAATTAGACTGGATCTCTATTAGAGCAGGCTGGTTACTAGAAGAACTCACTTTCAAGGATTTTGGTTATAGATCTACTGAACTTGATAGTGAACTATTTGAAGAAATCAAACGAAATAATGAAATAGAAACAAATGAAAAAATCTATACTATAGATTGGAAAAATAGACAAACAAAGGAGCAAATTATACAATCCAGAAAAAAACAAGCTGAACAAGTTGCAATTTGGTGGGAGCAAAATAAAGCTAGCTGGTCCAGAGTTTCTGCTCTCAAAACTGCTTTGCAATCTAATAATGAGTACTGTATCACAAAAGCATTGAATTTTATGGCTAAATATAAATCTGACAAAAATAATTGTGATAATTTTTTTGCTTTATACAAGAGTGAAATTCGCCCACATATTGTTTTATTAAAGCACTCGCTTATTAAAAGCATGCCTGAAAAACTAGAAGACTATTTTCATCATGAAGGACCAAAAAGGAATTAATGTTTTAACTGTCAAACTCATGAAATCATATTTAAATTTTATTCTCATACTTATTGTTATTGTAAATGCCAAAATTGGCAATAGCCAAACAAATGAAACAAATAAATTGCTAACTAAGGCCCGTGCTTTACAAGGCTATAATACAGTTAGAAATAAAGTATCACAGGATATTTATAATAATTTGATTGCAAAAGAACCTACCAATGCAGTATATTATGCAGAAAGCGGTTTCTTTAATCTTAATCATGCCGATAAAGAATTGGGGATGGTTGATTTAAATGTAGCAATATATTTATTAGAAAATAAACTCTGTCCATGCGATTATGAGCATATTTATAATGACAATAAGGACGCGTATTTTTGTACTCTTGAATTACTTGAAAAAATTTATAAAACTAAACAAGATCAATTTTATAAGGATAAAAAATTTGACTCATCCGCCATTTATATTAATAAATTGATTCGTCTTTATACTGATTCAAGTGGAAAAAATCCAGATTATCCAAAATTCAACAATCATGAAGATCCGAAATATAAGCTAAATCGCATCTATGAAGAACAGGCTCGAAATTCAAGTAATTTAAACAATTATCGAGATGCCTTGCTCAGCTTAAAAAAAATGACTACCGATGACACTTACCAAGAAAAGAATATGAAATTTATAGATTTCTATGCCATAATCGGCGAATATGATAGTGTTCTACAAATTATGCAAAGAGAACTCTTCATCAAGACAGATTCAGGGTTACGTTTCACAGGTGAATTTAACTTTAAAGCCACAAAATATTTTTTAGATTATCTATCGGCCTATATCTCAAAAAGAGATTTCGAAAACGCATTTAATTTGCTTAACAATAATACCACGCTCGTACCTAATCCAGATGTTAAGGGAAAAAAAATGAAAGTATTATTGAAAGATTTTCCTATGTACCAAAAAGGGGAGAGTGATAATAATTGTGATAGTATTATTCGAATTAATCAGTACACGTCGGACTACAGTTTTTTCCATTATTATACCTGTATTTTAAATGATTTGAAAATTAAGGATTATGAAAATGCACTAAAATGTTTAAATAGCTTTTATAAAATCATAGAGCCTGATTTATTGAAATTGGAAAGTAGTTCTGTTACAAATCTTAATGGGGATATATACAAATCGGATTACACCTTTTTTTCATTAAAAGGGTATCTATTAACTAAATTAAACAAGAAGGCTGAGGCAAAGATAGCTTATCAAAAAGCACTTAAAATGAATCCAGAATGCAGAGAAGCTTTGGATGAATTAAAAGCACTTAATTGATTAAAGCCTACATTTTTAATAAAACAGACTTAACATCTTTATACCAGGGTTCCCAGGGTATAAAATGTGGCGCTTCTTTTAAAATGGTAACATTCACAGATTTTGCATTGGTCAGCATTTTTTGCGCATAAGCTGCATTACCAACAGGAACAAAACTATCCTTATCCCCATGAATGATCCAAACCTTGCAGCTAATTTTATTAAATTCATTTGCCAGTTCAACTAGATCTTTCTTCAAATACCAGATCTCAGTATTGCTTGGCCTAAATGCCCCAGGTAATAAGTATTGAAATGGCTTATGATATAAAAAGCCACGCCAGTTTTCTGCTGGTTCTTCATTCTTATCAACAGCAGCTGCCAATAATACCATCCCCGTAAACCTTTCAGGGTGGTCTGCAACAAGCTGAACAGCCAAAGGACCACCTAAGGAGTGGCCAATGATATACAATGGTTTCCCATTGTCAAACATTTGAATCAATGGACTTATAATAGCTGATTGATCTTTTAAATTTTTTGCTTTCCCAAATTCACTATAACCAAATCCCGGCCGATCAATGGAAACCATTTGATATTTTTTCAGAAGATCGGTATCCGCTAAATATTGTTTATAGGCATCCCAACTTCCTGGCGAACCGTGAACAAAAAACAAAGTTGGTAATGTATCATTCCCGGTTTTCACATAGTGCAACTTGAAATTGTTTACAACCATTGTTTTAATTTCCAAGGAAATACCTTTCTCTGAAAACTCTTTCCTTGCCTCACTATCAGAGATTCGCATTTTAAAACAGCTTTGAGCAACAATTACCCAAGCCGTTAAAACAATTAAAAAACTGAGGGTAATTTTCATAGAATGAAAAATGGGTAATAGTTAAAGCTAGTTAAATTTTAAATGGATGTAAACTCTCCTATTTTTAAAATTTCAACTAATTCTTTCATAATTTCAAGAAAATGTGATTCAGGAAATGTTACAAAAAGAAAAAATAATTATAAATAAACTCTTCCAATGATATCCCAGAGCGCTTTTACTAATATAGAATCAAAACAACCATTATCATTTTTTCCAACTCCGTAAACTGTTTTCCTGATTTTGTAAATGATAGTTTTTGCATTGTACCAACTTGCAGTCTAAATGATGCAAATGAGCAAAAGATATTTAATACTGGTCATTCTACTATCAATATTTAGTAATGTAAAGGCACAAATAACTCAAAACCCTCCTCGATTAGATACCTCTAATTTAAAATATTTACCAGATGTAACCGTAGTTGGTAGGAATAGCAAAAGTGACTATCAACAAATGCCAGAAGTGGTTGGTACCAATATCTATGCTGGTAAAAAAAATGCGCTAATCTTATTGGATAATGTACAGGGCAATATAGTTACCAATACTATGCGGCAGGTGTTGGCAAAAGTTCCTGGCATTCATATTTGGGAGAGCGATCCCAGTGGAATTCAGATTGGGATTGCAGCACGTGGATTAAGTCCAAATAGGAGTTGGGAATTTAATGTAAGGCAAAATGGTTATGATATAGCAGCAGATCCATTTGGATATCCAGAAGCATATTATAATCCACAATTACAAGCTGTACAACGTATAGAAATTGTTAGGGGGCAAGGCTCACTGCAATATGGCCCTCAATTTGGAGGATTGGTAAATTATATTTTACGCAATGGAACTGATATAAAAAAACCATTTGAATTTGAAACGCAACAAACTTTTGGAAGTAATGGACTATTTAATAGTTACAATGCTATAGGTGGGAAGAAGGGCAAAGTTAACTACTATTCATTTTTTGATCATCGCAATGGAGATGGATGGAGACAAAATAGTGCGTATTCTACAAATGCTGCTTATGCAACCGTTACATATTCCTTTAGTAAAAAATTTAGTTTAACTGCAGAACTAATGCGCTCGAATTTCCGTAGTCAGCAACCTGGGGGGTTAACGGATACCCAATTAAAACAAAATGCACAAGAGAGTTTCAGAAGCCGAAATTGGTTTGATATAACTTGGACAACTCCCGCTTTAATAGCCAATTTTCAAATGAATGAAAATACCCAATGGAATACGAAACTGTTTGGTACAATAGGTGATAGAAATAGTGTTGGTTTCCTACAACCAATCACTATAAAAGACAGTATAAATGCAAGTACCCTAACTTATAATAATCGGGTAGTGAATCTTGATCAATATAGAAACTATGGTTTAGAAAGTAGATTGATTACAAACTATCATCTTGGAAAAATGAAAAATACAATTTCTGCTGGTGTTCGATTATATACTGGTACTACTAACAGGCAAGCAGATGGAAAAGGAACTACTGGTTCAGATTATGATGTAACTGTTGTTGGCAACTATCCAAGAGATATAGCATTCCATTCAAAAAATGCAGCAGCTTTTGTAGAAAATATTTTCCGTATCACAGATAAGCTATTAATCATTCCAGGTCTCCGATATGAATGGTTAGAAGGTTCTGCTTCAGGTAGAAATGGATATACAACAGGGGGTACAGAGATAATTTTACAAAACATTACTCGTAGCCGAAGTTTTGTTATAGCAGGTTTAGGTGCAGAGTATCATATTACAAAAGCTACCGAAATATATGGCAATATCTCACAGGCTTACCGCCCTATACAATTTGCCAACCTTCAAGCGCCACCTACTACTGATATTGTGGATCCCAATTTGAAAGATGCCAATGGATATAATGCAGATATTGGTTATAGAGGTAGAGTAAAAAACTATCTTCAATTTGACATTAGTGGTTTTTATTTACAATACAATAATCGTGTGGGCACTATCTCAACAAGCAGTACCACCCGATTAATTACCAATGTAGGTAACAGTACTAGTAAAGGGATAGAGACCTATATTGAATATCATCCACTAAAGGCATTTACCAAAACTAGTTATGCAGATCTGATTATTTTTAGTTCTTATGGCTATACAAATGCTACCTACAGCGGCGACTATAAAGATGCCAATACAAAAGGAAAGAAGGTAGAAAATGCGCCAACCAATATTTTTCGTGGAGGAATTTCAGCAGGAAATAAAGGTTTTTTATTCACCATTCAAGTAAGCTCAGTAGGGGAAGCTTTCAGCGATGCTAATAATACTGTTATTGCTTCTGCAAATGGAAATACAGGATTAATTCCAGCTTATAGCGTTACCGATTTATCTGCCTCTTATAAATTCAATAAAGGCCTGAATTTTAAGGCTGGTTTAAATAATATATTTAATGAAATATATTTTACCCGCCGAGCAGGAGGCTATCCAGGACCAGGTGCCTTACCCGCAGATGGTAGAACATTCTTTATATCAATTGGGGCAAAATTGTAAATCATTTGCTTTTATCCCGGCATCCGGCATGACCTCGCTGCGCTCGGTCACTTTCCAATACAGAACTTAGAAAAAATAAAATCTAGTTGATCTTCATTGGTGATCTCACCGGTGATCAAGCCAAGGTAGTGCAAACACTGGCGAATATCCAAGGCAAGTAAATCTCCAGTAATATGCATGTCTAGCCCATCTGCCACATCTTTTAATGAAGCAGCTAGTTGCTTGAGTGCATCATGATGACGCGCATTAGTAACAATGGTAGCTTCTGCATTTAAATCGCCGTGTATGGCTTTATTTACCAATGCTTTTTTGAGTTGGTCTATCCCATGACACTGTTTTGCAGAAATAAAAATAATTTCTGGCACCTGGCTAAAAGCCGCTATAGAAGCGGGTTCTGCCGCATCAGACTTATTGGCAATGAGTAAATACTTGATACGCTCTTTTTCAAAAATGGAAATCATCTCTTGTAATTCAATCAATGAAATCTCGTTTTGGTCAAAGAGGTATAAAACCAAATCAGCCGCGCGCATTTTTTCAAAACTCTTTTCAATGCCAATGGTTTCAATGCTATCGGTACTATGTTCTCTTATGCCTGCGGTATCAATAAGTCTAAAGAGAATACCATCAATATTCAACACTTCTTCAATAGTATCGCGTGTGGTACCTGCCAGTTCGCTCACAATGGCCCTATTCTCATTCAATAGTGTATTCAACAAAGTTGACTTACCCGCATTGGGTTTGCCAATAATGGCCACTTGTACCCCATTCTTAATGGCATTCCCTAATTGAAAAGAATCTAATAATTGGTTGGTAGAACTACTGAGTAATTGTATTAGTCTAACCAACTGATCCCTATCGGCAAAAGCAACGTCTTCTTGAGAAAAATCCAATTCCAATTCTATGAGTGCAGAGAATTTAACCAACTCTTCTCTCAACTGGTGCAAGGCAGAAGAAAAACCACCCCGCATATTATTCAAAGCCGTTCTTCTACTGGCTTCTGTATTACTTGCAATCAAGTCAGCAACTGATTCTGCTTGCGCCAAATCCAATTTCCCGTTGAGAAAAGCACGTTGGGTAAATTCTCCTGGCTTGGCCATTCGCACTCCTCTAGCATTAATGGCCTGAATTACTTTTTCAATAATATAGGGCGATCCATGCGTACTAATTTCAATGGTGTCTTCTCCAGTATATGATTTAGGACCTTTGAATAAAGACAATACCACTTCATCCAACGCATTCTCTCCATCTTTTAAATAACCTACATGCAGGGTATGAGACGCTTGTGCTTCTAAATCCTTAGAAGGAAACAGACTATTAATCACAGGAAATGCTTGTTTTCCGCTAATTCTAATTACGCCAATAGCGCCTATTCCTGGAGCTGTAGCAAGCGCTACAATGGTATCATCCCAACCTATAAATTTTGAAGACAAAGGAATTGTTTTTGCAAAAATAGCGTTTCAGGGCTTGGATAGACCAATCTGCCAAACCATTCTTGCAATGAATTACTATTACTCCTCAGAAACCCTAAAGCTTATGGCTTGCCTTTGGCGATAAATTACCTTGGTACCATTCTGTTCTGCGGGAATCCAATTAGGCCCTTTTTTAATAGCCCTAACCGCTTCTGCTCCTGTTCCGTATCCTGGATCATTTTCTGCTTGTACTTCACTAATGAAACCTTCTTTATTCACCACAAATGAAACCACTACCGTATAAATGCCAGCAGGAGCCCCATTATTAACAGGTAAATCTCTATTGAGGTTCTTTTCCAAGAACTTGGTCCAACCGGCTAGACCATCAGGAAAACGGGCTTGAATTTGAACTGTTTTGAATTCTTTTTCATAATCTAATGAAGGTTGTTCTATTTGGCTAGATCCTGTAGTAGCCTCCACAGGCGCTGAAGGCAAACCCTGCTCTTCTGCTCCTTCCACATGCGCATTGCCAATCTGAACTTTTTCCAGGTCATTTACAGGCTTCATTTCATCTTCTTCAGCCACCAATTTGTCAGGAGTAATTACAGGAACATTATATCGCTCAGCGGCAACTACTATTTTTTCTTTTGGAGGTGGAGGAGGCAGTTCCTTCTCTTTTATTTTGTCTTGATAGGGATCTAGGATTACATCAATCTTAGGTTGCTCCTGAATAATTGTTCGCCCACGATTGGCTAATAAATTACCTACTAGAAATAGCAGACAAATTAAAATGGTACCCATTAATGCATATTCCATGCGCTTGTTATAATTCTTACGCAAGTCATAAGCACCATAATTTTTGTTTCGGCCCTCAAATAAGAGGTCAAGCAGTTCCGCTTGAAGAATTTGCATTTTTTCCATAATGGTTGTTTTCAATGTGATGGAGCAACACAAATATTTCCATAAAACAAACCACAAATTAACAAAGCCATTCCTGTGAAACAGTTGCTATAGTTAGGTTTCAGGGCATAAAAAAGCCCCACTCAAACGAGTGGGGCTTTAAAAATATCAGTAAGAAATTATTCTTCAGATACTTGGAAAGTAATGCTTTGTTTGTGACGATAGATTACGTTTCTACCGTTTTGAACTGCAGCCTTCCAGGCTGGCCCTTTTTTGATTACACGAACAGCTTCTTCTTTGGTACCATAACCGGGATCATTCTCGGCTTGTACTTCAGAGATACCACCATTCTTGTCAACGATAAAGGAAACCACAACTGTGTATTTTCCGGGAGGCGCACCATTGTTTACAGGTAAATCCCTGTTCAAGTTACGCTCCAAATACTTAGTCCAAGCTGGCAAACCACCGGGGAACTCAGCAGGAATTTGTACTACGGTAAATACTTTATCGTAGTCTTCTTCTTGCTTAGGAGCTTCCACTTTACCAGTACCAGATTCAACAGGAGGAGCAACAATACCTTCGTCTTTTGTTCCTTCCTGGTTTACGGTACCAATCTTGGTATCTTCCAGTTTTTCTACTTCTTTAATTTCATCTTTTTCCTTCACCTCTTCATCCTTCACAATTTTAGGAGGAGTGAATTTAGTAATCTCCACTTTTGGTGGTTCTTGCTTTGGCGGAGGTGGCGGTGGCGGTGGTTCAGGCTTTTTCTCCTCCTGTTTCATGTTCTCAAGATTTACATCCTGAGCAATCACTTCAACAGCTTTTTTCTTTGAAGAATTTGCTACCACCGTACCCAGTATCAGCAACAAACAAACCGCAACAGTACCTATCAAAGCGTAAGTAATACGCTTGTTATAGGTCTTACGCAGATCGTAAGCGCCGTATGACTTGTTTCTACCCTCGAAAATGATATCGAGGATATCGGCTTTTAAAATTTGGTTTACATCCATGATTCAGTGTCTTTATTGGTAATATTCCAATTGTTTATTTTGCTGGAGCAGCTGCGCCTGCTGCTTCTGATACTTTCACCAATTGTGATTCAACTGCTGAAATATCCACCAATGCATATCGCTTGCAAACATTGATGGCCATTTCATCTAGAATATCCACAACATTACGATAAGTACACTCTTCAGATGGTTTTAATACCACTACTAGATCCTTTTCAGGAGTACGAGCTTTTTTATCTAAGATTACATTGCGAATTTCTTTGAAAGTAGTCGATTTAAAGTTTGAAGCGCTATTGTCCAACTGTCCTTCATAGTAAAAAACGTTGTCGTCTTTACCCAAAAGGATGGTAATAACACCCGATTCTTTGGCCTTGTTCTGATCCTCAGGCTTGTCCGCATCTTTGGGCAAGTAGAGTTTCATAGCGGTAGGCTGACTCATGGTGGTGGTGAAGATGAAGAAAGTAATCAACAGGAACCCTAGATCCACCATTGGGGTAAGATCCACACGGGTACTTAGCTTTTTACTCTTCTTGACCCCAGGTCCTTTTTTATGACCACCGCCACTCGAGGTATCCATTTCTGCCATGTCGGAAGAATTTATTTTTTTGAATAATCTTGTTTACTTCTGTTCCTTATTCTGTCCTCTTCTCGCCTTTCATAGCACTTTTCCATAATTCAGTACCTACTGGTACGCTTTCTGGATTGGTGATCATCTGAAATTTCAAAATATCATTCTTCTTGAATGCGTCAATCACATTCTTGAATGCTGGATATTTAGAAGCATTATCGCCTTTCAATTGAATGTTAGCTTTTTGACCAGCGTAAGCGCTAAGTACTAAGCCCATCCAAGTGGAAACTTCATTGTTTGAGGAATCTTTACAAGGAATACCTGGTAAGGCATTACCCTTGCGTCCTTCCTCAGGAATAGCAAGAAAAGCAGACAGCCCACTGAATGGTGCTCCAAAGAAACCTGCTTTCTTGAACTTTTGTACGTCAAGGTTTAGGTTCTTGGTGGTATTCAATGTGTTAGCGATGACTTCCTTCTTGGATTCATCGTCCATGGAAATGAAAACCTTACCGTCTTTGTCGATGGTGATCAACACGATGTCCTTGGTTTCAGCAACTTTTGCTGCAACAGAACTAGGTGTAGTCACTGCAATGGCTTCCGCGGGTTTGAACTTTGTTGTCAAGATAAAGAATGACAACAAAAGGAACGCCACGTCACACATCGCCGTCATGTCGATATTGGTACTTTTCCGTGGTAATTTGGCTCTACCCATTGTTATTAATTTAAGATTTCACTAATTAGATTCAAAACTGTATGCATTCCACAAATAATCAACGATTATTTATAGTTAGCAGCAAAGCTTTGAGTCAGGGTGAAACCAGATTCGTCAATACCGTAAGTGATACCATCAATACGAGTGGTGAACACGTTGTACATGATGATGGCAACAGCAGAGGTACCAATACCCAAAGCGGTGTTGTACAAGGCTTCAGAGATACCTTGAGACAATTCACGAGCAGCTTCTCCACCACCTTCATCACCTAATTTAGAGAAAGAACGGATCATACCCATTACCGTACCCAATAGACCCAAAAGGGTTGCTACTGACGCGATAGTAGATAAGAACACCAAGTTCTTTTCCAACATTGGCAATTCCAATGCAGTTGCTTCTTCTACTTCTTTTTGAATATTCAACACTTTTTGCTCAGTAGCCAATTCAGTGTTAGTAATCATTTCTTTGTATTTTTTAAGACCTGCTTTCATAACGTTACCTACAGATCCTTTTTGCTTGTCGCAAGCAGCAAGAGCCTTATCAACGTCTTTGTTAGCTAGGTGAAATTGTACAGAACGTACAAATTCAGCAATGTTACCAGTTCCGTTTGCTTTAGTGATAGTCAAAAGACGCTCAATTACAAAAGAAACCACAATCAATAAACAACCAATCAAGATTGGTACAATGATACCACCTTCATACATTTTTGGTAAAGCACCCTTAGGTCCTTTATGGTTAGGCCAAAAACCACCATTTGGATCAGGAGTAGTGAAGTTGCCGTCGGCACCGATTACAAAGCGCCAAAGAACGTAACCGAGAACGATACAGGCAATAGGAGCGATAGTTGCAACCAAGTTACCACTCTTTTTAGGTTGAGCGGAAGTTGCGGTTTTAGCAGCCGCTGGTGCAGTTGGTTTGATGTCAGCCATGATTCAATTGATTTTTGGTTTTTAAAAATTACAGTTGAGTTAAAAATTGATTTCGCAATGCTACATAAAAAATGTTTTGAAAAAACAAAACCTTTCAGACATTTTTTATTAGGGCTTACAAATTAGGTATTTTATTGAAACAGAAAACAAGAACGGAGGAATCTTTTTTGTTTTTTTTCATCTCTGACTGGATTTTAGCTGAAAAAACCGAGATATAGCAGTGGTGCCGCATTTCACCGATTTATTTTACTTATTTTACCATTTATCCAAACGTTTCTGATTTTTGAATGTTGAACAGGCTGGAAAGCTATCTTTAATCTATCATTAAATTTTAAAACTACTTATGAGAAGGTATTTTCTTTCATTGGCGTTGATGGCAACAACTGTTAGTTTTGCCCAAAGACCCCAGACACCAACCCCAAGTCCTACTCCGGGCACACCTGGAACTGGTGCACCTACCATCACCGGCATTCCCGGATTTGGAGGAGCAGCAGCACCTAGAACAGCACCAAGGCCTTACAAAGACGTAATTACTGAAAAAGCTATTACTAAGAAAGGTCTTTTTACTGTTCACAAAATTGAGGACAAATATTATTTTGAAATTGCTGATTCCATTCTTGGAAGGGAAATTCTAGCCGTTTCTCGTTTTGCCAAAGTGCCTGCCGGTGCAGGTTATGGCGGTGAAATAGCCAACCAACAAACAGTAGCTTTTGAAAAGGGGCCAAGCAATACTGTATTGCTGCGCACAATCACTTTGGTAAATACTGCTGATGCCAATCAGGATATTTACAAAGCGGTTACCAATTCAAACGTGAATGCCATTGCAGCCTCTTTTCCAATAGCTGCATTTGGTAAAGACAGTACTGGTGTAGTAATTGATGTTACCGATTTATTTAAGGGTGACAATCAGGCATTGGGAATTAATCCTAGATTCAAAACCCAGTATCGTTTAACAGCATTGGCTTCTGATAGAACTTTTATCAGTAAGATCAGCACCTACCCTATTAACACAGAAATCAGAACGGTGAAAACCTATAGTTCAGGATCTGCCTTGGGTGGTTTAACGCTAGGACCAGCTGGTCCACAGCAAGGAGCTCAAATTCCAGCAGCAAGCGATGCAGGTGCTGTAACCTTGGAATTGAATACCTCTTTATTGCTTTTGCCTAAAACACCAATGGCTAGAAGAATAGCTGATCGTAGGGTTGGATTCTTTACCGATGATTTTGTACGCTATAGCGATGAACAACAAGAAGTAGAGAACGTAGCATTTGCTGTACGTTGGCGCTTAGAGCCAAAAGATGGCGAATGGGAAAAATGGATGAAAGGTGAATTGGTAGAACCTAAGAAACCTATCATTTATTATATTGACCCAGCTACACCTAAGCAATGGCGCAAACACCTGATTGCAGGTATCAATGACTGGCAATCTGCTTTTGAAAAAGCTGGTTTTAAAAATGCCATCATGGGTAAAGAGTGGCCTGAAAACGATTCAACTATGAGCATGGAAGACGCACGCTTTTCTGTAGTGCGCTATTTTGCTTCAAACATTGAAAACGCTTATGGTCCAAACGTTCACGATCCACGTAGCGGAGAAATTTTAGAAAGCCATATTGGTTGGTACCACAACGTAATGAAGTTGGTGCATGACTGGTATATGGTTCAAACAGCTGCAGTTGATCCAGGCGCTAGAAAAATGAAATATGATGATGAACTCATGGGCGATTTGATTCGTTTTGTGTCTTCTCACGAAGTGGGACATACTTTGGGTCTACGTCATAACATGGGTAATAGCTCACAAACACCAGTAGAAAAGCTGCGCGATAAAGCTTGGGTAGAAGCCAATGGTCACACTGGATCTATCATGGACTATGCTCGTTTTAACTATGTAGCTCAACCAGAAGACAATATTAGCCGCAAAGGATTGTATCCTAGAATTGGGGATTATGACAAATGGGCTATGAAATGGGGTTATGGTTATATTCCTGGTAAAACAGAAGAAGAAAGCAAAATCAACAGTAGCAAAATGGTTACTGCAGCTTTAAAAGAAAACCCACGTCATTGGTTTGGTACTTATGAAAGCGGTAATAGAGCAGATCCTAGAAGCCAGAGTGAAGACTTGAGTGATAACGCTGTAAAAGCCAGTGAATATGGCGTAATGAACCTGAAAAGGGTTATGAAAGGTTTACCAGAATGGACCAAAGAAGAAGCAGATCAAAACGAGAACATTGCCAATATGTATGGTCAAGTTTTGGGTCAGTTCAGAAGATATGCAGGCCATGTAACTTCAAATGTTGCTGGTGTGTATGAAACTTTCAAAACTGCAGAATCTAATGAATCAGTTTATGAAATCACGCCAAAAACACGTCAAAAAGAAGCGGTAAATTACTTGAACAAACAAGTTTTTGAAACCCCATCTTGGTTAATTGACAAAGCGCTTTGGAACAAAATCAACAACCCTGTTGCCAATGATCCAGTTAGCAATATGCAAGAATCAGTTTTAAACGGATTGGTTAGTGCGGAAAGACTGGGCCGTTTACAATTGAGCGGTGAGCGTTTTGGAGCAGACAAAGCTTACAGTGCTTTTGATTTGCTAGGCGATGTTCAAGGTAATTTGTTCAGCGAATTAAACAGCAAAAAGCAAATTGACCATTATAGAAGGTTATTGCAAAAAGCCTATGTAGACAGGTTATTGAGTATTCTTAACCCAGCTACAGGTGGTTTAACCATTACCATTAGTTTTGGCGGACCAGCAGGGCCATCATTTGATCCTAAAAAATCAGATGTACCAGCCATTGTACGTGCGCAATTAGTAGCACTTCGTTCTCAATTGGGAACTGCAGCTGCCGGTTTTGGAGACAAGTTGAGCAAAGTACATTTGCAAGACTTGGCAGAAAGAATCAAACAAGGTCTGGATCCTAAATAATCCAGAATAAATAGTTAAAAAAACCGCTCCACTCAACCGGGGCGGTTTTTTTATTGTTGATATTGAAAGGCCCTATTTGATAACTTTGTTAAATGAACCATATGAGAAACTTGCTGCTTTTATTGTCTTTGCTAATACTCACAAATGTTAAGGCTCAGAAAAACAAAACCATCATTGGCTATTTAAGAGATAGTATTACCCATGCACCCGTGGTGTTAGCCAGTATTAGCAATAATAATAGTGGTCAGATAGTTATGACGGGCAATACGGGTAGATTTAAACTCAATGTAAAGCCCAATGATATTATTTCATTTGCAGCAGTAGGATACCATTTTGATACGGTACAATTAACGCGTAACTTTTTAGAAAAAGACAGTATTGATTTGTTTGTTTCACCGCTTTCCCATGATCTAGGAAATGTAACTGTTACATCAAAAGGTATGAGTGCATATCAAATGGATAGCTTAGAAAGAAGAAATGATTTGTTGCACGATATGGTCTCTTATAAGAAACCCACATTTGCCCTAGCCAATAGCGGTGCTGGATTGGGCATTAGCATTGACCGATTTTCTAAACACGAGAAAAGCAAAAGAAGGGCTTTGGATTTTTTTGACCGCAATGAAAAAGAAGCCTATATCAATTATAGATATTCCCAACAATTGGTTGCCGAGAGTACCGGATTTAAAGACGATACCCTTAGACAGTTTATGCAACAAAGCAGACCTTCCTATGATTGGCTCAGAAACAACCTTTCAGATGAAGACATCAAATACTATATCAACGATCAGTTGAAACAGTTTAAGAAGGAATAAACTAATTACTCGTAACGCAGTGCTACAATAGGATTCAATTTGGCAGCTTTCATAGCTGGATAAATACCTGCGGCCAAACCAACCACGGAACAGATAACTATTCCAATAATTACCCAAGCCCAAGGCACTACAAATCCTGTCTTGAGAATAATGGAGAATAGGTTCCCCACTAGCACGCCCAAGATAATGCCGAATAATGCGCCTAACAATGAGATAATCATGCTTTCAAACAAGAATTGCTGACGTACGTTCTTGCTCTTGCCACCAATAGCTTTGATCAAACCTACTTCTTTGGTTCGTTCATTTACAGCTACCAACATGATATTCATTAGACCAATGGCTGCACCAATTAAGGTAATCAAACCAATGGCTCCAGCGCTACCAGTAATGCTACTCAAGAAGCCAATAAAGAGTTCCGCAAACTTGTCGCTTTTTTCAATAATAAAATTATCGTCTTCAGAAGGGTGTAATTTTCTCACCGCACGGAATACAGAAGTAGCTTCACCTGATGCCACGTCCAATTCCTTTACATTACCCACCATTACCCCAACTAAATAAGAAGGACTACTATTGGCAAATCTTCTAAGATTGGTATAAGAGGTGAAAATCATATCGTCTTGACGCAACATGGCACTTGACCCCTTGGTCTTTAGTAAACCAATAACCCTATAAGGAACAGAACCAATACGGATGATTTTTTCAATAGATTTTTCGGGCTTGTCACCAAATAACTTGGTAGCTACATTGGCTCCCAATAAGCACACATTTCTGCCACTTTGAATGTCTAAGCCATTGAGGTTTCTACCCTGTGCAACGTTATAGCCGTTTACTTGTAAATAATTTTCGTCACCACCCCAAAGTGTAATTTGAGGGTTGGTTTTCTTTTCTTGATAATGAATTTCTTGAGCACTTGGGCCTCTTCTATAAATAGTGGTAATGGATCCAGGATAAGCAAAGCCTGATTTAAAATATTCAGCATCTTCTTTTCTAATGGGTTTGCCCAAATTAGACTTCTTTTCTTTTTTGCCGCGCTTGGTCTTTCCAAAATCGCCGTTATTACGGCCACCACCCATACGCACATTGGATTCTTTATAGCGAATACTAAAAGCATTGGCACCCATAGAAGAGAAGCTCTCTTTCAGGCTCTGGTTCATGGCTTCAATGGCAGTAATAATGCCAATTAATGCCATAATACCAAAAGCAATAATGGCTACAGTGATGCTGGTTCTGAGTTTATTACTCTTAACCGTGCGCCATGCTAAACTAAAAGAATCAAATGTGGTCATGCAGTATAAATTAGGCGTTCAATACCTTAAAGGTAATTGAGATTGCCCGTTTCAGGGAAACTGCTGGAATAAATATGAAGAGCGGTTAAAAATAGAAATAATTGAGCAATACAGAGGGTAGCAGACCAATCAAGACTATCAAACCGGCAACCAAGAGCAATCCAATTTTGAATCCGCCAGTGATTTCTGAAGTCTCCGCAGCACCATCTTTAAAGTACATGGCTTGTATTACTCTGAAATAATAATACACGCTCACAGCAGCAAATAAAACCGCTACAATGACAATCCAAAGGGCTCCACCAGCTTTAACTACGGCAGCCAACATATAATATTTG
>CALRXV020000005.1:0-282808 GCA_943372225.1 Chitinophaga pinensis | reverse complement strand
AGACAAATGTTTTAATTGCCATGGACCAGATGCCAATAAAAGGGAAGCAGGTCTAAGATTAGATATTGGGGCAGAAGCCTTTAAGGCTTTGCAAGAGCATCCAAGTAAACATGCCATTGTTCCTGGAAAACCAGAAGCGTCTGAGTTGTATCTGAGAATCACTTCAAAAGATACTGGGTTACAAATGCCTTCTATAAAAAGTAGGTTGCCAAGGTTAACCCAGCATGAAACAGACTTGATTAAAAAATGGATTGAACAGGGAGCCAAGTACGAACCACATTGGGCCTTTGTTGCTCCAGTTAAACCAGAATTACCAAAAATAGATAATAAGTCATGGGTAATCAATGAGTTGGATTATTTTGTTTTGTCCAAGATGCAGTCCAAGGGATTGAGTCCAAATCCTATTGCAGAGAAAGAAAGGTTATTAAAAAGAGTCTATATAGACTTGATTGGATTATTGCCAAGCCCAAAGGAAACAGAACAGTTTTTAAGTAATACTGATTCCAAAGCTTATGAGAAAACCATTGATCAATTATTGGCTCGCCCTCAGTTTGGGGAGAAAATGGCCATTGGTTGGTTAGATATTGCACGTTACGCTGATTCTCACGGCTATCAAGATGATAATTACCGTTCACAATGGCCTTGGCGAGATTGGGTGATTCATGCTTTTAATAAAAACCTGCCTTATGATAGTTTTATAACTTGGCAGCTGGCTGGTGATTTGTTGCCACAGGCCAGCAAAGAACAGTTATTGGCCACTGGATTTAACCGCAATCACAAAATAACGGAAGAAGGTGGGGTCATAGATGAAGAATACAGGATACAATATGTAGATGATAGAACTGCCACTTTGGGCAGATCGCTATTAGCCATGACGGTAGAATGTGCCAAATGTCATGACCATAAATATGATCCTATCTCTCAAAAGGAATATTACCAATTATCTGCTTTTTTTAATAGCGTCAAAGAAAAGGGTTTAGAATCAACGGTAGGTGGTCCAGATACCTGGGCCAAGAATCCAAGAATGCGTATTACCCAAGAGGATCTGAAAACAACCCTTTCATTTGTACACGCTTTAGATACCAATAAATTAGAAGTCTCTGTCATGGGAGACCAAGATACCATGCGCAAAACCTATGTTTTAACTAGGGGTGCATATGACGCCAAGGCAGAAGAAGTTACTGCTACAACCCCAGTTTCCATTCTTCCATTTAATAAACAATTACCTGCCAATAGGCTTGGGTTAGCCAAATGGTTATTTGATTCAAAGAACCCACTAACAGCAAGGGTTTATGTAAACCGAATTTGGCAAGAGTTTTTTGGAAGAGGATTGGTAAAAACGGTTGCGGATTTTGGAATGCAAGGTGAATTACCCACTAATCCCGCCTTATTAGATTGGTTGGCTGTTGATTTTAGGGAACATGGTTGGAATATTAAAAGATTGGTGAAGCAAATACTCATGAGTGCTACCTATCAACAGGCAAGCAATATCAGCAAGGAAAAACTGGAAAAAGATCCCTTGAACTTGTATTTGTCTTATGCGCCAAGACTGCGTTATCCTGCTGAAATTATTCGAGATATGTTGCTTGGCAGTAGTGGATTACTAAATGCTAGCATCGGCGGGCCAAGTGTAAAACCCTATCAACCACCAGGGCTTTGGGAAATGGCTACTTCTGGAAGGGGAATTCTTAAAAAATATGTGCAGGATACTGGTGCAGCTTTGTATAGAAGAGGCATCTACACTTTTATCAAAAGAACGGTTCCACCTCCATCCATGATGTTATTTGATGGTAGTAACAGAGATGAGTGTCAAGTATCAAGATATAGAACCAATACACCTTTACAGGCCTTGATCATGCTCAATGATCCTACTGTAATAGAAGCATCCAAAGCACTATCGGATCAATTATTAATGCAGCAAAAAAATCCAAAAGCAATTATAGAAACGGCATTTCAAACCATACTTTGTAGAAAACCCAGTGAGCAAGAACTGACAGCATTAGAGTCTTATTGGGACCAAGCCAAAAAGGAATGGAACCAAAAATCAAAAGAATGGGACAAGACCTTATCTATTGGTGCATATCAGCCAAAGACTAAGAATAAATTAGACTTGGTAGTGAGTATGCAAACCATTCAATTAATGTATAACATGCAGGAAGCTATTACCAAAACCTGATTATGGAAAAAGAACTATTAGAAAGAGGATTGAACTTGAACCGTAGAAAATTTATCTCCAAACTTAGTTTGGGATTGGGTTCTGCGGCATTGGGTTCTTTATTGATTCCAGATTTGTTTTCAGGTTCCAATAATTTGGAAGAAAATATTATGCGGGGCTTGCCACATTTTGCTCCCAAGGCCAAACGGGTTATTTACTTGTTTCAAAATGGGGCACCTTCTCAATTAGAAACTTTTGATTACAAACCACTCTTGTGTCAGATGATGGGAGAGAACCTTCCTGAATCAATCAGAGGCACCCAGCGACTCACCGGCATGAGTGCCTATCAAACAAGTTTCCCCTTGGTAGGTTCTTATTATAAATTCAACCAACATGGTAAATCAGGTGCATGGGTCAGTGAATTGTTTCCGCATATGGCAGGAATTGTAGATGACCTCTGCATTATCAAAACCATGCATACGGAAGCCATTAACCATGATCCTGCATTGACGTTTTTTCAGTCTGGAGCACAGCAAGGAAATAGGCCTTCTATGGGGTCTTGGGTAAGTTATGGGTTGGGTACCGAGAACAATAATCTACCTGCATTCTGTGTGCTTTTGTCTAGAGGAAAGGGTAATGGTCAAGGCGTTTATTCCAAGTTATGGACCAATGGATTTTTGGATTCAGTGCATCAAGGCGTACAATTTAGTAGTGGAGAAAATCCAATCTTGTATTTGCAGGATCCCGATGGTATGGATAGGGTTACCAGACGTAATATGTTGGATAAGATAGCAGCCCTAAATCAAATGGAAATGGATGCCTACGGCGATCCTGAAATTGCTGCAAAAATCCAACAATATGAAATGGCATATCGCATGCAAACTGCGGTGCCTGAGATTATGGATACTTCCAAAGAATCAGAGAGCATTGTAAAACTATATGGGGCGGATTGTTTGGTTCCTGGAACCTATGCGGCTAATTGTTTGTTGGCTAGAAAATTGTCTGAGAATGGCGTTCGCTTTATTCAACTTTATCACCAAGGATGGGATCAACACGGTAACCTACCCAATGAAATGCGTGGACAGGCCATGGATGTGGACCAACCCTCTGCAGCATTAATCAAGGATTTAAAACAGCGGGGCCTGTTAGATGAAACCTTGGTCATTTGGGGTGGTGAATTTGGAAGAACCAATTATTGCCAGGGTAAAATGCAACCAGATAATTATGGTAGAGACCATCACCCTAGGTGTTTTAGTATTTGGATGGCGGGAGGTGGCATTAAACCCGGCGTAGTACATGGAGAGACCGATGAGTTTGGTTATAATATTATCAAAGATCCCGTACACGTGCACGATTTTCAAGCAACGGTCTTGAATTTACTTGGATTGGATCATGAAAAATTAGTCTATAAATTTCAAGGAAGAAGGTACCGATTAACTGACCTCTATGGAAATGTTGTCAATCAAATTATTGCTTAAAACTATCGCATGAAAAGAAAAGATTTTATTCAAAAAACAATGATGGCTTCGGCATCTTTTTTTATTACCCGTGACTTATTGGCCAAACCCAAGGGACCCATTTATGGCCACAACGAAAAAAGATATCGTTTTAATGAAACATGGGGTAGACTTAATCCAGACAAAACTCCTGTCAATGATTGTCATGAAATGGTGGAAGACAGCAGGGGCAGAATCATCTTACTCACCAATGAAACCAAAAACAATATCATTATCTATAATAAGTCTGGGAAATTATTAGAATCCTGGGGAACGGAATATCCTGGCGCACATGGGCTAACCATACAAACAAATGATACAAAAAATTATCTGTTTATCACAGATACTAATCGACATCAAGTATATAAAATGGATCTTAATGGTAAAGTAGTACTCACTATTGACCCTCCCAAAGATTTGTATCCCAAACAAGAGCAATTTGTTCCAACAGAAACCACTGTTTTACAGAACGGAGAATTCTATATTGCTGATGGATACGGATCCCAATATATTTTGCACTATAATATGTATGGTAAATTGCTGAACTATTTTGGTGGACGTGGTGATGGGGATGCCCATTTGGACAATGCCCATGGAATTTGTGTGGATGATCGTGGAGGAGCATACCCCACTTTAATAGTAACAGACAGAAGTAGGAATGCCTTTAAACGGTTTTCTCTTGATGGGAAATTACTAGAAGTCATAAAGCTTCCAGGAGCCTGTGTTTGTAGACCGGTGATTAAAGGAGATTATCTCTATGCGGCAGTTTTGCGTTCTCCTAATTTGAATACAGAAGGATCAGGCTTTGTTACCATCTTGAATAAGGACAACAAAGTGGTTTCTAATATTGGGGGGGCAGAACCTAACTATGTAAACGGAGTTTTGCAACCAATGTCTCAGCAACAAAAATTATTCACTCATCCCCACGATGTTTGTGTAGATGACGAAGGAAATATCTATGTATCTCAATGGGCATCTGGTAAAGTTTATCCCTATAAATTCAGCCCAGTAGCATGATAGATGCAAGGAAAATAATGAAGACACTTAGTTTCTGTGGACTGGTGTTCCTAGGCTTTTTAATGCTATTTGAAAATAGGGTGGTTCTACCTATTGGATTGCAAGTTGTTGGTAAACTTCATACACTGCTTTTGCACTTCCCAATTGTACTATTATGTTTGGTCCTATTAGCCTTGCTATGGAATGAGTCATGGATTCAAATAGCTACATGGAAAAGCTTTGAATCCTTTACCGTATTAACAACAGTTGCTACTGCCATCTTGGGATTCTTATTGTCAATAGAGCAAAAAGATAACGGGACTGTATTGTTTTGGCATAAATGGTCAGGAACAATCTTAGCCTTTTTGGCTTATCTCTTTATTTTTTACAGAGAAAGATTTTTGGAAACAGCTTTTAAACTTAGGATTGCTGCGGGTTTGATGTTTCTTGTATTAATCTTAACGGGTCATTGGGGTGGAACCATCACTCATGGTGAGGGTTATTTAACAGCTGCATTTAAAAGCAATAAATCAGAATCATTAGTATTATCAGAAGTTAGAATCTTTAAAGATGTGGTGCAACCCATTTTAGCAGATAAATGCGGTAATTGTCACAAAGCATCTGTTTTGAAAGGAGGATTGTCTTTGGAAGATAGTAGCTCTATTTTTAAAGGTGGCAAAAATGGCAAAGCCATTGTTGCTGGTTCATTAGACAAGAGTTTGTTGTATCAACGTTTGGTCTTGCCAATGACCGATAAAAAACATATGCCCTTGGCAGAAAAACCACAACTTTCCGCTACAGAACTAACTTTAATAGAACAGTGGATCAAATTGGGTGCGCCATTTGAACAGTTATTAGTTTCAAGACCAGAAACGGATAGTCTTAGAATATTGTCCATGCCTTTTTTAGAAAATAGGTTAAAAAAAGATGCTGAAAAACAATATGATTTTAAGGCGGCTTCAGCTAATCAAATAGCAGCATTGAATAATAATTATCGTGTTGTAAAACAATTAGGTTTTTCTTCACCAGCATTGGCTGTTTCTTTTTTTGGCAAGGCAAATTATTCTTATGATCAATTAAAAGCTTTAAAGCCCATTGCTAGTCAGATTGTTCATTTGAACCTAGCCAAAATGCCAGTTAGTAATGAACAGTTAGATTGGATAACTAATTTGGAAAACTTAGAAGAGCTAAACCTAAATTATACTGATATTGACAATAATAATTTAAAAGCACTTGCCGGATTAAAACATTTGCATTCCTTATCATTGGTAGGTACCAAGATTAATCAAAAAGGGCTTGAGACGCTATCTTCATTTCAGGAACTAAAGGCTTTATATGTTTGGAATACAGATCTCACATTGGCAGAAATGAAAACGCTTCAAACAAAATTTCCTGCTATGCAAATTGAAACTGGTTTTCAAGGGGCTGACACCATGGTAATTCCTTTAAACCAACCCATCATTAATACCGCTCCTGGATTTTTTAAAGACAGGGTCAATATTTCATTAAAACATGTGATTAAAGATGTTGAATTGAAATATACTTTAGATGGAAAAGAGCCTGATAGTTCCAGTTCCTTATATCGCGCGCCATTTTGGATAGATTCTAGTTTTAAATTAACCGTAAAAGCATATAAAAAAGGTTGGACTGCAAGCAAGCCTGTTAGTAGCCAATATTTTAAAGCTGGTATTCCAATAGTAACATCAACACTGCTTAGCCCTCCGGATCCTAAATATGCATTACATGCCGATAAAATCTTAATTGATTTAGACGCTGGTGATCCAGGAGATTTTGGAACTAGGGCATTGGGCTACCAGAAAAACGATGCTGTAGTGGTATTGGACATGGGAAAACCAACAGAAATGCACGGCATGAAAGTGCTAAACTTACAAAATATTGGAGCCTATATTTTCCCTCCAGTTCAAATACAAGTTTGGGGGTCTAACAGTTTACAAGATTGGAAAATGCTTTCATCCAATCATTATCAAATGCCTACTAAAATGGCCCCTTCAATTACGCCATTTCTAAACATGCATTTTCCTTCTGCAACCTACCGTTATTTGAAATTTTCCGCCAAGCCCATTGCTAAATTACCAGAATGGCATCCCGGGAAAGGTCAACCTGGCTGGTTTTTTATGAGTGAATTGGTGGTGTATTAATCTGCAAAATATGATGTGTAAACAAGTTTTTACTGCTTTGATATTATTGCTACTGGTAAAATCTTCATTGCTAGATGCTCAAACTTATTCAGTTAATAAATCTGATAAAAAACTGTCTCCAGTAAAAGATTGGTTGTTGTCCAATCAAAACTATAAAGCCAAAGTATTGCCATCAGCAGATGCTAAGGATATTGTATTAGATAATGGTTTAGTTAAAAGGGTTTTTAGAAACCAGGGCACCATTGCTTGCATCAGTTTCCAAAACCTAATTAATGGTCAAGAAATCATTAGGGCCATTAGTCCGGAAGCTACAATAGTGGTCAATGGGCAGTCCTTACCCATTGGTGGTTGGATAGGACAAAAAGAAAAAGCCTATCTGAAACAAGAATGGTTTTCAAAAATGCAAGCAGATACCAGTGCATTTAGATATGATTCATTTTCTGTGAGCCCCATTCCTGTTTATTTGAAATGGAAACCCAAGTCATGGGCTTCTAACAAACAACAACCCACAGGTAAATTATTACGTTTTCATTATACCGCTAAGCAGTCTGCTGTGAAAGGTTTACAAGTGCAAATCAATTATGCTTTATATGATGGCATTCCATTAATTGTGAAATGGGTTGAAATGGTCAATAGGTCTTCAAGCTCAATAGCCTTAAATAAAGTCACAAGTGAAGTGATTGCTGCAGTAGAAGAGGAGAGTGCTGTAGTTGGCGCCACAGAAGAAGCATCTATACAAGAACAAG
Source organism: Chitinophaga pinensis (assembly GCA_943372225.1). Taxonomy (GTDB): domain Bacteria; phylum Bacteroidota; class Bacteroidia; order Chitinophagales; family Chitinophagaceae; genus Sediminibacterium; species Sediminibacterium pinensis_L. The sequence continues at coordinate 275,256 of CALRXV020000005.1, read as the reverse complement.
GATTAACGGAAGAACAGAAAAAACTGATTCCTGCCAAGGGAATGAAAGTGCCAGAAAGCATTTATATAGAAACCAATTATGCTTTTAATAATGCCATGCGCTATCCATTAAGTGATCAAACAACACATTGGAAAGTAGATACCAACTATACTTCACAAGTCAATTATAATTTTAGAACGCCTTGTTTGTTAGAAGTATATCCTGATAAGGCTTACCAAGTTGTACTCACGCCAGGTCAGACCTATAGTTCAGTAAGAACCCATGAGTTATTGATGGATTCATATGACAGAGAAAGACGAGGACTGGCTATTCGCAAAATGTATCAAACCATTGCACCCTGGACTAGTTCTAATCCCATTTTTATGCATTTGGTGAGTAAGAATGATGCAGAAGTACGCAATGCTATTGACCAGTGTGTAGCAACGGGATATGAGGCACTCATATTAAGTTTCGGAAGCCATATCAATATGGAAGATAGTTCGGCTTCTAATATTGCTAGATGGAAGGCCAACGCAGCATATGCCCATTCAAAAGGAATTCTAATAGGAGGCTATTCATTGTTTTCTAGCAGACGCATTAGTGATGAAGATGATGTGATCAGTGCCGTAACAGGCAAACCCGGAGGCGCATTTTTTGGAAATGCACCCTGTTTTGGAAGTAAATGGGGGCTAGGCTATCGCGATAAAATAAAACTATTTTTTAGTCAAACCGGTTTTGATATTTGGGAAAATGATGGTCCTTATCCTGGTGATCTCTGTGCCTCCACCAAACATCCGGGACACAAGGGATGGGAAGACAGCCAATGGGAACAGATGAAGATTCAAAAAGAATTATATAGTTGGCTCAATGAACAAGGGGTTTATATTAATGCCCCTGATTGGTATTTTTTAGATGGCACCCATAAAATTGCCATTGGTTATAGAGAAGTAAATTTTTCTTTGCCACGTGAAAATCAAATCATCCTAAATAGGCAGAATATTTATGATGGTACTTGGAATATGAGCCCTAGTATGGGTTGGGGTTTTGTTCCTTTGACCAAGTATCAGGGAGGGGGACCAGAAGCTATTCTAGAGCCATTACAAGAGCATTTATTGGATTACAAACAATTGATGATTCAATATTATGGAGCTGGGGTACAAGCCTGTTATCGGGGGCCAAGACTTTATGATACTGATAGTACCAGGAAAATGGTAACATCCGTAATTGATTGGTATAAGCGTTATAGAAATATTCTAAATAGTGATATTATTCATTTGAGAAGACCTGATGGTAGGGATTGGGACGGAATTTTACACGTAAATCCCAAACTTCCACAAAAAGGGTTCATGCTTTTGTATAATCCCTTAAATGAACCCATCACCAGAACCATCCAAGTGCCTTTGTATTATACGGGGCTTAATAGTCAAGTTAATGTTTCTGAACAAGGAAAAAACAAGCAGCGCTTAACCTTGAACAGGGCTTATGCATTGCCATTAACATTTACTATTCCTGCTAATTCTTACACTTGGTATGTCATAGAATAATTAAAGTCCACCCTTGCCTCTATACAGTTTTATGGGTTTTTCCAATTGAACTTTTAGTACAGTAATATAGGTATCCAATTTATTAGAGGGTACATCTATGTAAACCAGTCCTGGAACAGCGCTCCAAGAAATTTTTCCTACAATCTTATATTGTAGTTTGGTTTGATTACCCAAAATTTCTATGGATTTAATTTTACTATCTAGACCCTTTAACATAACAGGTCCACTGGTTTTGGCTTGTAAGAATAAATACAAAGTGCTGCTGTCTTTTGAAAGGGTAGTGGGTCCATAAAAATGTCCCTGTGGAATACCGCCCAGACGGTCAAATATGGCATCGCCATTGCGTTGATTCCATTTGCCCAATTCTGTTAAGATCTGAACCTGTTCTTTGGGAATGGTTCCATCGGCCTTTGGCCCAATATCTAATAATAAATTTCCTCCATTGGCAACCGCGTCTACAAAAATGCTGATGACTTCATAGGGTGTTTTCCAAGCGGTATCTCTTTGTTGGTATCCCCAATTATTATTAGTGGTCATACATAGTTCCCACCATTTAAAAGCAGGCCTAGAAACTGGAAAATTTTGTTCTGGGGTTTCATAATCACCATAGCCCTGAAGTCTACCATTTATGATGGTATTGGGATTGTCATTCAGCAATGATGATCTAATGGCAGGTGCATTCCATTCTTCTGCACTATGTTCCCAATCGCCATCAAACCAATAGAGGTCTGGTTGATAATTTTTTGAAAGCTCATTTAATTGGCCATTCAAGAAAGTCTTGAATTTGTTCCAACGCTCCGGCTGATCCTTAATCTTGTATCGAGTACTATCTTTTAGAAAACCAGGGTAGTCTGGATGACTCCAATCTAAAAGAGAGAAATATGCTCCTGCTTTAATATTATTTTTTCTAAGTGCTGCAAAAAATGGGGCAATCAAGTCTTTTTTGGCAGGGCTGGCATCCACCACATTGAGCTTATTTTGTTTGGTAGGCCAAAGTGCTACACCATCATGGTGCTTAGTTGTAATGACCGCATAACGTGCACCGGATGCTTTGATTAAATTTGCCCAATACTCCGGTTTGTAGTTACTGGCAGTAAAGCCATTTAATTGTTTCATGTAATCCGGATAGGAGATTTCCTTATTGTGAAAACTCCAAGATTCATTGATGCCATTAACTGCATAAATGCCATAGTGGATAAAGATGCCCAATTTTGCATCTGCAAACCATTGCATTTTGTTTTGAATACTATCAGAATGAATTTTTGATTGTGCTGGTGCTGCTATTACAAAACAGCAGGCAATAAATGCTATTGCCCATTTTTTTATCTGGTTCATACAAACAATTCTTGATTGAAAATAACCAATTATTGTTTTATCCTGCTATCATTTTTAGACTCCATGAAGTTTACTGTATTTTCATTTTGGCATAAATGGTCTAAATTTCAAAATACAGATTTAACCCTGTTTAAAACTTAATCAACTATGATAAAGGGTAAAATATTGGATGACCAAACAAGGTGTGAACATTATCATTCAGCATTGGATGTGATTGCAATAAAATTCAAATGTTGCAATGAATATTATCCCTGTTTTGAATGTCATCAAGACTTAGCTAATCATCCAGCTAAAGTCTGGTCAAAAAATGAGTTTGAAGCAAAAGCAATTTTGTGTGGGGTTTGCAAAACAGAGTTAACAATAAACGAATATCTATCTTCAGGCAATATTTGTCAATATTGCCATGCAAAGTTTAATCCAAATTGCCAAAAGCATTATGCTCTTTATTTTGAAACCTAATAATAGCAACTAAATAGCTTTTAAATATGCAATTCATGCATTAACAAAGTATCATCAGTCATTTTTTAAAAACAGTCTTTTGATACCGTTTTTGACTTTGTTAAAAATCTTTCTTAAAGTACGTCTATAACCCCCTTGTGGTTTAAAGTCTTTCCAAGGTGTTTGTTTCAAGTACCTAAAGAATTCGTCTTTATAAACGGGTTGTGAGTTATAAGAGGTGAAAATTGGTTTGATATCCAAAAAGTGTATGATATAAGGATTTAGGTCTTCTTGAAAGGCAAACCAGTTCCATTTAGGATCTAATTCTAACCACCTGTTTACCATTACAACGTTTAATCCGTATTGGTCTGGGAGTCTTACAAACTCTTTGTATTTGATTAAGGAATCCAATACTTGAGCAGCAATGCGTTCTTCTCGCCATTGTTTTGGTTTCATAAGCAAAACACCAGAATTGAAATATTTGGTATCTGCAGACAAGCCAAGTTGCTTATAATTGGGTATGCCACCCCATTCACATGCCACTGTTTTACCTGGATCTTGAGCCGCTGCCATAATATTATCTCCTAAATCAATATTCCAAAATTCGGAGATATCAACCTGTACAATAGTATCAACGTCTAGATAAATCAGTTTTTCTACATCTGGTTCAATGGCATATGGAGCAAAAATTCTTAAGTATGCTGTAATTGGAAATGCAGAATTGTCTACAGGTATGGTTACATCTGAAGGAACCATATCCTTTGTTTTTACCCACCTAATGGTAATTCTATCAGGTGATGCAATACTATTTAATTTCTTTTTTGTGCTATCAGCAATACCATCATCAATGATATAAAAATCTATATGCTCTGGTGTCTTATGGTTTAAGTCAATAGATTTTAAAAGCGCCGCAATTAAGATGGCATAGTGATTATCACTTGCTACTATGATATTGATATTATTATTTGCCATAAAAAAACTGTTAGAAAGGATTAAATTGATTTGCTTGTCATGACAGATTGGTAAACCTGCTTTATCAAAAGGATTGACTCTTCCAAACCTACTTTCAGTATACTAAATATACTAAATTTATAAAATCTATTCAAATATACGTAAGAAATTATGATTGCAATTGACACAGGTACTAGATTGGCCCAAGCTATTCCGAACACTGAATGGAATATTAAAATTCCAGCATAATCGGCCAATAAGTTGGAAGCAGCCATAATCAGTATTTTATAGAAATTCACCTGTGGCTTATTTATAACATCTAATGATAAAGAGAAAAATCGATCCATTGGGTATAGAATGGCTACTGACATAAAGATTCTAAAAAGGTTGACTGCTTCAGAACCAGCATATTTTTCACCACCAATTAAGCTGATAATGGGATTGGCAAAAACCAGACAAAGAATGGCTAACACGGTAATGGCAATGGTCATCATGCCTACCAATTTTTTCATGAAATGCATCATTTGGTCCTTTTGGTTATTGTTGTAAAAACCAGCCAAAATAGGCATGCCAGAAGCTGCAAAACTTAATAAAGGTATTTCTACAAATTGCAATAACCTACCCCCAAGATTATACATGGCTAATGCTGCAGGATTCAAAAAATAGTTAATGAAAAAAATATCTACCACCCTAAATAAATTGGCGCTTAAACTTGAGCCCATACTGTATTTACCAAAGTGGAATAATTCTTTAATGGTTGCAATGTTGGCATATTTTAAAGCCCCAATTTTTGTCCAGCCAAAAAATATGGTTGCTATACTTGCCACAAAATTGGCAAAAGCATAAGTGATAATAATATTGGTTAATGAAGTCTTTTTAATCAAGATTAGGACAATAATGATTCCTACAAACAAAACCTGATTGATCAGCCTAAGCCAAAGTAAACGGTCAAATCGTTTTTCACCTTGAACGGCCAAATTAGCCATAAATGATGGAAGGGTAGAAAGTGTAATAAAGCTGAAATACTGGATTAGCAACTTGGTTCCAATATTTGGTAAATAGGAAATGGCAAAATAGCCGCCTAAATTAACAATCAAGAAAAATGCCGTTACCAATAAAGCCAAGGCCCAAGCAGATCCTACCACTATATTGGCTCTTTCGGGTCCTGTTCCTGAATAAAATTTTAAAAAGGCATTGGTTAAAAGTCCACTTTTTACAGTGTCTATTAAACCCAAAATGGTCATAAATAATACATAAATCCCAATGTCATTTACAGAAAGGGCTCTATACAATAGGGCTAAAGCCAGCATATTAAAAATGGCCATTACGCCATTTCCCAATAAGGATTGAATATGGATATTCTGAAAAAGAGATATTGCTTTCTTAATTAGATTCATGCAGCTAGCTTCATACAAAGGTAAGTTATATAAAGATTCTTAAATCTGTATATTTTAAACAGTATTGGTAGTAATACCATTTGCTGTATAAATAATATTTGTGATGACTTTGTCTAACTCTAATGCAGTTTGATGAATATGGGTTACAAATTCCATTTCCTCTTCTTTGCTAAGAATTCCTTTTTTGAAAACCTGAGTTAGGCCCATTAACCTAGACAAGGGCGCCCTAACTAAATGAGACTGAGACCAAGCAATTTCTTTTAACTGTTTGTTTCGCTGTTGGAGTGTAATGATGGTATTCGTAATTTGGGAAATATCTTTTACTACGCCAAAATGACTCATGATTTCCCCTGTGTCACTAAGTTGGTTTATACCAGAAATTAGTAAGTATTTATTTACTCCATCTAAGGCTGTTATCCTAATTTCTATGGCATTTATTGGGTCTTTGTGTGAAATAGCATTTACAAACCATTCTATATATTTGGGTTTGTCTTCTGGATGAATCAAGTTGACAAAGATATCCCTACTTGGAGTTATGCTTTTTGGCTTTAGTCCTACAATAGAATACATTACATCACTCCATACATATTCTCCTGTTGCCATTTTAATTTCTTCAGTTCCAAGATTGGCAATGCCTTCTGCTTGCTCAAGTAAGTTCTCCATACTATCAATCTTATGTCTTGCTTCTATCATTTTACTAGTATTAGTGAAATAAGCAGCAGCATATAATTTTCCATCAACTTCAAAAGGAGATCCGGCGGAAATGGTAACAGGAAGAATTAAACCTGATTTTTGTTTGATAAAACTATCTACAAATTTATATTCCTTTGAATTTGCTAATAATTCAAATTTTTCTTGAATAACTTTTAATTCCTTTTCTGGATGTAATATCGTTTGATGCTTTCCTATGAGAAAATCTCTAGAATAACCCATCAATAGTTCAGCTTGTTGGTTAATGTCAACCAAAATTCCTGTTGCTACTTCAGCTATAAAAATGGCATCTTGGGCACCAGTAAACAGGGCAGTGTAACGTTGTTTATTGATCTGCTCTGCCAGTTGGCTATTTTTCATGTCAGTAACATCATTGATAAAAAGTGTTATGCCATGAATGGCGCCTGATTCATCTTTTATGGGGCTGTACCTATTTTGATAATGCAGTATTTTCCCATTGGGCGCAGTAATGCTGTTTTCCATAACAAAGCTTTCACCAGCAAGTGCTCTGTCATAATTGGTTTTGCCAAATGAATGTAAGTTTTCAGGCAATACTTCAAATACAGACATGCCAACCTGGGCTTCCTTCATTAATGTGGCTTTGGCATATAAGGCATAACTATTAGTAAATGCAATGTATTTATAAGCTTTATCTAGTGCAACAATATAAAGGTTTTCAGGACTGTTTATGATAGAAGTAAGTAATGCGTTGTTCCGTTCTAGAAAGTGTTTATTCTCCAATAAATATTCTGACAATTGTTGGTTGGCGGTAATGTCTATATGGGCACCAATTAAAATACCATTGGGTAGCTTTGTTTTTGTGTCAATGGTGGATTTTCCTCGGCTTGAAATCCAAACCCAAGAACCATTGGTGTGTTTCATCCTAAATTCTTGTGAATAAGTTCCTTCTAAATGAGTCAGATAATTGGAGAAATGTTCTTTGGCTCTTTCCAAATCTTCAGGGTGCAAAAGGTCTTCCCAAACTTCCTGAATTTTATAATTGCCCCAACGTGAAGGATATTCCTTTTCTAATCCAAGCATTTTAAAGTACTCATGGCTACACCATAGTTCGTTGGTATTCTTATTGTATTCCCATCCACCTAATTGACTGGCAATTAATAAAGACTCATATTTTGACTCAGAAATAAATACTTGTTCTTGTAGGGGTAAAAGTTGTGATTGAGCATTTTTTTTATCAGAAATATCTTCAATGGTACCATACCATTTAAAAGCCCCATCATCTAAGTTCACTGGTTGTGCCTTTATTTTAAACCAATTAAAAGCATGATGGTTATCCATAATCCTTACTTCTAAACTAAAAGCAGATTCCTTTATTTTGGATGTATCTTTCTTTTCCTTTAGTACAGGAATGTCTTCAGGATGCATATGCTGCAAGAGCTTTTCTAAACTTAGCCTTCCGTCAACATCTAATAAATAAGAGAAATTATATTTGAAATCATCGCTTTCAAATAAAAAATTTATTTGGCCACTGACTGATTCTTGAACTAAATAGGTGGCAGATGGAACCTCCTTAATAAATTGTAGTAGTATTTCATCCTTTTCACTCATTTCTACTTGTAAATGTTGTATTTCAGTGAGGTCTCTTAATATACAGATAATGCCAAAATCAGGTGTAACAGTAAGTGAGATAGATACAGGAAAAATCTCTCCATTTTTTCTACTACCATTGATGGTGCCTAAAAACATTCCTTTTGAATACAAACTTGGAATAATTTCATCATCAAATTTCTTTACTTCATTAACCATTAAAACCTTTCTCCAATGAATGCCAATTAGGTCTTCTATTTGCTGTCCCATCATTTTAGCAAATCCCTGATTTACATAGGTGCAAAAGCCTTCAATGGACAAGAATGCAACACCATCAATTGAGTTTTCAAGTGCCTTAAACTGTTTGTAATTGTCTAAGTCTTCTAAATGTTTTTTTGTTTTATTTTGAATAATACACATGAATTTTTCTGGTTCATGCTCTTTTTTCCATACAGAGGAAATTAAGCTAAACCAGGTTTCTTCATTTTCAATGGTGAGCATTAAATCCAATTCCTGTTTTGTATTTGTGGCAATGGTTTTTGTCAAATGTTGGTGTATAGAATTACAGATTTCTTGAGGGAATCCAATTTGATGAAAAGTCTTGCCAATCATGGTGTCTTTCAAATCCTGCAAATTTGATTCATATGCCAAGAATTCTTCAAATTGAAATTGGTGGTTTAAGATGAAAAAATTATTGGTTAATTCTAATAATGATTGGGCCTCAATTCCCTTATTGGTATTGAATACGGTATTGGTTTTGATTCTTTTTACAATGCCTAGTAGTTTTTGGTTATTGTCTACTAGTATACACTTGCAACTAAAGGGTAAAGAAGTTCCGTTTTGATGTACTAAATACATCCAATCTGATAGCCTGTTTTTAATACCAGCTTTTAATTGATTGGCATATAGACGATAAAAAAAGCTAGAATCTGAAGGGTCAAGAATCCTTGCCCATTTAAGAACCTGCCCACCAAAATCCTGAACAGAATACCCTAAACATTTTAAAAAAGGAACTGTTACCCAAATGTCTTCTTTGCTGGATGGGTCAAAAAACCAAATACCATCAATGCTTTCATTTTTGAAAAACTCTTGTACTTGAGGATCATTGCATAGTAAGTCGTAAAAACTATCTTGTAAGTAGTGGTTTTCAGCTACCATGAGTACATTGAATTGGGGGAGCTTAAAGTTAAGTTTTGTACATTGATTTTTAATGGTTTTGCAAAGATTGCGGAATCTGTTACATTGTTAGAGGGAAGTTCTTGATACTCTTTTTTGCGGTGCAAAAAAAACGCATTGGGAATAATGAGAGTAGGGTAGAGGATCTCTTTTTTGCGGTGCAAAAAAGTTGCATTTATGTTGGGGAGCATGAGGAACTCTTTTTTGCGGTGCAAAAAAGTTGCATGGTAGTTGAAGAGGGTGAGGGATGTTTAGGATTAGCTTCGCTGAGCCTTTCGGAGTGGCCTTACCCAAGACCCCTTTTTTGCTGCGCAAAAAGGTTTTTTATTGCTCCAAGTTACAAAAGCGAGCTTTTGACCTTGTCGCAATAAAAAACCCCGCACAAAGTGCGGGGCCTTGTGACCGCGTTAGGATTCAAATTTATATACAAAATATTGCGATGGTGCAACATTTCAGGTGACAAATAACGAGAAATTGCAACTTAGAGAGTAAAATATCAGCAGTTTTCTGCAGCCCAATCATATAAATCTTGAAGATCACATCCAATACTTGAACAACCTGTTTTCAAGTGTAATCCAGGAATTTGTTTTTCATTTCCCCAAACAGGAATTGTCCTTTTTCCTGCTTTAGTCCACTGGTCATGACTGCCTTTGGTACTTCTGTACTGAAACCCATGCATTCGCAAAAAGTTTTCCCAGCACTTTGTAGGGAGTGGTCTGAAATTACCCATCAATTATGCAACTAAAGAAACTCTTTCAACCTTGTGATTGACAATGTTCATATTTTGCAGAGCTCCATCACCATCAACAAAAGCTTTTGAAAAGTCTTTGTTTCTTAACCAGGCTTTATTCCAACCCAATGTCCTTAATTCAATATCTCGTTTTTTAGGGGATATTTCATACAACATGGTGAAGTAGTCAGTTATTGCACTTTTAATCATTTCAAGTGCCTTTTCTTCTGTTTCTCCATAACCGCTTAATTCTAATGATGGGGAATAAAAGACAAATTGACCGGTATCAGCATCATTAAACTTATGGAAATTGATATTCCCAGTAATTCCGTGGGAAGCAAATCGTAATTCATCTCTTCCAGATGGAATAGGATCATGTGTTAATTCCAAAACTCCTTTCATAGTGTCGTTTTTGCAAGCAGATAAATCCGGGGGTTGTTCAAAAGTAACGCAGACAATGCACAAAAGTTTAGCAATTCTATATTTTTGGCGTCAATTTGTACCTTTTTGTGACCAATGGTACCATTTAGCGGCAATTGAAGGTCAATTTCCCTTAACACCCAACTATCTTTTCCCATTGATGTCATTTCTAATAATAAGGCCAAGTCCCACATATAATCCAATGCAAAGAGTAATTAAAATTCCAAGCTTAAATATCTGATCAGGGGTTAGTTTTTCCACAGGTAAAGGTTATATTTTAAGCTATTAATGATTATTTTTTAGCCTTTAAATCCTTAATTGCCCGCTCTATCTGCTCAATTGGTGATACAGGCTTCAAGGGTTCTCGGCTCTTAGTTAGCCCGCAAATCCAGTCAATTGATACATTATTTAGCTTGGCCGCCAATATAATCTGGTCAACAGTAAACCGGTTTAAACCCTTTTGATAGTTGCTATGATTATTTGGACTGGACCCAATTAACTCATATGCTTTAATCCTGGTTAGATTTTTTTCAGCGGACATTTCAGCAATAAGCTGCAACATTCTAGTATTGAAAATTGGAAGTTTTGACATAGGGTTAGTTTTTATTTTTCCATTTTGTGCCGTCTGTGAATACAACTTCAGTGGCCCAAGCTGCAACGACTTTTTTAGCGTCTCTGCTTGTAATAGACCATTCTCCATCATCGGTATTTCCAGCTGCTAAAGGGTCATCGGTAAAACCGCCCCCAAATCCAGTTGCGAAACTATGCCCCATATCCGCAGGCTCACCAAAAGAGTTTATACCATACCATTGAAATTTAATAGCAGATACTTTTTTACCAGAAAAGTTTTTATATACTAGTTTAATGTCTCTATAGCTAGAATATTCTTTTTTAACTATCATACTTTTTATCACTCGTATAGGAGCGGTAGACATACCTGTGGTATCATTTTTTAGGATTTCGTCACTACTTTCCTTCTCCATTTTTTGAGTGACGCTGTCAATAAATTGTTTTTTAAACTCTTCATTTGAAAGACCATTTGTTGAGTCTAATTCCGCCTGTTTTGAAGGGGCTGTATTACAAGAAAAAAGCGTCAATGTAAATACCCCCAAGAATAAATTTTTCATATTAACGGTTTAAGATTACTGAATTGGCATTTCTCTTAATGACTCCAGTTACTTGGTACAATGCTATTATTTCTGTCTTTGGCAGCTCAACTGGGGGATAAGCAAATTGACCATCCCTTGGTCCACCTTCAAACTTCATAATGTTGTCACTGTACAATGTGATAGATTCACCACCTGTATCATCATTTTTGTAGAAAACCCGTTTCAATAATCTTCTATCGCGCGTTTCAATGACATAAACTTCGCCAGGTTCTATGAAATCGCTAGAGCATTTGACTAATCCCACAACACATCCGGGTGGATAGTTTGGGATCATGCTGTTGCCATAGATCCTGATTGCTGATTCACTGTCATGTAAAAGGTCCCCCACATCAATGGTACCCGATGGTGCGTGTACTGGTGTCATATCCTGTTCTGTTATTCCTGCTGAAGCAGGGGCATCGTAGAGGGGGATACGTTGCCTTTCGAATAATGTTTTCTTTACTCTTCTTTCAGATAAATATTTTTCTGAATGGTCGTTAACTATAGCCTTTTCGCTAGACTCAAGGGCTTGAGACAAAAGGAATTTATCAATCTTCTTTAAATCCTCAATACCTATAAAAGTTTTGTTTTTAGTTAAGACTCCTTCTAGCTTTTTTGACAAATATTCGTTTGTTTCAAACAAAAGATCAATTCCTAAAAGCTCACCCCATTTTTTAGCGTCTTCTAAACTAATCTTATCGCCTCTTTTTTCATAATAAGCATATGCCTGTTGGCTTTTGAGACCAAGTTTCTCCGCCATTTCTGATTGATTCAGATTTAACGAAGACCGCACTAGCTTTAAGTTTTCAGCGATATTCACAAATAAATGTTTGTATTGTGGATAAAATAAAACACATAAAATTTTGTATTTACAAAGACTTGTTTGTATGTTTGTCCTGTCATTACAAATGTAAATACAAAAAATGGACAATACAACAAAAATTAGGAAAAGTCTGGAAATGACCAAAGAGCAAAAGGCCGCTTTTAAGAAATGGTTTAATGCACAGCCTACTAAGCAAGATGCAGCTAAAGCTTTGGAAATCAGCAGACCAGCACTTGATAGGTTACTTCTTGCTGGCAGAAGTAGGCAAGATGTTGTTGAAAAAGTTATTAGTAAAATTTCTGTTAACGCTTAATCATGTCAAAGGCCACTACCAAGAAGAATCACACCGAATGGGTGAATGAAGCAGAGGCTTGCAAGCTTTTGGGTATTAAAAAGAATACCATTCAAAACTATGTAAGCACAGGCCGAATCAAGGAAAGTGCCGTTAGCAGGGGAGTAAGTAACCGCAAATTCTATCACGTTCCACAATTGATGGGATTACAAAATTAATCGTCATGTCTACCAACTCAAGGATTGCTCGCACTTATCCAAGGTCTATTGGCCCTAACCCCGACCCTATTTGGGATGATGCTAAAAAGAGGGCTGACAAAGCCGATTTAGAAAATGAGCCAGACGAGTCATACAATGAATTTGACATCCATGATCCTGAAACTATTGAACAATGATAGAGCTACCAACTACCAAACAGCTGCTTGACTTTCAAATAACCTGGTACACCAACAGGCTTGCAGAAGAGACAAGACCAGAAGCTAGAAGCTTTCTAAGGAAAACACTATTCCAACTCAAACTTTCAAAACTGATAAACTGATGCCAGTTACAGAAGTACAACCAACAGAAACAGCATTAATAGTTGTAGGAGTGTGTTTTTTAATCACCTTCTTTCTAATTGTTTTCTTTTTTGCACGGTGGACTATTTACAGCCAAAGTGAATTTGACAATTCAGACAAAACCATTTAAACCTGAAAGCCATGTTAGTTTATTTTTTACTCGCCTGTTATACAGTCGCTCTAGTAAGAGCTTGTAAAAGTTTAAAACCACATAATTAACAATTTTTCATAAGGCAAGCAATCTAACGGCGGGGGTTTTTACCCCTGCCAAAATTTGAAAATCAAACTTATGTATAGCAGTAAAGACCCACAAGATTTAGATAAGCCCACGATAGAGTGGGAAACAATCATAGATATACTGGGACTGACTTTGCTAATCTCTTTATTCATTTAAAAAACACCAAAATGAAATTAACTATCACTATTGAAGAAGTGGCCTACACCCCAGAACTGTTGGCATTTCTGCAATCAATTGGTCAAACACCCGTAAAGGCTGACCAGATTGCCGCAGCACCTGTAAAATCTATTGCTAAAACGACTGCGCCTGTTGCTACTACCGCAACTACTGAGACTGCAACTACTTCAAATGAAGTAAAGCCAATCACAGTGGAATCACTGCGTGAATTGGTTACTGAGAAAGTAGGTAAAAACAAGCGTAGCGAGGTTAAAGAATTGCTTGCCAAGTTCGGTGCAGAAAATGTATCAAAGCTTGACAAAGCCAAGTATGCTGATTTCAATAAAGAATTAAACGCCCTTTAATATGGGACACGCAATCTTATCGCCCTCTGGGGCATCACGTTGGCTTGCTTGCACACCTAGTGCTAGGTTCGAAGAGCAATTCCCTGACAAGACCTCTTCTTTTGCTGAAGAGGGAACCTTGGCGCACTCATTAGGGGAATTGCTGATCCGTGAAAAACTTGGTGAAGTTAAAAAGCCGGCATTCAAAAAAGCCTTGGCTGAGATTCAAGCAAATGAGTTGTATGACGATTCAATGCTTGAATACTGCGATGACTATGCAACATTTGTTTTAGAGCGTTTTGCTGAAGCGCAGGAGCGCACACCCGATGCAAAATTATTCTTGGAGCAAAAGCTTGATATGTCAGAGTATGTTCCTGAAGGATATGGCACAGGGGATGCAGTAATTGTTGCTGACACCTTAATGGAAACTATTGACTTGAAGTACGGTAAAGGCGTGGCCGTAGCCGTAACTGAGAACAAACAACAAATGTTGTATGCTCTTGGTGCACTGAAAGACTTTGACTTCCAGTATGATATTCACAACATACGCATGACCATTTACCAGCCAAGGATTGGCAATATTGAAAGCTGGGAAACTGATGTTAAAGGTCTAATTGAATGGGCTGAAACTGAACTGAAGCCAAAAGCTGAAATGGCTTTTAATGGTGAAGGTGAATATGTACCAGGTTCACACTGCCATTTCTGTAAAGGTCGCGCTGTTTGCAAAGCATTGGCTGAAAAAAACCTTGAGTTAGCAGTTTATGACTTCAAAGATGCAAATGTATTAAACGACAAAGAAGTGGCTGATATTCTTACTCGTTCTGCCATGTTTACCAATTGGATTTCTGCGGTAGAAGACCATGCGCTAGATCAAGCAGTCAACCATGGTAAGAAATGGCCTGGTTTCAAAGTTGTAGAAGGTCGCAGCAATCGCAAATACACAGACCAAGATGCAGTTGCTTCTGCTTTGATTCAAGCAAAATTCAAAGAAGAGGACATCTACACTAAGAAGCTTCTATCAATAACCAACTTGGAAAAAGAAATTGGCAAAAAGCCATTCGCTGAGATTGTTTCACCATTCTTAGTAAAACCCCAAGGTAAACCCGCACTTGCGCCACTCAGTGATAAAAGACCTGAGTTCACAGGAGTTGAAAGCGCGGTATCTGATTTCTCTTAAACTTTTTATTTAATAAAACCAAAGCAAATGAGCACCGAAAATGCACAAACAACAAAAGTGGTAACTGGTCTAGTAAGACTGAGTTATGCCAATCTGTTCGTTCCTACGAGTGTAGAAGAAGGCGGGGATAAAAAATACTCCGTTTCAATTCTGATTCCTAAGACGGACAAGGAAACGATTAAGAAAATCGAAGCCGCAATTGAAGCAGCCAAAGAAGCTGGAAAGCCAAAATGGGGCGGAAAGGTTCCTGTTAAAGGTTTCAAATTGCCTTTGCGCGATGGAGACGAAGACCGTCCAGATGATGACGCTTATGCTGGTCACTTCTTTATCAATGCCTCTAGCAAAACTAAGCCGGGCGTTGTTGATAAAGACTTGCAGCCTGTGCTAGATCAGGACGAGGTTTATAGCGGTTGCTATGGCCGTGTGTCAATCAATTTCTATCCTTTTGATGCCAAAGGCAATAAAGGAATCGCCGCTGGTTTGAACAACGTTCAGAAGATTAAAGACGGTGACGCATTGGCTGGTAAGAGCAGAGCTGAAGACGACTTTGCTGAAGCCCTTGAAGTTGACGATTTGATGTAACAAGAATTTGCTCCCTCCCTTGATTAGCGGCAAGGGTAAAACCTTGTCGCTTTTCTTTTCAACCCTTATTTTATGACTATTCATCCACTTGCTCAGGCATATGTCCAAAGTCTTGGCTCTTCACTAAGCTCTGACCAGCGGACTAGAATATACAAAGCCGTTTTACATGGCCTGTCTTTAATCGGGTTGCAAAGAAAATCCATCGGGGACCCAGTGCTAGATAAAGCATACAAATACGCCCACTCCATTGACGGCATTGTAATGGAAGAGAAATTTCGCATCCAACAAGCAGTCTTGCACGGGCATTCAATAATCGGAAAATACGCCCCTAATATGGTACCTCAAAATACTGAGCCATTTACAGATAATACCATAATGCCTTTTGGAAAACACAAAGGCAAACCAATGGCTAACATTCCTGCACAATACTTTTTGTGGCTGCTGAATGAAGGTTGCAGCCATGCAGGGGTTAAACAATATATCCTGGAGAATCTTCAAGGACTACAACAAGAAGCTGGACACTCAAAAGCTAGATATTAAAATGACAGTTTTTTCATTCGGAGCCGGTCAGGATAGTAGTTGCTTTCTTGATAAACTATTAGAAGATCAATCATTTTTTGATCGCCATATAAAAGGTGAGTTAATTGTGGTTGGGTCAGATACAGGTGAAGAGCATCCACATAGTTATGCAGTAGTTGCATACTTCAAGAATTTGTGCAAAGAAAAAGGGGTTAAGTTCTTTTGGGTAACACCAGAAATGGGTTTTCATCCTAACACATGGCAGTCACTGAAGTATCAGTATAGCAAAAACTGCTCTATCGGTTCAGCATCATTCCAACAAACTTGTACCGATAACCTAAAGGTTAAAGTAGTTAACAATTTTGTAGAAGATTATTTGCAGAAAAAGTATCAATTTTTTAAAGGACGTAAACAGGTCTACTACCATCACACCGAAAAGACAGGTGAAAGCATCCGGTTAATACTAGGATTTGCCAAAGGCGAAGAGCATAGGGTTAAAAACGGCAATAGGTTTGATCCTAAATGGAAAAAGGACACAATGGAAAGGTATTATCCATTGATGGTTGACGGAATGGGAAGACAGGATTGTATTAATTACAATGAGGCAAATATCCCTATTAAAATATTCCCTTCAAACTGTATGATTTGTTTTTATCAATCAGATCAAGAGATTTTATGGTTGGAAAGATTTTACCCAAAAGTATTTAATGAGTGGGTACAATTAGAAGCCAATAAACTGGCAAAATATAGCACCAAAGAGAAAAATTATGGTGTCTATGGCAAAATCACTTTAACAGAGAAATTGGATAAGGCCAAGAAGTTGTATGGTCATTGGACAGACGAAGAGCTTAATGAATATAAATATTCACACGGGCATTGCATTAAATCGAAATATTAATCACCACCAAAATAAGCACAAATGACTAAGTCAAAATTGCCAATTACCGAAAGGGTAAAAACCTTTAACGATGTATGCACCGCCCTTGGTACATCTGAAGCAGCCTTTAATGAATGGCTTGCAAAAATGGGGCTTGTAATTCCAGCCGAACAGTCTGATGAAGACGCCCCTATGGTTAAACATATCAAGGCCGCTATTGCAACAATCAAGTTGCGAATGATTGCCCAAGTTTTGAATGAGGGTTGGGCTCCTGATTGGTCTGATTATGACAAGTACAAATACACTCCCTACTTCGAAGCCAATGAAGACAACACTGGGCTTGTTTTCATCGTTGTCGACGACTGGTGCGCGAGCACGGATGTTGGTTCCCGCCTTTGCTTCGTGAGTAGAGATATTGCCAAATACGCTGCTACCCAATTTGCTGACATCTACGCTGACTTTTTAAACTAATATTCCTTGCAGACACTTTCTATCGATATTGAAACTTACTCTTCAGCGGATCTAGCGAAGTCAGGCGTATATAAATATGTTGAAGCTCCTGATTTTGAGATTTTACTGTTTGCTTATTCATTCAATGATGCACCAGTTCAAATCGTAGACCTTGCTAGTGGCGAAGTTTTACCTGAGTCGGTAGAAAGTGCTTTGCAGAATCCAGCTATCCTCAAAACGGCTCATAACGCCAATTTTGAAAGGACTTGTATTTCTAAGCAATTCAAAATGGTATTGCCTCCTGCACAGTGGGAGTGCACCATGGTAAAAGCTGCAATGCTTGGTTTGCCAATGTCGCTGGATGCAGTTTCTAAAGTTTTAAAATTAGAAGAGAAAAAAGATGCAGCTGGTAAAGCATTGATTCGTTTTTTCTCTATCCCTTGCAAGCCAACTGTAAAAAATAATCAAAGGGAAAGGAATTTACCTATCCATGACATTGAGAAATGGGGGCAATTCAAAGACTATTGCGTTAAAGACGTACAAGTTGAAATGGCTATTCGCATCAAAATTGCCTTTTTTGATGCAACTCCGTTTGAAAAAAAGCTTTGGAAAATTGACCAAATAATTAACGATTCAGGTGTTTTAGTGGATTTGTCATTTGTCAACAATGCAATTGCTCAAGACCTTGAAAACAAAGAGAGATTAACCAAAGAAGCCATTAAATTGACTGGCTTAGATAATCCCAATAGTGCAGCACAACTTAAATCCTGGTTAACTGAAGAAACAGGGGAGTCGGTGACTAGTTTAACCAAAGAAGCAATTCCCGTTCTTTTAAATTCTTCTGACTCAAGCATCGTTAAAAGGATGCTTGTACTAAGACAGGAAATGTCCAAAACCTCAGTTAAAAAATATGAGGCAATGGCAAAGGCTGTTTGCGCAGATGGACGAATCAGGGGTTTGCTCCAATATTATGGTGCCAATCGCACTGGACGCTGGGCGGGTCGTTTGGTTCAAGTACAAAATTTACCACAGAACCACTTAGAAGACCTTGACCTAGCTAGACAATGCGTTGCCTTGAATGATTTAGATCTATTGGAATTGCTTTTTGGCAATGTGCCAGATACTTTATCCCAATTGATTAGAACTGCTTTTGTTGCTCCTAGAGGTTACAAATTTAGAGTAGCTGACTTCTCAGCCATTGAAGCTAGGGTAATTGCCTGGTTAGCTGGTGAGCGTTGGAGAATGCAAGTATTTGCAACCCATGGTAAAATATATGAAGCCTCAGCTGCTCAGATGTTCAAAATACCAATTGAGACAGTCACCAAGGGCAGCGAATTAAGACAAAAAGGAAAAGTATCTGAATTAGCACTTGGCTATCAAGGTGGTCCCAATGCCCTTATTAAAATGGGGGCTTTAAAAATGGGTATTGCTGAAGATGAATTGCCAAAACTTGTAAAGATGTGGCGCAATGCAAACCCTACAATAGTTACGCTTTGGAATACTGTTGAAGAAGCTGCCGTTGAAGCTTTGGAAGGTTTTCCAACTACTATTCAGCATGGCATTAAGTTTTTCATGGATAATGGCCTTTTATGTATTCAACTACCTAGCGGCAGAAAGTTGATGTATCAAAATCCCAAGCTCACACCGGGAAAATTTGATAAGCAAATGATTTCCTATGAAGGAATGGACCAGACTACAAAACAATGGTGCCGTCAAGACACTTATGGTGGAAAGCTGGTCGAAAATATTGTTCAAGCAATTGCAAGGGACTGTTTGGCAGAAGCCATGATTAGACTGTATGAAGTTGGCTATAAAATAGCAATGCACGTCCACGATGAAGTTGTCTTAGAAGTTCCTGACGGATTTGGTAGCCTAGAAGAAGTCAACGAAATCATGGGCCGCCCAATACCATGGGCAAAAGGATTACCCCTCAAAGCAGAAAGTTACGAAACCCCTTATTATAAAAAAGATTAACCATGTACCGACCAACAGCAAAAGGATATTTTACAGGATGCGGCGGCATGGAAATTGGAATCATGCAAGCAGGCATCAATGTTATTCAGTCTTTAGAAATTGACTCAGTTGCAGTAAAATGTATGCAATTAAACCCCTCTTATTTTGGGCATCAAAT
Organism: Chitinophaga pinensis; assembly: GCA_943372225.1. GTDB lineage: Bacteria > Bacteroidota > Bacteroidia > Chitinophagales > Chitinophagaceae > Sediminibacterium > Sediminibacterium pinensis_L. The sequence goes on along the minus strand of CALRXV020000005.1, from coordinate 255,734 downwards.
ACTGCAACAAGACATCACTAAAACTACCGTATTAGACCAGATTGGTACTGATATTCAGATTTTCACTTGGCCTTGTACAAAATATTCACCCATTGCGGACATACACGGAACCAGAACAGGAGACGAATTGTTTTTACATGGTTTTCGTCATATCGCTTTGGCATTACCTGAGATGTTCATCATTGAGAATGTACCAGGTATGCGAAAGTTTAAAGTTGTAATGGAAGCCATTACCAAACTACCTGGTTATTATGTAACTGTAGTTTGCCCAGTTGATGCAAGAACATGGCTGCCACAAAAAAGAGAAAGACTTATTGTTTTTGGGACCCGCAAGCCTTTCAACGTTTCTGCACCTACTGAAAAGAGGTCAGCGATTAAAATGCAAAGCATTATTGAAGATAATCCGGTTTATGAAATGCCAGATTATGTGCTAACACGCTTGAAAGGTGGTTATCGTGACAAACCAATCATTGTTGATCCTGAGACACCTGATTCTTATGCTCCAACTTGTGTGGCGCATTATTCAAAGGATTTGGGAACAAGGTTGGTAAAGGATAGAAAAGCCAAACATGGGCTTAGACCTTTCTCAATTAGAGAATATGCCCGATTGCAGGGATTCCCAGATGACTATATATTTCCTGAACAAAGAAGCTCATACCGATTAATTGGTAACGCTGTTCCGGTGCACATGGGCCGATGGGCAGGAACTGAAGCGATGAAATATTTCAATTAAAAACGATTGCTATGTCAAAATTAAACCTAGTAATCAAAATATGCGGTGATCCTCAATGTGAAGCCATTTACCACAATATGCCAAAAACTGAAACCAAGTGCAAAAGTTGTGGCGGCAAAACAATCGAGATTAACCAGAAGACCTATTGGAACAAATATTCGAATTGGTTTTTCCAATATGACTTTGCAACAGAAGAATATCATAGACCTAACCATAATTCTTTACAACTGAAAACACTTTGATTGTATGTCAAAATTAAATGAAAACCCAGTTTTAGCAGAAACAGAAGTGCACCTTTTAGCCTCTGATGTTGCTTTTCATATAGAAGGGCATAAGGAGACTGTGAATGCCATATTAGATAGTAATGACCATTTGTTAAGTCTTCTAGACGATGGATTTAAACTTGAGTTGCAAACTTCAGTAGAGAATCTAAAATCAGCAATTGAAAACCTGCCAGAAGTTGATGGTGAGTTAACATTTGATGAATTAGCTGAGAAACTAGAGGACTTAAAAGAATCAGAAATCGAAACTGACCGCTTGTTGCCTTTATGTGATGACGATGAAATTCTTGATTGGGTAAAAAATAATAAACCTGGTTACATCTTAGTTAAAATCGACTCGATAGACATTGAAGCAAAGATTCGTCATTTTCTTGAAACTGAGATTTATCCGCATTATAACGAACAATCAAATATTCTTTTCTAATGTCTATGCGCTCAATTGAACATATACATGCTGAAAGAGCAAAGTTCGAACTGCCTTTAAAGGCAGTAAATGAGCCAGTTGATTATGCGTTGTTTACTGCAATGATGACAAAAATTATAAGAAACCAAGCTGTAAAAGTGATTAATGGAGGACGAATAGACCTAGACTCTGATTGTCGCAACTTGGTCGACCTGATTTTTAATAACGGATATGACAAAGGATTAAAACACATGGATTGCATGCACCAATTACTGAATGAAAATAATATAAACAATGACTGAAGTAGAAGAAGATATGCAAATAATTGCTCTTGACTTTGTAGCTGCAATGACCTATCAGACCAAGCTAAATGTGATGTGCCTAGAGAGAAAGGCGTTGAAACTTAATCCAAGTCCATTAAAAGATGCAGTGATCTTGTTTGTTGAGAATCAAAAGAACTGGTTGCACAAATTGATGAAAGGTCTTGATAAGATTGGGTTAAAAGAAACCATGGACCGCGACCTAAATAGTGAAGAACTGGATTACTATAACGTGATATGTCAGTTTGCCAGAAAGACAAACGATATGTCCGCAGCAGCTGACTTGATGGAGCATATAGCTCAAGCAAAAGAGATACCAGCTTGGCTGGTCCGTCAAATATGCGATTCTTTAAAACCATTTAAACAATAATAATTCATGAGAAAACTAAAATGGAAACCCGAATATTTTGGTGACACTCTCCCTGCACTTGAAACTGCAATTATTGTGATTACCGCTGCTGCATGCTTCTTTGTTTATTACCTATTAAAATAAAAATCAAAATGGAAACACTAACAATCAAAAAATCAAACGCCATTAAAGCCTATCAAAAAACCGATGCTAATGGTAAAAATCTGCTTGAAAACCTGCTTGGCGTTCAAGTCTTCAGTATGAAAATCACAGATCGCATCAAAACCCTTGAAGATGTTTTTGAAGCTAAAGGGCTTGACTATGGTGTATGGCTTGCAAAGTGCGAAGTGAATGGTGACACTCCAGATGAAATTGCGTACAAGACCATGAAAGCAATTACTGAGGTTCTGAACGAGGGTTGGAAACCTGACTGGGACAACGGTAAAGAAGCTAAATGGTTTATCTGGTTTGAAAATAAAAAAGGTTCTGGGCTTGTTTTCGACCTTGTCGACCGCTGGTACACGTACACGGATGTTGGTTCCCGCCTTTGCTTCAAAAATGCTGATTTAGCTAGATACGCTGCTACTCAGTTTGCAAAGGTCTATTCAACCTTTATGAATTTGGATTAACTAATAAGGGCTGCGCATTAAACAGCCAACAATCATGCCTCTTGGTTCTGGGCTTGTTTTCAACAATGTCAACAACTGGTACACGAACACGAATGTTGGTTCCCACTTATGCTTTTCAAATATTTCTAGTGCGGGCCTTACCCACATGGTAAAAAATAACTCTTTTAAACCGCTCCGTTGGTAGTCAAAAGCGAACACGGGGCATAAAGCAAAGGCAAATGAAACGGTGGAACGGCTTATTTCAACAGATCATAAGTTTAGAGAATTTGTATTTGGCAGACCAAAAAGCTGCTAAGGGAAAAGCCTTCCAAAAAGGTGTTCAAGAACATCTTGCTAATAGAGACGCTAATTTGCTTGCTCTTCATAATTGCCTTTTATCTGGAAAGTATAAAACTTCCCAATACAGCACTTTTACAATTTACGACCCCAAAGAGCGTGAGATTTCAAGTTTGCCCTTTTTCCCAGATAGAATTGTGCACCACGCTATCATGAATGTTTTAGAGCCCTTATTTGTTTCTGTTTTTACAAAAGATACTTATAGCTGCATAAAAGAAAGGGGCATTCATACCGCTGCTAACAGAGTCAAAGCTGCACTTCGCAACCAAGAACAAACCAAATATTGTCTAAAACTAGACATTCAGAAATTTTACCCCTCAGTTGACAACGGCATTTTGAAAATGCTTCTTCGCAGAAAAATAAAGGATCAAGACTTATTGACCTTACTCGATGAAATCATTGATAGTGCCCCAGGATTACCCATTGGAAACTACCTAAGCCAATACCTTGCAAATTACTATTTGACAAACTTTGACCATTGGCTTAAAGAGCAAATGGGCGTTAAATATTACTTCAGATATGCCGATGACATGGTAATTCTTAGCCATGACAAAGCATTCTTGCATTTTGTCCTGCATCAAATAAAACAATACTTAACCTCTGAGTTAAGATTGACTGTAAAAGACAATTACCAAATATTCCCAGTTACTAGCAGGGGAATTGATTTTCTAGGATATGTTTTTTTTCCAACCCATACTCTTTTGCGTAAACGCATCAAACAGCGATTTGCTAGAGCTATTGCCAGTAAAGCTGACAATGCCTCAATAGCCGCTTATATGGGCTGGGCCAAACACTGCAATAGCCGAAACCTCATTAAAAAACTAAACGTAGCTTAAAATACCCCTCTATGGAAATGGATCTTCAATTTGATATTAAAATAGATATTGCCACCGGACGCAATAGGTGGGAAAAGAATTGGAAAAACAAAGAAATGCTTTGGACTGATTTTGTCCAAAAGGTCAGCACTACACACAGAACGGCTGAGACTCATGCAGAATATATCGCCGCAAAAAAGACCAGACAGGATGAACTCAAGGACGTGGGGGGCTTTATAGGGGGTTATCTAACGGGCGGTAGAAGAAAAGCGGGGTCAGTTTTGCACCGTCAGCTTGTTACGCTAGATCTAGACTTTGCAAACACTGATTTCTGGAATGACTTCCAGTTGACTTTTACTTGTGCAGCTCTAGTTTATAGCACCCATAAGCACGCGCCCGAATCCCCCAGGTTAAGACTTATCATTCCTTTAGACCGTCCTGTTTTTGCGGATGAATATCAAGCCATTGCTCGTAAAATTGCAGGCATGCTTGATATTGAGTTATTCGACCCGACTACTTTTCAGGCTGAAAGATTGATGTATTGGCCTTCTACTTCTAAAGATGGAGAGTTTCTTTTCGAGGTCCAAGATGGTGCTTTTCTATCCGCTGATAAAATCCTTGGGCAATACCGTGACTGGGCTGATAGTAGTGAATGGCCTGTAAGTGCAAAAGTTGACAAGATTATCCAAAGGAGTATTTTAAAGCAAGGTGATCCATTAGAAAAACCCGGGGTTATTGGCGCATTTTGCCGCACTTACGGGATTGCTGAAGTCATTGAAACCTATCTGTCTGACGTGTATGAATCTTGTGATGTTGAAGGTCGCTTCAGCTATAAACATGGCAGTACTGCTGCTGGTCTTGTTGTCTATGACGATAAATATGCTTATAGCCACCACGGGACCGACCCAATTAGTGGAAAGCTTTGTAATGCCTTTGATTTAGTTCGTTTGCACAAATACGGCTTAAAGGATGAAGACGCTCGTGAGGACTGCCCAAGCAATCGTTTGCCATCCTATTTGGAAATGGTTGAGTCTGCTACAAAAGATGTTTTGGTCCGCAAGCAATTGGCAGGAGAGCGCATGAATGAGGCTAAGAACGATTTCGAGTTTGAACTTGAGCCAATTGAAGAAGGCAATGATGAATGGCTTACCCAGTTAGATGTTGACAGGAAAGGAAATTTCTATGCTAGTCACAATAACATCAAAATCATTTTAAGCAATGACCCAAGACTAAAAGGTTGCTTTGGGTTTGATGAATTCAGAGCCCGTAAAGTAGTGCTTAAAAACTTGCCATGGCGTAAGGTTCAGCACTTTTCTAGGTACTTATGTGATGAAGACGAACAGAACCTGGTTATTTATTTGTCAACTGTTTATGGCATTTTAAACCGCGCCAATACTAAAGAAGTACTTGATACAAGCATTGCTGCAAATGCTTTCCATCCGGTTAAGGACTATTTGAAAACCCTTACTTGGGATGGTGAACGTAGAATTGACAGACTATTTATTGACTACATGGGTGCCAATGATACTGAGTATGTAAAAGCTGTTACCAGAAAAACCCTTGTTGCAGCTGTTGCTAGGGTGAATCAACCAGGTATCAAATTTGACTACGTTTTAACCCTTGTAGGTGAAGAAGGACTTGGAAAAAGCTCTTTAGTTGGCAAGCTTGGTGGTGAATGGTTCAGTGATTCTTTTAATTTCTCAATGCTGCATTCTAAGGAATCCTACGAACAAATCCAAGGGGTTTGGTTGGTTGAAATTGGTGAATTAGTAGGGCTTAGAAAAGCAGATGTTGAAGCGGCCAAGCAATTTATTTCAAAGAAAGAAGACACTTTCCGTGTGGCTTATGGCAGAAATACAACCACATTCAGAAGGCAATGCGTGTTTTTTGGGTCCACAAATAACCCTCAATTTCTAAGAGAAGCCAATGGAAACAGAAGATTTTGGCCTGTAGAAATCAATCAAATTCCTGCAATAAAAGACGTTTTTACAGATTTGGACGAGTATGAGATTAACCAAATTTGGGCCGAAGCGGTCAACTTATATAAAGCCGGTGAAACCTTATATCTTGACAAGGAACTGGAAGAAGCAGCCAGAAATGTTCAAAAAGCGCACACTGAAAAGGATGATCGCGCAGGAGCTATACAGCGGTATTTAGAAACACCTGTGCCATCAAATTGGGATGAATTAGGCATCTATGAAAGACGCGCTTATTTGCAAAATATAGACCAAGCAGACGAGTTAACGGCTATTGGTACGAAGGTAAGGACTAGGGTTTGTGCAGCCGAAATTTGGTGTGAATTATTGGGGGGAACTACTAAGGATATGAACGGCCAAAATACTAAAATCATACATCAAACTTTGCAGTCAATGACTGGTTGGAAGTACCTAAAATCAACTAGAAATTTTGGCTTATACGGCTACCAAAGATGTTATTGTCTTATCGGTAGTTTGGTAGAAAATACTTAAAATTTTGACAAACACACATATTTAAGTAGCGTTTTAACAAACGCGCAACTAAAAATAGAAAATCAACAACAATCACAAAAACAAACACAATTTTCCTTTGCGTTTACTCTTAAAAGCCTATAAATAAAAGAATTAGAACAAATACTAATACAACAAACACAAAATAGTATTAAAGAGTAAAATATATAATTAGGAGGATAAAAAGGGGTAAACACCCGCCTAATCACCTAATCCGCACACGTAAGGGAAAATCTGTTTGCGTCTGTTTGTCTGTTTGTCGACCAAAAATCAAACCTGAAACCATGAACGAGAAAATACTAGAACGAAAACTCAGAGAAGCGGTCAAATCATTAGGCGGATTGGCCCTAAAGTTTGCATCCCCTTTTTATACCGGAATGCCAGATAGAATTATTTTGATGGAAGGCGGAAAGCAATATTTCGTAGAAGTAAAATCAACAGGGGAGACCCCAACCCCCAGACAGAGACTTGTACACGAGAGTTTAAGAAAAATGGGATTTGAAGTTTGGGTGATTGACGCCCCAGAGATTTTACAAGAATTTTTAAAACACATCCAGAAATGATTTACACACCTAGGCCATACCAAGAATTCACCATTGATTTCATAGCGAAAAACCCCTATTGCGCGCCAATGCTAGATATGGGTTTAGGTAAGAGCTCTGCAACTTTAGCAGCAGTAGACCGATTGCTTAAATCAGGAGAGGTTAAGAAAGTTTTGATTATCGCCCCTAAAAAAGTAGCTGAAAGTGTTTGGAAGCAAGAAGGGGAGAAGTGGGATTGTTTTAACCATCTTCGATTTTCCCTTGTGTTGGGTACTGAAACCCAGCGCAAAAAAGCTTTGATGGCCCAAGCTGATATTTGGGTAATCAATCGTGAAAATGTGGTTTGGCTTGTTGGGCATTACGGTACGGCTTTTCCTTTTGACATGGTAGTGATTGACGAGTCTTCAAGCTTTAAAAATGTCAAATCTGCAAGGTTCAAAGCTTTAAAACGCATCAGACCAAAAATCAAAAGGGTTGTGAATTTGACGGGTACGCCTACGCCAAATGGCTTGTTGCAGCTTTGGCCGCAACTGTATCTTTTAGACCGTGGTGAAAGGCTTGGAGAAAGATTCACAGACTACAGGCGCAAATACTTCACACCGTCTGCCAGAATGGGTGAAATGGTACTTTCCTACGAGCTGAAGGGAAAAAAGGGATATGAGAAAGGGCTTGGAGACATACTTGGTGAGGATCTAGCGCAACAGGAAATCTATGAAAAAATTAGTGACATCTGCTTCAGCATGAAGACAGAAGACTATGTGGATCTACCACCAAGAATGGATGTTGAAGTTCCTGTTAGTTTGGCCCCAGAGATTATGAAGCAGTATTTGGAGTTTGAAAGAGACCAGGTTTTAGCCATGGATGAAAATGTTTCCCTTTCAGCAATTAATGCCGCTGGACTCACAAACAAGCTTTTGCAATTTGCCAACGGGGCTGTTTATTATGACGATAAAAAGAATTATTACGAAGTTCATAATTCTAAAATTGATGCTTTAGCAGATATTTTGGAAGCGGCTAATGGGCAATCGGTTTTGGTTTTTTATTGGTATAATTCTGACTTGGAAAGAATCAAAAAGCATTTGAAAGCCTATGAGCCCAGAGAAATGAGAAAACCTCAAGACGTACTTGATTGGAATGCTAGGCGTGCGCCTTTTATGCTTGTACATCCTGCTAGCGCAGGCCATGGCTTGAATCTTCAAGACGGGGGCAGTATTTCCACTTGGTTTGGTAATACTTGGGATTTAGAGATTTACCAACAGGCCAATAAACGCATCCACCGCCCTGGTATTACACGTCCAGTTATCAATAACGCCCTAGTTGCTAAAGGTACAATGGACGAAGATGTTATGAGGTCTTTGACAGCAAAAGCCGGTAACCAAGACGCACTTTTAAGCGCAGTAAAAGCTAGAATTCGGAAGTATCGCGGGTAGGAATTTGAATTTTTTTTGTAAAATATTGCTACTTTTAACTAGGAAAAACACAAAAAATAAAGTATTTCAATGGCGGTTACTCCAAAACAGGAACGTTTTTGTAATGAATATCTTGTAGACCTAAATGGTACGCAAGCCGCTATCCGTGCGGGTTATGCCGCAAATTCTGCGAACGAACAAGCGTCTAGATTGTTAGCAAAGAGCAACGTGCAAGAATTCATCAAATCCAAACAGGCCGAAATCCAAAAAAGGCTTGATATTACTCAAGACAGGGTCCTAAAAGAGTATGCGCGCATTGCTTTTTTTGATATTCGTAAGATTTATTCCGCTTCTAATTCCTTAATCCCAATCAACGAACTGGATGACGACTCAGCTGCTTGTGTGGCAGCGACTGAAGTGGATGAAATCTTTGAAGGCTTTGGGGAGGACCGTAAGCATACTGGCTACACGGTTAAAGTCAAACTAGCTAGTAAGATTGCGGCACTGGATAGTTTGGGCAAACATCTTGGCCTGTTTGAAAAGGACAACGGACAGAAAAAACCAGATGCCGTTCAGCCGATGTCCAATGACCAAGTGGACAAAGTAATTAAAGCTTTACGTTCAAAAGCCAAGCCGTGAAAACCGCAACTGTAGAAGCATCGCTGTTTAAATTGCTACCACCTGAAATGCAAACAGCGATGGTTCAATCAGGTGCTTTGGCGGTCAATGACGTCTTTTTGCCTGTTTGGGAAAACAAGAACAAAATCAATTTGCTTTATGGTTCTTACGGCTCCGGTAAATCGGTCTTTATCGTTGATAGGCTTATAACTCATGCCATTGAAGACAAGTATTTTCGCGGCTATTTTGGCCGTAAAATATTCGACTCCGTCAGAGGATCTGTTTTCAAGACCATCACTGACAGGATCAAAGAAAGAAATCTTGCACACCTTTTCAATTTCTCAGATGCACCTAACGGCTCAATGAACATCGTTTGTAAAGCAAATGGCAATGAGTTTATCCCATTCGGGGCCAATAACCCAGATAGCTTGAAGTCTATCAAAGACCCTACGCACTTCTTCTGTGAAGAGTTTGACTATTTTTCCCTTCAAGATTTTAGATTCATCTATACCAGGTTAAGGACCACAAAAGCTTATACCCAATTCTACGGGGCATTCAACACGGACAAGCTTTATACCGGCCACTGGATTAGAAACACCTTTTTTGAGGGGGAGTTCAAAGACAAATGCTTCAAGCTGCTAACCACCTTTCGAGATAATTACCTGATTGATCAAGAAGACTATTTGGAGAAACTGAAGATTGCTTCTGGTGGAAATTATGCAGTACTGGACGCCATTGCCAATGGTGCTATGGGGGTAATCAGAACAGGTGGAGAGTTCTGGAAGCAGTTTGATGAAAGCAAACACGTTAAGCCAGTAAGTGTTGACCACAAAACAACCCTGCACATATCACTAGACGAAAACGTCTCGCCGTATGTGACGCAAACAATTTGGCAATTATTTTCCAGCGAAAAAAGTATCAAACAAGTCCATGAAATTTTAAGCCGCAAACCGAATAACAACGCTCCGAAAGCAGCAAGGGAAACAGTGCAATGGTTGAAATCTATCAACTACCAGGATGTGGTCTACATTTACGGCGACCCTTCAGCTGGTAAGCGGTCAACCATTGACGAAAACAATGCAAGCTTTTACGATAAGTACATTGCGGAACTAAGAGAAGCAGGTTTTACAGTTGTCAGCCGCGTTGGTAGATCTGCGCCACAAGTTTCATTGTCAGGGGCTTTTATCAATGATATTTACGAAAATAACCTTGACGGCTGGACTATCACTATTGCGGATCACTGTTTCACCAGCATCCAAGATTATATCGTAGTCCAAGAAGATGGAGAAGGTAAAATGGCAAAGCCCAAGGAAAAAGACAAGGAAACTGGAATTACCTACGAACCTTATGGGCATATATCCGATAGTAAGCGGTATTTCATCACAACCATACTGAAAGACTTGTTTGACAAGTACAAGGCCAAGGGTAAGAAATTTGCACCAAAACGTTCAAATTAAAAAATAAATCCAAATTTATTTTGCGGAATAACTTTTTTAACTAACTTCGAATTCATTAAGCCAAGGGACGGCGCAATAAATCATAAAATCATTTTAACATGAACGATTTATTTGTCTGCCCCAACCCGGCGACATTAGCATCTGCTCCTAATCCATCCTGCCCTGTTCGTTTCGACCAGATTCAGAAAATGGCAATCCGCCGTATCGGTGGAAGAGCAACAGTTACAACAGCAACAATTTTATTAGCCGCTACCATCACACCGCTTTTGTCGGCTACTGATGACACGAAACTTTTAATCTCGCCTTGGTTGCTTGATTTAAAGATTCCAAACTCAGAGCCGTTGAAAGAAGGAGGCAATGACAACACCACCATCAACGGGGTTCCTCGTTTGACTGGTTTAGGTTTTGCCAGCGTTTCTTTCATGTTGGAGAATGTTGAAGCCGCCACTGCACAAGCAATGAGGGCCTTAGCTTCTGAGAGTGCAAACTCAGTACCAGGTACTACCAACATTGAAGGATTCTTCATTACCAAAGATGGCCGTTTGATTTTAGATAACCCATCAGGCACAACTGCTTACGGTTTTAAACTCCACAACTTTGTGATTTCTGACGTTGGGTCCGAAGGGCTGAATAAACCTAACACATTCAAAGGATCATTTGATTTGGAGCCCCTTTGGTCTAAAACCTTCAAGGTTGTGACTCCAACAGATTGGAATCCATTGACTGTGGCAAACAGCTAAGATCATGGCAAAAGAAACAATAGTCAAGCTTAACAGCCAGTCACTTTCCGAGGACAGGGGGTTTGCAATCTCCCATGCGGAAGAAATTCTGAAAATGCAAAAGGTTCACGGCGGTGACTGGGTGTTGGCTGATAAAAACTTTATTCTCAAAGAAAATGGCACTATCGAACGAGCAGGTCCTGGAAAGGATAAAAGCACCCAAGCGGAAAGCTCAATTAGTTAAGGCCATCCAACATGAGCAATGGCTGAGGTTTCACGCTGAGGAGTGTTTGAGTCGAGAAGACGCAAGCCGATATGTTGATGTGTTTGAAAAATGGGTTGGTAGTTTACTTCCAGCCGACAAACACGTTTTTTTTATGAAGATGTTGTCCTTCCCAATGTACACGACTGAGTTGTGCACATCGATGCAGGACGAAATGAATAAGATTTTTGAAAGTCAAAATAGTTCTTTTACATACGAGTTTACGAATGAACAGCTTCAGGCTGATTTCATGGCGTACTTAGCGCAAACCAACTTTTGGGAAGAGTGGCAAGAAGAGGCTAAAGAAAGCTTGTTGAAGAATATCAACTCCCTCGTAGTGGTGGATATGCCTCAAGAAGCAACTGAAGCAACAGAGCCCTATTTCTGTTTTATGCCTATCGCTTCAGTAATAGATATAGATTATGAAGGGGATGAAGTTAAACTGCTAATAGCCAATCAAGAAGACGGGGATGTAATTTTCATTGACGAATTGAGATACGCGGTTTTTACTAAAAATACAGACGGGAATCTTAGTTTGAAAGTTGAAAGTTTCCACGGTATCGGGTATTGTCCAGTTTGCTTTTTTTGGCAAGATTCAATTAAGAAAAAGCAGCCGCTTGTTAAGTCCAGCCCAATTACTTCAGCACTCAATAACCTAAATTATTTGGTCTTTGCTGAGACTTCACGCAGATGTCTTGAGTCTTATGCGGCTTTCCCTATCACTGTTTCCTTTGCTGACGATTGCACTTTTTACAAAGAGTTAAACGGCAAAAGATACGATTGCAATAGCGGATGGCTGAATTTAGACGGATCTGTTGAAGCCTGTCCAGTTTGCGAAAAGAACAAGATGATTGGCCCAGGTACTCACTTTACGGTTCAACCACCTGAAAGCAAAGACCAGCCGAACAACCTTGATGCAGTCAAGCAGATACCAGCCGAGGTTCAAAGCCTTGATTACTGGACCAAACGAACCGCTGAATTGTGGGACGAAATCTACTATGATTGTGTAGGTACTACAGGCGAGGCCATGACTCAAGCGATTAACCAGGATCAGGTTAGAGGCAATTTTGAATCAAAGCAAAATGTGTTGATGCGCATTAAGCGAAACATTGAAGCCTCTCACAAGTTCGTTATTGAAACTATAGCCCGTTTAAGATATGAAGGCTCCTTTGTAAAGTGTTCAATCAACTACGGTAATCAGTTTTACTTAACCAGTGCAACTGACGCCCAGAACGAATACAAAAGTGCCAAGGATTCATCAGTGCCAAACTATTTGTTAGCTTTTAAACGCGGTCAAGTTGATGCAGCGAATACCAAAGGCAATGATGTTGATGCGCAAAAGCTCAATGTGTTGCAGAATTTAGAACCATGGGTCGATTTGAGTTTGGCAGAATGTAAGGACTTAGGCTTGGATGTAGTTGATAGTGAAGCATACCAGCTAAAAGCGGATTTCAGCAGAAGAGTAATGAGGTTTGAAGCTGAGAATGGAAGTGTAGTATCGTTTGGAAGTAAACTCGATTTCAGTACTAAAATAGCTAGGATCAATAAAGTGCTTTTAAGCTATGGCAAAAAACAAATAGTCAATTAATACTAATCATATGGAATCTATCAAATTTGGCAATAAGGACAACGATAAAAAATATGACTTGTCTGCTTTGAATATACCAGGCGATAAATACGCTGTTAGGCATTTTGAGTTTTTAACCTTGGCAAATGGTGAGAAAATGGAAGATCCATCTACTTCACGCTTCCAAGTTTACGACCAAAGAACCTTCAACGATTTGAATCGTCAGATTGAAAAGAACGGTATTCAATCCCCTTCAAAATTTCAGGATTGCGGTTTAAATGTTGATGTTCTACACGACCCAACTTTTGAAGGTTCTGAAGATAGCACCGATAAAGGGACTGTAAAAAAGTTGTCAGCACCTGAGTTAGTTGCTTTAATCAATGTCGCCCTAGACGAAGCTGAGGTTAAAATCATTGTAGGTGAAAACGAAACTCGTAAAACAGTTTTAGAAGCAGCTGAAAAGAAAATCCAATCCTTCTTGATGTAATCCGAAAGGGCAATCAAGTTGAAAATAAACTCTTAAAACAAAACAAAGCAATGAAAAAAGTACTTGCAATCCTTCTGGTAGCCTCCCTGTTAGTAGTTACCCAGAGCGCAACAGCCCAGTTTCAAAAAGCGTCTTGGTCAAAGACCTCTGTTTCTGGTACGGACACCGCTACCGCAACGCTTACAATGCCTTTCAGCACTGTTGCGTCTTTCACTATGACAGTTACACGTACTTCTGGTACTCAAGCTGGTAAAGTGTACGTGTACGGTTATGACCAAGCAGTTGGAGGAAAAACTTTGTTAGATAGCGCCACATTTAGCGGCAATACCTCTGTAGCATATGCCCGATGGAATAATACTACAAATGCTAAATTTAATCAGCTATCATTTTACAACTATCAATTCTATCTTTTGAATACTTCGGGGGCGGCCACGCTAGACGTTGTCGGTCTTGTTAGGCGACCACCATCGAACTAATTACTGCCCCGGCAGATTCCGGGAAAACATATAACCTCTAAATTCATAGGTGACATGGAATTAGCAGAAATTCAGGCGGCTATCGCTGCCAAACCGGAATTAAAAACCGGATTAATCGGAGCATTAAGAGACGATGTTCTGACAGTTCTTAAATCAGATGGGTTCTATCGTACTAAAGCAGAAGAGGAAGCTTTTCTTGCCAACTACGAACAGACCATTATCCCCAGTAAAGTTGAAGCTGAGATTGGGGGCAAAATCAAGGAGGTTTATGACCGTCTTGACCAAGAGATTTTTGAAGCAACAGGTCTGAAAAAAGGCCCACACGAAAAGACTTACGAGTTCAATAAACGTGTGATTGCAAAATTGAAAGCGGATGCGGCTGCCGGTACTGGTGGCGATGATGCTTTGAAGCAACAACTTCAAGCAGCCCAACAAGCCCTTGAAGAGAAAAAGGACTATGTTCCTAAGTCTGAACTTGAGAAGTTACAAAGTGACTATTTCAAGGATAAGGTTCAGAACAAGTTATCAGGAGCCTTGGAGAAAAGACCTATTGGCGTTCCTGCGCATGTAACCGATGAAGCTGCAAAACAGCAATACATCGATACTCAACGCAGATTCATCATAGCTGATTTCCAAAGTAGGTTCACAGCAAAGACGGACAAAGATGGCAACGTTGTTTACTTCGAAGGCGACAAGATGATGACCAACACTGCTACTGCAAAGCCAATGACTGAGGCTGAGATTCTGGCGAAAAATTATGAAGGTTATTTCGTACCAGAGAAAGCTCCAAAAACTGGCGCAGGATCAGGAAAAGGAAATGCTGACGACAACGGGGTAGATGGCAACGAAGCCGATTTGAAAACGAAAGAAGCAGTTACTAAGCACTTGCAAGGGAAAAATCTAGTGGTTGGTAGTGCAGCTTTCAATAAAGAGTACAAACGTATCTTGACCGAGCAGGGTATTACTGATTAAAATTTCTCGGTAGCAAAACGGAATCAAGGCCATGGGACGGCTGAATTACTAAAAATAAAAAACACATTACCATGGCTTTAACTCCAACAATTTTACAAGATGCCATCGTCATGGTTGGCGATGGTAAATTCGGCTCTTTCGAGAATCGTCTGAGCGAATATGGCGCACTTCGCGCTTTCCAAGACAATGCCCCAAGGCTTTTGCCTGACAGTGCTATTGTCAACATGAAGAAGTCTGTTCGTCAGACCTCTAAAGTACCAGTTTTGAACAAGTATGGTGCAACTGTTATCACAGCCCCAAGCTGTAACGTAACTGGTGCTACTCAAACTTCTGCATTCAAAAGTTTGGTATGGGCTTTCGTAGGTTTTGAAACAAAAATTATTCCTTCAGATTACGAAGACAACTACATCAACGCCACTGAGGGCTTTGCCCAGCAATTGGCAATGGGATGGAAAGCAATCTTTGCAAATCTGGACACTAAGGCCGTAACAGCTTTGGAAACCAATAAGTCTACGGGCTTGATTACTTCTGCAAGTGAGAACATCGCTACTGAAGCAGGTAATTACGCTTATGCGGGTGTTCCAGAAGAGTTGTTCTTGAAAGTACCTGGTTTAATGTCTATTAACGACTTGAACGGTCCATTTAATGACATCGCTAGCTCTGAGTCTCAATCTACCTTGAAAAAAATCGATGCTTTTGGTGCAGCCAACTACTACGATTTAAAAGGTGTGAGCCGTATGGGTGACTACAAGCACTTCTTGACTAACCGTGTAGATCCTGGTGCTGAAAGGGAAGTTCACTACTTGTGCCCAGATGGAGCAATCGGAGTGTACAACTGGATTGATTCTGATTCTCGCAACAATCGCGTTGCTGGTAACAAATCATGGAACCACTTCCAAGATCCAATGTTCGGTTTTGATTGGTCTTACTTCAAGATTCAAGATTGCGCTGACGCAAGTGCCACCAACGGCAATGCCCGCGTATATTCTGAAGTTGGTCAAGTAGGTGCATGGTTTGCATTCGTAACTGAATACAGCAGCGATACTACTTCTCCAATTATCAAATTGGTTCGTAGGGATCAAGCTTAATCGTTGTTAGTAAATAGATTAA
The DNA here is from genome assembly GCA_943372225.1 of Chitinophaga pinensis. Classification (GTDB taxonomy): domain Bacteria; phylum Bacteroidota; class Bacteroidia; order Chitinophagales; family Chitinophagaceae; genus Sediminibacterium; species Sediminibacterium pinensis_L. The sequence goes on along the minus strand of CALRXV020000005.1, from coordinate 239,763 downwards.
AAAGTCCTTGCATTCGTGTGAGGACTTTTTACTTTGTGGAAATACTTTTATATAGTAATTTACATTCATTATGTTTAACGCAGCAACCATACAAGCAGGATTCACCGGATTGGTAGGCTTTAAACAGACCTACGCTAAAGGAATTGATAGACTAGACAGTGATATTTCTGCTTCTAGCGCAGGCGTTTTAATCGACTCTGTTTCCGGCCATCCATTGATTACTATGGAGAATATTTTAGTTTGTGCTGAAGTATTTCAAAAAGATAATATTGTTGTTTGGGACAATGCAACGGATTTTAATGTTGATGACATTGTTGTTAAAAACTCAATTATATACTTTGCCATTAAGTCCGGGATAAATAAAGACCCTGCTACAGAAACAACATATTGGACTAAAACCAATGTGCTTTCTTCGTATTTGCGCAGGATGCTTCAAGCAGCCGCCAATAATGTATTCAATGCCGTTTTCGCTAAAAGGAAATTGTATGAGGTTGGCAAAACTTTGCTGACTGACATTTCCCTTTACGAGGGTACTGGCAGCTTGACCACCAAAATTACAAAACTTGGCCGCTTTGTAGGGCATAGAATCAAGCCAAAGTATGCAGATACTGTATTGACCATCTCGTCAATTGGATTGCAGCTAGACACTGCTAACCCTGCTTTAAAGCTATATGTGTATCAAAGCAGTTCTAAGGAGCCACTTCATGAAATTGACATAGCCCATAACAAGGTTGTGACCTTTGATTGGCATAAACTTTCTGAGGGGATTGAACTTGCTTTTGGTCCTGAATCCTTAAACGATGATTGTTTTTACTATATTGGTTATTATGAAGATGACTTAGTAGGACAAGCTATTTGGCGTCAAGAAACCAATTTTGATGCTGGTTGCGCAAGCTGCAATGGTATCAATGCGGTTTTATATCGTCAATGGTCCAATTTCTTCACCATTCAGCCTATTTACATCACTAGTACTTATATCAACGTTGACAGATCAATGTTTGAAGAGGATAAGCAAATTTCGCTTTCAAATCAGAACTGGGGCATGAATTTTAAGATTCAAGTCCGCTGCGATGTAAGCAATCTGATTGTAAGAAATAAGCTTGCTTTTACTGACGCTATCAGGCTTCAAGTTGTCCATGATCTGTTGAATAGTATGGCTTATTCCATGAGAGACAATCAGCAGAAATCAAAGATTTCTCAAATGGCTTTTTACGCATTGGAGAATAAAGAGAATTTCGAAAAAGGTGTAAGGGCTAAACTAGACCAGGCTATTGATGGAGTATCGTTTGACTTAACAGAAATTAATAAAGTCTGTCTACCCTGCACAAAAGGGGCGACTGGTGTAAAAATCAAATCAATTTATAGCCGATGATTTCTGCACAAATCCATAAGGAGTTGATGTATATAGCTTCAAATCTACCATTGGTAATGGACTGGTCATGTGAATACCACATTGTCACCATGGAAGAGGCAAAGGAGCATTATCCTGAGACACCTGAAAAGGATTTTGCAGTTATCAAGAAGGGGCCAAACAAAGACAAGGTTGTTGTCAATTTCCCTGTTCAAATTGCCGTGAATCATTACCGTAGGATGAAAAAGGCTTTTCTAAAGAGCGGGCAACCAGGAGTAATTGATTATATACAGAAAGTTAAGGCTTTGGAAAAAGAACAAGTTGAAAATGCCGTTTAGTTATGTGCGAAAAACGTCCTCTATCTAAAAGAGAAGCTCAAGAGGCTTTGAACTGGATAAGAAGAAATCGAGGGCGTAAAAGCATGAAGAAACGATTAGAGAATAGGTATTATTTCTGTCCTGAGTGCCAAGCTTGGCATTTGACAAAAACTAGAAGCCATGATTGGTGATACTGTCAAAGATTTTTTGGTGCTTCCTTTCAAAGCTTTGGATATGCCGGCTTTGATTGCTGAGGCAATGTCCGAGAAAGATGAACCAATAATGGATTTGAACAGGCAACAATTGGATAGAGGCTTAGATGCAAAAGGGGAATCACTGGGAAGGTATAAGAATTTCAAATATAAAAACCGATACCAACCAGTGGATCTAAAATTGAAAGGGGACTACAGAGAAAAGTTCACTTTGGCTGCGGGCAAAAAGTCAGCGGAAATATTCTCGCAGGACTTTAAAGATGGGTTTTTGAAAAAGCGATACGGCAAAGACATTAACGGTATTGCGCAGCCATTTAAAGCAAATGTGGCTGAGATTATTCGAGACCCACTTGGGGAAAAGGTTAAAAGCAAACTATTGAAAAAATGACATACACAGATCCAGCTATAAATTCAGGGGCCGTAGTCAAAATAGGCTTAGATGTTCCAATTGAAGCAATCAGAGCGGCTATTGGTTCTTTAGCATGGGTGTCAAAGTCATTTGGCAGGGCTTGGGAATTTAAGGAAAAGGATTTGGCGACTGAAAAACTACTTAAAACACCAAAGGCTTTTACTACTAGGGGGGAGTATATCAATGTTCTACCCAATGATAGCCTGTTTAGCGATGGTATCGCCGCTAGTTCGTTTATTGCGTTAAAAGGTGCTGAAGAATACGAATTATTTCAAGCCAATACTGGAAGTATCAAAAAAGCCCGTCTATCTATCATAATCTGGGCAAATCTGCAATTAATTGATAGCTCAAAGGATTACATCTTCACTGAAGAATTAAAGGCTGAAATAGAGGCTAAACTTAAAACCGTCCACCAAATTACCGAGATTATTGAATGGGTTGACGAGCGCGCTGAAGAAGTATTTAAAGGGTATGATTTACCAAATGAAATGCTTGAAACTGAATACTTGCAATACCCATACGCTGGAATCCGATTAGATGTAAACGTAACATATCCTGAAGCATGCTTGAGTTAATTGGAATATTAGTTTTATTCAACACTACTTTGCTGCATTGTGCTTCAAAGTGGAAAATTCTTGAGTGGTTTGCTATCCACCGTAAAAGTTGGATGCCGTCAGCTGATTGTTTTTTGTGTCTCAGCTTTTGGATTGGCACCCTTGAAGCTATAGGAGTATGCTATTTCCTTCCATCATGGTGGTTGCTAGTATTGCCTTTTTGCGTTGCATCTGGCACTAATTGGCTCGTAAATCAAGCACTTTTAAACGACTATATAAAATGATTGTTGTTAACGATAAAGGCAATTCCATCCAACTTTTCGGTTCCATTAAGGAACTGCCAATTGCCAGGTATAAAGTTTTGCAAACAATTCTTTTGCAAGATTCTGGCATTGGGGCTGATATGGCAGCAATTGACCAGAGGTTGGAACGTATTTTGATGTTTGCCAATGCAGAAAAGCCCCAAGAAACCAGAGAAGAAGTATTGAACCTTCGCTATACATTCTATTCTTTATTGAAAGGACTGGACTATAAGACAAGGGCCTTTGCTTGTTTAATTAGTGAGATCAATGGAGTAAAGCAGTCTGATTTATCAGACGAAGGGCTAAAAAATACTGTGAAAGTTTTAGAGGATTTGGGTATTTCATTTGAACAAGTGGAAAGTTGGTGGGATGGTGTAAAAAAAAAGTTGATACCGAACTAGCATTGTTTTTTCCAAATCAGTTTGGAGCCGATATTCAGCATTTAGACAAGCTCAGAGAATATGAATTGCTGCGTATTAAAAAGGCACTAGGAGAAGAAGTTGAAAAGTTGTTGTTAGCCGTTGCGAATTACTTTTTGGATAAGCAAAAGCCGCACATTTTCAACCCCTATGACGACCAATGTGTTTTGCTCACTTCAGATACCGCTTTTGAAGATGTATGTAATTCGATGGAGGACGCAGGGGCTCAGAACATAAAGAGCTTGACAGTATTTGAGTTTTATAGCAAAATTGCCTTTTTTGAAAAGAAAGCAGACCAGTTAAAAAGTAAAGTATGAGCGTAATTGTAAATCCATATAATTTCCTGCGTTGGGATGACTTAGGAAATGGCCCAGCTGCAACAGGTAGTGATATTGCAAGGGGATATTTGCGCGATAGCGGTAGATGCCCGTATTTGCCTGTAATTAAACATACTGAGGCAATGAGATTTTATATCAACTCAATTAATGGTCTTGACTTTATTTCAGATACAAATATCAAGCTTACCCTTATTAATGCAGTAACTGGGGCGGTTCAAAATGCCAATGTTGCTACATTACAAACTGATAGCTTCACCAATCCTTTAGGGGATTCGTCATTCAACTACTATTCTGAGGTGACCTTGGCCGATACCGTTCCAGAAGGAACTTACTATTTTACAATCAAAGGCGATATTAAAACTTGGTTGAAATCAAATACTATTCAAGTTGTCGGTATTACAAGCCCTGTATTAGACATGACCAGCCTAGTTAAATTCAGGCACGATACTTTCTTTTATGGTATCAGATACAATGCCCTTTCAACTTTTACGCATCAATACCGGCTGCATTTGAATTTGGTTGAAGAGCAAGAAGAAAGCAGCGTTGATATTTTCACAGAAGTGACCACAGGAAAGCGTAGGGCTTACAATTTTAGCCTAGAACTGACCAAAACGGTAGAAACCTACTATTTTGACAAAGATGCCCATAAAGCGGCTATAATCATGTTTAAGCATAGTGAGTTGTATATCAATGAACGTCAGTATGTCGCCAAGGATGGGTATAAAGAAGCCCCAAACCCGCTGTCAAAGAACACCAAAGGATCTATCACATTATACGACCAAGAGTTTGCAAGTATCAATCGTTGTCAGTAACTTTAGGGGATGGCAATTTTATACTTAATCTTATTTGTCTCGGCATTCATCCTGACGGTTTGGATTCCTATGCGCAAATGGGATAAAATGTATCAGGAGCATAAAAAAAAGATGGACGCCATTGACAAAGAACCTGAAAGGGTTTATGTTCCAATCTATATGCCTGTTTTTACCCCATTTGCTGCCCCGCCTGACCCTGTTGAAGAAGAGCCTGAATCAAAATATTGGGATGGCCCCAAGCCTACACCCGCCCAGCAAAGACTGATTGATAAGCAGATGGACGCCTTTTTAGAAAAGATGCCTAACGCTGGATTCTTTGAACAACACCCAGAATACGGTGACAAGTATATAGCCAAAATTGACCTTTCAGAACTAGACGAGGCTTTGGGTAAAAAATAAATACTTTAAAAAAGTAACTTCGCAAAAACTATTTGCCTAATTTAGCGAAAGCTACATAGCCAAGGGACGGTCAGAGTAGCCACTAAAAGCTATTCCCTTGGCACTAATTAACTATTCCGAATATTTTGACTTAGACGGCTTCAATGCCGCAATCAAAACATTGGATTCCACCAATAAGGAGTTCGGGGCTAGTGTGCTTTCACTTAACAAAGAAATCAAGACATCTTACGGCGGCATTAGATCAGAGTTGAAAGATTATGTTGAAATGCTTTCTAAGTTCAATGTGAACCAAAGGGACGCAGCGACTAGGTTAACTGAAGTAAGTGTTGCTTCTGAACAATTACGCAGCCGCTATGAAGCTCAAGAAGCAGCTATGCAAGGCTTGACACAAGTGCAAGACCTTTCCAATAGATCCGTCAAAGAATTAAAACTTGGGCTCAAGGAATTAAAGACCCAGTATGAGGCGGTGAATGGGGCAAGTGATGACGCTAAAGCCAAGAAAGCTGCTTTGGCCGCTGAAGCAAGACGACTAAAAGAAGCAATTGACTTAGAAAATAATGCCTTAAAAGTTACCAAAACTGTAGTTGATGAAGCTGCTGGGTCATACAATGCTATGAGCCAAGAAGCTAGGCAAATTTTAACCCAGTTAAAAGCAATGCCAACGGCTTTTGATGCAGTTACCGGAAAGATAAACCAACAAAATGCTGAAGCAGTTAGACTTGGTGCCAGATATGTTGAATTAAATGGTAACCTTAAAAATATAGATGCTGGACTCGGTAATTTTCAGCGCAATGTTGGTAATTACAAGTCAGGATTTAGCGGTCTAGGTAATAGTATCAACCAAATTACTCGTGAGTTTCCTGCATTTGCGAATAGTGTTCAAACCGGTTTTTTAGCACTATCCAACAACATACCCATCTTTTTTGACGAGATGGCCCGAACCAACAAAGAGATTAAAGCTTTAAGGGCGGAAGGCCAACAAGTACCTGGTATGTTTAGCGCATTAACCAGTTCATTATTTTCTTTTAGCACTGTTCTATCCCTTGGTGTTACACTGTTGACAATTTTTGGCAAAGACTTAGTTGATTTTGTTGGCAAGTTATTGGCGGGCAGCAAAGGAATTGATACCGCTAAAGAGAATATGAAAAACCTCAATGAGGCTTTCAGGGAAGGGGATAGAGATGCTGGCAAACAGATTGCTACTTTAAAGATTTTATATGAAGCAGCAACAGATGTTAATCAAGCTTTAGATAAAAGAGTAAAAGCTGCTGAAGAGTTAAAGAAATTATATCCTGAGCAGTTTAAAAATCTTGATACTGAGGTTATTTTAAACGGCCAAGCCAAAAAATCTTATGATGAATTAACAGAGTCAATTATTAAGACTTCTAGGGCTAAAGCTGCTAAAAGTAAAATTGATGAAATTGAAGCGCAGCTTCTACAAAATGAGTTTCAAAAGCAGAAAATAAACAATGCCACGACTAACCAAAAAAATAGGGTAAGAGGGGTTTCCACAGATCAAGTTTATGGTGGCGGTACTTTAGGCGGCGCAGGAACAGGAGGGGTGACACTTAGTGAAGAAGACCAAAAAAGAAGAATTGAAGCAAGAAGACTTTCGGCTATCAAAGCAGTTGATGCTACTTCTAAATCATTGATAGACCAACGTGATTTCTTAGTTAAATATGTTGGTGAAGATAATTTGGTTAACGCAATTATTGGCAAACCAAAAGATACTTCAGAATCTGATGCTAAAAAAGCACTTAGAGAGTATGAGAGGGCTTTAAAAGATAGAGAAGCAGCACTTAAAGCGGCTTATGATGCTGAGGTTGCATTAGCACAGGAGCAATTAGATAATAGAATTATTGATGAAGTAGGCTTTCAGAAATCAAAGCAATCTGCGGCATTAAAATATTCAGTTGAAGGCATTAAACTTGAAAGGGAAGCAAACAATGTTGGCTATAAAGCGGATGAAGCAAGAGTCCAAGAGTTTATCAACTTTAAGAAAAAAGCTGATAACGATTACAACAGAGCCGCAATAAAAGCAAATGACGATGCAAGGAAAGAAGATATTGTCCTATTGCAGCAATCTATTCAGGAAACGGCGGAATATGAAACAGAGGCTTTAAAAAGTCAACAAAACTTTGTTTTAGCTAATCAACAACTTACCAATTTCGAAAGAAAGCAGCTAGAACTTGATTATCAGAATGAAATTGATGCCATTGCTATAAAAGCTTTGAAGGATAGGGCTGAGATTGAATTGGATTCACTTAAAAAGACCGAATTACTCAAGAAGGCGAATCTGTTGCAAAATGGGGTGAATAGCCGAACTGAATTTGCAAACGCTGTAACATTGCCAAGGGCAACTGCGGCTGACCAGATACAGTCCTTAGAGCGTGTTTTAAATGCAAAAAAAGTATTTGGGATTGCCACTATTCAGGATGAATTGAATACCGCCATGGCAATTCGTAAAATCCACTTTGATACAAATCAAAGCGTGATTGATGACGATAAGAAAATATTAGAACTTAAAAAAAGAAGCCAAGACCAAATTGTTGGCTATCTAAATGCTTCTTCAAATATAGTTCGTCAGCAACTAGGTCAAGGTTTTGGAGACCTTTTTGACGAAATGATTTCAGGTGTACAAAAGTTTGCCAATGAAGGTAAACTTAGTATGGATGATTACGCCAGAGCCGCAATTGCATCTGGTCAAGCCATTACTGACAGTAGGAAAGCAAATATTGCTGCTGAGATGTCTGCTTTGCAGGATCAGAAGGCCCAAGAACTTGCCGCTGTTGGAAATAATGCTTCTGCTCAAGCAGCAATTAATGCAAAGTACAAGCGGGAAGAGGCTGCTTTAAAACGTAAACAGGCCAAAATTGATAGAGATAATGCTTTGTTTCAAATTGCTATTAATACAGCTGCGGCGGTTTTAAAAGTCACTTCACAAACTGGTATTCTTTCGCCTTTAATCATTCCTGGTATTATAGCCCTTGGGGCAGTGGAAGCGGCATTTGTCCTTGGCAGAAGATTGCCTGAATTCAGAAAAGGAACTGAGCACGCGCCTGAAGGCCATGCAATCGTGGATGAAGATGGACCCGAAATGATTATAGGTCCAGACGGTAGAATCCGTGAAATAGGCGGAAAAGGGCCAAGGATTACTTATTTGGAAAAGGGGTCAAAAGTTAAAACCGCAACCGAGACAAAGAGGATGCTTCAGGGCAGCGAGTCTGATAAGATTGTCCGTGAAATTGAAATGATGTCCAAGGCGTCAGCTAGCATGAACAGTTTTAAACAGAATGAAGCCATTTATGTAATGGGGCAAGCCTTGCAAAGAACTGGAATGAACGAAAAGGTAATTGCTGAAGCATTCAGGGCGGCCATAAAGGAAATCCCAATCCACCAAACAATAATTGACAGAGAAGGGGAGAGGCTAAGGGTCTTAGAAGGCAACAATAGAACAACTTATTTAAACAGTTTCAAGCTTAGTAGATAATGGCATTTCAAGAGATACATAGATTTCTGATTGCTGGGGGCGGCCCCGGTGGTGCAGACATCACGTTTATCGTGAATGCCGATTATGATACGTCTGAAATTTACACATACAACGACCCTGCGCCTGCTGTTGTTGGTCCAACTGTTGACGCTACAGTTTTAGGTTTCAATGAAGGTGACGCAATTAATCAGAGGTGTTTTGGTACAACGCTTCAAGGGATCACTGCATTATTTAATTACCCATACGCTCAATTTGCTCCTGAAGTAATAAATTCTCCCACTTGCGGATATGTTGCACCTGTTTGCAACGTGGATTATACCACTGATGTTGAATCAGCTAAGAACGGCCTAAATAACGGGAAAATTACCGTGAATATGGTTTCTGCTGGTACAACTACCTTCAGCTTGGATAACCTTGTTTGGCAGTCAAATAATGTTTTTGGAAATCTCTTTCCTGGCAATTACACGGTCTATGTAAAACAGACTTTGCCGGGATTAAGCCCAACAAGGAGACGTCAATTTTGCTCGTCTAGCGTCAACTTAACTGTTGGGAATGACGTAGTTGATGTAAATCCATTTACCCCTATCCCATACAAGGATAGCAATATGCTTTGCTGGTACTTCTGGTTAATTATAGACGGAGCCACCCATGTAGTTCGTGAGCCAATTGGCTTTGGAGACGTCAATATGAAAGGCGAGAGGGATTCCGAATACCATGGCTACCAATTCCAATACACGGATGGGCAGACAAAACTAAAATTTGATTGTGCAGCTGGTAAAGATTTGCTTTTAGCTGAATATGCGGCTAAAGGTGGGGACGGCGAAATTCTTTTCAAATTCGGTTATCGCTATAATGGTATTGACTATGAATTGTTCCCAGGCAAGATCATGTTAAATACTTTGACATCATTTCCTGCGTGGGTTGAATGCACTGTTGAGTCTGTTGCTTTTGATAGCACTTTTCAAAGTAGGATGGAGACAAAGGTTTCTATGGCTCAAGATAAAACCTTTGATAATGCCACTGTTTTGCCGCCAACCCCTTACGACTTAGAGTTACACGCAAAAGAAACTTTGTCTCAATTCATTTGCGCCAATACAAATAGAAAATACGGCGACAGTTCTTTTCCAGAAGGAACAGCGTATTCTATTTTACCTGATATGTCCGACCCAAGTTCTAATGATTTGGCAAAAAGCAACTCATTTACTTTACTTTCTAGCCCTTCTTTGCCTTACCAGGATAATCTTTGGCAACACAAATTTGATACAAGCGGAAAGTTCAATTTAGCCTTGAATTGGTCAATAGTAGTAGAAGCGCATATTAAAAATAAAAACTTGATCGTAGGCGGTACTTTTGATGCCTATATTGTCTTTTTATACCGCAAATTCAATCCTGCCAATAATACATTTACTGATACACGGGAGTTAATTTCAACTGTAAATACGCAGTCATTTCCACCCAATGCCACATCAATTCGTAGTTTTTCACTTACTGGGGCTAAGACCTTAACTGATGTGCAAGTTGCGATTAATGACGAAATCTACTTTTATGTTCAAATAGATTTTAGCAAGACTGTTTATGTCGGTTTTCTCAATATCGAACAAACAAGCATAAATTATTCAGCAAAGTTGCTTGAGAATGCTGGGTCTTCTCAGGCTAATGTTTGGTTTTTAGATGACGCAATTAATCAAATCGTCAAGGTAATTACCAACAATAAATATGTCTTTCAGTCTAAGTTTTTCGAGCGTGCAAACTCAAGTATTCTAGTTGATGGGCAAGCTTCTAAAAGAGTATTGACTAATGGGTTCCAAATTAGGAGGTTTGACACTGCGGACAGGCCACTACAAGTTGACTTTAAAACTATTCTGCAATCTCTAAATGCCCAGAACTGTATTGGCCTGAATTATACAACTGACCAGTATGGAAAATCTATCGTTCGCATCGAAAGAAGAGACCATTTTTACCAAGAAAGAGAGATTCTTGCAATTGAAGAATTAGCAGACTACTCTGAAGCGGTAGCGGTAGAATTGATTTATAACGAATTTGAAATTGGTTATCAAACATATCAGACTGACGGGTTCAACTCTTTGGATGAATTCAATACAAAACGTAATGGACTGACTCCAATTAAGAAAAACCTCAAAAAACTATCTCAATTAGCAACTGTCATTACTTCTGGCTACTCATTGGAGACTGCTAGAAGAGCCCAGTTTAAAGAGCAACCAAGTGAGTCAGTAACAAATGACGATGCGGCTTTCATGATTGCAGTTAAAAGGGATTCAAGCGATTGGAAAACTGAGAAAAACGAATCCTTTTCAACTGTTTCAAACCTAATTAGCCCTGCCACTTCTTATAATATTCGCCTTTCTCCAACTAGGATGCTAATAAACTGGTTTATCTGGCTGAAAGGAGTATTTGCTTATAAGGAGCCAACTGATATTATTCGTAACACTTTGGCAGTCCAAAACGGGGCCTTAACTACACAATTTAATGGTTCTGAAACTGATGTAATTGGCGATTTAGATAAAATATTGGTTGAAGAAAAAGCGGATTTCACAGTTGCGGATTTAGAGTCAACGCCTGACATCTACCGACCTGAGTGGGTGAATTTTACTTGTAGACTTTCCCCTGATAAAGTACAAATTATCAACGCTGCTTTAACTGGCACTTATGGGTCCACTAAGGACTATGGGTATTTAATGGTGAAAAAGCCCGATGGCGTTTGGCAAGCAGGGTGGGTATGGAACTTGAGCTATAATTTCTGGACTCAGAAATTGACCATTAAAATGTTGAAAAAGTTCAACTCACCGTCCGCCCCTAACACCGGGGATTGTTGCGAATGGCTGGTTGGTAATGGTTGCTACATATTAGCTAACGGACAAAAACTTATTGCATAATGAGTTGTGAAAAAAACATATTAGATCTACCGCTTGATGCAAGTGCGCCTGATCCTACTGATGTAGTAATCTATACCAAAGCTGACGGGTCTTCTGTAATTCGCAGAGTGTCAACGGTACGAGGAAGTTTCTTAGATGAGGTTTACGATTGTGTTGGTACAGAGGGATTTACTATCAATATCCCAGCTCTTGTAGGAGTAGGAATTGGGCGTATAGTGGACATTATCAGAAGCGGATCTAGCTGCCGTAAAGTAGTGCAAACTGCACCTTCTGGTCTTGATATTTATTATGACGATGGGGTCGCGGGGGACATCACAGTTGCAACCGAGATAGTTGCGGGAGAATTTTTTAAAGTTATATACCAATAATTATGAAGAAAGCACTATTTGGTTTATTCCTTCTTTTCAGTTTTGGTGTTAAAGCCCAGACTGTATTTAAAGTTGACAATACACCAACTCGTTTTGTCAACAAATTTGGAGTCCCAGTTAAAACTACTGTTGTACCAATGGGGACAGATTCTGCTCTTATTTGGATTGATCCTACAGATAGTTCTTTTAAATGGGCTTATAAAAGCCAAGCTCAAAAAGCTTTGCGATTTGCAGATACAATAGCAACCGTTTTAACTAAGACACAAGGAGATGCTTCTTATGTCCGTATTCAAACACAAAATCCAACATCAACTTTAAGTGGTGGGTATTCTTATGAAAGAAGGGCATCAGGAACTTTTACACCTACATTAAGTTGGTCGGCTGGTAGACTAGCGGCAGGAACAGGGGTGAATGCTACAAATCCTATTAGTACAATTGTGGTTGGTGGGGTTTCTCAAACATTTAGTCAACCCAGTGCCGGAAGCTCAGTAAGCGGTACCCAAGTGGTAACGGTTACAAATAACACAAACAGTACGTTTACTAACACAGTAACCACTACTGATTCCAAAACAGCATCAGTAACTACGAGTTTCACAGTTTATGATAAAAGGTATATTGGTTGGGCAGTAACATCAACACCTACAAGTGCTGAAATTCTAGCAGCAGTATATCAAGATAATTCAGGTGGCAATGCTTCAATTAATACCACTTTATCTGTTATTGGAACAGCTAGGTACTTATTCATTGTAAATACTGTAAATCAATCAAGCATAACAGTAAATGGTTTCCCATCAACGGCTGCATTCAGCTTGAATAACACAGTAACATTTACCAATGCTTCTGGTGGAACATTTACAGGTAAATATACAGTTTCAAATGCACCTATTGGTAACGCAGGATCAACCACTTTAATAATCAACTAAGATGAAAAGAATATTCTCAATATTAGCTTTATTTATTTCTGTTTCAGCTTTTTCTCAGCCCATAGTTGGTTCTGATACAAAGATCCATCACAGCAATGCTGATAGCACTATTGTGCTTTCAAATGAAATAACAGTTAGAACAGATACAGTTTCAAAAAAATCTGGTCTTATTTTCCTTAACAATCAAATCTATGTGGGTAATGGTGTTTTCTTCCAACCATTGTCTGCTTATGCTCCTGCAACAGGTGGAGGTTATTTAGCGATTGCAGATACTAGCGGAATGTTATCCCTCTACCTAAGAACACTTAATGCAAATGCTACTTATGGAAGATTATCAACTACAAATGTGTGGAGTGCTGCAAATCTTTTTACAGGATTAACTTCAATTGGCGATAGCACAACAACAGAGTTTACAGGTGGAAGATATGGCTATACATCGCAATCTAAAATTGCCTTAACTGATTTTTCAAACACATCAAGCGTTTATTGGAATAATTTAGGTTATATAACTTGGAATCCTACAAGCTATGTTTCTACACAACAAATTTCAGGCGCACATGGTTATGTGGTTAAAAATGGAAGTATTCAAGCAAACACATTGAATGGCGTTTCTTCTAATGCTTTTAATAATGGTAGCGGGAACGTAAATAATTTAGTTGCTCTTAGTGCGTACTATGGGAATAGGGGAACAGGAACAATAACAAATGCGTATGGATTAAGAATTTCACAAGACGTAAATACTGTATCAAACCCAATTACAAACTCTTATGGTATAGTAATAGGCCAGCAATTAAATGCTGGGGTAACTAATGGATGGGGGATAGTGCAAAATGGCACAGGGGATATTAACTCTTTTCAAGGGGTAACGAATTTTACAAATAGAGTAAACGTAACGGCATCAACTAACTTTCCAATATTTGTAGATGGGAGTGTAGCGGGTCAGTCTATCGTTAGAATTAGAAATACATCAACTGCAAGTGGGAATGTTGGCGCAAGTATTAGGTTTGATAATTCAAGCTCAGATGCAATTATAAGTAAGACAGGGTCAGGATATACTACCTATAAAAATATCCAAGCGCATGATTTAAATATATATAATGAAAATGCTGGTAATATTTCTTTCACAAACGACATTGCAAATAGAAATATCAACTTTGCAACAGGGGGTTCTTCAACGGCTCAATTAACTTTATTCTCAACAGGAAATTTAGCTTTAGGAGGTACAACAGACAACCCAACGGCATTGCTTAACCTTTCATCAACTACTAAGGGGTTTTTACCTCCTGCAATGACCACAACGCAAAGGAACGCTATCAGCAGCCCTGCAACAGGATTGAGGATTTACAACACTACTACAAACACGAATGATTTTTATAATGGCTCAGCATGGGTGAATATCGGTAGTAATCAGACAGGATCAACTACAACCGCAGGGGTGGCTTCATTCACAAGCGGAACGGCAAGTACGACCACAGGGAATGGAGCAGTAGTAGTAACAGGAGGAATTGGAGTAAGCGGAGCAGGGTTCTTTGGGGGTAATATAAACGCATTGGCGGGAGTATTTTCTTCAACAGTATCGGGACTATCTTTTACATCAATTAACGATGGTGCAAACTTTGCAGCACAACAAGCTACGGCAACAGGAACACATTATTTTGATTTTAGAAATAACTCAGGTGGGCAAAGAGGGTACATGGGCTACTTAGCTTCATCAAATAACTTAGAGTTTAGGAACATAGTAAACAATGCCGATATTAACATTTATACAACAGGAACAGGAAGGGTAGTTTCTAATACTTCAATAACTGCATCTTCATTAATCAAGTCAGGAGGTACAAGTGCGCAGTTTTTAAAAGCAGATGGTTCTACTGATGCCAATAATTACGCATTTGACAATTTGGTGGTTCACTTAGCGGGAATAGAGACTATCACAGGGGCTAAAACGCTTTCTGCATTGGTAACAGGAACGGCAGGATTTAATGCGACAGGCGATGGCGCAAGTTTCATATCTAAACAAGCTACTGCAACAGGAACACACTATTTTGATTTTCAAAATAATTCAGGTGGACAAAGAGGCTATATGGGTTATTTGGCATCTTCTAACAATTTGGAGTTTAGGAACTCATTGACCAATGCCGATATAAATATCTACACTTCTGGAACAGGCAAAGTGGTAGCAAATACAACAGTAACCGCACCTCAATTTGCCTCAACTGTTCAAACTCTTACTGATGGGGCAACGATTACTTTTAATGCAAATAACGGTTCAAACGCGGCAGTAACATTAGCAGGGAATAGAACACTTGCATTCTCAAATGTTGTTGCGGGTTCTTATTATACTTT
The DNA here is from genome assembly GCA_943372225.1 of Chitinophaga pinensis. Taxonomy (GTDB): domain Bacteria; phylum Bacteroidota; class Bacteroidia; order Chitinophagales; family Chitinophagaceae; genus Sediminibacterium; species Sediminibacterium pinensis_L. Next base: position 224,632 of record CALRXV020000005.1, on the reverse strand, counting down.
GATTGTTATTCAGGACGCAACAGGGGGCAGAACATTGACTTTACCTGCTAATTCAAAAGTAATTGGCGGTGGTAGCGGAGCAGTAACACTTTCTTCTACGGCAAGTTCTGTTGACCTCATTACCTTCTACTATGATGGAACAATCTATTATGTAACCTACGGCACAAACTATAACTAATGAAGTATTTAATCTTAACCTTCTTAATGTTCGCAGCGATTAGCTGCAATGCTCAAAAGGCAAATTTTGCTGCACAAAATAAAAGTGACAGGGCGGCATTAAATATTTACACCACAAGCGTAACAACGACTTGTACAAACCCACTGGGAGCAAACATTGCCATCTATGTTACAAATCCATTTTTTGGTTTTCCGCAAGTTGGTTCAGTTGTTTATACATCCAAATATGGGGGAGTGAAATTTGTAGGAGATGGCAATTGGTACTTTTCAAACACTTATGCAACAAGCTATCGTATCAATTCATTGGGAGTAATTACAGAAATATATGCTTGTTAAACTTTAAAAATAAAATACATGAAAAAGTTACTCTTTGTCTTTATGCTTTTGGTATCAATGAAAAGCAATGCACAAGAAGATATTTTTAAATTTCCAAAACCTCAGTCTGGAACATTAATACGTTATTATGTTATTATGGTTCAAGGTGAAAATGGAATTGATTCATCCTTAGAAGTTTTAAAAAACAATAGAATTATTTTTCACAAAACAGGATTTAAGGATAAGGTTTTGAGAAAAAATGAGGCTATACTGAAATTACAACAGTTTGAAAAAACAAGCCATAAATATTAAACACATGAAAAAGTTACTATTATTAGCCTTATGCTTTACGGCTCTAAATCTAAAAGCACAGTCAATAGATACAGTTAAAACCGCAATACTCATCAAGCCTATTGTGGTCAATGTAATGGCGAAAGATACCGCCTACCAAGTTACTTGGTCTGCCTTTGGAGTGACACCTGATAGCACACAAGGATGCAATACCTACGTTCAAATGTTTGATAGGAAAGGCACTAAGGTTTTAGACTTTAATTGCCCTATCCCTGCAAGTGTTAAGAACTCTTGGGGGCCAGATGATGTAATTACTAACTACATTTTTTTCACATTCGGAATCACTAAAAAATAAAATTATGAATACTCAAGAATTTATCGGCTTAGGCGTAGTGGCAGTAGTTATTGTTCTATGCTATTTTATTGGCAAAAAGTGGTTCGCAAATGATGTAAAAGATAAAATGCATAATGGTTAAGTACGTCAACTGGTTAGGAAAAAAGACACAAGGGTTCACGTTTGGTAAAACTATTTATCTGAACGCAAACATGACATTTTCTGAAAGCCAATTAGAAGTTATTATCAATCATGAAAGCATACACTTAGCACAATACAAAGAGTGTACATGGGTAGGCTTTATTTTGATTTACCTAATCAACTTTCTTTTAATCTGTTGGAAGTTCCCTATATACGCCATTGTTGGAACTAGCGTGTATCGCAGACTACTATTTGAACAAGAAGCATACAAGAACGAAAAAAACCTTAATTATTTACAAACCCGAAAGCCATTTGCTTGGCTGAAAAACTAAAACCAAAATGAAAAAACTATTCGCATTTGTAGCAATTCTATTTGCATTAAGCAGTAATGCACAACCTAAAAAAACTGTAACGGAAAAGTCGTTTGGCAATCTTATGCTTGGAGGAACAGTTGAAAAGTCTTTTGATCTTCTAGTTAATTTCACTAATGATTCTACTAAGCCAAAAATGCAGATCAAAGAAAAGTCAGATACTTTGGAAATTACCAAAGTTGGGAATTTGAAAGCTATCAAAATTGATAATGAAGTTTTAAACATTGAAGAAATCAAGGAATATTCAAAACAGTTAAAAGCCAATAAGCTGCCTTTATACGTTACACTTGATTGGGTAGCAGTTAATTATCAATTCATCAAGAAAGCTACCAATCCAGGGCTTAATGATGAGCAGATGGATCTTCTAAAACAGCCATTGATTCCGTGGATTCAGTATCTGCAAAAACTACAACAGGAACAACAATCCAAAAAGCAATAGCCAAAGGAATTGAAATAAAGGCAACCACATTTTAAAATCCATCCCAAGCTATGGAACAACTACAACAAACAAAAGAAAAAAGAACAGTATCAATAGTTGAATTAATTGGTATTGCAGTTATAATACTTGGATCAGTTCTAATGTTCTGGAAGACAACAGACATAAGACTATCTGCACTCGAAATTAGAATGAACCAAAAGGAACAGACTGATAAGCAGATAAGCGATAAGCTTGACAAGTTGCAGGATGGAATTAATGATGTTCGGTTGACCCTAAAAGACAAGCAAGATCGCAAACAATAAAAATTCACTTATGAAACAATCAAATTTTCTAGCCATCAACTGGAAGGATGTTGTAAAAGGATTTGTTGTTGCAGCTATTACTAGCGCAGTAACAGGCATTTCTCAGAGTTTGGAAGCAGGAGCATTGCCAACACTAGTACAGCTTAAAACAAGCGCAATAATCGGTTTGGCAGCAGGATTTTCTTACCTGATTAAAAATTTCTTTACTGCACCTGAAAAAGCCTAGTAAAAACCATGTCTCCGACATCAGTGTCGGGGACATTCTAAACTTAAATCTATGAGTTACGCATATCAAGAACAGCCACCCAAAAAGCCAATTATAGCCTATCTAGTCATTATTTTATTGCTTGGGATTATTGTTATTTGGGGAACGGGATGTAACACTGTAAAAGGAACAAATAGTAGTGAAGTAAAAGATAAAGATAGCAGCGGTACTGATCTTCAAGAATGGTTTAACAGCCTATCAATTGACAGTACACAGTCGCAAAACGATAACGGTAGCTATTACAAAGCTCTCATTTGGAATGGTGGCCCACTAGCAAAAGATGTTCTTGACAATGGGGCTAGTTTACAATCATGGTTCCAAAGCACTAAACAATTTCCCATTCGGGATTCTAGCTTTATCCCTCCTGGCTATTCCTACTATGAAAAAGGCACTTACAACAGAGACAAAAAAACAAGTACCCATAAGGCGCAGGACCAACATTATAAAGTCTATCACCACTATAATGTAACAACCCATTACAAAGTCACAGAAACTACAAAAAATAATAGTAGGACTGCTTGGTGGTTACCAGTACTGTTTGTCAGTATCGTAGTAGCAGGTGGGCTATATCTGTTCAATAAATTCTCAAATCCGATTTTGTCATTTATAAAAGGCTTTAAATGAGTACCAAAAACTTTTACCCGCAATTTCCAGAAGTGCCCTATAAAAAGACTTCTGTAGAAATGCCATTGGTTGTATTATTCGCTAAGTCTTTAGTTGGCAAATACCCGCTTGAAGTGGTCCGTACAGCCTATTGTATGTTCAGAAATGAATCGGCAAATGGCAAGTTAGGGGTATGCAATAACTATGCCGGCATTCAAGCTGACAATGCAGAATGGGAGGGATTAGACCTTTCCAATGTAGTTGGGACCTGTGTAAAGGTTGACAACTTTGGCGATACCAGAAGGTTTATATGCTTCAATGATGAAGGGTATAAAACAGGGTTTGAATTTGTTTGCTATAAGGTGCAGCAAAGAGGGATGTTCATTGGGGCCCCATTAATTCAAACACCTTTACAAGTAGCGTTTGCCTACCAGAAAAAATGGGTAGGGCTCAAACCAAATCAAATTAAATCAGATTCAGAAGATACCAAGAACTTTTTGAGCCTATATAATTCAAGCCTTAAAGCAATACCGCAATAACTATTTTTCTCATAGTGCAGTTAGTTTTGGTGAGCCTGCCCTTTCTAGGGTGGGCTTTATTATTCCCATTCCTTATCAGGATAGAACCCATTGTCAATCCTTGAAGCTTTTAAGGCCCCAGTCTTAATCACAGAGGCCCTATCTGATTTGCTAAGGGATTCATACCACTCGGCTACCGTCTGGTTGGTGTAGTTTCCAAAGTAGGCTTTCAGGCTTCTGGTAAGTTCAAGACTCATGCCATAGATAACTCCAGACTCTGATATTTCATACAGCCCATTCTTTGGGTTGAACTGTAGCTTATTCAGCGAAAACGGAACTGGATGCTTTGCTCTGGCCATGGTTCAAAAATAGAAATCTAGTTATTAGGATGCAACTGAAATGATTTTAGTCTAAATGGATCCCCACGCTTTAAATTCATCCTTCACCTTAGTTCTGGTCACCTTGTAGTAAACAGATGCTACTTTCATACTGATGCCCATTAGTTCTGCAGTAGTCTCAACAGATAGCCCTAGATTGGCGCACATGACCGCGAAAGTATGCCTACCAATATGAGTTCTCAGATTCTTATTTAATTTGGCTGCTAAGCCGACTAGTTTCAGCATTCGATTGGTATGTTCCAATGAAAAGTTATAGGGCTCTAGCCGGTCTATTACCCTAGCTAAACGAGGACTTGAATCAATTGGTAAGTAAACAGGCTCCCCATTCTTCTTGGCCCTTACTTTAAGATTCCTTTCATTGCCAATCTGTTCAATGGTGAACCGGCTCCAGTCTGAGAATCTTAAGCCGGAATAGCATTCAAGTAGAAAATAATCCCTAACTATAGCCAGATCACTGGTCAGTTCGCATTCTTCAATGCTATCCAGCTCTTCCAAGGTCAGGTACTCAGGAGCTATGCTTTCATATTTAGGAGCAGATTCCATCTTTACAAATGGATTCTCTTTGACCAGACCTTCATTCATTGCTAAACGGTAGAACTTCTTTAAAACCTTGAAACTATCCCACACGCTATTTTCACTTAGTCCTGATTTTGAAAGTATAACTTTGTAATCGTTCAGCTTCTTTGGGGTAATATCCCATCCTTGGTAGAAGGCAAACCATTTTTTTAACTGCTTATCATAGTTCCTTAAAGTACCTGGCTCTTTATTGGTGTTCAGATTCTTGATTTGCGAATCACAAAACTCCTTGAATGTCTGACGGACCGGCTTGTTTAGTTTCTCAATGGATATTTCTTCGCCACTGGCTAGAAGCTCACTGATCCTTTGTTCGCGCTTGGCAATCTCTTGGGCCAGAGCCCTGTTCCCAATCTTATTATCTACAAATTTTCCCTTTACAAATTCCTTTTCAGTGGCTTTGTAACCAGTAGTTTCAAACTTACTTTTCCTATTTATGGTGGTCCTAATGGCAATTTTGTAGATTCCATCCTCAGGAATCCTGTTTTTTAAGAGTACTGCTGTGACTGAGAAGTTCATTTGGTGCAACAATGTGTGCAACAATACTACAACAAACATCAAAAGTTATCAAATAATATCAAACAATATCAATAAACAGAAACCACGCAGGAGTAAGGGGGAAAGAAAAACCCACTGAAAATCAGTGGGTTGTAACTTGTATTAGAGTGACCGCGTTAGGATTCAAACCTAAAACCTTCTGATCCGTAGTCAGATGCTCTATTCAGTTGAGCTACGCAGCCAGTTCCCTGTTTGGGGCTGCAAATATAAGGGCAAAATGATAATTCACAAAACCAAAATGGCTTTTCTTAAAATTAGTCAACCCCATAGATGCCGGCAGCTGTTTTTTCAACCAATTTTTTGGGCATTAACCAAACCATGGCAGCGCCTAATTTATTGAGGAAGCCTGTTATTAATTCTGTTTTTCCGGCATACATAGCTTCTAAGGCCAATTTGGCAACTTCATCTGCTTGCATATTTAGTTTTTCGCCAGCTTTAACCGCTTTAGGACCTAATTGAGCGCGGGAAGCAAAATCAGTGTCGGTACCACCAGGACAAACAGTGGTAACTGTAACGGAACTGTTTCTTAATTCATATTGTAACCCCCTGCTAAAGCTTAATACAAAAGATTTGCTAGCAGCATATAGACTCAGGCCAGGAACTGCTTGGTAAGCAGCTGAGCTAGCAATATTTAGAATAAAAGCTCTTGGTTGTTGTTTTAATTGGGGCAAAAATAATGAGATCAATTCTACAGGTACATTCATATTTACCTGCATCATATCGGTATGTTGTTTGGTAGAAATTTGTTCAAAAGAACCACCATTACCGTATCCCGCATTATTAATTAGGGTATTAATTTGATATCCGTTTGCCTGACACCATCCAAAAATGGTTTGTGCTGCACCAATACCAGCTAAATCAATAGCCAGATAGTCAACTTTTACAGAATGTTCTAGCTTCAATTGGTTGGCCAAAGTTTCTAAAAGACTAGCGGTTCTTGCAACCAATAATAGGTTTTGTTTTTTGGCTGCCAATTGCTGAGCCATGGCTTTTCCAATACCCTTACTTGCTCCTGTGATTAGCGTGTATTGCATATGAGTTTGTTAAATGAGAAAGGTCAACTTTTGGTTGACCTTTCAAAATGAATTATGGAATATCAATGATGCACTTTAGAAGTAAATCTATGATAGAAAGGTGTTTTACTATTTTCATCCTTTGGATTGTATTTACCCGTAACAATGGGTACATACATGACACGTCTTCGGCTTTCTTCACCATACTTAGGTGATTGCTTAACCCTGTGCCATAAACGACCATCATGAACGGTTAGGTCACCTGAATGAATATCAAAGCCAACCTCGTTTTTGTCATCGTTGTTGTCAATAAAGTATTTTTTACCAAACAACAATTTTAAAACATTTTGCTTGTGTGTACCTGGTAACACACGCAAGCCGCCATTTTCAAAAGGACATTCATCTAGATGGATTCCCACGTTGAGCATGGGCATAATTTTTTGACCTAAGAATAAATCTCTTGGACTATCTGTATGCCAACCCATTTGTGTAAAAGTACTATTCTTGGTATTGAGGTAATTATTCACTACCAAACCATCCTTTTCATTTTCTGCCACTCGGCCTTCGTATGGTGCTAATAAGGCTGATAATTGTGCCAGTCTAGGATCATTCAATAATTCTTTTAAAGCCTCACTATAGTGTGAAGTAAAACAGAATCTTTGAATAGTCTTATTTCCAGCTTCATCCTTACCAAATTTTAAAGGAATACCATTTACCTTATCGCGGCCTTCAGAAATCCAGAGTTTTTCCAAGCGGTTAATTTCAGAAAGAAATGTCTGTACTTTCTCTTTGGAAATAAAATTCCGAAACATGATCACGCCATGCTTTTCGAAAAAATCCAATTGTTCATGGGTTAGCGTATCGCCCAATTGAAAGTTACTTTCCCATTTTTTCATTCCTACGCTGTTATGAGTTTCTATGTAAAATTAGTGTTATTTGATTGTTACCAAAATATGAACTTGGCATGAATCAAGGTTGCGAAAATAGGCATTTTTATAAAGCTAAATGTACTTTAATGGGATAAGCGGAGTATTTTGCAGTTCGGTATGCCAAGCTTTAATAAAATTATAATACGGTTCCTAACCATGTTTTGCTTGCTAAATCTACTTGGCAATTATAGTATTGCCCAAAAGGATTCCTCCAAAAAGCTGCAAATACTAGTGTTTCCGGTCTTGACAAGGTCTATTGAGACAAGTTGGTCATTTGGGGTAGCGGGCACTTCTACCTTTAGAATGTCTAAAAATGATACCATTTCGAGAACCTCAAATTTGCAAACCATTTTACTATATTCTTTGAAAAAGCAGTTGGTGGCTGCCATTAATGGGGCTCAATATTTTAAAAATGAGCAATATGTACTCAATGAACAGATTTCTTTTAGTTCGTTTCCAGATAAATTTTGGGGATTGGGTAATCAAACCCTTGACCAAGCAGAAGAAGCTTATGACTTTCAACAATTCTACACCTATATACATTTAATGCGAAAACTAGGGAAGGGCGTTTTTATAGGAGGTTTGTATGAATACCAAAATCTCTTAGAAACCAACTATAAATCTGGTGGTATTTTTGATAAAGAACAAGTGGTTGGTAGAAATGGGTACCATATATCAGGTCTTGGTTTGAGTTTTACCTATGATACCAGAAACAATGCTTTTGCGCCTAACAAGGGTAATTTTGCTCAAATTTATTTTAACCATTTTACACCCTTATTTGGTTCAGAACATCGCTATACCAATATTGTCATTGATTTACGAAAATACATGACCATTCGTAAAAATGGGGTCCTGGCTTTGCAAGCATATAGTTTTAACAACACTGGTAATGATGTGCCCTTAAGAAGTTTGGCCTCCTTGGGGGGCATGAATAGTATGAGGGGCTATTATGATGGTCGCTACCGCGATAAAAACCAATTAGTATTTCAAGCAGAATTTAGACAAAACTTATTTAAACGATTTGGTGCTGTGGCATTTGGGAATATTGGAGATGTTTCACACAACTTATGTTACAAATTATCAGACCTGAAATATAGTTTTGGTGCGGGTTTGCGCTATGCGCTAAATAAATCCGAAAAACTCAATCTTCGATTGGATTATGGCATGGGGCCAGGAAAAAATCATGGATTTTATTTTGAATTAGGAGAAGCTTTCTAGTATTTGGAAATGCGTTTTGCAATCAAGTAGACTAGATAAGTTAGTGGTGGTGCTGCTAAAACATCCATACTATAATGCACGTGTTGAATCAATACCATCAGTCCCACTAAAAAAGTTGCAATAAGAGCCATGATTTTATCAGACTTTTTTTGAAGGCATAAAAAAATCAAGAATTGTGTTGAGGTATGACCCGAGAAAAACAGGTCCTTGGTAATAAAACTGTTTTTGCCACCATAAAATAAGTTTGAGATTGGATCCCTCAAGGGTATTAGGCTAACAGGAGGTTCTAAGGGAACTAAATAAATGCTACAGAATCTCATCAAACTTAAGGCAATAAATCCCCATAAAAATAATAACAACATATTGGGTTGGTACAAAGCCCTGTAAAAAAACAACCCAAACATGCCCCAAATGACTAAGAAACAGGGTATAGAGGTATCTAAACTAGGTAATTGATCCAATAGCCAATCATCGGGAGCCCAACCTGAACGTTGCTCAATGTATTGAAAGAAAAAAGGGAAGGCAATAAGCACCAAAATCCATATCAATAGACCCCATTGAAACCTTTGGCGAAATCCAGGATCCTGCCAATGGGCTCTCCAAATTAGTTGAACTTTATTTTCCTCCTTACCATACATAGTGCAAAAATAAAAAATCGCCCCCAGTTCATGGGGGCGATTATGATTAATGGTAGTTAATACTTTAATAATGCCAACGAACAAAAGCTTCCATTGCTGCATATTTAGTTAGACCCAATGCCGCATAAAGGTTGGCCGTATTGCCATTGCGGTCTTCTGCGCGTTGCCAGAATTCGCGGCTATCAGAACCTTGAAAAGGAACTGAATCTTTTTGGGATTGGTGAATAAAAATGCCAAAACGTTTTTTCATCACTTGATCGGGACTCATAGGAATGGCCATTTCTATTTCAGAAATATCCCATTCTTGCCAAGCCCCTTTGTATAACCAAACCCAGCAATCCTTGATCCAAGCATCACCTTCGGCTTTAATCCTACGCAAACTTTCAAAAACCACGTCAAGACAAACCTTATGTGTTCCGTGTGGATCAGCTAAATCTCCTGCACAATAAATTTGATGGGGTTTTAATTTCCTGAGCAATGCCATGGTGTTTTCAACATCTGCTTCACCCATGGGTTTCTTGTCAATGGTTCCAGTTTCATAGAATGGAAGGTTTTGAAAATGCGCCCTACTATCATCTGGAAGACCTACATAACGGCAGGTAGCTTTTGCTTCACACCTTCTAATCAAACCCTTGATTTCTCTTATTTCTGAGGTGTCAACTTGGTTTTTCTGTTTGCCGGCTATAAAGTCTCTGGCATTAGAAAGAATGCTCTGACTTTTTTGGTTATCAATGCCAAACATGTCTTCAAAGCCAACTGCAAAGTCAATAAATCGGGTTACAAATTCGTCTGTAACGGCAATATTACCGCTGGTTTGATAAGCCACATGAACTTCATGACCTTGATCATGCAGACGCATAAATGTTCCACCCATACTAATAATATCATCATCAGGATGTGGGGAGAAGATTAAACACCTTTTTGGATGTGGTGCACTTCTCTCTGGGTGTGTAGGAATAATTGCTCCAGGTTTTCCACCAGGCCATCCTGTAATACTATCGCGCAGCAAATAAAATACTTGCAAATTAATTTCGTAAGCATCTCCTTTTTCTACTAGCAAATCTGAAAGACCATTTTCATTATAATCCACCGTATTCAAACTCAAAACAGGTTTGCCTAGTTTTAAAGCAAGATTAATCACGGCTCTCTTAATCATCTTAATTGTCCAGGTACATTCACCAGTTAACCAAGGCGATTTAATCCTAGTTAATTCAGAAGAAGCCAATTCATCAATGACAAATGTGCAATCATTGTGCTGTTGTAAAATGCTTGCAGGAATTTGTTCTGTTACGTTTCCTTCAACCGATTTAGCAACAATATTGGCTTTGGAACCCCAGGCCATCAACAAAATCTTTCTAGATTTTAAGATGGTTGAAATGCCCATTGTAACGGCTCTTCTAGGAACTTTAGAGATGTTTTGAAATTCATAGCTATTGGCCAATCTGGTACTGTTTTCCAGATTCACCATCCTTGTTTTAGAATATATGCTAGAACCAGGTTCATTGAACCCAATATGACCATTTCCACCAATTCCTAGAATTTGTAAGTCAATACCACCCGCTGCTTCAATCTTATTTTCGTATTCCTGACAGAAATATTTTACGTCATCTTTGGAGCCAGCTCCAGCAGGTAAATTAATATTCTCCGGTAAAATATCAACATGGCTAAACAAATGCCGATGCATAAAACTCCAATAACTCTGAAATGCTTCCTGTTCAATGGGATAATACTCATCCAAATTAAAACTGATCACATTTTTAAAACTAAGACCCTCTTCTTTGTGCATACGAACTAGTTCTGCATACATAGAAATAGGTGAGGAGCCCGTAGCTAAACCAAGCACGCAGCTTTCATTTAGAGCCTGTTTATGCCTAATTAAGTTGGCAATTTCTCTGGCAACAAAGGCAGAGCCTTCTTTGGCTGTAGGATAAATTTCAACACTAATTTTTTCGAATGAATCAACCATTTTTATTCAGTTTAGGGTTTTTCTAAAATTGATGTTTATAATTTTTCAACTGCTTTTGCGGCAGGATCAAACACAGCATTACTATGGTTCCAATTCCAGAAATCATAACGCTTGAATTGAGTTTGCAAACGCTTCTCAAAACTATTCCAATCCTTACTTTCTTTAGGGCTCCATAGTACTTCACTCATGGCAGAAAGTCTTGGGAAAAGCATATATTCTAATTTACGAGGATTGCCAATATATTCAGTCCAAAGATTTGCTTGAGCCCCCATGACATATTTAACTTCATCAGCCGCTAATTCTTTGGGAAGGGGTTCATAGCTATAAACTTTTTGAACAGTTAAATAGCCTCCAATAGTGAGAGAGTCTTCTTTTTTGGTTTGAGAATAATCAAAATATGCCCAACCAGTTGGTGTCATAATCACTTGATGCTTTTCTTTTGCTGCCGCGATGCCACCTTTCTCACCTCTCCAACTCATCACGGCTGCATTGGGAGCCAATCCTCCTTCTAAAATTTCATCCCATCCAATGATTTGTCTGCCTTTTGAGTTCAGGTATTTTTCCATGCGCTGAATAAAATAACTCTGCAAACCATGTTCGTCTTTTAAGTTCTTGTCTTTGATCATTTGTTGACAAAAAGCCGATTTTTTCCAAGCATCCTTAGGACACTCGTCTCCACCAATATGAATATATTTTGAAGGGAACAGTGGTAAAACTTCATCCAAAACATCTTGCAAGAATTGAAAAGTATATTCTGTTGGGGCAAAAACATCTGGATAAATTCCCCAGGCTTGTTGTACTTGTTTGCCTTGTTCGCTGCCCGCCCATGTTACTTTAGCATTGTGCTTGGTAGCTGAATCAGGGAAGCAACTCAATTGAGGATAGGCAGCAATGGCAGCAGATGCATGACCTGGCATTTCAATCTCAGGAATAATGGTGACATATCTTTCAGTGGCATATTTAACCATTTCCTTAATCTCATTCTGGGTGTAGAAGCCACCATAACGGGTATTGTCATTTCCAGTTCCTGGATGATGACCAATAATAGTCCCATTTCTATAAGCACCCACAGAAGTCAATTTTGGGTATTTTTTAATTTCAATGCGCCAGCCTTGATCTTCAGTCAAGTGCAATTGCATGGTATTCATTTTATGCATAGCAATAAAATCAATGAACTTTTTCACATAGTCCAATGGAAAGAAATGCCTACCTACATCTAACATTAAACCACGATAGCCAAATCTTGGTTTGTCTTCAATTTCTACAACAGGAACAGACAAACTATTTGATTTTACATAAGGCAACAACTGAATCAGCGTTTGGACTCCATAAAAAGTACCCGTTGCGTTGTCACCACCAATATGAATTTCATCTTTTTTGACGTGCAATTGATAAGCTCCTGGAATACCATATTCCATTTTCTCATAATTAAGCACAATATTGTTTTTAAAATCTCCAGATTTCTGAATGGCTAATTTGAATCCAAAAAAGCTTTGTAAATAGTCGTTCAGGAATTTGGCAGATTGTTCTAACCCAGAACCCGCTAAAACAATCTTGGTTTTTGGGGTAATACTAAAATTGCCGCTTCCTTGGGTCAATTTTTCTGGTTGTGGAATCAAGGCAATTTCTTGGGCTTGTATTTGATTCAAAACAAGCATTAGGCAAAAGGCAGAAAGTAATTTTTTCATATGCAATCGTTCTATTACCTGAAAATAAAAAAGTTTCCCTAGAACAGGGAAACTTTTTTATTTTTTTTATTAAGTAGGTCTAGACCTTGGTCAATTTGATCATATTGGTAGGTAAATGCAGGTGAACTGGCGTACTTCCTGTACTAACAACCACGTCTCCTTCTTTTACAAAACCACGTTCTTTTAGGATATTGATTTGGTCATTAACAATATCATCAAGGCTTTCTTCCTCGTCATAATAGAAGGCACGAACCCCCCAGCTTAGACTCAATTGGTTTACTAAGGTTCTTTCTTTTGTGAAAATATACAAAGGAGAAGAAGGGCGATAACTGCTCAGCATAAAGGCGGTATAGCCACTTTGAGTCATACCAACAAGTGCTTGTGCTTCAACGTCTTCTGCAATCTTACAAGCGTTATAACAGATAGCATCACTATGGTAAGAAGGAGAGTGTGCTTGTGGTTTTAGATCGGCAGAACGGTCATAACGGTATTCTTTCTTTTCAATTTCCATGATGATTTTGCGCATGGTTTGAACCACCAACGCGGGGTGATTACCAGCGGCAGTTTCACCACTCAACATGACTGCATCAGCACCTTCCAATACGGCATTGGCAACGTCGGTGATTTCAGAACGGTTGGGTTTAACCCTATCAATCATGGATTCCATCATTTGGGTAGCCACAATCACAGGTTTTGCACGGTGCAGACATTTGCGAATCAATTCTTTTTGAATCAATGGCACTTGTTCAATAGGAAGTTCTACTCCCAAGTCTCCACGAGCAATCATAATACCATCACTCTCTAAGATAATATCACGAATATTCACCAATGCCTCAGGTTTTTCAATCTTGGCAATGATTTTAGTCATGCTCTTTTTCTCTTGCAATTTGCTTCTTAGTATTACAAGGTCTTTTACACTTCTAACAAAACTCAAAGCCACCCAGTCACATTTTTGTTCTATGATGAACTCCAAATCGGCCAAGTCTTTTTCAGTTAAGGCAGGAAGAGAAATTTTGGTATCAGGAAGGTTGATTCCTTTTTTAGAAGAAAGGTTTCCGCCTAGTGTTACCAATACTTTCACGTCTCCATTCTTTTCAATGCCAACTACTTTTACTTCTAGTTTACCGTCATCAATCATGATCACGTTACCCAGCACCACGTCACCAGCTAGATTAGGGTAGGAGACATAAATTTTTTCTAAGGTACCAACGCATTTCTCATTGGTAAAAGTTAGAATATCACCAGCTTTTACGTCAAGAGAATTGTTTTCAATTTCACCAACACGCAATTTTGGCCCTTGTAAATCTGCCAAAATAGAAATATTGTAGGGTTCAGTTTTATTGATGTTGCGAATATGTTCAATAATGGCCAGTTTGTCTTCATGTTTGCCATGTGAAAAATTCAAACGAAAAACGTTTACACCAGCACGGCAAAGTTCCAATAATTGATCGTAAGAGTCGCAAGCTGGACCTACGGTGGCAACAATCTTTGTGCGATGGTTAACGTGTTCAATACCCGCTTGTTTGTTCATTTCTTTGTGCAGGTACTTTTCTAAGTTTTTTGACATAATACTTTGTTGTAGTTTGAAATTTTGTGGGGTATTAGCTGGCTAGGATTTTCACAATCTTCATCCATTCAGCAGAAATTCTTTGTTTTTGTTTCACGGCTTTGTCTAATGGAGTAAAATGAACTTTATTGTTTACAATACCCACCATTACATTAAACCTTCCTTTGATCAAACATTCCACTGCATGATAGCCCATATTGCTGGCAATTAACCTATCTAAGCAAGATGGAGATCCGCCTCTTTGAATATGACCTAAGATACAAACCCTGGTATCGGCTTGTGGAATACGCTCTTTGATTACTTTGGCCAGTTCATTGGCTCCTCCAAATTCATCGCCTTCGGCAACAACAATCAGGTTCACCAATTTTTTCCTTTTTTCCTTTTCAGTTAAGGACTGGATTAATTCCTCAATATCTGTTTTGGTTTCAGGTATCAAGATATTTTCAGCACCAGTTGCAATACCACTGTGCAAAGCAATATAACCAGCATCCCTACCCATGACTTCTACCAAGAATAGACGGTCATGAGCATCCATAGTATCCCGGATTTTATCAATGGCTTCAACTGCCGTATTCACAGCAGTATCAAAACCAATGGTAAAATCGCTACCAGCTATATCCTTATCAATGGTTCCTGGTAAACCAATACAGGGAATATCGTATTCATTACTGAATCGCTGTGCGCCTCTAAAACTACCATCGCCTCCAACAATCACCAATCCGTCTATTCCTCTTTTTTTAAGATTTTCATAGGCTTTTTTGCGTCCTTCTGGCTCAAAAAACTCCTTACATCTGGCTGTTTTTAAGATGGTTCCACCTCTTTGAATAATATTGGCAACAGATCTAGAATCCATTGGAAATATGTCATCATCTACCATACCACTATAACCGCGCATGATACCAAAAACCTCCAAACCATGATAAATTCCTGTTCTTACAACGGCTCTAACTGCAGCATTCATGCCTGGAGCATCGCCTCCGGAGGTAAGTACCCCTATTTTTGTGACTTTCTTTGTAGACATTTTAAGTATTCAATTCTTTCGTAATACGATTTGAGAATAAGGTAAAAAGCAATCGTAATGGTATTGTGTATCTCTTACACAAGTTCCAAAAATAAGCAATTAAAGCTAATTCTCAAATGACTATCTCTTGGCACAAATGAGTATTTTAGTAATATGAAAATCTTGGTTACCGGTTCAAATGGCTTTTTGGGGCAGCACTTAACCCTGTTTTTAGTAGAAAAAGGACATCAAGTGATGGCTTTGTCCAGAGGTGTGCAAAGGATTCCGGTGGGTAAGTTTTTATATCAATCGGTTGATTTAACCCAAAAAGAAGCAGTTAACAAATTGTTTGAGGCTTTCAAACCAGATTTAGTTATTCATTCAGCTGCCATGAGTAAGCCAGATGAATGTCATTTAGACCAAGGATCTTGTTTATTGCACAATGTAGCTGCAACGGATTACTTATTAGAAGCGGCCACTAAAACAGGGGCCCGAATGCTCTATGTTTCTACAGATTTTATTTTTGGAGAAAATGGCCCACATGCTGAAACGGCTATTCCCAATCCACTGAATTTTTACGGGAAGAGCAAGTTAATGGCAGAAGACAAGGTAAGAGCTTCTGGATTGGACTATCATATTATCAGACCTGTTTTTATCTATGGCAAATACTGGGAAGGAATGCGCCCCAGCTTTATCCAATGGGTGGCTCAAAACTTGGAAGCAGGAAAACCTATTAAAGTTGTATCAGACCAATTAAGAACCCCAAGTTATGTACAAGACCTGTGCAAGGGAATTGAACTGGTGTTTTTAGGACCTATCAATACCGAGTACCATTTGGCAGGAAAAGATAGGATTTCACCTTATGAAATGGCTTTAACGGTGGCCAGGGTTAAAAACCTTGATGCCAATTTAATCACCGCAGTAACTGCAGATAGTTTTCCAGAAATGGTTCAAAGGGCCAAGTTCTCTGGCTTGAAAATAGACAAAGCGGTTCAGGAACTAGGATACGCACCAGTTGATTTTGAAACTGGGGTTCGGTTAAGCTTTGAATCATAATTTAACAATAGATTCATATTGACTTTGCCCAAATGGTTAAATTTATATGAATTTCATGGTTAAATAGTAAGTAGTTCATGTCTCAATCCTTGTTACATACCTATTTTAAGCAAAGGGTAAAACAGGTGTTCAACCATTTACACAATTTTGATAGTTCCATGTCAGAAACTGACTTACACGATTTTAGGGTGGAACTAAAAAAAATGAAAGCCATCTTAAAGTTTCTCTCCAAAATTTATTCCAAACAAAAATTAAAAAAATCTACAAGGTTATTAGCTAACATTTTTCAACAGGCTGGGGATATTCGAGAATATCAAATCTTGTTGCAATGGTTAGATAAAAATGACATGAATGAATTGAAAAACAAATGCTTTCCGGAACATAGAATGCTAGAAATGATTCAGCATTTTCAAAAACAAACCCATTTGTTTAAATTAGAATTAAAGGAATTGGTAGATCAGTTAACTGATTTTGTAAAATCTACAAATAGTATTTTGTCTGAGCAATACGCCATTGACCTTTTTGCACAAATCAATAAAATATTATTAAAAGAATGCAATATTAGTCAATGGCATGATCTTAGAAAACGCATAAAGCAATGGCAATATGCTTGTAATTGGGTAGACGAGAAAGATTGGAATCTTGAAAAAGCCTATTTTCAAAAATTACAAGAAGCCATTGGTAATTGGCATGATATAGAAACCATACAACAGAACCTAGATGCCCAACATAAAGCCTATTCCAACCAAATAGAAGTATTGATGGAACTTACTAAAGCAAGTCAAATATTAGAAAAATTAATTAAGCTAAGAAAGCGTGAAGTTCAAGAGTTATTAGCTAGAAAAATTGTTTCCATTTAATGATCTTTTATTAATGGCAGAAAAATTTCAGCCATCATACACCTGGCACTTCCACCGCCGTTGGTTTCAATGGTATTTATTGGCGAATGTAGAATTTGATTAAAACTTTCTAATTGCTTTACCTGATCTTCATGAAGACTTTGATATGCTTGGGTAGACATAATCAAGAACTTTTCACCGTCTTGATTTTTTACTTGTAACATATTACCCGCAAATTGATTCATCTGATCTAAACTAATAGTAACAATAGTTTTACTGGTTGATTTTATTTGGTCAATCAACATTTCTCTTTCCAAATCCGTTGAAATGCTGTCAAGACAAATGACAACATAACGGTCTGCCACACACATCATCACATTAGTATGATAAATAGGGGCTCCCTGCATATCAAGTGCAGAAAATGCTACAGACTCATAGCCCAATTCTGTACAAAATTGTTCCAATAAATTTTCATGGGTTCTATCACTTAAACAAGCATAGGCTAAATGATGTTCTCTATCCAATACCATTGAACCAGTGCCTTCTAAAAACAAACCCCTTTCTTCCTGTTCAGTAAAGTCAATGGTTTGTTGAATCAAAAACTTTTCTGTCAGTGTTTCCAATACAGCTGGTTTTCGTTCTTGTCTGCGATTAAGTGCAAACATGGGATACAATACGATGGTTCCATCTGAATGAAAAGAGATCCAATTATTTGGAAAAATGCTATCCGGAGTATAAGGAAAAGAACTATCCTGCACAACCGTAACGTCAATCCTATGGGATTTTAATAAAGCTACAAACTGGTCAAATTCTGCTAAGGCTTTTTCAGCAACTTGGGTATCTGAACTGGATTGTTGAAAACTATTGTTTACCGCTGTTTCTGCATTAAAGCCAAACTTTGCGGGTCTAATCATCATGATATGCGCCGTGTTTTGCATAATTTTTTTTTATTGAATTGGCGTTCTTAAAATGGGCATACTCATACAATGAAATCCACCCCTTGCCCTTGACAATTCTGCTGATGGCATGAGGATCAATGTATCATGCATTTCTTCTACTTTCAAAGTTCCTGCCTCAAGTGCTTCAATTAATTCTTTGGCATGAATAATGGTAAAGCCTGCAGCTTTAAAAGCCTCTGTAGTTTTATCGTTTCGGTCATAACCCAATACTACTCCCTCTTTGAGCGCTAAAAGATTACATGAATCTGTCCATTGCTCTCTGGCATTGTAAGGGAATTCATTATTACCAGAAAAAATAAATCGCACTTCGTCTTCACAATGCAAATCATTCTTACTTATATCTACTAGCAAGTCTTCTAAGCTTTCAAAACTTATGGGATTCTCCGGTGATTTTTTGTGGAATTGTAGAATCTTGATCTTCTCTTCTTTTTTGATTTCTAAAATGCGCTCAATTACATTTTCGTCCTCATGTTTGACAGCTTTTCTAGAAAAATTTCCTAACATAACCCATACATCTCTTTTAACCTGTGTAAACACCGTGTCTATATGCATGTAGTCCCTTTTCTTGGGAATCTTTACAACGGTTACTTTTTCAACCACAGCTTTTTCAAACAGGAGATTGGTGACCCTAACTGCGGCTTCCGAGCTGGTTCTTTCACTAACACCAACCAATAAATGGTTCTCACTTACTACCATAATATCTCCACCTTCTAGAGTTATTTTTCTATCATCTTCTTCCTTGGGTAATAAGAAGCTATGGTGAGAATCAGAGAGCTCAATAATATTATTTCTATAGTCAGCAAAAAGTGCATGATGAAAGAAGATATACTTAGCCAACAAAGCTTCTCTTGTTCTAGCTTTTTTGGCGGGCTTGTTTAAAAGAACATATTGATTAATGGTAATGCCAATATCCCTTGTAAAAATGAAATTGGGAATAGGAGCAAACAAGAGTTCTCTGTTTCCTGCAGCACTCCCAGAAATAAAGGTTTTGGCCAATTCTTTAGGGCTGTAATCCAATAATTCAAGCTGGGTTTGATAAGTGCATCCTTCAATAGCGCAAACAGATGCCACAAGCTTTGAGCGTAAATCTGCATCTTCTAAAACTTGTGCCAATAACCACTGTAATTCTATTACATTTTCAGAAGCAAAGAAATTGCTGTGTTCTGGTTTATAAAAATTACGATCATTTTCTTTTGCATCAATTTCTTGTAGTTTGCCTTTGATCTTGGTTGGATCTAGAAAATACAATAGAATCTTGGTGTAAAAATCATATTCATTTTTGCGAATAGTATCTAAATGAACAATGTCTTCAAATAGCCAGTCTTGGGCTTTGGAGGGGACTACTTTTCCCAGACCGCTGTCTGGGCTATGTACTAATAAACGTTTTAATGTTCCTATTTCTGAGGTAACAGACAATTGGGATGCCATACAATAAGGTATTGATGAATAGTAGGGTTTTCAACAAAATGGTGCTAGAAAAAGCAAAAGATAATATGCGTACTTAATGATCGGGCATAGGATTCAAGCCACGGTACATCCATGCAAAATGGGCTGTCAACATTGATATGGTACTGCAGTGATGCATAAATCTATTGCAAGTTAGGGGTTTTGTTTCAATGGGTCAAGTCCCTTGACTTTTCCAAATGATGCAATTGGCCTAAAACGCATAAAAAGGTCTTCACTATACCATTTTTCTTTTCTGGTTTTGGCAATCACTGTAGCGTGTTCCTGCATCTGATAGGCAAATGCTTTCATGGCCGCTTTAGAAGACCAAATACTAAATGTGGCTTGCTTTATCCAAGGAATTTCTCCAATTCCAAAAGAAGTTTGAAATCCAGGTGCACCGGCCATTCTGTTAGCTACTTTGTCAACATTACTCCAAAAATCTTTCAACTTACTAAGCTTAATGGTTGCTCTTGTTAGGATGGCAATAGGGCCTTCATATTCGCTTTTCATGGGTACGGGACCAAATGGTTGTTTGCCATCCCATAATCCATGCCCCTCAATAGGTTCCAATACTATTGTCCATATTTCACAGTTAAAAAATCGCCACCAGGCTGCTATGAATTTGCCATATTTGTTTTGCAGGTAATTATATTCATTAACTGTATTCAAAGGCTTAGACCATGTTTGACTAAGATCATGGGTTTGATTTTGATCAATGACCAAAATAGCCCACTGTGACAAATCTGGTGTTTTGTCAAAAGACCCATTCTTGCCGGTGCCCATGAGCTTCCAGAAACTGATTTGTTTATTTAGCATTAAGGGAAGTCGGAATATGGCCATAGATAGGAATCCAGCCCATGCTAACCAATTGGGGTATCTAACAATGGTGATGTTACAAATCATTCTGTGAAATTAGACTTTGAATTGTTTAATTTGCCCTTGCATGAAACAGCTTATCACCAACATCCACCAACTGGTAAATGTTCGTTCTGACAATAAATTATTGAAAGGTACAGCATTGGCCCAACTTCCAGTTATAGATCAAGCTTGGTTGAGTATTGAACAGGGCCGGATTATTGATTATGGTGCTATGTCAGAGTTAAATCAATTAAAGGACTTGTTTGACCAAACCATTGATGCAGCTGGTGCTACAGTGTTGCCTTCTTGGTGTGATAGTCATACCCACTTGGTTTTTGCAGCTAGTAGAGAAACGGAATTTGTAGACAAGTTGAAAGGAATGAGCTACGCCGATATTGCCGCAAAAGGTGGTGGCATCCTAAACTCTGCAAGAAAATTACAAGCTTGTTCAGAAGAGGAATTATTTCAATTGGCATTGGCTAGGTTAAAAGAATGGATGCAGCTAGGAACAGGTGCCATGGAAATTAAAAGCGGTTATGGATTAACTGTAGATGCTGAATTAAAAATGTTACGGGTAATTAAGCGGATCAAAGCAGTTTCACCTATCCCCATCAAAGCCAGTTTTTTGGGTGCTCATACCTATCCAATTGAATACAGAGACAATCATGAAGGCTATATTCAATTGATTATAGAAGAAATGTTGCCTGTGATTGCCCAAGAGGGGTTGGCCGATTTTATTGACGTTTTCTGTGAAGATGGTTTTTTTAATAAGGCAGAAACCATTCGCATATGTAAGGCAGGATCTGCTATAGGGTTAAAACCCAAAATCCATGCAAATCAATTGAACTTATCGGGTGGGGTAGAAGCTGGCATTGAAGTCAATGCGTTATCTGTTGATCACTTGGAAACCATGGATGAAGCTACCATTGCTTCACTTGCAGCATCCAATACCATTGGTACTTTGTTGCCAACAGCTGCCTATTTTTTACGCATGGGATATCAACCTGCAAGGGCGCTGATAGATGCCGGTGCTGCCATTGCCCTTGCATCTGATTTTAACCCAGGTTCTAGCCCAAGTGGCAATATGAATACCGTAGTTTCCATGGCCTGTATTCAATTGAAAATGCTGCCAGAAGAAGCTATTAATGCGGCTACCATTAATGGGGCTTATGCTATGGAACTGGAATCAGAACTAGGTAGTATTAGCAAGGGAAAGTTGGCTAACCTTATTTTCACCAAGCCAATCCCATCATTGGCCTACCTTCCTTATGCATTTGGTTCCAACCTAATTGATCAAGTAATGGTGTCAGGAAAATTCATCTAATCCTTTTTTCTGCTATGGGTTGAATTGATTAACTTAAACTTTAGAATCATACCCATAACGCGCCATGAAACATTTGAAAATCTATCACAAACAAGATTTGCTATCTGTTACCAAGATTCGAAGATTTGAAACCAAATTAGGAGAGCGGATTCAGGTACTTACAGATAGTAGCCAACTAGATCAATCTTTGCAGGAAAGCAAAGCTAGTTATGTGCTATTTGGTATTCCTGAAGACATTGGGGTAAAAGCCAATCTAGGTATTGGCGGAGCCGATTCTGCTTGGGTTCCCTTCTTGCAATCCTTTCTTAATATTCAAAGTAATGACTTTTTAGAAGGAGGAGATATTTTGTTATTGGGGCATTTTGATTTCTCTGATATGGAACATTTGATTGAACAAAATGCCCTGAGCTATGATGAGAAATCTGAGGCTTTTAGACATGCAGTAAATTCCATTGACGAGGAGGTTGAACAGTTGGTTAAATTGATTACCCAGCACAAAAAAATCCCTATTGTTATTGGGGGCGGACACAACAATTCCTATCCTTGTATTAAAGGTGCTGCAAAGGGATATCATAAAGCTGGAGTTTTGCCTATTGCACAATTAAATGCCATAAATCTAGACGCACATGCAGATTTTAGACCCATGGAAGGAAGACATAGTGGCAATGGTTTTACTTATGCAGAAGAAGATGGATACCTAGAAAAATATTGTGTCATTGGCATTCATGAGAATTATCTTCCACAAAATGTTTGGATGGACATTGTCAATAATCCCTTTGTGGATTGCATTACTTATGAAGACATTTTTGTACACGAAAAGAGAACTTTTTTACAGGCAATTGGGCACGCGGCATCTTTTACAGATGATTCGCTTTGCGGTATTGAATTAGACCTTGATTGTATTCAAGGCGTTTTAAGTAGCGCCCAAACTCCTGTTGGGATAAGTGCCAATCAAGCTAGACAATATGTGCAATTTGCAACAGCCCAATCCAGGCCAGCATACTTGCATATTTGTGAAGGGGCCACCCATTTATCAGATGGCAGAACCGATGGAAGTACAGGAAAGCTCATTAGCTACTTGGTCAGCGATTTTGTAAAAGCCATGCAGATTTTGTAAAATCATCAAAGACTTATCCAGTTTTATCTAGTTCCACCACCACCCGGTTTCTTAATAGGAGCTGGCATTGTAGCTTTGGGTTTTTCTCCTGGTTTTAAAACAGGAGGTGTTACCAAGGGTTTATTATCTGGCAGTTTTGCCGGTTGCCCATCCTTTGTTTCAAGTTGTTTTGGAACTCCAGTTTTGCCTGCTTCTAATGGGTCTGATTCAGCCTTAATATCTTCTGGTTTAATGTCTTTGGGTAATTCATAATCATTTACCGTTCCGTTTCCTTGGTCTTCACCCTCAGCACCCAATGGAGCAGTAGTGCCATTGATATAGTCAATGATGATATCGTTGGTCATTACTTCTGGTTTCACAAAAGTTTGGCTAGCATCAAGTCCACAGTTTGGATCAGCAGATGCTTTAGCAAAGAAATAAGCCCAAATAGGCATGGCCGCTCTAGCACCTTGACCATTTAAGTTTTCATTTTTGAAACGGATAAATCGATCATCTGCACCAACCCAGGTTCCTGCCATCAATTGTGGGGTATAACCCATGAACCAAGCATCGGAATTATCATTGGTGGTTCCTGTTTTTCCCGCTACTTCTAAATTACCAGGTAAGTCATAAGCCCAAATCCCACGGGCAGTACCAAACTGAATTACCCCTTGCATCATTTTTACAATGGAATAGGCAGTCACTTCACTAATTACTTCTTTGCGTTGGGGGGTAAAGCTTTCCAGTACATTTCCGTTTCTGTCTTCAATACGGGTAATATACATGGGCTTGGCATTAAATCCCCTACCAGGGAACATGCTATAAGCCTGCATCATTTCAAACAAAGAAATCTCACAAGAACCTAAGGCTATAGAAGGGTAGGGTTCAATCTTTGTTTGGAGATTGAGCTTTTTTAAATAGTCCACAAATCTTTTGGCGCCATTATTTCCAGTTGCGTCTAATTGCTTCATAATATAGGCAGAAGCACAGTTTCTAGACTTGGCCAAGGCTTCTGCCATGGGCATTGTTGCGCCTGTACATGACTTACTAGTTGCAGGAACCAATCCGTACTGTCCAAAGCTTTGTTGGTTGTCATCTACGGGGGTATTAGGAGTAAAACCAGCTTCTTCAATGGCCAGACTATACAACAAAGGTTTCATGGTAGAACCTACCTGACGTTTGGTATTGATATTGGCATGATCATATTTAAAGGTTTTAAAATCAATTCCGCCTACCCAAGCTTTTACTTCTCCCGTCATGGGTTCCATGACCATAAAGCCCGCTTGTAACATTTGTCGATGGTACTTGATAGAATCATATGGAGACATGGTGGTATCCTTTCCACGGGTGCTGTTCCAAGCAAAAACGTGCATGGGGATTTTTACTTTAAAAGAAGCTTTGATTTCTTCTTCATTCAAACCCTCTTTTTTTAGATTTTTCCAACGGTCACTCTGTTTCATGGAAGCATCAAGCACTTGCTGGTAGTTTTTCCAAATGCTGCCATCTTTCATATTTTCTTGCGTGTTCAATAGCTTCTGCATATAGCTCATATGTTTGGCTACCGCTTCTTCTGCATATTGTTGCATTCTTGGATTAATGGTAGTATAAATACGCAAACCATCTCTATACAAGTCATAATTGTCACCATTGCTCTTGGTATGGGTCTTACACCATTTTTTCATTTCTTCTCCAAGAACCATTCTAAAATAAGGCCCTAAACCAGCGCTTTCGTCTAGTTTTTTAAAATTTAGCTCAATGGGTTTTCTTTTTAAAATTTCGGCTTCAGCAGAATTTAAATAATCTTTAGCCACCATGCGGTTAAAGACAAGGTTTCTTCTTTCCAATGCCTGTCTTGGGTTTCTGCGTGGGTTATAAAGACCTGGGCCATTGATCATGCCAATCAGCACAGCGGCTTCTTCTACATTCAAACGATCAGGTTCTTTTTGGAAAAAAGTTTTGGCTCCGTTTCTAATACCAAAAACATTGTCTCCAAAAGCCACCGTATTTAAGTAAAGGGTTAGGATTTCTTCTTTGGTAAAATTCCTTTCTAATTTAATGGCAATGATGCACTCCTTTAATTTTTGAATGCTGCGCAACAAGAAATTCTTGGTGCTCCAGTTTTCCGTAAAGAGATTCTTGGCTGTTTGCATGGTAATGGTACTGGCTCCACCCTGACTACCTAGATAGAAAAAGGCCCTGGCCAAACCCTGCGCGTCAATACCACTATGGTCATAAAAACGTTTGTCTTCTGTTGCCACCAATGCATTAATGGCGTGTTTGCTGATGTCTTTGTACTGAACGTTAATCCTATCTTCAATATAATATTTACCCATCAAATACCCGTCTTGTGCATATACTTGACTGGCTTGCAAAGCAGTTGGGTTTTCAATATCTTCAATATCTGGCATGTCACCAATCCATCCCCAATTGAGCATGAGCAGGAAAAGGACAACCAAGCCTAATCCACCAAAGAAAAATTTCCAAAATATTTTAACTGGTCTAGACATAAAAAAGGTATGATAGGAATGTAAACTTATCGTAAATCTATAGAACTGCCTGAAACAACTATGCTAAAATGATTAAAAAATATCGGGAAACACACCATGCAAGAAGCTTCTGTATTCTTGAATGTCTTTTTTAGATTTCAGGACGGTTAAGTTTGCGCCACTTAAAATAAGGAAACTATATTTTTCTTTGGCTAACCAAGGAACAATTCTGGAAGCAGCTTGGGGTTTGGCTTTGTTGATATAACCAACGGCATCACCTGCATTGGCAAATGGACCTACCAAGACCAGTTGCAAATTAGCCTGAATGGTTTCATTGCCAATGGCCAGATTTTGATTACTATACTGCTCCCTATTAAACCTATTAAAAGCGTTTTTGGCTTCTCCTGCAAATATGCCATCTACTTTGTCAAGGATCACCGCCACAAAATGAGGGTCATTGGCATTAAAAACATATTGATTGGTTGGGGCAATTTTAACCGGCTCTAGTTTTTGCATAGGGGCATCAACCAAAACCACATTGGGTTGCTTTCTGGTAGTATCTACTTTAGGAGGTGCTACCGCTACAATTACAGGTTTTTCCTTTGGCTCTAAGGTATTAGGTTTGATTTTTAAAACAGGTGCCACTTGTTGGGTAATCTCTGCTTTGGGGGCAGGGGCTTTTTTCACTGTTTTTACATCATTGAGTTCAATGGGTCTATCGGCAATCTCTTCTGGTTTCTCAATCTTTAAATCGGTCAAATAAGTTTCAATTTCCTTTCTCCTTTTTAACACATCAATCATGGTATAGGCTTTCTCTTGTAATGGAGAATTAGGAAATGACTTGGTAATCTCAGTTAGTCGATTGATGGCAATACTATCCTCTCTATTTTTGACATAGTAAATAGATTCAATATAGAGTTGTTGAGGAGTCCAATAAGATTTACCCCATTTCTTGTCTGCAGTTTCTTTTACTTGTAAAGCTTCTTTAAATGAACCTGCAAGGAATAGATCATAGACCTGTTCATAAGCCATTGTTGCATTGTCTTTGGCTACTGGTTTTCCCTGCTCTTCTATTAGTTTATTGAATTTACCATTGGCAAAATTGGTTTTCAACAATTGTCTTACCGAATCAGCTTGTATGGGTTGGTTATTTCTATCATAGCAAATAGCTAAATTGAAAATGGCTTTTTCCGTTTCACTCACATCTGGGAATTGGGTAACTATGCTGCGGTATTGATTAATGGCACTGGGGTAATCGGCAAGATTTAATTGGTACAAGACTGCATTTTCCATTGATGCTTTTAGTATAGCTAAATAGGAAGCCGACATTTGCTCAGAAGTCAATGGGAGTTTAGCCAATAAGGATTCCATGGTCAATTCTACAGATGGTGCAGCTGCAGGATTATTGGCTGGAGCCTGAGTGCCAACATTGGTATTCATGGCTGATTTCTGGGCAAATGATTTTTCAACTGCGGCTTGTCTACGCCAATTATCAACGTTAGGTCTAGAACCCCATTTGGCTTTGAATTCAGCAAACCCTCTTGATTTTAATCCTGCATTTTGAAAATAAAATTCATTGGCATTTGTGGCAAATATATCTGCATCTTGGCTTGGGCCGCTTGCAAATCCTCCTCCAAAACCAGGTTCCTGATTATCTAAATCCTTTAATCCAGCCTCTTTTCTTAAAGCTTTGAGTTTGGCTTTTAAAATTGCATTGCGCTGATCAATGGGCATCAATGCCAGCTTCTGTAGACTATCCTCTAATTGAATTATGGCAATATTTTCTGTAATGGTTTTAAGCGGCGGTTTTCTATCTAACACCCTTTTCTTGGGAACCTCATTTAATTGATCCGTTTGCAAACTATCATAAAAACGATAGGCATCAGGATAATATCTTCTATCATAATTCAAATCGGCCAGCAATAAAAAACTAGATTGTTTTTGAAGTGGATTATTGTCATTAAAAGCTATACTATTAAGTAGGGCTTTTTGGGCTTGATCAGGATGGGATTGCTTTAGTTCTAATTGAGCAATGGCATAATAGATGATATCCCTGTAAGGTTCATACAAAGGGCGTTTGGCCATTTTCCATAACTGGTTCAAATTTTCCTCAATGGCATTGGCTTTTTTTCCAGATTCCAATGCACTAATGGCTAGCCTAGCATATACTTCTAAAGTAGGATCCGTTGTAGATTTTATAGATTGTAAATAAGCTAGAACAGCCAAACTGTCTTTGTTTGTTTGGGTATACAATTGGCCAGCCAGAAATTGCCATCGGGCTTTGTCTTGTGCACTAACAGCTCTATCTAAAGCGTTTAACAAATACCTAGCAGCACTATCATAAGACCCTTCTTTGTAAAAAGCATATGCGGCATTTTCATTTAAATGAGGCAATAATCTTTTTGGAAAATTGGGATCAGAACGTAGAATGGCAATTAACCCAAAAGCATCTGCCAATTGGTTCTGTTCAATATAAGTTCTAATGCGCCAAAGAAAACCTTCATTTCTACCAGGAGGGGTTGAGCTGATTTTTTTCAAAAGGCTGCTATTTTCTTTGGTGACTACGGTGAATTCACCATTGGTATTGCTGCTATTACTTCCTATGGGCAAGTCATAACCATCTTCTTTAGGAGCAAACGCATAGTTTAAATATTGAAAAACCAAAGCGGCTGAATCATAGTCTTTGCGGTAGAGATAAGCTTGTCCCATGAGCAAATACAAATCGTCTACCCATGCATTTCTTAAATCATGTAATAAAATTCCAGCAGTACATTTATAAAGTACAGAATCTAATTGTTCCCTTTGTTTATAGAGGTCCTCCTTGGTATAATTGTAAAAGGGTAGTTGTTGCTGATAGTTTTCTACAAAACTAGATTTAGCCCTTTCAAGTATATCGTTTATTTTGTTCTGAGCATTAAAAAAGTAGTTGAAATGGGTAACTGTATTCTGATAAACTTTTTTACCCCCCTTAATTTTGCCAGTTCCAGTTTTTTCTGCTGGGAGGTCCCTATTTTCATATTTGGCTGGTTTTTTCAGTTCAACAGAAGAATAGGGTTGTGCCAATACTAATAAAGGCAGTACCATGGGAACTAAGAACAGGATGATGGTAGGGATATGCCTTTTATTAGCCAAGCTCATGCGCAACATTAAATAAATACTGTTTAAAAATACATTTATTTCCCATTTCTATCCCATTTAAAGCTATGGGAATATTACCTTTATCATGATTTAACAAAATGGAGAAGCCCAATTATAACGATACCCTCAAAAGACTCAGGAATTCTTACCGCTTGGTAGTGATGAATGATGACACTTATGAAGAAGTGGTCACATTCAAATTATCTAGGCTTAGTGTCTATATTGGCTTGAGTGTCAGTTTTGTGGTTTTGGTGGGTTTAACCATTGCTTTGATTGCTTTTTCACCACTGAAATATTATATTCCAGGTTATGGTACCCAAGAGAGCAGAACGGCACTTCAAATTCTGAAAATTAGAACGGATTCTTTAGAACAATCAATTCGTTACAAAGAACAGTATTTAGAAAGTGTGAAAGCGGTTCTAAATGGTGATACCCCTAATCAGCGGGATACTACCATGTTAGATCTTCCTAAAACGGATATTTCTAACGAGTAATGAAACAGTCAAAACCAGACAATCAACTACTTTGGCAGTATGCCGGTTTGGCCACACAGTTATTGGTTGGTTTGGGATTGATGTTATGGTTGGGAGAATGGTTAGACAAATATTTTGGTTGGACAAGTCCCTATTTGGTGTGGATTTTACCTTTGTTTCTATTACTGGGTATATTAATAAAAGTTTTGAGAGATACTTCTAAAAGATGATTGGAATGAATAATAAAAAGGCTTATTTACCCTTTGTGTTGGTTTTTGTAACTATCAACTTAATTGCATTGGGGTTTGAAGGATTAATGAAATCATGGCATATTGATAAATGGGTAGTAATAGGAGCTAATGGCTTGTTGTTTTTAATTAGTTTGTACAATGTTTACCAGCATTTAAAAGTTGTTCAACAAAATAATCCTCACGCCATGGTAAGGGGTGTTATGGGTTCTACGGTTTTAAAATTATTTGTTTTAGGATCTGCTGCTTTTATATATCTCTATAATGCTGGAGAACAAAAAAATATCAACGGATTATTTATTGGAATGGGTTTGTATATACTTTATACTTGGATGGATGTTCGTGTTGCATTATTGGTGAAACCTCAAAAAAAAGATGGCGGTAACTGAGCATCCTATGCAAGCTTTAGCGGGCTACCTTCCCAAAGGTAGTTTTGAGCCCGTGGTTAATTATTTGCACCATTACAAAGTTCATCTAACTGTTACCAAACAACGAAAATCTGTTTTAGGTGATTACCGCCATGCGGGATGGGGAGACAACCATAGAATAAGTATCAATGGTAACCTGAATCAGTATGAATTTCTCATCACATTATTACATGAGTTAGCGCATTTGCTTTGTTTTGAGCAATATAAAAACAAGGTAGAAGCACATGGTAAAGAATGGAAGAATATTTATAGCAATCTTTTAATTTTCTTTGTCAACAAGGGGCTGTTCCCTGATGATATTGTAAAAGCCCTTCAAAAATCAATTGCCAATCCCTCCGCTACAGCAAATGGAGAAACTGACTTGCTTTTGGTTTTAAGACAATATGATGCAATCCAAAAACCAGGGTTTTCCGCTGTGGCCGATCTTCAAGAAGGTATTCATTTTCAAACAGAAAATGGAAAAGTATTTAAGAGGGGAGCTGTTAGAAGAAAAAGGATTGCATGTACTGAAATTAAAACAGGATTGCAATATAGTTTTAGTCCCATTACTTTGGTCAAACCCATACCCACAGCGGGTTTTTAGCTGATGTGTTTTTATTGGAAGAAACTTTCATTTTTCTCAAATTAGGAAGGGTAATATGTACCTATTAAGCAAAAAAAATGAGTGTTTTAACGGGTTTAAAATAGGTGTTATTAATTCTTTTAGAAATTGAGTACATCGTAAAATTGTGTGTACAAAAACAAACACTATGCTGTATCATCAAAGAAAAACCGAAAGAATGCAATTGGGTAGAAACATCAAATCCCTAAGAAGTTTAAAAGGATATCCATTAAAGTACGTGGCTACTGAATTGGGAATGAGTATTTCAAATCTAAGTAATATTGAAAACGGTATTACTGGAATAGAACAAAAGACCTTATTTAAATTAGGTCAGGTACTAGGTGTTGAGCCTCAGCAAATTCAAGTTTTTAATGCGGAAAAGTTTTTTAGTATTGCTGTTAATGCTTGAGTTTATTGCATTAAAAAATTGGTATTGATTAGAAGTGTTGCTGAAATTGTGAGAATATGATGCTACAATTCTTCTTGATGAATAATAGATGCCAAAGTTTCCAATTCAACTGGTTTACTCAAATAGCCTGCAATTTCTGGAAAACGTTTGGCTTTTTCCTTGTCCTCTGCAGCAATGGATGAACTGATAATATAGATGGGAATCTGATTTGGTAACTTAGCTTGAATTTCTCTAAAAGCATTCAAAAACTCCCAACCATCCATGATGGGCATATTAATATCCAGAAAAATAATTTCAGGTATGGGTTGTTGTTGATCTATCAAAGAAGTAATTCCTTTTAAAGCATCCACTCCATTGCCATAAGAATTAATGGAACTAACCATATCTAGTGCAGCTAAGGATTTTTTAATCAGAAAGATATAGATTTCATCATCATCGATGATACATACATGTTGTATTTGATGCATCTTTTTAGAATTATGGGGGGCGTAGCTGCTTTTGAATCAATACAAAATTACTGTAAAAACCATCCAATAACAAAAAAGACCCCAGCAGGGGTCTTTTTGTTTGCAATAGCAAAATATTTAAGCAACTGCTTCTTTTACCAAGGCAGCAGCTTCACTCAATTGAATAGCTGATTGTACTTTTAAACCACTTTCATCAATCAATTTTTTGCCTTCTACCGCATTGGTACCTTGAAGCCTAACAATGATGGGGATTTCAATATTTCCCATTTTGTTGTATGCTTCAATCACACCTGCAGCCACACGGTCACAACGTACAATTCCGCCAAAAATATTAATCAAGATTGCTTTTACATTGGGGTCTTTCAAGATGATTCTGAAACCAGCTTCAACAGTTTGTGCATTTGCCGTACCACCTACATCAAGGAAGTTAGCAGGTTCACCACCGCTTAATTTAATCATGTCCATGGTTGCCATGGCCAGACCAGCACCGTTTACCATACATCCCACATTACCATCCAATTTAACAAAATTCAGGTTAAATTGGCCAGCTTCTACTTCAGTTGGATCTTCTTCGGTTACATCGCGCAAAGCAGCAATATCTGCATGACGCATCAAAGCATTGTCATCTAAATTTAGTTTACAGTCAACAGCTATGATTTTCTCATCACTGGTTTTAAACAGTGGGTTAATTTCTAACATACTTGCGTCAACACCTACATAGGCATTGTATAAGTTGGTTACAAATTTTACGCAATTCTTAAATGCTTCACCGCTCAATCCAAGATTGAAAGCAATTTTACGTGCTTGAAAACCCTGTAATCCACCACTTGGGTGAACCCATTCTTTGAATATTTTTTCTGGTGTTTTATGGGCTACTTCTTCAATGTCCATACCACCTTCTGTGCTATACATGACTACATTCTGACCTTTTGCACGGTCTAAAAGAATGGATAAATAGAATTCTTTGGTTTCATTAGGACCTGGATAATAAACGTCTTGTGCAATCAAGATCTTGTTTACTTTTTTACCCTCTGGGCCAGTTTGAATGGTTACCAATGTACCACCCAAGATGTTTTTGGCAATATTGCTAATGTCTTCTAAGCTTTTAGCAACTGCTACACCGCGTTGTTCGGTACCAACAATTTTACCTTTTCCACGACCACCTGCGTGAATTTGGGCCTTAACTACGGCAAAATTATTGCCGGTTTGGGTCTTGATTTGACGATAAGCTTCTTCCGCTGCCATCACAGTGTCAACAGCGATGCCTTCCTGTACCGGAACATTGAATTTTTTCAGCAATTCCTTCGACTGGTATTCATGCAGGTTCATATGTATAAAATTTTTGCGAAGATAGGAGAAACCGCCCTATTAAAATAGTAGAGAATAAATTGATGTTGTAACATATAATTTTATATTTTTGTTCTGCTCTTAAACATTAATACAAATAAATCTATGAAAAAATCAATTTTTGCTCTTGCCGCTTTGATTATGACCTTGGGTCTATCTTCTTTTGTTGGTGCTGATACCAAAAAAGATGTAGTTAATTACACCGTTACTGCTGAAAAAAGCCGTATTGATTGGATTGGTTCCAAAAAAGGTGATTTCCATACAGGTTATTTTCCTATCAAAAGCGGTTCTGTAGCCGTTGATGGTGGTAAATTAAAAGGCGGAAAGTTTGTAATTGACTTAGCGGGAGTTAAAGTAACTGATGCTTCAGCTGAACGTTTAACTGGTCACTTGAAAAGTGCTGACTTTTTTGACGTAGCCAAAAACGGCGAAGCTACTTTTGAAATTGCAACTGTTAATTATACTAGCGATGCTTCTGCAGACGTAACTGGTACTTTGACTATTAAAGGTGCTACTGTTCCAGTAAAATTTGTTGTAAACGTTCGCAGTGCTGATGACAAAGGATTCTTTGGTCAAGCATTCTTGAACATTGACAGAACTTTATTAGGTGTTAATTATGGTCCTGGTCAAGTGTCTAAAGACGTTCAATTAGCTGTACATATCTTCGGTACTAAATAATTTTAGGCTATTCTAAAGCTATTCTAGAGCTATAAAAAAGCCCCGTTTCCTGAAGAAGCGGGGCTTTTTAATTGGAATCATCCGATTAATTTGATATTTTTTTTAATCACTCTTCACTCTTCACTCTTCACTCTTCACTCTTCACTCTTCACTCTTCACTCTTCACTCTTCACTCTTCACTCTTCACTCTTCACTCTTCACTCTTTACTCTTCACTCTTCACTCTTCACTTTTCACTCTAAAAGTACCTCTCTTTCAAGATATTGATATGATGCAGGTTATGCCCATAAATAATGAAACAAAGTGCATTTAAAGTGCAGGGATGCCCACTGGCATTGCCAATAAATTGTAATTGGTCTTCTTGAAAACTAGCCAATAAAATGTCTGTTGTTTTGCGTACCAATAGATATTCCTCTTTTAAATCTGCTAGAGATCTGTTTGTAACAGGTGCATTTTGGGCATAGGATTCTTCATCAAATCCTGGTAGAGGGGTAGCATCTTTTCTAGATATTCTAAGCGCCCTATAAGCAAAAATCCTTTCCGTATCAATTAAGTGTTGTACCATTTCTTTGATGGTCCACTTACCTTCTGCATAGGCA
Organism: Chitinophaga pinensis; assembly: GCA_943372225.1. Taxonomy (GTDB): domain Bacteria; phylum Bacteroidota; class Bacteroidia; order Chitinophagales; family Chitinophagaceae; genus Sediminibacterium; species Sediminibacterium pinensis_L. The sequence goes on along the minus strand of CALRXV020000005.1, from coordinate 190,877 downwards.
TAATTGGCTTTATCATCTGGTAGGGCACTAATATAAGCAGCAATCTGATTGGGATGAATGGCCAATAATTCTGCAACGGATTGACCTGTTGCTAAATCTGCATATCCCTGATAAAATGCGCCAAAGTCTCCGGCTAATGGTCTAGGCATTATTTGATTGATTTTGTTGTTTTGGTTAGGGGTTTGGCTATTTCTTTTTTGATTGGTTTTGTTTGATCAGCCAGGCTGATTGACTGAAAGGCATTGACAATTCCCCCAGTTTTACTCAAATAACTAAAGGCAATGGGTTCTTTTTGAGTCCCAGGTTTGAAATTGGGTAAACTGCTATCTGGAATGGAAACAGCCGATTCAATGATCTGTTTAACCTGTACAGCTGTCAATTCTGGATAATTAGAACGAATCAATGCTGCTATGCCTGAAACAACTGGAGTAGACATACTAGTGCCATTTAAGTTACCGTATTCATTTCCGCCAGGTAAAGTTGAATAGATTTTAACCCCTGGAGCAAATACATCAACATTCATTTTTCCAAAGTTGCTAAAATCTGCGGCTAGTGACCCCGTGGTTGCAGGGTCTCCACTTGCGCCAATATTGATAAAATTCTCTGCCTTATAATTCCATTGTTTTGGATTGGGAAACACTTCTTTCACGTCATTGTCAACAGCATCGTTTCCTGCGGCATGAACAATTAAAACGTCTTTACTGGCCGCATAACGGATGGCACTATCTACCCATGCTTTTTCAGGGGAAAAAGATTTGCCAAAACTCATATTGATTATTTTGGCACCATTGTCAACCGCATACCTAATGCCAAGTGCTACATCTTTATCATATTCATCGCCATCAGGCACTACTCTTACCATCATCAATTGCACATTGTCAGCAACACCGTTAACGCCAATTCCATTATTCCTAACTGCCCCAATTATGCCAGTAACATGGGTTCCGTGCATGGGGCTTGGTCCCATTACATCGGCATTGCCGTAATACCTATCTTGGAAATTCAAATAGTTATCCTTTACAATGTCTGCGCGATAATCAAAAGGCACTTTTTCTTTTGATTCAAAAGCAGATTTTTTGCCTTCTACGTATTCGTCTAGTTGTTCAATAGTGTTGGTGTTTTTTTCATCTGCATCAATCCCCATCATTTTAATACAGGTTAAATAACCCAATTTGGCTTCTTTGGCTAATTTGTTCTGTGGTTCAAATTTTTCTAGGGTTTCAGTAGTAAAAACTTCTGTGCCCATTTCTTTGCGTAAGACTTTATCGTGTCTTTTTAGAGCTTTAGCCGTTATTTCTACAAACAACAGTTCAGTTTGTTCCTCCGTGCTAAAATTCATTTCAGCCGCTGCTTTTTTCCAATTTTGATAATTAATTAAGTCAGTTGCAGAAAGGCTGCTGCTATCTATTTCTTTTCCTAAGAATTGCGCTTTAAAGCGATGGTATATTCTGGAACGCTCATCAGAACATTTTTTAATATTTCTTCCATCTTTTCCGCCAAGAAAATTCCAACCATATACATCGTCTATATAGCCGTTTCCATCATCATCAATACCATTACCTGGAATTTCTCCAAGATTCTTCCATAAATGTGGTTTCAAATCTTCATGGGCTGTGTCTACACCTGAATCCAAAATAGCCACAATGACCGGTTTGGAAACCTTGTTTTTCTCTTTTAGATATTGATAGGCTTTAGAAAGGCTGATCCCATAGTGTTGGTCCTGGGATTCATCTAATAAATGCCAACCTCTTGGTACATCTTGTGCACAGAGTATTTCAACAGTAAATAGGGTAGGGATAATGGCTAAAGCAAGAGAGAATCGCATTTTTGTATCTTTCAATGACTACAAATTTGCGAAAAGCTAACCATAAAATAACATCTGGTTGCTAATTTAGGAAAATGTTAAGGGGCTAGAAAAGGGTCTGAACCCCGTGAGCAATTTTGAATTCTAGTTGTAATAGCCATTTTTTTCGCCACATACCACCAGAATAACCCGTTAAAGAACGGTCAGAACCAATGACCCTATGGCAGGGAACAATGATGCAAATTTTATTTTTTCCATTGGTACTAGCGGCAGCACGAATCACTTTGGGGTCTCCCATTTTCTTGGCTAAATCCATATAGCTAATGGTTTTGCCATAGGGAATAGCCAATAACTCATTCCAAACTCGAGTTTGAAAATCAGTACCATCTTGGTGTACTGGAATGGAGAACTGTTTCCGTTTTCCATGAAAAAACTCAATCAATTCTTCGGTGCATTGGTGCATGACTTCTGTGATACCGGGTTCTCCATACACCATTTGATCTGGTTCATCTACAAAACTCAATTCACAGATATACTGTTCTGTGCCCCCAATTTTTAAAAGTCCAATAGGACTTTCGTAATAAGTATAGTGAACTTCTTGCATGGGTGAACCTATTGGGAGAATTGAATGTTATAAAGACGGAAAACTATCGTAATTTATTGTGCCCATTCGGGCAAAAAACGAATCTATTAGTTAAACCTCTATTTAAATCAAACCTATTATGAAAAGAAATGCAACAGCCATTTGGAACGGATCAGGCAAGGAAGGTAACGGCCATTTGTCAACCCAAAGTACCGTTTTGAACCAAACACAGTATTCATTTAATTCTAGGTTTGCCGAAGGTGTGGGAACCAACCCTGAAGAATTAATGGCTGCAGCACATGCTGGTTGTTTTGCAATGAAATTAAGTTTTGTTCTAGGCGCTGCTGGATTTACGCCAGATCAATTAGAAGTGAATTGTGCTATATCCTTGGAAGATGGCGTAATTACAGAATCTCATTTAGTACTTACAGCTAAAATTCCTGGAATTTCTGAAGCCCAATTTCAAGCTGCAGCTTCCGAAGCCAAAGCCAATTGCCCTGTAAGTAAGGCCTACAATATGACCATTAGTCTTGAGGCCAAACTATTAGCTTAATCTAAGGGTGCTTTAACGCATTATTTAAGGAGCTGGTGTAATTGCATCAGCTCTTCTTGTTTGTATTGCACGGAAGGAGCAGAAAAGCATTTAGCCGTTTCCTTGATCAATAATTGGATAATCCCTTTATGGCTTTTAGGTTTAAAAAATTCAGGCAGAGGGGATTGTCCAATTCTTAAAAAGTACTGTTCAATGTCTTTGTGAGAAAAAGCTTGTCCAGTTGTACTGTCTATAAAGAAATGTATGGATTCTTGTGGATTTCCAATTGGTGAACTGGAATCATAATCTGAATGAAAAAAGGCAATGATGCTTTGTTTGGGAATATTGATAATTCTAGCGTTGATATCTAATAATTCACACATCACTTGGTAAATGATTCCATTGGTAATGGCATTTCCTTTTTTGGCAGCTAGTACTTTGTGAATACAAAAATCATCAGTCTGTTCATAATTGATTTCAACACCCTTTAAACGATAGTATTTGTATAAAATACTAGTTAATACATTTGCCTGTTCTAGTGGAGTTAGAAAATTATTCAATTCAAGCCATACGTTTCTTCTTATTTTTTCAATCTCTTGCAAGGTTTGGGTACTTTGCAAATCGGGGTAGTGGAACCTAGCTACCAATAATGCTCCTAAAAGTAGGTCATGATAGGCACTATTACTCCAGTCTGTAAAATCTTGGCTTAGATCTGTAAAATGCAAGCGATGAATGATAGTTTCAATCCTTTCTTGAATGGTATCATTCAGGGTAGTTTCCCATAAATGTTCCAAATTAGGAATGATGCCTTTTCCATAGGCAACCAGCTTTTCTGAAACAGTTGAATATACTTCTTCATCTGGATCATCTATCAGGGTAAAAAGTGCATTGATTTCTTTGGTTGTTTGCATATGAACTGGTTGAAAATGACAGCAATAGCTTAATCTTCCATTATCTGTAATATTCCACATCAAACTAACTTCTTTTTTTGCGCATTTGCCCTAAATAGTTATTCCATACCTGTGGAAATTATGGCTAAAAATGACATACTAATTTGTAAAAATCATCGTTCAAGGCGCTTATCAGTACCATCGGTCAAAATTAACAAGCAAGGGAAGTGGGTATGAATTACTTTTGCTAACTTACTTTAAACTATTACATGACTACATTTGCCATTCCAAAATTCCCCGTTGTTAAGCAATCACTGCATTCAGAATTGAAAAAACGCGTTCAGCAGTATTTTGATGAACAAGGAATTAAATCTACCGGTACTTCCAAACTATTTACCAAAGCTATTGTGATGATTATGGCTTTTGTAGCAGTTTATATTCAATTATTGGTATGGACCCCAGTATGGTACTTGGCTATTTTAGAAGCAGTAATACTTGGTGGTTTGATTGCGGGAATTGGATTTAATGTGATGCACGATGGTAGCCATGGTAGTTTTAGTACCAATAGATGGATGAACCGAATAGCAGCTTCTTCCATGAGTATGTTGGGTGCTAATCACTTTATGTGGAACATGAAGCACAATATGATTCACCACAGTTTTACCAATATTGATGGCGTAGATGACGATATTGAAATTGGTGTTTTGATGCGTATGGCACCCACACAGAAAAGATTGAAAATGCACAAATTCCAGCATTTTTACTTTTGGTTCTTGTATATGCAATTGTATATTTTCTGGATTTTCTTTACTGACTATAATAAGTATTTCTCCAAAAAAATTGGAAATGTTCCTTTGAAGAAAATGGAACTAAAAGATCATTTTGAATTCTGGATTGTAAAAGTTTATCACGCAGCTTTCTTTATAGTTATTCCTATTTATGCACTTGGTTGGTTACCCTGGTTGGTAGGATTCATTGTCATGAGTATGGTAGCCGGATTTATTTTAAGTATTGTTTTCCAATTAGCACATACAGTTGAACATACAGAATTTCCAATTGCTGATATTACTTCACACCAATTGCCCGATGAATTTGCCGCGCACCAGATTAAGACTACTGCCAATTTTGCTACCAGAAATAAATTGGTGAGTTGGTTGGTAGGGGGGCTCAATTTTCAAATTGAACACCATTTGTTTCCTAAAATTTCTCACGTGCACTATCCAGCTATTAGCAAAATTGTTAAGGCTGTTTGCGCAGAATATCAGTTACAATATATTGAGTATCCTACCATGAGAAGAGCTGTAGTAGCCCATGTGAGGTTTTTAAGAGATTTGGGCAAGGCCGATTAAAAGCATGGAATAACCACATAAAAAAGCCGGATAAATCATTTATCCGGCTTTTATTTTTGCGATAAGTCTATTTTTTTTTAGGACTGGCTTTTTTGGAAGCTGCTTTTTTAGGAGCCGCTTTTTTGGTAACGGTTTTCTTACCTGCCGATTTAGTTGCTGTGGGTTTTGCCTTCTTGGTAAAAGCGCCTGGTACTTGTTCTTCAATCATTTTCTTGATCAAATCCAAGTCAATGTCTATCAGTTCGTCTGCACTATATTTTTCTCCGTCAGCTCTTCTACCCATTTTTAGCATCTTCTTCTGAAAGCGAATAAATGGACCCCATCGGCCATTTTCAATAGAGATTTTTTCGGCAGGCCATTGGTTAATAAACCTATTGGCTTCCTTATCCATTTTCTTTTCAATCAGTTCATTGATATCGCTTTGAGACAAACTATCATAATTGTATGCCCTTGGAATATTGATGAATAAATCGTTCCACTTAATAAAGGGACCAAATCTTCCCTTGCCCTTGGTTACTGGTAATTCCTGGAAAAAAGCAATAGGCGCTTCCGCTTGAAGCTTTTCCTGAATCAATTGTATGGCTCTTTCTAATTCTAATGCGTGTAAATCTTCTCCCTTTGGAACGCTGATGAATTGTTCGCCCATTCTGATATAGGGACCAAATCGGCCAATATTTACCTGTAATTCTTGTCCTTCGTATTCTCCAATGGTTTTGGGAAGTTCAAATAGTTCCATGGCTTCTGCCATGGTAATGGTTTCAATACTTTGGTCTTGTTTGAGTTTGGCAAACCTAGGTTTCTCTTCTTCATTGCTGCTATCACCAATTTGAACCATGGGACCATACCTACCCATTCGGGCTATTACTTTTTTACCAGACTCTGCGTCTATTCCCAATTCTCTTTCACCCTTGGCCCTTTCTGCAGTTTCTAAAGTATGTTCTATAGTGCTATGGAAAGGTTTGTAAAACCCGTCAATCATATTGGACCAAATAATCTTTCCATCAGCAATCTCATCAAATTCCTGTTCAATCTTGGCCGTAAATCCAAAGTCCATGACCTTGGTAAAATGTTGCTTTAAAAAGTCTGTTACCACCATGCCCAAATCGGTTGGAAATAATTTGCCTTTTTCAGCACCCGTATTTTCAGAAATAATTTCTTTTTCAATTTCCTTACCTGGAACCAATCTAAAAATGGTCACAGATCGCTTAATAGCATCCTTGTCGCGCTTTTCTACATAATTGCGCTTCATGATAGTACTAATGGTGGGGGCGTAGGTAGAAGGTCTTCCAATACCCAATTCCTCTAGTTTTTTAACCAATGAAGCTTCTGTATATCGCGCAGCAGGTCTACTGAATTTTTCTGATGCAGTTAATGCTGTTAAGTTTAACTGCTGGTTAACCGCTAAGGGAGGTAAGATTCCTTCTGCATCTTCTTCGTCTTCATCGTCCTTGCCTTCCATATAGACTTTCAAGAACCCGTCAAACTTCAGCACTTCGCCGGAAGCCGCTAAGGATTCCCCATTGGTGCTGATAGCAATTTTTGCGGTGGTCTTTTCAAATGCCGCATCACTCATTTGTGAAGCAATGGTTCTTTTCCAAATCAGTTCATACAACCTTCTGGTTTCTTCATCTGCCAGGGTATGCTGATTCATATAAGTAGGCCTGATGGCTTCGTGGGCTTCTTGTGCTGATTCGTTTTTGTTCTTGAATTTGCGTGGTTGGTGGTACTGTGGTCCATAGGCATTATTTACCTCAGCACTAATATCTGAAAGCGCCGTATCACTCAAATTCACACTATCGGTACGCATGTACGTGATCTTACCACTTTCATAGAGCTTTTGGGCAATCAACATGGTTTTACTCACGCTGTATCCCATTTTTCTGGAAGCTTCTTGTTGCAGGGTAGAAGTGGTAAAAGGAGCAGCAGGTGTTCTTTTGGTTGGTTTAACCTGTACATCTGTTACTTTATAAGTAGCACCAATACAAGATTCTAAGAATTTCCTAGCAGCTACTTGTTCAGCATATTTAGCCGGGGCTTCCGCTTTGAATCCAACGGTTTTTCCGTTGATATCTGGGGCTAAGAAATTGGCTTCAATTTTAAAACTACTCTCAGATACAAAATGGTTGATCTCTCTTTCTCTTTCTACTACTAATCTTACTGCTACGCTCTGAACCCTACCGGCACTGAGGCTTCTTTGCATGCCTATTTTGCGCCATAACACGGGGCTTAATTCAAACCCTACCAATCTATCTAATACCCTTCTGGCTTGTTGGGCATTCACCAGATTCATATTAATAATCCTAGGATTGGCAACCGCTTTTTTAATAGCAGGCGCCGTAATCTCATGGAAAACAATGCGTTTGGTCACTTTGGGATCCAGCCCCAATACCTCGGCCAAATGCCAACTAATACTTTCTCCTTCACGGTCCTCATCCGATGCTAGCCAAACTTCATCTGCTTTTTTGGCCAATTGTCTTAGCTCTTTTACAACCCTTTCCTTGTCATCTGGCACTTTGTACCTAGGCAAATAATGATTGTTTACATCAATACCCATATCGTCCTTTTCCAGGTCACGGATATGTCCAAAACAGCTCTTTACTTCAAAATCCTTGCCCAGGATCTTTTCAATTGTTTTGGCTTTTGCGGGTGACTCAACAATCAATAAGTTTTTTGCCATATTTTCCAAAACCGCCATGGGCGGTGATTTGATGATGTTTATAAGTAACCGAAAATAGGTTGAATTAGGCTTTTTTAGTACCTGACCCGTCCACCGGTTTGGATGCAATATTAGTCCAAAGAGTTAAATTCCAAAAAATATCCCATTTAGGCTTCTAGTAAGAAATGCACAATAGCCCCACTTACCTCAGCTTCTTTATAGACCCTACTATGCCCCAAACCATCCGTAATATGAAAGCGAACATTGGCTGGTTTTGCTTCCATAATGGGAATCACAGCATCAAATACACAGATCATGTCTTGTTTGTCATGAACCCATAAAACTGGTGCATTAATTTGTTTAAGTGCATGAGATACAGCAATCTCCTCAATTTTGTGATGGGTCAAACTAGCAATCAGTTCATTAAAAGCCTGTTTTACTTTTTCGTCTACTTGTATAATGCTAAAATAATGTTCAATAGCTCTTTTTGTTTCTGTAGCTGGTGCAATCAAAACCAATTTTCTATTTTCTTGATTGGTCAGGGTCTGAAAAGCTAGGCTAGCGGCAAGACCTCCCAATGAATGCCCCATCCATCCGAAAAAGGGGCCATATGCCTTTTCAATATCTAATAAAGCCTCTTTATAAATGAGGGCATTAATATGTTTTCCACCAGACTGACCATGTGCAGGTGCGTCAAAAGCTACTACTTCAAATCCCTCTTTTTTAAATAACCCTACGTATTTCTCAAACTTGTAACTATAACTACTGAATCCATGGATGATCAATATTTTTTTCCCATTGGGATGGGCTGGCAGCCAATGATATCCCTTTAATATTTGACCCCTAGAAACCAAATTCAAAACAGTTGCCTTATGAAAAATAGGAGGCACTTTGGGTTTTTTGTTGGATTTTCTAGGCGTACAGAATAGATCGTAGGCTTTTTCAGCGGCCAATTTAGGTGAAACCAATCCAATTGTTCGGATCTTGGTTCTATAATAGGTGATGGCCAGTCTTTGTGCTAATTTTGATTTCATTTCAGATTCAAAGATATGGAGCTTGTACTCATTGGTTCAGGTAATATTGCAACCGTACTTGGTAAAACTTTTTTTGATAGGGGCATTTCTATTAAACAAGTCTATAGTAGGAATTTGTCTAGTGCCCATCAATTAGCAGGACAAATTGGTGCCAATGCTATTGATCAATTGAGTCAAATAGCCCCCAAGGCGGATGCTTATATTTTGGCGGTTTCAGATCATGCAATTGGTACTTTAGCCAATGCTCTGAATCTTGGAGACCAGTTAATAGTTCATACAGCCGGATCAGTTTCCAAAGAAATTTTGGCAAAAGCCAGTTCTAATTATGGTGTTTTCTGGCCCATGAAAATGATTCGCAAAGACCAAAAAGACCTAGGAGCCGTTCAAATTGTAGTGGATGGATCTTCCTCATCCAATACGGCCTATCTGTCTAATTTGGCTAGATTAATTGGTGCAAAAGTTGCCCTTGCGGGCGATGAACAACGTGAAAAACTTCATTTGATGGCTGTAGTCTGCTCCAATTTCACCAACCACTTATATCACTTGGCTGCAGATTACTGTGAGCGGAACAATTTGAATTTTAGTTTGTTATATTCCATAATTGAACAAACTGCAGTAGGTATTCAAGGAGTTAATCCAGCAATTATGCAAGCTGGGCCGGCTTTTAGGAGAGATGTTGAGACTATGGAAAAACACCTACAGCTTTTAGAAAATGAACCGGGGTTATTAGATTTTTACCGTGAATTCAGTAAAAGTATTCAAGAAAAGAATAGGGGATAATGCAAGAAAAGAATAGGGGATAATGGCATAAAAAAACCCTTCCGGATTTACCAGAAGGGTATATGTGCTAGCAATCAAAAAATACTGTTAGAGGTCCTAGTATATAATAAAGTGATGTAAAATAAGGATATTTTTGATTTCACGCATTTTTTTGACAAATTTTTAAAAATGATTTTTTTCGCATTTCGAAGCCATAATCAGAACTTGAACCAATACTTTTGCAGCCCAAAGGACTAATCATGTACAATATTCACATACAATTTGAACAAAAAGGACTAGAACCAGTAACCCTTAACGGGATGCCAGAAGGCGATAGTTTATTGGAAATTTGCTTAGACAACGGTATTGAGCTGCATCACAATTGTGGTGCTGTTTGTGCTTGTAGTACCTGCCATTTATATGTAGAAAAAGGGAGTGAGTTTTTACAAGAACTATCTGACAGAGAAGAGGATTTTATAGACCGTGCTGTAAATCCAAGAATCAATTCCAGATTGGGTTGCCAATGCGTTTTAGAAAAAGGCAGTGGAGAAGTACATATCCGTATTCCTGATCAAACCCAATTTTTGGGAGAATAATCAAATATCATTTTAGAAAAGACATTATGAGCCATTTTGAACCACCTATCTACTGGAACGATCATGAAGATATTGCCATGAAGTTGTATGAGCGTTTTGGGGATGATTATACAGAATCTAGAATTTATCGCATTCGATTTACAGATTTATTGGAATGGATCTTAGAAATTCCAAGATTTGAAGGAACTAGGGAACAAAGTACAGAAGGTCATTTAGAAATGATTCAAAGCGCTTGGGTATACGAATGGCGCGACAACCAGAAATAGGGATTTTTGCCTGAATGATTTACCTTTCAGGTACCAATGAAAATGAATCTATTGCAACAACTGTCCCAAATTAGCTGTTTTGTTTTTGACATGGATGGGGTACTCACTGATGGTACGCTATTGGTATTACCTGATGGAGTCATGGCTAGAAAAATGAATATCAAAGACGGCTATGCACTACAATTAGCAGTAAAAAAAGGGTATACTGTCATCATCATATCAGGAGGTAATTCACCAGAAGCCAAGGAAAGATTGTTGAAATTGGGTGTAGACCAAGTTTGGATGGGGGTTAAAGACAAATTATCCTTACTCAAAACTCAGTTGGAACAAAAGCAGATTCCAATGTCTCAAGTGCTTTATATGGGAGATGATATCCCTGATCTAGAAGTGATGGAAGCAGTGGGTTTTGCTTGTTGTCCCTCAGATGCGGCTACTGATATTCGATTGGCCAGTAACTATATATCACCCTATAAAGGCGGAGAAGCATGTGTGCGAGACGTAATGGAGCAAGTGCTTAAACTAAGAGGAGATTGGGATTTAGGTACTGAAATAGCAGCAAAATAAATACCTAGCAATCATTTGAAACAAATTTCCATTGAAAATAATTATCGGTTTTTTTCGCTTAATCAGGTGGCCTAATTTGGTTTTTATTGGCCTAACTCAATTGCTTTTTGAGTACTGTATCTATGAACGAATCTTTCCCCAAGAAACTGATAAGAACCTCCAATTTCCCTTATTAATTCTAGCATCTATTTTAATTGCTGCTGCAGGTTATATGATCAATGATTATTTTGACCTAGATATTGATCAGGTAAATAAGCCTCAAAAAGTAGTAGTCAACGCCATTATTAGAAGAAGATGGGTCATTTTTTGGCATATGAGTCTGAGTTTAATTGGTATCTATGCCACTATTTATGCCCTTGATTTTCACAATTTTTGGCATTTGATTTTGGCCAATATGTTTAGTGTGATTTTTTTGTGGGTCTATAGTACTTCTCTTAAAAAGCAATTGCTAATTGGAAACATATTAATCTCTTTATTAACAGCTTGGGTCATTGGGGTATTGTATTTTTCAAAATATCCATTAGGGGAAATTAATACCATTGGTCAAGCCAATCCACAAAATGTTAGATTTTTTAGATTGACCATTTTATACGCGGCTTTTGCTTTTTTAATTACACTCATTAGAGAAGTGATTAAAGACATGGAAGATTTGGAAGGGGATAGAAAATATGGATGCAAAACCATGCCTATTCTTTGGGGGCTGAATGTAAGTAAGACCTTTGTTGCAGTATGGATGATTGTCTTGATTGCAGCATTAATATTATTACAGCTCTATGTAATCCAAATGGGATGGTGGTGGAGTATTGGCTATTGCTTATTAATGATTGTTACTCCATTGTTATTTGCGTTTAAACAATTGTTCAAAGCCAAGTCTGCAGAAGATTTTCATCAATTAAGCAATATCATCAAATTTGTGATGTTCACGGGTATTCTTTCTATGATCTTCTTCCGCTTGTACCCCTAAAGTATTTCCCTAATGAAAGAATTTATTTTGGCGTCTCAATCGCCCCGCAGAAAACAGTTATTGGAATGGGCAGAATTGGAGTTTGAAATTATTGTTCAGTCAACTGATGAATCCTTTCCGGAAGATTTGGCCATTGATCAAGTACCCATTCATATTGCTCGTCAAAAAGCCATAGCTGTAAAATCTCACGTTCAAACTGCATTTCATCATCAATATGCCACTATGCCCATATTGGCCGCAGATACTATTGTGGTACTCAACAATAGGGTAATTGGTAAACCTATTGACAAAGAAGATGCTGTTCAAATTCTGACATCCCTTTCCGGTCAATGGCATCAAGTAATTACTGGGGTAGTCCTATTCAATGGAGATCAAGAAATTGCTTTTTCAGATATTACACATGTGAAATTCCATTCATTAACCCTTGAACAGATTGTCAATTATGTTGACAAATACAAACCCTATGACAAAGCAGGGGCCTATGCCATCCAGGAATGGATTGGGGTAGTGGGAATTGAAACCATTAAAGGTGATTTCTACAATGTAATGGGTCTGCCAGTAAGTAGGGTGGTAAAAGCCTTGGAACAATTATAGTTTTTACCAATTAAAAGCCATATCCAATTCTATATCAGGATGTAAGCTTCTTTCTACTGGGCAGGTTCTTGCGGAACGTTCTAGGATAAGTTTAGTATGATCGTCTAGGTTTAATCCCTCAGGGAAATAAACATGTGCAACCAATTTGCCAATTCTTCTAGGGTCAGAAACCATGATTTTGGTTACATCAACCCTGGTGCCATCTAATTCAATTCCCATAGATTCTGCTTTGATACCCATGGTGGTAATCATACAAGAGCCTAAAGATGTGGCCAATAAATCCGTAGGAGAAAAACGTTCTCCTTTACCCTTATTATCGGTTGGGGCATCTGTTTCAATTTCAGTTCCACTTTGGAGGTGCGTACAGTTGGTTCTTAACCCGGATTTATAAATAATTTGTGAAGTCATTGCGTATTTTTTGCCCTAAATTTACAAGTATCAAATCAAATGTAGTGAAGCAATTCTTTTTAATTACATCCATCCTTTGTTCGGTATGTGTTCTGGCGCAACAAAAGCAGCCGTCTTCAGCTGCCCAAGAAAAAATGCAGAAAAAGGCAGACAAGCGTGAAAGGATCAACCAATTAATCAAACAGGAAGAAGAGGGTGCCATGATCTTTCAAAAGCAATCTGCTTTTGGTTTTAAATTCAATTCAGATGGATGGAGTGCTTTTTTGGAAAAGGGTAAGTACAAGACCCTGACCAAGACTAATTTATTCTGGTTTGAATTAGGCGAGCGAAAAGACAAAAAAGAAGAGAAAGTACCTACTTTAAGTACATCACAGGGTTTTGTGGTTTTCTCTAGTTATACCTATGGTAAGCAAAATAATTTTTATTATGCCAAATTGGGATTTGGACAACAAAAACTCATTGGTGGAAAAGGGAATAAAAATGGGGTAGCTGTGTCTGCTATTTATGGTGGTGGATTGACTTTGGGTTTATTAAAGCCTTATTATATTGAAGTAGAGAATCCTTTTGGAAGTGGCAAACGAGAAACCATTAAATACAATAACAACGATAGTATTTTCTTAGACCCAACTGCGATTATTGGGAAAGCAGCCTTTAGTAAAGGCTTTAATGAAATGCAATATATTCCAGGTGCTTATGCAAGAACAGCCATTAGATTTGACTATGGCCGTTACAATGAAGTACTTTCTGCCATTGAAGTAGGCCTGAACGTAGAATACTATTCTAAAAAAATGCCCATTGTATTGTTGAAAGACCCTAAAAGCTTGTTTTTCAACGCTTATGTTTCTATTGTCTTTGGTAAACGAAAGTGAGTTATTTTTGTTAATCAATTAGAACAAGGAAAAGCGGCATGCAAGAATTACCAGTAGTACCCAAATTAGACAATACCCAGTCAAAAATTCAGAAACCCAATTGGCTTCGAGTAAAGCTCCCAATTGGAGAGAGTTACAAACACGTTCGTGGATTGGTTGATACCCATAAATTACACACCATTTGTGAAAGTGGAAATTGCCCCAATATGGGTGAATGTTGGGGTGAAGGCACCGCTACATTCATGATTTTGGGTAATGTTTGTACCAGAAGTTGTGGATTTTGTGCGGTTGCAACCGGAAGGCCTGATGCAGTAGATTGGGATGAGCCTCAGCGCGTAGCAGAAGCCATTCACCTAATGAAAGTAAAACACGCGGTTATTACCAGTGTAGATAGGGATGAATTAAAAGATGGTGGTTCCATTATTTGGTACAACACTATTAAAGCGGTTAGGTCATTGAGCCCAGATACCACCATGGAAACTTTGATTCCTGATTTTAGAGGCATACAAGACCAAATTCAACGCATCATTGATGCTGCTCCAGATGTAGTGAGCCACAATATGGAGACGGTAGAAAGAATGACCCGTCAAGTTAGAATTCAAGCCAAGTATAGAAGAAGTTTAGAAGTATTAAAGACCTTGAAACAAGGTGGCATGCGAACCAAAACCGGGATCATGCTAGGTCTTGGAGAAACCAAGGAAGAAGTGATTCAAAGTATGGAAGATTTGGTAGGAGTTGGAACAGATGTTTTAACCTTGGGTCAATACTTGCAACCTACTAAAAAGCATTTGCCAGTGCAGAGATATGTGCATCCTGATGAGTTTGCAGAATTACGCGAGATTGGGTATAAGATTGGGTTTGATTATGTAGAAAGTGGTCCCTTAGTAAGATCTTCCTACCACAGTGAAAAACACGTGATTCCAGGTTATGGTAAGACCAAATGGATGGAAGAAAAACAACTGCAACTTGTATAAATTTAAATACTTATCTATTGGTTTTTTGCTAGGTTTTATAACCTTGTCATCTACTTCTTTTGCCCAATTAAAATGGGTGAATGTAGACCATCAATACCAACCTTTGCCTTCAAGTGTGCATGTGTTTTATACTGCAGATAGCATACAAGGAAAACCCAATCATGCCTACTATGTTAGTGCTGATTTAAAAGACAAACAGCTTTTGTTTGAAACCCAAGCAACGGATGGCAATAGAAGTACACCTAGTCAGTTTTATGCATCTGAGTCTCAGCCCTTATTGGTGATGAATTGTAGTTTTTTTGAATTCAAACACAATACCAATGTGAGCCTAATTATAAAGGATGGTAAACAAGTGGCTTATAGTGTTTCTAGTATTGCAAGAAAAGGAAAAGATACTTTTACTTATTTACATCCAGTATCGGGAGCAATTGGTATTTCCAAAAAGCGCAAAGCAGATGTGGCTTGGGTTCTAAGCGATTCTTCAGTTAAGTATCCATGGGCCATTCAAGTCCCAATTAAACCAGTTTTAGATTCATTTGCTCAAACAAATATTCCATCCATTTTAGCCAAGTCAAATTTCAAACCTTGGAAAATGCAATCGGCTACAGCTGGTGGTCCTGTTTTGGTTCAAAATGGTCAGGTAAGTATCAGCAATAATGAAGAAATGAAATTTGCTGGCAAAGCTATATCTGATAAGCATCCCAGAACTGCCATGGGATATACCAGTCAAGGGCAATTGATTTACTTAGTAGTGGAAGGTAGGTTTCCGGGAAAATCTGAAGGAGCAACCCTTACAGAATTAGCCACCATACTCAAAGACCTTGGTTGTGTAGAAGGATTAAATCTTGATGGTGGAGGAAGTAGTGCCATGTTAGTCAATGGTAAACCAACTATTACTCCAAGTGACAAAGAAGGGGAAAGACCGGTTCCTGCCGTGATGATGATCAAGAAAAAATAATCTAGATATTAGTGCTGCCCCAACGATAAGTATTGGTTGTTAATCCAGCCAAATCTAATGCCCTATCAACAACAGTTGCTGCAAGTGTTTCCATGCTAGTAGGTAAACTATAAAATGAGGGGGTGCAAGGGCAGATAATGCCTCCTGCTAATGTGATGGTTTCCATATTCCGAATATGGATTAGATTATAAGGCGTTTCCCTTACCATCAATATCAACTTCCTTCTTTCTTTTAAAATTACATCTGCTGCCCTTGTAACTAAATCATCACTGATGCCTGCGGCGATTCTTCCTAAAGTGCCCATGCTACAGGGAGCAACCAGCATGCTACCATAGTTGGCAGAACCAGAAGCAAATGGGGCATTAAAATTGTATTTTTCAAAATAGGTAAAGGGGTAATTCATGTAACAATCATTACCCAATTCAGTTTCCCAAACAGTTTTGGCATTCTTGCTCATGACAATGCCAACAGATTCAACTTGCTCTGGCATGGCTTGTAATTTGTCAAGCAATACTTTGGCATAGATAGATCCACTAGCTCCAGTAATGGCAACAACTATTCTCTGTTTTTGGGTCATGATAATAGAACAAAGGTAGTAGGGAAAGGTTCTAATAATTCAAAATTCAAAACCAAAGGTTAAGATTGGGCTTAAAAAAAGAATCCCAACCAGAACTGATTGGGATTCAATATCAAATCTAAAAGAAGCTTATTTTAATTATCCGTTGTACATTAAGTCATAATATTCCTTGGCCATGCGGTTACTATCAAATTGCCAACGCACATCCATCATACCATTTTTCATGATCTGCCTCCAAGTATCCTTGTTTTCATAATACAAAGGAAGAATCTGTTGTTCCAAGATTTCATACAATTTGTTCAAATCATAATCATCCTGTTCTTGCACAGACATATTATCATAATCAGCTTTTGGAACTACAAAACCATTGTTTCCATGGTTGATGAATTCTGGGATCCAACCATCGTCTGTAGAGAAGTTAACTGCTCCGTTCATTGCGGCTGTCATACCACTAGTTCCAGAAGCTTCTCTGGGTACTCTTGGATTGTTCAACCAAACATCAGAAGCTTGCTTTAAGCGCTTGCTCAAAGAAAGTTCATAACCAATTAGCACTGCTACATTCTTGTATTTCTTGCTAATCTGTACCAAGCTATTAAATGTGGTAATGGCAGGATAGTCTAATGGATAAGGTTTACCAGCCCATATAATTTGCACCGGATATTTGGCGTTGCTCAGAAGTTTTTCAAAACGCTCTAAATGCCAGCTCAACATGTCTGCGCGTTTATATCCTGCAAACCTTCTAGCCCATACAATGGTTAAAACATTGGGGTCAAATACTTTACCGGTTTGGTCTGCAACAATTTCAAAAGCCCTTTTCTTTAAGAAGGTTTTACGGTCATCAAAAATAGGATCGTTCTTTTCTTCTAAAGCACGGTACAATTGCTTGTCAGCCCAGTAATGCCAGTTTTGAGCATTGGTAATACTAATGATTGGGCAAATGCCTTCATAGTGCTTCCACATATCACGGCTTACAACTCCGTGCAAAGCAGATACACCGTTAGCTTTTCTAGCAAATCTAAGTGCTACCAATGAATGATTAAATTGGTCATCATGGATGCCGGTAATTTTTCTTACCTCGTCTAAACTCATTCCGCAGAAATAGCTCATTTTTTGACAGAGATAAATATCATGTTTTTCATTACCAGCTTCTTCAGGCGTATGGGTTGTGAAGACCATATGCTCTTTCACTTTGGCTAAGCTTTTAAATTTGTTCAACAAATAAAAACCTGCACTAATGCCATGAGCTTCATTGAGGTGATAAACATCTGGATTAAAACCTAATTCGTCAATTAATTTGGCACCACCAATGCCTAGCAATATAAATTGAGCCACTTTGGTAGCTACGTTTGCATCATATAAACGATGTGTAATGGTTTGAGAAACATAATCGTTTTCAGGTAAATCCGTACTCAATAAGAACATAGGAGCGCTCTTAAAAGTCTCTGGATTCAAATAATAAGCTTTAACCCAAACTGGATGGTCATGAATCAGGATTTGAAATTTGATATCAGTCTCTTCCAGAAAACTATATTGTTTTTCCATGAAAGTTACCTGTAAGGTTTGATCCTGATTTCTGGCTTGGTCATAGTATCCGTTCTTCCATAAAATACCAATCCCAATCAAGTTCTGTCTCAATTCATAAGCACTACGCATATGTGAGCCAGCCAAAAAGCCCAATCCACCACTATATATTTTTAATGGTTGGTGAATGGCAAATTCCATTGAAAAATAGGCCGTTTTCTTTGCGTATTGTTCGTCTATAGGATAGGGAACCTGAAAGTTTCTAAAACTCATAAATACTTGTTTCGTTAAATAAAATCAGTGCAATATAAGCCAAAAAAATAAAATGTAAATTTTACACATTAATTCCCTGAAAGCGTACTGGGTTTGTTAAACTTAATGTTTAGACCCTGACTTGTGTTTTGGCTCTTTTTTCCTAGTAAAACTATCGTCAAAATAGCATTTAATACCTCGGTGATTGCCGCAGTTTCCTTGCTCTTTTAAACTCACTTCATTGCCTTCAAAACTAAAGTCAATCACGCAGGGATCTCCGTTAAATCTATATTGGGCATTGTTAGCATCCTTCATGGTAAAAGAGCCTTTTAGTTCGCCAATACAGGCACCTTCATTCTTTTCAAAATGTATGAAAAACTCGTAATTTCCATTTTTATTACCATCTCTAATAGAAATATAGTTTTTCTTGTCTTGTGCATAATCTGCACTGTATTTGTATTTACGGGGTAAGGTATCAATGGGGTTAATCACATCAGATTTACTAGGCGTTTCATTGGAATCATTAATCACCACCATAAAACCCATATCCGTGCTGTATACCCAACCAATTCTTGTAAATTGAGTAATATTATCCTTTCCAGGTTTTTCTCTTCCTAATAAAAAAGTAGGTTCCCTGTTTACGGAAACAGCGTGAACATATTCATCTGAAACACTATTATCTAACAAAAGCTTGGAAGCCAAGTAGGCATTGTTTTTTGTGCTTAATACAATTACTGCCATCACCCATTTATGCTTCAATTTAATGTTGACTAGTAAATAAGTTTCTTTCTCCTTCAAGATCTGACCAACAGGTTGAAAAATGGCTTTTTTATCCTTGCCTATTAAGCTATTTACTGCTGTATCTGGAACAAATTGCAAAATAGCTTTTAATGCAATTTTATTGGTGTCAGCCAATTTTACAAAATTGCTATCGGCGGCTTGAAAATTTCCTGGGATGACTGGGAAAACACTAAGAAATTCTTTTGGTTTCAGTGGGATATCACCTGTTAAGTCAATTTTTTTTTCGCCACAAGCTACCAGGCAGATAAGCAACAGGCTGAGCATTCGGTTCCGCATACCAAAGATTATTTGCATAAAAATAAGTCTTTCAATGTTAGTAGATGATTAAGTTACATTTTAATAAGATAAAATATTTAGATTTGTCTAAAAATATTTTTCAGACAAATGAATCTTACTGTATCAGAAGAGAATTATATCAAAGCCATTTTTCATTTGCAAGAAGCAGATGGAACGGTCAGTACCAATCAATTGGCGGCCAATATTCATACCAAGCCAGCATCGGTTACCGATATGCTTAAAAAACTGACGGCTAAACGATTGTTATTATACAAACCCTATCAGGGAGTAAGACTGAGCAGCGAGGGTAGGAAATTTGCATTAGAAATTGTTCGTAAACATAGACTATGGGAATCTTTTTTGGTAGACAAGCTTCAATTTGGATGGGATGAAGTACACGAAGTAGCAGAGGAGCTAGAGCATATTAGTAGTAAAAAATTGGTAGATAAATTAGACCAGTTCTTGGGCAATCCTAGGTTTGATCCTCATGGAGATCCCATACCAGATAGTAATGGTGTTATGGTGGCTTTAAGACAAGTGAATTTATTGGATTTGAAGCCATATACTAAAGCAGAAGTTTGTAGCGTGGGCAGCCAATCCCCTGAATTATTAGAACTGCTCAAACACAAGCAAATACTAATTGGGACTAGGTTAGAAGTACAATGCAAATTTGAATTTGATCATTCTTTAGAAATTCAATTAGAGGGAAGGGGAAATATTACCATTAGCCAGCAGTTAGCTCAGGCATTATTTGTAAAAACTATTTAAAATGAATGCAAATAGAAGAGATATGGAGCAATCCCTGGGAGAAGTGCATGAAACGGTAGATACTACCCAATCTCCAAAAGGATGGCGCAGAATCCTGGCATTTTTAGGACCTGCTTATTTGGTCAGCGTAGGTTATATGGATCCTGGTAATTGGGCAACCGATTTACAGGGTGGCGCTCAATTTGGTTATAGCCTTATTTGGGTATTATTAATGAGCAATTTAATGGCATTACTCTTACAAGGCTTAAGTGCCAGATTGGGTATTGTTAGAAGAAGAGACTTGGCTCAAGCCAATAGAGAAGTCTATCCACCCTTGGTCAATTTTAGTTTGTATGTTTTTGCAGAAATAGCCATTGCAGCTTGTGATTTGGCAGAAGTATTGGGTATGGCATTAGGTATTTATTTGTTGACTGGTTTACCCTTAATCTGGGGAGTGGGAATTACTGTTTTGGATACTTTAATCTTGCTTTGGTTACAACGTTATGGGATTAGAAAACTAGAAGCTTTTATTATTGCTTTAGTAGCCATAATAGGGTTGTCTTTTTTAATTGAGATTTTTCTGGCCAAACCAGATTTGAGTTTGGTGGCAAAGGGATTTATTCCAGGAATGCTCAACAATAATGCCTTGTACATAGCAGTTGGAATTATTGGTGCCACTGTAATGCCCCATAATTTGTACTTGCATTCTGCCTTAGTGCAAACACGTAAGATCAAGCCAGACACTGATAGCATTAAGAGAGCTCTGAAATACAATATGATTGACAGCACTATTGCCCTCAATGCGGCATTCTTTGTCAATGCTGCCATATTGGTTTTAGCGGCATCTGTTTTTTTTAGTACAGGCAATACGCAAGTGGCCAAAATTGAAGACGCCCACCAATTATTGGCGCCTTTATTGGGAAGTAAATTGGCCCCCATACTTTTTGCAGTTGCACTAATTGCCGCAGGACAAAGTAGTACCATAACAGGCACACTTGCCGGGCAAATAGTAATGGAAGGCTATTTGAAACTGAGGATTAACCCATTGTTGAGAAGGTTAATTACTAGACTTATTGCTATAACACCAGCGGTATTGACTATTTTAATTTATGGTAATGATAAAATTGACGCTTTATTGGTGCTTAGCCAAGTAATCTTAAGCGTACAACTTGGGTTTGCTGTAATTCCACTAATCCATTTTGTTTCAGATAAACATACCATGGGTGAGTTTGCTATAAAAACACCTACTAAAATAGCCGCTTGGTTAGTAGCAACAATTTTGGTTTTCTTAAATGTAAAAATGGTGGTAGAGCAGGCTCTTCCTTTATTTGGGGAATCGGGTAACTTAATTTGGAAAATTACCATCATTCTTGGTGCGCTGGTGTTTATCTGGCTTTTTCTAATGATGACTTTTTTACCATTAGTTAGGGATAGAAAGCTGCGCGATATTGCAAAGATGCACAATGAAACACCCATCTTAGAAAATCTAGACGTTAAAAAGACCAGTTGTATTGCAGTATCGCTTGATTTTACAGATGGGGATAAAAAACTCATCGCCTATGCCATTGCTCAAGGAAAACAACAAGTGGAATATATTTTATTGCATATTGTAGAAAGTGCTTCGGCAAGGTATTTTGGCGATTCAAGTGACGATTATGAAACACGTAAAGACCAAGAAAGACTAGATGATTTTGCCTTGCAACTAACCAATGCAGGTTATCAAGTAAGGGTTGTACTTGGTTATAAAAATAGGGTAACAGAAATAGTCAGAATAGTAAAAGAAGGCGGTGCCGATA
Source organism: Chitinophaga pinensis (assembly GCA_943372225.1). Lineage (GTDB taxonomy): Bacteria > Bacteroidota > Bacteroidia > Chitinophagales > Chitinophagaceae > Sediminibacterium > Sediminibacterium pinensis_L. The sequence goes on along the minus strand of CALRXV020000005.1, from coordinate 169,107 downwards.
TGTTGGTCATGGGAGCCCATCGCCACAGAGGCTTAAAAGACTATATTTTTGGCGAAACCATTGAAAGTGTACGCCACGAACTGGATATTCCTGTATTAATTGTCAATGTTTAGACCGGTAACGTTATCGTATTTTACCGCTTGATAAAAGCGAATAATCGCTACCTTAGTGCCCTTTAAAAATCAAATGATACGTTATGGCAGAAAAAATTAAAGTACTCAATCCGGTAGTAGAACTGGATGGGGATGAAATGACAAGAATCATCTGGAAATTCATAAAAGACAAGTTAATCCTGCCTTATCTGGATGTAGAGATTCAGTATTATGACCTTGGAATGGAATACAGGGATCAAACCAATGATCAAGTTACCATTGATGCAGCCAATGCTATCAAAGCTTGTGGCGTGGGTATCAAATGCGCTACCATTACTCCAGACGAAGCAAGGGTGAAGGAATTCAACCTGAAACAAATGTGGAAAAGCCCCAATGGAACTATCCGCAATATTTTGGATGGTACTGTTTTCCGCGAACCAATAGTTTGCAGCAATGTACCACGTTTGGTTCCAAACTGGACAGCTCCAATCTGTATTGGCCGTCACGCATTTGGTGATCAATATCGTGCTACTGATTTTGTAACCAAAGGAAAAGGTAAATTAACCATCAAGTTTGAAGGGGAAGACGGTACAAACCAAGAATTTGAAGTATACAACTTTAAAGGTGATGGCGTTGCACTAGCTATGTACAATACAGATGAGAGCATTTATGGTTTTGCCAGAGCATGTTTTAATCAGGCATTGATCAAAAAATGGCCTTTGTACTTATCAACCAAGAACACCATTTTGAAAAAATATGATGGTAGGTTCAAAGACATTTTTGAAGAGGTTTACCAAAATGAATTCAAAGCCGCTTATACTGCTGCAGGTATTACTTATGAGCACCGTTTGATTGATGACATGGTTGCAAGCGCCTTGAAGTGGAATGGTAATTTTGTTTGGGCTTGTAAGAACTATGACGGAGACGTTCAAAGTGATACCGTAGCCCAAGGATTTGGTTCTTTGGGATTAATGACTTCTACTTTAGTAACCCCAGATGGTAAAGTCATGGAAGCTGAGGCAGCACATGGTACTGTAACACGTCACTATCGTGAACACCAAAAAGGAAATCCTACCTCAACCAACCCAATTGCATCAATTTTTGCATGGACAAGGGGATTAGAGTTCCGTGGTAAATTAGACAATAACCAAGAATTGATTGATTTTTGTCAAGCTTTGGAACAAGTTTGTGTGGAAACAGTGGAAAGTGGTAAAATGACCAAAGATCTTGCTCTTTGCATTTATGGTAGCAAAATGAATCATGGAGAACACTATTTATACACAGAAGAGTTCTTAGACGCATTAGACCAAAACCTAAAAAAGAAATTAGGTAAATAATCAAGACCATAATTTGACTGAATATTAAAAGAGGTTGTTCAATATGAACAACCTCTTTTTTGTGTTATCAGGAACAATAAATCTTTTATTAGACCATAGATTATTGTCATATGCAGGAAAATGTTATATTAGTAAAAAAAACTAATGAAAAAAGCAATTCTTCTTTCTGTTGTTTGTTTGCTGGCAATAACAGGTATCAAAGCTCAAAAATGGTCTGATCTTTCAATTGAACAAAAAATGAGTAAGGTTCAAGGATTTCGTGAAGACAATCAGAAATTCTTGAAAAATACTTTGAAATTGTCTGCCGTACAAATGGATGACATTGATAATGTAAACATCTGTTTTTTATCTACACTTGACAGAATTGATCGTTATGGCAAAACAGATCAAGCAAAAGAACAATTTGCTCAATCTGCTTTAACTGCTCGTTCCATGCAGATGGATGCCATTATGGGCGTAGAGAATCGTAAAAAATATATGGACTATGTTACTGCAAAATTAAAAAAGGCAAGTAAATAATCTTTTTTGCATAAATGCTGGTAGTAGTTTAACACCTACTACCGGCATTTTATTTTAATACTTCAGTTATAGGGTGGCCAATATTACCACTTGGCATCTGAATTTTTAATAATGCTGCCACAGTAGGAGCAATATCTGTCATATAGACTTCTTTATGGGAATTTCCCTTTTTAATTCCCCAACCATAAAACAACAAAGGAATATGTGCATCATATGGCGCCCATAGACCATGGGTAGTGCCAGTTGTTCCACCTTCCATATAGCCAGATTTTAATACAAATTGAATATCGCCTCCGCGATTAGGATAATATCCATTAGCAAACATTTCTCTTTGAACTTGAGGAATGCTAGTGGCCATTATTTTAGAAGTTTCAAAAGCATTTGCAACAGCTTCTTTTTTGAGTAGTAATTGAATCAGTTGTTGTTTAATAGCATTGATATCGGCTTTTGCAGAGTCCAATTTATTGTGATTTAGCGATACTTGATAATTAAATAGACTTTCTACTGCACCAGATACGCCATATTTTTCCTTGATCAAATCATTCATTTCTTTTCTGGCGGTATTATCATCAAAATTGCCACCAGGAAGTTTATGTTCTTTCATAAAACCTGGAACATGCGCCACTGCATGATCTGCTGTTAGGAAAACAGTATATTGGTTCTTGCCTACCTGCGCATCCAAAAAGCTTAAAAGTTTACCCAATTCATCATCTAGTTTCACATAGTCATCTACTTGCTCCCAAGAATTTGGTCCAAAACTATGACCTATATAATCTGTTGATGAAAAACTCACAGCAAGAAAATCTGTAGCTGATCCCTTACCCAATTGTTCTGCCATCACAGCCGCTTTGGCCATTTCTGCAGTAAGACTATTGCCTTGAGGAGTAGTAGCAATTTTACTATAATCTTTTCCAATAAAGGAATTCAAATCATAGGGGAATGCAATAGCGTCTTTTCCAAAAGGTTTGCTTTCATATTCTTTTACGTCGTCTGTTGCATATTCGGCAAATGTTTCTTTTGATATTCCAGTTTTCCATCCCAATGCATACAAAGAGTCAACCAACTTGCGATTATTAAACTGGTTCACCCATGTTGGTAAAGCATTCATATAAAAACTGCTGGTAATAAAATTTCCGGTTTTGGAATCATACCAATATGCAGCATTGGCAGAATGACCCGCAGGTAAAATGGAGCCCCTGTCTTTTAAAGCCACACCTATTACTTTACTTTTGAAGTTGCTAGCAATCCTTAATTCATCACAAATGCTAGTAGTAAGCATATTCTTTGGGCTCATTTGGCCTGCATCGGTATTGCTTCCCACTGTTTTTACAGATTTGTCCTCACTGCAATAGACCACCCTGTTTAGTTGGTTGTCCCACCAAGCATTTCCAGCTATACCATGAATGGCTGGAACAGAACCGGTATAAACACAGGTATGACCACAAGCAGTTACCGTAGGGGCGTAGGGAATCATGGTATTATCACAGGAAAAACCTTCCCCCATCATCCTTTTAAAACCGCCATTGGCCTTAAATAGGGGCTGAAAACGATAGAGATAATCCCATCGCATTTGATCAATCACAATACCAACTACCAATTTAGGTTTGCTTAAAGCAGGCGCACTGGTCTTAGTTTGGGCCATTGTCAATTGAGCCAAAACAACCAAAACCAGTAATAAGAAAGTTTTTTTCATTCCATTGATTTGAAGCGTAAAAGTAAGGGATGCACAGATTTTTTCCCATTATGAAATGCTTAAGTAATGTTTAGAAATATTTGGCTTTGCCCGTAGGCCTTAAAAATTTATCTTTGCCGCCAATTCTGAATGACTAATTAATTGATATGGCAGACATTTTTGAGAAACTGATTAAGAATTATGGCCCTTTGGGTCAACACCGCGAACGTGCGCATGGTTATTTTGCCTTTCCAAAACTGGAAGGTGAAATTGGAAGTAGGATGAAATTCCGTGGAAAAGACATGATTGTATGGAGTTTGAACAATTATCTTGGCTTGGCTAACCACCCAGAAGTTAGAAAAACGGATGCAGAAGCTTCTGCTCAATTTGGATTGGCTTTACCCATGGGTGCTAGAATGATGAGTGGAAATAGTAATTACCATGAACAATTGGAAGCCGAACTGGCTGCTTTTGAGCATAAAGAAGACGCTATTCTAATGAATTTTGGATACCAAGGTATCATGAGTGCCATTGATGCCGTTTGTGGTAGACACGATGTAATTGTCTATGATGCGGAGTCTCATGCTTGCATTATTGATGGTTTACGTTTGCATCCTGGACATCGTTATGTATACAAACATAATGACCTGGAAGATTTTGAAAAGCAAATGGAAAGAGCTACTGCTTTAATTGAAAAGCAAAAAGCTGGTGGTATCTTGGTGATTACAGAAGGGGTGTTTGGAATGGCTGGTGACCAAGGAAAATTAAAAGAAATTGCAGACTTAAAAGGTAAATACGATTTCCGTCTATTAGTAGATGATGCACACGGTTTTGGAACATTGGGTGAAACTGGTGCAGGTGCTGGTGAAGCACAAGGATGTCAAGACGCTATTGACCTATATTTCTCCACTTTTGCTAAATCAATGGCTTCTATTGGTGCATTTATGGCAGGTGATAAAGCTATTATTGACTTTATCCGTTACAATATTCGTTCTCAGATATTTGCCAAGAGCTTACCTATGCCAATTGTATTGGGTAATCTGAAGCGTTTGGAATTGTTGAAAACACAACCAGAACTTAAAGCCAAATTGTGGAGCAATGCTCAAAAATTGCAAAATGGTTTAAAAGAGCGCGGTTTTGATATTGGTAAAACAGATACTCCAGTAACCCCAGTTTACATGAAGGGTGGAGTAGAAGAAGCCACAGCCATGGTCATGGATCTGCGTGAAAACTATAAGATTTTCTGTTCTATTGTTGTTTATCCAGTTATCCCTAAAGGGCATATCATTTATCGTTTAATTCCTACGGCAGCTCATACTGATCAGGATATTGAAGAAACTTTGGTAGCATTTACTGAAACCAAGGCCAAGCTTGATGCTGGTGCATACAAAGTGGAAGCTATTCCGGATATGGCAGGATAAGTGAAAAGTGAAGAGATAAGAGTGAAGAGTGAAGGAAGAAAGTGAGGAATGAGAGGTTAGGAATGAGAGATGAGGAATGGAAGCATTGCTTTAAATAACTAAAAAGCCCCAAAGAATTTCTTTGGGGCTTTTTAGTTAATATGGTACCCATCTCGCTTGCGCGATGGGTTATGATTAGTATTACAATGACTTAATCAAATCATTGGCCATTTTTACATAGTCATCATTTTTGGCGGCGGTTGCTAGGCTAATGCATTTTTCAGCACTGGCTTTAGCAGCAACTTTATCACCTGATTCTTTTTCAATTTTAGCTTGTAACAAGAATAACCAAAAAGCATTAGGAGTGGCTGCAGTAGCTTTTTTGGCATTGGCAAGGGCCTTGGTCAAATCCTTGTCCATTTCAAAATAAAAATTGGCAGCAGTTTGATAAAGGGCTGGATTTACTTTGTCTGCATCCAATGCTTTTTCAATCTGAGCTTTCAACCTAGATTTTACATTTGTACTAACAGGTACACGCACCAAAGAATTACCCCAGTTAATACTGATTTCACAAGTTTCTGCTTGAATAGCACCCAATTGCATGGTAAAAGTTTCATAAGTAGTAGCTGATTTCTCTGCCCTTACTTTAACCCTTACAACGTCTTCACTTTCTTTATAACCATCGGTACCCCAATTGTTGAGCCCTTTGTTTACCACGATATCCCAATATTCTTTACCAGGAATGGCATATAAAACATAAGAACCGGTATCCAGTAATTTTCCTCCAATAGTTACATTGTCTGTAAATTTCACTTTAGTTGCAGCGTTAGCACCCAAGCGCCAAAGCTTACCCAAAGGAGCAAGATCACTATTGTCTTTGAGCAAAGATCTTCCCTTGATATTTGGTCTAGAATATACGAGTGTGATTTTTCCCATCCCAAAATCTTGGGTAATGGTTTGGGTAGAACTAGGTGCTGGCATGTTAATTTGCGCAAAAGCAAAAGAACCCCAGGCCATAGAGGCAAGCAAAAGGATTTTTTTCATGTGTACTTGTTTTAGACCTGCAAACCTAAAGCATGCAAACTATACATCCAATGTTTTTTAAATATTGGAATTTCGGAATGTGGAAAAACTATGATTGGTAAGCAGGGTGAAAGCGTTGTAAGGTATCGCGCAAAAAATCCCTGTCTAAATGGGTATATATTTCAGTAGTAGTAATGCTTTCATGTCCTAGCATTTCTTGAACGGCCCTAAGATCGGCCCCGCCTTCTACCAAATGCGTAGCAAATGAGTGTCTGAATGTGTGGGGTGAGACGTTTTTTTGAATACCGGCTTTGTTTACCATCTCTTTGATAATATAAAAAATCATCACCCTACTAAGTCCTTTTCCTCTTCTATTTAAGAAGATAATGTCTTCAAAACCTTTTTGAATGGGTTGACTATTTCTGGTATGATTGGTATACAATAAAATATACTTAATAGCATCTCTTCCAATGGGCACCAGTCTTTCTTTATCTCCTTTTCCGGTTACCCTTACAAAACCAAGATCAGGATAAAAACAGGATATTTTTAAATTGATTAATTCTGTTACCCTAAGACCACAGCTATACATGGTCTCTAATATGGCTTTGTTTCTGGCGCCTTCTGGGCTACTTTGATCTACTTGAGCAATAACTAGTTCTATTTCTTCAAAGCTCAAAGTATCTGGAAGTTTTCTTTTGGTTTTGGGTGCTTCCAAAAGGGTAGAGGGGTCTTGTTTGCAAATCTGTTCCATTAAACAGTATTTGTAAAAACTTCTAATGCCTGAGATAATTCTTGCTTGAGAATTGGCAGTCATGCCCAGTTCTCCAATCCATTTTACAAAAGTTTGCAAGTCTTTTAAATCTATGTCTGATGGGCTTTTGAGGTCTTTACTCAATTGAATCCATTGAGTTAATTTTTCTACGTCATGCAAATAAGCATCTACTGAGTGTTCACTCATAGAACGCTCTAATTGTAGATAAGCTTTGTATCCTTTTTTATAAGGTTCCCACATCTTGATAAAAACTATTCTTGCAAAATCAAGCTAACAATTCAAATATCGGTACTAATTCCGAGAAACCTTTTTCTCTAACAGTGGCTCATATTACATGAATCCTTAAATTCGCTGAATGCCATCACCAAACCTAAGTGCCAATATGTTAGTGAATCTGAGATCCTTCAAACAAAAAGTGAGACACCACCAAAAAGCATTTAAAAGCTATTTGGGTAAGATTGAGAAAAATCCACCAAGGGGATTGGACAAAATAGCTGAGAAGATTGATGCAGAAGTTTGGAAAGAAGTAGATTGTTTAAGTTGTGCCAATTGTTGCAAGTCTATGTCACCCACTTTTACCAATAAAGACCTTAAAAGAATTGCGGCTCATGTAGAAATGAGTGTGCCTGAATTCAAGGAGAAATGGTTGTTTTATGATAAAAAAGACGGGGACTGGATGAATAGAAAACAGCCTTGTCAATTCTTGAATCTGGATAATAATATGTGTAGTATCTACGAAGTAAGACCAGATGATTGTGCCGGATTTCCGCATTTAAAGAAAAAAAGGATGACTACTTATATTCATGTACACCAGCAAAATGTGAGCTATTGCCCAGCAACCTATAAAATGGTTGAAAAGATGTTGGAGCAAGGGGTGAAGCCGGAGAAGAAGAAGAAGTGAAGAGTGAAGAGAGGAGGAAGAAGAAAGTGAAGAGATAAAAGTGAAGAGTGAAAAGAGTGTCCGTGCCTAAATAACGTTGACCATTTTTAATTAATTCCCATTAACAAGTAGTAAGACACTGATAATCAATTAAAAGTAAACATCTTCTAGTAGGAATATTTCTTTTATACAGTTTGACTCCATAGTGATGGATACTACGTTGAATTGTAGGTATTTCCATTGTTTGTGTTGGAATTGGTAGGCTTCAGCCGCATTTTTCAAGAAACGCATTTTATTCTTACTAATGCTTTGTTCGGGCCAACCATATTCAAGGGAATGCCTAGTTTTAACTTCTATAATGTGTAGCATATTTCCCTTGTTTGCTATAATATCTAATTCTAAATGATGGTGCCTCCAGTTTCGTTCTAGAATTTGGTACCCCAAATCTTCAAGAAATAAGACAGCGGCATTTTCACCGGTCTTTCCTGTTTGATGGTTCTGATACATTGGACAATTTTATCGGCTTATAGCCGTTTTAAAGTATTCAAGTTCCCAAATGTTTAAAATTCCAACAATGCAAGAGCCAATCAAAATTTTCAAACTAAAAGGATTTAATCAACACTATGCTTGGGGTGGGTTTCATTTTATTCCAGATTTGTTGGGCATTCCCAATGCTGAAAACAAACCTTTTGCAGAATATTGGATGGGAGCGCACCCTTCTGCATCCTCTGCATTGCAGACAGCTGAGGGAGAAGTTTTGTTAAGTGATTTGATAAATAAGGATCCAGAAGCGGCATTGACCAAGGAAGTTTATCAAAAATTTGGAGAATTGCCTTATTTGTTAAAAGTGTTGGATGTAAAAGACATGTTGTCTATTCAAGTGCACCCAACTAAAGCTGAGGCAGAAAAAGGTTTTGATGCAGAAGAGGCTGCAGGCATACCCATTAATGCTCCCAACAGAAATTACAAAGACCGAAATCACAAACCAGAAGTAATGGTAGCATTAAGTGATTTTTGGTTATTGCATGGGTTTAAAGAGAAATCACTTCTTGAAAAAACATTAGAAGAGGTTCAGGAATTCAATATTCTCTTGCCATTATTTAGAAGAGAGGGGTACAAAGCATTGTACCAATTTGTCATGGAAATGACACAACAAGAAGCCAATATATTTTTAATACAGGTTGTCAAAAGGGAAATTCGTAGAAAATCGGATGGAGAATTGACCAAGGCTGATCCAGGATGGTGGGTGGCAAAATTATTTGAAAATGGCCAGCCTATTGGCGATATTGATAAAGGGGTATTTTCTATCTATTTCTTCAATATTGTCAATGCAAAACCTGGTGAAGCGGTATTTCAAGGTGCAGGACTGCCACACGCCTATTTAGAAGGTCAGAATATAGAATTGATGGCTAATAGTGATAATGTATTAAGAGGGGGGCTTACACCCAAGTATATTGATGTGCCAGAATTAATGAAACATACCCTTTTTGAAGGAATCATACCCAATGTAATGAAGGGTACTGAAATTAGAATAGGAGAGAAAAATTATCCTTGTCCAGTACCAGATTTTGCCATAAGCAGAATTTCCTTACATGGTAATAGCAGTTATGCTAATAGTACAGAGGGTTTAGAACTATTTATAATTACAGAAGGAGGGGCAGTGATTAACAATCACCTAGTTGTCAAAAAAGGAGAGGCCCTTTGTATGTTACCAGGAGCGGCTTATGAAATTCAAAGTTCTGGAGAATGTACGCTGTACAAGGCTTTTGTATAGCTTATACCCGCGTTCTTCACAAATTGCCAAAAAAGCTTTTATCGAATCTATTTTCGCCTATTTTTGCCTTGAAATTGACAATAATGAAATTGAATAAAAATCTATTTATCTCTTTAATGCTGTTGGTAGTTGTAGCCGCAGTATATCGCATTATACCTAATAGGCCTTATGGATTTGCACCACAGATTGCTATGGCTTTGTTTGGAGGCGCTTTTTTTGTAAAAAACAAACAATGGGCTTTTGCCTTGCCAGTTCTGTCTATGTTTCTTTCGGATCTTTTGTATCAAGGATTATATAGTCTGGGATATTCTGATATTCAGGGATTTTATAGTGGTCAATGGATGAACTACCTATTAATTGCATCCCTAACTGTTTTTGGATTCATGATTAGTAGTATGAAGATTGGTAAAGTAGTTATTGCTAGTCTTGGTGCACCAACCGTTTATTTCTTGCTTTCAAATGGCATGGTTTGGATGGGAGGAGGTGGATACAACCATCCCAAGACCTTTAATGGATTAATCCTTACTTTAACAGATGGCATACCTTTCTATCAGAATTCAGTTGCAGGTACCATTGTATTTTCTGCCATTCTTTTTGGCGGATATTATTTTCTTAGAAATGCCTATGGCAATAAGCAGGTTGCTTAATTGTTCATTTTAAAATATACCAATAGAAAAGCCGCAGTGATGCGGCTTTTCTATTGCAACTAACCATGCTCCAATTCATAACCTTCATCAACCAATAGATTCCCTCCGTCTGCCGCTGCTGTTGCTAATTCATCACATCGGTTGTTCATGGCATTATCAGCATGCCCTTTCACCCAAACAAATCTTAATTGAAAATCCTTTCTTAAGCGGTGAAAAATCATCCATAAGTCTTTGTTTTTCTTTCCTCCTTTAAAGTCTGTTTTGATCCAATTATCCAACCATTTTTTCTCAACTGTATTAACTACATATTGACTGTCTGTATAGATAGTAGCTGCAATATTTTTTTTATTCAATGATTCCAAAGCTTTAATTACAGCCAAGAGCTCCATTCTGTTATTGGTTGTTAATCGGTAACCACAAGACAATTCTTTTCTGGCTTGACCCCAAATTAAGACTACGCCATAACCACCTCTTCCAGGGTTGCCTCTAGAAGATCCATCAGTATAAATGCGTAAAGGATGTTTTTCTTGCATAGTTGATGTGCCCAATATTATACTTGATAATGGCCTTTTAAATAAGTAATTGCATTTCCAGTCATTGTAACTCTATTACCCAATAATTCTAGTTGGAGAAACCCTTTTCTGCTAGACAATTGAAAGGCAGTTAAACTGGTCTTCTGAAAATGAGCCGCCCAATAGGGGGTCATAATGGTATGTGCGGAACCGGTTACAGGATCTTCATTAATACCACTTTGAGGATAAAAACACCTTGATACAAAATCGCTTTCCAATCCTTTTGCTGTTGCAATAACACCGCGTGCTTTTACTTGAGCCAGTTTGCTAAAATCTGGGCTAAGATCAAGAATAGCTTGTTGATTGGGCAATACCACCATATAATCAAAAGAGGTACTAAATACCGGCACTGGTCCAATGCCCAATCCTTCTAATAATCCTTCAGGAATTAAATCAACCTGTTCTGGAGGATTGGACGGAAAGTTAAGCGTGATGCTTTGGTCTTCATTCCTAGAAACCTGTAATGGCCCGCTTTTAGAATAAAAAATAATTTTATCAGAAGGGTAGTTTAAAATACTAAACAATACATGTGCAGAAGCAAGCGTAGCGTGCCCGCACAATTTTACTTCTGTTCCTGGGGTAAACCAGCGGATATAAAATCCATCTGCTTCAGGAACAAAAAAAACGGTTTCGGATAAATTATTCTCAGCCGCTAATTGTTGCATTAATTCATCGGGCAACCAGGTTTCCAAAGGACAAACAGCGGCAGGATTGCCTCCAAACAAATTATCTGTAAATGCATCAATTATGTAAATAGGATATTCCATCAGTTCCATGCTTTTAATTCTAACAAAGAAACTTAAATAGCACAAGAATTGAACAGATAGGGAAGAAATATCTCAGATTAAACTTGAAATACACCCGTTTTAAATGCTTCCATATCAGGGTTATGATTTGCTGCATTGATGGCTTCGGAAATCAATGTTCTAGTATCTGTAGGTTCTATAATAGCATCTACCCAAAGCCTAGCAGCAGCATAAAAAGGAGATGTTTGTTTTTCGTACTTATTTTTAATGGTATCTAATAATTTTTTTTCTTCTTCAGGGGTTATTATTTGTCCCTTGGCTTTTAAGGTACTTACCTGAATTTGTAAGAGGGTATTAGCAGCTTGGTCTCCTCCCATTACTGCAATTCGGGCCGATGGCCATGCATATATAAACCTTGGATCATAAGCCTTGCCACACATAGCATAATTGCCTGCCCCAAAACTATTACCAATAATGATGGTGATTTTGGGTACCACTGAATTAGCTACTGCATTCACCAATTTTGCACCGTCTTTGATGATGCCACTATGTTCACTTCTACTTCCTACCATAAACCCAGTAACATCTTGCAAGAATACCAATGGAATCTTTTTTTGGTTACAATTCATGATAAATCGCGCAGCTTTATCCGCGCTATCATTATAGATAACACCTCCAATTTGCATTTCGCTTTTTTTGTTTTTGCTCACTAAGCGTTGATTGGCCACAATGCCCACTGACCAACCATCAATTCTTGCATAGCCGCATAAAATGGATTTGCCATAATCTTGTTTAAACTGTTCAAATTTGCTTTCATCTACCAATCTTTCTATGATTTCTAACATATCATAAGGCTTGGCATTACCCATTGGCATTTGTCCCAAAATCTCTTCAGTTGCTTTTTGAGGAAGGGCTGGTGTCTTTCTATTGAAACCAGCTTTGGGTTTGTCTCCAAGACTACCCATTAATAATTTGATATGATCTAAACAGGCTTCTTCAGTAGGAAATTTATAGTCTGCAATACCACTGATTTCTGTATGGGTGATTGCGCCTCCTAGCGTTTCATTGTCAATATTTTCACCAATAGCAGCTTTGACCAAATAAGATCCTGCTAAAAATATACTTCCATTACCTTCTACCATCAGTGTTTCATCGCTCATGATGGGCAGATAGGCTCCGCCAGCAACACAGGCCCCCATCACGGCAGCAATTTGGGTAATTCCCATGGCACTCATTCGGGCGTTATTTCTAAAAATTCTTCCAAAATGTTCCTTGTCTGGAAAAATTTCATCTTGCATGGGTAAGTAAACTCCAGCACTATCTACCAAGTAGATGATGGGTAATTTATTTTCCATGGCAATTTCTTGCATGCGCAGGTTTTTCTTACCTGTAATTGGAAACCAAGCACCTGCTTTTACAGTTTGATCATTTGCTACAATCACAGCTTGTTGTCCACTGATATATCCAATCCCAGCAACTGTACCTCCAGCTGGGCATCCGCCTTCGGCTTCATACATTTCAAAACCAGCAAATGCGCCAATTTCTACAAAGGGTCGCTCATTGTCACAGAGATAATTAATCCGTTCTCTGGCACTCAGTTTATTGCGTTCCTTTTGTTTGGCCATTGATTTGGCGCCACCACCCAAATGAATTTGTTGTAAATGTTGGTTGGTTTTACTGATTAATAGTTTCATCCAATCTTCATTGCTATTATAGGTGGTATTCATATGCGAACATTTGTTAGTATAGCAAATATAGGGGCAAGTACTGGCTTATGGCTCAAAGCTTGCTTTGATTTTAACGCAACATTAGTAGCTTCAGTAATTAAACTATATTTATACAATGTCATACGATTATATTATAGTTGGTGCTGGTTCAGCAGGTGCTGTTTTGGCCAATAGATTGAGTGAGCAAAAATCTAATAAAGTATTACTCATTGAAGCTGGAAAACCCGATAAGAAATTAGAAATTCATATTCCTGGCGCTTATACCAAGTTAAATCATAGCGATGTTGATTGGGCTTTTTGGACAGAACCACAAGACCATGTTTTAGGAAGAAAAATCTTTATCCCTAGAGGGAAAACTTTGGGAGGAAGCAGTTCTACCAATGCCATGGCCTATGTAAGAGGCAATAAGGCTGATTTTGATGAGTGGGCTTCTCTAGGTAATCCTGGTTGGGATTATGCATCTGTGCTCCCCTTTTTTAAAAAGTCAGAATCCAATGAACAGTTAGGGGAACCTTATCATGGTCAAGATGGTTTATTGAATGTTACTTTTTCCAAACAACCTTCTGAATTGGCTGCTGTTTTTATAGATGGCTGCAAAGAAAATGGGATTCCAGAAAATCCAGACTACAATGGGGAAGATCAAATTGGTGCAAGTCTTTTACAATTCACTATCAAAAACAATCAACGTCATAGTACTGCAAAGGCTTTTTTAAAACCAGTAATGAACAGGTCTAATCTCACAATTAGAACTGGAACATTGGTGAAAAGGGTGATTATTGAAGATGGCTCAGCAGTTGGAGTTGAAGTATTAACCCATGATAGTAATTCAGAAAGAATCAATTGTAACAAAGAGGTGATTCTTTGTGCTGGTGCTTTACAATCGCCCCAGCTACTCATGCTCTCAGGTATTGGAGACCAAGCAGAATTAAGAAAGCATGGAATTGATGTGTTAAAACATCTTCCAGGTGTTGGAAAAAATTTGCAAGATCATGTTTGGTCTGGGGTGAGTGGCTTAAGTAATTTGCCAACGGGTAATAGTCTTATTAAGCCATGGAATATGTTCAAAGCCTTAATGCAACACCAGTTGTTGAAAAAAGGCCCATTGGGAAATAGTCCTTTAGAAGCCAATGCTTTTATCAAGTCTGATGATTCCCTTGATAGGCCTGATATACAACTTCATTTTGCTCCTATTGGTATTGCAGATGATTATACAACCGATATTTATCGTTTAGAAACCTTTGCCAAGCAAGATGGATTTGGTATTCTTTCAATCCTGATAAGACCAGAAAGTAGGGGATATATAGCTTTAAACAGTGCTAATCCAAAGGAAGCTCCCTTAATCCAGCCAAATTTGCTTAGTAATCCAAAAGACAGGGAAATATTACTAAAGGCCTTAAAACAAGCTATTGCCATTGTCAATACAGATAGCTTTAAAACAATCTGCCCAGAAGGGATTGTATTTCCAGCAATGCCTGCCAGTGATGAACAACTAATGGAACATATTCTTAAAAGCTTAGAAACCCTTTATCATCCAGTTGGTACTTGCAAAATGGGGCAAGATGCTATGTCAGTAGTTGATCCTAGTCTGCAAGTAATAGGAATTAGGAAATTACGGGTTGCCGATGCTTCAATCATGCCCACCATTGTTTCTGGAAATACCAATGCAGCAGTCATCATGATTGGTGAAAAAGCGGCAGAATTAGTATTAAGCTAATAAAATTGCCATTTATTGTGTTTGAAATACACATTGTTTTAATTAGCTTTACAGTACAAAAACGAGGACCTTGGATACGGAAAAAAAGAGGATTGCTAAATCGCCTGTAAAGCCAGCGGTTAAAAAAGTTACACCCAAAAAAGTGGAAGCTAAAGCACCAGCAAAAAAATCAGACAAAACAAAAATAATAGTGGAAAAGTCTAATGGAACCAATCTTCAAACCATTCGGTTCCAATTAAGGTATCATACTGTTTATGGTCAAGCAATTTTGATTACAGGAAATCATCCTTTATTGGGTGATGGAGACTTGCAAAAAGCCATTCCTTTACAATACCAAAATGATGATTTATGGGCAGTAAGCATTGACTTTGGGTCTAATGGTTTAGTGCAAGAATTACAATACCAATACATTTTACAAAATACGGATGGTAGCAACAGTTTAGATGCAGGAAATGATAAACTAATAGTACCAAAAAATTGGAATTGCTCCCATCTTATTAGTATTGATTCTTGGAATTTTGGGGGATATTTTGAGAATGCTTTTTATACAGAACCCTTTGCTAACGTGCTTTTAAAAGCTAATAGGACTCCAGTAAAAATTACTATTCCCAAAAAGACTACCCATGTATTTAAAGTAAAAACTCCATTGCTACCAAAAGGGCAAACAGTTTGTTTGTTAGGTAGTAGCAAGGGATTAAATAAATGGGAAACAGACAAACCCATTTTACTTTCTAGACAAGAAGAAGAAGCTTATTATACTGTTTCATTAGACCTTTCTAAGGAAATATTTCCCATGGCATATAAATATGGGATTTATGACACTGAGACCAAGCAATTTTTACAATTTGAGCAGGGAAATAATAGGGTTTTATATGACGTTAACTTACCTGAACAACAAACTTTAATACATGATGGATTCATGGTGCTTCCTAATTTAAATTGGAAGGGAGCAGGTGTGGCCATTCCCGTTTTTAGTTTAAGAACAGAGAAGAGTCTAGGAGTTGGTGAATTTACAGACCTTAAAGTTTTGGTAGATTGGGCCAAGCAGGTAGGGTTGAAAATGATTCAAATCTTGCCGGTAAACGATACTACAGCTACCCATACTTGGACAGATTCTTATCCCTATGCGGCCATTTCTGCTTTTGCCTTGCATCCCATGTTTTTAAATTTGGATTTATTAGCAGACAAGAAAACCCAACCATCATTAGATAGAATTAAAAGAGAGCACCCAGGTTTGAATGCATTAGAGGAAGTAGACTATGAAACGGTGAACCAAATTAAGCTTGAATTTCTGCGCGAAGTATTTGTTGCTCAAAAGTCAAGCTTTCAAAAGAATACAGAATTTGCCCATTATTTTGAATTAAACAAACATTGGCTTGAACCATATAGCGTATTCTGTTATTTGCGTGATAATTATGGCACTGCCGATTTTAATCAGTGGCCAGCATATCAACATTATAATGAAACAGAAATTGCTGAATTAATACAAAAAGGATCAGATGCCTATGATGGAATTTGTTTGCACTATTTTATACAATACCAACTTCACTTACAACTCAAGTCTGCTACTGAATACGCCCACCAAAATGGTATTATTGTAAAAGGAGATATCCCTATTGGTATATATCGCTATGGCGCTGACGCTTGGCAACATCCTGAATTGTATCATATGGATATGCAGGCGGGGGCTCCTCCTGATGGTTTTGCCATTAAAGGTCAGAATTGGGGTTTCCCTACCTACAATTGGCAAAAAATGTTGGAGAATGGTTTTGCTTGGTGGAAACAAAGATTTGAGCAAATGCATTACTATTTTGATGCATTTAGAATTGACCATATTCTAGGATTTTTTAGAATATGGAGTATTCCAATGGATGCGGTAGAAGGCATTATGGGTTATTTTGTACCTGCAATTCCTATTCATATTAATGAATTTAATAGCAAGCATATTTGGTTTGATTTTTATAGGTATACCAGTCCTTATATCACCGAAAATATTTTGTGGGAGGTATTTGGCTATGACAATGAAACCGTAAAACAACAGTTTCTTGAGAAAGATGGTTATGGGGGTTATAAATTACAACCTGCTTTTGATACACAACGTAAAGTTGAAGCTCATTTTAAGCCATTAGCCAATGATAGCTATCATCAAAAACTAAAACAAGGATTGTATGATTTGATTAGCAATGTACTTTTATTTGAAGTACAAGGTTCACAAGGTCAGCAATTCCATTGTAGAATAGGGATGGATGCTACTAGCTCTTTCCGCAATTTGGATAGTCATACCCAAACGGAATTAAAGAATTTATACTTAGATTATTTCTTTAAAAGACAGGACGATTTTTGGAAGCAAGAAGCTATGCAAAAGTTACCTGCCTTGAAAAGAGTCACTAATATGTTGGTTTGTGGGGAAGATTTGGGAATGGTGCCTTCCTGTGTTCCAGATGTGATGCAACAACTGGGTTTATTGAGTTTAGAAATTCAAAGAATGCCCAAAGATTCTCAAAAGCAATTTTTCCATCCCAATGACGCCCCATATTTAAGTGTGGTAACACCTTCTACACATGATATGAGTACTATTAGAGGTTGGTGGGAAGAAGACAGTAAGGCTACCCAGCAGTTTTATAATTCGGAATTAGGTCAATGGGGCGAAGCACCATTTTTCTGTGAAGCATGGATTAACAAAGCCATTGTTTTACAGCATCTTTATTCTCCTGCAATGTGGAGTGTGTTTCAATTACAAGATCTTCTAGGAATGGATGTTACTCTTAGAAGGGAGAATCCCAATGATGAACGAATAAATATACCAGCCAACTCGCAACATTACTGGAGGTATCGCATGCAAATGACTTTGGAACAGCTTATGGAAGCAACTAACTTTAATGAAAGTTTTGCCCAGTCTATACAAGCAAGTGGCAGATAGTTACCCGTTGAATGTTTTAAACATCTTGGCATGATATTGCAATATTGGCAAAAGGAACTTCCATTTAAATACCCTTTTACTATTTCTAATGGCAGAACCAAAACCCACCAACCTTCTTTGGTGGTGGCACTTTCAATTGGAAATTTTATAGGCTTTGGAGAAGCTCCAGCAATTGCTTATTATAATATTACTGTAGAGCAGATGGTAGCCGATTTGGAATCTAAAAAGCGGATGGTTGAAAAATTTGCACTAACAGATCCTGAACGGTATTGGCATTATTTACACCATTTGTTTCCAGAAAATCCTTTTTTAGTTTGTGCTTTAGACATGGCAGCCTGGGATTTGTTTGGAAATATGAAAGGAAAGAAATTGTACCAGTTATGGAATACTAATTGGGAAAACACCCCAGTTACAGATTATACTATTGGAATTGACAATATTGACAAGATGTTGGTCAAAATGAAAGAGCAGCCATGGCCTGTATATAAAGTGAAATTGGGTACAGATCAAGATATAGCCATCATCAAGGCGCTAAGAGCTGAAACTGATGCTATTATAAGAGTAGATGCCAATGCTGGTTGGACCTTAGAGGAAGCCAAAGAAAAGATTCCCCAATTGGCTGAGCTTGGCGTAGAAATGATAGAACAACCACTCGCCAAAGATAATTGGGAGGGTATGCAACAGCTATATCAAGAATCATCATTGCCTTTATTTGCAGATGAATCCTGTGTGTTTGAACAAGATGTGCTGCGCTGTGCCAATCATTTTCATGGAATCAATATCAAATTGACCAAATGTAGTGGTCTTACACCCGCAAGAAGAATGATTGAAAAAGGCCGAGAATTAGGTTTGAAAATTATGATGGGTAGTATGAATGAATCTAGTATTGGAGCAGCAGCCGTTGCCAATTTTCTACCTCAACTAGATTACGTTGATATGGATGGCCCTTTATTATTAAGCCAAGATATGGCTAAAGGCATTCAATTTGATTTTGGTACTGTTACATTATTAGGGGCAGCGGGACTAGGAATACGTGTTCAATTCTAAAATTGTATATAGGGTAAGTGTTATTTTCATAAAAGGCCCTCTTTGAACCTTTTTAAATAATTACTTATTGAAGAAAAAAATAAAGAGGCTGACTCAAAATGTTGAGACAGCCTCTTTTGTTTCATTGGGGTGCCGGGGTTACGGGCCGGTTTATTTTATGATAAACAATAGCATCAGTATTGGGAAATCTGATTCACCATTGGATTCATCTCGTAAGCATACTCCAATTCCTGGAGATTTTTTTGTTCGTACTTTCTCTGAAATAATAGTTTGGTTAAACCATATACAGTGAAAAGAATTTGAATACCTACAAACAATTGAAATAGGACGATTGCCATATCATTCATGGTTCTCCATCTTTCAAAATTTGGACTCAATATTGGATAATACCTCCATTCTCGGTTAATAGGGGGGGTATAAGTATAAATCATCAAAATGCCGACCATTAAAAAAACTGAGCTCAGGATATGCATCCATGAAATAATAATGCTTCTGGTCTCATTTTCTCTGAAGTATTTATGGAGTAAATAAGGAACTCCAATCAGGACTATGAAAACAATTGCGCTAGTCAAAAAGCTCAACACGTAATAGGTGTTGTGAAAGAAGAACAGGACCATTTGTACTGGAGCAGTGTAGCTGGCCAGCCAAGTATATACCATGGGGGTAAGCCACAATATATGTTCTCCACGAACATTTTCTGTGTTTAACATGTGGGTACGTTTGATTTACAATTACGCTGGATTAGGGCGTAGATAGGGATTAATACGTTGATAAAAATAGTAATTAAATAATAGGATTTTTCTTTTTATGGTAAAAAATAGTTAAAAACAGCTAAAAATACAAGATAGTTGGTAGGTAAATACAATAAAATTTGAAGATTTTTCGTTCACTGCCCTGTTTTTTCGAATGAGTTTGGGACAATTTTTTAATGCCAACCTTAGAAAAGGATAGTTTTGTACTCATTTTTAACTCATGACACCTGAAAGGCTAGCAAAATTTGAATCAGTATTGACAAAAAGGCAATTTAACCTTGCAGTTGTCTTGGAAAATGTAGAGGATCCGCACAATATTTCTGCTGTTATGCGAACCTGTGACGCTGTAGGCATTCAAGATATTTATATCATTACCACCAATATTCCCAAACATCCAAGGTTTGGGCCTAAAAGTAGTAGTAGCGCTGCAAAGTGGTTAACCATTCACCAATTTGATTCTGTGGAAGCCTGTATGAGTATGATCCGTCCATTATATCAGACCATACTAACAACCCATCTTACTTCAGACGCTATTGATTTATATGATATTGATTTTGCTACAGGTTCCGTAGCATTGGTTTTTGGTAATGAACACGATGGGGTAAGTGAAGCAATGCGTCAGGTGGCAGATGGAAATTTTATCATTCCTCAGGTTGGAATGATTCAAAGCCTGAATATATCAGTGGCCTGTGCTATCAGTATATATGAAGCGTATAGGCAAAAAAATGAAGCAGGACACTATCATCAAAAAAGCGTTTCGGTTCAAAGAGAGGAAGCCTTAGTAGCCGTATGGAGTAAGAAAAAAGAAAAGTTCCGATTTAAAGATTTAAGGCAATTGAAAAGGAAATAATTATTTGGTTTCCAACTCTAATTTATTTCTTTCGGCTACTTTCTTTTGTAGATAAGTGATACTAACATTGAGCTCAAAACCTATGAGCAAGATGAGTGCATTCAATTCAATAAGTAGCATGATCACTAATACGGTTCCAATGGAGCCATAAACCTTATTATAGCGTCCAAAATGATTGACCCAATAAGAAAATCCAATAGTGGTTGCAAGCGTTAAAAATGTTGCCAGTAAGGATCCAGGTGAAACCAATTTCCATCTTTTTTCTACCGATGGAGCAAACTTGTAAATCAAAGAAATTCCCAAGAAAATCAGTAATACAATGACCATCCACCTG
The DNA here is from genome assembly GCA_943372225.1 of Chitinophaga pinensis. Lineage (GTDB taxonomy): Bacteria > Bacteroidota > Bacteroidia > Chitinophagales > Chitinophagaceae > Sediminibacterium > Sediminibacterium pinensis_L. The sequence continues at coordinate 148,329 of CALRXV020000005.1, read as the reverse complement.
GTATTTTCCCACCAACCCAAATGAACCCGTTTTCGCATGCCAAACAGCCGTTTTAAAACAGATTCCATGGCATCGTGTCCCATTAAAAAGAAAACGGCACAAATGACCAATAAAATTAAGATAATGGTTAGTCTAATTGCCCTCCAGCGCTTGTGCATGAAATAGGTCTTGGCGTCAAGGATAGATTTATCAAATGTTCTAATAATCCCCATCATGGCATTGGAAGCATAGAAAATCACCAATAAAAACCCAAAGGAAATTAGGCCACCTTGAGATTTTTCAAAATAGTCATTTAAAAAATCGGCTATTAATAAATAAGTGTTTTTATTGGGCGTAAGATCCTTGGTAAGTGAGAGAAGTTCATTTTTAAAATCCTCTGAACCAGGTAAATAGGGGATAAGAGAAAATAAAAACAAACAGGCAGCCGGTATGGCCATGATTAAGTGAAAAGCTATCACAGACGCACGATCATTAAGTCCAATTCTTCTCACCTGCATGAAAAAAAATTGCACCACATCATACAAAGGAATTCCCTGAAAACCTGGAATGTAGATTTCCTTGCTTTGCCTGATTAAATAACTAACAGGTTTTGAAGTAACAATAATGCGTTCCAGTTTGGTCAATGTGTGTTTGCTTTTTTGGCCATGTAAATATCCAATGCTTTTTGGTATTCCTTAGCATAAGCATCATGCTCTTTGTAATTATTACTAAAATGGTGGTATCCGCTAAAATCGCTTTTAGCAACAAAAAACAAATAGTCGGTTTTAGGTGCCTCCAAAACTATATCAATGGTTTTGGGCGATGGGGTACAAATTGGACCCGGAGGTAAACCTTTGAATTTATAAGTATTATAGGGAGAAGGGTTACTTAAATATTTTTCATAAATTCTAGTAAGGGTAAAATCGCGCATGGCAAACTTAATAGTAGGACAAGCCTGAAGGGGCATTTGTTTCTGCAATCGATTAATATAAACACTGGCAATTTTGAATTTATCAGCATCATAATTGGTTTCTTCGTCTACAATGGAAGCCAGAATATAGACTGTTTCTGGTTTGAAACCCATGGCTTCTGCTTTAGCCAAACGATTGTTTTTATTCCAAAACTGATTTTTGGCGTCGTAAAGTCTTTGGAAAATTTTGTTCAAAGAACTATTCCAATAAAATAAATAACTGTCCTGAATAATGGTAGTGAAAACTGTTCCAGTATCAACCCCCCATTGTTTTAGGGAGTCAGGGTTATTTAAATATGCCAATACTTGCAAACTGTCTTGGTTAAATTTACTGGCAATTAAATGGGCAAAATCTTCTTTGGTTCTGATTCTGTTGATGACTAATTTAATTTCAGCCTGACGGCCATTTTTTAACATTCTAGCTATGCTCCAGAGACTTTGACCTTTCAATAACTCATATTTTCCTGCTTTGATTTTACCTTGATTGCCAGAAACTGAAATCAAAAGATCTAGCATCCATGGTTGTTTTAACAGGGATTTTCCTTCCAATGCTTCTCCTGGTTTTCCAGATTGAGCATCGTCTGTAGAAAGGGTAAAATACTTATGTGAATCAGAAAAGTCCGTACCATGGCCAAACACCATCCAAGTGCCAATACCTACTAAAACTATTAGAACCCAGAAAAGGGCGCGAACCAAGGATTTCATTCGTTTAAATTAAATAAAAACCCTGTCTGCACGGCAGACAGGGTCATAATAATTTTTCAATTAGCTTATTTTTTTCCAGAATCCGCCTTCATAGGAACGGTATTGGCTGGAGTTGCTGGTGCTGCAGGAGCTGCGCCAGTAGTATTCACTTTTTGTAAAAGAGAATTATCTACGCTGCTAGAAGCGCCACCTTTTAAGAAAAGACTAGAGAACAAAGCCAACAGGGCAATAATACCTGCAAACAGCCAAGTTCCTTTTTCAAGTACGTCTGTGGTTTGCTTTACACCCATCAATTGGTTGCTAATACCGCCTACATTGGCAGATAAGCCACCACCTTTGGGATTCTGAACCAATACCACAAAACCCAAACCTGCACAAGCAAGCACAATCAGAACTAAGAACAAAATGATCATTGTATACCTTTTAAATGTTGAATTTTGGCAGCAAAATAAGCGGATTTTTCAGGATTTAAGAAACTTAATTTAATATAGAGCTGAATTGCCTTGTCAATTTGCCCTTGTTTTTGCAAAACATCCGCCATTGACTCAGTTAAAACCTCTTTAGATTCATTAGAACTATGGGCTATTAATTCAACAGCTTCCTCTAAATCTTTTCTGGTTCCTAGGTCAACTGGGTTAGGATTTTCAGACTTCATATACTTAAGCCAGTCTGTAAATCTTCTTAAGTGAGTGGTTAATTTGTCTTGAGGAATCTGTGATAAATCTATCTTAATGCCTTGAGATGCAAAATAATCAATGGTATGCATGGGGTCTTTGGGTAATCCCAATTGATCCGCATCGGTTACTGGTTTTTTAAAATCGGCCAATTGGCCTGATAATAAACTGGATATTTTGGCATTACTAGCTGCTGTTGCAGCAGTTTCATTATAGGATTCTAATGGAGCTTCATCCTCATAATCATCAGCTTCATCATTTAATGCTTCTGTTTGAGAAGTTGCAATATTAAACTCTGGGTAAGCATTCCTTTGAACAGTTTCTGCAGTTTCAGTTTCAACAACTATTGTTGGTTCTGTTTTTCCGGAAACAATAGGTAGTTCTGGGGCAATTGCGTTTATGCCTTCTGGTAAGCTATCTGTAGACTCAACATATGGTTGTTTGTCAATACTCCGCATCATTTCCTTGACCCTTTCAATGGTTGGAATACTAAAGTCATTGGAAATGTTATTACTAATAGATGCTGGAGCAATTGGAATTTCAGGGCTACTTGTTGAAGATGCTTCTAATAATAAAGGATCTGCCTGTAGGTGATTATTAGACTCAGAAGCTGTTAAATCAGGAATATTTTCTATTTGTTGCCCGGTGAAATTAGGTTGGTTGGTCTGGTTGATGATGGTTTCTAAGGAAATACCAGCATCTAAGATTTCTGATTTTACAGTATGACTGATCAGTTGGTAATGAAGCCAATATGGGTTTGTAAAATACAAATTGGCTTTTTGAGATGCTGCTTCAAACTGTGCGGAATCAATTGTTTGCCATTTTTCTGCCAAGAATAAGTGAACAGGAGCAAAATAGGGGAATTCAGCAGCCATTTGTTTTAACGAGGATTCCTGAATCTTTGAAAGGTCAGACTGTCCGGTTAAATGGAATAATGCTTTTTCCTGAGATGCGTTCATAGGGATAAAAGTACGATTTGATTACCAGTTCGAAAAGATATGGTTGAAAATTTCATCGGTTAGGTTCCTAACCATTTCATCTAGTAACTGTCCTTCTGCTTGTTGAAGTGAAAGATTGGCCGAGAAATCAGCACTTCTACTTACATCAAACTCATCTGTTTTATTTTCCAAAGTCTTTTTCAATGAAACGTGGACAGTTACTGTTAAACGGTTGGTGGTGGCTTGTTGGGCACTAATACCTACTGTTTGAGAGGGGTTATAACCTGTAATGGTTGCTGTTACTTGGTAATGAGCGTCATCATTATTGGTTCTAGTAAGCTTGGTACTATTGGTGATTTTCTGCAACAGCTTATCATAAAGTTTGGGGCTCAATTGTGGGTTTACATAACTGGCTTTATTTTCTATAAAAAAGACTTTAATGGTCTTCACCTTGGTATAGTCAATAGACACATCATTCAAAGTATAGATGCCACAACCCGCAAGGCTGAGCAAGAGCAAGCCTAGGAGCAATTTTTTGGGATGGGAAAAATGAAAATTATTTTTCATACAAGAAGGTTTGTGTTTGATCTAATCATTCGTCAATATCGTATTCTTTTAATTTCCGATATAGTGTTCTTTCACTGATACCAAGATCAAGGGAGGCATCTCTACGTTTGCCTTTGTGTTTTTTCAGGGCTTTTACAATCAATTCTTTTTCCTTGTCCATAATATTCAATGACTCTTCAATTTCTTCATGATGGTGAATATTGTCTTCACCAAGAATCACGGGTTGTTGATTGTTGTTGATATAATTGGTAGGCAAATTATTGCTAACTGCATTATTTATATTGTTAGAAGAAGCAACTGGCAGTTCATTACTTGTATGAAAATCATTTAAAAGGGAGTCCCTAGTAAAACTGGCTGCAGACCCTGCTAAGGAAGGGTTTTGCAATATCTCTAAAAACATTTTTTTCAGTTCAGTGACATCTTTTTTCATGTCAAAAAACAACTTGTATAAAATTTCTCGCTCGTTGTTGAATTCTGCAGTATTACCAGGTTGATTGGCTAATACAGGTAATCTATTGCCATTTTTTTCAGGTAGAAATTTTCTTAATTCTGAACCATTCACCTGCGGGTTAGTACTCAATACAGAAATCTGTTCAGCAATATTTTTTAACTCTCTTACATTTCCTTGCCAACCATGATTGATGAGCAATTGTTTGGCTTCATCGTCTAATTGAACGGGAATGGTTTTGTATCGCTCTGAGAAATCAACAACAAACTTTCTGAACAAAAGTAAAATGTCTTCCTTTCTATCTCTTAAAGAAGGCACCCTGATTGGAACGGTACTTAATCTATAATAGAGGTCTTCTCTAAAACGCCCTTTTTGCGTAAATTCCAAAAGCTCTCTATTGGTTGCAGCAATAACCCTTACATCTGTTTTTTGAACCTTGGAAGAGCCCACTCTGATAAACTCACCCGTTTCCAAAACCCTCAAAAGCCTGGCCTGTGTGCCTAAAGGCATTTCTCCAATTTCATCCAAGAAAATAGTACCGCCACTTACGGTTTCAAAATACCCCTTCCTGCTATCTACAGCTCCTGTAAAAGCACCTTTTTCATGACCAAATAGTTCTGAGTCAATTGTGCCTTCAGGGATAGCCCCGCAGTTTACTGCAATAAATGGATTATGTTTTCTACTTGAGAGCGCATGGATAATTTGAGAAAAAACTTCTTTACCCACACCGCTTTCGCCAACAATGAGCACTGTCAAGTCTGTAGCGGCTACTTGTACAGCCGTATTCAATGCATGATTTAATGCAGTGGCATTACCTATAATGCCAAACCTGTTTTTGATAGATTGTAAATCCATGGATTTATTTTAAAGGATGTTGCCATCCTGTTTGTCAATGTTCGGTTCCTGGAACCGCAGTTCCCAAAAGGGTTCCCTTGGTACAGCTATGAATTTCTACGTCTACATAGTTTCCCATTTGCAAATTCAAGTCTGCCTTTGGAAAAACAGCCACTTTGTTTTGGTCATTTCTGCCCTTCCAGAAATTAATATCCTTTTTACTTTCACCATCAATTAAAATGCGATAGGTTTTGCCTACATCATTTTGGTTACTCTTTAAAGACAATTGGTATTGGGTATCAACAATTTCTTGTAATCGCCTTTTTTTAACCTCTTCTGGTACATCATCGGTATACCTTCTTTCAGCAAGGGTTCCGGGTCTTTCACTATAATAATACATATAGGCATAGTCAAAAACACTCTCATTCATAATTGAAATGGTCTCTTGGTGTTCCTCTTCTGTTTCTGAACAAAATCCGGCTATAATATCTGTACTAATACCACAGTCTGGAATAAGTTCTCTTATTCGCTTTACTTTGGCCAAATACCATTCGCGGGTATAAGTCCTATTCATTAACTGTAAAACTCTATTATTACCACTTTGTACAGGCAGGTGAATGTAATTGCAGATATTTTTGTACTTGGCAATGGTATGCAAGACTTCGTCATTAATGTCTTTGGGATGAGAAGTACTAAATCTAACCCTGAGCAAAGGACTAATCAAGGCAATTTTTTCTAATAAAGCTGCAAATGTGATAGTTATATCATTGACTTCATCAACCCAATAATAACTATCTACATTTTGTCCTAACAGGGTAATTTCTTTGTATCCTTTTTCAAATAAATCAATGGATTCAGCTAAAATGCTATGTGCATCACGGCTTCTTTCCCTGCCCCTGGTAAAAGGTACTACACAAAAGCTACACATATTATTGCACCCCCTCATAATAGAGACAAAGGCTGAAACGCCATTGCTATCTAAACGAATAGGAGCAATGTCAGCATAAGTTTCATCCCTGCTTAATAATACATTCACCGCTTTCTGACCAGTGCTAGCTTCTTCAATTAATAAGGGTAAACTTCTATAGGCATCCGGACCTACCACTAGATCCACTAGTTTTTCTTCTTCCAACAATTTGGCCTTTAATCTTTCAGCCATGCAACCTAAAACGCCAACTAGCATTCCTTTTTTGCTTTCTTTGGCTTTTCTAAATTCGGTCAATCTTTTTCTAATGGTTTGTTCGGCTTTCTCTCTAATGGAACAGGTATTAACCAGAACCAGATCAGCTTCTTCAAATTGGGAGGTTGGACCAAAACCATTTGCTTGAAGAATGGATGCAACTACCTCGCTATCAGAAAAATTCATAGCGCAACCATAGCTTTCTATATAAAAATGCTTTTGATAGATTTTTTCAACGGAGCTAGAGGGTGTAAAAGCTTCACCCTGTCTTTGCTCGTCATGCACTTTACCAGATAAATCCAACATTTCCATCAATACCCAAATTTAGAGCGCGAAAATACATAAAATCGGGTGTTTAGTGCCAGATTGTCAGCATTGCATTCGTTAAACTTCTCAAGAAGCTTTAAATTAGCGCTTTGAAAAAAAATAGGATGAGAAAATATCTAGTATTTATTGGAGTTTTTTTGGTTTTTATGGCATCTGCACAAGATGTAGTAGTAAATAAATTACGTTCTGAAACTTCTAGAACCATTAAAAAAGAAGCCGATACCACAAAATGGGCTTGGAAAAGGGGAGGACTCTTCTTATTTTCTTTGTCTCAGGGCTCTTTGAGTAACTGGGCTGCCGGGGGCGATAATTTTTCTTTGGCTGCAAATACCTATTTGAACTATTATATATTCCACCAAAAAGGGCGTAAGGTTTGGGACAATAACATGGACTTGAACCTTGGGTATGTAAATACTTCTAGTTCTGGCGGAAGAAAGAACGATGATAGGATGGACTTTTTGAGCAAATTTGGTTATAAAATGGATACCACTGGAAAGTGGTTCTTATCTGCATTATTCAATTTTCGATCTCAATTTTTTGATGGATTTAATTATGGAACTACCCCAGCAGAATTATCTTCCAGTTTTATGGCGCCAGGCTATTTTATTTTCTCCTTGGGTTTTGACTATAAACCAAGTACTAAATTATCTGTATTCCTTTCTCCATTAACCTCTAGGTATACCGTAGTAACCAAGAAAGAATTGTATGAGAAAGGTTTGTACGGGGTTCCTAAAGGACAAAAATCTTTAAATGAAATTGGTGCTTTTGTAACAGTCAACTATACTACAACGGTTGCAAAAAACATTGCTTATAAAGGAAGGATGGATTTGTTCTCTAATTATAAGTTAGACCCACAAAACGTGGATTTGTTTATGACCAATCAATTGGCGTTTAAGATCAATAAGTATTTTTCAGCTACCTATAGTCTTGATTTAATCTATGATGATAACGTAAGATTGTTTGGGCCAAACAATACTTCACCTGCCTTACAAACCAAAAGTTTGATTGGTATTGGTTTTCTGAGACCATTAAATGTGATTAGAAAATAAAAGCCGCTTTTATTTCTTGCTTACAATTTTAAGCAAATGCTTGATTTTATTGGCTTTGTACACTAGATCTTGGTATTCAGTACTCAATAGGGTAACATGCCCCATTTTTCTCCCTGGCTTGGTAATTGCTTTGCCATATAAGTGTACAAAAGCATTATCTATTTGAAGGGTTTCATCTAATCCCTCATAAACGGCAGGTCCAGAATGTTCAGGGGCACCTAGCAAATTGACTATCGCCGCAGGCATAATGGCGTCTGTATTTCCAAGGGGATATTCTAAAATAATTCGCCAAAGTTGGTGGTATTGGCTACAATAGTTTCCTTCAATAGTATGGTGTCCACTATTGTGTACCCTTGGGGCTGTTTCATTCACCCATACATTTTGGTCATGGTCAACAAACATTTCAACTGCAAATAATCCGGCACTTTTCAGAGACTTGGCCACTTTTAATGCAATGGCTTCTGCCTTCCACAATACTTTTTCAGGAATTCTTGCTGGAGAAACCTGATAGTCTAAAAGGTTGAGAATTGGGTCAAAAACCATTTCTGCTGGTGGGTAAACAGCAGTATCACCCTTGGCATTGACAGCTATAATCAATGCTAGTTCTTTCTGAATGGGTACCATTTTTTCTAAAACAGAAGGGGCATCAAATCCCTTTTCTAAATCCTCTTTGCGTTTAATTACCTGAACTCCTTTTCCGTCATATCCTCCTTCTCCAATTTTATGCACTGCAGGTAAAAAAGCTTCTTTGCTTTTTAATTCTTCTAAATTATTGGTAATCAAATACTCCGGTGAAGGTATTTGATGTTCAGCATAAAATGCTTTTTGGGTTATTTTGTTTTTAATTATGCGGATAGCTGCGGGACTTGGATAAACTTTCAAACCCTGTTTTTCCAAAGTTTCCAGTGCATCTATATTCACTGATTCAATTTCAATAGTAATGGCATCTAATCCCTGACCAAAAGCCAGTACAGCATCATAATCTTGAATATTACCCAAATGAAAATGGTGACAAAGATGAGCCGCGGGGCAATTTGGATCATTTTCCAATACATGGGTTTCAACAGTATAATCAGCTGCAGCTTGTAACAACATTCTACCCAATTGACCGCCACCTAAGATGCCTACTTTCATTATTTGAATTTTTGTTAAAATGCTTTGGAAACCGCGAAGATATAGAACCAAAGCAATGCATGCTTGTTTGGTTAACCAAAAAGGGTATTTTTGTAATAATGAGACCTGACTACCCACATAAGGTTTTTGGTGATATCCGTATCAGCTATTGCTTGCTCATGGTTGCGCTTGCCATGGATGCCTTGTTTTAACTATCGCCCATTGGCGAAGGTTTTTGATTTATCTATCTTATTATTTTTTAAAACAAACTTCTATGGAAGCTATTCAAGCTATGGTTAATAATGCAATTTCTCAAACCGATTTCTTGCCTTTACAAGGAACTGATTATGTTGAATTTTATGTTGGTAATGCCAAACAAGCAGCGCATTTTTATAAAACTGCTTTTGGATTCCAGTCTTTGGCCTATGCTGGCCCAGAAACAGGCATCAAGGATCGGGTTAGTTATGCCGTTCGTCAGCACAAACTCACTTTTGTATTTACTACTGCATTGAGAACAGATAATGAAATTGCACAACATGTTTACCAACATGGTGATGGTATTAAGTTTTTGGCTTTGAAAGTAACTGATGCAAAAGATGCTTGGGTACAAACCACTCATCGTGGTGGCAAATCACATACTGAACCAATGGTATTAGAAGATGCAGATGGAAAAGTGGTGGTTAGCGGCATCCATACTTATGGCGATACAGTACACTTATTTATAGAAAGAAAAGATTATCAGGGTGTTTTTTTACCTGGTTTTAAAAAATGGGAATCGGCCTATAATCCAACAGATACGGGATTGCAATATGTAGATCATTGTGTTGGAAATGTGGGATGGAACCAAATGAATAAATGGGTTGATTTCTATGAGCAGGTAATGGGGTTTAGAAATATTCTAACATTTGATGACCAAGATATATCTACCGAATATTCTGCTTTGATGAGTAAGGTAATGAGTAATGGGAATGGCTTTGTCAAATTTCCCATAAACGAACCGGCAGAAGGAAAGAAAAAATCACAAATTGAAGAATATTTAGACTTTTACAATGGTGAAGGTTGCCAGCACGTAGCATTGGCTACAAATAATATTGTCCAAACAGTAACAGAACTTCAAGCTAGGGGAATAGAATTTCTTAAGGTTCCAGGATCCTATTATGACGAGTTATTAGATAGGGTAGGAAGCATAGATGAAGATATTGCACCACTAAGACAATTGGGCATATTGGTAGATAGAGATGAGGAGGGGTATTTGTTACAAATATTTACCAAACCTGTGGAAGATAGACCCACTTTGTTTTTTGAGATCATTCAAAGAAAAGGCGCAACAAGTTTTGGAAAAGGAAATTTTAAAGCACTCTTTGAAGCTATAGAAAGGGAACAAGACAATAGGGGAAATTTGTAAATAAATACCTATGGTGCATTAGGGTTGATGACTTATTTTTGAAACCATGAAGTTGTTAACCCTATGCACCATTTTTATATTCCAAACCCTAGGTTTGCTTGCTCAATCTAGTTTTTGGGAGCAACAACAGTCTTATCCCAAAGTAGAGAAAGCCATTAAAATCAGAACAGACACGCTCAAAACTCAGTTTAAGAGTGCGGGTTTGGAATTTCCTCCTAAACAAATCTATATAAGAAGTTTTAAATATGATTCCCAGCTAGAAGTTTGGGTAAAGTCTGGAAACAATCCTCAATTCCAATTATTTAAAACCTATCCAATTTGTGCACTTTCCGGGACCATGGGACCCAAGCGTATGGATGGTGATTATCAGGTTCCTGAAGGATGTTATTTTATTAGATCTTTCAATCCAGTGAGCAATTATCATTTATCCCTTAAGCTGAATTATCCCAATGCTTCTGACAAATTGCTAAGTGATTCAATAAAACCAGGATCGGATATATATATCCATGGGGGATGTTTAACACAAGGTTGTATTCCTATTAAAGATATTCCTATGGAAGAACTCTATGTCTTGGCTGCATACGCACAATCTCAAGGGCAGGATTTTATACCGGTACATATTTTTCCAATCAATTACAATCAAGAAAATAGCAAGAAGTTTCTTAAAAGAAGTAGCCGTGATGATCCAGAATATCGCGTGTTTACAGAGAGAATGAGGGATGTTTTTAATCATTTTCAGACCTATCATCAATTGCCCATTGTAGGCATTAATCAGAAAGGCGAATACCGGATTTATTGAAAAACTAGCTCTCTATAACGATTTTATTGTATTTTCAGGGCTCTGTAACCTCTAAGAAACTTGATAATAGCAATGAAAAAGCTTAGACTTTCTATTTCTAATATCATCCTAATCATCATATGTCTGGTGGTTTTGGTGTCAGTATTGATATTAAATGCTGTCAACTCCAAAAGCCTAATTTCTCTAAGACAATCTATTGATACACTGGTTATTCAGAACCCAAGTATTGGACTTTTACAAGAAACCGATAAACAATTATCAGTTGCAGAGAACAATTATAGGATCTATTTAAGCACGTATGATTCAACCCGTAAAAATGCCTTTTTAGCAGGGTTGAGTGAAATATCTTTTAACCTACAACAGATAATGACAAGCGCAGATAGCGCAGATATTAAAGAAATAGTAGCAGGCTTGGACAAGAAAATTGAGTTGGCTGATATGATTGCCCAATTAAAGAAAATTGCTGATTCTGTTTCAACTTCTACCAAATCAGGTTATAGAACACAGTTTGTTCAAATTAATCAACCCATTCAAATCAAGCGAATTGATAAGTCTATTTTAGAAGGATTTGTCATCAACAGGGTAGATACTTTAAAATCAGGACCTAAGAAAAAGAAGGGATTCTTCAAAAAATTAGGAGAGTTATTTACCAATAAAGAAGAAGCTGCTGCTCCACTAGAATACGCCAGAGGTGGCATAACCCAAGCTGGAAAAACTTTGGATTCTGCAAAAACTGAGATTTCTTCTTTGGATTCATCTATTAATCAACTATCGGATGAAATTCAGCAGTTTTATCAAGGAAAAGTAAATGAGGAATTTAATGTTCGTAAGAAGCTTAATGAGAGTGAGAAAGTATTAGCAGAAACCAACCTTAGTATTATTGCTCAAATTGATGCTGCATTGGAAGGCTTGTTGCAAAAAGAATTATCTGCAAGAAAGCAACACCTAGAAAATGCATTAGCAACGTCCTTAGATGCTAGAAATTCCATAGAGAAATTTTCATGGGGTTCATTAGTCATTATTTTGGTAATAATAGTGCTATTGGTGTTCAATATTATCAGACTGGTTAAATATGAAACCCAGTTGATTGAAGCAAGGGAGAATGCAGAGAAAATGACTCAGATGAAGAGTAGGTTCTTGAGTAATATGAGTCATGAAATTAGATCTCCGCTTACTTCTATTATGGGTTTCACAGATATTATTGACCGGATGGAGTCTGACCCAGAAAAGAAAAAATACATTCAAGCTATCAAAACCAGTTCTGACCACTTGCTTCATACCGTAAATGATGTTTTGGACTTTTCAAAATTGGATGCTGGAAAGTTAAGGTTAGAGCTACATCCTTTTAATATTTCCGAAGCCATAGGAGAAGTTGCATTTGCATTTAGTGCTGCGGCGGCTGAAAAAGGTATACAAATCAAAGAAGAATTGTCATTGCCCAAAGACTTAATAGTTATTGGAGACAAATTCCGTTTAAAACAAATTTTGTTCAACCTGACTAGTAATGCCATTAAATTCACGGAGCAAGGAGCAGTAACCATTTCAGCAGCCACTATCCATAAAAATGGCCAGCAAGTTGCTTTAAAAATTCATGTGGTGGATTCTGGGATTGGTATTCCAGAAGATAAGCTAGACAGCATTTTTGAAGAGTTTACTCAAGTTACTTCAGCTGACCAAAGTATAGAATCAAGACGTGCAATTAGGGGTACAGGTTTGGGTCTACCCATTTGTAAAATGTTGGCAGAATTACAAGGTGGTACCATAGAAGTAACCAGTAAGTTAAATGTAGGTTCTGATTTTGCTGTTTCCCTAGTTTATCAGGTTGATCAAGAACAGCTAGCAATTGAGCCAATACCCTCTAATAACAATGGTCTGTTACTGTACACAGATATGTTACACAAAAAAGCCTTGGTTATAGAAGACAATGACATGAATGCCATGTTATTGGGATTATTACTTAAGAAGCAAAACCTTTCCTTTGACCTGGCTAAGGACGGACAAACTGGTTGGCAGATGTTTAATGACAATAAATATGATATTGTCTTAACCGATATTAATGTTCCCAAACTAACAGGAGACCAACTGGCCACAGCCATTAGAAATCATCCTAACGGTAAAGCAAGTATGCCAGTGGTTGCATTAACCGCTACTATTTTACAAGATGACTTAGAAGCGTATAGAAAAGCTGGAATTACCGATGTTTTGGTAAAACCATTCAAAGAATCAGAGCTTAAGATTATGCTACAAAAACACCTGTTTTCTAAGTCTTAATGCCTTAATACAAAAATTGTAAAGTTTCTCTAGATTGTTGTTGTAAAACAGCTTTTTTTCCTGCTAAGTGTTGATCAATAGTTGCAGATGTATAATGGCGAATGGTTAAAAGTGTCAAACCTTTTTCTACTTGTACGTCAAAAATGCCACTTGCAGCTTGGGCCAATCTGCTTATTTTCTCCGGTTGATCGTCAAGACTAATCATTAAAGAGATTGCCCCAGTTTGCATCAAATTGGGTTTCAAATGCATGGTTTCCATTAAGCCATATAATTCCCTCATATGGTGATCTCCTACAAAAGAAAAATCAATAGTAGTCATGGTGACCAAGACCTGTTTGGGTTTTAAAACTATAATAGGAGGTAAGGCCTTAATCTGTTTGTTATGGATTTGAGTTCCAGCTAAACTGCTATCTAAAAAGCATTTAACCAATAAAGGGATTCCTTTGTTTTGAAGTGGTTTAATAGTCTTTGGGTGAATGACCTGTGCACCATAATAAGCCATTTCAATTACTTCTGTGTAATTTAAAATAGGAATGTTTACAGCATCAGGAAAAGCTTTTGGGTCTGCATTCATCACTGCCGCAACATCTTTCCAAATGGTTAGACTATCAGCATCTAAAATATTGGCAAAAATGGCAGCAGTATAATCACTTCCTTCTCTTCCTAGGGTACTGCTTTCATTGTCATCTGTTGCTCCTATAAACCCTTGTGTTATTAGTAAATTTGCAGAATTTCCCAATCCTTGGTTCATCAATCCTTGAATCTTTTCTGTACTGATTTCCCAGTTGATATTGGCGTCTCTAAAATTGTTATCTGTTCTAATTAAATCCCTTACGTCTACCCATTTGTTTAAGATGCCATTTTCATTAAAATAATGACTTAGGATACAGGTACTCAATAATTCACCTAAACAAACTACTTGATCATAATAATAATCAAAATCCCTAACCGGCTTATCGTGCAAAAGCCATTCAATCTCTGTGAAAAAATCGGCTAATTGATTTTCACAATTCCTATAACCATGGGTCATTAATTGCTGTGCAATAGATAAATGATTGGTTTTTATTTCATGGAAAAGTGTTAATGCTGTTTCCCTATTACCTTCAAAAAAAGCTTCGGCAACTTTTTCCAAAGCATTGGTGGTTTTGCCCATAGCAGAAATAATAACTACCAATTGGTCTTCTTTGAATTCCTTTAAAATAGGTCCCAGATTTTTGATTCTTTCAATGCTATTGACACTGGCACCACCAAATTTGAAAACTTTCATTAGCTCCTTGAATTTTATATATGCAAATATAAGCTAGATCAAAAGCCCCATTCCTCAAAAAATGACTAGTTTTTGGGAAGCCCTTGTTATCTTTATACAAATAGGCAAACTTATGATCATCAATAGAAACATACTGACTCTGGACGAGTTCACCATCCAGCAAATGCGTCAGTTCCCTAATGCAACAGGTGAGCTTAGTTCATTGTTAAGAGACATTGGTTTGGCGGCAAAAAGAGTGAATGTAGAGGTAAACAAAGCTGGATTAGTTGACATTTTAGGAGATGCGGGTAGTACCAATGTTCAGGGAGAAGACGTGAAAAAATTGGATATCTATGCCAATAACCAATTTATGGGTGTTTTAAAACACGGGATTAGTTGTGCTGGAATTGGTAGTGAAGAAATGGACGATTTTGTAGTTTTTGACGATGAAGTAAGTAATAATAGCAAGTATGTAGTCTTATTTGATCCTTTAGATGGGAGCGGTAATATTGATGTAAATGTTTCTATTGGAACCATTTTTAGTGTATACAAAAGGGTGAGTCAATTAGGAACACCATGTACCAAGGAAGACTTTCTACAACCTGGTATCAAACAAGTGGCGGCCGGCTATGTAATTTATGGTTCAAGTACCATGATGGTATATGCTACAAGAAGGGGTGTAAACGGATTCACGCTTGATCCTTCTATTGGAGAATTCTCTTTAAGTCATCCAAATATTCAATGCCCACCCGATGGTAAATTTTATTCAGTAAACCACGGTAATTTCTTTCAATACAAAGAGGGCGTAAGAGAATACATTAATGGATGCCAGAAAAAAACCAAGGAAACTGGTGGTCCATATACCCAGCGATACATTGGTAGTATGGTGGCAGATGTGCATCGCAACCTGATTAAAGGAGGGATTTTTATGTATCCAGGAACATTAGATAAACCTCTTGGTAAACTCAGGTTATTGTATGAGGCCAATCCATTTGCATTTATTTTAGAAGTAGCAGGGGGAAAAGCAACCAATGGTGAACAAAGAATTTTAGAAATTCAACCAACAAAATTGCACGAAAGAACGGCATTGTTTATTGGTAGCAAAAACATGATGGATGAATTGGAAACCTATTTAAATCCTAGTGCATGAAATGGATAGCTTTGTTGCTATTAGCAATCTGTTTGCAATCAAATGTTTTGGGGCAACCTCCAAGCCCTGAGTCTATGCAATTCTATTACAATCCTAATGGGGTCTCGTTTATACCAGCCCTTAGTAAACCTGGATTAATCTATAATGGACAATTGTATAATGGCAAAAGAAGATTGGACTATTTAATGGCTTCTTTAAATAATCCGCATTATAACATTTACTATGACCAGTATCGTGCCAATAGAACATGGGCTGGCATTATTACTGTTTTAGGTACGGCCACATCAATAGTGGGTTTAATTGGTACTAATGGAAGTAGAAATATTAATTGGTATTTATTGGGTGGGGGGCTTATTCTTAACGGTACAGCTGCCGTATTAAATACCATTGCAGCTCAGCAATTAAGAAGCATTGCCATATTAATGGATCAAGAACAAAAATCAAAAGGCCTATTAAAATCGCCCAATAATTTGGGTATTAGTATTCCTTTCAAATAAGTTATATGGGTAAGATCATTATTTCTGTCAAAGATTTACACAAACAATACGGGGATTTTGAAGCCGTAAAAGGTATCAGTTTTGAAGTGGAAGAAGGAGAAATTTTTGGACTATTAGGCCCCAATGGTGCAGGCAAATCCACCACTTTAGAGATTATTGAAACCCTGCGCAATAAGACAAGCGGAACAGTAATAGTAGATGGATTAAATTTAGACCAGTCTCCCAATGAGATTAAAAAGATTATTGGGGTGCAGCTACAAACTTCTGGTTATTACCCCAGTTTAAACTTAACAGAACTGATTCAATTATTTGCGGGTTTATACAATGAAACTGTTGATAGCATGGCTTTATTGGATACGGTGAATCTTAGAGAAAAAGCTAAAGCAAAATATAAGGAACTCAGCGGGGGACAAAAACAAAGGTTCTCTATAGCTACCACTTTAATTAATCAACCTAAGATTATATTCTTGGATGAACCTACCACAGGTTTGGATCCACAAGCCAGAAGAAATCTTTGGGAATTAATAAAAGATATTCGTGCTAAGGGTACTACCGTCATTATTACAACCCATTATATGGATGAGGCGGAAGTCTTGTGCGACCGTGTGGCCATTATAGATTCCGGGAAAATTATTGCGCTCAACTCTCCAGATAAGTTAATTGATGAATTGGTTGCTACAGGATTTGAAAGACCAAAAGAAGTAAAAAAAGCCAATTTGGAAGACGTGTTTATTGCTATGACGGGGCACGAACTTAAAGGGGAGTGAGGAAGAAAGTGAAGAGTGAAGAGATAAAAGTGAAGAGTGAAGAGTGAAGAGTGAAGAGTGAAGAGAAAAAAGTGAAGAGTGAAGAGTGAGGAAGAAAGTGAGAAGTGAGAAGTGAGGAGTGAGGAAGAAAGTGAAGAGTGAAGAGTGAGGAGTGAAGAGATAAAAGTGAAGAGTGAAGAATGAAAAGAAGAAGATTGTTTTAAATTAAAAATTCAAAATAGATACCTATGTCAAATGACCCACGTTATCCTATTGGAAAATATGAACCAAAGCCATTTTCGGAAGAGCAGAAACAAGCTTGGTTATTAGACTTGCAATTTCTGCCAGAAGCTTTAGAGCGGGCCATTAATAATTTAGACGAGGCGCAATTAAATACCCCCTATAGGGATGGCGGTTGGACTGTAAAGCAATTGGTGCACCATGTTGCAGATAGCCATATGAATGCCTATATCCGCTTTAAACTAGGATTAACAGAAGACAAACCTACCATCAAGCCTTATGAAGAACAGGATTGGGCCTTGTTAGCAGACAATGACTTAATACCCATTAATGTATCACTTACTTTGTTACATGCTCTACACCTAAGATGGGTAGCAACAATCAAAGACTTAACCGAAGAGCAATGGAATAGGTTGGTAGTGCACCCGGCCGCAAACAGAGAAATGAGTATCTGGTTTTTACTGGGGCTTTATGCATGGCATGGAAATCACCATGTGGCACATATAACAACTCTGAGAGAAAACAAACAATGGTAATGGAGAAAAATCTGGATTGGAAACTAATTAAACGAGAACAACTTTTTAAAGACAAGTGGGCCGATATAAGAATTGATACTTGTGAAAAAGCAGATGGTTCCATTATTACCCCTTTTTATACCTATGCTTTTCCAGATTTTGCAACTGCATTAGCTTTTACCAAAGACGGTCAAGTGATTCTGGAAAGAATTTATAGACATGGCATTGAACAAACAGATTTTGAATTACCTGGCGGATGTGTAGAACCTACAGATCCGTCTTTAGAAGCCTCCATGGCAAGAGAACTATTAGAAGAAACAGGACATAGATTTGAAAGCATTGAATACTTGGGAAAAGTAGCGCATAACCCATCTATTCACAACAATTACATGCACATGTTTTTGGCCAAAGGTGGTGAATTTGATCCTACCCATCCCTTGGATTTGGAAGAAGGCGTAGAAGTGGTTTTGAAGAGCTTGGATCAAGTATTGGAATTATTAGATCAACGTAAGTTTATGCAAGCCATGCAAGTGAGCACTTTGCATTATGCCTTATTGAAAATGGGAAAACTGGCATTCAAATAATTGAGTAAATCAGATAAAATGGATTGGAAAATATTAGACTCCAACTATGTTTACCAGGATCGTTGGTTTAGGGCCAGGGCCGATAAATGTTTGTTACCTGATGGTAGAATAATGGAACCATATTATGTAATTGAATTGCCCGATTGGACCAATATGATCATCATTACCAAGGATGAAAAAATGCTATTGGTGAGACAATATAGACACGCAAAAGGAACTGCTACTCTTGAATTGCCTGGTGGCATTTTAGAGGAAGGAGAGGAGCCAATTGACTCGGCTATAAGAGAGATGAGGGAAGAAACTGGCTATGTTTCAACTCAGGTTGAGTTCTTATTTAAAATATCTCCAAACCCAGCCATTAATAATAATACCGCTTATTTTTTCTTAGCTACCAATGCCGAAAAATTAGCCGAGACAAGTTTTGATCCTTATGAAGATTTAATTGTTGAAACCTACGGCAAGGAAGAACTAATCAAACTCTTAGAAGATAATGCCTTGCAACACGGGGTGCAATTAGGGGCTATTTATCAAGCCATGATCCGGTTGGGATGGTTGAGCAAATAATTTTTAAAGAATTTCAGCAACTACAAAAACACTACCACAAACAAGGATTAAATCATCTTTGTTTGCCTGTTTTTTAGCAGCATTAAATGCAGAACTAACAGTAGAATACGCATTCCCAATTAAACCATGAGACGCCGCTTGCTGCTGAAGCAATGACTGATCCAAAGCCCTTGGAATGGCTGCTTTGGTAAAATAATAGGTAGCATGTTGGGGAAGCAATTGAAGGGCTTTGTCAATCTCTTTATCCTTTACCATGCCCATGACAATATGGATGCTTTGTTTGCCGGTTAATTCAATTTGCTTTACTATTTCTTTAATCCCGTCTTCATTATGGCCCACATCCAAAACGGTTAAAGGATGGTCAGCAATGACTTCCCATCTTCCATGTAAACCAGTTAACTTTTTAACCTGTTTCAAAGCATGTAAAACGGTTTGATGATCCAATTTCCAGCCCTGTAGTACCAACTGTTCTACTGCTGTTAAAACGGTTAATAAGTTTTTGGATTGGTAATAACCTGGTAAATCCAATTCATATTGATGGTGTTCCTGATTAATCAGTTTTACAACAGTTACTATTAGATGACCAGCCTTGGTTTCAAAATCGGTAACTTGAAAATGATCTTTGGCAAAATGTATTGGAGCTTTGCAGGATAATGCTTTGGCTAAAAAAACCGGTTTTGTTTCTGATAAGGTTTCGCCTATTACTACAGATTTGCCCAACTTGATAATGCCTGCTTTTTCAAAGGCAATTTCTTCTAAACGATTGCCCAATAAATTCATGTGATCATACCCAATATTGGTAATCACTGCTAATTCTGGATCTATAATATTGGTGCTATCCAACCTGCCTCCAAGACCTACTTCTATGATAGCAATATCTACCTGTTGTTTAGCAAAATAGTCAAATGCCATTGCAACAGTGATTTCAAAAAAAGAGGGTGAGATTTCCTGGATCTTGGGTTCAATATTTTGAGTAAATGAAACCACAAATTCCTCAGAACAAACCTGCCCATTTACTTTAATGCGCTCTCTAAAGTCTTTCAAATGTGGAGAAGTGTATAATCCAGTTTTATAGCCTGCCGCTTGAAAAATAGCAGCCAACATATGACTGGTAGAACCCTTTCCATTAGTGCCAGCAACATGTATGGTTTTGAACTGATGTTGCGGATTCCCAATAAATTCACAGAGTGATATGGTATTGTGTAAGTCTTTTTTATAGGCAGACTCTCCCAATTTGCTAAACATGGGTAAGGCACTAAACAAGTAGTCAAGTGTTTGGGAATAGGTCTTCATCAACTGCAAATTAGAAAAGAAAACTTAACCACGAAGCTTGAAGCTAAAAACCAATATGCCTTCTTGCTCGCTATCTTTACCAGCATTGAGTTTGAGCGTTTTGGCTTTTTTTAAAGCAATATTTCTAATGGTCTGATTAGTGGTAGTAGTGCCTTTAGGATTAATACTGGCAGCCAAAACATTGCCATTTTGGTCAACGGTAATATTCACAGCTACTTTGGCGTTTTCATTAAAATCGTCTTCAAAGCTGGGAAGCTTGGTAATCCTTCTTCCGTCTAGTCCACTTCTGATACTAACACCATTACCTGCGCCACCATTACCACTGGCCGCATTACCTTGATAGCTATCTGAATTGGGATTCCCATTGGGATTACCTTGGTCACCCTTTCCGCCAGCAATACCTTGATTCTTTACCCCATTATAACTATCAGCATTATTACCACTGCTATTGGTACTAGTACCACCTTTGAATAAGGCTTTGGGTTTTGGTGGAGCAGGAACAGGAGTTGCTACTGTCTCCGTTTTTTTGAGAGTTGGTTTGGCTTCTACTGTGGTTTTTTCAACTGGTTTGGGCGTGTTTTTTTTGGCCAGATTAACGAGTTCATCACCTGTTTCATCGGCTTGAATTTCTTTGGAATTAACCGGTTGATTACTTGGTGGGGGGCTGGGATTAGTCTGGTCTTGGGTTGGTGAAGGTTGACCTGGAATCTCTGGAGCAATATCGCCCAAGCCGGTTTCACTATTGCCAAGGTTAACTTCAATACCTTCTCCCGTTTCAGGAATTGGAATCTGCGGCAAGGTCCATTGCAGAAAAAAGAAAGTCAAGAACATCAATAAGCAAATCAGCAAAGTAATAATGCTGGCCTTGATGTTTTTTTCTTTTTCAAAACTGAGCTGCATGGTACGGGCATTGTTCATAACAAATGTATCGGTAATCCCATGTATTTGGTTCAATGTTGAAAATTACGGCAGTATTGCTAGCTTATTCCACTTATCCACCTAAATAAAGGTTAATTCCTGTTTAGTGTTTCCAAAAAACGTCATAAGAAAAACGGATCAACGTTCCCATAACAACTAATAGAAAGAAAATTCTGATAAAGCGGTTGCCTTTGGCGATGGCCATTTTAGCGCCTAAAAATCCACCAATAGCATTACATATAGCCATGGGAATGGCTAGTTTCCAGATGATACTCCCCTTGATTAAAAACAAACAGATAGACCCTAAATTAGTAGCTAGGTTAATCAATTTAGCATTGGCCGATGCGTGCAAAAAATCCAATCCCATTAAACTAATAAAAGCCAAAACCAAGAAACTCCCAGCACCAGGGCCAATAAATCCATCGTAAAATCCAATGACCAAACAAATCATTAGACTGTAAACTGTTTTTTGAACTGGGGTTAATTCCTTGTGTGAGAATTGGCCAAAATCTTTTTTTGAATAGGTATACATAGCAACTAGCACTAAGACTACCAAGATTACAGGTTTCATGAACCTATTACTCATTTGGGTCAATAACTGAGACCCCAAAAAGGATGCACTAAATGCTGTCAAGGCCATCCATCCCATCAATTTCCAGTTGATGGGCACTTTGCGTACATATTGCCTAGCTGCAAAAAAAGTACCACTAAAAGAAGGTAGTTTAAGAGATCCTATTACAGTAGCCACTGGTAATTGGGGCAACATGATTAAAGAAGCAGGTGTTTGAATCAAACCACCTCCACCCACAATGGCATCTACAAATCCAGCCAAACAGGCAAATAAGCAAAGCAATACCAAAATTTGCCAGTCTATCATTTGCTAAATTTAGAATGATACATATTTGCAATCACCAATCCAAGTATGACAATTATGCCACTGATCCAATGAATCAGTGTTACTTTCTCTCCCAATAACCAGACCGCTTCTAACGTGCTAAATACTGGAATTAAGTTGCCAAAAATCACTGTTCTTCCTGTACCAAGCTTTTGTAAAGCAATATTCCAACACAAGAATGAAATGACTGAAGTGCCAATACCAAGGTATAGAATTGAGCCGATTAACTCCGTATTCCAAACAATGGGAGGGGCATAGGATAATTCATATAAAAAAAAGGGAATTAATAAGAGTGCGCCAAAGAAAAATACTACAAACAAAAATCTAATACTGCTTATTTCCTGAGGTTTTCTTCTAACCATAACATTATAAATGGCAAAGGAAAAAGCACCAGCTAAAACCCAAAGGTCACCAGTAGTAAAATGAAAGGCCATGAGCTTTTCCATACTTCCCTGAGACAATAATAATAGGATTCCAATAATGCAGATAATCATACCAATGATGCGCATTAATCCCATTTTTTCTTTTAGAAATAAATAGGCCAATAGGCTAGCAAAAATGGGAGAAGAAGTAGTGCCAATCAAGGCCATATTTATAGCAGAAGTAGAATGACCTGCTATATACACAAATGTATTAAACAAGCTGACCCCAGTTAGTGCCGTCCAGAAAAAATAAGCTGGTCTTGCTTTAATGATGGCCCAGTCTTCTTTAAAAACTTTCCATGCAAAGGGCATTAATAATAAACTTGCAAAAGACCATCTAAAAAAAGCCAAACTAATGGGCCCTATCAAATGAATCACACTCCTAGAGATCACAAAATTGCCCGACCAAATAATGGTGGCAACCAAAGCCAGAAGAATGCCAAGGCTAATATCTTTTTGGGAATGTTGTTCCTTCATGCAGTAGTGCTAGAAATGGGCAAAATCAGATTGGAAATTCCCCTTGATTCTTTCCATTGGAGGATTGAAATAGCCAAACTGTACTTTAGGGAATTCCTCATGTATCAGTTCTAGCATTTGTTTTACTCCTAAGATATCGCCGGTTTCGTGAACTCCAATCTTGCCCATATACCAGTCAGGGTCAATATTAAAATTGCGCCACTGGATCATGTTCAAATCTGTATCAATAATTAATTGACGTAAAGCTTCATATTCTTCCACACTATCGGTCATGCCCGGAAAAACAAAATAGTTGATACTAGTCCAACCTCCAAAACTTCTCACCACTTTCAAACTTTCTACAATGTCTTGGAATTGATAATTATTGGGTCTATAATAAGGCGTATAAATATGTTCTCTAGCAGAATTGGTACTCACTCTTATGCTATTCAAACCCGCTTCACACAAAGCTCTTACCGCATCTGGTTTGGAGCCGTTGGTGTTAATGTTGATACTGCCTCTTGGTGTATGTTTGCGAATTTCAATAATGGCTTCTCTAATGGTTTCCCACATAAGTAGGGGTTCTCCCTCACATCCCTGACCAAAGCTTATAATGGGATAGGGGGCTTCCATTAAATGAGGTACTGTGAATTCTACTATTTCAGCAGCAGTGGGTTTAAATGTCAATCGGTCTTGGGTAGAAAAAATGACTTCGTCCTCTGGCTGAAAAGAAATACATCCCACGCAGTTGGCATTACATGCTGGGGAAGTGGGTACAGGACATTCCCATCGCCCCAAGGCAAAATTCCTGGCTGCAGGACAAGTATAAGTCATACAACAATTCTCCATCAAGTGCTTTACCAATCTATTCTGAGAATAGTTTTCCAACAACTGTTTGGTGCCAGATTCTATTTTTTGATCATCATATCCTGCGGCTTCTTGACGAATATCCTGTTCAATGCGAACCGCCGTAACATAAAATTTTTCATTATGCCATGCCGCTGCTGTATAACAAAAAAGCGGAAGGGTAGGTGCGTCTTCTTGGGTTTCAAATGCGGCTATATACAAACCCGTATGCGCAGGTGGAATAAAAGCTGCAACAGCCCAACCTTTGTCACAAAGACGCATATCTCCGGTTTTTACATCAATCCCAATGCCCCTTCTTCCTGGTAATTCATATAGGTTTCCACCTGTGGGTAATTCAATCCAGTCTTCTGGGGGAACAGGAATGGCATCCCAACCTGCTCTTCCTGTGGCGTATAAGCTGGTATCTTCAAAAATATTTCCGTTGCCATCGGAATAGAGCATATAAGGTGAACTTGATAAAGACATGGTCATGACTAAAGGGTGAAAAATAAAACTTAAGCTATTGCTTGAAGTCTGTTGCGGCAAAACTCGTTAAAATCTTGCTCATCTTTGGCATTTGAGCCAGATTGTATTTCTTTTTGAAGCAATTTGTTGTTCTTAAAGTCAATGGTTAGCAAACCGTCTTTAATGACCACATTGTTTAATTCCTCCCAATAAATATGTTTTTTGGGCAAACTATTGACTACTATTTCGTCTTGGTCAAAAGCCAATTCTTCTGGAAATTTAGCCTGCTTTTCAAAGAATCCAGCTAATAAGTAGATAGCACAAATCCATCCTCCTTTGGGTAGGTACCACCATCCCAAACAGGCTACAAATAATCCCATACGATAATACGGAATTTGCTCTTTTCTGTTCTGAACCAAACAATAGATCCACCAGCCAATAATGCCTCCAGCGGATAAATAAATGGCTATTTTATTAATAGGTAATCCTTCAAATAGGGCATAAGTAAAGGCGCTCAAACTGATTAATAGCAAGAGTTGACTAATAAAATCAATTAGTCTATAAGAAGGTCTTTTTAATTCAATTACGTATGGGTATAGTTTCATCCTAAATATGCTAAACTGCTGGTGATTTGACCATTAAATTACAAAGACGCCAGAGCAAGTGTGCGCCAACATTACTGTCCCAGTCATTCTGGCCAACACCCAATTCTACCAAATCAAAGCCAATTAACTGACGTCCGCTATCTAAAATCTTTTTAACTAGGTATAGAATTTCTTCTGTTTCAAATCCACCTTGAACGGGTGTTCCGGTATTGGGGCAGTATTTTCTATCTAAACCGTCAATGTCAAAACTCAGGTACACTTTCTGTGGCAACTGACCAATGATTTCCTCAGCAATAGATTTCCAGGTTTCACCCTCGTATTGTCTCTCCTTAATAGTTTGGTCAAAATAAGTAACCACCCTGCCTTGGCTATTGCAAACCAATTCCCATTCTTCGTCACAAAAATCTCTAACACCTACTTGAACCAGCTTGGCCAAATTGGGAACTTCTTGCAAGGCATTGTACATAATAGAAGCATGTGAATACAAAAAGCTTTCATATTGCTTTCTGAGATCACAATGAGCGTCAATTTGTAACACACCAAACTGACCATGTTTTTCTGCTAATGCTTTTAAATAGCCTAATGAAATACTATGATCACCACCTAATAATGCTACCAATTTGCCTTTTTGCAACAATTCTTTACAATGCTCATAGACCCAGTCATTCATAAATGCACCACCCTCATTAATGTCTTTAAGAGACTTGGTCATGAATTTATTGTCCTCTACTTTCTCACCCTTAGAGATATAATCAATGTATAATTCGGCCTCTTTTCTTAGGTAATCACTTTTGAGCAACAGTTTCTTGTCTATTTCAAGCATAAAGAATCCCGTTTTCCAGCCATCGTGTACGTCTTTATTAAAGAGGTCTACTTGAATACTTGCTTTGAAAACGTGTTCTGGGGCCCTTGATGTGCCGGCTCCATAACTTACAGTTACTTCCCAAGGTACAGGAAGTACCACCAATAATGATTCCGCTTCATTAGAAGGCAGACCAAAAATGTTGTTATTGGGATTGCCAACCGTATTGGGGTTGAACTGATCTAAATGAGGCATGGCTTTAAGCTTGAAACGCTTTGCAAATTACCTTCATTTTATAGATTCTGCCAATTTAGTTTGGCTAAAACATAACAAAATAGCAGCTTTTGTAGAAGCTTTACAGTTTTAACAGTAAAGCCTGACAAACATCATCTTTGTGTGAATGATTTTGGACTACTTTTGCTCCTGAAAACAGAGAAAATGAAAAAGACCCACATCATCATTTTAGTGTTGATTGCCGCCAGTATTGTAGTATTGATTAGCTATACCGGTGATTTGACTACCTATGAGACCATTTCTTCAGCCAAACAGAAAGAAGGCAAATTTGTCAATTTAATTGCCAAAGTAGACAAGCAGCATCCGGTGGAATACGATGCAGCCAAAAATCCCAACTATTTAAGTTTTACAGCAGTAGACACTTTGGGAAATAGTATTAAAGTGGTTTATCATAATAATAAACCTACTGATATGGAAAAAAGTGAAAGATTGGTTTTGAAAGGAAGGGTTCAGGGTGACCATTTTGATTGTAAAGACATTTTGTTAAAATGCCCTTCTAAATACAAGGATGATCCCAATGCAGCTAAAAACGCTATGAGGAATAGTGGTAAATAGCCCATTCCAGATAAACATTTCCCTTAGACTGAATAGATATACATGAAATATATAGGTGAACACTTATTGCCCGGCCAGATAGGCCATTTATTGACATTATTATCTTTGGTGGCATCCCTGATGGCCACCATTGCTTATTTTATGGCTAATCGCTTGGGCGATTCCACGGAAAAAACCAGTTGGATTAAAATGGCCAGAGGCGCGTTTTTTGTAGAAACGGTTTCTGTGTTTAGCATATTTGGATTGATAGTTTATATTATATCTAATCATTACCACGAATATTTCTTTGCTTGGAACCACTCTTCACGTTCATTACCCAGTAAATATCTATTGAGCTGTATTTGGGAAGACCAATCTGGTAGTTTTTTATTGTGGAGCGTTTGGCATTGTGTGCTAGGCTGGGTATTGGTATGGAAATCTAAGGACTGGGAAGCTGGAACCATGTTTGTTTTAAACTTAGCCCAGTTTTGTATTGCTACTATGTTATTGGGTGTCTATGTTTTTGGAGCCAAAATTGGGAATGATCCCTTTATTCTTTGGCGCAATAGTATGCCAGATCTGCCCATTTTTACCAATCCAGACTACTTACAATTACCAAGGGTTTATGAAGGAAATGACCTAAACACTTTATTACAAAACTATTGGATGGTGATTCACCCACCAGTTTTGTTCCTAGGATTTGCCTCCACTATTGTTCCTTTTGCCTATGCATTTGCAGGTTTGATGAATAAGCGCCATGATTGGGTAAAACCCGTGATTCCTTGGGCTGGATTTTCTGCTGGCATTTTGGGATTGGGTATCATGATGGGAGCCGCTTGGGCCTATGAAAGTCTGTCTTTTGGAGGATATTGGGCTTGGGATCCAGTTGAAAATGCCTCTTTAGTTCCTTGGCTAACCTTAGTAGCTGGTTTGCATGTGAACATGGTGTACAAAAACACTGGTTACTCCCTCAAGACTACTTACTTTTTTTATATCATCACTTTTACCCTGATTCTGTATTCTACCTTCCTAACCAGGAGTGGTATTCTAGCTGATACATCCGTACACGCATTTACAGTAGATGATAAAAACTTACAAGCCATTTATGTACAGTTAGTAGGTTTTGTATTGGTATTCTTTATTCCTGCCATGATCTTATTTGCCAAGAATTATAAAACTCTACCAAGTATCCAAAAAGAAGAACAAACCTATAGTAGGGAATTCTGGATGTTTATTGGTTCTTTGGTTTTATTCTTAGGTGGGATTGTAATAATAGCAAAGACTTCTACGCCTGTATTCAATAAAGTGTTTGGTTCTAATATTGCGCCACCAGAAGACCCTGAATTTGCACATAACCAAATTCAGATTTTTGTGGCCATGATTCTTGGTTTGTTAACTGCTTTTACCCAATATTTTAAATATAAGGACACACCCAAGGATCAGTTTGGAAAGAAAATTTGGATTCCAACCTTGGTATCTGTGATTATTAGTTTGGGTATTAGTTTGTTTGGTGAAATTAGATATGGTTCAAAAGGACCGGTATTTTTGATAGCTATTCATATTGCCATTTTTACCGCTGTCTATGCAGTTGTAGCAAATGCATCTTATATCTGGTTGGGATTAAAAGGAAAGGTCAAAGCCGCTGGTGCCAGTGTGGCTCACGTTGGTTTTGGTTTGGTTTTGTTGGGAATACTAGTTTCATCTGCTAAGAAAACTGTCTTGAGTTGGAATACTACTGGTATTACCGTGTTGTCTAAAGAAGCCAAAGGTGCCCAGGGCGATCCTGCAGAAAACTTGACCTTATTCAAAGCTGTTAAAACAGATATGGGTAAGTTTATGGTTACCTGGATCAGGGATACCGTAGACAATATTGACCACAAGCGTTATTTTGAAATTGAATTTATTGCAAAGGATAAGTCTGATAGTTTTAAACTCTATCCAGATGTAATGAAAAACAATAAGGGCATGGAAGGTTTTGCTGCCAATCCATCAGCCAAACATTACTGGCATAAAGACATTTTTGGTTATATCACATCGTTCCAAGAAAACAATACCACCGATACCACCACTTTTAGAAACAAACAAGTTAAAGCCGGTGATACGTTGTTCTATGGCAATGGTTTGATGATTCTTGAAAAAGTAGCCATTAATCCTGCTGAACAACAATCCAAAGTCTTGCCAGGTGAAGTGTCTTTGTTTTTAAATATGACAGTGATTACCAAGGATGGAAGACGTTATCCTGCCAATCCTGGTATAGCCATAAAAGACCAACAACTTCGTTTAATCAATGATACTATTCGTTCTCAAAGTCTGGTACTTCAGTTCAACAAAGTGGTGGATCAAAAAACGGGTAAACTAGAAATTGGCATCAAAGAAAGTAGTTCTATTACTGAGTTGATTACCTTAAAAGTGTATGAGTTTCCTTTGATCAACGTATTGTGGCTAGGAATAGTGGTCATGACCATTGGATTTGGCATGAGCATCCGTCAGCGATTGTTAACAAAAACCAATTTAAAGGCCGTTTAAACAGGTTTTGGGTTACTTTTTTTGACTGGGCAGCATTAATGGATATTGATTTGTCTATTTTTAAGCAGTGAAACAACTTAAACCATATCATAGCTTCTTATTGATCTTGCTCTTCACGGTAGCAGTTCAATTTGCTAAAGCACAGGAACAACCTGTAGGGCATGGACCTTTGGATACGGTTAAAGTGTATGCATTCATTACCCCTGAAGGAGATACCATTGGCCAAAGTTATTTACCCAATGTTCTTGTATATGCTAAATTAAGTGGACAATGGAAAAAGTATTGGGCAGACTGGACCCGTTTGCGCAATGCTGTTTATGTTACTTATCCCTATGCAAAAGCTGCTGGAAGAATCATGAATGATATCAATGCTAGATTGTTACACGTAACAGACAAAAGCGAACGCAGGAAGATTATTCATAGCAGAGAAAAGGAATTGAAAAAAGAATTCACAGATAAATTGACACAGTTATCTGTTTATCAAGGAAAGGTTTTGATGAAATTGATTTACAGAGAAACAGGTAATAACTGTTATGAAATTATAGAAGACTATAAGGGTTTTGTCAATGCCGCATTTTGGCAAACCCTAGCGGTTTTATTTGGTAGTAATTTGAAACAGAAATACGAACCAAAAGGTAAAGACGCAGATATGGAGAAGATTGTGATAGACGTAGAAAGAATGTACGGATACCGCAGTTAAATCAATTGGGCAAGTTTCTCTGCAAAATCATCTCTGCCAATCATCTGGGCTCCCAAACTCTCTAAATGGGCTGTATACACTTGACAATCTATTAATTCAACCCCTTCTTCTTTGAGTAATTGTACAAAATGAATAAAAGCAAATTTGCTGGCATTAGACGTTTTGGCAAACATGCTTTCTCCAAAAAATACCTTTCCCATTTTAATGCCATATAAACCGCCTACCAACTGATCATCTAACCAAGTCTCTGCCGATACTGCAAATCCCAAACCATGTAATTCATTAAAGGATTGTTCTAATTCTGGGGTGATCCAGGTTCCATCTTGACCTTCTCTTTTTTGGTTCTTACAATTGGCAATTACTTGGTCAAAAGCTGTATTGGTGCTAAAGCGATAGTCCGCTTTTTTAATCACCTGTTCCATGCTCTTACTCACTTTCAAATTTTCTGGGAATAAGACAAACCGCGGATCAGGACTCCACCAAAGTGGAACAGGACCATCAAACCAGGGGAATATGCCGTGCTTATAGGCAATTAAAAGACGGTCAATACTCAAGTCACCACCAATGGCTAATAGGCCTTCCTCATCAGCATCTGATAGTGGCGGAAACCATAAATTATTATCTAGTGTGAACAAAGGCATGTGGGGATGTTTGTTCTGAGTATGAATATAATCTTTTATGCAATCATTTCAATGGTTGCACCAATACCTCGGTCAGTAATGGCGTCGCACATGGGTTTTAAGGTATCATAATCCCCATTTTTTACAGCATATTTACCCTTGTTATGAATAATCATGGCACATTGTTCAGCTTGTTCCAAGTCATGACCACAAACTTCCATCAAGGTTTCAATGACCCAATCAAAACTATTGACTTCATCATTCCAAACAATGAGGGAATAAGAAGGAGTCAATTGGGTTAATACCCCAACGTCTGAATCTTCTCTAGGTTGTGCGGCTTCTTGTTGTCCAAATAAGTGCATGAAGCAAAGTTAAAATATAAACCGTCATAGGAAAATCCTTCTAACAGTATTATGAATAAAAAAAACAGGTGCTAGCAAGTATCCACAAAAAAATAACCTCAAGATACATTCCTGAGGTTATTCTGTGGGAGCACACGGGTTCGAACCGCGGACCCTCTGCTTGTAAGGCAGATGCTCTAAACCAGCTGAGCTATGCTCCCTTTGTTTGTTTGGGAGTGCAAAAATAAGGGATGGATATTTATCACCAAATTTATTTTTGACTTTTTTTAAAAAAGATCAATTTAATTGAAGCGCCGGGAATCTATAATGTTGACTATCGTACACAAATAGTTCTTCAATTTCATAAGACCAATATTTGTACAAAGGAGATTTTGCCAAGCATTTATCGGCTTCAGCCTTGTTCTCACAATTCATAGTAATCCAACAGGTCTGACTTTCCATGCTCACCGCATAGCTATCTATCACAGACTTGTTCATAAGATAATTAATATAGGTTCTGTGGGGTGGAACCAATTGCATGAATTGTTCATCCATGGTAAACTTGATGATCGCCTGAAACTTTTTCATCTAATACTGTTTTACGCAATTAGGGTATACAAGATTCGTGCAGCAAATTTTCTAATGGCAATCTGTCAATAAATCCTTTTAAAATCGGAAACTATTGCAGGCGTTCAATCGTCATTTAAATATAACATGAAAACAATTGTCTTGTTAGCATGTTGGAACATTTTTAAACAATCTCTAGTCCATTTATTCTCTAAATGCCATGATCTAATAGAAAATAACTATTTCAAGATCAATTTGGCCAGTTTCCCATTTCCACCAGCCAAAAAGACAGCATTTCCTTTACCAGATTTTTGAACAACATGAAAGCTTTCTTTTGAAATATTTTCCCAACTAATTCCTCCGTCATGGGAAAGGTCTACTCCAGATGTACCACAAGCAACTAGCGTAGATTTGGTTAAAAAGATGACACAGGATTTATATCCTTGTGGATTGGTTTGAGGTACCCGAATATTCTTGCCTCCCTTGTCAAACAACACAGCATTTCCTGTTCTAATACTATCTTTTGAGAAATCACCACCTACAATAAGGCCATTTCCCTTGGTATCTATGGCTAATGAATTGGCGCCAGTAGATTCTCTCCCTTGTAATAAAGGAAGTTCCAAGATTTTGTTTTCAAAAAATAGCCTTGAATTTTTTCCTCCAGTAGCAAAAACTATTTCTTTGCCCAGATGAACCAAATTGGTTCCAGAAGAAGCAAAAAAAGCTTCTCCATCAGCAGCAGTTAAATCATGTTTTGAAATCAATGCGTCATTGGTAGTCCATGTTTCACCCTGATCCTTGGTAATGGCCAAAAAGAATTTCCCATTGATGGGGTCACCAATTACTGCTCCCTTTTTGGTGTCATAAAAATCCATAGCGTCTAAAAACATTCCCTTGGTACTGTCAGTAAAAACGGTACGCCAAGTTTTACCAGCGTTGGTAGTTTTTAAAATAACAGCCGGTTCAGCAATTCCCATAATAATGGCAGTTTGGTCATCAAAAGCAGCAATATCTCTAAAGTCTTTTTTTTCAAAACCAGGTACGGTAATCCAATCCACGTGTAAACCACCATCTATAGAACGTCCAACGGTACCTGCACTGCCACTGACCCAAAGCACATGGTCATTGACCACGGATAATCCCCGGAAACTTTTTCTTGTTCCAGATTGCAATATTTGAACACTTGCGGTTTGAGCTATGGCATTACTTGTTAGAACAATGGCCATCAAACAGGAAAATATTTTATTAAGTGACATAAGAATATCAGATTTGCAGCTTTAATAGATCTTGAAAGATAATACAAACACCTAAAACCTGCATGATGATCCCATATTGGATGAGCCGAACACAGTTGATGATGGGCGATGAACCCATTTTAAAACTCATGGGTAAACACGTATTGGTAGTAGGTCTTGGAGGAGTGGGAGGCATTTGTGCAGAAATGATTGCCAGGGCAGGTGTAGGTAAAATGACCATTGTAGACGCAGATACCGTAGACCTAAGCAATACCAATAGACAAATTCCAGCATTACATTCTACGGTAGGGCGTTTAAAAACAGCGGTCTTGGAAGAACGTCTTAAAGACATTAATCCTGAATTACAATTAAGGGTATTGCCCATTTATATTAAGGAGCAGGAAACCATTAACCTGATTGAGTCTGAGCACATTGATTATGCTGTAGATTGTATAGATACCCTGTCTCCAAAAGTATATTTTATCAAAGCTTGTATAGATAGAAAAATTCCCATTGTTAGTTCTTTAGGAGCAGGTGGTAAATTAGATCCATCACAAGTGCAGGTAACAGATATTTCCAAAACCTATGAGTGTAATTTGGCCCGATATGTACGTAAGAAATTGCATGGATTGGGTATTAGAAAGGGATTGACTGTAGTCTTTAGTCCTGAAAAAGTTGACCAAAGCCGGATCATTGAAACAGAAAAAGCTTTTCCAAAAAAATCCATCATTGGCACCATGAGTTATATGCCGGCAATTTTTGGATGCACGGTTGCATCGGTAGTGATTAGAGGATTGATGGCACAGGAAAACTAATACAACAAATAGGGGGTAACAGCCTCTTTCCAATCGCCAACGGCCGTTAATTTACTTGTCTGAGCAATAAAATGTTGAAGGGGCAAATCAAATAGTTTTTCCGCATCGGGAATGCCCAATAATTTGTTTAGATGCCGTTGCCCTGTTTTGTTCACAGAAGTGGGATAGGGGCTCCATTGAAATTGTTTGGGATATAATTCCTTGATTAGTTTAATGAGCAATAAACCATACCCCATGGATTGAAAATAAGGTGGTTCTAGCACTTGAAATTGGATACCAGAACAAACTTGATTTGCAAACTTGGCATCAAATGGTTCAAAGTCTAAGGGGATTGCTTTTAATTCTTCTAAGGCCAATTGGTTAAAAATACTAGCCACTTGTTTTCCATTCATCCAAGGTGCTCCGGCAATTTGAAAAGACAAATGTGTGCCCCTTCCTTCACTGATATTAGTAGCTTCTAATAAACAAAGCCCAGGATACAAGAGCATTGCAGCAAATTCTTTTATAGCAGGAGATGTGGGAACAAATGGGATACCCCAATCAGGTTGAAAATCATTTCTATTCCAATTGCGGCATGAAACAATTTCTAAAAGACAACCCAAACTTCTGGTTGCATTAAAATATAGCGCCAATTCTCCTAATGTACAAGAGTGTCTTACGGGTAGATTCCATCGTCCAATAAAAGAAGCTTCTGAAGCATCCAACAAGGGGCCTTCAGCTAATGACAAATTACCCGAAACGGGATTGGGTCTGTCCAGCACTACCAAGGGGATTTGGTGAAAAGCAGCCGCTTCCATTAAATAAGAGAGCGTCCATAAATAGGTATAGAATCTACAACCAATATCAGGAATGTCAAATACCAAGAGGTCTATATTGCTCAAGTCTGATGCCGTTGGCGATAGTTTCTGACCATATAAACTGATAATGGGTAAACCTGTTAGTGCATCTTTACCATCTGGCATGGGATGCCCATCTGGTCCATCTACCATTAAACCATGTTCAGGAGAAAATAGGGTAACAATATGAAAACCCGCTTCCAATAAGGCTTTCCTGGAAGGCACTAATGCTTGGGTAGTTGCAGCTTGATTGGTGACTAGTCCAATGCGTTGGGTTTTCCAAGCTGGAGGATTTTGCAATATGTAATCAACACCAAATTCAATCATGGTCTTGTTTTTCAAATAAGAGTTTGGTTTTTAAATGCTCCATCACATTAAAAATAATGGGGCATCGATGGTAATGCATAAAATGAGTGAACAGTCTTTTTTGAAAATGGGGTAAGTGCAAGGCGGGGAATTCTCTACACCCCTCAAAACGGTGTTCATAGACTTTGCATTTGTTGTCAGACAAAAAATGACAGGGTATGGCATTGATTAACATGAGCCCATGCATCCCTTTCTCCAAATACTGCTCATCAAATTGGTCTCTTTTTAAATCTAAAACTTCAGCTAAATTTTCAGCTTCTGGCTCAGATACTGTGATCATCAATGACTTACAACAATTACCACATTGGGTGCAATCTAGTTTTGAACTAATCATTTTATCCAACTCAAATACGGTTTGATCTAAAGAATCCGAGTCAAAACCACCCAAAAATGCTTTAAATCTTAGGTTTTCTGCTTCAAGTCCCAAACTAAGTTCTTGAATGGCTGCTAGGTCATGGATCATATTTTTGGGTTCAGATTGGATGGATTAAAAGTACATTCCTTGAAACTGCTAGCAAAAACAAGGTTATAAACAGGTTTATCCACAATCTGGAGGCATTTGTAGAAAAGTATAATTGTCTTGCAGTTTGAGGTGGTTAGATTTGCGAGTTGTTGCCAAACAGAATAAGAAATTGGCCAACAGGAAGGAAATATGGCAGAAGAAAAGAATATGTCGGAGTATAATGAAGCCTCCATACGGTCATTAGATTGGAAAGAGCATATCCGTCTTAGACCTGGGATGTATATTGGAAAATTAGGAGATGGTTCGGCTCCTGATGATGGTATTTATGTTTTGATCAAAGAGGTAATTGACAACTGTATTGACGAACATACCATGGGTTATGGTAAGCAGGTAGAACTAACCATTGAAAACAAAACAGTTACAGTTAGAGACTATGGCCGGGGCATTCCTTTAGGAAAGTTGGTAGACGTAGTAAGTAAAATAAATACAGGTGCCAAATACGATAGCAAGGCCTTTCAAAAATCAGTGGGTTTGAATGGGGTGGGTACTAAGGCGGTGAATGCCCTTAGCCAATATTTTAAAGTAACTGCTTATCGCGATGGTAAGGAGCGAACAGCCGAATTTGAAAAGGGGGAATTGATCAAAGAACACAAAGAAACCAAGAGCACGGAGCCCAACGGTACATTTGTGAGCTTTATACCAGATGAAACCGTTTTTAGAAACTACCATTTTATTCATGAATACCTAGACAACCAGCTCTGGAATTATTGTTATTTGAATGCTGGTCTGGCCATGCATTTTAATGGCAAGAAATACGTGAGTAAAAATGGCTTGCTAGACCTTTTGTTACGCAAAACCAATCCAGATGAATTGCGCTATCCCATTGTGCATTTAAAAGGGGAAGACATTGAAGTAGCTATTTCTCATAACAATGATTATGGGGAAGACATATTCTCATTTGTAAATGGTCAGTTTACTACCCAAGGTGGAACCCACCAACAAGCATTTAGAGAAGCTTATGTAAAAGTCATTAGGGACTTTTATAAAAAAGATTATGAAGCTTCTGATATTCGCACCAGTATAGTGGCAGCAGTGTCAGTTAGGGTTCAAGAACCCGTATTTGAAAGCCAGACCAAGACCAAATTGGGTTCGCAAAACGTGTATGAGAATGGACCATCCATGAAGAAATTTGTGGAGGAATTCTTGTCTAAAGAACTTAACAATTTCTTACATAGAAATCCAACGGTAGCAGACGCTTTGCGTAAAAGAATTGAACAGAATGAGCGCGAAAGAAAGGAATTAGCAGGGATTAAAAAACTAGCAAATGACCGCGCCAAGAAAGCCAATCTGCACAACAAAAAATTGCGCGATTGCAGGGTGCATTTAAATGATGAAGCACCACAAAAAAACAAAGAAGAGTTTGTAGCTACCCAAAATAATACCACCATTTTTATAACAGAAGGGGACAGTGCCAGTGGTAGCATCACAAAGTCTAGAAGTGTAGACACCCAAGCGGTTTTTAGTTTAAGGGGTAAGCCATTGAACAGTTTTGGACTCACCAAGAAAGTAGTCTACGAGAATGAAGAATTCAACTTATTGCAACACGCGCTTAATATTGAGGACGGATTAGAAGGACTCAGGTATAATAACGTTGTAATTGCTACCGATGCGGACGTAGATGGGATGCACATTCGTTTGTTGATGATGACTTTCTTTTTACAATTCTTCCCAGACCTAGTTAAAAAGGGGCATGTGTATATACTTGAAACACCATTGTTCCGAGTTAGAAATAAACAAGAAACCATTTATTGTTTTGATGAAGAAGAGCGTCAGGCAGCGGTAAATAAATTGGGTGGTAAACCAGAGATTACCAGGTTCAAAGGTTTGGGAGAAATCTCGCCAGAAGAATTTGGCCGATTTATTGGACCTCAGATTCGTTTGCAGCCCGTGATTCTAGAACAGGGTGACCATATACAAAACTTGTTGGAATACTATATGGGAAAGAATACCATGGAACGTCAAGAGTTTATTATTAATAATTTGAAAATTGAGTTGGATTTAATACACAACGCATAGGAAAGTGAAGAGTGAAGAGAGGAGGAATAAGTGAGAAGTGAGAAGTGAAGAAGAAAGTGAATAGATAAAAGTGAAGAGTGAAGAGTGGAAGAAGAAAGTGAAGAATGGAAATTGATTGGTTTTTAAAATTTAAAGAGTTTTTATGATACATATTGTTTTTGATTCGAATAATGTAATTGCATTGCAGAAAGCAATTGAATTGGATGAAAGTTTGCAAGGAGAGGTTGTTGAAATTAAGGATGATTATATGGTGGGTCCCTTGGCTAATATCTATGAAACGGAAGGTTACCAGCAACGCAGGGACTGGTGGAAAAACTTATTGGAATTTTCTCCTTATGAAGACCAGATGAATATTGTGGATGATAAATTGGCCGTTCACCAATTGATTAGAACCTTGGAAGAAAATGAATCAGAAAAGGTTTGGATTTGGATGGGACAGAACGCTCATGATGTTTGTGGTTATTATTGGTTAATGCCTCAGTTGCGTGCTTTTCAAGGTAGATTGGAAGTTTTATATTTAAACAACCTGCCTTTTATCAATGAAAAGGGAAATATCTTTTATCCTACCCATTTGCACGAGATTCAACCAAAGGAATTTTTAAAAGCCAAGAAATTGGCTAGGCCAATTACTTTGAGTGAGTTTGAATTGGATCCAGACGAATGGAAGAAAATCTGTTCTGAAAATACAGGTGTGCGATTTTTAGAAGGAGGAAAAAAAATCGTTGGTAAACCAGCAGAGTTTTTTGATGCAGATCTATTGCAAAATATTACCGGCGAATCTCAAAAACTAAACAAAGTCTTGAACAATACTTTGAACAAGATGAAAGTGAAGACGGGAGATGCATACTTGGTTTGGCGACTAATTCAATTGGGCAAACTTGGTAAACTAGATGTGCAAGGTGATTGGTCAAAGGGATGGAAAGAAATAACAGTGAAAATGGCAGGCGCAAAAACTGCCGAAACTTTTACAGATGCAAATTGAGCATATTCATCATATAGCCATTTTGACCAGTACGGACTTTTATAAAGCTTCCAAAGCATTTTATACAGAGGTATTGGGATTTACGGTAATCGCCGAAACTTATAGAGCAGAAAGGGATTCATATAAACTAGACCTAGCTTTAAATGGAAACTATCAAATAGAACTATTTTCTTTTCCAGATTTTAAAGAAAGGGCTTCTTTTCCTGAATCAAAAGGGCTAAGACATTTGGCTTTTGCAGTAAAAGATGTTGTAAGCAGTAGGAATTGGTTAATTGAACATGGTGTTAGAACAGAAGAACTTAGGGTAGATGCGCTAACCAATAAGGATTTTGTATTTTTTTATGACCCCAATGGACAACCATTGGAATTATACCAATTGTGATGTCAGATGAAGTGAATATAATACCAATTCAAAAAATTGGAGAAGACCAACGTGGTAGCACCCATATTTTTGAAACAGATAGAACTGGTGAATTCATCATAGCCTATAGGAATAAGGGAAGCCTTAGTGGTAGGCACTATCATAAAGGTAGGTCTGCCAATAAAAATCCTGAGAAAATCATCATCATGCAAGGTGCTGCTACCATTAACTGGGTAGACACTCGAACCGGAAAGAAGGGTGTGGAAAAAGCCATCGCGCCAGCAATGGTGCAAATTCAGGCATTTGTTTGGCATGAAGTAGTGGCAGATGAAGACATGGTAGTGTTTGAACTAAACGCCTTGGCCGATGGTCAAGGAGATACTTTTCAATTAGAACAATAGTTAGACGTAAAGGATATTGTAGATATGGCCAAAGAGAAATTTGACAATCGGGTTAATGAAAATGAAACAGGGGTTCAGGGACAGTATAAAAACTGGTTCCTAGACTATGCTTCTTATGTGATATTGGAACGTGCAGTACCCGCTATTGAAGACGGTTTAAAACCTGTACAAAGAAGGATTCTCCACTCTATGAAAGAGATGGATGACGGTAGGTTTAACAAAGTTGCCAATATTATTGGTCAGTCTATGCAATACCATCCACATGGAGACGCAAGTATTGGAGATGCTTTGGTAAATCTTGGGCAGAAAGATTTGTTGATTGATACCCAAGGTAACTGGGGTGATGTAAGAACTGGAGATGATGCAGCGGCAGCAAGGTATATTGAAGCTCGATTAAGCAAGTTTGCACTAGAAGTTGCCTTTAATAATAAAACAACTGCATGGTCATTGAGTTATGACGGTAGAAAAAACGAGCCCGTAACATTACCCATGAAGTTTCCATTGTTATTGGCCCAAGGGGCCGATGGGATTGCAGTAGGGTTGTCTACCAAGATTCTTCCCCATAACTTCAACGAGCTGATTGACGCCAGTATCAAATATTTACGTGGAAAGAAATTTGAACTCTATCCAGATTTTCAAACCGCGGGCATGATAGATGTCTCAAATTATAATGGGGGTAAACGTGGAGGCAAAGTACGCGTAAGGGCGCATATAGAAGAGTTAGACAAGAAGACGCTTGTCATTAGAGACGTGCCTTATAGCGTTACTACTACCCAGTTAATGGAAAGTATTACAAAGGCCAATGATCAAGGTAAGATCAAGATTAAAAAAGTAATAGACGTAACAGCCAAAGACGTAGAAATACAAATTGATTTAGCGGCAGGGATCTCTACTGATATAACTATTGATGCACTTTATGCATTTACAGATTGTGAAATCAGTCTTTCTCCCAATGCCTGTGTAATTGTAGAAGATAGACCTCAATTCTTGGGCGTACAGGATTTATTAACTGTCTCTGCTGAGAATACCAAGAAGCTTTTGAACCGTGAGTTAGAAATTAAATTGGCGGAACTAGAAGACAAATGGCATTATACTTCTTTAGAGAAAATCTTCTTTGAAGAAAAGATCTACAAAGAGCTGGAACAAAAACACGAAACCTGGGATAAAGTGATTGAAGCCATTGACAAAGGATTTAATCCATTTAAGAAAAGATTGAAACGTGAGATCCAACGTGAAGATATTCTTAAACTAACTGAGAAGCCAGTTAGAAGAATCTACAGATTAGATATCAATGAACTAAATGAACAAATTAAATCTATTGAAGCAGAGATTCAGCAGGTGAATTTTGATTTAGAACACCTGACCGATTTTGCAGTAGCTTATTTTGAAAACCTTCAAAAAAAATACGGAAAGGGAAGGGAGCGCAGAACTGAAATCAAGGAATTTGATACCATTCAGGTGAAACATGTGGCAATAGCCAATACTAAATTGTATTTAAATAGGGAAGAAGGATTTATAGGAACCAGTTTGAAAAAAGACGAATTCTTAGCAGACTGTTCTGATTATGATGATATCATAGCTTTTACCAAGTCTGGAAAGATGAAAGTGGTCAAAGTTTCTGACAAAGTTTTTATAGGTAAAGACATTATATACGCTGCCGTATTTCAAAAGAATGACGAGCGGACCACTTATAATATGGTTTACTTAGACGGTGCTTCTGGAACCAGCTATGCCAAAAGATTCAATGTAACTGGCATTACCCGAGACAAGGAATATGACCTAACCAAAGGTGCTGAAAAAAGCAAAGTCCATTATTTTACCGCCAACCTCAATGGAGAAGCAGAAGTGTTGAAAGTGACACTAAGCCCCAACTGTACGGCCAGAATCAAGGAATTGGATTTTTACTTTGAAGAATTGGAGATCAAGGGTAGAAGTAGTATGGGTAATCAAGTTACCAAGTATCCCATTAAATCTGTCAAACTCAAAGAAGCTGGTAGAAGTACTTTGGCAGGTAGAAAACTTTGGTTTGATGACAAGTTTGGCAGGTTAAATACTGAGGGTAAGGGACAATATTTAGGTAGTTTTGAAGACGAGAAGCTCCTGGTTATTTATCAAGAAGGGGCTTATGAATTAACAGACACAGAGCTCTTGCAACGCTTTGAACCAGACAAGATTTTGATGATTGAAAAATTCAATCCAGACAAAATCTTAACGGCTGTGTATTTAGATAATGACAAACAGCAGTTTAATATCAAGCGCTTTAAAATAGAAACCACCACTCTAAAGAATAAGTTTCTTTTTATCAAAGATGGTGATGGAAATAGACTAGAAGCGGTTAGTTCAGATGAAGCACCTGTTTTGGTGGTACAGTCTGGCAAAGGAGCAATGGTGCGCAAAGCCAAATTCAAAGTGGCCAATATGGTAGAAGTAATGGGCTGGAAAGCTGTGGGTGCAAAGCTTACAGATTATAGTAAAACAATAGAAATGTCTTGGGAACAAGTACCCAAAGAGGAAAACCCTCAACCAGAATTGTTTTAAGGAGTATGTTTTTTTACTTTTAGTTTCAAAGTGGCACTCTTAGAGAAGTCACTTTGAAGCAAGAGTTGGTATTCTTTTTGGCCATCCCTTACAATCAATGCGGCAGTATTGGGTGGTGTCATGCCCAAGTTTTCTGCAAACATAGATAGTTCATTAAATTCTTTATTGGGATCTAAATGAAGATTTAATTTAATTGAACGATGATTCAACATAGATTTAGCCATCACTTCTTTTCCATTTAGGTACAATGAGACTGAATCATAATCAATAGTGCCATTGTCATAGATTTCTACCCGAATATTTTCATTGTCAATATCAATTTCTCTGATATAGTTTTTCAGTCTGGTTTCTACAATAGGTATTGTATCCTTTATTGGCAAAGGTTGTTCTATCTGATTTTTAGTTGATGACGTTAAAGTAGTTGCCAGTGCTGTTGTTGGAATGGTATTAGAAACTGGGTTTCCGTTTTTATTGTTTGAAAGCAAATCATTGTTATTAACCACAGATTCTTTTGCAGCATCAGGTTTTGGAACGTTTGTTTTGGCCATTCCTTTTCCTTTTGTGACTTCATTTTTTGCTTGATCTATTTTTGTGCTATCATTTTTTGCTTTGATTCTACCTTTTGCAAGTGCCTGAGAATCAATCTTTGATGAATTAATGGCCTTGTTCTCTACCTGACTAAGCTCATTGGCTGATGCAATTTCTTTAAACTGTTTTTTCTGTCTGGAATCAACAATAGAGGCAGAATCTATTATTGGCAATATTTGTCCAGTCTGATTTTTATTTGATTTTGTTGAAGCTGTAACCAAATTATTATTTACCACAGCTTCCTTAGAAGCATCAGATTTTGGAGCTTTTGTTTTGGCCATCCCTTTTTCTTTTGTGGCTTCATTTTTTACTTTATCAATTTTATCGCTATCAAATTTTGCTTTATCATTTTTTGCTTTATCAATTTTATCGCTATCAATTTTTGTTTTGTTTCTTTGTTTTGCAAGTGCCAGTGAATCAACCTTAGTTGAATTTTTGAAATTGTCCTCAATTTCTTTATCCATTTCCGAAAAGTCTGGTTCATCTTCAGTAACTGCTGTATCAATAGGGTTTCCCAAACTTCTCAGAAACCTGTATTTAATTTCTGGAACAACATATTGGTATTCTGGTTTGCTTAATAGTATTCCATTGAGTACGGAAG
Source organism: Chitinophaga pinensis (assembly GCA_943372225.1). GTDB lineage: Bacteria > Bacteroidota > Bacteroidia > Chitinophagales > Chitinophagaceae > Sediminibacterium > Sediminibacterium pinensis_L. The sequence goes on along the minus strand of CALRXV020000005.1, from coordinate 105,982 downwards.
CGGTTTTTGAAACCCTTAACTCAAATCTTCCTGTCATGACTGTTTCAACGGATTTGCGAGAATCATTGGATTTGTAAAATACTATTGGAAGCCCTTTTATGATTAAAATGCGGGTTTTTTTATCAAACTCACCTTCAATCTTATTGGATTTTTGAATGTCTTTAAAATAGTAGTTAAATTCTCCTTTTACTTGTTTTCCGTCCTGTTTAAGAATCATTTCGGTCATATAGTTGTCGGATTCATCATCCATCTGGACCCTTCCAATTCCATACCATTTACCTTCTACAGATTGGGCATTAAGTTGACTGCCAATTCCGAATAGCATGAACATGAACCACAAAAAACTGCATTTTGGCATAGTAGCGAAAATAAAACAAGTCTAGATGGAACTTTACAAAACTTGCTAACAGGTCTGAGTAAACCAATTGGTTTTATCGGCTGTTTTAGCCATCTATTTAAACAATCGTACTTTTGTAGCAACAATGAATATTATGCAGAAGATAAGAGTAGGAGAATACAATGAATTGCGGGTAGATAGAAAAGTGGATTTTGGCTTTTATTTAGACGATGGAGCAGATGGTATTTTGCTGCCTATCAGGTTTGTGCCTGAAAATTTACAAGTGGGTGATTTGCTAAAAGTTTTTATTTATCATGATTCGGATAACCGCTTGATTGCCACTACTCAAGAACCTTTTGGAGTTGTTGGTGATATTGTTAAACTCAAAGCAGTAGAAATAACTAGACAAGGCGCTTTTTTAGATTGGGGTTTGATGAAAGATATATTTGTACCGGCATCTAAACAGTTAGCTGGAATGCGCGTAGGAGGTGAATACCTTGTAAAAATCTATTTGGATGAAATGACAGGTAGGGTAGCCGCTACTGAAAAAATTGATTTTGGTCTAAATAATGAGGAATTAACCGTTAAAGAGAAAGAAATTGTATCCTTGATTGTTTACCGTAAAACAGAGTTAGGATATGCTATGATCATCAATAACAGACATATTGGATTATTGCATAGCAATGAAATTTATAGAGAAATGGTGATTGGTGAAAAACTAGAAGGTTTTATCAAAACCATTAGAGCAGATAAAAAAATTGACGTGGTATTGGGTAAGCCAGGGTTTCAAAAAGTAGAAGACGAAGCTGGGAAAATTTTGCGTTTATTGGCTGAAAACAATGGATACTTACCTTATCATGACAAATCTGATCCAGAAGATATTTATGCATTTTTTGGAATGAGTAAGAAGGTTTTTAAGATGACAACGGGAAATTTATACAAACAACATAAAATTGCTTTTACCAAGACGGGCATTCAATCTATAGCTTCTGAATAGGCAATTTTTAAGCTCATATTTACTTATTTTAACATTCCTTAAGCAATTACTTACTAGTTGGTAAGTTGTAATGCACTAGCTTTGCAAACTCAAAACCGGGTAGCTGTAGCTCTTCCTTCTTTGGATGATTACCAACCGCCTTCTAACGATTCTGGTTCTTACTTAAGTACCCCGGTTGTATTTACTAATTGTAATTAAAAATGGAAAGTATCATGAGAAATGACACTAAGACTGCCGTAGTGCAGATGGAAGCCAATGTTTTGGCTGAATTGTTGACAGAAGTAAAAGAAACCATTGCTAGCGATATCAATCTGAATGTGTTGGTTTCTAAAAAACACCGTTATGGGATTGTAGACCTCTGGAATATGAGACGCAATAGCAGAACAGCTTCTGGACGAAGAAGCCAAAGAGCTTATTAAAAAAAATCCCACCAAATTTGGTGGGATTTTTTTTAGACCAATGCCTCATATAATATTTCAATAGGATGCTGTGATTTTTTAGCCAATCCATCTTTGATTTGATGTCTACAGCTGGTGCCTGTTGCAGCAATTAATACATCCTCAGGTTGTTTTCTAATGGTAGGTAGTAAAACCAATTCACTAATTTGTTGAGAGAGTTCAAAATGCTCTTTCTCATAACCAAAAGATCCCGCCATACCACAGCAACCTGAAGGTATAAGTGATACTTGATAATTGGCTGGGGCAGCTAGAATTTGTAAACTAGCATCCATAGAAGCCACCGATTTTTGTTGACAATGGCCATGCAATTGAATGGTCTTCTTGTTTTGCGTAAACTGTGAGGTTTGAATATTTCCCTTTGTCAATTCTTGCGCCAAGAATTCATCAATCAACAATGCTCGCTTAGCTAATGATTTGGATGCCTCTAATAAATGGTCATCTACTAAATCTGGATATTCATCTCTAAAACAAAGTATGGCTGAAGGTTCAATGCCAATGAGTAAATGGTCATCGTTCACAATAGTTGAAAGCATAGCTACATTGGTATTTGCAAATTTCTTTGCGTCTCTGATTAAACCCTTAGACATACTTGCCCTGCCGCTTTCTACATGTTTGGGTATACTTACTTCAAAACCTAATTTCTCAAGGAGCAGAATGGCTTTAATACCAATTTCTGTGTCATTATAATTGGTAAACTCATCACAGAACAAATAGACTTTACGACCATTGTTGTTTTGTGCTTTTTGGTGTTTAGAAAACCAAGCTTTTAAAGTTTGATGATATAGGGTAGGTAAGGAGCGGTTAGGCGCAAATCCCACCGTTTTTTTAATTAGACCACTAATGGTTTTATTGGTGATCATAAAATTGTACAATCCCGGTACCAAGGACCCTAATTTTGATAAAGTAGCAAAATTGGCTATTAACCTAGAACGTAGTGGTACTCCATTCTCATCATAATAGTGTTGTAAGAATTCTGCCTTTAATTTAGCTATGTCAACATTAGAAGGGCATTCAGACTTACAACCCTTACAACTCAAGCAAAGATCCATGACTTCATAAATCTCTTTATGGTTAAACCTGTTGATTTTGTCTGAATGTGTTAAGAACTCCCTTAAAATATTGGCCCTAGCCCTAGTAGTATCTTTTTCATTACGCGTTGCCATAAACGAGGGGCACATAGTACCACCTGATAAAGCTGTCTTTCTGCAATCCCCAGAGCCATTACATTGTTCTGCGTGTTGTAACACGTCTTGATCATGATAACGGAAAACGGTATTGAACTTTGGTGTTTGCTGACCAGGTTCATACCGTAACATGGAATTCATGGAAGGGGTATCAACAATCTTGTTAGGATTGAAAATATGTTTGGGATCCCAAAGATTTTTGACTTGTTTTAAAAGCGCATAGTTTTTAGGGCCCACCATTTGCTCAATAAATTCTCCTCTTAATCTTCCATCTCCGTGTTCACCACTCAATGATCCATCATATTTTTTGACCAATGTGGCAATCTCTTCAGCAATTACTCTGAACAGTCTATTACCTTCTTCTGTTTTTAAATTGATAATGGGTCTAAGATGAATTTCTCCGGAACCCGCATGGGCATAATGCACAGAATACAAACCATGTTTTTTCAAAATCTCATTAAAATCGCGGATATAAGCGGGAAGATCATGTACGTCTACAGCCGTATCCTCAATAACTGGAACTGCTTTTGCATCTCCTGGAAGATTGCTTAACAGACCTAGACCAGCTTTTCTCAAAGTCCAGATCTTTTTAGTATCAGCCCCAAACAGCAATGGGAAATGATATCCCAATCCAGCTGCACGCATGTCTTTTTCAACAGATGCTGCCAAAGACTCAATTTCTTCTCTTGACTCTTTGGCAAATTCAATTACTAAAATGGCACCAGGATCACCTTGTACAAAAAAGCGATTTTTACGTTGTTCAATATTGTCCTTGGTACATTCTAAAATATAATGGTCTATCAATTCACTAGCACTAGGACCATATTGTAATGCAATTAAATTGGCTCTTAATGACTCATCAATACTATTAAAGTGAACGCATAGCAATCCAATCTCTTTAGGAGGTTGGGGAACTACATTTAATTTGATTTCAGTTATAAATGCTAATGTGCCTTCAGACCCAGCAATCAATTTACAAAAATTAAAATCGGCTTCGCCAGCTGTAAATGGGGCTGAGTCTAATAATACATCAATTGCATAACCCGTATTCCTGCGTTCTACTGTTTTTTTTGGGAATTCTTTTCTAATTTCTAATTGGTGATCATAATTACTCAACATGCTTCTGGTTGATCTATAAATGGCACCTTCCAGTCCATCTAAATCACATTTTGCATGGAATTCTTCTAAGGAAAGGGCGCCAAATATTGCTTCAGATCCATCACTAAGTAAGGCTTTCACTTCTAACAAATGCTCTCTGGTACTTCTATAAACTACTGAATTAGAACCACAAGAATTATTTCCCACCATGCCACCAATCATGGCTCTATTTGCTGTAGAAGTTTCCGGACCAAAAAACAGTCCATGTGGTTTGAGATACAGATTCAATTCGTCTCTAATAACCCCAGGTTGTACTCTCACCCAATGATCATCCTTGTTTAATTCAAGAATGGCTGTGAAATATTTAGAGACATCTACTACAATCCCCTTTCCAACCACCTGTCCTGCTAAAGAAGTACCAGCGGTTCTAGGTATAAGTGAAGTTTGGTGTTGATTGGCAAACTTTATAAGTTGTTTAATACCGTTTTCAGACTTGGGCATAGCTACTGCCAAAGGCATTTCCCTATATGCAGAAGCATCCGTTGCATAAAGGGTTCGCATGGTTGTATCAAAAAATATGTCTCCGTCAAATTCCTTTTTAAACTGTGTTAATTGCTGCTCCATCATGTCTGTTTACCTACTATTCAATGTTTGCGAATTTACAACCTTTCTTTTTTTAGAGAATAAATAGGTTTTTTTTTAAATATACCCGATAGTTGGTATTGTTTAGCCCTTTAAAACATTGTTCTTTTACATCATCAAAGACGATTGCTTGAACCCTTTGTTCGGGTATCGGTTATTTGAGTGAATTTTTAATCTGTACCCTTTTTAACGTATTAGTTAGCTCCCAATGTAATAACGGTTTTCCGCAAGGAAGACCGTTATTTTTTTGTGGGAACAAACATAGGTCCAGCAAAACAAGGGTAGGCCCTGATTTTATAAATACCGTCTTCATAATACGCTTCTGACCAACAGTATTTTGATCCTGGGGTATCATCATTTTTCATTTGTGGTACATACCAAAGCACCAAGTCAGTTTGAAGAATATTTTCAGGTTTGGGGTCTATGAATTTTTCAGGTCCTTGTTGATAGTCTGTATTGCAACAAGGCCCAATGGTTAACATATCAGTTGCACCTTCATCCTTGTCAAGATGGTTCTTGGTTACATAGAAATAGGCATTGTCACCCCTACCTCCATCATTAAATTGTCCCTGTCCTGGTTGAATAAAATAACCGTCCTGCCCATTGGTATTGATTCTATATTGACTGCCATTTTTATCATATTGGGTCAAACTATTTTGTAATTGCCAGCCCTCTTTTGTCCAAGGTTTCCATCCCGTTTGCTGCCATTCAAAAAAGTTTTGTTGATTTCCTGCAAAAGCAATTCTAAATACGGGTCTATAAGTGCCGTTATTGCCACAACCTCTACCAATACTGGCACAACTAACCCTGAATCTTCCGTCTTTGTAAAAGTAATAACGCTGTGAGTAACTGTAATTACAAGGTGCAGGCCAAAGCTCGCTAAAGTATTTTTGTTCTAATACAAATCCAACAGTAGAATCGCCCTCTACTAAATCAAAAATCTGTGGTGGTTCTGTAGCCACTACTGCAGATTGACTAAAGATGGGGCATCCCACGGCATCACTATAACCAAAACCTTCTGTACCTGAGTAGCTAACATGCCAATCCACCAATTTTGCACTATTCAAAACCCTTTTGGGACCATACTGTACATTACTTATCATCAAGCCATCAGAACTAGTGAGTAAGTAATCCATTTGCCAGCCATATTTCTTGAGTTGGTTTACTTTATCGCAAAAGCAATCGGCAATGTTTTCATTTTGTAGCCTTCTTTCTGTTATTGGCGTTTTCAAACTGTCTTCTCCTGTATTGGTCCATCTAACACCTACCACTCGATTGTCTGTTAAATCCACAATGGCCCATAAAGCCCTTGTTCCTTGTACAAATGTAGGCGCCACGCACAAGTGCATACTTCGCTCACATTTAGTTCTATTCAAAGCTGTTCTAGTAGAACTCATAATTGCTTGATTCATGCCTGGTTTAAATCCTAAGGCCTTCTTTACTTCTGGAGAATGAATGGCAATGGTTGTGGCTAAATCTACAAGTCTCTTGGGTAAGTCGGGTTGGGTCTGCGGATAATGAGTAACTGACAAAACTTTCTCTGTAAAAATATCAATTATCCCAACGGTTGTTAGATTAAAAGCATAATTGTACATTTCAACCCTAGCAAGGGTTCCAGGCAAATAAGGGGTGCCAGTTGGCACATCGCCTGGCCTAGCAGGATAAACCCCAAAAATTTCATTAAAGAGCTTTTTCTTGTCTACTTTATTCTTGACGTAAAGTGTAAAAATGCTGTCTGATAAAGCAATTTGTTGGGCCAATAAAAAATTAGGTGGTGGATTGGGAATTTCCAACAATTTCACTGGTATTTCTTGGTTTAATGTGGCTTTAATTTCTTTTTTTCTTTCAATGGAATATTGATTGGTATCAGCAATAGTTGGTTCTAACAATCCCTTTTTAAATTCGTTTACATAACCTCCTGTTGGAAGCACCGGTTTGGTTTTCTTACCCGCCTGAGCCAATAACAAAAAAGGCATAAATAATATGACAATCAAATTGCTCTTGTAGCCTAGTTTTAAAAATTGATTCTTGGTCATGCTAATATTTTTTAAAGGGATCTTTCCAATATTCTAAATGTAGGTTACTAGTATCTGTTAAGGCATTTAAAAAAGCCAATAGCTGTTGTTTTTCTGTACTGCTCAATTGAAAACCTCTGATCAAATTACTCTTATTTGGATGCTTGGTTCCGTTTCCCTTTAAGGGACCATCTAGCATATTTCTTCCTGCAGCAGCATAAATGTCAATCATTTCAGAAATGGTTTCAACCGAACCGTTATGAGTATAAGGTGCTGTGAGCATCACATTCTTTAAAGAAGGGATTCTAAATTTTCCCCGGTCTTCATCTTTGCCAGTGTAATCAAAAAGTCCTTGGTCTTCTAATGGGTAGTTACCAACTAAATTGTACAATCCAGTATTGGCATATACCAAGTCTTGGTGTAGTGAAAGCGTTGGTTTATCATGACAATTGGCGCACTGTAGCCTTTCTGATTGGTATAATTTAAGACCAGCCATTTCTTGTGTATTCAATGCTTTTTTATCTCCTTTTAAATAGCGATCATACTTGGAATTAAAACTAGTCAGTGTTGTCTCATAAGCGGCAATAGCATTGATAATATTATCTAGTTGAATGGGAGATGGTTGATTTGGAAAAGCTTTTTTAAAAGCTTCTTGATAGTATGGATCTGCTGCAATATGACTCAAGACTAGACTTTCATGCCCCTTGATCCCTAATTCTCTAGGGTTTTCATTGAACATGGGATTGCGCATCTGTTGTGCTAATTCATGAATACTAGAATCGGCCCAGGTTAAGTAGCGCAAGAATGAAACATTAATTAGAGAGGGTGCATTGTGTTTAACATTAAAACCATCAGTTCCTGCAGATGTTCTATATCCATCTGAAAAGCAAAATTTTGGATCATGACAAGATGCACAGGATTTTTGTTGGTTATATGAGAGCCGATTGTCAAAAAATAGCCACCTACCCAAGGCTGTTTTTGCTATTGCAATATTTTTATTTGGCTGATTTTTTTTACTAGTATTAACCACATAAAATGAACAAACCAACATCATTAAACCTATTATGGCAATACCAAAACTGGTTTTTTGAATTTGAAGCAAGTATGAACAGTTCATGTACAAGTATTAATACAAATTAACCAATTCCCATTTTTTAGCACTTTGATTCCATTTGAATTCATAGACGGTTTCTGGCTTTTCACTAGATGCTTGCAAATTATAATTGAATGCAATTCCATTTATTGATAGCAAACCATTTGAATATCTGATTTTTCTAGCTTTATCATCGCCCCTTGGGCCCAGTCCTTCCAAACTCAATTCTTTTTGTAAGCTGTTTTTCTGGAATTTGCCATTTTTAGTAATGATTACTGACCAAATTTCTCCTGTTCTAGCTTTTCCAAATAAAAGTCTTTTGTTACCTGCTGGGTCAAAATAAACCGTCATTCCAATCACATCCATTCCTGATAAACTATCTAAAAATTGTTTGTTTCTGGAATTAATTGAATAAACAATCCCTTTTTCTTGAAATCGCTTTGATCCTGCAATACTAGATGCAAATAAAGTTCCGCTAGTACAGTCAAAACTAATTCCCATTAAACCATAAGGACTATTACCAGATTCGTATTTTTTTGTAGGCAGTTGCAACCATTTTTGCATAACCCCAGTTTGAGCACCTACTCGGTATATGCTATTTTGATTTTGAGGGGGATTATCTAAAACAGAAACCAAAGGGGCTGGTATACTATAAACATTTCCTTCAGCATCTAGACTTATTCCAGAAAGCCAACCAGCTTGTTTCCAACTGCTATCTTGAAAAATTCTTCCCTTATAGGTATTAGCACTTGGCTTTGATTCGGACCCGGTTTTAATCAATTCAACCAATACCAAACCCATACGGTGTTTTTCAGAAGTGCTCAAAGCAGACCATAATGGATCTAAACCATAATGTTGAATAAACGCAGGTTCTTTTTTACAGGGTTTAATTTCTCGTTGAGCAAGGGAAGGAGCTGACAAAAATATCAAGTAGCAAAAAATCAATGGTTTATACATGATAGAAAATGTAATTTATACACCTTTAGCTTATTGAACGGTATAAATATCGCTTATTTTTAAGGGTAATGTCACAGCTAATAGAAAAATAGTCCTGATTAAAATAATTAAAAATTGCCATATAATGTGCTGCAATTCAATAGGATATGGTCAAATTTTAAGTAAAAATTATTGTTTTAGTATCAGCATAAAGTGCATAATTTCTTTTATTTTTGTGGCTAATTTTTTATATTAATTAAAGAAAATTTGGTATTTCATGCAAAATTACTGCTAAAATACCAAGTACTTGGTATGGGAATTGGGAAATAAACCTAGTTTTTTTACCTATTAATTAAATAGAATGCTTATGCGGTTCAAATATCTACATTCAAAAGTCTTTAAAGGTTCCATTACAACGCTGTTTGCATGTCTTTTTGTTTTGTTTTTTACAACCAAAACAAATGCACAGATTAGCGGTACCGTTTTTCGTGATTATAACGCAAATGGTACACGCAATACTGGCGCAGGATACAACGAGCCATTGGTTGATGGTATAACTGTTAAAGCTTATAACGCTGCAAATGTGCTTATTGCAACAGCGCCTACCGTAGCTGGTACTTATTCTTTTAGCGCAGGTCAAATAGCTCCTGGTCTTAAAGTTCGTTTAGAATTTACAGGTTGGGAAACAGGTATTGATTATCCAGGTGCTTACGGAACTAACAATAAATCAAGTATTCAGTTTGCAACGGCTCCTGCTACAGGTCTAGATTTTGGTATCAATTACCCTGGTGACTATATAGATGCCTCTAACGCAAGAATTATTGTTCCTTCTTATGCCAATGGTGATAACCAAGTTCCTGGCCCTAATCCTAATGCTGCATCCGCTGATAATACCTATGCATTTGGTTATGGTTCTGGAGCAGCGGCTTCAGTGATTAGTGATATGGGGCAAACTGGTGCTGTTTGGGCAACTGCATATCATAGAAAAGCTGATAAAGTATTTTATGCAGCTTTTGTAAAAAGACATGTATCACTTGGACCTCTAGGATTAAATGGTTTATATGTTACAACAGGCGCAAAAGCAATTACCAATAAATCCAACACGGGTTCTTTTGTAAATTTAAATGCCATTAATCCGGCATTTGATGCAGGAACATTAACTGGCAGAACTTTTTCTCCTGGAAATCAAACTAAAACGCAGCCCAATAGAGATGATTTGACTGCTGGTAATGTGTTTGATGAAGTAGGTAAAAAGGGAATGGGCGGTATGGCCATTTCTGACGATGGAAGGTATTTGTATATCATCAATTTAAACGATCGTAAACTATGGAGAGTTGATATTGGTGCAGATGGAACTGCTCCAACTTTAGCTTCTCAAATTGTATCTTATAATGCATTTCCGGTTGTAGCTGGAAACAGTACTTTCCGTCCATTTGCAGTTAAATTTTATAGAGGGGCCATCTATGTAGGTGGCGTTTTAGATGGTGTTAAGCCTGATAATTCTTCAGTAGACAGATCTGAGTTAAAAGCAGTAGTGTTAAAAGTAGATGCTTCCGTGGTTCCCGGTACAGAAACCTTTACAACGGTTTTAGATGCACCATTAACCTACCAACGTAGGGCGAATATGAATACTGGTTTTGGTGTGGACAAAAATTCCAATTATGTTGATCCCAATGGAACAATTGCTGCTGCTACCCTTTGTCAGGGTTCATGGCATCCTTGGGCAAGAACATTTACAGAAGTTATTGTACCACCGGGATCAAATAAAATTATTTATCCTCAACCCATGTTGAGTTCTTTGGATTTTGATCCTGCAGATGGTTCCATGATTTTGGGAATCACTGATAGAACTGGACACCAATCTGGCAACGTAAACTATGCTCCAACTAGCATGGGGAATAATACACTATATACATCCAATGCGGCGGGCGATATTTTAAAAGCATCTAATAATGGTTCTTATACCGGTTTTACTTTGGAAAGTAATGGTACAGCTGGTAGTTTAACCACAAATGGTGCTGGTAATAATGAAGGCCCGGGTGGTGGAGAATTTTTCTTTACTGACAGATATCAAGCTGGAGCAGGTGGCTCATTAGGTATTGGAAATACGGCAAATGGTACAAACAATGGTACTTCTCATGAAGAAACTAGCACAGGAAGTATTGCCATGTTTCCTGGTAAAGAACTAATTGCAACCGCGTTTGACCCTATCAACACTTGGTATACTGGTGGTGTAAGATATTATTCAACACAAGACGGTATTGCCAAAAATGGTAAAGAATTATACCAAGGTCAAGACGTTAGTGTATTTGGTAAAGCCAATGGTTTGGGAGATCTTGAAATTATTTCGGCACCAGCGCCAATTGAATTGGGAAATAGAGTTTGGCTTGACGCTGATGGTAATGGTATTCAAGATCCCGGTGAGAATCCTATAGCAGGAGTAACCGTAGAATTGGTAAAAGCTGGATTAGTTATAGCCACAGCAACAACTGATGCAGATGGTAACTATATTTTCAGCTCAGATCCAAACGGTGTAACTACTACTTCTAATATTTACAATATTACTGGGTTAACGGCCAATACTGCATTTACCATTCGTATTCCAAATGTAACAGGTGGTTCAAAACAAGCGGCATTGGGTGCGAATGACTTAACTGTTGGCAATACTATTGGTGGCACTAATGCTGATGATATTGATAGTGATGGTATACTAACTGGTAGTAATGCAGAAGTAAGCCTTACATCAGGTGTTGCAGGAGCCAATGATCATAGCTTTGATTTTGGATTCACTACTGGTGTTCCATGTGGATGTGGTGGAGGATTAGAAAGTAAGAGCTTGGGCGATGCGGTAGGCAAGAGGGTCTTCAATAAAGCTGTTAACAGCCAACAAGGCCCAGTTAACTATAGTAAAATGCCTTCAGTTGAAAATAGGATTATTCAAAATCAAATAAATGGTGTTGGAACCAAGCTTACTTTAAGTGAATTGTTACCTAAGCAAATCAAGGGTACCAATTACAAGGCTTTGACAACAACACCTGCTGATATTCCTAGCATAACCAATGCAACTGATGTTTTATCTATTGACTTTGTTTTAAATGATCAAGCTAAAGCGGTATCCTTTGCCACTAGAACACAGGGTGAAGTATATGATCACACAAAAGCTATTTGCGATAGGTTAAAAGGATCTGAGTTATTGAGTATTGAAAATGTAACTATCAACAACATCAAATTTGTTAGATACAATTTGAAAAACTCATTAGGTCAAACTGAATATGCCATGAGCTTTGCGGTTGGTGCAAAGTCCGGAAGAATGAATTATACCATTCAAAGTAATTGGTTAAATAAAGATTATACTCCTGATGAGGTTATGTATAACGTACAACTTTGGGCAGTATCTCCTGAACTGGTGATGAATATGGCCAGTGATATATTGACTAGGTTAAATGCAAATATGCCAGTCATTGAACAATTAAATAACAACTTGCTTCCTAAAACCTATGTAACAAAAGGTAAGCGTGAAGCAGAGAATCTGGTATTGAATATTGTAAACAATAGCAGTTTTACCAACGGATATATTGAATTGCAAGAAAAAGCTAACGAATTATCAACCAGTTTGATTACAAGAAAAGTACCTTTTACCATTGGTGCTAACGGTAAAACTGTCTTGACCATACCAGCTAGTGATTCATATGAAGCTTCTATGTATGTTTATATGAATGGCATAATACAAGATCAACTATTTATGGCCGATGGAAATTGGGTAGCCAATATTAATCCAGCTACATCCACTTTAAATTCATTTAAAGTTGAGAACGATTCCCAAATGATTGTTGAGAATAAAACAGATTTCTTGTTATTCCGCAACGTGAAGGTAGAAGCCAGCAGTCCTGATTTTGTTTCAGTTTACAAATTGCTAAGAGGTGGTGGAGCTCCACAAGACCTAACTGGCTACAAAACTTTACAGTTTAATGCTAAGGCTTCTGGAGTAGCCCTACAAATTATATTGGTAAAAAATGGAATTCAAAACTGGGATGACCAATATAGATTGAGAATTCCATTATCTGCTACTAGTAAGGACTACAAAGTTAGTTTGGATGATTTCAAATCTGTAAGCAACAATGCTAAGATTAATCCCAATGATATTACAACTGTTGTATTTGCTTTGGAAGTAAGTACAGGTAAATTGACTAATATTTCTGCGGACTTTAATAGGGTATTGTTCTCTAAAACTGACTTTAAATACCTAAGTAGTTTAACCTCTACTGAAGTTAATGTATTCCCTAATCCTTCAAAAGGCAGCTTTAAAGCCAGCTTTAAATCTGCAGAAGTAGCTGACTTAACCCTTTATTTAACTGATGCAACTGGTAGAAGGGTTTATAGTAAATCTGTAAAAGCACAGATTGGAGATAACCAAGTACCAGTAGATTTTACCCCTAAACAGGGAAGTATATTAACCAATTACATCCTTTCTTTAGATGGTAATGGATATAAATACCAGCCTAAAAAAGTGATTATTGAATAAGCTTTTAAGCCCCTACAAAAAGAAAAGTCCTGGAGAAATCCGGGACTTTTTTTTACACTTTTTGAGAAAATAATTTAGAATCTGCAAAAAATACAAGGAATTTGGTATTGTTCTAGGGTTATAGATTTAGTTCTTTTACAGTGTTAATCAATTATCAAACGCTAAAAAATATTTATTATGGCGCTCGAGATATATGGTTTTTTTCTTGGTTTTGGGGTTTTGATGTATTATTTACATCAACCTAAGAAAGCCAAAGTTGCACAGAAGAAATAATACCTTACCCCCCTAAACTTATTTAATAAAATTATATCCTAATTTTATTTTAATCGTATCCAGTAAAAGCGCCCTCTTAACATGGGCGCTTTTATTTTAGGCATTCCCAAGTTCTTTTAAGGCTTTTACAAGTACATCTAATTCTGTGGTTCTAGTAAATACATTGGGCGTAATTCTACATCCATGAACAGCAGCACCGTCAATTGCAACAGTGTAGATACCATATTTTTTTAATAAAGTCTCCGCTAAAACGCCTGGTTTCATTCCCTTTATACCCACATTGGCAATAGCGCATGATCGTTTGGGGTCAGTTGGGGTGTACAATTCAACGTTTTTCAACCCTCTTACCTTAGTTGTCCAATATTGCTGTAAAAAGCGCAGTCTAGCTTCTTTTTTCTCTGCTCCAATACTATTATAAAAGTCTACAGAATTACTGATAGCTAAATCAGAATGAACAGGGTGGGTACCAATATGGTTGAGTCTGGCAATATCGGTTCCTGGTCTTTCACCATCGGCCAGTAATGGCCAGATATCTCCTGCTTTACCGTTTTTAACATACAAGAATCCTACACCTAATGGAACTGCTAACCATTTGTGTAAACTAGCGCCATAATAGTCACAGTTCAAATCTGGAATGCTATATGGGAATTGGGCAAATGCATGAGCACCATCTACCAATACTTCCACTCCCTTGCTATGGGCCATATCGCAAATTTTGCGAATGGGTAAAATATGCCCAGTAATATTAACCATATGAGAAACCATTAACAACTTGGTCTTGGAACTAATTGCATTAGCATAAAAGTTCACAATCTCCTCATCTGTTTTGGGATCCATGGGAAGAGATAGTACTTTGTTAACCACACCATGTTTTTTAGACACTAGTTTAAACATGTCTAACATAGCGCCATAATCCTGTTCTACCATAATGGCTTCGTCACCAGTTTGCCAATGAAAACCGCCAATAATCATGTCTAAAGATTCGGTTGTATTTCTGGTGAGGATTAATTCTTCCGAAGTACAGCCTGCTATGGCTGCCACTTTTGCTGCCGCTTTTTTCTTATTATCAAATTGTACGGTGCGCATATAGTAAGCGCCTTGGTAATTGACTTCACGAATATGATCTAGATAAGCTTCCAAAATAGGGGTTGGAAGTATATTATAATACCCATTTTCTAGGTTAATATAGTCAGGTTTTAACCTATAAAAGCTACGAATGCCTTCCCAGAAATCGGGATCCTCTGCCAATAAATCTGAAGACTGATTTTGACTTTTTTGCATCCAATTGGCTAATGATTCCAAACTCATTGTAGTGCCTAAACCCGCTAGGGCCAAGCCTTTGATAAAACCACGTTTGTTCATTTTGGTAAATTATTAAAGAGTATATAATTATTTAGACGCATTCAGTTGATTCAAATAACGAACAATATCTGCTTCTTTTTTAAAGTCAATTTTATTTTGCATTATCCATTCTTGTTCATTCTTACCAGCAGGGGCCATTTGTAAAATGGTTTCCTTGTTGAGTTTTTTTAAGGGATTTACAACATAATTATTAGTAAGAAAATATTTAACCTCATTCTTGAAATAATAGCGTTTCATGGTGCCAAATAGTGAATCTCCTTCCATTAATTTCCGATTGTCCATTTTCAACAATTGATATTTTCCCTCGTTCAATATTTGTATTAGCTCTTTAATGGGTACTTCACTAACATAGGGTTCTGTTATTCCATTTAAAAAACTTGTCGTTATGTTTTGCGGATCATTCGGCTGGTGAAACTGGACTATTTTAACCAAACCGTCATTCACAACTTCCTCTTCTCCATTTGGTTTTCTATAGTAAATTTCATGTGAAGCCATATTCAGTTTCACTTCTTGTTCCCATCTTTCTTTTTTATTCCGGCCAATTAGTGTAGCTGTTTGCCATTCAGCTTTCCAAAATGCACTCCCAGTAATTTTATCGTAGGGGATCTTATTTGATAAAGTTCCTCTTCCATAAATATTAATAGTACCATCTGCCTTGGTAGACGGTAATGTTTCAATCAATACGCCTCCCTGGGCAGCAACAATTTGTGGATTGATACAGAAAAACATCAACAAAACAGGCAAGAAGGTTCTTAGATTGGGAAATAGGTTTTTCATAATTAGATTACTTTATTAAACGCATCAATTTAAGTCATTCCTTGCTTATTACCATGCAATCACGTTCCCACATAGAATATTGTTTAAGTTTGTGTAATGAATGCTTTTGTCAATACCAGTAAGATTATTATTACTTGTCATAAATGGTTGGCTCCTTCTTTAGCCAAGGAAGTGGAAGCCTTAGGTTATCAACGGTTTCGAGTTTTTCAAACTGGAGTAGAACTGGAAGGGACCATGGCGGATTGTATTAAATTGAATCTGAATCTCCGTTCTGCCAGTCAGGTGATGTATTCATTAAAAGCATTTATTTGCAATGACCCCAATGAATTATATCGGAATTTGGTTACCATTCCTTGGGAAACAATGTTGGTGCCAGATGGCTATTTTTCAGTAACAAGTAATGTATTCCATCCTACTATACAAACAAATCTATTTGCCAACCTTAGGGTCAAAGACGCCATTGTAGACAGGATGAGAGAAACAACTCAGCAGCGACCATCTACAGGGTCTGAACTCAGTGGCGCAGTGGTTTATTTGTTTTGGAAAAAGGATGAAGCAGAAGTTTTTTTAGATACCTCAGGTGAAACCTTGGCCAAGCACGGGTATAGAAAATTACCGGGTAAGGCCCCCATGTTAGAAGCCTTGGCTGCTGCAACCATTTTATCAACCAAATGGAATAAAGCAACATCGTTTATTAATCCTATGTGTGGTTCTGGAACCTTAGCTATTGAAGCTGCATTAATTGCTAGTGAACGCGTACCTGGTCTATTGCGCAACAACTATGCGTTTATGCATATCAAAGGTTATGATGCTTCAGTTTATCAAAAAGAAAGAGCTGCAATTGAATCAAAGGTTAAACAGGATCTCAAGATCAAAATCATAGCGTCTGATTTAAGTGATAAAGCCATAGAAATAGCCAAAATAAATGCTGCAGCAGCAGGAGTGGAACAGCTAATTGATTTTCAGGTTTGTGATTTTGAGTCTACTCAGCTTCCAGAAACCGAAGGGTCGGTTATTATGTTTAATCCCGAATATGGTGAGCGTTTGGGCGATGAAATTGAACTCAATGCCACTTATGCGCGCATGGGCGATTTTCTAAAAAACAAATGCAAAGGATATACTGGATATATCTTTACAGGTAACCTAGACCTTGCTAAAAAAATAAGATTAAAACCTAGCAGAAGAATTGAGTTTTATAATGCCACTATTGATTGTCGTTTACTAGAATATGAATTGTATGCTGGTACCAAAAGAACGGATAAGCTTTCTCCTTCAATGGATGCACAATAGCATTTAAATATTGGTAGGAGTTGAAAATCAAAGATTTATTAAAAATAAAAGACAAAACATTTGCATCTGGCAAATTTGGTGAGTAACTTATAGGAACCAAATCTTTCAGTTATGCAAATGTATCAATATCACATTGTTTCACGCATAGCTATTTACTTGCTAGCGGTCATCATGATTATTTTCGGGGTCTATTATTTTATCAATCCCCATGACTTGTTTTTGTATATCCCATCTATTCCTGGGGGTATTCTTTGGGCTTATTTTGTGGGTGCAGCTTTTATCTTGGTGGGTATTTCATTTATCACCAACCAGTATGTAAAATTTGCTGGTTATCTCTTGGCAGTGCTTTTATTCATTTTTGTTGTTGGAGTGCATTTTCCAAATTGGCTAAATGCAGGAGACAAAGAAATGAAGGCTTTGGCCTTAATTAATATCCTGAAGGATACGGCTATTGCTGCTTTTGCTTTGCATATTGCAGCAGGAGCACACCATCAGCACTTGCATTTAGAAGATGCTGACTAGGTTAGAACCTGAAAAGAAACTTGTTTGGGACTACACTGATCTGGATGTCTTTGGCGCTGATTAATTCTCCGTCAATTTGAATATCTGTTTCCTGTTCCAAATGAATGTTAACTTCTTTGACCAAACGATGGGTTACAAAGGGTAGGTGTAAATGTTTGCCTTTTTGCAAAACAGGAAGATATCGTAATCGCTGTAGCAGGTTGAGTTTGCTACAAAGCAATAAGTCAATATAACCATCCTGCATATTCGCATTTGGAGTTACAAAAAATCCGCCACCACTTCTAGAACTGTTATTGGCAATAACCAATAAATAGGGCTGTTGCCAAGATTCTGCTGCAGTGGTAATTTGAAAATGTTTTTCCTTAAAACTAAAGACCTTTAAAACAACAGCTAACAAATAGCCAAGATGGCCACCCAAAAAACGAATGGCCTGCATAAAGCGTATGATCTCTCCGTCAAAACCAATACCCAAGCAATTGATATACCACCATTGGTTTATTTTACAAGCGTCTATGCAATGCACATTGGCTTGAATCACTTGCTTAAAAATGGCTGCGTTGTCTTTGTCTCCATACAGTTTCCAGGCAAAATCATTGCCAGTGCCGCATTTGAACAAGGCCAAGGGTAGTTGGCAATCTGGGTATTGATTGATGAAATAATTGAGCGTGCCGTCTCCACCTATGATCCAAACATCAGAAAAACCATCAAAATGAGTTGGCCAGGGTTGTTCAAATATTTGAAAAGAAATGCCAGTTTTTTCAAGAGCGTTTCCCAACCATTTGGCTGTTTCATGAGCACTTCCTTTTCCCGCTTTGGGATTGGACAATATGGCAATAGAATGAATGGTCATATGCAATTGAGTAACAATTTAACGCATTAAACTGATGCTACCTTCTTTGATAAAGGGTTTGTTCCCTGGACCAATTCCCTTAACCAACCAACCGTATTCATCCCTATCTAGAAATCTACCTTTGTAAGTACCATCCCAGTACTGGTTTATATCATTGGTGCTAAAAACAGTTTGCCCCCATCTATTAAAAATGGCAATATGGGTAACTTGTACCTGAACGGCTCTAAAAAATAATCGGTCATTGATACCATCCCCATTGGGAGAAAAAGCCGTTGGTAAATATACATCAGGACCTCTACCATATTTGATACAAACCGTATCCTTATTGGTACATACACTGTCTTTGCCCCAAACCTTGATAGTATAACAGGCAGGCGTTCCGCCAGTAACAGTAGGGTTGGCTATTCTAGTATCACTAAGACCTGTACCAGGTGACCATTGATAACTATTTTGTGGCGATGATCTTACAGGCATTTGATAAGGCAGGTCATATGCAATTACCGTATCCCTACCCGCATAAGCACTGGGTATTGGATAGACAAAAGGCACTTTTGTAACAATCCCTGTACAACCCTTATCCGTAGTAATAGTAAGCATAATAGAGTAACCCAATGGCACTGTATCCGTAAAAGTATAAGCATAAAGCGGATCCTTGGCATTGGAAAAATTATTGGTTCCTCTTACAGTAATATGATCCCATTTATACTTGATAATCTGTCCAGATCCAAAACTAGACAAATTCAAAAATTGCATGGGTGAACCTGCGCAGATAGGCGTTTTCCAATCAAAATCTACTTTTAAATTATCGTAGACTTTTGCAATGGTTTTTACCGTATCGCGGCAGCCAGCAGGATTACTTACAATTAAGGTTACTGGATAATCACCAGATTTGGGATAAGTATAAATGGGGTAGATACCAGTTGATGAATCGGTTAGTATTTCAGGTACCCCAAAATCCCAAAGATAGTTAAGGCTGCTATTATTGGTATGATTGAATAAAATGGTTGTGGTTGAACAAGAAACTGGAAGCGCGTTTAGTACGGCCTTACATTCCACCACATTAAGTTCTAATTCTCTTCTATGCACATTAATCAGCACCCCATTTCTCCATTCTTGTATGTCAAGACAAATAGTAAAATTACCTATTACATCAGGTGTACCAGAAACTGTTCCGGTTATAGGATCAATACTCAAATTACTATTCATGCCAAAGGGTTGAAACAAAGAAAAGTCATTGGCATAGCCGATGGTTCTTATTTGAGATACCCCAACCGTTGTGCTACCTGCAGGATCTCCTATTAGAAATTTGAGTTCATCCCCATCAGGGTCTTGATAGTCTATTTTATATTGTAATGGTTTTCCAACACAGGCGCCTATAATGGAATCTGTTTTTGGAAAAGGACTACTATTAATTGGGGTTATGGTTCCAGGAATTCTGGTATGATAAGTAAGAGATGCTCCTGGCTCGGGTATGCCTGCTACAATTTCAATCCCTCCATTCCAGGTTTCTGTTAAAAGATTTTTTTGTGGGGCATTGCGGCAACAATCACTCATATATACCAAATACCCATTTGGGTCAGAAGGCAGTTCAATGGTTCCCGTAAATTCATAAAGGTCATTACAGATATCTGGAGGGTTAATTGTGCATGACTGGATCTTAGTAACAGCCAATCTTTGTTTGGAACTTTGAACGGGTTTTAATTGAAAGACCTTGGTATGCGGAAACCCTGGAATATTATTAAAAAACCAAACCACGGGAGCATTAAAATCGGCAAAGCTTTTGCAGTTGCGATTGATACGCACTACTATTTTATAGGTATTGGTGTTGCCGTTTTGAGATAGATACTGATACGTGATTTCCCCTCCCATGTATTGACCAGCATGAACTTGACTTAATCCAATGGTCATTAATAGCAAAATAAGGAAGGGAAGGGTTTTCATGTAAGTATGAAAATAAGGAAAACTTGATAGGGAATGGGGGGATTTTGATAAAGGGGTACTTGTGTAAGCCAAGCCAATTGAACAGATTTGTTACTTAAACTTATCCATGATGGATTGCCATTCCTAGATTATATTTGAAATAGCTTGTCAACTAGCTTACTAACACGCTTATTATAAGAAAATGAAAACAAAACTTCTTTTTGTTCTACCCTGTTTAGTTTTTTGCTTTTATGGAAAAACACAGGATAGAATCTCTACGACCATCAATAGTAATTGGCAGTTTATAAAAGGAGCGGATACCTCAAAAATGAATATCCAAAACAAATGGACATCCGTTTCCATTCCGCATACATGGAATGCCAACGATGTAATGGATGAAGAGCCTGGATATTATAGAGGAGTTGGTTGGTATAAAAAAAGTATCTACCTCCCAAAAGCTTGGAGCCAAAAAGAAGTCTACATCTATTTTGAAGGGGTAGGACAGGTAGCCGATGTTTTTATCAATGGCAAGTCAGTGGGAAAACATGTTGGTAGTTATAATGCCTTTTCATTTGATATAAGCCCTTTTCTGAATTTCTCGTCTACTGATAATACGCTGAATGAATTGATGGTTAGGGTAGACAATAGCCATAATGAAAACATACCTCCTCTGTCAGCAGATTTTACTTTTTATGGGGGGATCTATAGAGACGTTTACCTTAAAGCGGTAAACAAAATTCATTTTGACTGCGACAATTATGCAAGTTCTGGTGTTTTTATCAGGACCCCACTAGTTAGCGAAACTAAAGCTGTGTTGAACATTAAAGGGGCTTTTGTTAATGGATCCAACGCTAAAAGAAACATAGAAATACAACATAAAATTTATGATGTTCAAGGAAATTTATATGCTGAACAGAAAAAGGTATATAATACAAATGCAGGTCAGAAGTTAGTATTTGAACAGGATTGGAATAGTCTTAAAGGAATGCATTTATGGTCAATTGAAGATCCTTATCTGTACAGAGTGGTGTCTACCATTTCTGATGCTAGTACAAAGGAAAAGCTGGATGAAATCAGCAATCCACTTGGGTTTCGATGGTACAAATTTGATGCTCAAACAGGCTTTTCTTTAAATGGCAAGCCTATTAAATTAGTGGGTGCTAGTAGACACCAAGATTTTAAAGGTCTGGGTAATGCACTAGGGGATGACATGCATGTACAGGATGTTTTGCTGCTAAAACAAATGGGAGGTAATTTTTTAAGAATTGCACATTATCCTCAAGATCCTACCATCTTAGAAACCTGTGATAGACTTGGCATCTTAACTTCAGTGGAAAGCCCCATAGTAAACCGTATTACAGAAACAGAAGAGTTCTCCAAAAATGCCAAAGATATGCACCTAGAAATGATTAGGCAGCATTTCAATCACCCTAGCTTGATTATTTGGACTTACATGAATGAAGTGCTCTTGATGCCTAGATATAATCGTGGGTCTGAACAGCAAGAAACCTATTTTACTGCAGTTGAAAAACTGGCCAAAGAATTGGAAGCGATTACCCATGATGAAGATAGTATCAGGTATACTATGATTCCCAATCATGGTGCCTGGGATCTTTATAATAAAGTGGGTATAACAAAAATCCCAAAATTGGTTGGCTGGAATCTTTATCAAGGTTGGTATAGTGGAACCCTGGAAGATTTTGGAAAATTTTTAGACAAGCACCACACCGAATTGCCAGACAAGCCCCTATTGATTACAGAATATGGATCCGATGCTGATATAAGATTGCATAGTTTTAAGCCAGAGCGATTTGATAAATCAATTGAATACACAACTATATTACATCAGTCTTATTTAAAAGACATGATGAGTAGGCCATTTGTTGCGGCAGCCCTGATATGGAATTTGGCTGAATTTAATTCTGAACAGCGTGCTGAGACTACTCCACATATTAATGCAAAAGGACTTTTAACCTGGGATAGAAAACCCAAGGATAGCTATCGGTTTTATCAAGCCAATTTATTAAAGACTCCTTATTTGCAAATTGGATCAAAGGAATGGGATAAAAGAACAGGTTTTGCCTTGAGTGCATCAAACTTAACCTGTATTCAACCAATGGCTTTTTTTACAAATCAAAAGAAAGTGACGGTTAGTTTGAACGGTAAAGAAATTGGAACGGCTACCAGCATGCAAGGAATTGCCAATTTGGATATTCCTTTTGTAAATGGTCTGAATGACATCATAGCTAGTTCCAATGAAAATGGAGTTCAGGTTTTGGATCATGTGACTATTCAATTTCAATTACTATCACAGAATTTAAAAAATGCCAGTTTGCCCTTTCAAAACATGAATATTAGTTTAGGTGATAAACGTTATTTCTTTGATGCAGTAACTGGTCAAACCTGGATTCCTGAACAGGAATACCTGCCAGGGTCATGGGGTTATGTAGGTGGTCAGTTATTTACTGTTCGTGGTAGCACCAGAACTGGTTATGGAACTACCAAGCATTTAATAGGTTCTGATTTAGATCCTATTTTTCAAACTCAGAGAACAGGTATTCAGCAGTTCAAATTAGATGTGCCCAATGGCACGTATGATATTTCATTGCTTTTTGCCGAATTATTGTCTCCTGCTAAAGCAAATGAGTTGGTGTATAATTTAGGTAATGCTGCACCACCAGAAGAGTTTAAGGAAAGGAGTTTTAGTGTGTCTGTTAATGGGCAAGAAATATTAACCAGTATTGGTAATAGCAATTATCTAGAACCCCTTCATGCCATTACTACCAAGCATAGCATTGTGGTGAGTAATAATGTAGGGATTACCATTGATTTTAAGGCCTTGGTAGGAGATGCTATTTTGAATGGGATACAGGTGAGGAAGATTTATTAAGGCATTTATAAAGATGTTTTAAATCATTACTAAAACATAATTGATTGTTTATGTTATCCAACCGTTATTACAAACCAGAATTAGATATTCTTAGACTTTGCGCTTTTTTGTTTGTGTTTTTTACACACCGAATGGATTTGGCACCCATTAATCCAGAAGTCTATTTTTGGGGTCACTATATTAGTTTGGTAGGTGTTTTTGGAGTACCCCTATTCTTTTTTCTTAGTGCTTTTTTAATTACGGAATTGTTGATTAAAGAAAAAGAACAATTTGGACAAATCAGTATCCGGTCATTTTATATTAGACGGATCTTGCGCATCTGGCCCTTGTATTTTGGATTCTTTTTTGGCATGGTCTTAATTACGCAGTTTACAGACCTTTTTGGGCATATTGCTGGAAATACCCAATTGGCATTTAGTTTGTTTGCAGGTAATTGGCATATTACTTTTAATGGTTGGTTAAAAGCTTATCCCATCAATCCCTTATGGAGTATTTCTGTTGAAGAGCAATTGTATATTCTATTGCCTTTGATTCTTTATTATACCAGTACCAAAGGATTAAAACTATTTGCTTGGGTGGCATTAGTTGCAGCATATATTGCCATTCTGTATTATGCCCAAAGACCTACTGTGAAATTTAGTGGGGAATGGACCAATAGTTTTGTTCAATTTCAATTCTTTTCAGCTGGTATTTTGATTGCTGTTTATTTGAAAGGTTGGCAACCTAAATGGGGAGCTATTCCAAGAGTCATGTTATTTTTGGCGGGATTGGTTTGTTGGTTAATTGCTTCTATTGTTTGTGAAGTGCATGCAGATGCTCCACATACTTCCACCATACCCCAAGCTATTAGCGGATGGTTATTGATTTTAACTGGAGTGGTCTTGTTCTTCTTTGCTTTATATGGTGCTTCGGTGAAACATTTTCCTAAAGCACTGCTTTATTTAGGTAGGATTTCTTACGGGATGTATATTTTTCACATTACATTCTTCTGGATTGTATACCGGATTTTCAAAGTGGAATTGGTTGATTTTAGTGAGATGATTGGGTTGAAGCAGTGGAGTAATGATGTGGGATTTGTGGTAGCGTTTATTGCTACTGTAACTACAGCGTATTTGTCTTATAATTATTTTGAGAAGCCGTTTTTGAGGATGAAAAAGAGGTTTACGTTGGTGGCTTCGAGGGATTAGGGAATCAATAACGAACGCGAGCTGTTAGGTTAAAGACAATAGTTCTCAAAAGAATTGTCTTGTCCGGTAATTGCGTTTTACGATTATCAAATCCTAGAATATTGATACGAGTATCAGTTGGCCAAAATGAAGTTTCATTTTCATCACTGTCTGTATTGTTATGAATAATGGGTAAGCAATAATTTCCTTTTTTAAGTTTGATAAAATAATTGGCAGTATTGTCTATATTAAATAGACTATCAAGTATTTTTTTTGAACTTGAATTGCTAGATATAATTTGAACGATTTTTATTTTATTGTTTTTTACTTTTTGGAATATGATAAAACTGATTCCACTACCGATTCTGTAGTCCGTAAATGATGAAGCAATGAAATTTGATAGTTCTTTGTTTTTTAGGTTTGTTTGGCTGAAAGTAACTGTAGCATTTGATAGAATGATGGTTAATATAAAAAAGAATCGTTTTATTGCTATTGACATGTCTTGAAAATTGATTAAACATCTAATTTAGAAATATTTTTTTAGCGTTTTGATGCGTTGCAAATGGTATTTGCAACGGCATTTGCAATGTTTGAAGGAGTATTCTTGAAGCGTTGCAAATGGTATTTGCAACGGCATTTGCAATGTTTGGAGGAGCATTCTTGAAGCGTTGCAAATTTCATTTGCAACGGCTAATGGTCTGGGTTGGGTGAGCGTTCTTTAGCGTTACAAATGGTATTTGTAACGGCTCATTTTTGGATTGGATTTGAGGAGGGGGTGCTCCTTCAGAACAGGATTAGCTGCGCTGTTCCTCGGCGAGGGGGCTTACCCAAACGCCTTCCACGCTGTCGCGTGGGGGCTTTTTCATTTATTCGCTTATGAAAGCGCGCTTTCAACGCTTATAAATAAAAAAGCCCTTCCAACTTCGTTGGAAAGGCTTTTGTGCCCAGAACAGGAATCGAACCTGCACTACCTTGCGATAACAAGATTTTGAGTCTAGCGCGTCTACCAGTTCCGCCATCTGGGCATTTTTGATTAGCCTCTGCTAACCTACCGTTTGATCGGGTTGCAATATTACGGTAACATTATAACTCAGCCAAAATCCTGTCTAAATATTTTTTACGGAAATAGAATTCTTTTACTTGCAACAGCTTTTCTTGGGTAAGAGTATTGCCCGGATGATTTTCCAGAGTTGCTTTAACAGGTTCATAAATTTGGGTATTTAATTGGTCAATGGCGGTTTTGATGGCGGATTTGGTTTCCGGTTCATCTGCGTCCATGAGTTGTTCGTTTAGATCCATCACTTCCATGAGAAAATCAGGGGAGAGTTGGTATTTCTCGTCTTCTACTAGTAAGCCAGCTTCTTTTAGGACATATTTGACTAGGAGGTCTTGGTTTTGAAGTGTTTGGTAAGCTTTGTTTACCAATGCGCTCATTTCAAGGGCTTTTTCCTTTTCATCCTCAGAGCCATTACCATAAAAATCAGGATGGAATTGACGGCTTAGTTGATAGAACTTCTTTTTCACTAGCGCTTGGTCTGGTAAAAAACTTTGTTCTATATCAAATAATTCAAAATAGTTCATGTGGCTTTGCTTAATGTTCCTGCCGGATATGGCCTAACTTTATGGGCAAATCTAACACAATGCTGGTACTAGGGCTTATTAGAGAGGGAAAAATTCCCGCAGACAATCGCGTAGCATTAACTCCTGCCCAGTGTAAATTTTTGATCAGCAATTTTCCGGATATCCAGATTAAAGTACAGTCTTCTCCCAATAGGTGTTTTAGCAACCAGGAATACCAACATGCAGGCATGGAAATTACCGAAGACCTAAGCGGTTGCGATGTATTGTTGGGCATTAAAGAAGTGCCAGTTAGCCAACTCATTCCCAATAAAACATATTTGTTCTTTTCCCACACCAAGAAAAAGCAAGCCTATAATCAAGGGCTTATGCACGCCATGATGGACAAGGGCATTACACTGATTGATTATGAATGTCTGGAACACAAAGACGGACAACGCATTATCGGCTTTGGTTTTTTTGCCGGGATAGTGGGTGCCCATAACGGCATTATGACTTATGGTAATAGAACTGGTGCTTACCAGATTGGAAGGGTGGGAGACGTAAAGGATTACAGAGAACTCATCCATACTTATTTTGGTTTAAAGCTGCCCCCCATTAAGATAGCAGTTACTGGAAGTGGCAGGGTAGCGCATGGTATTGTAGAGATCATGAACCTGATGGATGTTCAGGAAGTAGAAACAGAAGAATACCTAGAACGCGAATTTGATTATCCGGTTTACACCCATTTAAAGGGGAATGATTTGTATAGGCACAAAACCAAGGGAACCTATTCCAGAACTGAATTCCATGAAAACCCAGACCAATTTGAATGTTTGTTTGAGCCTTATTTGTCACAAACCGATATTTTAATGAATGGCATTTATTGGGAGCCCCGGATTCCGCGTTTGTTTGAAATGGAAGACTTGAAAAGACCAGATTTTAGAATTCAGGCTATTGCCGATATTACCGATGACAAAAACGGTTCTATTCCCTGTAACCTAGGTGACGCCACTATTGCCAATCCTGTTTATGGCATTAATAAAATCACGGGCACCAAGACCGCGCCATACCTAGAAGATAGTATTGATCTGATGGCCGTTGGTAATTTACCCAATGAATTACCCAGAGATGCCAGCCGATTTTTTGGAGAACAATTAATCAAACACGTATTGAACGATATTAGAAATGGTGGTAGCCCTACCATTGCAAATGCCACTATTTTACAAGGTGGACAATTAACAGATGGATTCCAATATTTGGCTGATTACGCAGCACACTAATCCATAAAAAAAGGCTGCCCAATGAGCAGCCTCTGTATTTTGAGTAGGAAAACTAAAGGTATTGGAACCATTGTTTGTTTGGATCCCAGTTTTCAAAAGCTTTGGCAACAGCTGTTAAGAAAGAAGCCCCAATGCTACCATCCACAATGCGGTGGTCATAACTCATAGATAGATACATCATGTGACGGATGGCAATGATATCGCCTTCAGGCGTTTCCATGACCATGGGTCTTTTCTTAATTGCTCCAACGGCTAGAATAGCAACCTGAGGTTGTGGAATAATGGGTGTTCCCATTAGTGATCCAAAAGTACCCACATTGGTTAAGGTAAACGTACCACCCTGGGTATCTTCAGGTTTCAATCTGGCATTTCTAGCTGCATCGGCCAAGCCATTTACAGCTTTGCTCAAACCAACAATATTCAGTTGGTCTGCACCTTTAATGACTGGAACAATCAGGTTACCCGTTGGTAGGGCAGTTGCCATTCCTATATTAATATCCTTGCGTAAAATCACATTCTCTCCTTCAATAGAGCAATTGACCAATGGGAATTTTTTGATTACTTCAGCAATACACTCTACAAACATTGGTGTGAAAGTGAGCTTAGTGCCTTCACGTTTTTCAAACTCGTCTTTTACTTGGTTACGCCAATTAACCATATTGGTAACATCGGCTTCCGTGAAACTGGTTACGTGTGGGCTGGTATGCTTACTGTCTACCATATGTTTGGCAATCAGTTTGCGCATTCTATCCATTTGCTGAATTTCAGTTGCACCACTAATGGTAACTGAAGCAGGATTAGAAAACTTGCCAGAACTTGCTATAGGTGCAGACAAAGGAACAGTAGAAACTGGTGCAGCAACAGAAATAGGAGCGGCTACTGGCGAAGCTGCAGTTGGAACTGAAACGGGAGCAGCTGGTGCAGAAGTTGGTACTTCAACTGGAGCTGGAGTTGGTGCTGCAATGGGTTCTGGTACAGTAATTTGTTGTGGAACAGTAGGTGCTTTGTAAGCAGCTGCCGCAACAGGTTCAGGAATCACGGGTGCTACTGGAGCCACCGGCGCTGCTGGCGCGATGGCTCCAGTAGGTGCAGCAACCGGAGTTGGAGCCACTGGTTGTTGGTAAACTGGCGCAGGAGCAACTGGTTCCTGATATACAGGAGCTGCAGCAACTGGCGCAACTTGTTGTTGGTATACAGTGGCAGGTGGTGCTTGATAAACAGGAGCAGGCTGATAAACAGGAATTTTTCCAGCTTTCTTGTCTGCCACATATTGCAAAACGTCTTTTTTAGAAACCCGGCCGTCATTACCAGTACCAGGAATTCTTTCTAATTCGCTCAAGCTAATTCCTTCGCTATTAGCAATATTCAAGACTAACGGAGAATAAAAACGGTTGCCAATAGGCTTATCGGGTAATTCGTAAGCAGATGGTGTATAAGGAACCTGAGGTTCAGGAACTGGGGCAACAAAAGCTGCAACAGGAGCTGGTTCTACAGGTGCTTGATAAGTTACAGGAGCAGGCGCAGCAATAGGTGGTACAGGCACAACAACTGGTTCAACAACAGGAGCAGGTGCTGGCGCTGCAACAGCATCTACACTAGTTTGAATGCGAGCAATAACGGTACCAATTGGTACAACATCATTCACATTGAATAAAATTTCAAGTAGGATTCCTTGTTCTGTGGATGGCACCTCACTGTCCACTTTATCAGTGGCAATGTCTAAAACGGTCTCATCATGTTTCACAAAATCGCCCACCTTTTTATGCCATTTCAAAATGGTGGCTTCCATGATACTTTCGCCCAGTTTGGGCATCACCAATTCAGCAATTGCCATACGATCGTCCTTTTTAAATTGGATAATTTGTTATCCCTAAATCCTTGATGCTCTTCTACAAAAAACAGCTAACTAACAAATGTAGAAGTAAGTATTATAAATCTTTTCAATGGTTATCCACAATTAACATTCTCAACAAGTTAAGTGCATTGGTAGCGGTGAGGGCAATATTCCTCTGCCTATCATAACGGAACTGAAAAGACTTAGCAATCACCTGTTTTTTACTGGCCACTGCCATCCAAACCAAACCCACTGGTTTTTCTGCAGATCCACCATCAGGCCCCATGATTCCACTAACGGCTATGGAATAATCTGTTTGCATGAGCTCTCGCACTTTTTGGGCCATCTGTTTTACCGTGGCTTCACTCACCGCACCCTCTGTTTTTAGCGTTTCTTCTGAAACTTCTAAAATATTGGTTTTGATGCTATTATCATAACTAACTACAGTTCCTTTGTAATAAGTAGATGCTCCTGGAGCACTAGTCAGTAAGTGCGCAATATAGCCACCCGTACAACTTTCGGCTGTAGAAAGGGTTGAGCCACTACCTTTCAACAAACGGGCCACCACGGTTTCCATATTCTCGTCTTTATCCGTGACCAAGAATTCCCCAACCGCTTTTTTTAGAGTTTCAAAATACTGGGCTACTTCTTGTTGAAGCAGCGCTTTGTCATATCCAAAAGCGCTGAGTCGCAAACGCACCATGCCATAATTGGGCAGGTAAGCCAGTTTAATATGTTCTGGCAGGGCAGCTTCTTCTTTGGCAATCCTTTCTGCCAAAAAGGATTCTCCAATACCATAAGTGAGCAAAGTCTGATGCTCTAAAAATCCAGTTTTAAAATAAGTAGGAAGTAAGGGAAGCACATGTTCTTTCATTAAACCCTTCATTTCATGAGGCACACCAGGCAATGAAATAAATACCTTGTCATCTTTTTCAAACCACATACCAGGTGCGGTACCCTTTTCATTTTTGAGGACTTTACAAACATCCGGAACCTCGGCCTGTTTGGCATTACGCTCAATCATGGGTCTTTTCAGGATGTTTTCAAAAATATGGGTCACATGGGCTAGGGTAGCTTGATCCACTACCATCTTGCCGCCAAAGTATTCACAGAGCAAGGGCTTGGTAATATCATCTGCAGTTGGCCCCAACCCGCCAGTAATCAAAATTATGGAAGCGCGTTTGGCTTCTTGGTCTAGCGCTTCCCATATATCGTCCCAGTTATCTCCAACAGCTACGCGATGGCAAACTGGGATTCCAATCATATTGAGCTGCTGCGCCATCCAGGCACTATTGGTATCAACCACTTGACCAATCAATAATTCATCCCCAATGGTTATAATGGACGCCAGAACTTTTTCCATATTTGCTGCTTTGGGCTGCAAGTTAAGTGCTAGATTCGCTCAACTTAAAAAAAACGCTATGCAAGAACAGAATTTTCAAAACCATACCCGTTTGGTGACCCTTTATCACAAGATTACATACCCAGCTTTATTAGCTGTTTTAGTGGGTGCTGGAGTTAACCTTGGTAATAGCAGTCAAGACAATCTCTATTCTGCCTCTTTAATTTTTGCTTTGGCAATGGTGGTAGCAGTGACCCTATTTTATGCTCGGGGGTTTGCGCTTAAAGCCAATGACCGTGCCATTAGAGCCGAAGAAAATTTTAGACATTATTTACTAACTGGTAAGCCCTTACCGCAGGGTTTGAAACTCAGTCAGATTGTGGCTTTGCGATTTGCATCAGACGCAGAATTGCCTAGCTTGGCACAACAAGCGGTTGATGGTCAATTAAAGTCTAAAGACATAAAAGCCGCCATTAAAAATTGGAAGGCAGACTACGAAAGGGTCTGAAAAAAAGGTTCCAATTTAGATTTGAATTGGGGTGGCATGGCTACCCTTTTCATAGTGGCAATATCAATAAAATATAAAGTTACTTTCCCTGTGGTGAGTAACTTTTTCTTTTCATTAAAGACCTCGTGGTAAAAACTGATCTGGTGTTTATCTGGTAATTCCCTTAATTGTGTTTTAATGGTAATCAGGTCATCATAATGCGCTGGACGCAGAAAATTGGCATGCATTTCTACTACAGGCATTTTTACACCCATAGCTTCCATATCTTTATAGGTAAAACCTAGGTCACGAATGCATTCTGCCCTGCCAACTTCAAAATACTGGGCATAATTGCCGTAATAGACTATATCCATCTGGTCTGTCTCCGCGTATCTTACCCTAATCTGCGTGCTGTGTTCGTACATAATTCCCAATTTGTTGACAAACTTACACCCCTTATCTGTTTTTCCACAAAACTTGGAACGGTGTTTGCATCACTTACACGAATCATACCTTTAAATACTTTTACTTTTTGTTTAGAAATAAAGGGAAACCTTTGTTCAAAGCCTGATCCCATTATGAAGCCATTGATCCGTTTAATGCTTGTTCTTTGCCTTGGGCTAGGAATGCAATATCACCTAGGGGCACAGTCAACAGCAATTTACAATGACCCAGACGCCAGTTTTAAACAGGCCAAGGATTGGTTCCAACAAGAACAGTTTGGTCTAGCCTATCCCTTATTCAAATGGTTGTCAAAAAATGACCAGACCCATAGCCAGGTTCCTGAACAACTAAAAGCAGAATCTCAATTCTATGCCTTGGTTTGTGCACTCAAACAACAAGACAAAACCCAAGAATCTGCCGCTTTGGAATTTGCTGCCATGAATCAGCAAAAAACATTGGTTCAAAGAATGCGCTATCATTTGGGGGAATATTTTTTTCAACAACAGGCATTTGCAAAGGCTCAAGAACAATTTGAACAAACCGGAATTGCCAATTTGAGTAATGCTGAAATTGCTAGTTTAAAATTTCATCAAGCGTATGGTTATTTTGTGATGAAGGATTTTAACAAAGCAAAACCACTCTTTAATACCGTTAGACAGTTAGAGCAGGATCCCAATTATATAGAAGCCAATTATTATTATGGCTTTATCTGTTTTTATGAAAAAAATTATAAAGAAGCATTGGCCGGTTTTAGAATTGCAGAGAAGAATCCCAATTACCAATTAGTGATTCCATTTTATCTCTCTGAAATCTATTATTTTAATGGTCAACCTGAACTGGCTTTACAAACAGCCCAACAGGCGCTTTTAAAAGGTGGACAATTTTATGATTTGCAAATGCGCCAGTTAGCGGGTCATATTTTATTTGAACAAAGAGCCTATGACAAAGCCTTGCCTTATTTAAAACAATACGTCAGTGGTTCAGAGAAAGTGCGTAGAGAAGACCTCTATGAATTGTCTTATTGTTATTATGAAACTTCTAATTGGCCAGGAGCCATTGAAGGGTTTAAGCAATTGGGCGGCGGGGCCGATTCCTTGGCACAGAATAGTATGTACTTATTAGCCAATGCCTATTTGAAAATCAATGACAAGACCAATGCCAGAAATGCTTTTCAATTCTGTGCAGCCAATAATAGTAATACAGTACAAAAAGAAGTGGCCAGTTTTCACTATGCCAAACTTTCTTATGATCTGAATTTTATGGATTTGGCCCTAAAAGATTTGCAAGGATTTATTGCCAAATATCCCAAATCTGTTTATCTGCCAGAAGCAAGGGAATTGATGGTAAGTACCCTTAGCCATTCCAATAATTTTAAAGAAGCATTGGTACTATATGAACAGATTGGAAATAAAACAGAAAGTCTTAAACAACTATATCCTTCCTTGGTATTTGGTCGTGCGGTAGAATATGTCAATGACCAACAATTACTCAAAGCAGATTCGCTATTTGCTGTTATTGAGCAATTACCCAATAACCAACAACAACTGGCTTTGAGTCAGTTTTGGAGAGGAGAGATTGCCTATAGAACTGGCAAGAATGAAGAGGCGGTAGTGGAATTAAGTAGCTATTTAAAAAATCCAAGAACCAATGGACAGGCTAGCGTTTTAAATGCACAGTATACACTTGGTTATGCGCTCTTAAAGATGAATAATTATGGTGCAGCAAAAGCCAATTTTGAACCAGTAGCCAGCAGGGCTTCTGCTAGTTCAGGCGCTATTGAACAGGATGCCTTTTTGCGATTAGCTGATTGCGAGTTTATGCTCAAGTCATATAAAACTGCTTTAAAACAATACGAACAAATCTTGGCTTGGCAACTTCCCTCTGCAGACTATGCAGCATTTCAAAAAGCCATTATTGCTGGAGCATTAAATAAACCAACAGATAAGCTGAATCAATTAGAACAGTTCCAGTCACAGTATCCTCGCTCAACATTATTGCCAGATGTACAAATGGAAATAGCCAATACCCAAATGTCTAGTGAAAATTATGCTGCGGCTGTAATAGCATTGGAAAAGATTTTAAACAACTCAAAAGCAGCCAATTATCATCCTGAAGTATTACTCAAATTGGGTGTGGCCAATTTTAACCTTGACAAGAACACCGAATCCTTGGATTATTTTAAACAATTGGTTAAAAAATATCCCAATGCCGCTCAGAGCAATGACGCGGTGGATTATATCCGTAACCTATTTGTGGCCAAACAACAGCCAGGTGATTATGTCACATTCATGAAAGAAAATGGCAAAGACGTTTCTAATCAGGAAGCAGATTCCTTGAGTTATAAGTCGGCCATGATTCGTTATGAAGCAAAAGATTTTGTAGGTGCGCAACAGGGTTTTGAAGCCTATTTAAAGGAATTTGCAAAAGGTAGGTATCAAATGGAAGCACATTATTTTAGTGCTGAAATTGCCCTATCTAATAAAAACAATGCACTTGCCTTGCAACAGTATCAAGCTGTAGCAGACCAATCACCTAATAGATATGCAGAACGTAGTGCTTTGCAAGCAGCAAGAATCCTCTATTTTGACAATAAGGACTATACAGCTGCAGCCAAATACTTTGGTCAATTAAAAGCAATGGCTACGCAACAGGAGAATAGGCTAGAAGCCATGCGGGGATTATTGCGTTGTCAGTTTAAAACAGAGCAATGGCAACTAGCAGCTCCCAATGCACAAGAATTATTGGCAGAAAAAGGAATTGCTACAGATGATAGAACCATGGCCAATTTGGTCTTGGCCAAGAATAACCAATTGCAAGAATTATATGCGCCTGCTTCTGAAGCCTATAAAACGGTAATAGCAGCCGGAAGATCTGAGTGGGCTGCAGAATCACAATACAGATTAGCAGAAATTCAATTCAAACAACACCGTTTACCTGAAGCTGAAAAAGCCGCATTTGAAGTAATCAAGAAATGGGGTTCTTATGAAGCATGGGTAGCCAAGTCTTATTTGTTGTTAGGCGATATTTATTTTGAACAAAAAGACCTCTTTAATGCAGAAGCCACATTTAAGAGCATTGTAGATAATGCCAGTTCTTTGGCTGTGAAGAAAGAAGCCCAACTCAAATTAGATCAAGTGTTGGTAGAGAAAAACAAGACAAATAAAATTGAACAGCAGTAAACTGAAAATATGTCTATCCTGAAAAAAATATTGTGTTTATTGATCTTGGTGCTCACATTGACCCCCGTGGTTGATGCGCAGCAAAAAAAGAAGCAATCAAGCAGTAGCAAGAGCAGTTCCAAAAAAGCTACTTCCAAGAAATCAAAAAAGTCTAGTTCCAAAAAATCTAGTTCCAAAAAAACTAGCTCCAAAAGCAGTTCCAAAAAGTCTTCTTCAAAAAGCAGTAGCAAGTCTTCTGCTTCCAAAAAAGTCAATTTGAATGAGGCAGATGATATAGCAGCAAAATTGACCAAGGATGCTTTGGAAGACACCAGTCATCCAAAAGAAGTTGTGATTACCTCAGCTTTCAAACCCTCTTTAAAAACTGCTGCAAAAATCAATTTTACGGCCGCAACACCTTTGGCAGATACGGCAAGATTGCAATTATTATATCGCGTTCCAGCGCAAAACCTTTTCTTTTCTTATCAGCCAGTTCCAATTAAACCCATTGCCATGGCCATGGATTCTGTAGAGCCTTGGAAGAATAGTAGGTATATCAAAGTAGGTATTGGAAATTTTAGTACACCTTTTGCAGAAATGGGTTTGTCTTTTGGAGACGGTGTTACGAATACAGTTAGTATTCTTGCTACACACTTATCTTCAAAAGGGAAAATACCTTTTCAAGAATTTGGTAGAAACAAATTATCCGTTTTGGCAAATTTTCAAACCAAGACTGCCCATGATTGGAGCGCCCATGCTTTTTTTGACAATAGCAGACAATACCTATATGGTTTTCAACCAGCTACTATACCTTATAACAAGGAAGATATCTTACAAAGATTCAACACATTGGGTTTTGATTTGGGCATGAACAACAAATTGGTAGGCGAGAATGGATTTAGCTATCAACCAAAAATTGGCTTTAGGTATTTTTCTAATAATAATAATGCCAATGAAGTCAATTTGATTGCACAATTGCCTTTTACAAAAACCTTTTCAAGGGTCTATGCCTTTAAGATGGGTCTAACTGCAGACATTGCTTCCTATAATGCACCAATGATTCCCAACCCATTAAAAATTCAAAACAACCTTTTTTATATTGACCCCAGTTTTCAGTTCAATACCCCCAATTTGCGTTTAAACCTAGGAGTCATACCTAGTTGGGATAATGCAGCATTTAAAATGCTACCCAATTTAACGGCTGAAGCTAGCATTAAAGAAACGGGTATGACCGTAGAACTTGGTTGGAAGGGATCTTATCAAAAAAATGGCTACAGAACACTGGCGGAATTCAATCCTTTTATAGATAGACCAGATACGCTTTGGAATACCAGGATTGCGGAACAATACTTGGGACTAAAGGGTTCCTTGGGCAACCATTTTAGTTTTGCTGGAAGGGTATCATTTATGCAGTTCTTTAACCAACCCTTGTTTGTCAATACTTTCTCAGACGGAAGGGCTTTTAATATTTTGTATGATAGCAGGGTAGAAGCACTTAGAATCAAGGGAGAACTGGGTTATAAGGTACAAGAACAGTTTTCTTTGATGGCTGGGGTGAATATTACCCAATTCACAAAACTGTCTAACAATGACAAGGCCTATGGCTTGGTACCCATGGAATTAACAGGTTCTTTAAAGTGGAAACTACTCAAAGACTTACAAGTTAAGGCAGATGTTTATTTTAGAGACGGGGTGCCATATTTATCTAAAACTTTAGTTAGTCAGAAGCTGGATCCGGCAGCAGACCTTAATTTAGGTGCAGAATTTACCGTGCTTCCAAGGCTCAATATTTGGGTTCAAATGAACAATTTGCTCAATAATACTTATCAACGTTGGAACCAATATGAAGTGTTGGGATTCAATGTTTTGGGAGGAGTTGTATATTCGTTCCAGTAAATTTCTTTTCATGCACCAGTATTTGTTGAAATACCTTGTTTTAAATCAGCATTTGCCCATTCCAAAAGTGGGTATTTTCAGCATTGAACAGGTAAGCGCGCAGATTGATTCAACCAACCATTTGTTGTATCCACCGTCTCAGGTAATTAGGTTTAGTCAGGAATCCGTAGCGGCAGATAGGCATTTCTATGATTTCATAGTTAATGAAACAGGTTGGGAATTGGTAGACGTGATGCGTAATACTCAAAAATTTGCTCAGCAATTATTAACCGATGCCCAAAATAAGCAAGGTGCCATATTACAAGGCATTGGTACTTTAAAAAAAGAGGCTGATGGTCATTTGATGTTTTTTGCAGACCGTCCCTTAGAGTATTTATTTTCTCAAGTAAAAATTGATAAGTCAATCAGTTTGGCAAAAGCTGCTACGTTAAAACAGTCTGCGTATAAAGCAAAAGAATTGGAAGGGGATGAGTTAAGAGAATTATTAGGTCAAGCTACAGACTCTGACGCTACCGATAATTGGTGGGTTTATGCATTTGCCTTATTGCTCTTGGGAGTAGGTGCATTGTTGTTTTATTATGTTTAGTTTCCAATTCCCTTGAATGAATAAGACCATCCATTATCAAGAATGCCCAGCCTGCCATAGTGCAGATATTGTTTTTGCCTTAAACGCAAAAGACCATACGGTTTCTGGTGAAAGTTTTGCAATTTGGCTTTGCAATCAATGCAGCCTGCGTTTTACACAAGACATCCCAGTCTTGTCTGCTATTGGTCCTTATTATCAATCGGAAGAATATGTGTCTCATTCTGATTCACAAAAAGGACTGATCAATAGTTTATACCATCGGGTTCGCAATCATACTTTACAAACCAAGCGTCAATTATTGCAAACCGTTACAGGCAAGCAACAAGGTTCACTCTTAGATGTAGGTGCGGGCACAGGTGCGTTTTCCAAAACCATGCAGGATGCAGGTTGGCAGATTACAGGATTAGAACCAGATGAGACTGCTAGAAAAAATGCCAAACAATTACACGGTTTAGATTTGCAATCACCAGATCAAGTATACCAGTTGGCTTCAGCACAATTTGATGCCATCACGCTTTGGCATGTGTTGGAACATGTACATGATTTACAAGGCTATTTGGAAAATTTTCATCGCTTATTAAAAACAAGCGGAAAGTTAATCATTGCTGTTCCCAACTATACCAGTAAAGACGCAGCTGCCTATGGCAGTTTTTGGGCGGCTTATGATGTGCCTAGACATCTCTACCATTTTTCACCCGCCAGCATGCAGGCTTTGGCAGAGTTAAAAGGATTTCAGGTAGACCAAATGCAACCCATGTGGTTTGATAGTGTGTACGTAAGTATGCTTAGTGAAAAATGCAAAACAGGAAAGACCAATTTGCTACCTGCCATTTGGAATGGCATGTTATCTAATGCTAACGCCGTAGGCAATGCTGCAAACTGTAGTTCTGTGATCTATATTTTGTCTAAAACAAGTGCTTAATTAATCCTGATTTCAAACAAAGCAGGCCACCATTTTCCTGTTACATAGAAAGTCTTGGTGCTAGGATTATAAGCAATCCCATTAAATGATTCAGCACTACTATCTGGAACATTGTTTTTCTTTAAGATATCTGTAAAATCTGCTTTTGCTTCTACCAATCCTGTTTTGGGATTGATTTTAATAATCTCATTGGTTTGCCAAATATTGGCATAAATAGCGCCGTCTACCCATTCCATTTCATTAATCATGGATACATAACCATTGTTATTGGTCACACCTAATGTGCGTTCAATTTTAAAGGTTTCTGGATTCACAAAATAAATATTGCTACCTCCTGTATTGATGATTAAAGATGTACCATCTGTGGTCATTCCCCAACCTTCATAGGGCCATTCAAATTCTTGGGGCAGTTTATTAAAATTCAAATCGTATACAAAGACCTTGTGTTCCTGATAAGTGAGTTGGTAAATTTTACCATTTAAAACGGTAATACCTTCTCCAAAATATACATCAGCCAGTTTGATGCTTTTTTTAATCTTTCCCGTTTTAAGGTCTACTTGCATTAGTTTGCTACGGCCCTTATTACCTGTACTTTCTAGTAAATTGCCTTCATGTAATAATAGCCCTTCTGTAAAAGAACTGGTATCGTGAGGGTATACATTTAAAACGGTATAATTCAAAGTGGCAGGAGGAGGAATGGCAGCAGCGGAACCATTATTATTTTCAGTATTGTTATTGTTTTGATTACAAGCAGCCAAAACTACTACTAATAACAAGAGGGAAATATATTGCTTCATAGAAATTGATTGCTTAAAAATAGGAAAGATCCTTATTGGAAATAGTTAAAAATAGAGCAACATTAATTCAGCTGCTTTTTCTCCCATAATTGGCGTAAGAGCCACACCCATACCATTACAGGCAATGGCTACAAATACATTGTCACTGACTTGACTGAGCAAGGGTTTCTTGTTTTCAGTAAAGCCCATGATGCCACTCCAATGGTCTTCAATGGTATATTGATAAGAAGGGTGAATATGATCTTTTAAAAATCCGGTTAATTTGTTTTTAATCAAATCTGTAACGGCTGTTTCTGTGGTTTGTTCTGTTTCAAAATCGGCATTACGCGCACCACCCAATAAGATTCTATTGCCTAAGTTGCGCCAATAATAAAATCCTTCATCAAAATGAAAAGTACCATTGAGTTTTAATCCATCAATGGGTGATGTAACAATGACTTGTCCTCTGGCTGGAATTATATTCAAATCAGGGAATAAGGTATTGCCATAAGCATTGGTGCAGAATAAGACTTGGTTGCAAGTAAAAAGAATTTGTTGTGCCGTATGAAGGATAATGCCCTGTGGTTTTTTCTCCCAAAACACTACTTCCATACCATTCAAAATAGAGACCCCGGCGGCCTGTACTTTTTGAATAAGCGCACTCACCAATTTGCCGCTATGCAAACTGCCTTCCAAGCTATTTTCTACCATAGCATCAAAACCCATCATCCCTTTTTCTACAATGGCTCCGTCACGCCTAACAAAGGTTTGATCCTGATCCGTTAAGTCTTTTAAGTGTTCATTGAGCTCGGCCAATTTTTCATCCAATTGGTCAAAATGAGTATAGTCTTTGTTGATACATTCAAAACCACCACATGAATCAAATTCTATTTGTGCCATGCCAAAATGAGCTTTGATTTTCTCAATCCCTAAATAGCGCATTTTAACAACTTCCAAACTGGTGTCTAAACCCATCTGTTCAATATCATGTATGATTTCTGTTGGGCTTCCAAAACAGGCAAAACCGGCATTACGGGTAGAAGCTCCCAATGGAATATTATTCCTTTCTAAGATGGTAATTTTAAGATAGGGATTCTTCTTTTTAAGTTCATAAGCCGTCCACAAACCCATCAATCCTCCACCTACAAGGATTACGTCCTGGGTAGAATAAAAACTCTCTTTTTCCCAAACCGATAGATTGCTCATGACTCAAAGATAGTCAAATGAAAAAAGGAAGCACCAACTGATACTTCCTTTTTATATAAATAATTTGAACTTTTATACGTTGAAACGGAAATGCATCACATCTCCATCTTTAACCAAATATTCCTTTCCCTCAATGCGTAACCTGCCATTTTCACGGCAAGCTGCTTCACTACCATATTTTACAAAGTCTTCATAGGCAATTACTTCTGCCTTGATAAAGCCTTTTTCAAAATCGGTATGGATTACGCTGGCGGCTTGTGGGGCTTTCCAACCCTTATGAATGGTCCAGGCACGTACTTCTTGAACACCGGCGGTAAAATAGGTATCTAGGTTCAATAATTTATAAGTAGTGCGGATCAAGCGGTTTAAAGCAGGTTCAGTCATTTTGTACTCCTCCATAAACATCTGCTTGTCTTCTTCCGCTTCCATTTCAGCAATCTGGGCTTCAATATTATTGCACATCACAATCAGTTCCGCACCTTCTTTGGTCACGGCTTCTTTGAGCATGTCTGAGTATTTATTACCGGTATGCATGCTGGCTTCGTCTACATTGGCCACATACAAAACAGGTTTGTCAGTCAGTAAGAAAAGATCAGCAATGGCGTTTTTTTCTTCCTTATCCAAACCCAAAGAATGAATGCTTTTTCCCTTTTCCAAATGCTCTTTGCAACGGTTTAGGATATCAAATTCAGCCTTGGCCTTGGTATCCGTACCCACGCGAGCCATTTTTTCAACCCTAGACCATTTGCGTTCAACCGAATCCAGGTCTTTTAACTGCAATTCAGTTTCAATAATTTCTTTATCGCTGATTGGGTTAATAGCACCTTCTTCTCTAAGTACATTCTCGTCTTCAAAACAACGAATCACGTGAATAATGGCGTCTACTTCACGAATATTGGCTAGGAATTTATTACCTAAACCTTCACCCTTAGAAGCCCCTTTTACCAAACCCGCAATGTCTACAATTTCTAACTGAGTAGGAACCGTTCTATTGGGTTGCACCAATTCCGCTAGTTTGGCCATGCGTTCATCAGGAACGTCTACCAAACCCACATTGGGTTCAATGGTGCAAAAACGATAGTTGCTAGCCTGTGCCTTGGCACTAATACTAACCGCGTTAAATAAGGTTGATTTTCCAACATTGGGTAAACCCACAATTCCTGCTTGTAAAGCCATGTACAAAATTTTGAGCGGCAAATATAGTTTGATTTGTGCTTTAATGGGTTTAAAAAACGGCTTTGGCCCAATTCTAGAGCACTAACAGCACTTTACTACCTAGGATTTTATACTGTTTGTCTCTATAAACCACTTGGTAGCGGCCTTTTTGAAGATAGAGATAATAATAGCCATCCGGCGATGTGGCATAGGTTTGGTCTGCAGGTACTAGCATTCCCACCCGTTTTTCATTGTATTCTTTCTCGTAAAATGCCTGCACAAAAAATAGGTCTCGGAAAATGGGTTGCACAGCAGTTTCTTTTTTAAATCCATTCATGGAACTAAACAAGGGTCTGCCATTCTTGAATTTGGTAGGTGGATGGTAGACATAGATATCAAACAAATGATAGCCAAATAAGTCTACAGATTTTCCAGATTGTTCAGGTACCATGGGTTTGTCAAAACCTAATTTTGGCGCATACTGTTGGTACCAAAGTGCGCCATAGAGTCCATTGCTACCTTCTGTCATGCCTGTTTGGTCAATGGTTAATGGATCAATGCCCGAAATGATTTTAAAATAAGCGGCCATTGGAATCCTACCATCGCTTCCAGCGCCTTCTTCTACATGACCTTGGCCAGCGTGTACCAAGATTTTGGCCTTGGGTTCTTTTTCCAGTATCTGATAGATTTTTTGTGCTTGGGTATATTCCCGTTGGTTCACGGTATGGCTAGCACTACTGTCTTCGTAAGCCACCAAACTATAACCTAATTCCAAAGCTTTGCGTACCAATTCACCGGCCAATGGTTCACAGGTATAATGTCCGGTTAGCATATTCACTTGTCTAAGTGATGCATTTGGAAAGGGGCTTAGGGTTTCCATAGCCAAGTATCGGAATCCCTGTTGGTAAAGATCTTCTAATAGTGAAGCAGTAAAGACCCTATGCTGTGGTTTTTCATGGGCTTCATTGATCATGACCACCTGACTATTCCTAGTTTTTTCAAGAATATAAGTTTTAGCATCTTTGAAACTGGCTCCTGAAAAGGGATTGCCTTGTTTGTTGATGGCTTTTTGCAATGAATCCGTATAAGGAGAAAACAGTTCTATTTTCTCTAATTCCTGCACACCCGCATAGTCACCTATAAAAGCCAGAGACTGTTTTAAATCGGCATAATAATCAGCCCTGCCACTGGTTTTGATAAGCCAGGGTTCTTGTTTAAAAGATTTGTAGATGGGGTAGAGATAGTGGAGTTCTTGGTTGTGATAGATTGAAAGGTATTGGCTTGAATCTAGAGCCATCCCTTTTTGTGCTTGCACATAGTCTTTGAGGTAATTATAATTCTCACTCCATTGTGCTTTTAAAGACATTTGGGTAAGACAGATTAGAACCAGCAAGAAAAAGGCTTTGCGCATGCGCGATATTTTTTGCAAGAATACTGTCTTTACTGTTAATAGGAACCCAAGAAAGCAAACCTATCTCAGCTTTAACAGTTATTATTTAGTCTTAGCGTATTGAAGCACAATTTCCCATTCTTCCGGTTTCACAGTTTGA
Source organism: Chitinophaga pinensis (assembly GCA_943372225.1). Lineage (GTDB taxonomy): Bacteria > Bacteroidota > Bacteroidia > Chitinophagales > Chitinophagaceae > Sediminibacterium > Sediminibacterium pinensis_L. The sequence continues at coordinate 63,454 of CALRXV020000005.1, read as the reverse complement.
ACAGAGAGTCTACCCAAACGAATCAAGTCCATATTGGTGAGTCTGGGGTCTTGTTTGAGTACTTGTAAAGACACAGGAACTTTCAGTTTTTTATGTGGCTTAAAATCTACTACCAACCAAGCAGGATTATCAGTGGTAGGGTCTTGATAAGCTTCTTTGACCACTTTTGCAATGCCCACAATTTCCATTCCTTCATTGCTATGATACCAAAAAGCCAAGTCACCTTTTTTCATGGAGCGCAGGTTATTGCGCGCGCCATAATTACGCACTCCGTCCCACATGGTCAGTCCTTCTTGTTCAAACTGTTCCCAACTATACTTAAAAGGTTCTGATTTGATAAGCCAGTAGTTCATGATTTGCAAATTCAAAAGTCAAAAGTCAAAATTCAAAAGTCAAAAAGAAATGGAAAGGGAAAAAAATAAATATTAAAATTGAAATACAATGATCTAATACCCACTGGCCAACACATCTGCCAAATGAAGGGTCTGCATATTAGAGCCATGGTTTTGTAAGCAACCATTGATATGCATCAGACAACTCATATCTGTACTGATTAAATAGTTGGCACCTGTATCACCGGCATTGGTGATTTTTTGTTCACCCATGGCCACACTAATGGGTTCAAATTTTACTGCAAAAGTGCCACCAAATCCACAGCAGGTTTCTACGTCATTCATCTCAACCAATTCTAGTCCAGCAACCTTACTCAATAATTGTCTAGGACCCTGTTTGATCTTGCATTCACGAAGTGCTGCGCAACTATCATGATAGGTTGCTTTGCCTTCAAACTTGGCGCCTAAGTCATCTATTTGTAGAATATCAATCAAGAATTCGGAGAGCTCAAAAATCCTGGTTTTGATTTTTTGAGCTTGTTGCAAATGCGCCGAGTTTTCAAACAATTTGCTGTATTCATTTCTCACAAAACCTACACAAGAGGCAGAGGGTGCAACAATATATTCAGCGCCTTCAAAATCATTTAAAAATTTGGTGCAGACCTCTTTTGATTCACCCCAGAACCCGGCATTAAAAGCGGGTTGGCCACAACAGGTTTGTTGGGCATTATAGATGACTTCGCAACCTGCTTTCTCCAACACTTTGACCATATTAAATGCAACAGTGGGGTAGAGTTGATCAACAAAACAGGGAACAAAGATTTGCACTTTCATAACCGTAAAGGTTTATTTCAATTTTCTATTCAAAGCAATCATTTTGATAGCGGTAACAGCCGCTTCCTCACCCTTGTGACCGTGTTTACCGCCAACGCGTTCCAAAGCTTGTTGCTCATTCTCCAAAGTCAGTACACCAAAAATTACTGGCACATCCAAACTGAGGTTGAGCTGCAAAACACCATCAGTAACGGCTTTGCATACATAGTCAAAATGGGGAGTGTCTCCACGAATCACCGTTCCTAAAGTAATATAAGCATCGGGTGGGGTTTTGCTATAAGCGTAGTGATTCTTAACAGCAAATGGAATTTCAAAAGCCCCAGGCACGGTAAGTGTTTTGCAAGCAACACCTTGCGCTTTTAGTATGCGTTTAACACCAGCTTCTAATTTGTTGATGATAGAAGCATTCCATTCTGTTTTCACAATAACAACAAAGGCATCCTTGATAACAGGGATGCCTTTGCTTAATGCAGTATTACCTTGAGTAGCCATTAGCTATTAGTCGTTTTTTTCAACACTTAAACGGTAAATATATTTATCAGCCTGAAAACCTTTATCGGTTTTAGGGAATTTGGTTTTGATTTCTTTGTAGAGATCCAAAGCTTCTTTGTTTTTACCCAATGTTTCGCTTAATAATGCGGCACGGAAAAGGTATTCAGCAGAATTTGCTTCGTCAGTTTCAAAAGAAGTACCTGCTTTTTTGTAAGTAGCAATAGCGTCATCGTTTTGTTTTAACTCAGCATAAGCATCTCCCAAATTACCCAAGGCCAACAATTGAATTTGTTTGGCGTCTGTAGAAAAATCTTTCAGGTATTTTACTGCGTTGCTAAAATCGCCCAAGTGTAAATAACTTACACCAGCATAATATTTAGCAAGGTTTGCAGTTTTGGTGCCACCAAAATTATTGATGATGTACAAAGCACCTTTGCTCGAACCATCGCCATTCAATACTAGGTTTGAAGAATCCATCATAAAATACCCTTGTACTTTAATAATGGCTTCAGCAGCTTTGTCTTCTTTGGGTTTAACTATGTATTGGGTATATCCAACCCATCCACCAACAATTACCAAAATGGCTACTAAAACGCCCAAAATGGTTTTGCCGTTATGTTGAATAAAATGTTGCGCTTTTGCTACGGGTTCAGTTGCTTCGTGGTGCGCATGCGCTTGATGATGCTCGGTCATGATTGTATTTTAATAAGAATGTGTAAATGGGATTAGTCCACAATAAAGGGATAGTTTGCGTCAATATAAACGTCTTTTAAAACTTCGCTATCATCAGGCCAAGGGCTTTCTTCAGCAAAGCGAACGCTTTCTTCAACTACTGCATTAATTCTATCATCAATTGCTTTTAGATCTTCTTCAGTTCCAAAACCATTAGATAAGATGGTATTTTTCACTTTGATAATAGGATCCTGGTCTTTGTACTCTTCCACTTCTTCTTTGGAGCGGTATTTCTGAGGATCAGAAACTGAGTGACCTTTATAACGATAGGTTTTTAATTCCAATAGGGTTGGACCATCTCCTTCACGAGCCCTTTTCACCGCACGAGCAACTGCTTCGTGAACAGCTTCTGGGGTCATTCCATCTACTTTATCAGCAGGCATTTCATATGCATCTGCCAATTTGTAGATATCAATCACGTTAGAAGTTCTTTCAATACTAGTACCCATGGCGTAATTATTGTTCTCGCAGATAAATACTACGGGTAATTTCCACAACATGGCCAGGTTAAAAGTCTCGTGCAACATACCCTGACGGGCAGCACCATCTCCAAAATAGGTTAAGCATACATTGTCTGTACCCTTGTATTTTTCAGCAAAAGCAAGACCTGCACCAGTTCCAATTTGGGCACCAACAATACCATGGCCACCAAAGAAAAAATGTTCAGCGCTAAAAAAGTGCATGCTACCACCTTTGCCCTTAGAGCAACCTGTGGCTTTACCATACAATTCAGCCATACAAGCATCGGCAGAAACACCTTTAGCCAAAGCCAAACCATGATCACGATAAGCCGTGATAAAGGGATCAGACTGTTGGGTAGCTGTCATACAACCGGCTGCAATGGCTTCCTGTCCAATATAGGCATGGAAGAATCCACGGATTTTTCCGGCCATTTTGTACATTTCTTCCGATTTCAATTCAAACTGACGAATCAATTGCATCAATTCGTACCAGTAGAGGTAGGTTTCTTTTGAGAATTTCATGGACAATCTTGCAAATTTTGGACGCAAATATAGGGGTTAGTTGCTAAAAAAGCCCCTAATGTGGAAAAGCCACTGTCTTAAAACCCATTTTATTTAGAAGCTATATACTGCTTCTGGAATAGCATTGGGATCGGGGATACTCAAATTGGCTAAAAAGCGGTTCTCCAATACTTGAGCGAATGTATTAAAATAAACAATCACGTCTTCCCGCTGATTCCTTTTTAACCACCTAAAACCACCAGGTAATTGTTCCAAAACTTCTCTGTTATTTAAATATTCTAGGTGATGGATATCTGTAGGGGTAAGACCAATCTCTTCTAGCTTTTTTAAAAGAAGTGAAAAAGGAGCATGTGACACTGAGCAGGATTCCTGACTCAATTCTGTCCATTCACCAATACCTGTATGAGCGTAGGTAAGAATTTCTTCCTGACTCAATTGAGCAACTACTTGTAATAAATTACCACAATTGCAGGCTCCGTGGTTACCCCAAGCATAATGTGAACCCTTACTTAGGCGATTAGCAGTAACTCTAAGTGCATCAATTAAAGCTAGATTTGGATGGGCCATTGGATTAGTTTTTTTTAATAACACGTTATAAAAGAAAATGGTTTGATAAAAAGACAGCTTTATTTTTTACCGTTCATCCCATAATTTCTAGTTTTTTGAACACCTATTCTGTTTAAGCGTTAGTAGTATTAAATTAAACAAAATAACATGAAAATGAAATTCTTGACCACATTGATGATTGCCGTAGTAGGATTGTTTGGTACTGTATCTGCTCAAAAAACAGTTGTTGACATTGCCGTTGGTTCAAAAGACCATAGCACGCTAGTTGCAGCAGTAAAGGCAGCTGGTTTAGTTGAAACCTTACAGAGCGCTGGACCTTTTACTGTATTTGCTCCAACAAATGCAGCTTTTGCAAAATTGCCAGCAGGAACTGTTGAGACTCTATTAAAAGCTGAAAACAAGGCAACCCTTGCTAAAATTTTAACCTACCACGTAGTAGCAGGTAATTTAGACGCTGCTGCAGTTGTTGCCGCTATTAAAGCTGGTAATGGTAAAGCAGTTGTAAAAACTGTGAGCGGAGGTTCTTTAACTGCTTCTCTAAAGGATGGTAAAGTAATCCTGACTGATGAGAAAGGTGGTGTTGCAACTGTTGTTGCTACAGATATTAAAGCTGGTAACGGAGTAGTACACGTGATTGACACCGTAGTATTACCTAAATAATTGGTTGGTTTGGTAAAATTAAAAGGGGTAAGCAATTTGTTTTGCTTACCCTTTTTTATATTAAGATGAATACGAATGCTATTTATTCCATATTTTTTTTGCTTCTTCTGCCAGATTGCTCAATTTCAATTTTGCCTCATCAGTTAACTCAACTGAATTGATATTATTTTTTGAATCTGAATGTTGATTTTTCTCATTAATTAGAGGAGCCGTTTTACCCTTGGTATTTTTTTTATTTTTCTTCAATGAGTTATAATTAGCATCCGTCATAGTGTAAATATTTATTTATTCAAATTCATTTTAAAATTGGTCGTGTTAATTTGATGATCTAAACTAGATTGATGGAATTTCATCATCTAATTCAGTGTTAGAAGATTCAATCCAATTTATTTTAAACCATTTTGCCATTGTTGCATCTTCTTCCAAAGGAAAAATACGTTGGAATGATTCGTTTTTTTGAACATGATGCAATTTGAGCTGTACAAAGGATTCCTTTGTAATTCCTATAGGTTTTGTAATAAAGACTTTTAAATAGGCGTTTTCAGGGTTAACCAATTCAATTTCTTTGCTCCAACTATTTCCATAGAATTCTTTTATGATTGCTTGATTGTCATTAAAAGGAAATTGTATTTGAAAATTTGTAGAACAACTAACTTGAACTTCCATTAAAATTGTTGTTTTTTCTATTTGAGAGGTTAAAAATTTCTTTCTCTTGAAAAAATCAAAAATGTTAGAAGTTGGCATTCTAATGGGGGGATTAAACCAATGATTGGGTGTTAGCTAAAAACAATAAACTAATAGTTGCTAAATATTATTATTGTTATTAGGCTATAAGTTAGAATAGTTTTCTCCTACACTTCAAAAGAATGGAAGAATTTAATTTTAAATTAATAATTGCGTAACATAACTAACAATAGATTTTCTAAGACATGTTTTTATTGAAGAATTTCTTTTAATTATTGACCAGATAGTAATAATTGCGATTATGAATCAAAGATGTTCATTTTAAAAACTATTAGAATTATTTGCTCTTATTATTCCAAAAAAAAAGCTGGCAAAAGAAAATTTGCCAGCTTAGTGATATAGTGTTTTATATTTTATGCTTCATTTAAAAAAGCATAACGATAATCAGTAGGAGGGTTGAAGGTTTCCTTAATGGTTCTAGCACTCAACCAACGATAGAGATTTAATTGGCTTCCTGCTTTGTCATTGGTACCAGAAGCTCTAGCACCACCAAAAGGTTGTTGACCAACCACGGCACCTGTTGGTTTATCATTAATATAAAAATTACCAGCAGCATTACGCAACTTGTTGGTAGCCAGTTCAACTGCAGCCCTGTCTTGACTTAAAATGGCACCAGTTAATGCATAATTAGAAGTGCCATCTAACAATTCTAAAGTAGCTTCAAATTTCTCTGCATCATACACATAGATAGTCAAAACTGGCCCAAAGATTTCTTCACACATGGTAGTGTATTTAGGATCTTTTGTTACAATCACAGTTGGTTCTACAAAATAGCCCTTGGTCTTGCTGTATCCGCCACCTACTAAAATACTGGCTTTCTTATTCTTCTTCACATTGTTGATATAGCGTGTGATATTGGTAAAAGATTTTTCATCAATTACTGCGTTCACAAAATTGCTGAAGTCTTCTACCGTACCCATTTTCATGCTTTTGATAGCAGCCACCAATTTGGTCTTTACTTCTTCTGCCATATTGCTTGGAATATATGCCCTAGAAGCAGCAGAACATTTTTGTCCTTGGTACTCAAATGCACCACGGGCAAGAGCTGTAACCACGGCGTCTACATTGGCACTCTTGTGTGCAATCACAAAATCCTTACCACCAGTTTCACCTACAATTCTAGGATAGCTGCGGTATTTACCCATATTTTCACCAATGGTCTTCCACATATTATTAAACACGCCAGTAGAACCTGTAAAATGCACACCAGCAAAATCGCGGTGATTAAAACAGATAGATCCTAAAGTTGGGCCATCTACATAAATCAAGTTAATTACACCATCTGGTAAACCTGCTTCTTTTAAAATGCGCATAAAAAGTTGCGCAGAATATATTTGGGTATTCGCTGGTTTCCAAACCACTACATTACCACACATAGCAGCTGAAGTTGGTAGGTTACCACCAATGGCAGTAAAATTGAATGGGGTAATGGCTAGAACAAAACCTTCCAATGGACGCCATTCCAAACGGTTGTGCATGCCGGGAGCAGAAAGCGGTTGTTCTTTGTAAATATTACTCAAAAAATGGACGTTAAAACGCAAGAAATCAATTAGCTCGCAAGCCGCATCAATCTCTGCTTGATACGCATTTTTACTTTGCCCCAACATGGTAGCCGCATTCATTTGAAAGCGATACTTGGTAGCCAATAAATCTGCAGCTTTCAAGAAAATATGTGCACGGTTTTCCCAGCTCATATCGGCCCAAGCCTGTTTGGCTTTTAAAGCAGCATCAATGGCTTGGTTTACATGGGTAGCATTACCGGCATGAAATGAGCCAAGGGTATGGGCTAATTCATGGGGAGGGTGAATATCGTGTTTCACACCTGTTCTAACAGATTTAGAACCAATATACATAGGAATGTCAATTGGTTTCTTTTTCAGATCTGCTAAGGCTTTCTTTAAACTAGCTCTTTCAGGACTTCCAGGAGCATAACTTAATACCGGTTCGTTAACGGGCATGGGATAGGAAAAATATCCAAGACTCATGTTAATAGGTTTAGTTTAGGTGCGCAAGGTAAGAAACAAAATGAATCCGTAAATTTGTAGCATGTCATTGATTCTTTTTGACCCAGCTAAGCGGGAATCCCTTTTTCCCCTAACCAGTACCAAGGCTTTTGCAAGTTTAAGGTTTGGCATTTTGTCTATATCTGAAAGATGGCAATGGAAAACCAAGCAAGAGGTTTTTGTGCATACTGCTCCATATTTGCAACCATTGTACGCAGTTCCTGCAAATGGTACACATTATTGGATTAATGCCGCTGTAATGCCTGATGAAGCACTGATTGAGCGCATCATGGATTTAGCGGCAGAGCATTGTCTTTGTGACGAGCATGGATTAATTGCCGCCAAATCCAATCTTGCTTTTACCCATTTTCAAGCCAATGCGGCCCAGTTTCAACAATGCCACCATTATCAAATAGTTAAACGTTTGCAACATCCCTGGGAAATTATGTTGTGGAACGATGCTATGATTAGAGAAGATTTTAAACTGGTGACCAAGGGTAGGGCTTCTCAACCCATATCTCCAACGGTTAATACCCTTCAGCAGGCCGATATATTTATTGAGGAAGGCGCCAAGCTTGAATTCTGTACCCTAAATTCCAAAACAGGCCCCATTTATATTGGTAAGGACGCAGAAATCATGGAAGGTTCTTCTATAAGAGGCCCTTTTGTCTTAGGCACCAATGCCCTGGTTAAAATGAATAGCCGGATTTATGGAGCAACTACTTTAGGACCTGGGGTTTTGGGTGGTGGAGAGATCAAGAATACAGTGATTATGGGCTTTACCAATAAAGCACACGATGGTTATTTGGGCGATGCGGTAGTAGGAGAATGGTGCAATTTTGGCGCGGGTACCACCAATAGCAATGTTAAAAATACTGCTGGAGACGTAAAAGTTTGGGACTATGGTACCAATACTTATCAATCCGTTGGACAAAAATGTGGGTTAATTATGGGAGATTATAGCCGCATTTCTATCAATAGTTCTATTAACACAGGATCTGTGATTGGCGTGAGTTGCAACGTCTTTGGAGCAGGTTTGTTACCCACTATTATAGAAGACTTTAGTTGGGGCGCAAGTGGTAACCGATACGATTTTCAAAAAGCACTATTTGCCATTGACAATTGGAAGAAAATGAAATGGTCTTCTTTAACGGAAGCGGAAACTAGCGTTTTGAAAGTTATCTTTGACAAAATTCAACACTGATTATTTTTTAAATTGATTATAAGAACAACATGAGACAACAAATTGCCGCAGCAAACTGGAAAATGAATCTAACCCTACAACAGGGAGAACAATTGTTAAACGATATTCTTGCAAAACCACATAGCTTGTCTGCGCATCAGTCAGCCGTATTTGCGGTTCCATTTCCTTACCTATCCATGGCTCAGGCCAAGTTGGCTGGAAAAACCAATGTATATGTAGCAGCACAAAACTGCTCTAACAAAAAATCAGGAGCTTACACAGGTGAAGTATCTGTAGAGATATTGCAATCAGTAGGTATTCAATATGTGGTATTGGGTCACTCAGAAAGAAGGGAATATTTTTTGGAGAGCAATCAGTTGTTAGCTGAAAAGTTAGACATCTGTTTGGCTAATGGTATGAAACCCATTTTCTGCTGTGGAGAACCTTTAGAAATTAGAGAAGCTGGAACACAAAATGAATTTGTTGCCAAACAATTGGCTGAATCTTTATATCATTTGAGCGCAGAACAAATACAACAGGTTGTGATAGCCTACGAACCCATCTGGGCAATTGGTACTGGCAAAACAGCTAGCAGTGCACAGGCACAGGAAATTCATGCATTTATTCGTGCAGAATTAGCTGCCAAATATGGCGCGGCAGTTGCTGATAGTATTAGCATTTTATACGGAGGTAGCGTAAAAGCAGCCAATGCGGTAGAACTATTTTCACAACCCGATGTAGACGGTGGTTTAGTTGGTGGTGCATCCCTTATTGCTGACGAATTTGTAGCTATCATCAACGCACTAAAGTAATGGCTTTAAAGAGAGACCAAGCCCTGCAACCCCTAAGCAGGCAGCACCACCAAGGATTGTTGGTGTCATTGTTTTTGTCAAACGGACTCAAAAAAGGTGTGGCTACCAAACCCATGCGCGATTTTATCTTGCAATTTTGGCAGGATGATTTACTCAAACATTTTGAAGCCGAAGAACAGGTGTTGGTACCCTTTGCCAAACCCTATGCCATTTTAGAACCCTTAATCACACGCATGTTGCTGGAGCACCAACAAATTGTGTTATTGATTAATCGGATCAACAATGAAGCAAGGGCAGAGCAATTGGAAACCATCAAGGAATTTGCAGATAAATTGGAACAGCATATTCGTTTTGAAGAAAGAGAACTCTTTGAACAAATGCAAATCACCTTATCGGCAGAAGATATGTCTGTGCTCAATTTTGCTTTTAGTGCTCAAACAGAAAAAGATTTCTGCGTGCGTTATCCAACTAAATTCTGGGAATAATTACTTGTGAATGGCTTGGGCTCTTTCTAAGCGGTCATTGATGGCCCGGCCCAAACCCTTGTCAGGAAAGCGTTCTGCCAGTATTACGTCAAAACTAAATTCATCAATACTGCGCATCACTGCAAAAAGGTGTTGAGCAGCTTCATTGATATCGCACTTGGGCGATAAAATATATTGATGACCACTGATCAAACCTTCATAGGATTTGCAAAAAGAAATAGTGGCCACGTGTAAATGATTGAATTCCTTTAAAAGTGTTGGAATATCGCCCAAGTACATGGGTGTCCTAGTGGCATAATGGCTCTTCATTTGCCCAGGAGTATCCAATTGTTGGTGATTGGTTTTGCGAACCACTATTAGGCCAGTAACTGCTTCCATTTCTTCTGCTGTTACCGCGCCAAGGCGATGCAAAATTATTTGGCCATCTCTTACTTCAGCAATGGTAGATTCAACACCCACTTCACAGGGGCCACCATCTAAAATATAATCTACTCGATTATTCAAACCATCCAAAACATGCCTTGCATTGGTGGGACTTACATAACCAAAAGGATTGGCACTAGGTGCTGCCAAGGGAAAATTGAGTTTGTGTAAAAGTCTCAATGTTAATGGATGCCTGGGTATTCTTACGGCAACTTTGGAACTTCCAGCTGTAACCAAATCTGGAATCAGGTCTTTCTTTGGCAATAGCAAAGTAAAAGGGCCAGGCATAAATGCTTCAGCCAATTGTTGGCTAATGGGGTCTAATTCAGCATATTCTTTTATGGCTTCAACAGTTGCCACATGAATAATCAAAGGATTAAAACTAGGTCTGTCTTTTGCACTAAATATTTTAACTACAGCAGCTTCTTCTAAAGCGTTACCAGCCAAACCATATACGGTCTCAGTAGGAATGGCCACTAAGCCGTTTTCTTCTAAAATGCTTGCAGCTATCTCAATATTTTTACCAATGTTTGTCATCTATGCTTAAAATTGTATGGGTAATTCCGCAGGTGCATAATGATCTAGTTTGTCCAATTCCAGAATGGTACCTGTTCCAGCTTCATTGGGATGATACATGGGAACATATTTGGCACCATACACAAACTCTTCAAATCTATAAGAGGCTTTTGAAATCACGGTATTTGAAAAACTCTCGTCAAATCCTTGTACAAAAACCAATAATTCTGTTTCAGCTGCTTCAATATCGGCCTTGCTTAATTGATAAAGAGGACTTTCTTCATTAATGGGGTGCACCAGGGTCCAATTGGCCGTCATGGTACTGGCTTTGGCAATATCCAAAGGCATATTGAAAAACTTATTCTTAATGACTCCATCTTCCAGCACTTTCATGGCAATAGACACTTTCACTTCTACATTCACTAGATAGTTCTTGGTATAGGGTGCCATTCTAAACATTAGGGCAACACCATCTTTAAAGGGAGAAAAAAGGGCATTATGACTATATCGGATAAAAGATCTTGGTCTGGCAAATCGTCCATAAAGCAAACCCGTAACAAGCGCAAAACTCATCAATCCGGTAAGGGCTTCAAAACTTGCTACAAAACTGGCCAGAAAACCAACCGGATTAATCCTGCCATAACCCACGGTGGTAAAGGTTTGGGCACTAAAAAAGAAAGCTTCTCCAAATTTCTCTCCCAAGGTATTGGCCACCATGCCACTGAGGTGTTCCAGTCCAATAAGCAAATAAATACCAGCAAAAATCAGGTTGATACCTATAAAAAAGACCATGATGGCTACCAAGAATTTCCATCTTTTCATGCTCAACAGGGTATGGTATAGGTTGAGTCTTTGCCAAAAATGCAATCCCCTTACTTCAATATTAGCCCTTCCATCTTTGGCAAAAAATCGACCACCACTCAAGGCAGTATTGGTTCCCAAACCGGTTTCATTGTTAATTTGGGCGCGTCTATTGAGTTTTCTAAATGCCATTCTAGGAGTTAGATTTGCTCCAAAAATAAAGCCTTTCTGCTTTCTAGCGTTATTCACACTGCTTTAATAACATATTCGTTTCGTTTTCTGCTTCCTGCTCCTATCTTTGCAGCCTTATGAAAAATATCAGGAATTTTTGCATTATTGCGCATATTGACCATGGTAAGAGTACTTTGGCCGATAGGTTATTGGAACATACCAAGACTATCGGAGAGCGAGATATGATGAACCAGGTCTTGGATGATATGGATTTGGAGCGTGAAAAAGGGATTACAATTAAGAGTCATGCTATTCAAATTAACTATCCTTATAAAGGAGAGCAATACGTGTTCAACCTGATTGACACACCCGGTCACGTAGACTTTAGTTATGAAGTAAGCCGTGCGTTGGCTGCTTGTGAAGGTGCTTTACTCTTGGTAGACGCTTCTCAAGGTATTCAAGCACAAACCATCAGCAACCTTTATTTGGCCATTGATAATAATTTGGAAATCATTCCTGTGATCAACAAAATTGACATGGATGGTGCAAAAATTCCAGAAGTAACTGACCAAATAGTAGACTTAATTGGCTGCAAGGCAGAAGATATTTTACTAGCTAGCGGAAAAAGTGGCATTGGAATTGACGAGATCTTGGCCGCCATTGTTGAGCGTATACCAGCTCCACAGGGTAGTTATGAAGCCCCATTGCAAGCCCTGATTTTTGACTCAGTATTCAATAGTTTCCGTGGAATCATAGTTTACTATAGAATCATGAACGGGGTTTTGAAAAAAGGAGACAAGATTCGTTTTGTTGCATCCGGACAGGATTATATAGCCGATGAAGTAGGTGTATTAAAACTGAATATGACCCCTAAGGATGAAGTGAAAGCAGGAGACGTAGGTTATATTATTACCGGTATTAAAGTAGCACGTGAAGTAAAAGTAGGAGATACCATTACCCTTGCCAATAACCCTGGACTCATGATCCATGGTTTTGAAGAAGTAAAACCCATGGTATTTGCTGGTATTTACCCTGTGAATACAGATGAGTTTGAAGAGTTACGTGAGTGCATGGACAAATTGCAGTTAAACGATGCTAGTTTGACTTTTGAACTAGAAACTTCACAAGCCCTAGGTTTTGGATTCCGTTGCGGATTCTTAGGTCTGTTGCACATGGAGATTATCCAAGAGCGTTTAGAAAGGGAGTTTAACCAAACCGTAATTACCACGGTACCCAACGTAAGCTTCTTGGCATATACTTCTAAGGGTGATAAGTTAACCGTGAATAACCCTTCAGAAATGCCTGATCCAACCAAATTGGATAGGATAGAAGAACCATTTATCAGGGCACAGATTATTACCGTATCTGATTATATTGGTAATATCATGACCCTATGTTTGGGTAAACGCGGTATTCTCATTGGACAAACCTATTTGACCCCAACCAGGGTGGAATTGACTTTTGAAATGCCACTTACAGAAATTGTTTTTGACTTCTATGATAAATTAAAAAGTCAGACCAGGGGTTATGCCTCTTTTGACTATTCACCCATTGGCTATCGCGATGCCGACATTGTAAAAATGGATATTCTATTAAACAATGAAAAAGTGGATGCATTGAGCGCTTTGATTCACCGCAGCCGCGCTACCGATTTTGGTCGCAAGCTTTGTGAGAAATTAAAAGAACTATTAACCAAACAACAATTCCAAATTGCCATTCAAGCTGCTATTGGAGCCAAAGTCATTGCGCGCGAAAATATCAGTGCCTTGCGCAAAGACGTTACTGCCAAATGTTATGGTGGTGACGTGAGCCGGAAGCGTAAACTCTTGGAAAAGCAGAAAGAAGGTAAGAAAAGAATGCGTTTGGTAGGTAATGTAGAAGTGCCACAGGAAGCTTTCTTAGCCGTGTTGAAGTTGGATTAATTAGTTATTGAAGATCTTTAAATAGATTTTTACTGATTAATCGGAACTGGTTTGGGGTCAACCTCATCAACGTTTTTTTCGTGAATCCATTTACCATTTTGCCAACGGAAACCTTCATAAGATCCGTAAGGAATTAAGCTATAGCGTTCCTTGACTTCACCGGTTTCACTTACCAGATGGGCAAAGACAATCTTGTCTATTTCAGGATCATAATTAAACTTGGCGCCTGCCTGTTTTTTGAACTCCAAACAGAAGCGAAATGCGGGTTGTGCGGGTTTAATGCTGTCTTGGGTATAGGTAAAAAACTTGCCTCCAAAAAGTGGTTTGCCTTGGGCATCAAAATGTAAAACTTCCATCCATTTTTTGGTGCTGCGAGCATTGCTCTCATCATATCCCAACAGGGTATAGAACTGTTTGTTGTTAAAACTCTTTTGAACAATATTATAATATACGGCCCCAATCCAATTGGCAGGTGTTCGAATAGAATCAAAGGGATTCTCACTATAATCAGAATGATCAAATAAAGGGAAGAGTTTTAAAGAACCATCATTTGTGCGCATTTGAATGGCACCATGTTGCCTATAAGCTGAGAAGTCTTTCATTACTTGCCAGGTAAATATTCTAAAACTGCTATCGGGTGCATAGAGTTTTGAAATAGTAGTCAATGAATCAAAACGATATTGAAAGGAATTGGGTTGACGCAGGGCTTGTACCAAACCACGGGTAAACAAACTATCGGCTCTAAATCTATCCACCATTTCAGTAGCATTTAAAATACCTAAGGCATAATCCTTAATGCTAGCTTCAATTTGTGCAATAGGACTTAAAGAAGCAGGATCTGACTTTAGCTCATTTTTGCGCTGTGCATTTATTTGCGTACTTAGTAATACCAATAGCAGAAAAAGAAAACGCTTCATGACACTAAGTTAAAGTAATGCAGTATACCCCAAAAGGTTTTAGGATTTTCTTAAAGCCTTAACTGCTTGGGCAAATTCCAAGAGGTTGTTGAATCGCAGGTCTATATGTGGATGCGGATCTTCCGTTTGTGGATGTGTGGTGGCCACGAAAACGGTATATATGCCCGCATTTTTTCCAAAAGCCATATCAGATGGTCTGTTACCCACCATAATACTCTTGTTAAAATCAATTTCAGGATATAGGGCCTTTGCCTGAAAAGCCATACCAGGATTAGGTTTGCGATTAGGTGAATCGCTGTCTAAGTCTGTACAAAAAAACAAATGATCCAAATCTCCACCTTTGGCACGAATAGCAGCCAACATATTGCTGTGAATATTTTCTAAATCCGCTAAACTCATCAAACCCCTTCCTACACCTTTCTGATTGGTCACCAAAAAAATGCGTGCAAATAAAGGTCTTAAAATGGCTAATGCCTCAAGGGTAGTATCATAAAACTGGAACTCCCCCCAATTCAAGATATAGTCATTATCCTTTTCAACATTAAGAACGCCGTCCCTATCCAAGAACAATGTCCAGTCACTAGATGTATCTCTTAAATCCATTTTTGATTATATTTTTTCTTCGCACTCTTCACTCTTCACTCTTCACTCTTATCTCTTCACTTTCTCCCTAGTCTTCGTAGAAGATTGCTGCTTCTACTAGTTCGCAAATGATATGACCAACAAGTATATGGGCTTCCTGAATACGAGGTGTAACAGAAGAAGGAATATTAATCAAATAATCGCTTAATTCTCGCATTGCTCCACCGTTTTCACCAGTCATCCCTACGGTAATAATGCCTTTGGCTCTGGCAGTTTCAAAAGCTTTGACAATATTCTTAGAATTACCAGAAGTGCTAAGACCTATTAGAACATCGCCTTTTTCCATAATACCGTCTACTAGTCTAGAATAAATCACATCATAACTATAGTCATTGGCTACAGCCGTTAAATAGGAAGTATTGCAATGAAGCGCTTCAGATGGAAGAGCCCTGCGGTTTTTGTAAAACCTACCAGAGAATTCTGCCGCTAAGTGTTGTGCATCTGCAGCAGAACCGCCATTACCACAGAAATGCACCTTTTTACCATTGTTAAAAGCTGGCACTACCATTTTGACTACACTATCAATGGTTAATATTAATTCCTCGTTTTCCAATAGGGCTTGCTTGGTATCTAAGGAAGCCTTGATCAATTTTTTAATTGCTACTTTCATGATTATGGAGTTTCTGCTAGTGCTTCAATGGTTTGAACCAATTGGTTCCAGCCATATTTGATTTTCTCAGCGCGAAGTTGGGGCAAAAAATGGTTTTCTCCTAATGCGTACAGGTTTTTAATTCCTTCACTAATAGCTATAACATTTGGTTCAACAACCATTCCTACTTGACCATTTGGAACCAGTTCAGCCAGACCACCCACATTGGTCACCAGCATGGGTTTTTCAAAATGATAGGCTAGGGGCGTAACACCAGATTGGGTGGCATGTTTATAAGGTTGAATCACAAAATCGGTTGCGCTCAAATAATAACGCACTTGGTCATCTGCAATAAAATCTGTTTTCAGGATCAATAGGTCTCTAATACCCAATTGGTCAATCTGTTGTTGATATCCTTCTTCAGCGTCATAGAATTCTCCTGCTACCAAGAGTTTGGGCACTAGCATTTCTGGATGGGAGTTTGCCTCTTCTTTTAATTGCGCCATTGCTTCTAATAACAAATCCAACCCCTTGTATTTGCGAATAAAACCAAAGAATAGAATGATGGGTTGTTCCACTGGAATGCCCAAATGCTGTCTGGCTTGGGCTTTGTCTAATGGGTCACCAAAATTATCATATAATGGGTGAACCGCTTGAATGGCGCGGGTTTGGGTAAAAGCTTTTAAGTCTGATAAGACTTTGGCACTCATGGTTACAAAACCATCCATTGGCCCAACAAAATATTGGGTAAATGGTTTGTCACCCGGTCTTTTTTCGTGGGGAATCACATTATCAGCAATACATATAATCTTGGAATGTTTATTGCCCTTGATGATTCTTAAAATGGTTCCAAGACATGGCCCCATGAGTGGTAACCAATAACGCACCAACACTAGATCTGGATTGGCAGCTTTGATTTTTCTACCCACGCTGATCCAATTAAGTGGATTCATGCTATTGATACATACCTCAATATTCAAATCAGTTGGAGCTGGCTGCTCACTATATTGGGTCTTACCCGGAAACAAAAAGTTGGGATATTGGAGACTAAAAGTATAAATGGTTACTTGATAACCTTTTTCCTGAAAAGCTCGGGCTAAACGCTCGTTAAAACTGGCAATCCCACCACCTCTAAAGGGCCAGGATGTTCCAATAAGGGCCAGTTTTTTCTGCATTAATGATTGATTAATCTTGAATGCCCAATTTACCTGCAATTAGGTACAAATTTCTCTCAGGCGCATTTCTGGCCACCAGCTCTGCTATAAAACCAGCTAAGAAAAGTTGCATCCCAATAATCATGGTAGTTAGTGCTATAAAAAAGGCGGGTTTATTAGTGAGTGCAAAATCAGCGTCGATAAATTTTTCAACAATCAAATAGGCGCTAGAACCTAGTCCCATCATAAAGAATAAGGTACCCCACAAACCAAATAATTGCATGGGCCTTTTGCCAAATTTGCCTAAGAACATAATGGTGGCCAGATCCAAAAATCCGTTGACAAAACGCTGCCATCCAAATTTGGTAACCCCATATTTACGAGGCCGATGTTCAACTACTTTCTCTCCAATCTTTCTAAACCCACTCCATTTGGCTAGAATAGGAATATAACGGTGCATCTCACCATAGACTTCAATACTCTTCACCACATTGTGGTGATAAGCTTTAAGACCACAGTTAAAGTCATTTAGTTTGATGCCAGAAGCCCATCGCGCAACCGCGTTAAAAAGCTTAGAAGGAATATTCTTTGTAAGGGTATTGTCATAACGTACTTTCTTCCAGCCACTGACCATATCAAAACCATCGTTGATGATCATGTTTCTCAGGCCTGGAATCTCATCGGGAGAGTCTTGCATATCCGCATCCATGGTAATCACCACATCTCCCAAAGCAGCTTTGAAGCCCTCGTTCAATGCGGCAGATTTACCATAGTTGCGGCGGAACCTAATGCCTTTGAAAGCAGGGTTCTTTTGTGCAATTGCTTCTATTACTTTCCAACTGTTATCAGTGCTGCCATCATCTACCATGATCACTTCAAAACTCCATTGGTTTTCGTGCATCACTCGTTCAATCCATGCACAGAGCTCCGGTAAAGATTCGTCTTCATTCAATAATGGTACAACAACACTCAGATCCATAACAGTACTTAAATCTTATTAGAAAGGATTTTGCTTAGGTGTCTTTTTAGCAACTCCTGCGCCAATTGCAGAAGAGATAGCACCTACAAAACCATACATTAAAATAATTCCACCAATTGCAAATGGCAACATGAATTTACGGGTCATGTCCAATGCAGCTTTGATTTGCTCATCGTTCAATTGCTTGTTCTTCTCCATTTCTGTTGCCGCGTTTTCAATAATCTTATCGGTCATTTCTGGGAAAATCACTTTCATAGACAATAAAGTATAGACAACAGTAATTACAATTAAAGTAGCCGTTACTTTAAATCCATGAGCAAATACATTCCCAAAAGTAACATCGCCCTGCATTTGCTTGGCATAATGAATACAAGACCAAATGATACCTACTACTATAATTACCCAGCTAATAGCACCCAATGCCTTGTTCTGCATTTGGTCAGTTAAATACAATGCTACACTTAAAACAATGGTAATCAAGCTTAGGATAAGACCTTTCATCCAGGGTTGTACAATTTTTTCTTCCATTTTGGTTGGTTTTAGTTGGTGAATATTTTGCCCTTGTGAACAATAGCTATTGCCTTACCTGTTAGGGGTTTATCAAGGAATGGGCTATTGGCCGATTTACTTTGGTTGTTTCCTGAATTCATCAAGGTTTCAGCCGTTCTGGAAAACAAAGTCAGTTCCGCCTTGGAACCAACCGACACATGGGTAGTTGGAAGATCGAAAATATTACGGGCATTACCACTAAACAGCTTGATTATTTTTTCGTTACTTAAATTTGGTAACACGGTATTCACAACAGCAAATGCTGTTTGCAAACCAATCATCCCGCTCTTAGCGTATTCAAATTCACAAATCTTATTGTCCCAGTTCTGTGGCAAATGGTGGGTAGCAATACAATCAACCAATCCATTTTCAACCGCCTCTCTCAAAGCAGCTCTATCACTCACCGTTCTCAGCGGAGGATTCAATTTCAAATTAGTATCGTAGCTCACCAAATCCTCATCAGCAAAATACAAATGATAGGGGGTAACGCTACAGCTAATCTGCAAACCCTCTTCTTTAGCTTGAGCAATTAACTCAATACTGGTCTTGGTAGACACTCCAGTAATATGCAGTTTAGACCCCGTATACCTAGCCAAATCAATATCTCTCTTAATAATGGTCTCTTCACTGATTGCTGGAATCCCTGGTAAACCTAACTGTGTAGAGATAATTCCCTCATTGATTAATCCACCTGCTCCAATACTTTTATCAATTGGAATCTGAATGAGTACTCCGTCAAAAGCTTTTACATATTGCAGCGCCTTTAAAAACAGTCCAGCCGTTTGTACCGGCACCAATCCATCAGAAAAAGCCACAGCCCCGCTGTTCTTCATGTCATACATCTCGGCCAAGTCCTTGCCCTCCAATTTCTTGGTAATGGCGCCAATAGGGTGGATGCTCACCGGCAAACAAGCCGATTGCTGCACTACATAACTCACCTGGCTTTTATTATCAACTACTGGCTCTGTATTTGGCATGCTAAACACACGAGTATAACCACCCGCTGCTGCTGCATTGGCACCAGTTTCCAAAGTCTCTTTGTACTCAATACCCGGATCACAGAAATGGGAGAAAGGATCTACCCAACCACCACTCACCAACAAACCTTCACCAGCCACAACCTGTGCGTCCTGATGGTCAATTTTGTCTTCAATGCTGGAAATGATTCCGTCTGTAATTAGAATATCTTTTGTCTGGCCATTGAATGGCGAAGAGCTGTCTATTATTTTCGCTTGCCTAAGAAGAATTTGCATGCTGCTGCGATAAAATTTGCTGCAATATAACCTGAAAATTTCTTTTACCCCTATATTTGCAGCCCATTAATAAGGAATCTGCAATGATTTACCCCCAGTTATCATAGCTATAAACTCCTGATGGACAGTTCGGGACGTAGCGCAGCCCGGTAGCGCACACGTCTGGGGGGCGTGGGGTCGCAAGTTCAAATCTTGTCGTCCCGACCAATGAAACCGGAAACGGAAACCGCCGCCAGCGAAAGCTGGCGGTTTTTTTATGCGTGGACGCGTCCCAAATTCATTTGGGTAAGCGGTAGCGCGTAAAAAAACTGCGCCCGTGGAACGGGCGGCGGTTTCTCTTCTAGGTTTTATTGAGCTCCCCCCTAACAGCGATTCGCGAGCCCCGCGAGCAAATCTGGAGTTCTTACAAAAATTTCAATCAATTGCGAATGATCTCCGCGGTTCGCGAGCCCCGCGAGCAAATCTGAGGTTCTCTCAAAAATTCCGATCAATTGCGAATGACCTCCACGATTCGCGAGCTCCGCGAGCAAATCTGAGGATCTCTCAAAAATTTCAATCAATTGCGAATGATCTCCACCGACTTTCCCATTCACAAACCCAAAACAACCTTATGCAAACTCATACCCTTATATACCAAAAGGATAGACTAATTTCCAAGTAGTCCTGAATTACTTTTAATCATTAAGCTATTATTATGTTTCCAAACTTTGACCTTATAAACTATTTTGGACCTGCGCTATTAGTAGCATCATTTGTTTTGTTGGTAATAAGAATTCTAAGTAATAAAAAAAATACTACTGAATTAAGTAAAGCAATTGATCATTTTAAAGCTACTTCAATATTATTTGGAGTTCTTATTATCATCCTATATCTATCACTTCCATCAACCCCAAGTTTAAAATCTTTTGGTTATCCTGAAGATATTTCAGCAATAAAGAAGGACGCTGACATTTTGAGACTCTTACAAGAATATAATAAAGCAATAGTAAGGACTTCAGAAGTATTGCAATGGTTCTTGTTTCTTTTTGTTTGGTGGTTTTTAACTACTTTGTTTGGAATGGCTAAAGCATTCAAAACAATCAGTAAAAACACGCTTGCTCAACAATAGGCTTTCCGAAAATAGGGTTTTCTATAATGGCCTATCAGCTTTTGGAATAGCTAATCAACTTCGGTAGTTTGGTTTTAGTTAATCGTCTCTTTAGTGGTCAAGCCTGCGGTAAGATCACAGAATTCCCAATCTGCGCAAAACCTTAATTCTGTTGAGCTTGGCTCAGGCATAGAGCTCCCCCTATCAGCGATTCGCGAGCCTCGCGAGCAAATCTGAGGTTCTCTCAAAATTCCCGATCAATTGCGAATGATCTCAGAAAAAAACCTTCCAATTTTGTTATCATTCTGATTTATTAAAAACCTATTTCAGGACAAAACACACGTATTTGTGGTCAATTTGACTGTTTTTTCAAAGTAATTCACTGCAGATTTACTAAAAGATATTAAAATCTTCCGTATATTCAATTATCCCACTTCCAAGCTTAAGTAAATCCATTATTCGCTTCACAAAATTAGTAAGGCTTTATCTTCCTATACTCAAACATTCGTTTAAAACCGGCTTTGAATGTTTGACAGAAATTAGAAGTAACTAAAATTGAATATTGAAGTAAATGAATCATTAACTTTTAAATAACCCCTAGAATGATACAAGATGTTGTTAAAAGAAACAATGTAACTGTTCATGGTGAAGGTACACAGGTTATATTGATGGCAGCTGGTTATGGTTGTGACCAAAACATGTGGAGATTTATTACACCAGCGTTTAGTAGCAAATATAAAATTATACTTTTTGACCATGTAGGCACCGGAAAATCAGACATTTCGGCTTATGACTTCAAAAAATACGCTTCTTTGAAAGGCTATGCAGATGATATTATTGAAATTTGTGAAAGTCTTAATCTTAAAAATGTCATTTTAATGGGACATTCAGTAGCTGCAATGATGGGGCTATTGGCATCTAACAAAGCACCACACTTATTTGATATTTTGATTATGGTATGTCCATCACCACGTTATATAAATGATGAAACTTATTACGGTGGTTTTACCGAGGCGGATATTCATGAATTATTGGAATCTTTAGACAGCAACTATTTAGGTTGGTCAAGTGCCATTGCCCCAGTAATTATGGGTAATCCTGATAAACCAGAGTTGAGCGAAGAATTAGCAAATAGTTTTTGTCAAAACAATCCTAAAATAGCAAAACATTTTGCAAATGTTACGTTTTTAGGAGATAATCGTAAGGATTTGTCAGAATCTACAACTAGAACCCTTATTTTACAATGTGCCTCTGATGTAATTGCACCCGAATCCGTGGGAAAATATGTAAATGAACATTTGCAAAATAGCACAATTGTTTTTATGGAGGCTACAGGACATTGCCCACACATGAGTGCACCAAAAGAAACAGTGGAATTGGTGACTAAATTTTTAGCAACTAATTAGAAGATAAAATCTAATTTATTTTAAAATAACAGACTTTCCAAGAGCTATTAACTTTTGGAAAGTTATTATCAGTTACTAATACGATCCTGTAAATGACAGAAATTCCAGAGTTTAATTTTGTAGAAGATGATTTTACAGCAGCTAACTTAGCCAAATTTGAACTGATAAAATCAGTGGATGTAGGAGTATTAAATAAGTTTGCTGAACTTTTAAATAATATTGTTTCTGCAAAACTTGCAAAACTCAGTCTAGAAAAAGACGAATATTATGGCAAACAATTAGCATCAAAAGATTTAGAATCAGACATATTTTATAAACATTTTCCTTGTGGTTATTTTTCAACAGACAGGAATGGAATTATTAACAAAATCAATGATACTTTATTAGGTTGGCTAGGGTATGCAAAAGAAGACATTGTAGGGAAAGTTGCTTGGCAGAGTTTGTTAAGTGTGGGTGGTAAAATGTACTTTGAAACACATTATTCTCCTTTGTTACAGATGCAGGGTTTTGTTCAAGAGATCAGTTTTGAAATAGTTAAGAAAGATAAAACTCGTCTGCCTATCTTAATCAACACTAAACAAATAAGAGATGAAAATGGGAAAGTGCAGATAAATTATTCTACAGTTTTTGATGTAAGTCAACGCAAATCTTATGAAAAAGAGTTGCTCATAGCAAAAAGAAATGTCGAAAAGCAAAATCAATTAATTGAATATACTTTTAATACTGCTTCTGTACCGATTTATTACATTTTAGAAGATGCTAGCTTCTATAATTTTAACGACATTGGAGCAGAAAATTTGGGTTATACTAGAGAAGAATTGTTTAAATTAAAACTTTATGATTTAGATAAAGATCATGACGAAAAAAAGTTAGCAAGTTTATGGGCTAAATTGAAAGAAGAGAAAAAAATAACCATAGAAACTCAACAAATAAAGAAGGATGGTACCCTCATAGACGTAATTGTTACAGCTAACTATGTAAAATATGGAGACTTAGAATTGAGCTGTAGCTATATTCTGGATGTTACCGAAAAAAAGAAAGCAGCAGAAGATTTAAAACTGATGGACTTTGCATTTAAAAGGTCTACCACACCTATTTTGTTGCTTTTGCCAAATGGTAATTTTTATAATTTTAATGACTCTTTACTCAATTTATTAGGTTATAACCAAGTAGAATTTAGCGAAATGAATTTGCTGGATATTGCAACAGAAATGGATGAAGCAAGTTGCAATAAACAATGGGATGAATTAAGAGTAAAGAAAAATGAAATTTTTAACTGTCATTTTAAGAGAAAGGATGGTGTATTGTTGGATGTAGAAGTAAGCAGCAACTTGATTATCTACAATGAATATGAGGTGAACTTTTTATATATTAAAGATGTAACAGAAAAGTTTAAGGTAGAAGAAAATTTAAAACATAGCAATCAACGTTATGAATATGCTACACTCGCTACTTCTGATGTTATTTGGGAAGCAGACCTGCTAAAAAATGAAACTTTTATTAGCAAAAACTTTACAACATTCTTCGGTCATCCTGTTAGCGATGGATGGTTGCCAATGGAAAATGATATTTGGAGGCAAAATATTAATCCAGATGATTTTGATATTTTAATAGAAGAACGAAATGCAGTGCTTAATTCCAAAGAAAGCAATAATAGATGGGTGGGAGAATACAGATTAAGAAAGGCAGATGGAAGCTACGCTACTGTATTAGATAAAACCTTTGCTATTAAAGATGAAGAAGGAAGAATAGTTAGGATGGTTGGGGCTATGCAAGATATCACAAAACAAAGATTGGAAGAAGAAAGATTACGACTAATGGAATCGGTGATATTAAACACAAATGATTCTGTTTTAATTACCGAAGCAGAGCCAATTAGTGAGCCTGGGCCAAGAATTTTATTTGCAAACAATGCATTTACAAAAATGACTGGCTATAGCCTAGAAGAATTAATTGGAAAGACCCCAAGGATACTGCAAAATGAATATACCGACAGAAAAGAATTAGATAAGCTTAGAAAAGCCCTTGAAAAGTGGGAATCAATCGAAGTTACTTTGTTAAACTCCAAGAAGAATGGAGAATTATTTTGGGTTAATTTACATATTACACCTGTTGCCAATGATAAAGGATGGTTTACCCATTGGATATCTATTGAACGAGATGTAACAAAAGAAAAGAAAGAAGAAGAAAGGTTAAGGCTTATGGAATCGGTTATTTTAAACACGAACGATTCGGTCATTGTAACAGAAGCAAATACAATTAGTGAACTAGGCCATGCAATAGTTTTTGTAAATGATGCATTTTGTAAAGTTACTGGATATAGTAAAGAAGAAGTTATTGGGAAAGATCCTCGAATACTGCAATGTGAAGAAACAGACAGAAATGAGTTGGATAAGTTTAAAGAGAAAATGGGGAAATGGGAACAGGCAGAGATGACAATTATTAATAAGAAAAAAAATGGAGATAAGTTTTGGGCTAATGTTGTAGCAACACCTTTAGCAGATGAAAAGGGTATTTTTACTCATTGGATTGGAGTACAGCGTGATGTAACCAAAGAAATAGAAGCTGCTCTTGAAAAAGAAAAGTTACTAATGGAATTGGTTGAAAATAACCTTGAGTTGAAACAGTTTAGTTACATAACGTCCCATAATTTGAGGGCGCCATTAACTAATCTTGTTGCTATTTGCAATATTATTAAAATAGACAATAGTGTAGATGCATTTACTAGGAAGCTTATAGAAGCTTTTAAAACATCTACCTATACTTTAAATGACACTTTAAACGATTTAATTGAAATATTGATTATAAAAGAGAATAGAAGTATACAAAAGGATCAATTAACATTTGAAGAATTATTTAATAAAACAACTGAGTCACTTTCAATATCGCTACTAGAGCAAAAGATAATTATGCAAGCAGACTTTTCTGCTGCGCCTTCCGTGATTTTTGTCAATGAATATTTGGAAAGTATATTTTTAAATCTTTTAACCAACGCAGTAAAGTATCGTCATCCAGATAGAGACCTTATCATTACTATAAAAACAAGCAGAGAATCTAATGGGGAAACAAAGCTTACTTTTGCGGACAATGGAATTGGAATAAATATGGCGTTTGCAAAAGATAAAATATTTGGTTTGTATAAACGGTTTCATAACAATGCAGATAGCAAAGGAGTTGGTCTATACCTGATACATTCACAAATAACAACGCTTGGTGGCAAGATAGAGGTAGAAAGCGAAGTGAATATTGGTACTACTTTTACAATAACTTTTAAATAATTAATTATTATTAATACAGTTTTATCCATAGTTGATTATGAAAACTCCATGATTCTTATAATCCAAATTGATACTGTAATCCTTGTAGCCACCTATGTACTGCTTCTTAAAATCCCCACTTCCGTTCTTATTATCATCCTATATCTATCACTTCCATCAACCCCAAGTTTAAACTCTTTTGGTTATTCAGAAGATGTACTTTCCATTAAAAAGGACAAAGACATTTTGAGGCTATTACAAGAATATAATAAAGCAATAGTATGGATTAGTAAGACAACTAAATATCCAAACTGCACAAAGCCTTTGACGTTGCTTTCAAAAAATCAATCATTTTTATGAAATTTCTTTACCAAATTTTAATCATTACCCTGATTGCTAATTCACTATTTGCTCAATCTGACAATTATAAAATAGCAATAACCAATTTCCAGTCCAATTATAATGCTGAAAAATATGATTCAATCTTTAACAATTTTTCGCCTGAAATGAAAAGTGCATTGCCACTTGAAAAGACAAATCAGTTTCTGAATGATCTAAAAAAACAATTTGGGAAAATAAAGGCCAAAGAATTTATCAGCTATCAGCAAGGAACATATGCCAGGTATAAAACTGAATTCGAAACCGCTATTTTAGCCGTTAACATATCTCTTGACAATCAGAATAAAATCAATGGTTTTTTTGTAGCCTCATACGAAGAACCAAAAAAGACAGAAAATAAGACGGTAAATGCACTTTACAATTACCCAAAAGAAATTGCTGATATTATCTTTTCAAAATCCAAAGATTTCCCAAATAACGCTCAACTTTCTATTGCAATAGTTAAAGATGGGAAGACAAATTATTATGGAATTTTTAAATTAAATGACACTATAAAACCTGCTGAAAATCAAAACAAAGTTTTTGAAATTGGTTCTATTACAAAACTGTTTACTTCCTCAGTATTGGCATCCCTTGTTGTAGATGAAAAACTAAAATTGACAGACAAGATCAATGCCTTTTATACTTTTCCTTTCAAAGACAATGTAGAATTAAGTTTCGTAAACTTGGCAAATCATACTTCAGGTTTACCAAGACTACCGAAAAATTTAGATTTATCAAATGGCACCAATCCGTATAAAAATTATGGGGAAATGGAAATTGAAACATATCTCAAAGATTTATTGAAACTTGAAAACGAACCTTCTAAAACATATTCTTATTCAAATTTAGGAGCAGGACTTCTAGGATATACACTTGGGTTGTCTCAAAAAACAAGTTTCCAGAAATTATTGCAGAAGAAAATTTTTAATAAATACAAAATGACTAGTTCATTTACAAATTTTCAAGGTTTAGATAACCAACTTGTAAAAGGATTAAACCTTAAAGGGGAAACTGTTTCAAATTGGGATTTCGACGTTTTGTTTGGTGGTGGTGGAATATTATCTACAACAGAAGATTTGGTGAAATTTGCAAATGCTCAATTCAATCCTAAAAATAGAGAGCTTGAATTAACAAGAATTCCAACTTTCAAAATCAAAGAAGGTATGGGAATTGGTTTAGCTTGGCATATAATAGCATCTAAAAATGGCAAAGAGCTTTATTGGCACAACGGGGGAACAGGTGGGTACTCTTCATCTATTGCTGTAAATATTGATGACAAAACAGTGGTAATTATTTTAGCAAATGTTACCAATATAAATGACAAAATTGATGGAATGTGTTTTGAACTGATTAATAATATCCTCAAAATCATTATTTGATATGAATGATCTCAATTTTTTATTCCATTCACAAACCCAAAACAACCCTTTACAAATTCGTTCCAAAAAGCCAAATATGCATTGTTACCTTTTATAAAATTTATAATCCATTTCAAATATCTATTGTGATTTTTAAAACATTGATTTCTATTTTAGAATGCCCCAATTAAACATAATATGAAAAGATATTTTCTTTATTATCTTTCACTTATTGTCATTTTGAGCTTTATTGCAAGTTGTAACGCAACTTCAAAATTGTATCGCATTGACGAAAAAAACAGGATTTATAAAGGACAATTAAGTGAATCCACTTTTAATACGTTAAGTCAATTTTTGACAACTACCACAAACTCAAAATTAAAAGACAGCATCATTATTAAGTACAACTATAATAACGAAACTTGTTGGGATATATTAGACACAAAAGATGATGCTTACATAATGGGTTTTGTGGCAAGACATCAAGAAAGAGTTCAACAAATACTAAAAACCAGACAAAATGTTTCAGTTTTTGATTTTCGTGAACCAGGAAATAATTTGAACAAAATCATAAAATGGGACAATTCAATAATAATTGACAGCTCTAAACAGCTCTTTGATTTACTTTTTAAAGAACATTGTTCTTGTGGTAGTTCCATCATTGTGATGCCAGACAAAAGATTTGTTTTTTTGCGTTCAGACCCTCACTTAGAAGCTTTGGATCTGACACAAAAACAATTAGATGAAATATTAAGTAAGAAATAAAACCCTACCAACATCAACTAACATTGTCTTCATCTCAAATATAAACGTTTTCTAAATAACCTTTAATGATCCTACCTCTCGAAATCCCTATTTTCTTCGGTTTTAGCAGAGAAGTATTAGTTATTCTTCTATTTATTTCTATCCCAACCTATATCTTCTTTTATATGTTATTTAGAAATAGGATTACTGACAAGGTTAAAAGAAACCTTTTAATTTGGTTTTCTACAATAGTATTTACGCCTTTATTATATGCTGGTATTTTTATTGCTTTTATCTATTTCCTTTTCAGTGAGCCACCAAATAAAGCATTTGATCAATCAAAATGGATAACAGATAATAATGAAAGGTTTTTAATGGGAGATGACATAGTTAAAAACAAAATATTAATTGGAAAAGACAGTATTCAAGTATTGCAATTATTAGGACAACCCAATTGGAAAAACAATACAGATAAATCCTGGACTTATAATATGGGAATGGGAACTGGCTTTGGATTTTTCTTTAACTATCTCGCCATAAAATTCGAAAATAATAAAGTTGCCAAAGTGGAACATATTAGGGAAAAAGACTAGTTTCCATCGCGCCAGCTAAACTCCAACTTCCATCTTATACCCAATCCCCCTCACCACCACAATCTTCACCCTTTCATCCATCTCCAATTTCTTCCGCAACTTAGAAATAAACATATCCAAACTCCTCCCAACAATCACCCCCTCATCTTCCCAAATCTCTTTCTGAATCTTATTTCTTTCAATAACCAGATTCGGGCTCTCCGCAAAAATCCTGAGCACCCTAGACTCTGTAGCAGTTAAATCAACAGTCAGTTCCTTCATCTCCAATTTCCTCAGTTTAGCATCAAATAAAATTCCACCCAACTGAAACTGATCAACATCATGAATCACCTCATCCTCCTTCTTAGTCTTAGCCGTTCTAAAAAAAAGTAGACCAATAAAAGCCAAAATAGGCAGACTACCCAGAAGGTATCCACTCTTAGCACTGATCAAAGCATCTTTAAATTGAATACTAATCACATAACAAGCTTTAGGAAGCCTTCTCCCTTTACAGGAAACAATTGTTTCCTTTTCTTTATTGGAAATGGCATATCCATAAGCCACTTTCTGGGTTCCACAGTTCAGTACATTCACCACATAATCAGGAACTCCAGCATCTTTACCCAATAAACCTAAAGTGGTGTTCACCAAAGAATCCGGTAAAAACCCAAACTCCCGCTCAAAACTCAACTGGAATTCATTGTCCGATATTTTATTCACAGGAAGCACCCTAGAACTGCTATCGCCCGATTGTAAGAGCAGTTCATGCCCAACTTTACGAATCAAAATTTCCCTTCTGGCTATTTCAAAATCGTCAGTACCAGTAAAGCTAAACGCCAAACAAATACCAGCAACCAATAGCAGTGCTACTAATCCAAATAGGTATTTACCATTACTAAATAGCTTATTTTGATGCAAAGACATAGTTTTTACGCAATATTTACAAAGTTGACAGTTTTATTTACATTACAAATTCCCTTTGATGAAAGGTAGCGGACTACTTTAGCCAAGTCAATTTTAAAAGGATAAAAATCTAACTATGAATTACAAAAACCTACTTGCGCTAATCTTAATCCCTGTTTTGTATGTTTCCTGTAAAGAAAAGCAAAGCACGGTTACCCTGACTCCGGAAATTATCCAACCCGCTGCCAAAAACCTAGTTACTGCCTACGGCCCAACCAGAATGGTACGCAGCGTAAAACAAGCAAAGAACGGAGACATTTTGATAGCTTCTTACACTGGCCTATGGCGATATGATGGAAAAATGTTCACCAATATCACCACCGCCATTGCCGTCCCAAGCATCTGGGATGTATTGGAAGACAAGAAGGGAAATCTTTGGATTGGCACCAAGGATTCAGGGCTTTATTATTATGATGGCAAATCATTCCTGCATTATACCACCAGGCAGGGACTTCCTAGTAATATGGCGCTTCAATTATTTGAAGATAGGGCAGGGAATATTTGGACAAATGCAGGAGGCGCCACCCGTTTTGACGGAAAATCCTTTAAAACCTATACCACCAAAGACGGGCTTCCCGATAATGCTGTAAATACATTCATGGAAGATAAAGAGGGTAAAATATGGATAGGTACTAGGGGAGATGCTTGTTATTTTGATGGCAAAACCTTTACTGTTTTCAAAAACAAAGAGGGCAAACCATTTCACAATGTCTGGTCAATAGTAGAAGATCAAAAAGGTACTATTTGGTTTGGTGCAGAAATCATCAAAGAAATTAAAAACAGTACCTATTATATGGATGGAGCTCCTGGCCTATGGCGATATGATGGGACTAACTATGCCAAGGTATCGGAAATGAGCGCATCTGCAATAATGCAAGACAAGCAAGGAAATATCTGGACTACCGGTGCTGAAAAACATATTGGAATGAGCGCTTGGAAACTGTTGCGTTATGATCAAAGCACATTAAACAATGAAAAGCCCGCTGTAACTGAAATGGCATCCATAGATAAAATGCTTTGCAGAATTATGGAAGCTACTGACGGCAGCATTTGGTTTGGATCCATCAACGGAGTTTACCGGTTTGATGGAAAAGACCTCACAAACTTTCAAGGAAAACAAGAACAGGTTTACAATATTGATCAAAAGGAAAGCCGAATTACCTGGAAGGGCTCTATGAAAATTTCTGCAGCAGAAAAGCATGTAGGTTATGTATCTATCTCAAAAGGAGAGCTTTGGTTAGAAAATAATCGCTTAGTTGGTGGAGCCGCTACCATAGACATGAACGCTATGGAATTTGCAGATAAGAATGATAAAAATACCCCCATTCAACACTTACAATCGGCTGACTATTTTGATGTAAAAAGATTCCCATTTGCTACCATTGAAATTTCACAAGTAGATTCCTTAACTGATAAAACAGTTCAAATTACCGGTTACTTAACTATTAAAACAGTTTCACGATTGGTGAGTTTTCCAGCAACCATTGAAGTTAAAAGTGGAATATTGAACGCCAATGCTAAACTCACTATTGATAGAACCAATTGGGGGATCAATTTTCAATCTGGAAAGTTTTATAAAAAAATGGCGGATCAAATTGTTTCTGACGAGATTGATTTTGAAATTAAAATAATGGCAAAGAAATAAGCTGGAGAAACTGATTTTGAGTAAATTGAATTTTCAATGAAATTCAAATCACCCACATGAAGTCTCTCAAATCTTTACTTCCATTCACTTTAGTTTGCTTAAGTCTATTGATGATCAATGATTCAATAGCCCAATCTTCCAAATCCAATGGAGCTCAAACCTTTGAAAAATACATAGATGCTAATCAAGATGCCCATTTAAAAGAATTTTTAGAACTGATTTCCATACCCAGTATTTCATCCATTCCAGCCAACAAACCAGATGTTCAAAGAGCTGCGGTATGGATAGTGAACAAACTAAAATCCATTGGCATCAGTAATGCCCAAGTAATACCTACTGCTGGTCAACCAGCTGTATTTGGTTCCTGGGAAAATGCTCCAGGTAAACCCACTGTGCTTATTTATGCGCATTACGATGTACAACCCGTTAAAGAATCAGAATGGATAATCCCTCCATTTGCCCCACAAATCAAAGACGGAAAAATATTTGGACGTGGAGCCAGTGATGATAAATCTGGTGTGATGATGAGCATTTGGGCAGTAGAAGCCATGCTCAAAACAAATGGCAAACTACCCGTAAATGTCAAGTTTATTTTTGAAGGTGAAGAAGAAGCTGGTAGCCCCAATTTTAAAAATATGGCCATGGCCAACAAGGCATTATTGAAAGCCGATTTTGGGCTAAATGCCGATGGCGGACAGTATGATGAAAATACCCCTGAAATCTTAATGAGTTTAAGAGGAACGGCTGCCATGGAATTTTCTATTAAGACCGCGGATATAGACGCGCATTCTGGACAATTTGGTGGTAAGACACTTAATTCAGCTTTAATCATGTCTCAAATCATTTCCTCTTTTTATACCAAGGAAGGCAATGTAGCAGTAGCCGGATTTTATGATAAAGTAATACCACCAACGGCAAAGGAAAAAGCCATGATGCAAAAAGTACCTTATAACAAAGAAGAGGATAGAAAGATCTTGGGTTCTACTGCAGAAACAGGAGATACTACTTTTTCAGCCTTAGAGCGAATTTGGTATAGGCCCACATTGGAAATCATTGGCATGCAAAGTGGATATACTGCGGCGGAAGGACATTCCAACATCATTCCAGGTAACGCCATGGCAAGGATTACTTGTAGACTGGTGAATAATCAAGATCCAGCAGAGATTCAAGATTTGATTGTAAAACACGTCAATAGTCATTTACCCACAGGTGCCACAGCAAGTTTTAAATTTACCCGTGGCAAAGGTGGTGCAAGTCCCATGAAATTCCCCTCTGATACCAAAGAGTACAAATATGTTTCTGATGTGTTAGAGAAAGTATATGGCAGACAACCCATTCAAGTTGGAACAGGGGGTAGCATTGGCTCTTTGATATCTGTCAAAGACATTTTGGGTATCTATATGTATTCTATGGGCTTGGAACAATCAGACGAAAAATGGCATGCTTCAAATGAGTTCTTTAAAGTTTCCAGTGTGCGTAAAGGGCAAATCTTGTATTGCAATTACTTTGAACATTTGGCGGAAGAAGAAGCTAAGTTGAAAAAGTAGTAAACTTTAAAGATGATTTTTCTAATACCTAAATTATTATCCCAATCTTATCATTACACATGAAATTCAAACTACTATTAATATTCCTGTCACTCTATCAATGTTGCATTTCCCAAGTTCCTGACTTATCCAATTGGAAGCTAGATAGTCTTCCAAATACAGAAAATAGGATACATAAAGTTCATATGACTGGTACTCAATGGAGATTTTTGAAATCAGATGACAACTGGAAAATTGTTAAAAATGAATATAATTTTGATAGAGGTGATAGTTTACCATTAAAAACCGGATACCTAGAAAATAATCTTAAAATCAAATCATGGTATCGATATGTAAAAAAAATACCGGATGGATATTTAATAGGAGTTAGATTCTTAGAAGCATATGGTTTATACTTTGTCAGTGATGATGGACTTAGTGGTTATAAAATGCCAGGTACTTTAATGATTCATCAAATTTTTGAATACAATGGAAAGTACTATGCTTTAGATGGAAATCCCCAAGCACATGAATTATCACAAAAAGGACAAATTCTTGAAATTTATAAAAAGGGCAATGTTTGGACATACAAAACAGTTATAAAAATGACAGATGCACCAGAATTGTTGACTGATTATAAAAATGAAAAATTAATTATCACTGCAAATTCAATATTGAAATTTGGAAAAGATTTGAAACCAAAAGAACTTTTAAAATCACCATTTTTCTTTGGCATCCTTGGTCCATTTTCCATGTTAGTAAACAATGATGACTTGTATATTGCTATGCAAGGCGGGGTATTGAAAATAAAAACCTTTGATACAAAACCATCTTATGAATGGTGGGTGCCTAAATAGATATAGAATTGTAAGCATCGGCCCCGCCAAA
Organism: Chitinophaga pinensis; assembly: GCA_943372225.1. Classification (GTDB taxonomy): domain Bacteria; phylum Bacteroidota; class Bacteroidia; order Chitinophagales; family Chitinophagaceae; genus Sediminibacterium; species Sediminibacterium pinensis_L. The sequence continues at coordinate 29,884 of CALRXV020000005.1, read as the reverse complement.
ATTACCCACTCACCACAACCATCAACCCTTTATAAACTCAAGCCTATCAATTTCAGCATGAACCGCTAATTTCATGTCAAATACAAAAAATGCCCCAAAAATTAACCACCGCACGCTTAACAGGAATCTGGTATCTAATTCTAGCCATTTCTGGAATGCTAGGATTCTTAATTTTTCAACCAAAAATATTCATACCCAATAACACTGAACAGACCATAACCAATTTAATCAATCTTGAATCTACAGCTAGAATTAGATTGATACTAGAATTTGTTATTATCATCTCACAAGCACTTTCAGCTATTTGGTTTTACAAACTATTCAAACCAATCAATGAATGGGGTGCATTCACACTGGCTATTTGGGGAACCATGAATGCTGCCATTATTCTAGTCAGTGCAATAGCCATGTCTTCTGCCATTGATATTGCTAACGCAGTCACAACCTCTATGCAAGGGAAAACTGACATGATTCAGTTATTAAGCCAAATCATGGCCAATGCTTGGGGAGTAGGAAGTTTGTTTTTTGGACTTTGGCTAATACCAATGGGGTATATCATTGTAACTTCTAAGAGAATGCCCGTTTGGCTTGGAAGAACTTTAATCATTGGCGGGTTAGGTTATTTAATCTCTGCTTTTGTCAAATACCTGGGTATCAATAACCCTTTATTTGATTTATTGGTAATTCCTGCCACCATTGGAGAATTTTGGATCATTGGATATTTATTAATTTACGGTCTCAGGCCATCTAATAAATAAACCATCGCCTACGGCACAAATTTTTTTACATGCCCATCCCTAACCCAAATCAAACCTATCCACTTCCCAATTATAACCGACTCTGTTTCCTAAAGAATATTATCAAAAACCCAAACATTGAAGTAGGAGACTATACTTACTATGACGATTTTGAGAACGTAGAGAACTTTGAAAAAAACGTCAAATACCATTTTGATTTTATAGGTGACAAGCTCATTATTGGAAAGTTCTGTATGATTGCTTCCAATGTCACTTTTATCATGAATGGGGCCAATCATCTAACAGACGCCATTACCAGCTATCCCTTTGCCATTTTTGGCCAGGACTGGGCAAATGCAATGGACAATAAAACCTATCCACAAAAGGGAGACATAGTGATAGGGAATGATGTTTGGATTGGATACAATGCAACTATTCTAGCGGGAGTAACCATTGGTCATGGAGCTATTATAGCCGCCAATGCCACTGTAACAAAAGATGTTGAACCCTACAGTATAGTAGGAGGGAACCCTGCCCAATTAATCAGAAAACGATTCCCAGAAGAGACCATCGCGAAGCTATTAGAACTTGCTTGGTGGAACTGGGATTTAGAAAAGATTACCAGAAATGTGCAGCATTTAACTGGAAATGATTTTAATCATCTAGTTTAATCTTAATCCATTTTTGTTTTCATTTAATTTCTACCAATGAATATTCAAAAACTCCTTACAAATTGCCTCTTGGTTTTCTTGTTATTAGGAATTTCATTTAGTTCCTATTCGCAAAAAACTGAGCATCAAATTGTCAATCCAGAAACCCTACAAAAAGACTTCAGTTTATGGTGGGCATATAATTATCAAAATATCATCTTCTCAGAAACCTATATTCCTTTAGATCCATTAGAGAACGTTATTAATAGAGATAAATTCTTTGAACTATTATGTACTGGAGATTATATAGTTATCCGAGTTGAGAAAAATAGTCAATTGTTTTATAAGCTTATAAAATTGAATGACTCAAGTGACAAATCAATCAAAGATCAGGTGCGGAACTTTGGTTTAAATGCTTTTCAACAATTTAAACAAGAAGGCAAAACAATACCAGATTTTAATTTTACCGATTTAAATGGCAATGTATACAATAAAGAAAATACGAAAGGGAAAATCATCGTTTTAAAATGTTGGTTTATAAATTGTATGCCCTGTAGGAAAGAAATGCCTGAATTAAATAAAATGGTTCAGCAGTATAAAGACAGAAATGATATTTTATTTTTAAGTATGGCTTATGATTCAGAAGAAGATTTAAAAAAGTTTCTGAAAACTATTGAGTTTGATTATGCTACCATTTCAATTTCAGAAGCGTTTTTATCTCAGAAATTACAAGTTCATGGTTATCCAACCCATTTATTAATAGGTAAGGATGGTTTAATTATAAAAGTAATGAACCGCAGTTCAGAAATTGCTAATGCGCTGAAAATAGAAGTTTTGAAATAGTAGCATCTCGTAAAACGTTTTACACACCAAACTACCTAAATTGATTTCCTGGATATTTTTATTAAATTTAAATAATTGCCAGAAATACCGCAAATGAAAATCACATCCCTATATCAATTGATACTTTCCACTTGTCTACTTATTTCCTCAATTACCCTTGCCCAAACATCCAATTACTATAGTTCCTTTGACAAAAAGAAGATCCATTATCAAATAGCCGGAAAGGGAGAACCTATTTTGCTCATACATGGCTTTACCAATACCTTAAATGATTGGAAAAAGAAACCCATTTACGATAGCCTGCTTTTAAAAGGGTATCAGGTAATCTTGGTAGACCTAAGAGGTAATGGCTTATCTGAAAAACCTGAAAACCCAGAAGCTTATGCCAACAATGCAGAGGCTAAGGATCTCAAGGGTTTGATGCAATACTTGCAATTTAAATCATATAAAGCCATTGGTTATTCCAGAGGTTCTATTATTCTTGCCAGCCTTTTGGTGATGGATCAACATTGCAGTACTGCTGTACTAGGTGGCATGGGTGCAGACTTTACCAATCCCAATTGGCCAAGAAGAATTGGCTTTTACAATGCCTTAATGAACGATACCATTCCTGGTTACGAATCCTTTAGAAAATACATTGGAGAAAAAGGGCTGAGTCCTAAAGTGCTAGCTAGCCAACAAAAAGAACAACCATCTACCTCAAAACAGCAGCTGGCAAAATTGAAACAATCGGTATTGGTCATTTGTGGAACAGATGATGCTGATAATGGCAATGGAAAAGAACTCCAACAAATGATTCCTAATTCCCGTTTTGTATCAGTTCCCGGAAATCATAATTCCGCATCTGGAAACAAAGAATTTGCTAGCGCGATACTCCAATTTTTAAATTCTTTATCCCACTAATAACTTATTACATGCTCACACAATCCCTGATTCAAGCAGTAGCAAAAGATCGCGCAGCGTACCTTGCGCAAATTGCGAATCTTACTGAAACTCAAGCCCAGTGGAAACCCAACACCGAGTCTTGGAATATCATAGAAAACACAGAGCACCTGTATTGGGCTGAGCATGGCGCCATCTTTGGTATGTGGAAGACATTAACCGATATTAGAGCGGGTAATTTTGAACGCAGCTTTGAGTCCAACCACAAAGACATGCCCATTGATGAAATTATCCGTCTTACCTGGAAACCCAAAGAAATAGTACCAGCTGTTGCTGCCCCAAGAATGGGTGGCCCTCTTAGTTTCTGGATAGCATCCTTGCATGGATTACAAGACTTACTAGCATCTTTTGGTGAATTTATTCAAGATGATGAATTAAGACTACAAGCCCATCCTCATCCCATTTCTGGCGCCATGGATTTTCAACAAAGACTTGAATTTTTAAGTTTTCACATTAATAGGCATCAGGAACAATGTGCTAACCTGATTGCGGAAATGGGATAAATAGATTTTATAAAATTGTATTTAATTTCAATATGCCTAAAACCCTCCTGACCATTCTAGCCCTAATTCTATCAGTTATTGGCTTCATGGTTAAACTCCCATCTGTATTTCATCATTACGATAAAGAACTTCATGCTGCATTTTATTTTCTTGCGGCTGGATTTTTAAACATGCTCTATGGCAAAAATCTAACTACCCATATTTTAATCTTCTTTGTCCTGCTTGGTTTTGGTATTGCCATTGAATATGCTCAAGCATATAGCAATATCCTTTTACACAAACGTATTCATGGACGCTTTGACATTGAAGATGTTAAAGCCAATGCCAAGGGATTGATTGCGTTTAGTGTAATTTGGATACCTTATTTACTAATTAAAAAATCGCCAAAGGCATCATCATAAATTTTCAATGAATAGCTTTTATACTATACTTATCATAATTGGTACTATTACTATTAATAAAAGGATTAAAGCATTGAATCTTGCTATTAAGTCTGGTAACAAAGAAAAAATTAAAATAGAATGGCTCTTTTTGGGATTAACCATAACGCTGATTCTAGTTTTAATAGTCTTTAAAAATTTCCAATAATTTAAGTATCTATCTCATCCCCTAAACCTTTCACAAACCCAAAACAACCCTTTACAAACTTGCTCTTTAAAATGAATCATTGAGTGCCTACCTTAATATAAATTCAAACTATGTTGGTTTTTTTCATATGTATATTTTTCCTTTTAATGCCATTGGTGATCATCAGATATTTTATAAAATATAGCTTTAAAGAAAAAATTTCCATTGACTTGGTTTTAACCATTTTAGTCCTTTCACCTATTTTAGGTTTTGTATGTTCAATACCCGCTTTTTGGATGTTAATGTTAGATATGTTTAATAGGGATAATAGATGTGCTACTGCTGCTACAGGTTTATTTGTATTGGGCCCTTTTATCAGTACCATTGGTGGCATAGGGCTTTTAGTATTCTATAAATTACTAGCTAAGCACTCTGATTAGATTTTCCCAATCCCCCCATCTATTGTAAATTCATGCTCCATTCTACCAAGCATGAAAAAAACATCTCAAGCAAGCTACTCGTTTATCTTAGCAGCTGCATTATTCAGCACATGGGCGCAAGCCCAAAATCAAAACCGTGATTATCCCATACAACCCGTGACATTTAACCATGTACACGTGCATGACAAGTTCTGGGCGCCTCGCATAGACATTAATGCAGACATTACCATTCCTTATGTATTGCAGAAATGCCGCGAACAAGGGCGCATTGATAATTTTTTAAAAGCTGCCGGTAAAAAGGATCCAACCAATATTACCGAATACCCTTTTGACGATACGGATATTTATAAGCTCATAGAAGGCGCTTCTTATTCCTTGCAGGTAAAACCCAATCCTTCACTGGAACGCAGTATAGATACCTTAATTGGAATTATTGCCGACGCCCAAGAACCAGATGGTTATCTCTACACCTTTAGGACCATGAAACCCCAGAAGCTGCATCCTTGGATAGGAGCCAAACGCTGGGAAAAAGATCCTGACCTAAGTCATGAATTATACAACTGCGGTCATTTATATGAAGCAGCCACTGCTCACTTTATCTCAACTGGCAAGAAAACACTCTTAAACATTGCCACCAAAAATGCTGACTTATTGGTCAAAGATTTTGGCCCTGGCAAAGCCACTTATTTTCCAGGACACCAAGTTGTGGAAATGGGGCTGGCGCGATTATATAGAGTAACAGGTAAACAAGCCTATCTAGACTTGGCAAAATTCTTCTTAGACACTAGAGGCAAGGGGGCTGGCGAGTATTCTGAATACAACCAATCACAAAAGCCCGTAACTGAACAACACGAAGCCGTTGGTCACGCTGTAAGAGCAGCCTATATGTATACAGGCATGGCCGATGTTGCAGCCTTAACAGGCGATGCTTCTTATATAAAAGCCATTGACGATATCTGGACAGATGTAGTGAGTAAGAAAATGTATCTAACAGGCGGAATTGGTGCCACTGGTGCAGGTGAAGCATTTGGCGCAGCGTATCATTTACCCAATATGAGTGCTTATGCAGAAACCTGTGCATCCATTGCCAATGTGTATTGGAATAACCGTATGTTTTTATTGCATGGCGATGCTAGTTATATAGACGTGATGGAACGTGTCTTATACAATGGATTATTGTCTGGTGTTTCTCAAAGCGGTACCAAATTCTTTTATCCCAATCCTTTGGCTTCCATGGGTCAGCACCAACGAAGTGCCTGGTTTGGATGTGCTTGTTGCATTTCTAATATGACCAGGTTCATGCCATCGATACCCGGATATGTCTATGCCCAAAATGCCAATAACCTCTATGTTAACCTCTTTATGTCTAACCAATCAGACATTAAACTTCCTGCAGGTAAACTGATCATTGCACAAGAAACGGCCTATCCTTGGAAGGGTAAAGTGACACTTAAAATTGATCCATCTAAGTCAATGGATTTTGTATTGCGTGTGCGTATTCCAGGATGGGCCAGACAGGAAGCAGTACCAAGTAATTTATATCGCTTTGCGGATAACCGCGCAACAGCCATACCTATAAGTATTAATGGAAAAGAAATATCCTATACCATTGAAAAAGGATACGCCGTTTTTAGCCGTACTTGGAAAAAAGGAGATCTAGTTGAAATGGATTTACCCATGGAAATTGAGAAAGTATTGGCCAATGAAAACGTAAAAGAAGACAAGGGCAGATTTGCTTTTCAAAAAGGGCCATTGGTATATTGTTTAGAAGGACCAGATAACCAAGGTGGTACGGTACAGAATATTGTGATGAGCAAAGACGCGTCTATTTCTGAAAACTATGAGCAACAATTACTCAACGGTGTTTTGGTATTAAGTGGGCAAGGAGTTGCTACCAGAAGACAGGTTGCTAGCTCTGAATTGCAAACAACGCCTTTACAAGCCAAAGCCATTCCTTACTATGCATGGAATAATAGGGAAGCTTCTGAAATGCAGGTTTGGATTCCTTTTGAAACATCTGCTGCAAGACCAAGTCCTGCTGCTACTATTGCTTCTAAAAGTGTGGTATCCGCTTCTATTAACAACAAAAGAATGTTGTCTGCTTTGAATGACCAATTTGAACCGGCTTCCTCAGAAGACAAATCTGGTTTGTATATGCATTGGTGGCCCAAGAAAGACACCAAGGAATGGATCCAATATGATTTTGACAAAGCTTATACTGTGTCTGAATCCAAAGTCTATTGGTATGACGATGCGCCTTTTGGTGGTTGCAGAATTCCAGCAAACTATACCATCTTATATAAGCAGGGCGATGCATGGGTGCCAGTAAAAAATCTTATACCCTATGCTCCAATAAAAGATACATATGATGTGCTGAAATTTGAACCTGTTAGTACCACGGCTATTCGTATGGAAATTCAACTACCAAAAGATCATGCAACAGGGGTACACGAGTGGATTATTCAAAATCCGCGACCTGAAAGAAAGCAGGAAGAATTACCCAAGTTTGCGGAGAACTATCCCCAATTATACAATGTATTTTTAACCAGTGTAGCCGATGCTAAACTGAGTACAAATCTTGGTGTTTTACCAACACTACCTAGTTATTTGAATGGAACTTATACGGGGATTCAACAAGGCCCACCTGTAAGGGTTATTTGGCCTGCACCTAGTGACAATTCATCTGTACTTAAACCCGGAACCTATACCATTGAAGGTCGTGTACCTGGAACCACATTAAAACCCAAAGCCATTGTTACGGTTAAAGCAAACGTTGGTCAGGTAGCATCGCCAAAGGGAAAATTGCAGCTTTTTAATTTGAATCAAGTTTCATTGAATACCAATACACTTGGTCAACAAACAAAATTTACGGAGAACAGGGATAAGTTTATTCAAACATTGGCAAAGACTGATCCCAATGCTTTTTTATACATGTTTCGTCATGCTTTTGGTCAGCCACAACCAGCGGGTACAATAGCTCTAGGCGTATGGGATAGTAAGGACACCAAATTACGAGGGCATGCAACAGGGCATTATCTTTCTGCTTTGGCACAGGCTTATGCTGGTACAAGTTATGACAAAAACCTTCAGGAGATATTTGCTCAAAAGATGGAATACATGGTTAATGCTTTGTATGATCTTGCACAATTATCAGGCAAACCAAAAGAAGCAGGTGGGCCTTTTGTAGCCGATGCTAGACTAGTACCCATGGGGCCTGGTAAAAAAAGCTATGACTCTGATATCAGCGATGCCGGTATTAGAAACGATTATTGGAATTGGGGCAAGGGCTTTATCAGTGCTTATCCACCAGATCAATTTATCATGTTGGAAGCTGGCGCCAAATATGGTACCCAACCTACTCAAATCTGGGCACCTTATTATACCCTACACAAAATCTTGGCAGGCTTAATTGAAATCTATGAAGTGAGTGGTAACAAAAAAGCTTTAGATATTGCCACTGGTATGGGCGGTTGGGTGTATGCTCGTTTGAGTCAAGTGCCAACCAATACTAGGATCAGCATGTGGAATACTTATATAGCAGGTGAATTTGGTGGTATGAATGAAGTAATGGCGCATTTATACAGAATTACCAAAGACCCCAATTACTTAAAAACAGCGCAATTATTTGACAATATCAAAGTTTTCTTTGGCGATACCACTCATAATAGTGGACTAGCCAAAAATGTAGACTTGTTTAGGGGATTACACGCTAACCAACATATTCCTCAAATGGTGGGTAGTATGGAAACCTATCGCGTTTCAAGTAACCCAGAATATTACCAAGTGGCCAATAATTTTTGGCATAAAGCTGTATACGATTATTCCTATAGCATTGGGGGAGTAGCTGGTGCCAGCAATCCCAATAACCCAGAATGTTTTACCAGTGAGCCTGGTACGCTCTATGCAAATGGTCTTTCTGCAGGTGGACAAAATGAAACCTGTGCCACTTACAATATGCTCAAATTAACTAGTGATATTTTTCAGTATGACCAACGTGGTGAATTGATGGATTATTATGAACGTGCTTTGTACAATGATATCCTGGCATCGGTAGCAGAACATAGTCCTGCTAATACTTACCATATTCCGCTCAGACCTGGATCTGAAAAAGATTTTGGTAACCCAAACATGACCGGCTTCACTTGTTGCAACGGAACGGCTTTAGAAAGTAATACCAAATTCCAAAACACCATCTATTTTAAATCTACAAATGATCAGGCTTTGTATGTGAACTTATTCATTCCTTCAACACTGAATTGGTTAAGTAAAAAAATTAGTGTAGAACAGAAAACCAATTTTCCTCAAGATGATCAAACCCAATTGACTATTAAAGGCTCTGGTACATTTGATTTGATGGTTCGTGTACCTGCCTGGGCTATCAAGGGTTTTATAGTTAGTATCAATGAAAAGGTTCAAGCTTTGAACGCCAAACCAGGTGCGTATTTGAATATTGGCAAGAATTGGAAAAATGGAGATCTTATAGCATTGAAAATGCCTTTTCAATTTCATTTAGAACCTATGATGGACCAGCAGAATATTGCAAGTCTTTTTTACGGCCCTATTTTGCTTGCGGCTCAAGAACCTTCAGCTAGAAAGGATTTTCGCAAAATTGTACTCAATGCCAATGACCTGGGTAAAACCATTCAAGGTAATCCCAAAGACCTTCATTTTACCATTGATGATGTACTATTTAAACCATTTTATGAAACCTATGGCAGACATTCGGTTTATTTAGATGTAAGCCTTAGCAAAGAATAACCTAATAAAAAAATTTATTAGCCTTTCACAAACTTAAAACAACCCTTTACTAATTAGTGCTTGTAGGGTAAATATTGAATTTCTACCTTGATCAAAATTCAAATTTACCCTATATGCGTACCCAACAACCATCGCTCAGTCATAAGAAATGGTTTCAGACAATTCTCTTAGTCTACATTATTGCAACATTAACCATATCTATTCTTGGTGGTTTTTCAGGCCCTAATGGATATTATTATATGGGAATTTCTGTTTCCATTACACTTGGGTTTATCATCTATTCACTGGTTAAAGGTTTTTCAGATTGGAAAATTTTTCTAGTCTATGGAATTGTTGCGATTACGCTTCTTACTTACAACTTCATTTCATTACGATAAAAACAAGCATATTTTATGGGCAACTTAGGATTTCAAGAATTATTGGTTTTATTGATTCCTTTACTCTTCTTTTATTTAATTATAAAAGCTGTTATTAGACTCTTTAGTGAATTAGGTAAATCAAAAAGATATGGCGAAGCCCAAGTTCGCTTGCTCATGCATATCGCAGCCAAGCAAGGTGTTGACCCTGATAAGATTGCTGAAATTGTGGCTAAAGCAGATTTACCAAACTTTGCAAAAAGCTAAGTTAAATCTTATATTGTAGGGAATAACAACGCTGCCATGAAATGCCTGATCCCTATTTTATTAATCCTGACCCTGCATGCCTCTGCCCAAACCATCAGCATTGCTAATGGAAAAATACAAGGTACCCAACACAATGGGATTGCCATATTCAAGGGAATCCCATTTGCAGCCCCTCCAATAGGTAATCTTCGTTGGAAAACGCCACAACCAGTTTCTAATTGGACAGGCGTTAAAAACTGCACTAGTTTTTCTGCAAGTCCCATTCAAAATAAACCAGCCCCATTTTATTGTTGGTCAGAAGAGTTTATAGCCAAACCAGAACCTTTGAGTGAAGATTGTCTTTATCTAAATGTCTGGTCTAGTGAAAAAAAACTGCAACCTGTTTTTGTCTGGATTTATGGTGGTGGTTTAAATAGTGGATCTGCCAACTGTGCTATCTATGATGGCGAAGAAATGGCTAAAAAAGGAGTTGTCTTTGTTAGCATCAATTATAGAGTAGGTGTACTAGGTTTTATGGCGCACCCAGAACTAACTAAGGAAGCTGGCACTTCGGGTAACTATGGTTTTCTGGATCAAATTGCAGCACTTAAATGGATCCAACACAATATTGCTGCTTTTGGTGGGGACCCCAATAATGTGACCATTGCAGGGCAATCTGCTGGTGCATTTAGTGTTACTGCTCTGATTACATCGCCATTGGCAAAGGGCTTATTTCACAAAGCCATTGCACAAAGTGGGGGATTGTTTTCTAAAATGAGTTTGCAAAATCTGGAACAAGCAGAAGCCCAAGGCATGAAATTGATGCAAAAAGCTAATGCCCAATCCATTGCAGATTTACGAAAGAAAACAGCTATTGAATTACAGCAATTAAGCCAGCAGCCAGGTATTGGTGGTTTTGGAACTACCCTTGATGGATACATGCTTCCCAAAGACCTTAAAGGATTTTTTCAGCAAGGACTCCAAAATCAGACTCCCATTTTAACTGGCTGGGTTACAGGCGATGGTAGTTTTCTGGGCAACCAAAACGCAACAGTTGAGGCTTATGAAAAAGATGCTCAGAAATACGGTTCCCAAGCTGCTAATTTCTTGAGCCTATTTCCTGCAAATAATCCTGAGCAAGTAAAAGAGCAACAACAAAAATTGACCTTACTTGGTTTTGCTGGTTTGCCTGCTCATTTGCTGGCGCGATATAATCCGCAAAACAGCTATCTCTATGAATTTGCTCATGTTCCCACAGACAAACCCGGATTCCCTAATTATGGCGCCTTTCATACCTCAGACGTACCCTATGCCTTACACACATTACATACATGGAATAGGCCTTGGAAGTCAATTGACTTAGATCTTGAAAATATGATTTCTTCTTATTGGGTAAATTTTGCCAAAACCGGCAATCCCAATGGAGGCAATCTTCCTGAATGGAAACCTTATGAAAAAGGGTATGGTAATATTATGATTCTAGGAGATCAAGTAAATTTGAAAGCAGGTTATTTACAAAAGGAATTGGCGTTTTTGGAACAATACTAAACCGATGAAACATATTCTTTTCATTTTTATTCTAAATATTTGTTCTTTAACCAGTTATGCATGTAGTTGCTTAACGCCCCCAATGATTGAAAGTTATCAAGCTGCTGATTTTGTTGCAAGAATAAAAATTAATAAAGTAATTCCGGATCCAACAAATTCTGAAAATCACCTACTTTCTATTGAAATTCTTGAGTTATTCAAAGGTGATTCTACAAACAAAATCATATTACACAGTTGGTTAAATTCTTCTTGTGCATTTATGGTAAATGCACAAACAGAATGGATTTTATTTGCTCATAAAAATCCTAAAAATGAATTGACATTTGGGATGTGTAACAATTATTTTGAAATTAATCGTATCATTAGTTCAAAAGATTCAATTGAAAATCAAAGACTATTTTTAAATTATACAAATAATTTAAATAGGAAATTGACAATGTTAAGGCTTATAAAGTCAAAACAGATTAATCCTACAAATGAGTATAAATTAAATATTTATATTCCAAAAGAACTTCAAGAACAATTAAGAGGTTATTCTTTACCGGAAGCAAGTGTTGCTTTATATAAGATCAGCGTAAATACTGATTTGACAATTCATTCAGTTAAAGCCATTCAGCCTTTTTTAAATAAAAAACTTAAAAAGAAAATGGAACATCTAATTGTCCAAGAAATTAAAATAAAAAACAGAAACACAACATTGACTGAATTACCTAATCCAACAGAACTGATACTTGGATTCTATTATTATGGACAAGAAGGCACAAATCAAAGCTTTATTTCAAATTTTGACTTGTAAAAATTTTATTTAATTTAAACTATGATAGACAAAGTTTTTCCAATCTCCAGTAAAAAACTATCTGCTTTTATTCTGGATGAGTACAGCATAAAATTTTCAAGCCAAAGAAAAGAATCGTTTGAATCATTTAAAGATGAGTTTGAAAAGATATTAACACTTGCATCCAAAGAGGAAGTAAAATATGATCAAATCAAATCCATTACTAAGGATGAAGATGAACAAGAATTAATAATTAGTTTTAAATCAAGTTTAGGTTTACCTAATGATTTGGCTTTTAATTTTAGCAATCCATCTGATTATGAAATTTGTCTAACTTATTTAGAGAAAGAAAAATATTTTACTAGATCTTATATACATTTATCTCCTTTTGCAGCAATCAGATTATTAGCATTTTGGTTGATATTCACAATAGGATTTACCATATTTTCATATTATCAAGCAATTGATATAGAAGTTCAGGGAGTAAATCCAAATGAAACTGGTAAACTTAAATCCTTTAGTTTGTTAATCTATATTTTAGGTGATTCAGGCGTTTTAGCCATTGGGGCTTTAGTAAGCACTTTTTTTGCATACAAAATTTGGAAACGTTATTCCAATCCTCCAAGACAAATGAGATTAATGCCTGCAAATTCCTAAATATCACCTCTTTTCAAAGCTTTTACCGCATAGTCACAGGCCCTTGCCGTAAGAGCCATAAAAGTAATAGAAGGATTTACACATGAGATAGATGTCATACATGATCCATCTGTAATAAAGACATTTTTCACTGCATGCATTTGGTTAAACCCATTTAGTACTGATGTTTTGGGATCTTTACCCATTCGGGCGGTTCCCATTTCATGATTGGCATTACCAGGTGCTGCAATAGCACTATTGTCACGCACATTTTTATATCCAACTACAGATAGCATTTCAACTCCTGTTGCACGCATGTCTTTGTGCATGGCTAGCTCGTTTTCTCTAAAACTACAGTCAATGCTTAACTGTGGTCTTCCATATATATCTTGTTTTGATGTATTCAGGGTAATCCTATTGTCTTGATAGGGCAAACATTCACCGTAAGCATACAAATTCATATGCCATTTTCCAGCTTCTGTCATAGATTCCTTTAGTTCCACGCCAATGCCATTATTGCCATTGCCTCTACCACGGCTTGCGCTACCTGCTAAATGAAATCCGCGTAAAAAGTCTTTTTCTTGGCTAAAGATATTTTTAAATCGGGGTACATAAATATTGGTGGGTCTTCTACCAGAATAATAACTGTCTTCAAAACCTTCTACATCCGCATTAATAGAAACGCCCTTGTGGTGATCCATTAAATTTCTACCCACTTGATCACTATCATTACCCAAGCCATTAGGAAATCTATTAGAAGTAGAATTCAATAAGATAAAAGTAGTTGCAACAGTAGCTGCATTTAAGAAAATGATCTTGGCATGAAATACTTCAGTTTGCTTGGTCTGGGTATCCAAAACCTCAACACCAGTAGCTCTTTGTAATTGCTCATCATAGATAACCCTATTTACCAATGAATAGGGTCTAAGCGTTAAATTACCTGTTTCAAATGCTGCCGGAAGGGTAGAAGAGTTGGTACTAAAATAAGCTCCAAATGGACAACCTCTTTGGCAGAGGTTTCTTGCTTGACAAACGCCACGCCCTTTTACTGGCGCGGTTAAATTGGCCGAACGCCCCATGATCACATGTCTATCTGAAAATTTTCCCGCAATACGCTTTTGAAAATCTTTCTCTACCATATTCATTTCAAATGCAGGCTGGGTTTCACTATCGTTAAAATAGGAGAGTTTGTCTTTGTTGCCATTCACCCCTACAAATCTTTCTACATAACTATACCAGGGTTCCAAATCCTTGTATCTGATAGGCCAATCTACTCCGTGTCCATCTTTGGCATTGGCTTCAAAATCGGTATCTGTCCAACGGTAAGAAGCCCGTGCCCACAACAATGAACGTCCACCCACTACATTGGGTCTAATCCAATCAAAGCGTTTGATTTCTTCATATGGATTTTCCTTATCCTTGATATAAAAATGCTTGGTATCTTCTTTAAAAGAATAATGTCTACTTTGTACATATTGATCCAAAGCTTCTTGTTTGGTAACAGCCCCTCTGTGTGTAAATTCCCATGGATCCATACTGGTAGTGGGATAGTTAGGGTGTACCATGGGGCCACCTCTTTCTAAGAGCAATACCTTCAACCCCTTTTCAGAAAGTTCTTTGGCAGCCCAGCCTCCACTAATGCCGGATCCAACCACAATGGCATCATAGGTATTTTTCTCTGTAGCTTTTGTATTGAGATAACTTGAATCAGCGGGCATAGTGAGATAATTTCTAAGGTATAAATATAAGTCTTAGAAGCCAAAATGCTTTTTCATCTTAACAGTAAAATCGGCCAAGGCCAATTCAGGCTCGGGGATTTCTGGATGCCATAATTTTTCCCACTCAAAACTAAAATAGCCTTTGTAACCATCTTTGACTAAAATATCCATTGCCTGGAAAATTGGCACTTCACCTTCACCCAAAAAACGGAAGTCTAATTTACCATCTTTCTTTGCGGCATCTTTAATATGGGTATGATGAATATAAGGTTTTAGGGCTTTATAAGCGTCTTCAGGAGCTTCGCCAGTATCTAACCACATATTGGCAATATCCCAGATTAAACCTACTTGTGGGTGATGAGCAGCTTCCATAATATTTTTCAAGTCTGCATAATGAACTACTTCTCCATGGGTCTCCATCAGCACTTTTACCTTCATCCCTTTGGCGTATTCAGCTAGTTCCAACAAACCCTTAGTAATTAGATCCATAGTTTGTTGTTTGGTCTGCTCCTTTGGAAATTTATTGGGATAAACTCGCACATTGGGGCAATTGATAGCGGCAGCTAAGTCTAGAAAACGTTTGCCCTCGTCAATGTTTTTTTGCCTTTCTGCACCTTCTGCAAAATGGAGGTTACAGGAAGAACCAAGGTCTACAAACTGCAATTGTTTGTCGGCCATTTCTTGCATAGTAGTTTTTATGGCTGAAGCCGATGCAAATTCAGGACACTTGGGTAAATACAATTCCTTTAGAATACCACGCATTTCCAAACCTTGATAGCCATGTTCTTTGGCAAAACTGGTAATCTGCGTAAAATTCCAAGCAGGGCATCCCAATGTAGAAAAACTAAGTAAAGGTTTCTTGACCTTATTGGTAAATGACATTCCTGCCAAGGCACCAGTCATGAGTAAACTAGACTGAAGCAAAAAATCTTTTCTAGCAATCTTTTTCATAAAAGCAATTTACAAATAATGTCGCCAATTAAAAATAGCCCTGATGCCAATATGCCAAACTGTTTGCAATTCAGGAGTTTTAATATTGGTAGAAGGCAATAAGACAGACACTTTTTTGGCATTATCAAACCCTGCAGACAGTTGGAACATTAAACTAGAACTCTGTTCAGATGCATAAGAACGCAGCGTGCGATATTCCAATATTGGAAAATCAAATTGTACAGACCTATATTCTAATAACATGGCCGATGAACTCAGCGTTGGTTCATAAACCAGAAAATTATCGTGTGGATTTCCTTGACCGTAAAATGAAACGCCAATTTCTCTTCCCAAAACAAATTGGAATCTTCCAATAGGGGTTGCAATTCCAGATTGCCAAGGAATAAGCCCACCATTGCCAGCTCGCATGGCCATTTTAGCATAAGTTTTGGGTGCAAATAATAGCAGGGGCGATGCCAGAATCAAATCACCAGGGAATAGATAAAAAGGCATTCGCATTCTAAAACTATAAGCGGACCTTCCAGGAATGGCAGTAGTTAAAGAATTGGTGGGTAGGGTAGGTTCGTCATTTACAAACTGATTGGTTGAACTCGCATCAGTTTTCCAACCGGCTTGCACAAACACCAATCCATCACCAGAATTATTTAACACCCCATCTAAGCCAAAACCAAAGCGAACATTTGCTTCTAAACCAGCTACAGCACCTGTTCCCCGTTGATTTTTAGCAAAGCCTCCATTAATAGAATGTAAATTGGCAGAAGAAGAAACACCTAAAAATGTGCCTATTTCAGAACTAACCCTAGGCATGGCACCTAATCCATCTGCTAAACCGGGTGCTGGTGTTTTCATTAAAATGGGAATTACCAAACTAAGTCCAAATTCAGTGGCTTTCATGGTTGGTTCCTGACAGGTATTAAAACTGTCTGCTAAATTGGTTGGGAGCCCTTTGATACCTTTAGACACCACTTGTAAATTACCAGCTGCGGCATCTAGCAATTGTTCCAGACTGGCTCGCATATAAGTGGCAATTTTTTGCGCTTCCACTTCTCTTAAATAAGCATCACCAGAAAGGATCATGCGTTTACCATCCCAAGTCACTACTTCTAACCCTTTTTCATTGTAATAGTCATGGGTTCCTTTTCTAATTGAAGCAGCACCCCATATTCCAGCCACATGACCTGCTGCATAAATGTCTTGCAGAAAATGATCCGCATAGGCTTCATCGGCCAACGCCGCCAATAACCAGGCGCTTTGTTCTTTTTCACTCAACCTAGTTTCACTTGATTTACCAGCTTTGTACAAGGCGCTTAAATGGTAACGGGTATACATGCCAATTGCATTCAAAGGGGCGCCTTCTGTTAAACATGCTGCAAAATAAGTTTGCGGATCTGTGTCTTCCTTAGGTCTTGCTAAAAGAAAATGTACATTATTAGCACTTGCTCTGTTACTATAAGCTAGGTCCGCTCTTTGAAATCTGATATCTGAATTCCTAATAGCATTGATACGTTTGCTTCTGTTATCAGTTGCAGCTAAGTCATACTCTAATTGTGCAGCAATTCCCGCTACTTTCATAATCCAATCTGTTTCCAGCACATTGTGTAGCATATCGCTGGGAGAACAACTATGGTCTCCAGCAATCCCTGACCAAGAAGCATAATCCAATTGGGTAGGTTTCAATCCTTGATTAGATACCAATACACTAGGGCTTAGTCTGGTTTCATATCCAGTTCTGGCTTTTTGCCAAATCTGTTCCAATTGTAAACGATAGGCAGGACTCAATTGTTCCATGCCCAATAAAGCCAATTTCCGATGTTCTGGAAAAACCCAAGCATGGGCATTAAAGAACTGGATTAGTAATAAAATAATTAAGGAGAATCTATAAAATCTCATTGCAAAAAATTGGCTTTGGTATTTATGCTTTTTTTTCTTTTAATATATGTTGCTCCATGTACAACCAAGTAATGGCTAACATGGCAAGATTCAAACCATAGCCCCAATAAGAAATCATTCTACCGGAAAGTTCTGTACCATTTTCCACTCCAATTACAAATAAACTATTTAAGCCACGATGTTGTCCAATACTTGCATTGAAGAGGTTAAGACCAATATGCAAACCTGTTGGTAACGCAATTCCCCCAGACTTTACTCTAGTCATACCAAATAAAAATGCAAAACAGCCAGGACCTAGAAAAGATGATACCAAACCTTGACCACCTGCAACATGGTATAATGCAAAAATAATGGCTATGATAATTTGTGTATTTCTGAGTCCAATACTGGAATCTAATTGTTGAAAAGCATAGCCCCTAAATGCCATTTCTTCCATCCATGCAAGTGGGATCAGTGCAGTAGCGGTTATCAAGAATGGTAAAATTGCTGGATTGTCATTAATGCCAATGGTCACATCTGTACATATAACCATGGTACCTACCATAATTGCGGCTAAAATAATACCCAATAACAGGCCTAATAATGACTTTGACAAGGTTTGAGCATCCCATCCCAAATTGAGTGCGGACCAAGATTTACCATCCCATTTTAAAAACAACCAGGTTACCAAAATAGCAACAAGTGATCCAATTAATCCATAGCTCATTCGTTCATACTGAGGAGGCAAAAATTGCTTAAAAAAGCTGGCCCCAGCCAATAAAATGGTAAAGACTATGGGTAGTAAAATGGCCCTAAATACAATAGTTGTTTTTGATTTCATGGTAACATTTTAAGCGGATACAATGGTTTTCATAGCATCATACAATTGATCCAAATCTGCTTGATTATTAAATCCTTGTATGGAATACCTCAAATAGAATTGTCCCTCATGAGATGGAACTGGTACTTGAATATGGTATTTCTCATATAAATGATCATGCAATTTTTCTGGATGTGGAATATGAATGGGAATAGAAAATAATTGTCCAATAAAATCATCGTTAATGGGGCTATTAGAAGTACTTCCCATTAAATCACAAAATCTTTGAGCATTATTTTGGGCCAGTTGTCTGCAATAAACATTTACTTGATCCCATTGATGGGTATTCATAAATTCAATAGCTGCTGGTATGGTTAGAAATGCGGCATAATCACGAGTTCCCTGTAATTGATGATTGTCTATTAATAAAGATCCTGAAGGATGAGCCGTCTTATATCCCCAACTAATTACTAGGGGCTCAAACAAATGATGCAATTCTTTTTTGACAAATAAAAAGGAAGATCCTTTGGGTGTCATCATCCATTTATGGCAAGCTCCAGTATAAATATCTGCACCAAGTGTGCTAAGGTTAATGGGTAATTGTCCTGGCGCATGTGCCCCATCTACATAAACCATAATACCTTTTTCATTGGCTATGGCACAGATTTCTTCTACGGGTAAACGTAAACCTGTAGAACTTGTTAAATGACTAATAAAGATGAGCTTGGTCTTAGTACTAATACCTGTACAGAACTGAGCAATAAAATCTTCTTTACTTTCTAATGGAAAACGGATTTTCTGACGGATATAAGTAGCTCCAGTTTGTGCGCAATAAAAGTTCAGAGTTTTATCACAAGGGCCATATTCCAAATTGGTTGTGAGCACTTCATCACCTGGGCCAATTTGTAAACTCTTAGCAATAATATTTACTGCATAAGAGGGATTGGTAACATAAACCAAATTGTCTGCATCGCAATGCAGGTAATTAGCTAGGGCTTGTCTGGCTGTTTTTAAATAAGCCGGACCGGTTTCATTGACAAATACTGTAGGCTCAGTTTCAAGTTCTAATTGAAAAGCCTGATAGCGCTCAAAAATGGGTTTTGGGCAGGAACCATAAGCTCCAAAATTTAAATAAGTAATGTCTTTTTTAATAAGGAATAAATCCTTTAAAGCTTGGGAATCAATCATACTATTGTTTTTGGGCCAATATGTCTTGTACAATTTTTAAATGGTGCTGGTTGTGTACAAACAAAAATCGGATAGTGGTTTTTAAATTCAGGTTCCCAAAAAACGGATGTTGAAAATTGGCATTGGGATGCAGTTTTGTTAAACCAGCTAATTTTTCTTTTAACCCCGGTATCCTGTTTCGCAGATCTTCTGGGCTTTGATTGCCATCAGGTCTAGCTGTTTTGGGCGCTTTTGCTTTTCCTCTTGGAATATTTTTTGTGAAAAGGACAACCGTTTTACGCCAATTAAAACTCCATTGATAATCTGCCGGATTGGACTGAATCAAAGCTTCAGCCACTCTGCCATTCACCAAAATCAAATGCTCTAAATGCCATCCAACAGATGCTTCTGAAACGGATGGGGCTTTTGAATCAAATTCATTCAACAAATGATTTATAGTATCTAATTGGGCGAATAGGGGTTGTAACATAATTACTTGTTTTTAAAATGCAAGCCAGTCAAACCTAGGATGGGACCAATTGCTAAAACAAGATACAAAAACCTTGGTGCTACCAAAATTGATAATTGTTGAACGGTTAAGATGCTCAAAATAGTAATACTAAATCCAATACAATTGACAATGGTTAAGGCGGAACCCCTACTTTGAATTGGAGCATGTTTGGCAACCAAACTTGAAAACAAGGGTGAGTCTGCAATAACCATCATACTCCAGAAAAATAGAAATCCTAGAAATAAAATGGGACTTGATTGTTCTAAGAATAGGGGAGAGATTAAACAGCAAATTCCAGAACAAACTAAGGCAATGCTTGCAATTGTTTTAGCACCATACTTGATAGACAATTGACCACTGATCACACAGGCTGGAAAACCCATTGCAATTGCTGCAAATGCAATTAAGGGAATATAGAGATGTTGACCCGAATATTGGTTCCATGCCTGTAAGATCCAAGGCAAAAAGGCCCAAAAACTATAGAGTTCCCACATATGTCCAAAATAGCCAAAAGCTGCGGACCTAAAAGCGGGCATACGAAACCCTTCTAAAAAAGCAGTGAATTTTAAGATAGCGGGCATCGCCGAAGGCTGATTGGGTTTGACCAATAAAAACATCAACAAACCACCCAATATGGCCAAGGCCGATGTGCTGGCAAAAACCCATTGCCATGGAAGGGCATGTGTAAAAGATTTGACCAAGTGCGGAAAAGCCGTTCCCAAAACCAAGGCACCAACCAACCATCCAAGTACGGCACCTAATTTTTCTTTAAAATGATCAGCTGCAATTTTCATGCCCACAGGGTAAATGCCTGCCAAAAAGAATCCTGTTCCAAAACGCAATACAAAAATGGTTGCAGGATCAATTAATGTGAATAGAAGACCTAGATTAAAAGCCGCAGCCACAATAGCTGAAACAAAATAAACCTTGGTTGCGGAAAACCTATCTGATAGGGCCAACAAGGCAAATACTAAGGTTCCTGCAACAAACCCTAATTGAACTGCACTGGTTGCTTGAGCCAAAAATTGGTGAGCAACACCCATTTCTTTTATCAGATCAGGCATAACTGCATTACCCGCAAACCAAAGCGATGTGCAAAGGAATTGCGTAACAACAATGGTGGGTAATACTGCTTTGGACAAGGATTAAGATTGTTTTATCAAGGCCGATTTAAAACGTAAGCCCTGTTCATCATCCACCACTTTTTTCATAATTTTTTGCAAACCAATAGGAATTTGCTCGGTTTCTTTTTCATTAAGCACATGGGTGAGTTCATGAAACTCATCTTCATCATCATAATATCCCAGAAATAGGTCAAAATGTTTGTCTAAATGCAAACGTAGAGAGATTTCTAGGTCTTCTTCATATTGATGCATACTCACAACAGACCATTGGTCTTCATCCTGAAAGTCAAAATGTACTTCTACAGATTCTTCTCCTAATACATGCACCAATAGCTGGTCAATCAGCTTATCTGCATGGTTATTCATCAGTTCTTCGTATTTCATTTCTGCGTTTTGGCAAATTAACAACAAAACTGCGAGCTTTGCTTTGTGACTTCTGTTACCAAACAGCCCATAAGGGTATTGTATTTTTGATGTATGAAAAACCTATTGATCAATTGAAACCTGATGCGCGCCTTACGTTTGGTATTGGGTCTTATCATCTTGGTACAAGGCATTCAGGCACATGAAACCATGTATGCCATTGCTGGATTGCTCTTGAGTGGCATGGCCTTAGCCAATATTGGTTGCTGTGGCCCTGCTGGTTGTGGTGTTTCACAGCGCCCTATCAATTCTAAAGAATCGGTTAAAGACATTGATTATGAAGAAATTCGTTAATAAAAATTGGTTGTACCTAGTTGGTGCAACGGTTGGAGCTATTGCCGGATATATCTATTACAAACAAATTGGTTGTAGTACCGGTACTTGCATGATTACCTCAAAGCCCCTAAATAGCACGGTCTATTTTGCCGTAATGGGTGCTTTGGTTTTTGGAATGTTTAAAAAAGAAACCCATGCCCAACAATAGTTTTCAAGACCTCATTAACGGAGACAAACCCGTATTGGTAGATTTTACCGCCACTTGGTGTGGACCTTGTAAAATGCAAGCCCCTATTCTCAAAGAATTGAAAGACCAAGTACAGGATGCAGTAACCATTATTAAAATTGATGTGGATAAAAATCCCCAAGCTGCTCAGGCCTATCAGGTGCAAGGAGTTCCAACCTTAATTGTTTTCCAAAAAGGTCAAATCCTTTGGCGTAAGTCTGGGGTGAGTACAGCTAAAGAACTCAAACAGGTATTGGATACCAAAACACTTCCAGTATAGATTCAGGATGAAACAGGATGCAAAGGCCACCATCTGCCAGTAATTTACAGGTTGATTGCAAAATTGCTTTTATGAGAAAATCCTGTTTGTTGCTGGTTATTGTCAGCTTTATATCCTTATCAAGTTTTGCCCAAAGAACCGTTACTGATTTTGACCTGGATTGGAAATTTATCCAATCAGATGTAACAGGAGCAGAGGCAACTGGATTTAATGAC
The DNA here is from genome assembly GCA_943372225.1 of Chitinophaga pinensis. Lineage (GTDB taxonomy): Bacteria > Bacteroidota > Bacteroidia > Chitinophagales > Chitinophagaceae > Sediminibacterium > Sediminibacterium pinensis_L. The sequence continues at coordinate 7,303 of CALRXV020000005.1, read as the reverse complement.
GCAACATGGCGCTCTCTTAGGGTTCCACATGATTGGATGATAGAAGGGCCTTATGACCGTAATAATCCTACCAATAGGGGTGGTGGTTATTTGCCTTCTGGAATTGGATGGTATAGAAAAACATTTATCCTTCCAGCTACAGAATCCAATAAAAAAATCAGCATTGAATTTGATGGTGTCATGGCCAATTCTGAGGTTTGGATCAATGGTAAATCCTTGGGCAAAAGACCATATGGTTATATCAGTTTTGCTTTTGATCTAACACCTTATTTGAACTTTGGCAAACCCAATACCATTGCAGTTAGAGCAGATAATTTAGTACAACCCGCATCGCGCTATTACACAGGTGCTGGTATTTATAGACATACCCGTCTTGTAAGTACCCATCCTGCCCATTTTGATCATTGGGGTGTTTTTGTAACCACTCCAGAAGCATCGGCCCAACAGGCCACCATTAAATTGGCATTGAAAATTGTTCAAGAAAATAAAGCGCAAACAGGTCTTTCTGTACAAACAGTCATTGTAGATGCCAATCAACAGCAAGTGGCTATTTCTGAGAAAACCAACATCTCAGCACTAGCTTCTCAAACGGCATATCAACAAATTAAATTGGCCCAACCTAAGTTGTGGAGCTTAGAAAATACCCATCTCTATACTGCAGTTACCAAACTATACTTTAAGAATCAAGTTATAGACCAACAGTTTACTGCTTTTGGTATTCGTGACGCCAAATTTGAAGCAGCAACTGGTTTTTGGCTCAATGGGAAAAATATTAAACTCAAAGGTGTTTGTTTACACCACGATGGAGGAGCCGTGGGAGCAGCAGTACCATTGGGTGTTTGGAAAGAAAGATTTAAACTATTAAAGCAAGCTGGAGTGAATGCCATTAGAACTTCGCATAATCCAGTGGCTCCAGAATTTTTAGACCTCTGTGATCAAATGGGATTCCTAGTAATGGATGAAACATTTGATACTTGGACAGCACCAAAACACAATGGTGAAAAGGGGTATAACCTCATTTTTAAAGAGTGGTGGGAAAGAGATACAAAGGATTTGGTGCTGCGCGATAGAAACCATCCATCTATTGTCATTTATAGTGTGGGAAATGAAATTCACGATGACTTAAGTTATCCCAAAGGATTTGAATTATACAAAGCCCAACAAGACAAAATTCATGAATTTGATAGTACCAGACCAGTAACCATGGCTCTGTTTAGACCCGCCAATTCAAAAGTTTATTTGAGTGGTTTTGCAGAACATATGGAAATAGTAGGGCAGAATTACCGCGAAAAAGAACTAATTGTTGCCCATGAAAACAATCCACATTGGAAAGTTATTGGTACAGAAAATACCCATGTGTTGGAACAGTGGTTGGCCCTACGTGACAAACCTTATATGCCTGGGCAATTTCTTTGGACTGGGATTGATTATTTGGGAGAAGAAGACTGGCCTGCCGTAACCAATAGTCAAGGTTTGTTTGACCGTGCGGGTAATTGGAAACAGCAAAGTTTGCAAAGACAAAGTTGGTGGTCAGAAAAACCTGTTGTGCACTTAATGCGCAAATCGGATAATGCCGGAGCAGGTGTTTGGGTCAATGACTGGACACCCACAGACTTTGATACTTATGACAATGCCAAGTTGAATATCTATACTAACTGTGATGAAGTGGAATTGTTTTTAAATGGTAAATCACAGGGCAAGAAACCAAAGAATGCAAATGACGCACCCATTGATTGGGAATTGTCCTTTGAGAAAGGCAGTATTGAAGTTGTTGGATTAAATAAAGGTAAAGAAGCTGTTAGAGAAACCTTGAAAACCGCTGGCAAACCTGCTCAATTGAAGATTCAATTAAGCAAATCCAATTTAAAAAATCATTGGGACGATGTGGTAATGGCGCAGGTTCAATTGTTGGACGAAGCTGGTTTACCCTGCCCTAATGCTGACAATCTTGTTCATTTTGATGTTTGGGGAAATGGACAAATTGTTGGAGTAGACAATGGCGATATTAATAGCCATGAATCTTATCAAGGAAAACAAAGAACTGCTTATAAGGGTAAAACTCTGGTTATCATTAAAGCTAATGCTGCAAAAGGAACCATTGGTTTTACTGCAAGTTCAAATGGTTTAGTAGCTGCAAGTACCACTATTACCATTAATTAAGTTTTGGTGGGCTCCAAGTCAATTTCTTTTTCAGAAACGAGGACTTAAAATTTCAAAAATTCAAATGAAAAAAGACTAAGCATTTCTCTTTGTTGATTTTCTAATTTGAAGTTCTGTAGGAATGGAAACATGTTTAAAACTGGTTATGGGGCGTTTGCTTTCTACCAATTCTAAAAGTAATTCCATGGCCTGTTTGCCCATTTCAAAAGCAGGCTGTTTAACCGTAGTCAAACCTGGATTAAATAATTGAGGTGCACTAAAATTGCTAAAACCAGCAAATGCTAGTTCCTCTGGAATTCGAATGTCTTGTTGTTGCAAATAATCAAAACTAGCAAGGCTTATCAAATCTGAAGCTGCAAAAACCGCATCAGGTGGATTTTCTAATGCTAATAAAGAGGCTAATTGGGTTTCTACTTCCTTTGTATCTACGCCACCTTGTCCACAGTAACGGATTAAACTTGAATCAAAAGGAATACCTGCCAATTTTAGGGCATCGGTATAACCAGCTAACCTGGCTTTGGTAGTAAAAATTTCTTCTGAACTAGTAATATGGGCTATTCGTTTAAAACCTTGGTCTAGTAAGTGTTTAGTCAAATCAAAAGCACCTTGGTGATTATCAGCAATGACTGTATGTGTTTCTAATTCATGGGTGATTCTATCAAAAAACACAATAGGTGTTCCAGAATCTTGAATAGACTTAAACTGAGAAAAATCTGTGGTTTGTGCAGAAATAGAAACCAATAATCCATCAATAGAACGCCAAGTCAATTGATCTAGGTTGTTTTTTTCCTTTTCAAAATTCTCCATACTCTGAGTGATAATGACATGATAATCCTTAGCAGAAGCTACTGATTCAATGCCTGTAATCACTTCAGCAAAAAAGACTTTAGACACGGAACTTAGGATTACACCAATACTTCTGGTCTTTTGGTTTTTAAGACTTTGAGCCATCAAATTGGGATGATAATTATGCGCTTTGGCATAGGCTTTTACCCTTTTTTTGGTCTCTTCACCAATTTGATAACTGTCTTTTAAAGCACGTGAAATAGTAGAATGAGACAGTTTGAGTGCCTTGGCAATATCCTTAATGGTAATAGATGCTTTACTCATATAAATTGTTTGCGATAGGCCGATGGAGCCATTCCTTTAATCTGTTTGAATTGTTTACTAAAATGGGCCCAACTATTGTATCCGCTATCATAACAGATCTCCAAAATAGGCTTTTCAGTATCGTTTAACAACTTACAAGCATGTCCAATGCGTAATTCTTGTAAGAAATTAAAATAAGTCTTCTTAATATTCTTCTTAAAAAACCTGCAAAACCCTGGTATACTCATCTCTGCAACAGCAGCAATTTCTGATAAACTAATAGGCTCTAAAAAATGCTTGAAAGAATAAGCAATAATCTTTTCAATAGCGGGATTGGTTCTTTCGTTGGTAGCATTAAAATTGCGGCTGAGCACTTTGTATTCTTTGGAAGTTGTCAAATCCAAAATCATTTGCAACAACAATAACATGCGCTGAAAACCTTGTTCCGCAGAAATCTTATCCAAACCAAGTGGAACAGAATTCAATAGTTTTCCTTCTAAAGCAATGGCGTCTTTTTTTTGTAAAAATAACTGCATGCCCTTCCACTCAGGAAATCCATCAAATGCTTCTAATAATAATTCGGGCTTGCATTGTAATACTTTGGCAGCGCCTATTTGTTTGGGGTCTGCCTTGCGGAACCAATGTGGTAAGTTACCTGCAATAAAAAAAGTGTCGCCTGGAGCATAAGCACCTACATAATCTCCAATCATGGCTGTACCGGTACCTTCCAAAATGGAGATTAGTTCAAACTCTTCATGGGTATGCCAACTAGTTTCAAATTCGGGGGTTCTGTAAGTTCTACAGGCAAAAGAATGCTGCGGGTCTACATGAACTTTCTGTAAAAGGGTTTGCATAAAACAGCCGTTATCTTATCCTGAAATCAAGCAAATATAACTGAATAGGGTTAAGATAGCATATTTGATGTCAAAAATAGCAGTTGTAATTAGGCAAGGAATGATGAAATTTTACTTGATTGTAAAGCCATTACCCATGTTATTATTAGGACTAGATATAGGAACTTCCTCCATTAAAGTGGCCATAGTAGACGCCCATACCCAGCAAACCATTGCTACTGCTCAGTATCCAGATTCGGAAACACCCATTAAATCTTTGCAAAAAGGATGGGCGGAACAATCTCCTAAGGATTGGTGGGAGCACGCTAAATTGGCCATATTAAAAGCACATGCTACTAAACTATACCAAGCATCTGAGATTGGAGCTATTGGCATTGCTTATCAAATGCATGGTCTGGTTTGTATAGACAAAGCTGGGAATTTGCTGCGCGATAGTATTATTTGGTGTGATAGCCGTGCTGTTGAAATAGGCAACCAAGCATTTGCATCAATTGGAGAGGAACAATCCCTGTCTCATTTACTCAATTCACCAGGGAATTTTACTGCATCTAAATTGGCTTGGGTAAAACAAAATGAACCAGCTACCTATGCAAACATTGATCAAATAATGTTGCCAGGTGATTATATAGCCTTACAATTAACAGGTAATACCACCACTAGTATTTCCTCCTTAAGTGAAGGCATCTTCTGGGATTTTAAAACCAAGTCTTTATCTGAAGATGTATTTCAGCATTATGAATTAGACAAAAAACATATTCCTACCATCCAAAATGTATTCTCAGATCATGGTAAACTAACCAATGAAGTTGCTTCGGAGTTGGGGCTTAGATCTGGAATTCCAGTAACGTACAAAGCGGGTGACCAACCCAATAATGCTTTATCCTTAAATGTATTAGAACCTGGTGAAGTAGCGGCTACAGCAGGCACATCTGGAGTCATTTATGGCGTTACAGATCAATTGAGATATGACAAATTATCAAGGGTCAATAGTTTTGCCCATGTGAATCATACCAGTGAACAAGCTAGGATTGGGGTATTGTTATGCATTAATGGAACGGGTATTCTCAATAGTTGGATCAAAAAAATTGCTGGAGCTGGAATGAGCTATGCTTCCATGAATCAGGCTGCTGCCAATATTGCACCAGGTTCAGACGGATTGAGCTTATTGCCATTTGGAAATGGGGCAGAAAGGATGCTGGAAAACAAAACCATTGATGCCCATATGAGTCATATAGACTTAAACAAACATACAGCTGCTCACTTATTCCGTGCAGCCCAAGAAGGCATTGCATTTGCGTTTAGATATGGGTTAGACATTCTTCGTTCCAATGGAATGCAGCCAGCCGTGATTAGAGCTGGAAAAGCCAATATGTTTTTAAGCAATGTATTTGCCAAAGCCTTTGTAAATGCAACTAATACCAAAGTGGAGTTGCATGACTGCGATGGTAGTGTTGGTGCGGCAATTGGAGCTGGAATTGGTGTAGGTATTTACCAAAATGCCAAAGAGGCTTTTAGCTTGAAAAAAGCACTAGAAACCATTGAACCAGATCAAGCATCAACCTATGATCAATTGTACGGTGAATGGTTACAAGTTCTAAATAAACAGATTAAATAATATTTTCTTTATTTTTTTCATTCATCAGCTTTTCCTTTTTTAACTTTTGAATTTTGACTTTTTAATTTTTATAACGTTCATTCTAAATTAAACCAATCATGAGTATCGTACTTGGAGACAAATCCTATTTTAAATCTGTTGGCCAGATTCAATATGAAGGGCCAGGATCTGATAACCCACTAGCATTTCAGTATTACAACGCTTCTCAGGTTGTGGCTGGAAAAACCATGCAAGAATGGCTACGTTTTGCCTGTGCTTACTGGCATAGTTTTGTAGGCAATGGAGGTGATCCATTTGGTGAACCCACACATCTCTATCCTTGGAATTCTGCTGCAGATGCCATTGGAAGGGCAAAGGACAAAGCCGATGCCGCATTTGAATTCATGACCAAATTGGGTCTGCCTTATTATTGTTTTCACGATGTTGACGTGGTAGAATATACTAATGACGTGGCAGACAATGAACAGAGATTAGCTACTATGACAGCATACCTTAAACAAAAGCAAGATGCAAGTGGCGTAAAATTACTTTGGGGCACTGCTAACCTCTTTTCAAACAGACGTTACATGAACGGAGCATCTACAAATCCTGATTTTCAGGTTTTAGCTCATGGTGCTGCACAAGTAAAAGCGGCACTGGATGCAACCATTGCATTGGGTGGTGAAAACTATGTATTCTGGGGTGGGAGAGAAGGTTATATGACTTTGCTCAACACGAATATGAAAAGAGAGAAAGAGCATTTGGCTCGCTTTCTACAAACTGCTAGAGACTATGCACGCAAACAAGGATTTAAAGGAACATTCTTTATTGAACCAAAACCTTGTGAGCCTAGCAAACACCAATACGATTATGATGTTGAAACCGTGATAGGCTTCTTGCGTCAATATGATTTACTCAATGACTTTAAACTAAATATTGAAGTAAACCACGCAACCTTGGCTGGTCATACTTTCCAGCATGAATTACAGGTGGCTGCAGATGCTGGATTATTGGGTAGTATGGATGCCAACCGCGGTGACTATCAAAATGGATGGGATACAGATCAGTTTCCAACCAATATCAATGAATTGGTAGAAGCCATGTTGATTATCTTAGAAGCCGGCGGATTTGCAGGTGGTGGTATCAATTTTGACGCCAAACGTAGAAGAAATAGTACTGATGAGCAAGACCTTTTCTATGCACATATTGGTGGTATGGATGCTTTTGCACGTTCTTTGATCATAGCAGACAATATTTTGCAAAAATCAGATTATAAAAATATTCGCGCTGAGCGATACGCTTCTTATGACAGTGGCAAGGGTAAGGATTTTGAAAACGGCTTATTGAGCCTAGAAGACCTGCGCAATATTGCTGCAGCGGTAGGTGAACCTGCGGTAACCAGTGGTAAGCAAGAATACTTAGAGAACTTGATCAATCGTTACATCAAATAAGTGAAGAGTGAAGAGTGAAGAGTGATTTTATTAAATTAAATAAAGAAACCCAAGGCATGCCTTGGGTTTCTCTTTATGAAGATCTTTGTCTTTTACTAAAACCTAAGCGCAGCTTAGGTAAACTCGTTTACTTAGATCACCGTCCATTCTTCACT
>CALRXV020000004.1:0-317054 GCA_943372225.1 Chitinophaga pinensis | reverse complement strand
CATTATGTTACTCCAATGAAAATGCACGAACAAAGCCAAATAGTACCCAGATTATGGCACAAAAAAGGGAAGAGCACTTTGCAAAGTGCTCCTCCCTTGGTACCTTCAATTATTACCTAAAATCAGTCAACCTATTTTAGGACTAGTCAGTATTTAACCCAAAATTATCCCCATCAGAATTAAATCTGGGTGAACCCCTTGTACAATCGGGATTATTACTACCTTTGCCGCTCGAAAAATTTGAAGCGTACTTCAGAAAAACAAATCTTAAACAAGAACTCTTTATGGCGGACTTGAGACTACAACGAAATTTTGGGATTGCCGCGCACATTGATGCCGGTAAAACCACCACTACCGAGCGTATCCTGCGCTATACCGGTATGATTCACAAGATTGGTGAGGTGCACGATGGTGCAGCTACTACCGACTGGATGGAACAGGAAAAGGAAAGAGGTATTACCATCACTTCTGCTGCGGTAAGTTGTGAGTGGAAATTCCCTACCAACAAGGGTACGGCTGATGCCAACACCAAATCATATTATTTCAACATCATTGATACTCCCGGTCACGTGGATTTCACCGTTGAGGTAGAGCGTTCTATGCGCGTACTGGACGGCTTGATTGCCTTGTTCTCTGCGGTAGACGGTGTGGAACCACAATCTGAAACTGTTTGGCGTCAAGCAAACCGTTACAAAGTTCCACGTATTGGTTTTGTAAACAAAATGGACCGTTCTGGCGCTGATTTCTTAATGGTGGTTCACCAGGTGAAAGAAATGCTAGGAGCTAATGCAGTTCCTTTACAGTTACCAATTGGTGCTGAAGATGACTTTATTGGTGTTGTGGATTTGATTACCATGAAAGGTGTTATCTGGGATATGGAAACTGAAGGTATGACCTTCAAAGAAATTCCTGTACCAGCTGATATGGTAGAAGAAGCTAATGAGTGGAGAGCTAAATTGATTGAAGCTGTTGCTGAATATGATGACAACTTGATGGAGAAATTCTTTGAAGACCCTGCTTCTATTACAGAAGAAGAGGTTCACGAAGCTATCCGTAAAGCTTGTATTGATCTGAGCATTGTTCCAATGATGTGTGGATCTTCTTTCAAAAACAAAGGTGTACAAACTGCATTGGATGCTGTTTGCCGCTACTTGCCTAGCCCAATGGATGTGGAAGATACCGTAGGTACCAACCCAGACACAGGTGAGCAAATTACTCGTAAGCCTAATGCAAAAGAACCATTTGCAGCCTTGGCTTTCAAAATCATGACTGATCCATTTGTGGGTCGTCTGGCATTCTTCAGATGTTATTCTGGTCACTTAGACGCTGGTTCTTATGTATTGAACGTAAGAAGCGGTAAGAAAGAGCGTATCAGCCGTATCATGAAGATGTTTGCTAACAAACAAAACCCAATTGATTTTATTGAAGCTGGTGATATTGCTGCGGCAGTAGGTTTCAAAGAAATCAAAACTGGAGATACATTGTGCGATGAGAACCATCCAATCACTTTGGAGAACATGTTCATCCCTGAGCCTGTAATCTCTGTAGCTGTTGAGCCTAAGACTCAAGCAGACGTTGATAAAATGGGTATGGCCATTGCCAAATTGGTAGAAGAAGATCCTACTTTGCGCGTTAAAACTGACGAAGATACTGGTCAAACCATCCTTTCAGGAATGGGAGAATTACACTTAGAAATCATCGTTGACCGTATGCGTCGCGAGTTCAAAGTAGAAATTAACCAAGGTAATCCTCAGGTAGCTTACAAAGAAGCATTTGGAAATAGCATCCAACACCGCGAAGTGTTGAAGAAGCAGTCTGGTGGTCGTGGTAAGTTTGCCGATATCCAATTTGAAATTGGACCAGCTGACGAAGAGTGGCTGAAAGAAAACCCAGGAAAAGCTTTCCAATTTAAAAATGACCTCTTTGGTGGATCTATTCCTAAAGAATTTGTTCCAGCAATCATCAAAGGTTTTGAAACCTCAATGGGAGTTGGTGTATTGGCAGGATATCCTGTAGTTTCTATGAAAGTGCGTGTATTTGACGGTAGCTTCCACCAAGTGGATTCTGACGCCATGTCTTTTGAATTGTGTGCCAAATCCGGTTTCCGTGAAGCAGGTCGCAAAGCAAAACCAACTTTGTTGGAGCCAATCATGCGCGTAGAAGTTGTAACTCCTGACCAATACATGGGAGACGTTACTGGTGACTTGAACCGTAGACGTGGTATGTTAGAAGGTATGGACACTCGTGGTAATGCACAAGTGATCAAGGCCAAAGTGCCATTGAGTGAAATGTTTGGTTATGTAACCCAACTTCGTTCATTGTCTTCTGGTAGAGCAGCTTCTACTATGGAATTTAGCCACTACAATCCAGCTCCAAACAATATTGCTGAAGAAGTGATAGCTAAGAGCAAGGGAAAAGTGAAGTCTGAAGACTAATTTTCTTTCAATTTTTATACAAGCCCCGTTCATTTTGAGCGGGGCTTTTTTTATCGCCCCAGGCGATTTTTGGTAATTTTGACTAGGGGCTCTGTGGATAAACCCGTGAATAACGCTAACAAATCTCCGATTTGGGCATATTTTTTGGTATTTTATAAAGAAATCCACAAAAAAGATTCAAAAATACTTGCCCAATCAAATACAGCCCCTTACCTTTGCAAACCCAAATCGACAGATTCAAATAGTTCTTTAAAAATAACAATTGGATCTTGATCAACAGAAAAATGGGGTTTTGTCTATGTCTCAGAGAATCAGAATCAAATTGCAATCATACGATCACAACTTGGTAGACAAGTCTGCAGAGAAGATCGTAAAAACAGTTAGAAGTACAGGTGCAGTAGTTACAGGTCCTATTCCTTTACCTACACACAAAAAGATCTTTACCGTTTTGCGTTCACCGCACGTAAACAAGAAGAGCCGTGAACAGTTCCAGTTAGCTACTCATAAGCGCTTATTGGATATCTACACTTCTTCTTCTAGAACTGTGGATGCGTTGAGCAAATTAGATCTGCCTTCTGGAGTAGAAGTTGAGATCAAAGCATAATCTGGGACCTAGGTCTTAGATAGCGGCAAAAAGTTCTTATCAATATCATCATCTGCCAACCCTCAAAAAGGAGAAAGCAGCTCTGATTCAAGAAAACCAAATGGTCCGGATAACTCCGGTTAGAAAGACCAAATGGAACTAACATATAAACAGGCCCTTCGAGGTTTGTTTACTCCCGGTACTTCCTCTTCTGATTAATCATCAGGAAACAACGGAAAAGGTCGGTAGTCAACAAGGATTGAATTTAGCTTCATCGGCTAAATGTCCTACATACCTCCGCGGGGCACAAACCGCAAAAAACGATGAAAGGTATTATTGGCAAAAAAATTGGTATGACCAGCATCTTCTCTACAGATGGCAAGCAAATAGCTTGTACCATCATTGAGGCTGGTCCAAATACCGTTACTCAGGTTAAAACTCCTGAAGTTGACGGTTACAGTGCACTTCAGTTAGCCTTCGGCGACAAGAAAGACAAGCACGCTACAAAAGCAGAGCTTAACCACTACGCAAAAGCTCAAACCTCCGCAAAAAAATTCGTAAAAGAATTCCGCAACTATTCCATCGAGAAAGCACTTGGTGAAACCATCACATTAGACATCTTTGAAGAAGGTGAAAAAGTGGAAGTGGTTGGTACTACCAAGGGTAAAGGTTTCCAGGGTGTTGTAAAACGCCACGGATTCTCTGGTGTGGGTGAAGCTTCCCATGGTCAGCACGACCGTCAGAGAGCTCCCGGTTCTATCGGTGGTTCATCTTATCCATCTAGGGTTTTCAAAGGAATGAGAATGGCCGGACGTATGGGTAATGACAGGGTAATGCTGAAGGGTTTGAAAGTTGTGAAAATTTTCCCTGAAAAGAATTATATCCTGATCAGCGGTTCAGTTCCTGGACATAACGGATCAATCGTTTTAATCCAGAAGTAATCACACACAAATCAGACAAAAATGCAAGTAGACGTATTAAATATAAAAGGAGAGAAAACCGGTAGAACGGTTGAATTGCCTGCTGAAGTATTTGGAATTGAACCAAATGACCACGTGATCTACCTGGCTGTTAAGCAGTATTTGGCTGCTGGTCGTCAAGGTACACACAAAGTAAAAACTCGTGCCGAAGTACAAGGTGCTAGCCGCAAGCTGCACAAGCAAAAAGGAACTGGTGGTGCTCGTAAGGGTAATATCCGTAACCCTTTGTACAAAGGTGGTGGTACCATTTTTGGACCAAAACCTCACTCTTACGATTTCAAATTGAACCGTAAAGTGAAAGACTTGGCCAAGATTTCTGCCTTGAGTCATAAAGCAAAAGACAGTGCTATCTATGTAATCGAAGACGTGAACATGGCAGCACCTAAAACCAAAGAATTGGTTGCAGCTATGCAAGCTTTAAACTTAAGCGATAAGAAAACATTGATAGTGTTACCTGAGTACAATGACAATTTGTACTTGAGCACTCGTAACGTACCAAATGTTGCTAGCACATTATTAGCAGACATTAATACTTACGAAATCATGAATGCAGATGTGTTGGTTCTGACAGAAGGAACCGCAAAGATCTTCGCAGACAATGATGCAGAAGTAGCAGCATAATCAAAATTGAGTAACGTTTCAAAATATACAAATGAAATGAGTTTGGTAAAATTTGAAACTGATTGGATATATAGTTACGAATTACATGTAGCCAAAATCAAACTAAAGAAACATGAAACCTTCTGAAATATTAGTAAAACCGATTTTAACCGAAAAAGCAAACGCCCAGCAAGAAAAACTGCGCAAATACGCTTTCAGGGTTAGCCGTAAGGCCAACAAGCTTGAAATCAAGAAAGCAGTAGAAGAATTCTATGGTGTTAACGTTGTAGACGTAAACACAGTAGTAGTTCCTGGTAAAAACAAAACTCGCTATACAAAAGCTGGTTTTATCCAGGGTATGAAATCGGCTTATAAGAAAGCACTGGTAACAGTTGCTGAAGGCGAGACGATTGATCTTTACGCAAATATTTAATTTATAGCTGCGGAGCTGAAAAATCCGCTGATTAAAAGAGAAACAAATGGCACTTAAAAAGTACAAACCGATTACAGCAGGCACCCGTTGGAGGGTTGGTAACGCCTATGCTGAAATCACTACCATGGATCCAGAGAAGAGTTTGCTGGAGCCACAGAAAAATACTGCAGGACGTAACGTTCAAGGTCGCAGGGTATCAAGATATATGGGCGGTGGAAACAAACACCACTACCGTATCATTGATTTCAAACGTAATAAGAAAGACATCAGTGCAACTGTATTGTCTATTGAATACGATCCAAACCGTACTGCTTTTATCGCATTGGTTCAATATACCGATGGTGAAAAGCGCTACATTATTGCTCCACAAGGTTTACAAGTTGGTGCGAATGTAATTTCTGGTGATGCTGTTGCTCCTGAAATAGGAAATGCATTACCAATGAAGAGCATGCCACTTGGTACTAATATCCACAACATTGAACTGCAACCAGGTCAAGGTGGTAAAATGGCTAGAAGTGCTGGTTCATCTGCACAGTTAGCCAACAAAGAAGAAAAATACGCAGTCTTGAAAATGCCTTCTGGCGAATTGAGAAAAGTATTGATCAACTGTTATGCTACTGTAGGTGTGGTATCTAATAGCGACCATAACTTGGAAACTGCTGGTAAAGCTGGTAGGAATCGTTGGAAAGGTATTCGCCCTCGTGTTCGTGGTGTTGCCATGAACCCCGTAGATCACCCGATGGGTGGTGGTGAGGGTAGGGCCTCAGGTGGTCACCCACGTTCTAGAAATGGTAAATATGCTAAAGGCGAAAAAACCAGGACTAAAGGAAAGGGTAGCGATAAGCTGATCATCCAAAGAAAAGATGGTAAAAAATTAGCTAAGTAATTAGCTCGGAAAATAAATCACTAACAGACCAGTAAACTTATAACTATTATGGGTCGTTCGATTAAAAAAGGTCCTTACGTAGACGCAAATTTGGAAGAGAAAGTTGTTGCGATCAACGATGGTAAATCAAAGAAAGGTGTTATCAAAACCTGGAGCCGTCGCAGCACAATCACTCCTGATTTCGTTGGACACACTTTTGCAGTACACAACGGTAACAAATTTATCCCTGTTTATGTAACAGAGTTTATGGTAAGCCATAAGTTAGGTGAATTTGCTCCTACTCGTAACTTCAGAGGTCACGCAGGAACTAAGAAATAAATCATTTTTGAGCCGCTTGAAAAATCGGTTCACAAATAAGAAACCAAAAGAAAATGGAAGCAGTAGCTAAACTGAACAATTATCCTACAGGTCCACGCAAAATGCGTTTGCTGGCCGATGTGATCCGTGGAATGGAAGTGGAAAAAGCTTTGGCCATTCTGGAGCATCACCCTCAACACAATGCCACTCCTCTTGCAAAATTGCTGAAGAGTGCCATTAACAACTGGGAGCAAAAGAACAGCGGATCTAGCGCTGCAGACAGCAGCCTAGTGGTGAAAACAATATTCGTAGATGGCGGCAGGGTTTTGAAACGGATGCGTCCGGCTCCTCAGGGTCGTGGCTACCGAGTTCGCAAACGCAGCAACCACGTAACATTAATCGTAGATTCTAAAAACTAATTGTAAAACCATTATATGGGTCAGAAAGCAAATCCAATTGGTAACAGGTTAGGTATCATCCGCGGATGGGAAAGCAACTGGTATGGTAGTAAGAAAGACTATGCATCAAAGTTGATTGAGGATCATAAGATCCGTACTTACCTGAATGCCCGTATCAACAAAGGTGGTATCGCAAAGATTGTAATCGAGCGTACTTTAGGTAAGCTGATTGTAACCATCCACACTTCTAAACCAGGTATCATCATCGGTAAAGGTGGTGGAGAAGTAGACCGTATTAAGGAAGAGTTGAAGAAATTGACTGGTAAAGATGATGTTCAAATCAATATCCTTGAAATCCGTCGTCCTGAATTGGATGCGAATATCGTAGGAGACACCATCGCTCGTCAAATCGAAAACCGTATCAACTTCAAACGTGCAACTAAAATGGCCGTTGCCTCTACACTCCGCATGGGTGCTGAAGGTATCAAGGTAAAATTGAGTGGTCGTTTGGGTGGTGCTGAAATCGCTCGTTCTGAAGAATTCAAGCAAGGCCGTGTTCCTTTGCATACTTTCCGTATGGATATTGATTATGCCAACGTGTTTGCACAAACCGTTTATGGTAAAATTGGTATCAAAGTATGGATTTGTAAAGGTGAAGTGTTGGGCAAGCGCGAACTGAACCCCAATTTCGTTGGTGGTAAGAACGACATGAGCGACAGAAGAGCTGGTGAAGAAAGAAGACCTGGTGGTGACCGCCGCGATGATCGCAGAGCTGGTGGAGACCGCAGGGAAGGTGGAAACCGCGGTGGTAACGCTGGTGGTGGAAGAGATAACAGGAGATAATCAAACCGGTGTTTAGCACCGATTTAAAATAAGTTGAATCGCCCTAACCGGTAACGGGTAAGGTCATCCAAAAAACAAAAGAACATGTTACAACCTAAAAGAAGTAAACATAGGAAACAGCAGAAAGGCCGCATTCGCGAAGTTGCAAAGCGTGGTACTTCCATCTCTTTCGGATCATTCGCTTTAAAAGCGTTGGAACCAATTTGGTTGACCAACCGTCAAATCGAATCAGCCCGTCAGGCGATGACCCGTGCTATGAAGCGTGAAGGGAATGTATGGATCCGTGTATTTCCTGACAAGATTGTTACCCGCAAACCTGCCGATGTGAGGATGGGTAAAGGTAAGGGTAACCCTGAATTCTGGGCAGCAGTAGTTGAACCAGGACGTATCATCTTTGAGTGCGATGGTGTAACCGAAGCAACTGCAAAAGAAGCTATGGAACTGGCCGCTCAGAAATTACCAATTGCAACCAAATTCTGTGTAAGAAGAGATTTGCAAGCTTAATCTAAAAACGCATTTGCAATGGCAAACAAACAAACATACGATTTTAATAAAAGCCTGAAAGATCTGAATGTTACAGACCTGAAAGCTAAGATCTCTGAAGACCAATTAAGGTTGAAAAAGCTTGAGTTCGCTCATGCTATTTCTCCTCTTGAAAATCCGATGAATATTCGCGGTCTTAGAAGAGACATCGCCCGTTTACAGACGGAATTGAAGAAAAAAGAACTGGGTCTTTAAACCATAAAAGTTAAGTAATGGAAGAAAGAAATTTGCGCAAAACAAGGGTTGGCGTTGTAACCAGCGACAAGATGGACAAAACTATCACAGTTGCGGTTGAAAGAAAAGTAAAACACCCAATCTACGGTAAGTTCGTAAAGAAAACAACCAAGTTCCATGCTCATGACGAGAAGAGCGAAGGTGGTATTGGCGACGTGGTGAAAATCATGGAAACCAGACCATTGAGCAAAACTAAGCGTTGGAGACTAGTGGAAATTGTAGAGAAAGCCAAGTAATTGGTTTTACATGCCCTGTGCAGTTGCTTAGCAATCGCCAGAGCCTCTGAAAATAAAATTGTAAAAGTCAAGACTTAGGTCTAGGCACAAAGTTTAAAAAAATGATCCAGCAAGAAAGCAGATTAAATGTAGCTGATAACAGTGGCGCTAAAGAAGTGCTTTGTATCAGGGTACTTGGGAACAGCGGACAGGATTATGCCGGTATAGGTGATAAGATTGTAGTGAGTGTGAAAGCGGCCATTCCAGCAAGTGCTGTTAAGAAAGGTACTGTATCAAAAGCGGTTATCGTTCGTACCAAGAACAAGTTGCGTAGAAAAGACGGTTCTTATATCCGTTTTGACGATAACGCAGTGGTATTGTTGAACAACTCAGACGAGCCTCGTGGTACCCGTATCTTCGGACCAGTTGCCCGTGAGCTTCGCGATAAGGGTTATATGAAAATTATATCCCTGGCACCAGAGGTACTGTAATAAATAAATATTTAGTTAAGCGTTTAGCGTTTAGCATCCAGCTTTAAGCATATAACAATGAGTAACAGATTTAAACCCAAATTCAACATCAAGAAAGGTGACACTGTTGTGGTGATTGCCGGTGATGACAAGGACTTGAAAAAGCCCCGCAAAGTTTTGGAAGTGATCATCGATAAAGGCCGTGTAGTTGTAGAAGGTGTAAACATCGTCACCAAACACACTAAGCCATCTGCCCAAAATACTAAGGGTGGTATCGTAAAGATTGAAGCAGCCATCAACATTAGCAATGTACAGTTGTGGGATGCTAAAACAAGCGCGCCAACAAAAGTTACCCGCACAAGGGAAGGCGGAAAATTAGTTCGTATATCTAAAAAATCAGGGGAGGTAATCAAATAATGAGTACTGTAAAATACACTCCGAGATTAGCAGACAAGTACACCAAAGAGGTTGTACCTGCTTTGATGAAGAAGTTTGCTTACACTAGCGTAATGCAAGCTCCTAAATTGGAAAAAATTTGTGTTAACCGTGGCGTTAATGGTGCGGTAACCGATAAGAAATTGGTAGATGTTGCCGTTGATGAGTTACAAACCATCACTGGTCAAAAAGCTGTACCAACAATTTCCAAGAAAGATATTTCTAACTTCAAACTCCGTAAAGGAATGCCGATTGGCGCCCGCGTGACTTTGAGGGGTGAAAAAATGTTTGAATTCTTAGATCGTTTGGTATCTGTGGCTTTGCCTCGTGTACGTGACTTCAAAGGAATTTCTGACAAAGCTTTTGACGGCCGTGGTAACTATACCTTAGGTGTTACTGAGCAGATCATTTTCCCTGAAATCGACATTGATAAAGTGAATAAGATCACTGGTTTGGATATCACATTTGTGACTACCGCTCAAACCAACGAAGAAGCATACGAATTGTTGAAAGAGCTGGGAATGCCTTTCAAAAACATCAAAAAAGACAATAACTAATAATACCAAATCATGGCAAAAGAATCAGTAAAAGCCAGACAAAGAAAGCGTGAAGCAATGGTTGCTAAATATGCAACTAAAAGGGCAGCATTGAAAGAAGCCGGCGACTACGCAGCTTTGGATCTGCTTCCAAAAAACGCTTCTCCTGTACGTTTAAAGAACCGTTGCCAGTTAACTGGTCGTCCTAAAGGATACATGAGATACTTTGGTCTGTCTAGGATCATGTTCCGTGACATGGCTTTGAACGGAATGATTCCAGGTGTTAAAAAGGCAAGCTGGTAATACTTATCCCAAATGGGGTATGAGCAAAACAAAATTTAGAACTGATTTAATAAAATATTATGGTAACTGATCCTATAGCAGACTTCTTAACCAGAATTCGCAACGCGCAGATGGCTGGACACAGGATTGTTGAAATTCCTGCTTCTAACCTGAAAAAACGTCTTACCGAGATCTTGTATGACCAAGGTTATATCTTGAAATACAAGTTTGAAGATGACAATAAGCAAGGTTTGATCAAGATTGCGTTGAAATACGACCCCAATACCAAACAACCTGCTATTCAGGTTTTGGAAAGGGTAAGCCGTCCAGGTCTTCGTCAATATGCTAAGCCTGCTGAAATCAAACGCGTAATCAATGGTTTGGGTGTTGCAATCTTAAGTACTTCTAAAGGAGTATTGACTGATAAGCAAGCCAAAGCAGAGAACGTGGGTGGTGAAGTACTTTGTCATATCTATTAATAGAAAGGGCTTAGGCCCCCAATATATCCGGCCTGACAATTAAGCTTTTAGTCGGAGCTGAACACGGACCGGGATTTTCTCATCATTAATTTTTAACGACTATGTCTAGAATTGGTAAACAACCGGTAGCAATACCAGCAGGAGTGAAAATCAGCGTTGCAGCTGATAACACCCTTACAGTGAAAGGGCCTAAAGGCGAACTGAAACAAGCAATTGACAGGGATATCACAGTAGAAATTTCAGATGCTCAATTAGAATTGAAGCGTCCAACTGATCAAATTCGTCACCGCGCTATGCACGGCTTATACCGTTCATTGGTTTCTAATATGGTGAAAGGTGTTACTGAAGGTTTTAAGAAAGATTTGGAATTGGTAGGGGTAGGTTATAAAGCCGTTAACACTGGTAACACATTGGATTTGGCTTTGGGTTATTCTCACAACATTATTTTTGAAGTTCCTTCTGAAATGAAAGTGAGCACTTTAACTGAAAAAGGTCAGAACCCTAAAATCTTCTTAGAAGGTATTGACAAACAATTAGTAGGTCAAGTAGCTGCTAAATTGAGAAGCTTACGTAAGCCTGAACCATACAAAGGAAAAGGTGTGAAATACCAAGGTGAAATCCTGAGAAGAAAAGCAGGTAAATCAGCAGGTAAATAAGCTTAAGGGATAACATTAACACTAACAGGCATCCGGCAGAATCGGGTGTTATAAAAATAAACAAGATGAATTCTAAATTGGTTCAAAGGCAAAAAATCAGGTATCGCATCCGCAAGAAGGTTGCTGGTACTGCAGTAAAACCACGCCTTTCAGTTTTTAGAAGCAATGCAGAGATCTATGCACAATTGATCGATGACGATAATGCTGTTACATTGGCTTCTGCCTCTTCAAGGGACAAAGATATTGCCGCTCAAAAAGTTACTAAAGTGGAGAAATCCAAATTAGTAGGTGCTGCAATAGCTACCAAAGCCATTGCTCTAGGTTTAACCACTGTTGTATTTGACAGAGGTGGTAACCTTTACCATGGTCGTGTGAAATCAGTTGCTGATGGTGCCAGGGAAGCTGGTCTTCAATTCTAATTTGCTAACAACAATTAATAGTTAGATAAATGTCTAAAGTAAACGTAAATAAGGTGAAAGCAGGTGGTGAAATGGAACTTAAAGAAAAAGTAGTTGCCATTAACCGCGTAGTTAAAACCACTAAGGGTGGACGTACCTTCAGCTTTTCTGCTCTTGTAGTAGTAGGAAACGGTGCTGGTATTGTTGGCCAAGGTCTTGGTAAAGCTAAAGAAGTACAAGAAGCAATTGCTAAAGGTATTGATGACGCTAAGAAAAACTTAACCAAAGTTCCTGTAATGCATGGTACTATTCCTCACGAACAGTGGGCTAAAGAAGGTGCAGCAAAAGTTTTGATTAAGCCAGCTGCACACGGAGCGGGAGTTATCGCGGGAGGCAGCATGCGTGCTGTTCTTGAAAGCGCTGGTATCACCGACGTTCTTGCAAAAAGCTTGGGTTCTGCTAATCCACACAACGTGGTTAAAGCTACCATCAAAGCACTTGGTTTGTTGAGAGAGCCAGTACAAGTTGCTAAAACTCGTACGGTGAAACTGTCAAAAGTATTTAACGGATAATCCGAAAAAGATATTACATGAAAAAGATCAAGATCACACAAGTAAAAAGCGGTATCGACAGACCAGAGCGTCAAAAATTAACTTTGAAAGCCCTAGGCTTGAATAAGTTGAACGCTTCTAAAGAAGTTGAAGCCACTCCACAGATCCTAGGTATGGTTAACAAAGTTAGCCATCTGGTGAAAGTTGAAGAGGTAGCTTAATCAACAAAAGATTTAGGAAAGCATAGTTGTATTTTATACTGCTATCTTTCCTATTTTTACGTTTTATATTTAACAACCTGCGAGGGGTGATTCCCCGCTAAGTACAAAATCAAATTCAGATGAAATTACACACACTCAAGCCAGCTGCTGGCTCAGTTCACAAAGAAAAACGTATTGGTAGAGGTGAAGCATCCGGTAAGGGTGGTACATCTACAAAAGGTAATAAAGGTGGTCAAAGCCGTGCTGGTTACAAGAGCAAAATGGCACACGAAGGTGGTCAGATGCCTATTCAGCGTCGTATTCCTAAGCGTGGATTTAAGAATGCTAACCGTGTTGAATACAAAGTGTTTAATCTTGGTCAGTTGGATCAATTGGTTGAGAAATACGGTTTCACAGAGATTTCTTTGGAAAACTTATACATCAATGGTTTGATCAGCCGCACAGATAGGGTAAAAATTCTTGCCACAGGTGAATTGAAAGCAAAACTTTCTTTCAAGGTGAACAAATTAAGCGATAAAGCCAAAGCAGCAATTGAAGCAGCAGGTGGAAGCGTTGAAATAGTAAAGTAATTTTACTGTAACTTTCCAGACGCATCGGTGATGCGTCTTTTTTGGTTATGGATATTAACTTCTAACAAATAGTATCAGTGAAAAAATTAGTTCAGACTTTAAAGAATATATGGGCCATCGAAGAGCTGCGTAACAAGATTGTTATCACGTTGGCACTGGTGCTTACCTACCGTATTGGTAACCACATTGTTTTACCCGGTTTGGATCCAAACGGAATTGAAGCTGCACAACGCGCTTCTAAAAGCAATGGCTTACTAGGCATTTTTGACATGTTTGCTGGTGGTGGTTTCTCACAAGCCTCTATTTTGGCTTTGGGAATTATGCCCTATATCTCAGCTTCCATCTTTATGCAGTTGATGACCATCTTGGTTCCTCAATTACAAAAGGTTCAGAAAGAAGGAGAAAGTGGTCGTAAAAAAATCAACCAGTGGACTCGTTACCTAACTGTGATTGTAACCATCTTCCAGGCTGCTGCCTATGTTGGTTATTTAAACAGCCCTGGTTATGCAGAAGCTATCTTGGTAGCTTACAAACCTTTCTTCTGGTTCTCAACCATTCTTACCCTTACTGCAGGTACCCTGTTTGTAATGTGGTTGGGAGAGAAAATCCAAGACAAAGGTTTGGGTAATGGTACCTCTATCATCATCATGGTAGGTATCTTGGCCCGTCTTCCACAAAACATTATTCAAGAATTCAGCGCCAAAGGTCAAAGAGGCGGTGGTGGTTTGTTAATCTTCTTGATTGAGATTGCCATTTTGGTAACCGTAATCATGGCTTTGATTATCTTGGTTCAAGGTGTTCGTAAGATTCCTGTAAACTATGCTAAGCAAATCATCGGTAACCGTCAATTTGGTGGAGCCCGTCAGTTCTTACCAATTAAGGTAAATAGCGCTGGTGTAATGCCCATCATCTTTGCACAGGCTATCATGTTCTTGCCTACCTTGGTTTCCTTTACCAATATTGATTCTGCACAAGGGATTGTTAGAATCTTCAATGATCATAGCAATGTTTGGTATATGGTTATCTATTCTGTAATGGTTATTGGATTTACCTTCTTATACACTGCTTTGATTTTCAATCCTAAGCAAATCTCTGAAGACTTAAAACGCAACAATGGTTTTGTACCTGGTGTTAAACCTGGTCAACCTACTGCTGACTATATTGGGTCTATCATGGATAAGATTACTTTACCTGGTGCCATTTTCTTGGCCTTGGTGGGTATCATGCCAGGTTTTGCTCAACGTTTAGGTGTTACTCAAGGTTTCAGCTCTTTCTTTGGAGGTACTTCTCTATTGATTATGGTTGGTGTAATCTTGGATACCTTACAGCAGATTGAAACCCATTTGTTGATGCGCCAATACGACGGATTAATGAATAGCGGAAGGGTACAAGGACGTCAAACAGTGTCTACCTCCACTATCTAATCTAATAAACGATAATGGTAAACCTGTTGGGCCAGTCCTAACAGGTTTATTTTTTTAGAACATGAGCAGAAGAAGCAATATGATTATTCATAAAACGGAAGCAGAAATAGCCCTGATGAAAGACGCGGCAACACTAGTAAGTAAAACACTTACAGAAGTAGCCAAAGTACTTAAACCAGGTATGACCACTTTGGATATTGACGGTCTTTGTGCCAGCTTTGTAAAAGAGCATAATGCTATTCCCTCTTTCTATAATTATCGTGGTTATCCGCACCATATTTGCGCTTCCGTGAATGACGTTGTAGTTCATGGATTCCCTAATGATGTGCCACTTAAAAATGGTGATATTATTTCTATAGACATGGGTGTCATCTTAAAAGGTTGGCATGGTGACCATGCTTATACTTTTATCATGGGAGAAGTTGCTCCAGAAATCTTGCAGTTGGTAAAAGTAACCAAAGAGTCTTTGTACAAAGGCATTGAAAAAGCTGTGATCAATAATCGCGTGGGCGATATTTCATTTGCTATTCAAGACCATACAGAACGAAAATATGGCTATGGTGTAGTAAGAGAGTTAGTTGGTCATGGATTAGGAAGAAGCTTACACGAAGACCCACAAGTACCAAATTATGGGAAACGCGGCACAGGACATAAGATGAAGGAAAATTTGGTATTGGCTATTGAACCCATGATTAACCTTGGTAGTAGAGAAGTCTATACTGATGACGATGGTTGGACCGTACGTACTCGTGATGGTCAGCCTTCTGTACATTTTGAACACGATGTTTGTGTGAAGCGTAATCAAGCTTTAATCCTTTCAGACTATAGTATAATTGAAGCTGCAGAAAAAGCCAATCCACATTTGAATAGTTCCTATTACTAATACTGCGGGCTTTTGTAACTTAGACCCAAAGAGAACAACACATGCAAAAAAAAGGATTCTTTGGGCTTTTACTTTTATTAAGTATTAGTGCATTGGCGCAATCGCCTGCAACCCTTGCTATCAGAGACTATCGTGTTAAACAAGAACACCGTTGGTTAAAGGAATACCAATCCTTTTTGTCTATTCCCAATCTAGCATCGGACAAGGCCAATATGGAAAAAAATGCCCAAGCTATTCTGCAAATGATGCAGACAAGGGGTATTGGAAATCTTCAACTCTTACAAGCCAAGACTCCTGGAATAGCTCCCGCAGTATATGGAGAAGTGATGACACCAGGTGCCAAACAAACCATTATTTTTTATGCCCATTATGACGGGCAACCGGCCGATAGTACCAAATGGTATAAGGGTTTGCATCCATTTAAACCAACCCTGTTTAATGGCTCACTAGAGCAACAGGCTATTCCTATTCCTTGGCCTACAGATCAAGAATCCATTAACCCTGATTGGCGAATTTATGCACGTGGAGCTTCTGATGACAAAGCTGGTGTCATGTCTATTCTTTCAGCATATGAATCCATTGTGGCAACTGGTATGAAAACACCCTTTAACTTAAAATTCTTTTTTGAGGGAGAAGAGGAAGCTGGCTCAGATCATTTATTTGAAATCTTACAAAAAAATCAGGCTTTATTGGCTTCAGATATTTGGATCATCTGTGATGGACCCGTTCATCAATCCGGTAAAAAAGCTGTCACATTTGGTGTAAGAGGTGATACCCATATTGAACTCACAGTGTACGGTAGTAAAAGACCCTTGCATAGTGGGCACTATGGTAACTGGGCTCCCAATCCTGCTAACCTATTAACCCACCTATTAACGTCTATGAAAGATGAAAATGGGAAGGTTTTGATCAAGGGATTTTATGACGATGTTACGCCACTTTCTGCCAAAGAAAAACAAGCCCTAGCTGCCATTCCAGCACCAGATGCACAGATGAAAAATGAGCTGGGCTTTTTGCAACAAGAGAATAGCAACTGGTCTTTATCTGAAGCCATTTTGCAACCATCATTAAATATAAACGGCTTACAAAGTGCCAATGTTGGTAAGCTTTCTAGTAATGTTATTCCTACCACAGCTACCGCATCTTTAGACCTGAGATTGGTCTTGGGTAATGACGCTAGAAAGCAACAATTAAAAGTGGTTGACCATATTAAATCACAAGGTTATTTTGTTACTGATCAAGACCCTACTGAGGCTCAGAGAAAGCAATACAGCAAGATTGCAAAAGTTCAAATGAGTGAAGGATATAATGCTCAAAGAACGTCTATGGACCTGCCCATTGCGCAACAAATTATTAAAGCAGTTCAATCTACCACTGCAGACCAAGTGGTATTAATGCCATCAGTTGGTGGTAGTCTTCCGCTTTTTGTTTTTGAAAGGGAATTAAAAGCTAAAACCATTACTGTTCCAGTAGCAAATCATGACAATAACCAGCACGCAGAGAATGAAAATATTCGGTTAAGAAATCTTTGGAATGGTATTGAAACATTTGCTGCCATCATGCTTATGAAATAACGTCATGTCAAAAAAGTTGATTGTAATAGGGGGAGGCGCAGCGGGTTTTTTCTGTGCTGTGAATGCAGCTAGAATGCATCCGAATTTGGAAGTTCTGATTCTTGAAAAAAGCAATAAATTATTATCTAAAGTAAAAGTAAGTGGTGGTGGTAGGTGTAATACAACACATGCTTGTTTTGAAATTGGAGATCTGGTAAAAAAATATCCAAGGGGTCAACAGTTTCTCAAAAAATCTTTTCACTGGTTTTACACCAAGGATACCATTGAGTGGTTTGAAGAAAGAGGCGTACAATTAAAAACGGAACAAGATGGTAGAATGTTTCCGGATACCAATGATTCACAAACCATCATTAACTGTCTCTTACAAGAAGCAGACAAATACGGTGTAAAAGTGCAGCTGCAAACAGAAGTAACATCTGTGAAAGTAAATGATGGTTTTCAACTACTCACTGCCAATGGAAAGACCTTTCAATGCCAATGGTTATGTGTTGCAACTGGTGGCTATCCTAAAGCTTCTATGTTTGAATGGCTCACATCATTAGGACATCAGATTGAAACGCCTGTTCCTTCCTTGTTCACTTTTAATTTACCCAAGCATCCCATAACGGCATTGATGGGTGTGGCGGTAGAAAGGGCTCAAGTAAAAATTAATGGCACCAAATTAGTTGAAGAAGGGCCTCTACTCGTTACTCATTGGGGATTGAGCGGTCCAGTAGTATTAAAGCTATCTGCCTGGGGAGCCAGACAATTGGCCGATGCGTCTTACCAATATCAAATTACCGTTAATTGGGTTCCAGACTACCATGAAAACAGTTTGCGTGAAGCCTGGCATGGCATTAGAACATCTTTGTCGGCTCAAAAATTAGTCAATAGAAATCCCTTTGGTTTGCCTTCTAGAATTTGGGTCTTTTTATTAGAAACGGCTGGTATCAATCCAGAGATCCGTTGGGCCGATCTGGCATCCAAGGATCAAAACAAGTTGATTCAATTACTTACTGGTCATAGTTTTCAAGTGAATGGCAAAACAACTTTTAAAGAAGAGTTTGTTACTTGTGGAGGTATCAAATTATCAGAGATAGATGCCAATACCATGATGAGCAAGAAAATTCCCAATCTTTATTTTGCGGGCGAAGTAATGGATATTGATGGAGTAACAGGTGGGTTTAATTTTCAGAATGCCTGGACTTCAGGATGGATTGCAGCAAAACATATTAGTACAGGGGCATAAAAAAACGGCCCCCAATGGAGGCCGTTATCCATTCAGGTAAATTATCCTTTTGACTTAGGAGCTGCGCCTTTGTTTTCTTTATAACGCATATCAGGTGTACCATCTTTTTTAGTAGGTCCAGCTGGTTTAGCTGTTTCCTTGTTTTCTTTGTAACGCATGTCTGGAGTACCATCTTTTTTTGTTGGTGCAGCGGCTTTGGCAGCAGGGGCAGCAGCAGCAGCAGCTTTTGCAGCAGGTGCTGCTTTTTCAACTTTTGCACCAGCAGCTTTAGCGTCAGTTTTTGTTTGCGCTTGACTCATGCCTATCATACATACGAAGGCTGTCAGGGTAAGTAACATTTTTTTCATGGCAATAATTTTGACTCCAATTTAATCATACCAAAGTTCTTTCCCAATTTATACAACTTATTCTTTCCTTAAATTATGATAAATGTTATAGGTAGAAATGGGTTTTCTGGCCAATTTGCCCAATATTAAGCAGCTTGTTTTGCAAAACTTTAGTTGCAATTATGCCCAAGATTGATTAAATTAAACACTCAAATTGTCCATATGAGAAAAGTAAGCGATATCCTAAAAAGAAAAGGAAATAAAGTAAGTGCTGTTTCCCCAGACCTTACCGTGATTAAAGCCCTAGAATTGATGGCGGAACAAAATATTGGCTCCTTGGTGGTGATGGAGGAGGACAAGTTTTTGGGCATTATTACGGAAAGAGACTATTCTCGAAAAGTGATTTTAAAAGGGAGGCATTCTAGTGAAACACCTGTTGGTGAAATTATGACCACTGATTTTCCCCCAGTGGCACCCCAGGATTCTGTTGAAAAATGTATGCAGCTCATGAGTTCCAAACATATTAGATACTTACCAGTTTATGATTCCGGAAAATTAGTAGGGATAATCTCTATCAATGACGTTGTAACAGAAACCATTTTAAACCAGCAGGAAACCATTTCTCAATTGCAGACTTATATTCAGTCTTAAAATATAGTTACCTATTTTATAACCGGTGGAACTGATTCACCGGTTTTTTTATGCACTTAAACCAAAGCTTTGTATAGGTTTCCATAATCCAAACAAGTTTTTTTGCTGCTTTCCATGCAAGATTTACATAATACACGGTTTTGCGTTATTTTTAGAGGGTGACATTTCAACCAATCCTATCAATGAGTTAATTATGAAATCATTCCCATCGGTCCTCTTGGCCGGAAGCTTAACCCTTTTTTTATTGCCATCCTGCAAGGATAAAACAGAAGCCCCAGCCGCACTTAACCCAGAAGTTAACGTGGTTACGGTAGGTCAACAAACTATCCCATTTTACACTGATTATGTTGGAGAGACCTTTGGTCAGGAAGACATTCAAATTCAATCAAGGGTAGAAGGTTGGATTACTGGCATCCATTTTAAAGAAGGTGATATGGTTCAAAAAGGTCAATTACTATATACTGTTGATGACCTGCCAATTAAAAATAAAATAGACCAAGCCCAAGCAAATCTGGCACAAGCCAATACTGCCAAAGTAAAAAATAAGGCAGAGTTAGATAGGGTTCAACCCCTAACTGCCATGCACGCACTTAGTCAAAGAGACCTTGATGCGGCAAAAGCCAATTATGAAGCATCTCTCTCTCAAGTAGACGCAGCAGCTGCAGCCCTTAGAAATAGCAAGATTGAATTAGAATACACTAGAATCACTTCTCCCATAACTGGTGTCATTGGTATTTCTAAAGTATTGGTGGGTGACTATATTGGAAAATTGAATACAGGGGGCCCCTTGAATACGGTTTCTTCAATTGGTAAAATGCGTGTTCGATTCTCTATCACTGAAGACGAATACCTAATGTTTGCCAAACGTAAAGCAGGTAACTCTCACAAGATCCTGCAAGACCAACTGTCTGCAGAATTGCTCTTAAGTGATGGTAGTGTGTATAGTGAAAAAGGCAAAATTAGTTTGTCTAATAGGCAAATTGATCCCGCAACTGGATCATTGTTGGTACAAGCAGAATTTCCCAATCCACAAAACTTACTCAAACCTGGTCAATATGTGAAACTGCGTTTGCAAACCGATGAGTTTAAAGACGCCATTCTCTTGCCACAACAAGCAGTGAATCAGATTCAAAATCTATTCCAAGCATTTGTACTCAATGATAGTGGTATGGTAAAACCAACCGTCATTCAAACAGGTAAAAGAGTAGGAAGTAACTGGATTATCAAGAGTGGTTTGAAACCAGGAGACAAAGTGGCTATTTTGGGTAGCATGGTGGTCAAACCTGATGTGGTGATTAAAGTTATCCCTGTTACTTGGAATTATGATTCCACTTCTAAACAATAATCTTATCTCTAACTGATTTATATGAGTGAATTTTTTATACGCCGGCCAATAGTTGCCATGGTCATTTCCATATTCATTGTGATTATGGGATTATTGACACTTCAAGGCATACCGGTTGCAAAATATCCCGATATCACACCACCGATGGTACAAGTACAGGCTTCCTATACAGGTGCCAATGCGGTAGACATGGAGCAAACGGTGGCTACCCCAATTGAACAACAGGTAAATGGGGTAGAAAACATGTTGTATATGAAGTCAGTGAACTATAATGGTTCTATGACTTTACAAGTTTCTTTTGAAGTAGGAACTGACTTGGATGTGGCCAATATGCTCACACAAAACAGGGTGTCAAGAGCCAATCCATTCCTGCCTCCCGAAGTAATTAACTTAGGAGTAAACGTAAAGAAATCATTGACCTTCCCATTGATGATGTTCTCTGTTTATTCTCCTTCAAAATCCTATAATGCAGACTTCATTAATAACTATGCTTTTATCAACTTGATTGACGAGTTGAAAAGGATTAAAGGGGTAGGAGATGTATCTGTGATGGGTAGTTCAGAGTATGCTATGCGAATATGGGTAAAACCTGACCGTTTGGCAAAATTGAAAATCACTGCTTCTGATGTGATGAATGCCATCAAGGCTCAAAATAATATTGTACCCGGTGGTGCATTTGGCGATGCTCCTTCTACACCAGGCGTTCAAAATACTTATACTGCTACTTTGCAACAACGCTTGGTATCAGAGGAAGATTTTGGAAATATCTTACTCAAATCCAATGCTAATGGTGCCCAAGTAAGATTGAAAGATGTTGCGCGTATTGAATTGGGTTTACAGATGTATAACCTAAGTTCCAACTTAAATGGTAGTCCATGTGCGGCCATTGCCATTTATCAGATTCCTGGATCAAATGGTTTAGACGTAGCCAACAAAGCAAAAGCAAAAATGGATGAATTAAAATCTAGGTTCCCACAGGGCTTAGATTATACCACCAGTTTAGATACTACACAAGCCATTACCGTTGGTATTGAAGAAGTATTGCATACATTATTTGAAGCCGTAATCTTGGTAATCTTAGTGGTGTTCTTATTCTTGCAAGACTGGAGGGCTACTTTGATTCCTTTGTTAACGGTTCCAGTTTCTTTGATTGGTACTTTTATTGTGTTCCCATTATTGGGTTTCTCTGTAAACCAATTGTCATTGTTAGGAATGGTATTGGCCATTGGATTGGTGGTAGATGATGCCATTGTGGTTGTGGAGGCCGTGATTCATGAAATGGAACATGGGCTCAACCCCAAAGAAGCTACTAGCAAAGCCATGAAAGAAGTAGGTGGACCTGTAGTGGCCATTGCCGTAATTCTTTGTGCGGTGTTTATTCCAGTGGCATTATCAGGAGGTATTACAGGAAGATTGTATCAGCAATTTGCTATAACTATTGCCATCTCTGTAGCACTATCGGCATTCAATGCCTTAACCTTGAGCCCGGCATTAGCAGCTATTTTATTAAAACCCAAAAAGCCTAGCAAGGGTTTATTACAAAGGTTCTTTGACGGGTTTAATAAGTACTTTGATAAGTTCACCAATGGCTATGTAAAAGTGGCCAGTTTTGCCGCTAGAAGATTGTTCTTGACTGTGATGATTTTGTTGGGTATTTGTGCTGCTACAGGATACTTAGCATTTAAAGTGCCCGGAGGATTTGTACCTGAAGAAGACGAGGGTTATTTTATGTTGGCCATTCAGTTGCCAGATGCAGCTTCTAAGGATAGAACAGAAGCCATTTCTAAAAAAGTAGAATCTTATTTTAAAGGAATGGAAGAGATCAGTTCTTACACTGCCATCAATGGGTTTAATATTTTATCTGGTACTGCCACTTCCAATTCAGCTATGGCATTTATTAGTTTGAAACCTTGGGATGAAAGGAAAAAAACAGTTGCTCAAATTGTGACTGAAATGAATGGGGTGTTAACCAAAAATATTACGGAAGCAACTGTAATTGTATTTGGTCCTCCACCTATTCAAGGTCTGGGTTCAGGAGCAGGTTTTACTATGATGTTGCAAGACAAAGCTGGTAAGTCTCCGCTTTATTTGGCACAGCAAACCCAACGCTTTATTGCTATTGCATCTAAGCGTCCCGAGATTGGAAAAATTTATACCTTATTTAGACCTATTGTACCTCAAAAATCTATTCAGGTAGATAAAGAGAAAGTGCAAAAAATGGGTATTCCATTACAAGAAGTAAATGGTGCCATCTCTGCCTATTTGGGTGGAGCATTCATCAACAACTTCAATGCATATGGAAGACAATATAGGGCCTATATGCAATCTGAAGCAGAATATAGAACCAAGCCAGATGATATTAACCAATACTTTGTCCGTGATCCAAATGGAAACATGGTTTCTCTAGGAACATTGGCTAAAGTAAAAGACACTACTGGTCCATCATTTACCAACCACTTTAATATTTATAGATCAGCAGAATTGAGTGGTGTGCCAGCACCAGGCGTAAGCTCTGATATGGCATTAAGGGTATTGGAAGGGGTTGCTAAAAAAGTATTACCCAATGATATTGGTTATTCTTGGAGCAATACTTCTTATCAGGAAAAAGAATCTGCAGGTAAAGGTGCGTCTGTATTTATTATGGCGCTTTTGTTTGTGTTCTTAATCTTGGCCGCTCAATATGAAAGTTGGAAACTCCCATTCAGCGTTTTGTTGGGAACCCCTTGGGCGGTAATGGGTGCATTATTAGGATTGTTTATTGGCGGTTTATATGCTACCACTTATGTAAACAACGTATTTGCTCAAATTGGTTTGGTGATGCTGATTGGATTGAATGCCAAAAACGCCATCTTGATTGTAGAGTTTGCTAAAATGAAAATGGACAATGAAGGATTGCCACCATTTGAAGCAGCCATTGAAGGTGCTAGGTTGCGTTTTAGACCCATCTTGATGACAAGCTTTGCCTTTATTCTAGGAGTAGTTCCATTAATGACTGCTACCGGTGCAGGAGCAGAAGCAAGAAGGGTAATGGGTACTTCTGTATTCAGTGGTATGTTGGTTGCCACCATTGTTGGGGTAATCCTGATACCTGCTTTCTTTGTATTAATTGAAGGCAAGAAAAAGAAAAAAGCAAGTGTTGCACCAGAAACTGTTACCAATCATTCAACGCACTAACATGACAAAGCAATTATTTATATTCTCACTGAGTGCTATTTTATTGTTTGGCAGTTGCCGTGTTTCCAAAGCATACGAGCAACCACAAACGGCTACGCCTACAGCGTATGCAGATAATGCCAATACGGATACCACTCCCTTGGTTAAATGGTTTGACCTATTCAAAGACACTGCTTTGCAAACCATTATCAAAACCACATTAGATAATAATCGCAACCTGCAATTAGCTAGCGCCAGAGTTTTGGAAGCACAAATGCAGGCAGATATTATCAAGATTAACCAATATCCCTCTTTCAATTACCAATTACAAGCAGGTGGAGGAACAGCAGGAAACGATGCACTAAAAGTAGCCGGTGGTTTGAATAGTGCTGTTTTCAAAGCTGCAGGGGTATTGAATTGGGAGATTGATCTTTGGGGTAAACTTAGAGGGGCTACTGCTTCCGCAAGAGCACAAATTTTGGCAGTTGATGAAAATAGAAACGCCTTAAAACTGAGTCTTGTTGCAGAAGCAGCTAATTTGTATTTTATTCTCAGAGATTTGGACAATCGTTTGTTAATTGCCCAACGCACTTTGGCTTCCAGAAAAGAGAGTACCAAGATTATCACGCAACGATATGAAAAGGGGTATATTTCTGAACTGGATCGTTACCAAGCTGTACAACAAGAGGCTCAGGCTGCCGCCCTGATTCCTAATATTTCAAGACAGATTGTGCAAACAGAAAACGCCATCAATCTTTTAATGGGTAAATCTTCTGGTGCTATTTCTAGAGGAGCAACCCTGTTTAATCAAGTATTGCCTCCAACTATTCCAGCTGGACTTCCTTCTCAATTATTATTGCGTAGACCTGATATTAGGGCATCTGAAAAGGCGTTAAACGCTCAATACGAGAAAATTGGTGTAGCAGAAGCGTCTAGATATCCTTCTTTCTCACTTACTGGATTATTAGGTTTTGCAAGCCCCCAATTGGGATCCTTAGTTAGTAATGGATTTGTAGCTAATGGATTTGCTGGATTAGTAGGCCCCATTTTTCAATTTGGTCAAAACTTAAAGCGCGTTCAAGTAGAAAGAATTAGAACCCAACAAGCACAATTGCAATATGAACAAGCAGTATTGGCTTCATTTGCTGATGTGAATAATGCGCTGATTGCCAACAAAACATTTGCTGAGGAATATGCAAATAGAAAGATTCAAGCCGATGCGGGAAGAAAGGCATTAGAATTGTCAAATGCTAGGTACAATTTTGGCTATACCTCTTATTTAGAAGTATTAACCCAAGAAAATAGTTTGTTTGATGCTGAGTTACAAGAGTCAGTACTCATGCAACAGAAACTCAATGCATTGGTTAGTTTGTATAGAGCTCTTGGTGGTGGATGGAATTAATCATTCAACTAAACGCATAAAAAAAGCTGCCCCATTAAAAGGGCAGCTTTTTTTTATGTTCAAACCAGCAGTATTTTATAATGCTAGTTTAAATAAGCTATTTCTTATTTGCTAGACAAAACAAATGAAACTGTTGAGCTAGGTTTGGTGCTCAAACTTGGAAAGATGGTAGTATTGGAAATTGGATCAGTATATTCATCTGCCAAGAAGCTATCGCCATAAGCTTTCACATAAATGGTTTGACCTTTTTTGAAACCTAGATTTTCAAAAAAGCTCGTGGTTAAATTAAAATCATTCAATTGTGTAGCAGCGCCATTACTCCTCACTTTTACTTCTGCTAAATAATTATTAGAATTCACAGTACCATTGTCGCTAAAGAATAATCTAACATATTTATCCTTACCGGAAGGATTGTTAAAAACAGGATCAATATGAAACCCAGTTACACCTGCAGCTTGAATAGCAGCATTAAATGGTGTAATTACTAAATTGCTAACAGCGATGCTAGAATTTACAGCCATTGATTCACTTTTTGAAATTAAAGTGGTAGCATGGTTGGTAGCAGCATGATAGATTCCCATGATTTTACCAGTACCATAACCTTGCTTGGCATAACTAATATCATAAGTTCCATAAGGAATACTGTCTAGTGTCCACTTCCCATCTGTACCTGTTTTGGTACTGACGGTACTATTGTCAATACTAACAACAACCCCACTCATATCAGTTTGGCGATTGCCTTCTTCATCATATAACAAGATCATACCTTGAATATTTGCTCTGTTTTGTTGTGCCAAAACAACATCAGGTACGGCAATGCTGTGATTTCCGCTGTCTTTACCACAGCCCAAAGCAAGGACTATCAATAAGGCGAAGGATTTTTTCATGTTTATTATTTTAAGTTTATCTTTTATTGAATTTGAAAATTACGAAAACGTTATTGGAAATAATGTCAATTCTGCCTCAATAGTTTTTGATTTCTCACCAGTTTGATGGGATATTTAAGCCAATAAAAACTGCCATGAAGCATATTAAGTACTTATTATTACTGGTATCAGTCAATTTTATATTCCAAAGCCAAGCTCAAAAGCCAATTCGCTTTAAAGATGTACTATTCAATAACCAAGATTCTATATTGAATATTGCCTACGGATCTGCCCAAAATCTAAATGGAAAAACGGAGGAATTGCTATTGGATTTGTATTCCCCAGGAATAATTGACACTGCCACAAAAAGACCCTTAATGATCTTTATACATGGGGGAGGCTTTCAGAGCAATACCAAATCAGGAGCCTATCCCAACCTAATTTGTAATGGACTTGCCAAAAGGGGATATATGGTTGCTACCATTGATTACCGTTTGGGAATCTCCAAAACCAAAACGGATAATGATTATGCAGAAGCCATGTATCGGGCAGTTCAAGATGCCAAAGCAGCAGTTAGATTTTTTAGAAGATATGCAGACAAATACCGAATTGACCCTGATCAAATTTTTGTCATGGGCAGTTCTGCGGGAGCCAAAACTGCTATGCATTTAGCGTATCTAGATCAAGAAGAAATTCCACAAGCCGTGGACCAAAAAAAATGGGGTAATCTTGAAGGTAATAGTGGCAATCCTGGCTTTTCTTCTAAAGTTAGTGCTGTTGTTAATTGCTGGGGGGCCATGATTGATTATCATTGGATTAAACAGGGCGATGCTCCCTTGTTTAACATCGCCGGAACGGCAGATAAAACAGTTCCTTTTGATTCTTCTTTCAATTACCATGGATTCAAATATGGGAGTACTGTTTTATACAACCAAGCATTGCAGCAAGGTATTGCTACGGGGCTAAGATTGTTTTATGGTTCAGGTCATACTTTAGACAATGACAAGAAAAAGCAAGATAGTGCCCTTCAAGATTTGAGTGCTTGGCTCTTTACACAGCTAAAAATTAATGCTCCAGATAAACCCGAAATTTTTAAATGGGAGCAAGATATTGCTAAGCTAGAAGTCAAAGACAAAACTGAAAAAGGAGACGGTCAAACAGTTCTTTTTATTGGTAGTTCTTATATCCGTTTATGGGAGCAATTGCCAGCTCAAATGAAACCACTAAAAACCATCAATCGTGGATTTGGAGGGTCCAAGTTACAAGAAGTGGCCTTTTATCTAGACAGGTTGCTCCAAGCCCATAAAGATCTGAAAGGTATATTCCTTTATGTGGGTAATGATATAGTTGGAAACAATCTTGATAAAACACCCTTACAGGATCTGGAATTAGTCAAGTATATCACTGAGCGTATAAGGGCCAAGTATCCTGCCATTCCAATTTTCTGGAACCAAATTTCACCATCAGAAAAAAGATGGGCCGTTTGGGATCAAATTTCAAAAGCCAATGAATTAATTAAAGAATATTGTTCTCAGCATCCTAATTTGTATTATGTTGAAACTGCTGCAAGTTATTTGGGCCAAGATGGCAAACCCATCAGCAATTTGTTTAGGGATGACAAGCTTCATTATAATGATGCAGGATATGCCATTTGGGCCAATTATGTAAAACAAGCATTTAAACAAGTATATGGAAAATAAACAAACCGTTTCTTCAAATCCCAAAGCAGCTCTTATCTACGCCATATTGGTTGGATTTGCATTTTCCGCCAATTATACCAATCATGCGCCTTTAAAAGATTGGTTGATGAAAAGCTTTGATAGTGTAGAACATCCTTTTACCAAAACCATGTTTGGTTTTCTAACAACGGCCATATTTTTAACCCACGCTATCATGCAAATTCCAGGAGGACATTTGGCAGATAAGTTTGGCCCCAAAAAAGTGGTTACCATTGCCCTTTCTATTGTTTGTATTGGAAATTTTGGAATTGCATTTGCTAGTTCTTATGAACAATTATTGTTTTGGAAATTCTTAGTAGGTTTTGGAACTGGAACTAGTTTTGTTGCAGGGGCTAGATATATTTTTCAATCTACTCCAACCGATAAATTATTATTGTATCAAGGTTATTATGGTGCCAGTGTTTTATTAGGTTCAGGCTTTGTCATATTTGCAATTCCACAAATTGCAGGATATTTTCAAAGTTGGTCTGCTGCATTTCTTGCATCTGCAACAGTTGCGGTATTGGTGTTGTTGGCTTGGATTTTTCTTGCGCCAGCAGCAGGAACAAAAGAACATCCACATGGTTCTTTGTTAAAAATGCTTTCTCATGGAGAATTATGGTTAATGGGTTTGGTTCAAATGGCATCATTTGGTTTGGTCATTGTGATTGGTTCTTGGATCACCACTTTATTAAAAGAAAACTTTAGTTTTTCTAGTAAACTAATCATCAGTTTTATTGCATCATTGGTTTTATTATTGGGACTAGTTTCCAGACCATTGGGTGGCAAAATGATTGTATGGATTGGCGTGCGAAAGTTGTTATTAGGAAGTTTATTGATGAATGCCGCTGGTTGTTTACTCCTAGCTTATTTTCCTCAACAATTGGGTTTGGATATTTTGGCCATTCTTTTATTAGGCATGGGATGTGGCTTGCCTTATGCAGGTGTGTTTAATAGAGCAGCACATTTGTTTCCAGGTAGGGCAGGGGCTGCAATGGGTCTGGTGAATATGCTAGGGATTGTGTTTATATTGGTAGGCACTCCAATAGTTGGTAAAATAGCCGATGGTGCAGGTAATTTTTCAAATGCATTTTTAGCGTTGGGAATTTTTGCAACTTTGATTGCAGTGGTGTCCTTAAAAATCAAAACAGATTAAATTATAGCCATGAATTTGATGCATCTTTTTGACATTTCTCTCAAAGGAAAAAAGGATTATGTTGGTTTAGAATTCAACCAACAGTCTATAAGTTTTGGACAAATAGATCAACGAAGCAATCAGGTAGCCAATTTATTGATTCAAACTGGTTTTGTACCTGGGGATAGAATAGCGGTTTATCTAGAGAATTGCATAGAAATGATTGACATATATCTGGCAGCAATTAAAACGGGTGTCATTTTTGTTCCCATAAATATTCTTTACAAAGAAAGAGAGATAGGACATATTTTATCAGATGCGGAACCCAAGAAACTCATTGCCAATGGTCCAGTTCCTGGCGGTTTTGATGCATGGCAATTAAATGAACTTGTGCAAGCATTGTCCGGAATTAATGACACTCCTATAGATAGTAGCCACCTTAATGGTGATAGCCCAGCGGCTATTGTATATACCAGTGGTACTACTGGTACTTCTAAAGGCGCTATTCTTACGCACAATAATTTTATAAGCAATGGTTTAAACCTAGTAAACTGTTGGCAAATAAAAGAGCAAGACAGATTCTTATTGAGTTTGCCTTTGTTTCATGTACATGCATTGGGAAATGGTATTCACGCATGGCTTATGAGTGGGTGCACGATGAAACTTCTAGTTAGATTTGAACACCAAAAAGCTGCGGAAGAGTTTATACAATTCAAACCAACTTTATTCTTTGGTGTGCCAACAGTCTACATTCGTTTACTAGATCTGCCAGAAGCAACTGCAAAGCTGATTGGGTCCAATGCTAGATTATTTGTTTGTGGTTCAGCACCACTGCCTGCACAAGTGCTAGAAGCATTTCAAGAAAAATATGGACAAGTGATCTTGGAACGATATGGCATGACAGAAACCTTGATGAATATTAGCAATCCCTATTTTGGAGAAAGAAGACCTGGTACAATTGGATTTCCACTACCGGGTATTTCTGCCAAAGTAGTCAAGCCAGATGGTAGTATGGCCCAAGTGGATGAAGAGGGAGAAGTTTATGTAAAAGGCCCCAATGTATTTGCCGGTTATTGGAAAAGAGAACAGGCTACCGCCGATGCATTTGTAGACGGCTATTTTAAAACAGGTGATATGGGGGTGGTTTCAGCTGATGGATATTTTACGCTTAGGGGCAGAAAATCTGATTTAATTATTAGTGGGGGATTTAATATTTATCCAAGGGAAATTGAAGAGTTTTTATTGGAACAACCCGGGGTTAAAGAAGCTTCTGTTGTTGGGATTCCTCACGAAACCCGTGGAGAAATGCCGGTTGCTTATTTGGTGCTAGAACCTACTGCAGATCTATCGGCCATTGAAGCTGCCTGTCAAAAAACCTTTGCTTCATTTAAAGTACCCAGAAAGTTTTTGGCTATTGATCAATTACCCAGAACTGCCCTTGGAAAAGTGCAAAAACACCTTTTGCCCAAGCCATAGACCCCAAATTTGTCCCAAAAACAACTTTTTTAGCCCTGAAACCGCCAATTTTAGGGCTAAATTCCTTTGTAAATCCCGTCTTTTGCTTACCTTCGCAGCCCCGAATTTTAAACCATCGGGGTTATTTTATGCAATTTTTCTTGAAACAATTAAATGCAGATGCACAGGAGAACGCCGCAGCTTCAGAAGCTGTTGAAGTTCCTACTGCAACAACAAATGCACCTGTGGCTGAAGCACCTACAGCGGTTGTGGAAGCGCCCGTTGCTGTTGAAACAGCACACGATGACTTTGACTGGAGTATCGACAAACGTAACGTAAGTTCTTATGCCGAAACTGAACGTTTGAAGTATGACAAAGTTTACGATGAAACCTTTGTACAAATTGCCGATGGCGAGATTGTAAGAGGTGGAGTTGTAGCTCTTACCAAAACTGATGTGGTAATCAACATTGGCTTTAAAAGCGATGGTTTGGTTTCACTAAACGAATTCCGTGACGTACCAGGCTTGAAAATTGGTGACGAAGTGGAAGTGATGGTAGTTGAAAAAGAAGACAGGGGCGGTAACTTGCACCTGAGCCGTAAATCTGCTCGCATCTTCCGTGCTTGGGAAAGAATTGTTGAAGTACACAAGACTGGTGAAGTTATCACTGGTACTGTTACTAGCAAAACCAAGGGTGGTTTGATTGTAGACGTATTTGGTATGGAAACTTTCTTGCCAGGTTCTCAGATTGACGTTAAACCAGTTACTGATTATGATCAGTTTGTAGGAAAAACTATGGAGTTCAAAGTGGTTAAGATTAACGAAGCCATTAAGAATGCCGTAGTATCTCACAAAGCGCTGATTGAAAGTGATATTGAAGCACAACGTGCCGAAATCATGAGCAAACTAGAAAAAGGACAAGTATTAGAAGGTGTGGTGAAAAACATCACAGACTTTGGTGCTTTCATGGATCTTGGTGGCTTAGACGGTTTGTTGTACATCACCGATATTTCATGGGGACGTATCTCTCACCCAAGCGAAGTGGTGAAGATGGACCAGAAATTACAAGTGGTTGTATTGGACTTCGACGACGACAAAAAACGTATCAGTCTTGGTCTGAAACAATTGACTCCACATCCTTGGGACGTGTTGCCTGAAGGTTTGTCTGAAGGTTCAGTTGTAAAAGGTAAAGTGGTAAATATTGAAGATTACGGTGCATTCTTAGAAATTCAGCCTGGTGTTGAAGGTCTGGTTCACGTATCTGAAATCACTTGGGCTAACACCCCAATCAATGCTAAGGAATTCTTCAAATTAGGAGATGAGTACGAAGCTAAAGTGGTTACCCTTGACAAAGACGCAAGGAAAATGAGCTTGAGCATCAAGCAAATGAGCCAAGATCCTTGGAGCACTATTGAAACCAAATTCCCTGAAAACAGCAAGCACAAAGGTTTGGTGAAAAACATCACTCCTTATGGCGTATTTGTTGAATTGGAGCCAGGTATTGGTGGTATGATCCACATCAGCGACTTAAGCTGGTTAAAGCGTTTCAATCACCCAACTGACTACACCAAGGTAGGTGAGCACATTGATATCATCATCTTGAGCATTGATAAGGAAAATCGCAAATTGCAACTTGGACACAAGCAATTGGAAGAAGATCCTTGGAATGCACTAGAAGATACTTTTGCAGTAGGTACTGTTCATGAAGGAACCGTTACCCGCAAAGATGACAAAGGTGCTTTAGTACAATTGCAGTATGGTTTAGAAGGATTCACTCCTAACCGTCACCTGAACAAAGAAGATGGTTCTACAGTGAAAGCTGACGAAACTACACAGTTTGTTGTGATTGAATTTGATCGTAACGAAAAGCGTATTGTATTGAGCCACGCTCGTATCTGGGAACAACAAGTAGCTGAAGTGAAAGAAACTGCTAAAAAAGAAGCAAAAGCTGAATCTGAAAGCACTAAGAAAGCTGTTAAAAACATCCAAGCCAAGGTTGAAAAAACAACTTTGGGAGACCTGAGCGCACTTGCCGAAATCAAGGCAAAATTGCAGGAAGGCGAAGGAGACAAGCAATAATTCCTGTTTGAATCAGTCAAAAGGCTGTTCCGCTTAGGTGGAACAGCCTTTTTAGGTAATTCTTAACTAGGATTTGGCCCAAACCAAGATCCAAGTTTATATATTGCCCGATAATAACTAATTTTGCAAACTTGTATGAATAGGATCCTCATTTTATTGTTTTTGGTTCTAGTACTCGGCAGCTGCTCCAACAAGTTCTCCAAGATTGTGAAGAGCAAGGATTACGAGTACAAGCATAAGATGGCGGACCAGTATTACGAGCAAAAGAATTACAGTTACGCACAACAGCTCTTTGAAGACATTTTTCCTTATATCAAAGGCACTCCAGGATATGAAGAGGCTTACTATAAATTTGCCTATTCCTACTACTACCAAAAGGATTATCTGAATGCAGAGAACCTGTTTAAGAGTTTTGTAGAGAGTTTCCCCAATAGTGCCAAAGTGGAAGAATGTGATTACATGCGGGCTTACTGCTATTTTAAGCAGTCTCCCAAGATTGACCTTGATCAAACCAATACCAATAAAACCATTGGTTTGATGCAAACATTTATCAATACCCACCCAAGTTCTGCTCGCGGAAAAGAGGCGGCTGAAATTATTGACAAATGCAGGGAGAAATTGGAAGCCAAGGATTATAAGAGTGCTGGTTTGTATTACAACCTGGGATTCTTTAAAGCAGCGGCCATTGCCTATGGAAATGTTTCTGACAATTTCCCGGATTCCAAAAAGGCCGATGAGTACAAGCTGCAAGTAATTAAGTCTTATTTCAAATATGCTGAAATGAGCTATGAAGACAAGCAATTGGCACGCTATGAAAAAGTGTTGTCAGAATGCGCTGACTTTTCAGAGCGATTTAGTGAAAGCAAATACCTGGCAGAAGTGGCCAAAATAAAAACACAAACAAATAACTTTATCAAAAACCTGAAAAAATGAGCAAATTAAGAAGGCAAATGAGCGCTAACACTGCCAGCGTTGTAGAAACCAAAAGCCTGATTGAGATCAAAGGTAAAACAGGTAATTTGTATGAATCTATTGCCATCATTGCTAGAAGGGCTAATCAGATCAATATTTCTTTGCGTGAAGAGCTTCATAATAAACTAGAAGAATTTGCTAGCCATACAGATAGTTTGGAAGAAATTCATGAGAACAAAGAACAGATAGAAATTTCTAGGGCTTATGAAAAAATGCCTAACCCTGCAATCTTGGCTACCCAAGAATTCATGGAAAATAAAATCTACCATAGAAGAAACAACGAGAACGACCTGTTCCGTTAATAGATAAAATTTATGTAAATACCTAAAACGACAGCATTTGCCTGTCGTTTTTTGTTATTTTCAAGTCTAACTAGGAACCATGTTACAAGGAAAGAAAATCTTATTGGGAATTACGGCTAGCATTGCAGCTTACAAGTCTATTCTTTTGGTTAGATTATTGGTAAAAGCTGGTGCAGAAGTAAGGGTAATCATGACTCCTGCTGCAAAAGATTTTGTATCTCCCTTGGTCTTGTCTACACTAACCAATCATCCTGTGTTAATGGAACTTGCAGGAACCGAAGGGTGGTCCAATCATGTGCAATTGGGTAGGTGGGCAGACTTATTTGTAATTGCACCATTAAGCTGCAATACACTTGCTAAAATGGCTAATGGTCAATGTGATAACTTACTTATGGCAAGTTATCTTTCTGCAACCTGTCCGGTAATGGCGGCTCCAGCCATGGATGAAGACATGTGGCAGCATAATAGCACCAAAAGAAATTTACAGACCTTGCAAAACGATGGTGTTTATATCATGCCTGTTGAAACTGGTGAGTTGGCCAGCGGTTTATTTGGTCCTGGTAGAATGGCTGAACCAGAAACCATTTTACACGCAATGGTCAGTAGGTTTTTTAGACAAGAAAGTTTAAAAGGAAAACGAGCCTTGGTTACTGCTGGTCCAACATTTGAAGCCATTGACCCTGTTAGATTTATTGGCAATCATTCCTCAGGCCAAATGGGTTTTGCATTGGCAGAAGCCCTGTATTTGCAAGGTGCCGATGTAGTATTGGTAACTGGACCATCAGCCCTAAGTCCCAGCTTTTCGGGTATTAGATTGGTAAGAGTGGTTAGCGCCGCAGAAATGTTTGACGCTTGTAATCAGGAATTTGAGAATATAGAAATTGCCATATTATCCGCGGCCGTTGCCGATTATAAAATGGAAAATATTGCCCAACAAAAAATTAAAAAATCGTCCCAAGACCCAACCCTACAATTGGTCAAAACAAAAGATATTTTAGCCCATTTGGGCGCATCCAAAAAGCCCGGTCAATTTGTAGTAGGCTTTGCACTAGAAACAGAGAATGAATTGGAAAATGCTCAGAAAAAACGCTTGGCCAAAAATGCCGATGCCATTGTACTCAATTCACTCAATGACCAAGGAGCTGGTTTTGGAAGTTCCCAGAATCAAGTAACCATTCTTGACCAAGACGGAGCTGGATTATTCATTCCTTTGGTTTCAAAAACCATTGTAGCAGAGCAAATTGTTTCATACATTGTATCCAAGATTCATGCATAAGAAATTACTCATACTTGTTGCGGCATGTCAATTGTTGGTTCTAACAACAGCTGCACAGGAACTTAATGCGCGCGTAACAGTTATCTCCAATAGGGTAGGAACAAATGTTGATAGGAAAATATTTACCAATCTACAGCAACAATTAACCAACCTACTTAACACCCGTAAGTGGACCAATGAAACTTACAAATTGCAAGAGAAAATTGACTGCAGTTTTATTATCAACATAGAACAAGTAGTGGAGCCCAATATTTACAAAGCAACACTTACTGTACAAGCGGCTAGACCCATTTTTAATGCTTCCTATAAATCAGCCATTGTAAATTACCAAGACGCAGATCTGACCTTTAAATACATAGAATTTCAACCCGTTGAATTCAA
Source organism: Chitinophaga pinensis (assembly GCA_943372225.1). Lineage (GTDB taxonomy): Bacteria > Bacteroidota > Bacteroidia > Chitinophagales > Chitinophagaceae > Sediminibacterium > Sediminibacterium pinensis_L. The sequence goes on along the minus strand of CALRXV020000004.1, from coordinate 281,841 downwards.
TGAAAATAGGGTGCAAGGGAATGACGCTTCTGCCGCTAATCTAACAGCCGTATTTGCGTTTTATGCCTATTCTATTATTGGGTTAGACAATGATTCATTTAGCCCCAAAGCAGGTGAAAATCAGTTTAACAAAGCACTAAATGTAGTAACCAATGCACCGGAAGGGAAGAATATTGCAGGTTGGCGCATTTTTGATGGTTTGCGCAATAGATATTGGCTTAATGAGAACCTGACCAATAATAAATACAATATTATTCATGACGTCATCTATACCTATTATCGTGCAGGTATGGATAAACTATATGACAATGAAGCCGAAGCCAGGGGCAATATTTTACAAGCCTTGATACAATTGCAAGCATTTAATAAAGAAAACCCCAATACTATGATCCTGCAGTTTTTTATGCAGGGTAAATACCAAGAATTGGTGGGCATTTTTAAAGACGCATCGGCAACAGAAAAAGCAAGGGCAGTAGAAATACTAAGTGAGATTGATATTGTGAATTCAAGCAAATACAAACAAGCATTACAATGAGTAGGAAATGGATCATAGTATTGGGAGTTTGCTTATTTTTCTTGGCTTGTAAAAAGACACCCAAGGACCAAGTCATATTGCCCATCAACACCATGAAACAAGCCATGTGGGACATTATGCGGGCAGATGAGTGGTATACACAAACCACACTCAAAGACAGTTTAAACTTGCGTAAAAAAGAAAATATTCAATTGTATGAGCAAGTCTTTGCCATACACGGCACAACCCGAAAACAGTTTTACAATAGTTACAAATACTATGAAACCCATCCCAAGGAATTCAAAGAATTGATGGATTCCATCTATGTTTACAAGGAAAGAGAAAAAGCGCCTCCTCCACCGCCACCTGTTAAAATTCCCAAAAGTCAACGCTAACAATCATTAGTTTTTCTAACTTCGGGGCTTAATTATGCCCATGAATAAAGTATTTACTAATGCTGTTTCAGCCATCGCAGACATTCCTGATAACGCAACACTTATGCTAGGAGGGTTTGGCCTAAATGGCATTCCTGAAAATTGTATCAAGGCCCTAGTAGACAAAGCTGTTAAAGGTCTTACCTGTATTTCAAATAATGCCGGAGTTGATGATTTTGGATTGGGCTTGTTGTTGCAAACAAGACAGATCAAAAAAATGATCAGTAGTTATGTAGGAGAGAATGCAGAATTTGAAAGACAACTCTTGAGCGGAGAATTAGAAGTAGACTTAGTGCCACAGGGTACTCTGGCCACCCGCATTCAAATGGCTGCTATGGGAATCCCCGCATTTTTTACACCTGCAGGATATGGAACTGAAATAGCCCAAGGAAAAGAAGTAAGGGAATTTAATGGTAAAATGCATTTAATGGAACTGGCATTACACGCAGATTTTGCCTTGGTAAAAGCTTGGCGTGGAGACCATTTGGGAAATTTACAGTTTAGAAAGACTACCAGAAATTTTTCAACGTCCATGGCCAAAGCCGGAACCATTACCATTGCAGAAGTAGAAGAATTGGTAGCGCCAGGAGAAATAGATCCAGACCAGGTACATGTGGCCGGTGTTTATGTACACCGCATATTTCAGGGCAGCAATTATGAAAAAAGAATTGAACGAAGAACGGTACAAATTCCATCATCCCATTAAAATCATCACATGGCACTTGACAAATATGGCATAGCCAAACGCATTGCGCAGGAGCTGCGCGATGGTATGTATGTAAACCTTGGTATTGGCATTCCCACATTGGTGGCCAATTATATTCCCCAAGGCATGGATGTTTTTTTTCAAAGTGAAAATGGCATTCTTGGTATGGGGCCTTATCCAACAGAAGCAACCATTGATGCTGATCTTATCAATGCAGGAAAAGAAACGGTGACCCTTATCAAAGGAGGGGCATTTTTTGACAGTGCAGAAAGTTTTGGAATGATCCGTGCAGGTAAGATTAACCTAACCGTTTTAGGCGCCATGGAAGTGAGCGATCAAGGTGATATTGCCAATTGGAAGATCCCAGGCAAAATGGTAAAGGGTATGGGTGGGGCCATGGACTTAGTAGCCAGTGCCAAAAATATTATAGTGGCCATGATGCATACCAATCCAAAAGGAGAGAGCAAGTTATTACCCCAGTGCAGTCTGCCCCTTACTGGAATTCAGTGTGTCAAAAAAGTGGTAACTGAACTAGCGGTACTGGAAATTGGACCAGAGGGATTTATCCTATTAGAAAGGGCTCCAGGAGTTACCGTAGCAGAGATTGTAGCAAAAACTGCTGGAAGGTTAATCGTGCCAGAACAAGTGCCAGAAATGGTGATTTAAGGCCTTTAAACCTTTAGAAAGAAAAATTGTTTCCTCTTTCGTAATGATTAATGACCATTCAAATGGGTAGTTGACGTATTTTGCAGCACTTAAAAATTTTACCATGAGCATTCAAGTTGGCGAAAAAGCCCCCGTATTATCCTTGTTTGATACAGAGAAAAATCAAGTTGCCCTAGGCGCATCTGATAAGAACACTGTTGTGTTATTTTTTCCTCTGGCTTTCACCGGTGTTTGTACCGCTGAATTGTGCAGTATTCGCGACAATATTGCCTTGTACAACAATACCAATGCAACTGTATTGGGTGTTTCTGTGGATTCCCTGTTTACATTGGGTAAATTCAAAGAAGAACAAAAATTAAATTTCTCCTTATTGAGTGATTTCAATAAGGATGCTGCAAAAGCATTTGGCGTTTTGTATGAAACCTTCCCAGCTTTTGGAATGCAAGGTGTGAGCAAACGTGCCGCTTTTGTAATAGACAAAGAAGGTGTAGTTCGTTATGCAGAAGTTTGCCCTACACCGGGTGATTTGCCTAGCTTTACTGCCATCCAAGAATGTTTGGCTGGATTAAACTAATTCATTGGAATAATTTTGGGCCTCGCACCAGTAGTGCGAGGCCTCTTTATGTTAAAAAAATTGACAATATTGTTTTATTTAACAATGTTTTGCTAATTTTCCATTGAAAACCAAGTGATGGGAAGCTTATGAAGTATGTATACACGCTCTATTTAATGATCTTACTAGTTGTTGGCAGCAGTTTTGTTGCTGACAATGAGACCCCTATGGTCACTAGTACCAAGATCATGCGTGTATATCCCAACCCTGCTACTTCCTATATTATTTTTGAGTTTGACAAATCGGTAGACAAGTCATACAGCTTACAAATTTTTGCCTTTTTTGGAAAAAAAATGACTGAACAAAGACTTACTGATACCAAACTAAATATCACCCTAGATGACAATTACCTCCGCGGTTTGTACATCTATCAATTGCGTGATCAGACCGGAAAAATTGTTGAATCCGGCAAGTTTCAAGTAAACAAATAAGCAGCTTTTTTGCAGCCAATATTTGGCTATCTATCGCAAACTTCTACAATCAGGAATTTGAGGTAATTGGTATTTTCCATTCCCCAGATAATGGGATGGTCTGAACTCTGTGCCTGAAACACAACTTGTCTAATTCTTTTGCGTGCGTCCTTAGCAGCTTGATCAATTGCAGACAAAAACATTTCTGGATTCACCAAATTGGTACAGCTAGACGTAACAAGGAAACCCCCGTTGCGCAAGAGTTTCATGCCACGCAGATTAATTTCTTTGTAACCAGTAATGGCTTTGCCAATGCTCTCTCTGCTCTTGGTAAATGCAGGTGGGTCTAACATGACTACATCATATTTACGACCGTCTTTACCCCATTGTTTGAGCACGTCAAAAGCATTCATGGCTTCAAATTTGCAGATACTATCTAGTCCATTTAAAGCAGCATTTTTATTGGCTTGAGCAACTGCATTTTCAGAAATGTCTAAACCCAAAACTGATTTTGCCCCATAAGCCGCAGCGTGTATTTCAAAAGTACCCGTATAGGTAAATGCACCTAGCACGTCGGCCCCTTTGACAATGTTTTGAATGGCTCTGCGATTATCCTGTTGGTCTAAAAAGTATCCTGTTTTTTGACCATTTTCAAGATCTACCAAGAACTTTAAACCGTTCTCTACAATTTGAATATTGGTGTCAAAAGGAGCAGACAAAAATCCTTTTTGAAGGGGTAGCCCTTCTAATTGTCTAACGGGAACATCGTTACGTTCATAAATGCCCTTAGGGCTAAAAATAGTTTCCAGACTACGCACAATGGCATCCTTCCAACGGTCCATACCCAAAGAGAGGGTCTGGATCACAAAATAATCGTTGAATTTATCAATGATCAGGGCGGGAAGTTCATCGGCCTCGCCAAAAACCAAACGGCAGTTTTCAGTATAACCCAGTTTTTGCCTGTAATCCCAAGCTTTAGCTATTTTTTGGTGAAAAAATGCCTCATCAATGGTCTCTTGTTTGCGGGTTAACAACCTAACCAAGATCTGGGATTGGGGGTTGATATAGCCCCTTCCAGCGTATTTTTCAGCACTGTAATAGACGTCAACTATGTCTCCGGCCACCACATCGCCCACAATTTTTTCTACTTCGTTGCCATATACCCAGGGATGACCATTGGCAATCCTTGGCGCGATTTTCTTTCTGAGATACAGTTTTGTCATTCGGCAAAGATAGGTGAAGCGATTCTCCTGTCATTTTTTCCCTTTCCTTTGCTTGGCAATATTTTTGACATAGTTGGTTATCAAGCAATTTTTATAAATTAAGACGATAAAGAGATGGAGCAGCACAACAACAATCCCGAAAACAACCAGACTGACACCCAAGTGGATATCAATACTGACGAAAATGCAGCCGGAACCTCTAAACTCAACGAGCCCGTTGCTGAAGAGAACCAATTGGATAAATTGACTGCGGAATTACAGGAGCAAAAAGACAAATACCTCCGTTTAATGGCTGAATTTGACAATTTCAGACGCAGAACGGCTAAGGAAAGGTTGGATTTGATTCAAACCGCCGGTAAAGACGTGATTGTTTCCTTGCTTGACGTTTTAGACGATTGTGATAGAGCAGAGAAACAATTGGCAGGATCAGACGATATTGCCGCTCAGAAAGAAGGTGTATTGTTGGTATTCAACAAAATCAGAAGCAATTTGCAAAACAAGGGTGTAAAAGCCATGGAAAGCATCAACACTGAGTTTGACGTGGAGAAGCACGAAGCCATCACTGAGATTCCTGCACCTACACCGGAATTAAAGGGCAAGATCTTGGACGAAGTAATGAAGGGATATTACCTGAACGATAAAATTATCCGTTTTGCCAAAGTGGTGGTAGGCAATTAATACCAATAGTTAGCATACATGAAGAGAGATTTATATGAAATACTGGGCGTAAGCAAGGGTGCCAGTGCCGAAGAGATTAAAAAAGCTTATCGGAAAGTGGCCATGCAATTTCACCCTGACCGCAACCCTGGAGACAAGGAAGCGGAAGAGAAATTCAAAGAAGCAGCCAATGCTTATGAGATTCTCAGTGATGCCGATAAAAAAGCCAAGTATGATCGTTATGGTCATGCTGCATTTGCACCTGGTGCAGGTGGTGGTGGATTTGGCGGCAACATGAATACCGATGATATCTTCAGCCAATTTGGTGACATTTTTGGTGACGATATGTTTGGTAATTTCTTTGGCGGTGGTGGTGGACGTTCTAGATCCAGTGGTGGAAGAAATGCCAGAGGCCAAAGAGGTAGCAACCTGCGCATCAAACTCAAATTGAATTTTGAGGAAATGGCCAAGGGTGTTACCAAGAATGTGAAAGTAAAAAAGCATGTTTCCTGTGCTACCTGTTCGGGTAGTGGAGCCAAAGACAAAAGCAGTGTTCAAACCTGTAATACCTGTCACGGAAGTGGACAAGTGCGCAAAGTAACCAATACTTTCTTGGGTCAAATGCAAACCGTTACTACTTGCCCTACTTGTAATGGAGAAGGAACTTCTATTACTGCTAAATGCGGTAACTGTAAGGGTGAGGGAAGGGTGTATGGAGAAGAGACCATTAGCATAGATATTCCAGCCGGTGTGCATGAAGGCATGCAATTGAGCATGAGTGGAAAAGGAAATGCAGGAGAGCGTGGCGGATCAAACGGAGATTTAATTATTCAAATTGAGGAGGAAGCGCACGCAGAATTGCAACGCGATGGTTTGAATGTAGCATTTGACTTACATATAAGTTTCCCTGATGCGGCATTTGGAACTCAGGTTGAAGTACCCACTATTGATGGCAGGGCCAAAATTAAAATACCACCAGGTACACAAAGTGGTAAAATTTTCCGATTAAAAGGAAAAGGTTTTCCTGAAGTGCAAGGCTATAGTAGGGGAGATCAATTGATTCATGTAAATGTTTGGACACCCCAACATTTGAGTGCAGATGAAAAAGCCATTTTAGAAAAACTAAACAATAGCGATAATTTTAAACCCAATCCCAATAAGGGAGACAAGAGTTTCTTTGAAAGGGTTAGAGAAGCTTTTAGCTAAAGCGATACTAAATTGTTAGAACGCAGGGCCCTGGTCCTGCGTTTTTCTTTTGCGCTTTCTTTTGTCTGGTTGATAGATTTGTTTGGCCGCGTCTACCAAGGAAACAAATTCTTTTTGATAGCGATCATCCGTTTTATAAGACAGAGAAGCCAAACTCCAGATCTGGTCAAAGCTGATTTTTTTGGCGAAGCCCGATTGTTTTAAAATTGCCCCAAACATACAAACAGCCGTGGCAAATCGGTATTCCTGTTCAGCTGCTTGAAAGGGAATTGGAGCATAAGGAATATCAAAATATTGTTGTTGAAAAGAAGTGGTGTCGGACTTTTTGAAATTGATATTTAGACTTCCCAAATTGCCCTTAGTAATACTACTGTCTCTTGGCTCTAGTTCAAAAACTGCCATCAGGTTATGACCACTTCCAACTTCTCCACCCTGTAATTGGGTAGTGCTGTCTTCCAATGCATTTTTCTTATTATCAAAACCAATAAGTCTATATGACTTTATTATTTCTGGATTAAAATCAATGTCTACAAATGCGTCATTGGCTACGGCATAAAGTGTTTGAGTAAGTTCTGTAACAAGGGTTTTTTGTGCTTCTTGCAAGTGGTCTAAATAAGCAAAATTGCCGTTTCCTTTTTTGGCTAATAATTCCAGTTTACTGTCTTTATAATTACCCATGCCTACTCCTAAGCAGGTTAAATAAATACCCGTTTGTCTATACTGACTAATCAAGTCTTCCATGGCTTTTTCAGTGGCTTCACCTACATTAAAATCACCGTCAGTGGCAAGGATAACCCGGTTGTTTCCTTTAGGTATAAAAGTTCTTTTGGCAATTGCATATGCTGTTCTAATTCCATCGCCTCCAGGCGTATCTCCGCTTGCATCCAAAGAATCAATAGCGTCTTGTATGCGTTTTTTTTCAGCTCCACTAACCCCATTTAATCTAATGGAAACATCTCCCCCATAAGTAACAATAGATACTGTGTCTTTGGCGCGCAGATTTTCTACCAATAGCTTGAAAGATTGTTGTAGCAAGGGCAACCGATTAGGCTTGTCCATACTACCAGAGATGTCTATTAAGAAAACCAAATTACTTGCAGCAATACTATCTAGGTTTAATCTTGGTGCTGCTACTTGTACAAAAAGCAGTTTGTTTTTTTCATTCCATGGGCTACTAGTAATCCTAGTTTTACACAGAAAACTATCTCTTGCAACACTACCCGTATCCTGCGGAAAATTAAAATAATTCAACATTTCTTCAATGCGAATAGCGTCTACAGGAACGGTCATTTGATTATGAATAAACCGCCTGATATTGCTATAAGAAGCGTGATCTATATTGAGTGCAAAACCAGTTTGGTGATATTGATTGGCATCTACAAATTCATTTTCTACTTGACTACTATAACTTTCTCCCGCCAGACCCCCATTACCTGAATAATTATTGAGGTTCTTGGTAAATGAATTGAGTTTGTGTTTGTAAAGATTGGCCGTAGCAGGCAGCATTTTTAAGGTGAGGGTTTGAATCTTTCTGGTGTCTACCAATTGTTGAAAAAATTCATACCCATCCATTTGTAAAAAGAGGGTATCAATAAGCTTTTGGGAAGGAATGCCAAAAGCTCCACTGTTCCCACTATAATAAGGTGCCCCTGTTTTATTTCCCAAATAAATTCTCACTCCTTCTAGCATGGCTCCCCGTTCATTTCTAACCTCACCGCGCAGATAATACTGTGCAGCAATGCTGCTACCAAGCAGCAATAGACAGCAAGCCAGAAAGGCTGTTTTCATCATGGTGCAAACTATTACAACCTAAATTAGGTAAAAATAATGGACAGGTCTTTGTAGGAATTGTTATTCTTCACCAACCAATTTGTAAATCTCCTTGATATTGCGTCCATAACCATCAAAGTCTAATCCATAGCCTAGGACAAATTTATTGGGAATACTAAAGCAGCAATAGTCAATAGGAACTTCAAATTTGGTAGCTTCTGGTTTGTGTAAGAGAATGGCCACTTTTAAAGATGCGGGGTGTTGATTGCGAAGCTGTGGTAAGAATTCATTCATGGTCTTACCAGTATCAATAATGTCTTCCAGAATAATTACATGACGATCATTTACATCCGTATCCAATCCAATGGCGGTAACTATCTGTCCAGAAGACTTGGTACCCTTGTAAGAAGCCAATTTGATAAAGCAGATTTCTGCTTCAATGCTCAAATATTTAAATAGGTCTGCTGCAAACATGAAAGAACCATTAAGGATGGCAATAAACAAAGGTTTCTTGCCTGCATAATCCTGGTCTAATTGTGCAGCCAATTCTTTAACTTTTTCTTGAATCAAGGCTTCAGGCAAATAGGGTTCAAACTGTCTGTTGTGTAATTCAATCACTGGCATGTCTGCAGATTGTAAGGTTATCTATTTGGGTGATTTTACATTTTTTCCGGCAGCCTTTTCAGGAGCGCGCAATTGCAGTTTTTGACCATCGGTCAAGACACTGTTTTTTGTAAGGTTATTGTATTCCATTAATGCGTCTAAACGCACTCCTTCTTTCTGCGCAATTTCTGTAAGGGTTTCTCCCGCTTTGCAAACATAAACATCGCTAGCGCCTTTTTTCAATTTCTTTTCTAGGAACAATAATTGGTCTTGATCTAATATGTCTTTTTGTTCCATTTCATTAAAGTCAAATAATTTGCTCAATGATATCCCATATTTATTGGCAATGGATAATGTAGATGTACCCGCTGCTGCAAAAATCACTTTGGTATGATTAATAGTAAAGGGTTCTGAAGGATAGAGTACTGGTTTTTTAGCCGGCTCTTTAAAATTTTCCTTATTGGATTTTTCCAACTCCTGTTCCTGTTGTGCATTTTCAATTGCTATTGCCGTTTGAGTAACAAGTGAATCCATTTTCTCTTGTTCTGCTTCTGCTGGAGCTTTTGTTTGATTGATCACCCTAAGTCTTGGACTATTGTTAATGGGCATAGAAGTTACAGCACTGCTTTTAACAATGGGTGTATTGGTTGGAGTAGTTGGGGCTTTGGTTTCTACGCGCTCATTACTTAGGGGCAGGTCTTTATTCTCTAAAGCCTGTACACTGTATTGGTGCAATTCAAAATCATTAATCAGTTTTAATAACCTGGTAGGATAGTCTTTTTCAGTAGCATAACCTGCTTTCTTTAGACCATAAGCCCAACCATTATCATCAGTAGGATCTAGTTTGAAAAGTGCGGTATAGTATTCTCTGTTTTTTAGAAAATCAGAATGGTCTTTAAACGAATCTTCAACAGAAGGATAAACCCTAAAACATTCTTGTCTTAAATCATCATCATGATAAGTTTTTTCTCCTGTCCATTCGGTTTTACACTTGATGCCAAAATGGTTATTGGATTTTTGGGCCAGTTTGCTTTCACCTGATTGAGATTCTAAAATTCCCTGTGCCAAAGTAATGGATGCAGGAACACCGGTTCTGCGCATTTCTGCCATAGCCAGGTCTTTGTATTGGTTTACATAGGCATGAACTTTTTCACGTTGAGCCTGTGCTATTGTGCCAATTGCTAATAATATCAAAAATACCAGTTGCTTCATTTATTTGATTTTGATCAGGAGTAACCCGTCTCTTACTGTTAATAATACTTGTTCCGTTCTTGGGTCAGCAGATACATGGGCATTGAACGCATCAATGGCTTTGGCATTTTTGCCACTCAAAGGCGTCTCCAATACCTGTCCGTGAAACAAGACATTGTCTGCAATGATTAGACCGTTTTTGGCCATTCTAGGCACCAATAATTCGTAATAGTCTATATAGCCGGTTTTATCTGCGTCTATAAAAACCAAATCCCAGGCCTGATTCAGGTTGGGAATAATTGTCTTAGCATCGCCAATGTGCAAATGTATACGCTCTGCCCTTTCAGAAATGCTAAAATTGGCTTTTGACCTTAAAGCGTCTTCTTCTCTTAGTTCAATGGTATGTAATTGGCCACCTTCTTGTAAACCCTTGGCCAAACAAAGGGCACTATAACCTGTAAATGTGCCAATTTCTAAAATCTGCTTGGGTTGAAGCAGTTGACTCATCATAGAAAGAAATCTTCCCTGTACAGGTGAGCTTAGCATATGGGCATGAGCGTGCTCAGCCAATGTTGCTGCTTGAATCTGCGCTAAAAGGGCATCATCTGGGCTACTTTGTAAACTGGCATAAGCTTCTGCCAAGGGATGGACCAATTCCATCGGGCGAAATTAGTTTATTCTTGGGCAGTTTGGGGTCTGGAGATTAGGAAAAGTCCCAAAAAGGTAATCAAGCCATTGATAATCAATAATTCTAACCCAAGTTCAAAAGAACCAAACAGGGCTTTTTGGTTTAAATCTATGACCAAGCAAAGCAAGGGAGATGCCACACAAACCAAGGGTACCAGGTTGTCTTTTACATTGCGTTTGAGCAAAATGCCAAATGTAAATAGACCCAAGAGTGGACCATAGGTATAGCTGGCAACTTTTAAAATAATCCCAATCATGCTTGGGCTATTCACCACTTTAAATACCAAAACAAAGACTAGAAAAATAGCGGCAAAACCCAAATGAACTCTTTGACGAATTTGTTTTTTGCGCGCATCGCTCAAAGCTGTATTGCGCTGGATGCCCAAAATGTCTATGCAGAAAGTAGAAGTAAGTGCAGTAATGGCTCCGTCTGCACTTGGGAAAAGGGCAGAGATTAAGGCAATAATAAAAATGACAGAAACAAAGGGAGGCATATGGTGCAGGGCAATGGCAGGGAAAAGTTTATCACCAGTTTCCACAACATTTTGTTGGCCTGCATAGAGGTATAATAAACCACCTAGGTAAAGGAATAATAGAATAGAGAACATGAGTACAACAGACATGCTCAAAATATTTTTCTGGGAGTCTTTTAAAGTTTTTACAGAAATGTTTTTCTGCATCATTTCTTGGTCCATTCCAGTCATAGTAATGGTAATAAATGCTCCCGCAATAATCTGTTTTACAAAGAACAATTTACTATCAGGATTAAAATTGAAAATAGTTGAATAACCTTTCTGACTCATGGCTTCTACACTACCAGCAAATCCAATATTCAAGCTGCTGAGAATATAGACCACACAAATAATCAATCCCAAAAGCATACAAGTAGTTTGAAGTGTATCGGTCCAAACAATGGTCTTAACCCCACCTTCAAAAGTATAAAGTAAGATCATGCCTAAAATAATCAGGGTAGTTGCCCAGAACGGAACGCCAAAGCTATTCAGGATGGCATCTTGTAAAATATTCACCACCAAGTACAACCTAGCCGTAGCACCAAGAGTTCTAGATAAAATAAAAAAAGATGCACCCGTTTTATAAGATTTAAAACCCAACCTGTCTGACAAATAATTGTAAATTGAAGTGAGGTTAAGCCTATAATACAAAGGCAATAACACATAAGCAATGACAACATATCCGATTAAATATCCAATGGTTACTTGAAAATAGGCAAAGCCCTCTTTTGCTACAGCACCTGGCACACTTACAAACGTTACACCACTCAAAGAAGTACCCACCATTCCAAAAGCCACCAACATCCAGTTGGAACTTTTGTTGCCAATAAAAAATGATTCATTGGTACTGTTTTTACCAGTCACCCATGCAACTGCTAGCAAAATCAAGAAATAGGCAATCACAAAACCGAATAAGATAACTGGAGACATGGCATTTAATCTAGGGTGAATAAGAATCGGCAAAATAGTACAAATAATTCACCTAATTTTCCCTGCTAAAAATAGGGTTATGGCTTCTAAGCGTTTTGCGGTTTTTTGTGGTTCCAAATCTGGTGCTGATCCAATTTTTGAACAACAGGCATTTGAATTGGGCAAACAAATGGCCTTGCATGATATAGCTTTAATTTATGGTGGCGGAAATAAGGGATTGATGGGAGCAGTGGCAGATGCCATGATGGCAAATGGGGGAGAAGTGATTGGAGTTATCCCAGAATTATTATTGGAATGGGAGCATGGACACCAGGGTATCACCGAATTGCGCGTTGTGCCTGATATGCATATCAGAAAGAAAATGATGTATGAACTTTGTGATGCTGCCGTGGTGTTACCTGGCGGAAATGGTACACTTGATGAGCTTTTTGAAATGCTTACTTGGAATACATTAAAAATCCACGACAAAAAAATTGTGTTGTTGAACAGCAATGGTTTCTATAACCACTTGATTGCCCATATAGACAATATGTTTCAACAAGGCTTTTTGTATGAGGCTTGGAGAGATCGATTAATTGTTTGTAATGGTCCCGGAGATGTTATTTCCTGCTTGGTCTAAGATATATGCCAAAACCCGCTCTGAATACTGGTAAGGGGTCATTGAATTGGTCTCTATAGGGCGAGAAAGGATTTTGCAACACATCCATCATTAGGGTCACATAAGAATAGCGGCTTCCTATAAAATGTGATCCATAACCAATACCTACCAACAAACTTTCTGCTTGGTATTTGTATTTAAAAACATTAGGTGAGTTGGTGAATTTTTGGGTGCTATTGATCCAATTGTATTCGGGTTGAATTTGTAAGTGAAGAAAATTCACAGGCCATACTCTTAAAAAACTACCCCCACCATAACTCCAGTTCTGGTATTTAACCGTACTAAAATCAGTAGCGTTTTGGGAATAATAGTTCACGTTAAAATTGATCCCCGCGTCAAGCCATTTGGTGATGCTATATCCAATTTCTGGATTTAACCCAACGTTGAATGATTGAGAAGCAATACCCAGATTTAGACCGGTTCCAAAGAAAATATTTTCCTGTTTAAACTTACTTTTTGTTGGGTCCTGTTCCAATGACTGAGCCATTGAAGCAAAGGACAAAAGTAAAAAAGCCAGTAAAAAAAGGTTTTTGGGCATGGTTAGTCTTTGTGCAAACCTACAACAAGGATATTCATGAATAAAAACTACTGATATAAAAAAATGTTAGTGTTTTTGTTAACGTGTACAGCCTACACGTAGATGTTGTTGGTATGAGGGATTCCCTTATTTTTACACTAACTAACGATTGTTTGCATATGTCGGTACCAACCATGATGCCCCCAAAATCTATGTTACATGCAGCCGGAATAGCCGGAAATGCTCAGTTACATTACCAGTTAAGCCCTACTGAATTAGTTGAACAAACCATTGCCAGAGGTCAGGGAGTTTTAAATAATACTGGTGCTTTGTGTATTAGAACTGGAAAATTTACAGGCAGAAGCCCCCAAGACAAGTTCACAGTAAAAGACGCCATTACTGCAGATACAGTGAATTGGAACAATTTCAATATTCCTATAGAAGAAAAATACTTTTTACAACTCAGAACCAAGTTGCTCAACTATTTGGGAGAGCGTCAGGAACTTTGGGTAAGGGATGCTTATGCTTGTGCCGATCCAGCTTATCGTTTAAATATCCGTGTTATTAATGAACATCCATGGAGCAACCTATTTGCTTACAATATGTTCCTACGTCCAACAGAAGCGGAATTGGATCATTTTGAACCGGAATGGACCATTTTGCAAGCACCAGGCTTTTTAGCTGATCCTGCTGTTGACGGAACCCGTCAAGAAAATTTTGCAGTGATTTCATTTACTTATAAAACGGTATTGATAGGTGGAACTGGTTATACTGGAGAAATCAAAAAAGGCATTTTCAGTATCCTGAATTATATCCTGCCTCAGGACAAACAAGTATTGAGCATGCACTGTAGTGCCAATATGGGTGCCGAGAGCGATGTAGCCATCTTCTTTGGCCTAAGTGGAACAGGTAAAACAACATTGAGTGCAGACCCACATCGTAAACTTATTGGAGATGATGAGCACGGTTGGACCAATAATAGTGTATTCAATTTTGAAGGAGGATGTTATGCCAAAACTGTTGACTTAAGTGAAGAAAAAGAACCAGAGATTTTCCACGCCATCAAACCCGGAGCATTGGTAGAAAATATCCATTTTTTTCCAGGCAGCAACCGAATCAATTTTGAGGATACAGCAATCACAGAGAATACACGTGTTAGCTATCCATTAAATTTTATCAGCAATGCGCAAGAGCCATCTATTGGAGGATTGCCCAAACATATTTTTTTCCTAACCTGTGATGCTTATGGCGTGTTACCACCCATTAGCAAACTGAGTCCAGGTCAGGCCATGTACCAATTTATCAGCGGTTATACCGCAAAAGTGGCCGGAACCGAAGCGGGTGTAACCGAACCCAAGAGTACATTTAGTGCTTGCTTTGGCGCACCATTTATGCCCCTGCATCCCGGTAAGTACGCGGCCATGCTGGGAGAAAAAATGCGCACCCAACAAGTACAGGTTTGGATGATCAATACCGGTTGGAGTGGGGGATCCTATGGTATAGGCAAACGCATGAAACTAGCTCATACCCGCGCCATGATTACCGCAGCACTAGAGGGTGAATTAACCAATGTATCATTTGAAGCACATCCAGTATTTGGTATGCAAGTGCCGCAGACCTGCCCCAATGTGCCATCAGAAATTTTGAATCCACGCAACACTTGGGTAGATGCTGCTGCCTATGACCGCGTAGCAAATGACCTAGCCAATCAGTTTATCAAAAACTTTGAAAAATATGCTTCCGGAGTAGATGCGGAAATTCTAGCCGCTGCACCAACACCTTTATAGAGTCTAAAAAGAGTAGAACTTTTTGGGACAAGAGATTTGCTTATGAGAACAATTGAGAAAGCGCCACCTGAGAGGGTGGCGCTGGTTTTTGTAGGATATACTGCTAAAACTAAAACTGAGAAGACGATTAACTATTTAATGGGTTATTGCTTTTGGAAAATTTTACTTGTGGAATCATTCATTTCCTCTTTGGCCTGATTCAAATAATACTTAAGTGAATCCGCTTCACTGGTACTTAGAAAAAGAAAATAGCCTTTAGTTTTTTTAAATTGTTCAAGTTCAACAGGATTAAAATTTTGTTCTAAAGAATATAATTTTTCCATTTCTTCCTTTTTTTTGGGGAGCCTATTTGACCAAAGAAAATTAATTACAAAAATTATGACCACTACTATTTGGAAAACAATATATAGTGCTATTGCATAGACCACAAATTTTAGTGCTTTCTTAAACATGGTATAGATTGAATTAGTTTCAGAATTTGTTTTATTTATTTTTTAGAGTTCGGTTATCCATCAGCTTTAACAGATCTAAACCATACAATAAAAGCAATAGATAGGCGAACTATTAAAAAGTAATAAGCAAAGTAGTAACTGTAATCTTTAAAAGAGTCCCCCCATATTCTAATCAATGAATAAATTATAAAAGCTAGCCAGGCTGATTCTTTAGCCCTTTCTAAAATTTTTTCGGTTGTCATTGGTAATATGATTCTACTTGTTCCGGTTTAAAAATTTGTATACCTGATATGAAATAAATAAAAATGCACCCAGAGAAAAAATACTCCAAATTAAGATACTCATACTAGGGTCATTCAATTCCATACTAATTCCTTATAAAGATTCATCTAAAGATTTCATTTTTCTAGTAAGAATAAATCCTACTACCGGGATCAAAAAAATGATAAACACTAAAGCGGATCTTTTTCCTAAAGTTAATTCCTGGTTGTTGTTTACTCTTGAAAGTGAATTGAGTAAACAATAAACAGATATTATAAGAACTGCCAATAGAATTGCTTCTCTCATGTTTTTTATTTGATTGAATTCAGAATACTACAAAGTATAAATCTCTTTGCATTAATACAAGCTCAAGTTTGTAAAGGGTTGTTTTAAGTTTGTGAATGGGAAAATCATTTTAAAAGAGTATCTAAATCCTGCGAAAGGATTCAGAGAGAACTAAAAATATTTTACAATTTTTTTCTATGACCCTATTTTATTTTCAATTTCCATTATATATATTCACATTATAAAAGTTAACAATCGTTCTCTCCCCTATAGTTGACTTTGAAATATTCTATTCGATTTCTTTGTAACCTCTTAGTGTTTGTTTAAGTATAAACTGTTTTTAATTAAGAACGGGCTATACTGTCTCGTTTGATTCATGGTGTTTAACTAATACAGTGTGTTATCCAGTAGTAGTTTACTGGATATAATATATTAAAATATTGATTGCGCAACAAAAGGTATTAATCCATAATTGACCTTAATTAAACCGGCGGGTTTTTTAAAAATGGACGTTGGTAGTTACGTGACTACTGCGGGTTAAGTAAACAGCCGCTTAGAAATACAAACTGGAACTCTTGCAGAAAAGCAAGTAAATAAACCGCTGAATATTTAATTCCATGGCGAAAGACAGGGGTGATACTTTAATAAAAATTTTATGAAAAATAAAAATTTTAATGATTTTCTTGATTTAAGTTATCAAGATAAATTAGAAATAACAGGTGGAGATACTGGTTATTATGGTAAGGGGCCAAGTTGGGAAAATGGAGTCGCAAATGTTAAGGCTATTTCAAATTTTGTTGGTGCTGTTGCTCATAATGTCGGTGATTTTTTTAGGGGTGTTTTTGGGTTATAACTTTAAAATAATAATTTATGAAAAGAATTAATTTATTTGAAACAGGGGTTAAAGAATTGACTTCAATTGAAACAATTACAATTGAAGGAGGACATGATGGCGCGGCTTACAAAGCAGGTAAGGTAGTGCATCATCTTATAATACAAATTGGTGATTTAGCTAAGAGTATTATTGGTGGGTTACTAACTAGATGAGCCTTCTATTTTTTCATTTTCCCAGATGAGAATATCATCTGGGAAAAATTTTCGTAAGATGTTTAATGATTTAAAGAACCCAAAATTTGAAATTGAATCAGGTAATACATTTTTTCAAAAAGTATTATTTCTTTTCAAGTCATATTTAGTAACATTCGCATGTACAATATTATCAGTTATCATTATTATGATTTTCGATGTGATTATAGTTAAAATATTGCATCAAAATTCTATATGGATTGAAATGAGAATTTCCAATAGTAGAGTTAAGTTAATGTTTGGCAGATACTCATATTTAATCATTGCAATTGCAATTCCACTAATTGAAGAAATGATTTTTAGACTTCCGTTAAATCTTAAAAAATCAAGCATCGCAATTTCATTTTCATTTTTATATCTAAGATTTTCAGGTAATTTTTTGAATCATATTTTAGATATAACAAAAACAGAAGATCTCATTAAAATATTCAAATCGTTTTTTATTTTTTTATTAATAATGTTAATTGTTAAACAGGAAAATTTAAATCGATTTAAAAGAGAGCATTATAAATTCACATTTTATTTTATAGCAATTGGTTTTGGACTTATCCATATATTGAATTTTCATACCATTAATTATTATCTTTTATTATTTTATCCAATTTTTGTTCTTCCTCAGATTTTTATGGGTGTAATTATTGGGAATATTAGAATAAAATATGGTTTTATTTGGGGTTGGGCACTACACTGTTTAATAAATTCTACATCATTTCTATTTCCTTAAATTTTGTAATTATGTACTTACAGGAATTTGAAATAAGGAGAAATTATAAGCTAATCAATCTTTTTACGCTACTCTTTATTTTTATTTTTGTCATTTCTCTTCCTTTCATTTATACTGAAATTTCAATTAAGTCGAGAGGTATTACACGCCCTCAAATAGAGCGGACCGAAGTTAAATCAATGTTGACAGGTTTCATTGATACGATATTCTTTAAGGAAAATGATAATGTAAATAAGGATTCTGTTATATTGAGACTAAAGGATCCTAATAGTGAAGGTAAAATGTTGATGAATAACTTTGAGATTAGTCAAAGAGAGAATTTTATAAATGATTTATTTATTCTTACAAATTCCAATAATTTAGAATTTATTACAATCGATAAACTAATTACGCCATTGTATAAACAGCAATTAGCTAGATTCTCACATCAAAAACAAGATTTAGAAGCATCTGTCAATAGAGCAAAGAAAGAATTAGATATAAACACACCACTTGCAATCGAAAAAATTATTAGTGGTAAGGAGTATTATGATTTACAAATAAATTTTCAAAAATTACAATCTTCCTATAAAGCTTTTATACAAGAACAACTTAGTACATGGCAGCAGGATTTGGTTAGATATCGTTTAGAACTATACAATTTCAAACAAACACTAAATACTATTAAAATAGATGCCGCTTACTATTTAGTTAAAGCACCAATTTCTGGAATAGTACAGGGTATTAATATAAGATATAAAGGATGTTTGCTTCAATCTAATGAGGCTATATGTACTATTTCACCCGAAGGTGCTTTGATTGGAGAATGTTATGTAAATCCTCGAGATATTGGGCTTCTGCAAGTTGGGCAACTTGTAAGGTATCAATTGGAAGCTTTTGATTACAATTATTTTGGTGTAATGACCGGAAAGATATCTATGATTGACAACGATTTTACTCTAATTAATAATACCCCAGTATTCAAAGTAAGATGCAGTTTTGATAGTACACAACTACATCTGAAAAACGGATTTTCTGGTAAACTAAAAAAAGGTTTAAACTTCCAAGCAAGATTTATTGTTGCTCGAAGATCTTTATGGCAACTATTATATGACAAATTAGATGATTGGTTAAATCCCAATTCTCCACTTAAAGCTACATAGTTTCAAATTGAATAAATATTCTAAAATACAACAAAGAGATATTACAGACTGTGGGGCAGCTTGCTTGGCTTCTATTGCAGCACATTATCAACTTCAAATTCCTGTAAGTCGAATTCGTCAGTATGCTGGTACAGACAAACGAGGTACTAATGTGCTGGGATTAATTGAAGCAGCAGAAAAATTGGGATTCCAAGCCAAAGGTGTAAAAGGTAAAGCTGATAATTTGTCTAAAATACCGCTTCCTGCCATTGCTCATGTTGTATTAAAAAATGGACTTCAACATTTTGTAGTTATATACAAATTATCTAGTAATGATATCAAAATCATGGATCCTGCTTTTGGACAATACAAATTAAAGAAGATTTCTGAATTTTTAATTGAATGGAGCGGTGTTGTTGTAATTCTTCTTCCTGACGATAGTTTTGTTAAGGGAAATCAAACTACATCAAATGCTAAGCGTTTTTGGCAATTGATATTGCCGCATAAAGGAATAATGCTGCAAGCATTTTTTGGTGCAATAGTCTACACAATTCTTGGACTTTCTTCATCAATCTATATACAGAAACTCATTGATTTTGTATTACCTGATGGCAATCTTAGACTCCTTAATATGTTGAGTGTGGGTATGATATTAATACTCTTATTTCAGGTATTTATTGGAACTTTTAAAACCATTTTAGGATTACATACTGGTCTTCATATTGATTCTAGACTAATCCTTGGTTATTATAAACACTTATTAAAACTTCCTCAACGATTCTTTGATACAATGCGGGTTGGAGAAATTACAAGTCGTATTAGTGATGCTGTTAAAATAAGAATGTTTATAAATGACGTGGCTTTAACTATTATAGTAAATGTTCTAATAGTAGGATCTTCCATTTTGATTATGTTTTTGTATTACTGGAAACTTGCTGTTATAATGCTTTGTATTATACCCATATATATCATTATTTATTGGATTAGCAATAAAGTCAATAAGAAGTGGCTCAGAGTATTAATGGAAAATAGTGCTAATTTAGAGACTCAATTGGTAGAGAGTATTAGTACCGTTGGAACCATTAAAAAATTTGGGATTGAGGAATTTTCAAACGTCAAAACAGAAAATAAGTTTTACACTCTTCTCAATTCCATTTACAAAAGTGGAATAAAGATACTTTACCTCAATACTTGTGCTGATTTTGCAACAAGATTGTTTACAATATTAATTCTTTGGGCAGGTGCATATTTTGTTATAAATAGAGAACTTACTCCAGGAGAACTTTTATCTTTTTATGCACTTATAGGATATTTTACTGGTCCGGCTAATTCACTAATTGGAGCAAATAAAAGTATACAAGATGCTTTGATAGCATCAGATAGATTATTTGAGATTATTGATTTAGAAGTTGAAAGTAACGATATTAATAAAGTAGAACTTACTCCCGAATTAATTGATGATATTTATTTTGACAAAGTCCATTTTAGATATGGCACAAGAGCAATAGTATTTGAAGGCTTAAGTCTTAAAATTAAGCAATGTGATACAACAGGTATTGTTGGAGAGAGTGGTAGTGGTAAGTCTACTCTACTTTCTTTACTACAAAATATATACCCTGTAAAAGAAGGTAATATCAGCATAGGAGGATTAAGCTTATTGCATATCTCTAATAAAAGTTTAAGGAAAGCCGTTTCGGTCGTGCCTCAGCATATAGACCTTTTTGCTGGAACTATAATTGAGAATATTGCTATAGGTGAATATGAACCTGATTTAAAAAGAATTCTTGAATTATCAAGAATGCTTGGGATAAATGATTTTATTGAGCAGCTACCATCTGGGTACAGTTCATTACTTGGAGAACAAGGTGTGAATCTGTCAGGAGGGCAAAGACAAAAGATTGCGATAGCAAGGGCTATATATAGAAATCCAGAAATTCTCATCCTAGATGAGGCTACTTCCAATCTTGATCAACTAAGTGAATCTAAAGTTCAATCAACACTTGAGTGGTTTAAAGCTCAAGGAAAAACAATCATAATAATTGCTCATAGATTGAGTACAATTAAAAATGCTGATAATATTCTTGTTTTAAAGGAAGGTAGATTAGTTGAAGAAGGTAAACATGAACATCTATTAGATACTAAAGGAGTATATTATCAAATGTGGCAGAATTTACAAATGAACTAGTTAAAATATTTGTTTTAATATAATATGGATTATGACTTATTTTCTCTTTTAAGAAATTTTCCATAAAGAAAAAAAGGTAAACCTATCACAAATAAAGTGCTAGCAATATTCCAAGTTGTTTCTTTTTGAAGCTCTAATGCATAGACTACAACAAAAGCAATGATAAACATGAGTAGTCCAATTAATTTTAGAAACAGCACGGAGGTCTTCATTTTTTGAATTTGAATTCAAATTACCTATTCAAATTAGTATAAAAAATAGCCAGTTTGTAAAGGGTCGTTTTAAGTTTGTGAGCCGTAAAAAATAGCCTTATTTTTAGGTTGATTACATATCATTATCAAAGCTTCCCTATATGGCTTCACAACAAACTGGCAAATCGACCATACTTTATCCTTATGCGTCCTATTATTTTGCCCTTGCATTAATTATTACTTGGGTAGGGTTTTCTCAGTCTTATTTTGGCAGATTAAACCAAGTAAGTATTTTCCATCATATACATGGGGCCTTGGCTGGAGGTTGGATTTTGGTCTTAATCATTCAACCCATTTTATACCAAAAAGGTAAATTGGTTTTGCATGGTAAAATTGGCAAACTTGCTGGCTATGTTTTATTCCCCTTATTGCTATTGGGAGGTTTGAAAATGATTCATAGCATGTTAAATAGCGCAGCAGCTTATCCTCCTGGTGCAGTTAATCGCTTAGCCTATTTGGATTTTGTATCCGTATTGCTGTTGATTTATTTCTTTTATCAAGGGATTAGTAAAGCCAAACAGTTGCAATTGCATGCAAGAAACATGAGCATGACCGTGTTGATTATGTTGCCACCGGCCATTGCCAGAATGCTGTTTCTGATTCCTTGGTTTGATAGTTTTGATAAAACATTAAATGCCTCTTATGGCCTAATTGTTTTAATACTTGGCATCTTACTATTAGATGATCATAAAAAGGGGAAAATCTATCCAACTTATGTGTTAGGAATAGTAGATGTAGCTTTCATGCTAATTAGCCAGAATGTGATAGGTGATTTGCAATGGTGGGCCAACTGGATGGCTGCCTATGCTGCTCTCTAACTTATTTATCCAATACCAATCCATCTAAGAAAAACTTCTCAGGAAACCTGCCTTGAATTCCTCTGTAAAAATCCTTGATGGCATTTGCATCTACCATTGGATCGCCAGTCATATAGAGTAGGGGGCCAAAACCAGCCTGCTTTTTTTCATAATCCAAGTAACCCAATAACACAGGTACATTTGCGCCAAGCGCCACATGATAAAAACCGGTCTTCCATTTTTTTACCAAACTACGGGTGCCTTCTGCAGGAATCATGAGCATCAGTTTTTCATTGTCTTGAAAAAGCTGAATCATATCGTCTACCAATCTATTGTTTTTCTGCCTGTGAACAGCCATGCCCCCCAGGTTTTCTAGAAATGATTTAATAGGCCAGCGGAACAATTCTTTCTTTCCCAAAAACCGTACAGGAATTTCTAATTTGAAAAATACGGCAAGACTATATAGAAAGTCCCAATTGCTGGTATGCGGCGCAGCAATGACCACGCATTTTTCATAACCTTCTGGCAGGTTCACATCCATTTTCCATCCCTTCAACTGAAAGATCCAAACAAAGATTTTTCTCATGGCAGCATTTTTACAAATAAAGGATTTATTGCTGGAATCAATGGGTTTTGTTAATGGTTGCCACAAATAAAAAATCCCCTCTTATTTAAATCTAAGAGGGGATATTGGTCTATTTCATTTTTTGAAAAAGGGTTTCTTGTTCATCTGAACCAATTTGAACAAATCCAGCTTTAATGAGCACGCGCTGTGATGCATAGCCATCAAGTAAAGTATTGGCTTTAATACTTAGCACATGTGGATGACTAAAAGCCCAGTCACAAATTAAATTTAATGCTTCAGTAGCATAACCCTTATTCCAGTGTTTTTTGTCAATCATGTAACCAGTAGTAGCGGCTCCATCTGAAAGATTCAAGCCTGCCATGCCAATGCCGCCTATAATGGTATTATGTTCTAAAGAAACAATCTCCCAATTGGTGATCCATAAATATTGATCAGGATAGGCAGCTAAATTGGGTATCCAAAAATTAACAACAGCATCATCGTATTCTTTTTTAAAAAACGCATCCACTTCCATTTGAGAGGGGATAAGACCAAGACTGGTTTCAAAAGCGGCTCTATCTTTTAAGCAGGAAAGAAACATTTCATTGGTAAGCGGAATCAATCGCAGACGTTGAGATTCAAGAAAAAACATGGTAATTTATTTAAGTTTAGGAAACGACTTTACAGTCCCGTTTCCGGGATAAAAAAAACTGTGAAGTATCAAGCCATTCCAGGCAGACTCATCAATAAATGTAACAGAGGCGGTATTTATAAACTTAAATAAGTAATGCTAATTAAAACAAACCAAACAAAGTGCTGTCCACTTTGCTGATGATTTCGCCAAAATGTTCTTCGTTCTCGGCAAATTTATTTTTATCACAATCAATCACCAACAATGGACCTTCTTTATAAGATTCAATCCAGCGGTTATAGTGTTCGTTTAGTCTTTTCAAATAATCTAAGCGGATATTCTCTTCATATTCACGGCCCCTTTTTTGAATCTGAGACACCAAAGTTGGTACTGAACATTTGAGGTAGATCAACAAATCCGGTGGTTGCACCATGGTTTTGAGGGTCTGGAAAAATTGAAAATAGTTGTCAAAATCGCGTTTGCTCATCAGACCCATCTCGTGTAAGTTGGGCGCAAAAATATTGGCGTCCTCAAAAATGGTACGGTCTTGAATCACGGTTTCAGTTCCATGATGTATTTCTAGCAATTGTGCTAACCTGCTATTTAAAAAATAAATTTGCAGGTTAAAGCTCCACCTAGGCATGTCTTCATAAAAATCCATCAAATAGGGATTATGATCCACGTCTTCAAACTGGGGGATCCAGCGGTAATGCTTGCTCAACATTTCTGTTAGGGTGGTTTTTCCAGCCCCAATATTGCCTGCTACCGCTACGTGTTTTGGTTTCTTAGCTTTTGCCATGATAATGAAAATACAAAATTGGAATAAGTGAACGAACTTAATGAAAAGATTTTGAATGGAATCCTTTAAAATAAAGGACTTAATTCATACCAATGGCTTCTCTAACCAGTCTCAGGGTTTCGCCCCCGCTTACGCGAGCTTTTTCGGCCCCTTGACGGGTAATTTTCTTCAATAAATCCTGATTGGATTGCAAATCTGCCGCTTTGGCCCTAATTGGGGCAACAAATTCCACCATATCAGCCGCTAACTGCTTTTTTAAATCGCCATAGCGGATAATACAATTGCCTTCTGAGCTATTGTTGAAATCATCTTCAAATTTCTGCACCGTGTCTGGAGTAGAGACCTGACGCATAAGGGTGAATAGGTTTTCAATATAATCAGGCTTTACTGAGTTAGGGGTAAGGGGGCCACCATCTGTTTTGGCCTTCATGATTTTTTTTCTGATCTGCTCGTCTTCATCGGCCAGAAAAATGGTATTCATTTGGTTCTCACTCTTACTCATCTTGCCGTTACCGTCAAGGCTTAAAATCTTCACCAATTCAGTGCCATAATTAAATGCCTGCGGCGATGGGAAAACATCACCATAGCGGTGGTTAAATCGCTCTGCAAAATTGCGGGCCATTTCTAAATGCTGTTCCTGATCCTTACCCACGGGTACTTTTACCGCACGATGGATTAAGATATCGGCCGCCATGAGTACGGGATAAGTAAGCAAACCCGCATTCACATTGTCTGGGCTCAAACGCACTTTCTCTTTAAATGTGGTGGTTTTTTCCAACTCACCTTTATAAGCCATGGTATTTAAATACAAATAAAGCTCTGCAATCTCCGGCAGGTCACTCTGTATATATAAAGCCACTTTTTCTGGATCTAAGCCACAGGCAATATTTTCAGCCACCACACGGTTCACACTATTGCGCAGCTCGCGGGTATCGGGGTGTGTGGTTAAACTATGCCAGTTGGCCACAAAAAAATAACAGTTATACTCGTCTTGCATGCGCACATA
Source organism: Chitinophaga pinensis (assembly GCA_943372225.1). GTDB lineage: Bacteria > Bacteroidota > Bacteroidia > Chitinophagales > Chitinophagaceae > Sediminibacterium > Sediminibacterium pinensis_L. The sequence continues at coordinate 256,594 of CALRXV020000004.1, read as the reverse complement.
ATTACGCATGGCACCAAAATAATTTCCCAGGTGCAGAAAGCCCGTAGGCCTGATTCCACTTAAAACAACCTCTTTTGCCATGCGGCGAAGATAAGCAAAGGGGGCAAAAGATTCATGGATGAAAGCAACGGTGCATTTTGTAACATTGCAGTAGTAGAAATTCCAGTATCAGTCAGAACAATTACATATTACAGTCGCCTATAGAATACTTGAAGGGTGTTGGGCCCTTGCGGGCCGATATGCTCAAAAAGGAACTGGAAATCTTCACTTTTGGAGACCTGCTGAACCATTTTCCCAATAGGCATATAGACAAGACCCAGATTGGCAAAATAGGGGAGATCCGCCCAGAGACGGAGTTTATCCAAGTGGTGGGAACCCTGATGTTCCTAGACACCATTGGTGAAAAAAGGGGGCGTAGGCTGGTAGCTCAGCTCAAAGACGATACTGGCATTTTAGAATTGGCCTGGTTTCAGGGTATTACTTGGGTGCAGAAAAACCTGGTTCCCGGTACCAAGTACCTGGTTTTTGGCCGCACGGGCTTTTTTAATGGCAAACCCCAAATTGTACACCCTGAGATAGAATCCTTTGTACCCGCCAAAGCAGGTGGGCAGGCATTTTTAGAACCAGTTTATCCTAGCACAGAAAAATTAAAGGTTCGAGGACTCAATGGGAGGCAAATTGGCAAGCTCACTTATACCCTCATCTCACAACTCCATCCAGATGAATTGATGGAGAATATTCCAGCACCCATTGTGCAGGAACTGCGTTTGATGGATAGGTATGAAGCCCATTGCCAAATCCACTATCCCAAATCTGCCAAAGGATTTGAAGCTGCCCTTCATAGATTAAAGTTTGAAGAGTTTTTTATAGCACAAGTGCGATTGAATTTGACCAGACTCCAAAGACATCGCGCCAGCAGGGCCGTGGTATTTGAAAAAGTAGGAGAAATCTTCAATGAATTTTATGCCAAGTACTTGCCCTTTGAATTAACAGGCGCACAAAAAAGGGTCTTAAAAGAAATTAGAACAGATACCGCTAGGGGCAGACAAATGAATCGTTTGCTCCAAGGTGATGTAGGAAGTGGTAAAACAATTGTGGCCTTGCTCAGTATGCTTTTAGCCGCCGATAATGGATTTCAAAGTTGTCTAATGGCGCCAACAGAAATCTTGGCCCAACAACATTACAAAGGTCTGAGTGATTTACTCAAAGAAATGCCTGTTGAGATTGCCTTACTTACAGGTAGCACAAAGACCAAGGAGCGCAAACGCATACTGCAAGGGCTTCTGGACGATACTATTCATTTTGTGGTAGGTACCCATGCCGTAATAGAAGACACCGTTCAATTTAAAAATTTAGGATTAGTCATTGTAGATGAGCAACACCGTTTTGGCGTAGCACAAAGGGCCAAACTCTGGGCAAAAGCAACATTGCCACCACATGTTTTGGTCATGACCGCAACACCTATTCCAAGAACCTTGGCCATGACTGCCTACGGCGATTTGGATTATTCCGTCATGGATGAATTGCCACCAGGTAGGATTCCCATTACTACGGTGCACCGTTTTGAAACGGCAAGGGCATCGGTCATGGATTTTGTGAAAACCGAATTGGAAAAAGGTAGACAGATTTATTTTATCTACCCCCTTATTGAAGAAAGTGAGAAGCTTAGTTTTGAAGACCTAATGCAGGGCTATGAACAAGTCAAGAGTTTCTTTCCTGAACCCAAGTACCGCATTAGTATGGTGCACGGGCGACAACCAGCGGATCAGAAAGAGACCAATATGGCACGCTTTGTTAGTGGCGATACCCAGATTATGGTCAGTACTACCGTGATTGAAGTGGGCGTGAATGTGCCCAATGCTTCCGTAATGGTTATTGAGAGTTCCGAAAAATTTGGCCTAAGCCAGTTACACCAGCTTCGTGGAAGGGTTGGAAGGGGTTCTGAAAAAAGTTTTTGCATATTATTAACTAGCGTCAAAGCAAGCAAGGAAGCTAGAGAACGTATCAAAATTATGTGTGCCACCAATGATGGGTTCAAGATTGCTGAAAAAGACTTGGAATTACGCGGTCCTGGCGATATTGAGGGCACCAGACAAAGTGGGGCATTGAACTTTAAGCTGGCTAGTCTTGTTAATGACAAGGGAATTCTGGAAAAAGCCCGATTAGCTGCTGAGAAGCTAGTAGAGGAAGACCCTGAACTGATATTGGCAAAGAATTTGCAGTTGAAAAATTACCTTCAATCACAGAAAGGTAAAAACGGTTGGAGCAAGATTTCTTGATTCTTAACAGTTTGATAAGCATCGGGGAAGGATTAGTACGTATCTTAAAATAAAAAAGGATTGAAACTACTTGGAAGGATATTGTTTTTGGTACTATTATCAAGTACCGCCATGTTATTGCATGCCCAGAGTTATTTGGAGTTTGTTGAGAACAAAGGCCAATGGGATAAGCAAATTAAATTTAAGGGTGATATGGGCGATGGCGCATTTGCCATTAAGGCCGATGGCGGTTATAGAATGCTAATCTATAACGCTGATGATTTAGCTGCTATTAATGGTCACAAGCATAATGCTACTGTGAATAGTCCTATTCAGAAAACTGCTTTGTCTGATCAAAATTTGGATGGTGGTAATGGTGGAACTGGTGGAGGTGCTGGTTCTGGTACCCAACGCATACAACAATTGCGAGGTCACGTATATGAAGTAACTTTCTTAAATGCTAACCCATCGCCGCAGGCAGTTCCTGACAAAGCCCTCAAAACAGTGAACAACTATTTTATTGGCAATGATGCCAGTAAATGGGTTTCTAATTGTAAAGTATTTACAGCAGTAACCTATAAAAACCTCTACAATAATATTGACATTAGGTACTATTCATCCAATGGGCAAATTAAGTATGAATTTATTGTGCATCCTGGTGGAAACCCAGCCAATATTGCCATGTATGTAGATGGTGCATTAGACCTTAAAATGTCTGGTAGAAATTTACAAATCAAAACTTCTGTAAAAGATATTGTTGAACAAGAACCTGTTTCTTTTCAGTTAACTAATGATGGTAGAAAGCCCATTGCTTCAGGGTTTCAGCTAAAGGGTAATATTGTTCGTTTTCATATTGATGACCCTATAAACAAGAACCAGACATTAGTGATTGATCCTTTGATCTTTTCTACTTTCTCTGGTAGTTCTGCTAGTAACTGGGGCTTTACCGCCACTTATGACAATAAGGGTAATTTTTATGCTGGTGGTATTGTATTTGGCGATGGATTTCCGGTGAGCAATGGGGCATATAATTCCAATTTTGGTGGGGGTGCTACCAATGGGGGGTTAACTGGTTATGATATGGGGATCATCAAATTTGATCCCACAGGGGCTAATAGAATTTATGCTACTTATATTGGTGGTAAAACTGGAAGTGATCAACCACATAGTATGGTGGTAGACGCACAAGGTAATATTGTAATTGCAGGTAGAACTACCTCTACGGATTATCCCAACACCTATACAAGAATGGGTTCAGGCGGAGCAACAGATATTGTACTAACCAAACTAAATAGTAATGGATCTGCGCTGATTGGCTCTAGAATCATTGGTGGGAGTTTGGACGATGGTGTAAATGTAAAAGCAAAGATTATCAGCACTGGATATGGACAATCCATTGATAGAAACTATGGAGATGATGGTAGAAGTGAAGTGATCTTAGATGATGCTGGGAATATTTATTTGTCCTCTTGCACACAGTCAGTGAATTTTCCAGTGCTCAACGCAGCACAACAAAATAATGGCGGTAGAAGTGCTGCCAATGGCAGGGCACAGGATGGGGTGGTGATGAAATTTTCACCTACATTGGCCACACCTATTTTCTCTACTTATTTAGGTGGAGGTGAAGATGATGCTGCTTATGTTCTGGCCTTAAAACCAGACAATGGAGATTTGTATGTTGCAGGGCCTACAGCCAGTAGCGATTTTTTTGGAGATAAATCTGGTATGTATCAATCCAGTTTTCAAGGCGGTATTTGTGATGGGTTTGTGGCCATTTTTGACAACAATGGGGCACTTAAAAAAACTACTTATTTTGGTACTAATGGGATTGACGTGATCTACGGGATCCAGTTTGATAAATTCAACTTTCCTTATATCATGGGAACAACCACGGGTAATATTCCTGTGCAAAATGCCGTCTTTAGTCAATCTGGTGGTAAACAATTCATCACCAAGTTCAATACCGATATGAATACGGTGATTTTTAGCACCAATTTTGGAACCAATGCTTCTGTACCAAATTTATCGCCAACAGCATTTTTGATTGACCGTTGTGAAAATATTTATGTTTCTGGTTGGGGTGGATTGGGTAATTCAGAAGGCAGTTATCCAGCAAGTGCGGGAACAAGGGGATTAACTGTAACACCTGATGCAGTTTTAGGCACCACGGATGGTAGTGACTTTTATTTTATTGTCTTAGAGAAGAACGCCAATAGTTTAAAGTATGGTAGTTTTTATGGTCAAAATGGAGGTGCTTATCCAGATCACGTAGATGGTGGTACCAGCCGCTTTGACCGAAACGGTATCATCTATCAGTCTGTTTGTGCTAACTGTGGTGGTGGTGCAAGATTCCCAACATCGGCTGGTGTTTGGGGGCCCAATAACAATGCCCTTAATGCAGCTGCTGGTGGAGGATGTAACCTAGCCGCCATTAAAATTGCGTTTAACTTAGCAGGTGTGGGTTCTGATCTTGTGGCTTCTATTAAAGGAAGACCCAGAGACACTTCTGGTTGTGTGCCACTTTCTGTTGATTTTGAAGATTCCTTGGCTATGGGTCAATTATATATCTGGGATTATAACGATGGTTCTAAAAGAGATACAACAAGGACCCCCAAAGCCACACACGTCTTTAATAATATTGGCGTCTATAGGGTTAAATTAATATCTATAGATTCTTCCGCCTGCAATATTGCCGATAGTTCTTATGTGAATTTGCGCGTACGCAATGATGAAGCTGTACTTGGTTTTACGGCTGCCAAACAACCACCATGCGCTTCGCTCACTTATTTATTTACCAATACTAGTAGTCCACCAGTAACCGTTCCAGCAAAGCCCTTTAAAGCCAATTCTTTTTTATGGATTTTTGGAGATGGGAACACGCAAATTACAGGCACACAGGCCGTTACCCATACTTATACCACCGCCGGTACTTATGATGTAAAATTGGTGTTAACAGATACCAATTATTGCAATCATTCTGATACGGTAACATTACAAATTAGAATCTCACCCAATGTGAAAGCGCAGTTTACAACCCCTGCAGTTGGATGTGCTCCTTACAATGCTTTGTTTAATAATACCTCATTAGCGGGTACAGATTTTCTTTGGGATTTTGGTGACGGTAGCACTTCTACACAAACTAGTCCAACGCATTTTTATCCAACCGTGGGAACCTATCAGGTGGTGCTCATAGCCAATGATACCAATACTTGTAATAAAACAGATACAACTAGATTTACACTAACAGTGAGTAATAAACCAACTGCTTTTTACAGTTATTCTCCGCAACCAACGGAGCCAAATACAGCAGTAAGTTTTACCAATAGTTCGGTTGGCGCCATACGCTATAAATGGTTGTTTGGAGACGGGGATTCTGTGATTACCACTAGAATAGATACTACCATTAGGCATATTTATCCAGCTACTAATACGTATAATGCATGCTTAATAGCATTTAATGCGGGAGGCTGTTCGGATACTACTTGTCAGTCTATTCCGGTAACCATAAATCCTATTATGGATGTACCCAATGCTTTCTCGCCCAATGGCGATGGTAAGAATGACAAGATCTATGTTCGTGGATTTGGGATAGAACAAATGACTTGGAGAATCTATGACCGTTGGGGTAACCAGGTTTTTGCAACGGCTGATCCAAATGAAGGATGGGATGGAACATATAATGGAAGAAAATTGTCACAAGATGTTTACCATTATACGGTTCAGATTGTCTTTAGTTCAAAAGAGAAAATGGTTAAAAAAGGCGATATTACTTTATTGAGATAATGAAATAATGAAGGAAAGAATCAAACATATTTGTGTACTATTAATGCTTTTGTTGGGCTTAAACGCACAAGCACAAGACCTGCATTATTCTCAGTATTTTAATGCACCACTCTTGGTTAATCCAGCCAATACTGGTTTTAATCCTGACTATGATTATAGAGTAGGAGGCAATTACAGAAACCAATGGGCCAATGTAGGAACCCCCTATAAAACCATGGGTATTTGGGGAGACGTGAAAGCCTTTGGTAGTAGGTTTGAAAATGGGTGGATGGGATTAGGTGGCTCCATTATCAAAGACGTGGCAGGTTCTGGTAACCTAAGTTCTACAGGGGCTTATGCATCCGTTGCCTATCATCAAATGATTGGTTATAATTCCTTGTTAAGTGGTGGATTTTCTCTGGGCTATGTTGCTAAAAGGGTTGATATTAGTAAACTGAGTTTTGATAACCAATGGAATGGACAGTTTTTTGACGTAACTATTCCCAATAATGAACCCTTTGCCTTTAGCCAAACGGGTTATCTAGACATGCAGGTTGGTTTGAATTATGCCTATTTCCCCTCTGATAATGTGTATGTAAATGCAGGCGTTAGCATTGGTCATATTAATACACCAAAGGAAAGTTTTTTTGATGCTTCTATTTCCAATAATCAATTGAATAGGCGCTATACTGCTTTTTTAAATGCAGGAATCAAATTACAAGATCTCTGGATTGTCAATCCCAATGTTTACGTGAGTAAGATGGGTGCTAGTTGGGAAACCCTGATTGGTTTTAATGCCAATAGAAATTTGAGTGGAGATGGTTATCAGCAATTGATTGTTGGTTTGTACTATCGTAACCACGATGCCATTATTCCTATGTTGGGTTATCAGGTAAATGACCTAAAGTTTACCATTAACTATGATGCAACCATTTCAACACTTGGCAACCTCAATGGAACTAGGGGTGCTTATGAATTGAGTATTGTTAAAAGTGGCATCTTCTCAAACAGTTCCTCTGGAGTAAAATGCCCTTCAGTGAAGTTTTAGGACTGCTTTGACAACAGTATGGGGCTTAATTTTTATCTTGCAAGCATCAATTAGCCTTATATGAAGTATTTACCACTCAATCCCCAGATTTTCATAGACAATCGTAAGCGTTTTGTAAAAGCCATGCGCCCAGATAGTATTGCCATTTTTGTGAGCAATGATGAATGGCCTTCTAATGGAGACGCTTTACACGCATTCAAACAAAATACAGATTTGTATTGGTTAACAGGGGTTGAGCAGGAAGACAGTATGGTAATTTTATTTCCAGATTGCCCAGATCCCAAGTATCGCGAAGTATTGGTTTTAGTAAGACCTAATGAATTAAAAGAAAAATGGGATGGTAAACGTTTGCGTAGCAATGAAGCTACCGCTATCTCAGGTATCAAAACCATTGTGTGGTTAGACAGTCTGGATGCGCTTTTACAAACATGGGTGCATTTGGTCGATCATATTTATTTAGACTCTAACGAGAATGACCGCAAAGCTAGCCTGATTCAAACTAGGGAATATCGCTTTATAGCAGAAATGAAAGCGCGATATCCCTTGCACAAATATGAGCGTGCTGCCAAGATTATGAAAGAGCTTCGTGGCATCAAAACCAAACTTGAAGTGGAGGTTTTGCAAAAAGCCATAGATATTACCGATAATACTTTCCGCCGTTTGTTGAAATTCATCAAACCCGGTGTTATGGAGTATGAAATAGAAGCAGAGATTTTTCATAGTTTCTTAAGTCAACGTTCTGCAGGTCCTGCTTATGGAAGCATTATTGCCAGTGGCGATAGGGCAAGAACCCTGCACTATGTTTCTAATAACCAAGAGTGCAAAGACGGTGAATTAATCTTGATGGATTTTGGTGCAGAATATGGTGGTTACTGTGCAGATTTAACTAGAACCATTCCTGTAAATGGCAAGTTTAGCCTTCGTCAAAAAGAAGTGTATAATGCATGTTTGGCCTTGCACAATTATGCCAAGTCTATTTTAAAACCAGGTATCAGTATTGTTGATTATACAGAGAAAGTAGGGGATGAAGCTACCAAGCAATTCTTGAAAATTGGTTTGATTACCAAGGCCGATGTGAAGAACGAAGACCCTGAAAACAGGGCGTATAGAAAATACTTGTACCATGGTATTTCTCACCACTTGGGTATAGATGTACATGATTTGGGCACTAGAACCGAATCTATTAAACCAGGGATGGTTTTTACTATTGAGCCAGGCATTTATATTGAACAAGAACAAATGGGAGTGCGTATTGAAAACAATTTCTGGATTACCAAGAATGGAAATATTGACCTGATGAAGAATATTCCTATTACCATTGAAGAAATTGAAACCCTGATGAAAACCAGGAAATAATATGAAAAAACAGATCCCCAACCTGTTCACCCTTGCCAATCTTTTCTTGGGTTGCATGGCCATTGTTCAGATTATGCAAACCGGTTTGTCTTTAAGTGTTGATGCCAGTGGTGAAAACCTGGTAGAAATCCCTGAGCAGATCTATCTAGCAAGTATCTTAATTGCCGCCGCAGCCGTGGTTGACTTTTTTGATGGCTTTGTGGCGAGATTACTAAAAGTGCCCTCTGAAATGGGAAAGCAATTAGATTCTCTAGCCGATGTAGTGAGTTTTGGAGTTGCCCCTGGATTAATCATTTACCAATTTCTGCGTTTGAGTTTTGCTCAACACGCTGGGGGCTTGGAAATTTCATCTGCCTTTTTACTCCCTGCATTCTTGGTTCCTTGCGCTGGAGCCTATAGATTGGCTAGGTTCAATATTGATACCGAGCAGAGCTATGGTTTCAAAGGGGTGCCCATTCCTGCTGCCGGCATCTGGGTGGCCAGTTTTCCATTGGTATATTGGTTTGCTAAAGATCAATGGATGATAGACCTATTGCGTAGTTATTGGTTCTGGTACGCTGTAATTGGCATTTCCAGCTATCTAATGATTTCTACCCTTCCCATGATGGCCATGAAATTCAAGGAATTTTCAATAAAAGCCTTGCTGCCATTCATTATTATAGCAATTGTTTCTGTTGTAGCGGCCATCCTTTTTGGTTGGCTAGCGGTTAGCATTGGGTTTATAGCTTATGTAATTCTATCTTTGTTCTATAAATAACTTAATATTCTATTTATGACTTATCATGTTCAGATAAAAGTGATGCCTTTAAAAGACTTGTTAGACCCTCAAGGAAAAGCCGTTTTGGGTGGATTGAAAAACCTGGGTTTGGATACTGTTTCTGATGTTCGTGTGGGCAAACATATCACTTTGAATGTGGAAGCCGATTCTGAAGAAGCTGCCAAGCAAGTAGCTTCAGATGCTTGCTCTAAATTGCTGGCCAATCCAGTAATGGAGTTTTTTGAGATTGAAATGGTCAACTAAGATTCACCTCATCCTTATTGAACAAACGCATGTTGTACTTGGTACCAACACCCTTGGGTAATTTAAAGGACATTACACTGCGTGCTTTAGAGACACTACAACAGGTAGACGTAATTCTTTGTGAGGACACGCGTACTTCACAAAAGTTATTGCAACATTACCAGATTAAAAAGCCACTGTCTCCCTATCACCAGCACAATGAGCACAAAATTGTGCCACATATTGTGGACCAGTTGGTGGCTGGTAAATCCATGGCATTAATTACAGACGCAGGTACTCCTGGTATTTCTGATCCTGCTTTTCTTTTGGTGAGAGAATGTATTAAACAAAATGTGGTTGTCAATTGCTTGCCAGGGGCTGCAGCCTTTGTTCCAGCCTTGGTGAATAGCGGCATTCCCACTAATAGATTTGTGTTTGAGGGTTTCCTACCCATGAAAAAGGGAAGACAAACCCTGCTCAAACAATTGGCCTTAGAGCAGCGCACCATCATCTTTTATGAAAGCCCCATGCGCCTAGTCAAAACCTTGGAAGAAATGGCCCAATATCTTGGTCCAGAAAGGCTTTGCTGCGTAAGCCGAGAGCTAACCAAAATGTTTGAAGAGAACAAAAGGGGCAGCCTTACTGAAGTAGCTGCTTATTTTAAAGAGAAAACCGTAAAAGGTGAAATTGTGGTGGTTGTGGCTGGTAAGGATTAATCCTTTTTCCATTTTCAACTTTATTCCTGAAATTTATCGTCTAAAACTACACTATGCGGAAACTGTTTTTTTTCCTATTGTCTTTATTATTGGTAAACGGTTTGTTTGCCCAACCTGATCGCTGGCAACAAAAGATCAAGTACAATATCAATGTAAACATGGATGTTGTTACCAATCGCTTTAGCGGAACAGAGAAAATTGAATACATCAACAATTCTCCTGATACCCTAAACAAAATCTTTATTCACCTTTATTGGAATGCTTTTCAGCCCAATAGCAGCATGGATGTGCGAAGTAGGGAATTGGGAAAAAATACTTTAACCAATCGCCGTGGTGATCAGGTAAAGGATTGGGATGCTCGCGTGACTGATCGTATTAGTAAATTGACCCCGGAAGAAATTGGCTACCAAAAAGTAAAGAGTATCAAAATCAATGGCAAGGAACAACAATTACTGGAGCATGAAACCATTTTGGAAGTGCGTCTTGACAAGGGTTTAGCACCTAAAAGCAAGACATTGATTGATTTGGATTTTGAGGCACAGGTTCCTAAGCAAATTAGAAGAAGTGGTAGAGATAATGCTGAAGGCATTAGGTATAGTATGAGCCAATGGTATCCCAAAGTTGTGGAATACGATTACCAAGGTTGGAATGCCAATCCTTATATTGCCCGTGAATTTTATGGGGTTTGGGGAGATTTTGACGTAAAGATTACCATTGATAAATCTTACATGGTTGCTGCTACTGGAGTCTTGCAAAATGCTAATCAAATTGGATTTGGTTTTGAAGCACCTGGTACAAAAGTTCCTGCCAATAATGGCAAGACCAATACTTGGAATTTTACTGGTAGCAATATTCATGACTTTGTTTGGGCTGCTGATCCAACTTTTAAACACCTGTCTAAAAAAACAGCTTCGGGTATTATGTTGAACGTGTTTTACAAGCCTACAGATGCCAAGGGTGATTCTGCTTGGAGCAATGTGTTATGGGCTGCTGAGCAAGTGTTACCCTATATTGAAAAACGTTTTGGTAAATATCCTTATCCTCAATACAGTTTTATTGAAGGTGGAGACGGTGGTATGGAATATGCCATGGCTACTTTGTTAAAGGGCCCAGGACTAGGAACAGTTTTTCATGAATGGATGCATAGTTGGTACCAGCAAATTATGGGAACCAATGAAAGTCTTTTTCCTTGGATGGATGAGGGCTTTACAGATTATGCAACTGGAGAGGTTTCTGACTTTTATTATCAGTCATGTGCGGGTAAGTCTCCCTTTACCAGTGATGCTGCTAAAACAGGCATTTTGCGTATGAATGAGATGAATAAGTCAAGACTTCCCGCTAAGCAATCTGGTAGTTATGAAAGCTATTTTAGCTTGGCTAAGTCTGGATTCGAAGAACCCATGAGTACCCATTCTGACCATTATAATACCAACTACGCTTATAGCTCAGCAGCCTATTCAAAAGGCTCTACATTTATGGGTCAACTAGGATATATTGTTAGTGATAGCGTTAGAGATAAAATCTTGTTGAATTACTATGATCAATGGCATTTCAAGCATCCCAATGTGAATGACTTTATTCGTGTGGCTGAAAAGACTAGCGGATTGGCCTTGCAGTGGTACAAAGAATATTGGGTAAATAGTACCAAGACCATTGATTACGCTGTGGGCGATATTGGTTTGAATGGTGCAAATACTAGTATCACTATTAAGCGCGTTGGCAAAATGCCCATGCCTGTTGAAGTGCTGTTGACCTTTAAAGACGGTAGCAAAGAATTGCATTATATTCCTTTAGACTTGATGTTTGGTCAAAAGCCAGACGAGTCTGCCGGTCTGCAAAGAATCATTCACCAAGAATGGCATTGGACCCATCCTGAATACCAAGTTGAAACAACTAGAAGTATCAAGGATTTAAAGTCTATTGAAATTGATCCAAGCATGCGTATGGCTGATTTGAACAAGAGCAACAATAAATTGGTGATTCCAGACTAAGAGAACTTTAGTGAGAAGTGAGAAGTGAGGAATGAGTTGGAAATTTTAGTGAAGAGTGAAGAACGAAGAGTGAAGAGTGCACAATCATTTTCCTCGCGACTATATTTTTTAACCCCACCGATTGCTCGGTGGGGTTTTTTAATTGGCATAAAAAAAACCTAGGCGCAGCCTAGGTAATTCGTTTATAGAGAACACCGTTCATTCTTCACTCTTCACTCTTCGTTCTTCACTAAATCTAATTCCTAGCAGCATGAATAATGTACTTTTCTTGAAAGTATTCTTCTGGAAAGATCTTAAAAATGGGCATCATCTTGGGTCGTAAACCGCTTTCAGAAATCTCTTGATTCAGGTCTCCGCCTTTTAAACAGATTAGTCCTTGCGCTATACCATTATTGGTACCCTTTCTAATCAGTGGGGCAGCCCAGGTCCATAGATCTTTTAGTGGTGCTACGGCACGAGATACAGCAAAATCAAATTTGCGGTTCTTGATTTCTTCAGCCCGAGTGTGTTGAGTAGTTATATTTTTGATACCTGCTCCCTCGCAAACAGCATCCACCACTTTTAATTTTTTGGCAATACTATCTACCAAATGAAATTCAGTTTCAGGAAAGAATATCGCCAAAGGCACACCTGGAAAACCTCCACCACAACCAATATCAATTACTTGGGTGCCAGGTCTAAAATCAGCAATAGCTGCAATACTCAAAGAGTGTAACACATGGTGTAAGTAAATGCTCTCAATGTCTTTTCTGGAGATCACATTGATCTTGGCATTCCATTCTTTGTACAATTCTTCTAATGCAGTTAGTTGCGCTATCTGCTCATCAGTAAACTCGCTGAAATACTTCAGGATTAATCCCAGTTTTTGCGGGGTGCTTTCCATATGGCAGGTAGTGTGAAAATGAAAAAGAAGAACATCCAAATATCAAAGAATAAGAACCAAGGCCAAAGGTCAGCTTCATTTAATTTTTTCATGGCTTTGTAAAGCACAATGGCTTGTATGATAAACCTTACGCCAAATACGGCCAAGGCCATCCACCAATTAAAAAAAATAATGGAAACTGCTAATAAAGGATAGGTAAAAAACAGACTAAAACTATATAGTCCTAATAAAAATTTATGGCTACTCTTATAATATTTAGCCGTGGTATAGTGTCTGTATTTTTGAGACATCCATTCATTCCAAGTTCTTTTGGGTTCACTCAAAGTGTGTGCTTGTGGGTCAATCACAATGGCAATATTGTCTGGGGTGGCTACTTGATTAATAAACAAATCATCGTCTCCACTTGGAATTTGATTGATAGATGAAAATCCCTTGTTGCGTAAGAACACATCTTTTTTGTAACTCAAGTTTCTACCAACACCCATATACGGTTTGCCTGCTAGGGCATAAGACAGATATTGTAAGGCGGTATGAAAAGTTTCAAAACGGATTAGTTTGTTTAGAAGGCCTGGCTTTTTGTGATAAGCACCATAACCCAAAACAATTTCAGTATTTTCCTGATAAGCGTCTTGCATTTTTTGAATCCAGAATTCAGATGCTGGAACACAATCGGCATCGGTTAACAAAACAATCTCGTGTTTAGAACTACGGATTCCCATTGAAAGTGGGAATTTCTTTCCACTGATCATTTTGGCTTCCTGCGTTAGTTCAATATGGTTGATATGCTTGAAAGTCTTTTTGAGTTCGTCTATTAGATAACGGCTCTCATCGGTTGAATTATCATTGACCAAGACCAATTCATGAGAGCTCTTATAATCTTGCATTAAAATGCCTGGTAAATTTTTCATGATATTATCGGCCTCGTCTCTAGCACAAACCACCACAGAAACGGGATGCTCCATGCTTTCTCCTTTTTCGGGTTCAACATAAAAAGCAAGCCTGCGGAAAAAAAACAGATAATAGACCACCTGAATAAATATAATAGCACAAAATGCATAGAACAGGATGGTCCATAACAATGGAAGTATCATCATCCAGCAAAAATAGCAAGAATGCACCCTGATAGCGTGTGGCTTGTGGGTATGTGGAAAAATGATGACATTTGCAAAATGGCCGCACTTAGATTTAACCTTGAGGCAAGCGCCGGAAAAGCAAGGGCAGGAACAATTCAAACGGATCACGGAACCATCCAAACCCCCATTTTTATGCCGGTGGGTACCGTAGGAACCGTTAAAGCAGTTACACAACAGCAGTTAAAGCTGGATGTACAAGCTCAAATCATCTTGGGTAATACATATCATTTATACCTACGCCCCGGCACTGAAGTGCTGGAAGCTGCTGGAGGGTTACACAAATTCATGGGTTGGGATAGACCCATTCTCACAGATAGTGGTGGGTATCAGGTCTTTTCTTTGGCAGCCAATAGAAAAATAAAGGAAGAAGGGGTGGTGTTTCAATCTCATATTGATGGTAGTAAACACTTGTTCTCACCTGAGTCTGTTATGGACATTCAGCGCAATATTGGTGCAGACATTATTATGGCTTTTGACGAATGCCCGCCATATCCTAGTGATTATAACTATGCCAAAAAGAGCATGGAGCTCACACACCGTTGGTTGACCAGATGCGTGAATAGATTGGCTGAAACCCCTGATAAATATGGATATACTCAGAACTTATTTCCCATTGTACAAGGTAGCACTTTTCCAGATTTGAGAAAAGCATCCTGTGAATTTATTGCTTCTAAAGGAGCTGTGGGAAATGCCATTGGTGGATTGAGTGTAGGTGAACCAATGGACATGATGTATGAGTTTACCAATCTCTGCTGTGAAATCTTGCCGGCAGACAAGCCAAGGTATTTGATGGGTGTAGGTACGCCTTGGAATCTCTTGGAATGTATTGATCTTGGAGTAGATATGTTTGACTGCGTAATGCCAACAAGAAATGGTAGAAATGGCATGCTCTTTACAACACAGGGTGTGATCAATATTCGCAATAAAAAATGGTACCAAGACTTTAGCCCAATTGATCCAGGTCTGCCTTCAGAAACTAGTCAATACTATACCAAAGCTTATTTGCGTCATTTGTTTGTGGGTGAAGAAATCTTAGGATTGCAATTGGCCAGTATTCATAACCTAAGTTTTTATTTGTGGTTGGTGGGTGAAGCTAGGCGCAATATATTGGAAGGGAACTTCGTTTCATGGAAGCAACAGATCCTGCCCGTCTTACAACAGCGCTTGTAAGGATAAATCGTTGCTGTGACCGACCGTGAATGTGGATAATTCTGGCGGCTATTTCTATTTATACACGTTTAACATAAACTTGTCATAGTTCGGTTGTAAGGGATTAATTTACATCCACTTGCTAATCCGTTATCTATGAAGTCCGTAAAATAAACATCCATTTTCATGGATGTTTATTTGTTTTAAGGCCTTTAACATCCTTTTTGTGTCAGCTTGGTTTCCAGCCTTTATCTTTGTCTGGCAACGGTATGAAGAAAATAGACTGGTACATACTCAAAAAATTCCTCACCACATTCTTCTTTGCCATATTTCTATTTACTGTAATTGCAGTAGTAGTGGATGTGAGCGAGAAGACGGATGATTTTGTAAAGTCCCAATTGGGCTTTGTCAAAATCATCACACAATACTATTACGGATTCATTCCACATATCATCGCCCTGCTATTTCCCTTATTTGTTTTTATAGCAGTCATTTTCTTTACTTCAAAAATGGCTGGTAAAAGTGAAATCATTGCCATCTTGGCCAGTGGCACTAGTTATGCTAGATGGTTAAGACCTTATTGGGTAGGTGGTACCTTATTGGCAATATTGTTATGGTTTTCTAACCAATACATTGTTCCTAAAGCCAATCAGATTAGGGGAAGTTTTGAAGCAAAATACATTGATGGAAATAGTTCTTATAATGCTTTACTGCTCAAGAACAATAATATCTATAGAAGAATTGACAGTTTTACCTATGCGGGCATTTATGGCTATGACACTTTGGTAAAACGTGGTGGTCCTTTCTTTATGTATAAGATCAAGAATAACCTAGTAGTTGAAAACCTTCGTGCAGATGAAATTTACTGGGATACCATCAAAAAGTGGAAATTGATGGGAGTTGTTTCTAGAAAATTGGAGGGTATGAAGGAGACTTTGAAAATGGACACCAACCAGCACTTGAATTTTAACTTTTTGCCAAATGACCTTAGTAGGGATAAGTATACCAAGGATAAATTAACAACACCAGAATTAGAAAGATTTATCAGATTAGAGGAATTGAGAGGCTCGGAAGGGATCAATGACCTGAGAATTGAACGATATAGACGAGATGCCACTTGCATCACGGTATTATTGTTAACCTTAATTGGCGCCATTGTGGCTGGTAAAAAAGTAAGGGGTGGAAGCGGAGTGCATCTTGCCGTGGGTTTTGTAATTGCGGCATTGTTTATTGTAATTAATCAATTCTCCACTATTTTTTCTACCAAGGGAAACCTACACCCCATGATTGCGGCTTGGATTCCCAATGCCATATTCCTGATTGTCATGATCTATCTCTATAGAAAAGCGCCCAAATAAGGTTTAAAAAATTGCAGGTGATAGAACCAAAGGGTTAAATCATTTGTTATGGTATACAAGTTATATTACCTTTAAAGGCCGAAAAAATCGGCGATTTTATTGACAAATGGCCATTGGCCTGATTAAATAAACAAAGACCTCATGGAAATCATCAAAGAGCGGTTTAGGTTGAAGGCGGAAGAGTCTAACAAAGAAATTAAAGAACTGTTAAAAGAAAACGGAAACAGGAAAATTGGAGAAGTAACACTTGCCCAAGCCTACCAAGGTATGCGCGGTATTACTGGTCTAGTTACTGAAACCAGTTTGCTTGATTCTGAAGAAGGAATTCGTTTTCGCGGATATACTATTCCTGAACTTCAACAAAAGCTACCCAAAGCCCCAAAAGGCGATGAACCACTTCCTGAAGGATTGTTCTATTTGATGTTGGTAGGTGAATTACCTACCCAAGAAGAAGCAGAACATATTACCAGTGTTTGGCAGCGTAGAAGCCATGTGCCCAACTACGTATTTGCTACCATTGATGCATTGCCTTTGAGCGCCCACCCCATGACCATGTTTGTTACAGCGGTTATGGCGCTTCAAACTGAAAGCAATTTCTCTAAGGAGTATGCAAAGGGAATGAACAAGAAAGACTATTGGAGTTTTGTCTACGACGATGCCATGGACCTAATTGCTCGTCTTCCAAGAATTGCAGCCTATATCTATAGAAGAAAATACAAGAACAACGAACATATTCAACCCAATGGTTTGTTAGACTGGGCTGGTAACCTAGCCCATATGATGGGTTATGAAAACGAGAGCTTCAAAGAATTGATGCGCTTATACATGACTATTCACGCTGACCACGAAGGTGGAAACGTGTCTGCCCATACTACGCACTTGGTGGGATCCGCTTTGAGCGATCCTTATTTGAGTTATGCTGCAGGTATGAATGGTTTAGCAGGTCCTTTGCATGGATTGGCAAACCAAGAAGTGATCAAGTGGATTTTTGAAATGCAGGATAAATTGGGTACCCAAGAGCCAAGCAAGGAACAAATTGCAGAATATGTGCAGCAAACACTTGCTTCTGGCAAAGTAGTGCCAGGATATGGACACGCGGTGTTGCGCAAAACCGATCCTCGCTTTACAGCCCAAATGACTTTTGGTAAAAAACATATGCCCAATGATCCATTAGTGAATACGGTTTGGAATATTTACGAAACCGTTCCACCTATTTTGCAATCACTAGGTAAGGTGAAAAACCCATGGCCTAATGTGGATGCGCACAGTGGTGCCCTTCTGGTACACTATGGTATGGTAGAATATGAATTCTATACCGTACTCTTTGCCGTTAGCCGCGCATTGGGAGTACTAGCCAGTCTTTGCTGGGATAGAGCCCTAGGTCTACCACTAGAAAGACCAAAATCTGTTACCACCGAATCAGTAAAACGCTGGTTGGTAGGTAAGGAAGAAATCTGGGAATAATTATTTTACACTATATAGTAAGTCCGTCAAGCGAAAGTTTGACGGACTTTTTTATTTATTCAAGACCTTTTACTGTAAGATTAAATAGGAGAGTTACATAATTACTTGAATTCTTAAAACATGCATTGATATGGGCTATTTTACTTGAATGGGTTCAAATAAAATATTCAAATGACTAGCTTTTATCAATTAAGTGCAAAACAGGTAATAGAACAATTACATTCAACGGAGCAGGGTTTAGCTCAAGAAGATATTCTAGCCTTACAATTAACATTTGGAGAAAATAGCATAGTTGAAGCCAAGCGGAAAACTAAGTTGGTTCTCTTTTTATTGCAGTTCGCAGACCTCATGATTCTGATACTCATCTTGGCTGCGGTTATCTCTTTTATTGCAGGAGAACATACTGATGCTTATGTAATCCTTGCTATCATTTTTGCCAATGCTTGGATGGGTTATTCGCAAGCACAAAATGCGGAAGAATCGGTTAAATTATTGAAAAAATTGTCTCCACAATTTTCATTGGTTACCCGCAATGGCAACACGGAAAAAGTGGAAACAACTGATATAGTGCCTGGTGAGTTTGTGATTCTTAATGCAGGAGATATGGTCCCAGCCGATGGTAGATTGCTGAGTATCCATAGTTTTAAAACAGATGAATCTTCACTGACCGGTGAAAGTCAATCTTCAGAGAAAAAAATTGAACAGATATTAGAACATGATCTTGTAACTGGAGATCAATCTAATATGGTCTTTAAAGGAACAAGTGTAACTGCGGGTTCAGCCAATATGATGGTAACTGCCATTGGTATTCAAACGGAACTAGGAAAAATAGCAGCACTGTTAAAAAGCAAAACACAGAAAACTCCCTTACAGAAACGGTTAGCCATTTTTAGTAAACAATTGGCTTTGATAGTCCTAGTCATTTGTGCCATCATTTTTGGTTTTGGAATATGGCAAGGACATCCTGTTTTTCAAACCTTTTTAACAGCATTGTCACTTGCAGTAGCTGCGCTTCCAGAAGCCTTACCCGCTGTTGTAACTATTGCACTTGCTAGTGGTGCTAGAAGAATGTCTGCTCAGCAAGCATTGATGAAAAATCTACCTGCAGTTGAAACGCTAGGCTCAGTAACATATATATGCACAGATAAAACTGGCACCCTTACCAAAAATTGTATGACCGTTGAAAAATCGGAGGCAGTTCTAGACAAGCAGTCATTGTTATTTCAGGCAATGATGCTTAATAATGAAGTTCAATTTTCAAAGGATGGATTAATGGGTGATTCAACTGAAAAAGCATTGGTAGATTATGCCATAAAAAATGCTGTCACAAAAGAGGAAGCAGATATTCAATTTCCATTTGTCTCCAAGCTTCCTTTTGATTCAGAAAGAATGCTGATGAGTACACTACATAAGCACCAACAAAAATGGATACTATTTGTAAAAGGTGCTCCAATAAAATTGTCGGAAGTACTAAAGAAAGATCAACAAGAACAAATCAAAGTTTGGCTAGAAAAAAATGAGGAATGGGCATCAGAAGGTCTACGAGTCTTATTTTTTGGGTACAAAGAATTTGACATTGATCCAGGTGAAATTTCTTTAATCATGGAGCAGGATCTTGATTTTCTTGGAATTGTTGCCCTGATAGATCCCCCTAGGGAAGAAGTAATCAACGCCCTTAAAGAATGTGCAACAGCAGGGATTAAAACAGTGATGATAACAGGTGATCAAGCACTAACAGCATCGGCTATTGCAAAAAGGTTGGGCTTATTAAATGATCCTAATAGCCAAATAAAAACGGGAGCAGATTTGTTGGTTTTATCTGAAGAGGAGCTTAGAAATACTGTTAATACAACCAGTGTTTATGCTAGGGTATCGCCACAGCAAAAATTGGATATTGTAAAAGCGCTACAGACAAATGCTGCCTATGTTGCCATGACTGGCGATGGTGTAAATGATGCACCCTCTTTAAAACAGGCAGATATTGGTATTGCTATGGGTATTACAGGTACCGATGTTTCAAAAGAAGCGGCAGACATGATTTTAATGGATGATAATTTTGCAACTATTGTAAAAGCCATTAAAGAGGGAAGACGGATTTATGACAATATTAGGAAGTTTATTTTATACGTGCTATCATGTAACCTAGCAGAAATTTTAGTCATCTTTTTTGCGCCTTTACTTGGCTTTGCCATACCACTATTGCCCATTCATATTTTATGGATCAATCTTGTAACAGATGGCCTTCCAGGAATGGTCTTAGTGGCTGAGCCTGCTGAAAAAAATATTATGAATCGTTCACCAAGAAGTCCTCAAGAAAAATTATTTGCAGGTGAGATGATTCCCAAACTTTTATGGTCTGGTGCTGCCATGACCATTGTTTCTCTATTAATCCAATATTGGGGAATTAAAAATGGTTATGATGTAAAAGCTCAACAGACAATGGTATTTTCCACTTTATGTTTGGTTCAATTAGGCAATGCCCTTTCCATCAGTGCTTCGCAGCATTTAATTTTTTCAAAGACCATGTTTGCCAAAAAAACAATCTGGGCAGTGATACTTTGCACAATTGCCCTACAATTTTGCATTATCAATATCCCTTTCTTGCAAAGAATCTTTAAAATTGGTGACATTGACTGGAAAGCCATTTTGGCAATTGGGGTAGCAGGGCTGCTTTGTACAATATGCCTAGAACTAATCAAAAAAGTCATCAAGAAAAGGGCATAAAAAAGGCCCACATTTCTGTGGACCTAGTTTAAAGCTGTGGAGAGTATCGGGGTCGAACTGACGACCTTCCCGATTACATCGGGACGCTCAAGTTTTTGTTTTAATTAATTTCTCAATAAAGATTTTGCTTTTCTTTTTTTTAATTGATAATTCTCTGGCAACTGCATCAGAACGTGTATCAAATTTTTCTTGATAGATTATTTTCCAAGGCATGCCAGAATGGGTTGATTTATTCCTTCCTGAATTATGACGAGTTATTCTTTCTTCCATATTTTGGCAACTTCCTACATAATATTTTTTATTCTTTTCAGAAAAGAGTATGTATAAAGTAAAGTGCATTTTTAATTCAATTTGAACAGAAAGTACAAATTAGAATTAAAGGCATTAACTCTATTGAATGAAATGATTTTAGCCTGAATAAAATCAGTAAGTATGTAAAACAAAAAAGGCCCACATTTCTGTAGACCTTTTAAAGCTGTGGAGAGTATGGGGGTCGAACCGACGACCTTCCCGATTGCATCGGGACGCTCAAATATGTGCAACAAAAAAGGCCCACATTTTTGTAGACCTAGTTTAAAGCTGTGGAGAGTATCGGGGTCGAACCGACGACCTTCCCGATTGCATCGGGACGCTCAAGTATGTGCAACAAAAAAGGCCCACATTTCTGTAGACCTAATTTATTAAAGCTGTGGAGAGTATCGGGGTCGAACCGACGACCTCTTGCATGCCATGCAAGCGCTCTAGCCAACTGAGCTAACCCCCCAAAAACATATTTCAAAGACTAGACGACCTTCCCGATTCCATCGGGACGCTCTAGCCAACTGAGCTAACCCCCCAAACAATATTTCAAAAGCTAAACGACCTTCCCGATTACCATCGGGACGCTCTAGCCAACTGAGCTAACCCCCCAAACAATATTTCAAAAGCTAAACGACCTTCCCGATTCCACCGGGACGCTCTAGCCAACTGAGCTAACCCCCCAAACAATATTTCAAAAGCTAAACGACCTTCCCGATTCCATCGGGACGCTCTAGCCAACTGAGCTAACCCCCCGCGGGTTGCAAATGTAAGTGATGAATTGATACTGTAAAAAAATTATTACTTGTCTGTAGTGGTTTTTTAACCCAAATGCAACCAAAAATGACCTTAGAGTTTGTAAAGGGTTGTTTTAGGTTTGTGAATGGGAATGACACTCAGAATAAATAAAATATAATTGCAATATTATTAGCAAGATTATATTCTAGCATTTTATGAGATTTTTTGATCTGTTTAAGAGAAAGTCAAGCAAAGTAATCATCCAAGAGCAACCTTTAATGGCAAAGCTGTTGTTCAATAATCATGAAACATTTGAGTTGAAAATATTGGTTGAACATTTAAAGTCTGAATGGAATTCAACTGTCACCAATATAAACGGAGGAAATGGAAAAGCAAGCTTTCAATTAAACGGAGAAACAGTTATTTTAACTACCGTTACACAGCAGATTCACTTTAATGAAATAAAATCCAATGCCAGTATTGCTTATAATTGGGATACGGCAGAGAAAGACCTGAAAAATCACAATGTTCACGTGGTTGTAACGGTGGTTCCCAGTAAACAACCTGAAATTGAAAGAGCCCAAATTCATAACAGAGTTTTGGCTTCTGTTTTAACAACCACTGATTGTATAGGAATCTATCATTTAAGTCAACAATTGCTAATACCAAGTAAAGCCTTTTTGGAAATTGCACAAAAAGTTAAAACCCAAGATTTGCCTCAATGGGATTAATGTAATTTAAAGCTAGCCTAGATAGATTTTGAAGCTTGTTCCTTTTCCAAGTTGACTATCTACTTCTATTTTACCATGCATGGCTTCAACCTGGTTTTTGGTCATGAATAGACCAACACCTTTGGCGTCTTTATTACCATGAAAGGTTTTATACATGCCAAACAATTTATCTCCGTTTTTTTCTAAATCAATACCCAATCCATTGTCTTTGCAAACCAAGACAGGCCGGTCCTGTTCCCAAAAAGCGTCTAAATGAATTTCTGGCATTCTCTCTGGACTGCTGTATTTAAGGGCGTTGGATAAAAAATTAAAAAGAATACTTTCTAAATAGGCAGGGTTGTATTTGATGATAAAATTGTCGGGAATTCTATTGATGATTTTTGCTGATTTGTTAGCTATCAGTTCTTCTGAAATTTCTAAAGCCTTGATTGCATATTCAAATAAATTTAAATCCTCTAAGTAGATATTTACATTACTATTTATTTGCACAATTTCATTTAAGTGCAACATGGTAGTTTCAAAATTTTCAGAAACAACACGTAAATTATCCATTAATAATTTTTTCTCTTCTTCAGTTTTGGATAATCCAAGAAAACGCACTATTGATTTAATATTTCCAGCGTGAGATCTAAGATTGTGAGAAACAATATAAGAGAAATTCAAAAGCCTAGTGTTTTGGTCGCTCACCAGTTGCAAACTTCTGTTCAATGAATATTCCACTTTTTTTCTTCTTGAGATATCAATGAATCCAGAAAGCTTATATAGTCTCCCATTCAAACTAATCAGCTCGGATGAGAGCAGTACGTCTAATGCTTCACCTGATTTTTTTATAAATGTAACTTCTCTATTGTTAATTCTTCCTTCTTGTTTATATTCATCAACAATGTCATTTCTGTCTTTAATATTCGCATAAAATTCAACAGTTTCTTTTCCAATAAGCTCTTCAATAGAGTATTCCATTAACTCAGAGAGTTTTTTGTTGGCAAGATGTATTCTATTGGTTTCATTATCAACTAACAAAATGGGAACAGGATAAAACTCAAATATTTGTTGTAAATTCTGTTCGGTTTCATTTTGTATTTTTTGCAAATGAATTCTTTTGGTGATATTACTAAATGTACATATCACAAAGTCCAATTCACCATTTTCATCTATTACAGGTACTGCATTAACATCTAACCAAACAAAAGCTTTTTCAGTGGGTCTAAAGACTCCCATCACTTGGTCTAATATTGGTTGCTTTAATTTTATTGCCAGCGGAACAGGATGAGTTTCTCCCGGGTAGGGAGATCCGTCTAAATGAATACATCGCCATTCCTTGTCAAAAGAAGTTCTACCCAACAATTGTTCTTTTGTTAAGCCTAATAAATCCAACGCCATTTGATTATGACCCAGTATTTCTGCTTGTTTGCCTTGTATTATTAGACCAATGGGTAATAAGTCAATGATCAATTGTAAGGCAGTGTTGTCTTTTACAAAAATGTTTTTCTGTTTTTGTAATTGCGATATTATTGAGGACTTGAGGGTTTCAGTAGCCTGTTCCATTGGTTAAGGGGGTTGCGTAATCAATTATTTTGGTAATTAATTCCTCGCAGGTATTGGACTAAAATAAAGAAACAAAATGTCTTTGTCATTTTATGTGCTAAAAGTCCTTGTGGGAGTCCTTTTTTTTTATTATATAATGATTTGATAACAAGAACTGCTACTTAACAGCTAGTTTACTTTTCCTTCACTTTTCGTTAACCTTCTAGACATGATGCCATAACATAGCCATGATAGTTTCGCTGCCACAACAACTAAATCATGTTTATGAATCTATTGAAAAACCGAATTCAAAGCTGGATGCTATTAACCATTGCATGCTGTCTTTTTGTATTCCAATCCAATGCCCAAAACCCGACTATAAGCGGGAAAGTGATTGACCCTACTACTTCAAAACCAATTGAAGGAGCAACTGTGTCAACAAAAAATGGCAAATCAACAGTAACAAATGCAGCCGGAAATTTTACAATTTCGGCAACTAAAGGGGCGCAATTGAAAGTAAGTTTTGTTGGATATCAAGACCTTCAAATTACTGCGGGTACTGGTGATCTTAATATTAGTTTGCAGCCTATTAATAACCAATTAAATGAGGTTGTTGTTACAGCCTTGGGTGTAAAAAAAGAAGTGAAAAAACTTGGTTATGCCGTTCAAGAAGTAAAAGGCGCTGACTTGGTAAAAGCTAGAGAACCCAATCCTATCAATGGTTTGGTGGGTAAGGTTGCTGGCTTAGATGTTGCTATATCAAGAGAAATGTTGGCTGCTCCTTCAGTTTCATTAAGAGGTGGAAATATTAGTTTGTATGTAGTAGATGGAATTCCTATTACTTCAGATACTTGGAATATTAGTCCGGATGATATTGAAACTTATACGGTATTGAAAGGATTAGCAGCTACTGCCATTTATGGTAGCCGTGCACAGAACGGTGCTATTTTAATTACTACTAAAAAAGGAAAGAAAACAGACAAGGGTTATACCATAGAATTTAATTCAAGCACCCAAGTAGACAAAGGCTTTATTGCATTACCAAAAGTACAATCCATGTACGGTGGTGGTGACTATTCTCAGTATGCCTTTGGCGATGGTAAAGGTGGTGGAATCAATGATGGAGACTATGATGTTTGGGGACCAAAATTAGAGGGACAACTTATTCCTCAATACGATAGCCCAATTGATCCAGTTACAGGTGTCCGTAAAGGAACGCCTTATGTTGCCAGAGGTGTAAACAATTTACAGCGTTTTATTCAGGCTGGAGTATTGACTACCAATAACCTGAGTTTTTCATCAGCAACTGACCGCTCAAATATTCGTATGAGTTTGAGTCAAACCCATCAAAAAGGGATTATTCCAAACACCAAACTGAATACCTATAATTTTAATATCAACACGGGCTATCAGTTAAGCAGTAAACTAAGAATTGATGGTGCTTTGAATTACAATCGTCAAGCATCACCAAATATTCCAGATGTTCAATATGGTCCCAATAGTGTTATTTATAGCATGACAATCTGGACAGGTGCTGACTGGAATATTGATGATATGCGTAATTACTGGCAGCCAGGTAAAGAAGGTATTCAGTCTATTTATGCGGAGTATCAGCGTTACCACAATCCTTATTTTATGAGTTATGAGTGGTTACGTGGTCATTACAAAACAGATATTACTGGAAACCTTGCACTTACCTACAAAGCAAACAAAAATTGGGAAGCCATTTTACGAGGAAATATTAGTGCCAATGATGTGATGCGTAATGAAAAAATGCCTTATTCTGCTCACCCTTATGGAAGAGAAGGAAATAGAGGTGACTATAGAGAAGATACAAGATCGCTTGTAGACAATAATATAGAAGGATTGGTAAAATACAATGGAAATATCAAAGGCGGTTTTGCCATTGACGCATTTGCCGGAGTGAACGCCAGAAACTTTAACTATCGTTCAAATTATACGACTACCGACTATCTAAATGTTCCAGGATTATACTCTTTTTCAAATAGTTTGAATCCTGTAAAAGCGTATAATTTTACTGCTGATATGTTGGTATTGAGTGCTTACTATTCTGTAAGCTTGGACTACAAAAAATACCTGTCTATTACAACTACAGGTAGGGTTGATAAGAACAGTACATTGCTACTGAATAATAATACTTACTTCTATCCATCGGTTTCAGCTGCATCTGTGATTTCTGATTATGTTACAATGCCTAAAGCAATTAGTTTCTTAAAAGTTCGTGCCAGCTATGCTGCTGCAAAATCACCAAATACTACTTCTTATGTAGGACCAGCGGCCTATCCAATTGGATATGGTGCTCCTTATGTAAGTGTATATGGCGGTCCTTCTTATTCTTTGTCTGACCCCGCCTATTCTATTGGTACTGTTTACAATGGACAAACAGGCGCTTATGCTCCTGGTAACAAAATTGACCCAGATATCAAGTCTTCTGTATTAACCAGTACGGAATTAGGATTGGATATGAAATTTTTGCAAAATAGATTAGGTTTTAGTGCTACTTATTATAGCAATATCAATGGACCAGGTATTCGTAACTATCCTTTGTCTCAGACCACAGGTATTACAGGTTTTACCACCAATGCGGTTAAAACAAAGTTATCAGGTGCAGAACTTTCCTTAACTGGGTCACCTCTAAGAACTGCTAAAGGTTTGAATTGGGATGTATTAGTTAACTGGTCTACTTACAAAGAAATTTATAAAGAATTGCCTTCAAACTTTGCAAACTACCAATTTCAAGAAGGGGATAGGGTTGACAAATTATTTGCCAATATAACCGCTAAGACTACAGATGGTCAAGTAATAAACAACAGCGCTGGTTATCCAGTATACTTGCCCAAAGCCCAATACGTAGGTAATGGAGACGTTGATTGGAGCTGGTCAATCTACAATAAGTTTACCTATAAATCTTTCAGCTTTGCTTTCCAGTTTGATGGTAAAGTGGGTGGTATTGTTCAAGACTATGTAATGAGAAAGGGTATTGAAGGAGGAAGTAATATTATGACGGTAGAAGGTGCTGTTGGAGCAGCAAGAGAGTTTGAATTTAGAAATTATAATAAGCCTGGTTTTGAAGGTTCTTATATTGGTGAAGGAGTTCAGTTGAGCAATGGTGCAACCATTCAATATGATCCAGTTACCGGTGTAATTACCAATATGAATGCTCTGCAATTCAAACCAAATGCTTCAAAAGCTAAGTTTATTCAGGATTATGTGAGCCGTTTCTTCAACAACTTTGAAAATACTTCAGTTGCAAAAACCTATGCAAAATTGCGTGAAGTGGTAATTACTTATTCTGTTCCAACAAAGTTCTTGGGTAAGAATTCTTTCATCACCAAAATTGATGTTTCATTAGTAGGTAGAAACTTGTTGTATTTCTTCCCATCTAAATTCAAAGACATAGATGTGGATCAATATTCTGGTAGAAATATTTCTAATGGAAATAGCCGCGAACCAAACTTGCAAACACCTACAACTCGTAGCTATGGTTTCAACGTAAACTTTGTTTTCTAAATCCTACATGTTGAAAACAATTAAAAAAACAATTATGAAAATACAAATCAAAATAGGAAGCTTGGTACTAGCATTTGCTTTAATGGCTAGCAGTTGTACCAAGAAATTTGAAGCGTTTGCTGTAAATCCAAATCAGCCAACTTCTGTTCCAGCCTACTTATTATTAAGACAGGTTGAAAATGACATCTTTGTTGCACCAGGTGGTGATGCTGATAAGTTTGGTCAGTTTACACTTTCTTCTTACACCTATTATGGAACCAATGAATACTGGACTGGCGCTGCTGGTTTGGAGTATGGTACCTTGCGTAATGTGGTTGCCATGGAAAAGGAAGCTGAAAAAGCATCAGGACCCAATAACCCTTATGCGGCGTTGGCTAAATTTTTCAAAGCTTATATTTTTGTTGGTATGAGCTTAAAGGTGGGCGATCTTCCAATGACCGAAGCATTAAAAGGTTTGGAGAATCCAACCCCAAAATATGATACTCAAAAGCAGATTTTTATTCAAAGTTTGCAATTATTAGAAGATGCTAATACTCAATTGGCTTCTTTGATAGCAGCTTCTAATACCTCTTTGCTTGGTGATTTTTATTTTGTAGAAAGAATTTCTAATGCAAAGGATCCATTATCAGCATTAAAGCAATGGCAGAAAGTAGTTAATACCTACAAATTGCGCGTGTTGATAGAGTTGAGCAAAAAGGAATCTGATGCTGAATTGAATGTGAAACAAAAATTTGCTGATGTGGTAAACAATCCTACCAAGTATCCCATCATGACAGATTTGACGGATAATTTAGAATATGTTTACAACGACCAGTTTAATTTCTATCCAAACAACAAAAACAACTATGGTAATGACGCACTTCGTGTATGTGTTGCAGCAACATGGTTGAATACGTTGAGTAATTTGAAAGATTTACGTGCTATGAAAGTAGCAGATCCTGCAAGAGGGCTTGGTTTCTCTGATACTTCTTACAAATCTTTTGTGGGTGGTCCAAATGGAGAGGACGTTAGTATTATGGGTGGTAATGTGGTAGCAGGTAAATATTCTCCCATTGGCCGTAAACGTTATTATGATGGTTTAAAAGGAGAAAACACTTTTTTAGTAGGTTATCCTGAAATGTGTTTGAATATTGCAGAAGCCATTCACCGCGGTTGGTTAACAGGTTCTGCAGATAGTTGGTATCAAAAAGGTGTAAAAGCTATGTTTGCTTTCTATGGCGTAAATGATGGCGCAAATACAGTTTCATTTTTGAAAGGAACTGCTCCTGGAGATTATATAAATTATAGCATCAATTTTAGCTTCACCGATTATTTTAATCAACCAACTGTGAAATATGCGGGTGCTGGTACTGTTGGTTTAAATCAAATTTTGACCCAGCGTTATCTTACCCTAGCTAGGAATTCTGGTTTAGAAGCCTATTATCAGTGGCGCAGAACAGGTGTTCCTACTTTTAGTACTGGTGCTGGAACTGGAAACAGTGGTGTGATTCCATTGCGATATCAATATCCTGCTTCAGAATTGTCAACAAATAAAGACAATTATACTGCTGCAGTTGCCAGTCAATATGGTGGCAATGATAATATCAATGCTCAGATGTGGATTATTAAATAAGGTCTAAATCATTTGCCTTTAAAACTTGAAATAGGAGCGAAGTTTGGTAAATTTCGCTCCTGTTTTTCAAGTTAAATTTTGAATATGAATAAGTTCCTAATTTTTGTTTTTGCTTTTTGTTACAGTTTTCAAGCAATGGCTCAAAGAAAAGCCACTGTTTTGCAAGTTCCAGGAATCAATCAATTTGCAAAAATTGAAGAAAAAGGAATTTCTGTTTTGCCAAGTGGAAGGTATCTATCACCCGCTGGTCAATTGATTAGAATTACCCATGATCCATTTGCACTTAAAATTTCACCCAATGGAAAAAAAGCAATAACCTTACACGATGGTGTTTTTACGCTTATTGACATAGCAAGTATGCATGCAATAAGGGTGCCATCTTATGACAATAAAATCACATCCCCATTTTCAAATGGCTCGTATTTAGGTTTGGCCTTTAGTAGTGATTCCAAGACAATTTATTTAAGTGGTGGGGATAATGGGGCGGTATTGGTCTATGATCTTGAGCAGATGAAAAGATTGGATTCCATTTCTTTAAATGCCGAAGTAAATGGTAGAATTTATGATGATAGTTTTACTTCTGACTTACTACTTTCAAAAGATGGTTCAGAATTATTTGTTTTAGACCGTGGTAATTTTAGGATGGTCCGGTTGCAATTGGCCAATAAAAAAATTGCGGCTACAATTCCCGTTGGTAGACAACCTTTTGGATTGGCATTAAGTCCAGATGGGACTACCGCATTTGTAGCTAATGTTGGCGCTTATGCTTATCCATTGATTGAAGGAGCTAATAGAAAAAACTATGATTCTTTGATGATTTCTCATCATCCTTATGGTGATAATACAAAAGAATCAAGAGAAGGAACAGAAGTGGAGGGAAGAAAAATTCCAGGTGTGGGTAGCCCCAATGCAGAAGAAGCAATGAGTGTTTTTACCATTGACTTAAGTACAAATAAAGTGGTGGATAGGTTCAAAACTGGATACCAAGTTGGTGAAATGATTGAAGAAGTTGAAGTGGTTGGTGGTGCAAGTCCAAACAGCATCGCCGTAGGCAAAGAATTTGCATTTGTTTCAAATGCTACAAACGATAATATATCTATCATTGATTATAAAAAGCACAAATTAGTAGGACATATAAATATTACTGTTGACCCTCTCATTAATAAGTATCGGGGCTTGTTGCCATTTGGTTTAACCTTGAGTAAGGATGAGAAGAAACTATATGTAGCATTATTAGGATTCAATGCAATAGCTGTGATTGATGTTTCTAGTAAAAAAACCATTGGCTTAATTCCAACAGGTTGGGGGCCAACCAGAGTAGTATTATCTGATGATGAGAAAGAGATCTATGCCATTACTTGTAGGGGACTAGGTGCCGGGCCAAATGGGGGGAAAGATTTTATTAAACCCATACAAGGAACTTATATTGGAGATATCCAATTAGGCAGTTTCCAAAAAATTGCAAGTCCTAGTTTTGAGGAGTTAAAATCCTTAACAGCAAAAGCAATTGCCAATACTTTTGTTCAAACAGAAATAGCTATTAATAATAATCCTTTGCCAATTTTGCCTGGATTAACCAAAAGCCCAATTCAGTATATTGTTTATATCACAAAGGAGAATCGTACTTATGATGAAATTTTTGGGCAATTAGCCAATGCCAATGGCGATAGTAGTTTGGCCAGATTTGGGGTAAATAGTGAATACACATTACCGGATAGTATCAGGGGTAATTACAAGAATATGAAAGTGACCCCCAATCACCATAAAGCTGCTAAACAATTTGCCTTTAGTGATAATTTTTACTGTGATAGTGACGCGTCTATACATGGACACCATTGGATGATGGGAGTGATACCCAATGAATGGGTTGAAGTGAATTCAGACGTTAGTAAAACAACCAAGCTTTTTTCTAAAGCTCCCGGTAGAAGACACCCAGGCTCTACAGGTAGTATGGATCCTGAAGACTTTGCTGAGATTGGTGGACTTTGGGAAGCACTGGAAAGGAAAAAAATTCCATTCTATAATTTTGGTGAAGCCAATGAAACCGCACATGTTAGAGAAGAATGGAATGACACAGCTACTGGAGCGGCACATGGTGTTATGGTTCCTATGCAAAAAGCATTATTTCCTCACACTAGCCATAATTATGCAGGGTTTAATTCAAATATTCCTGATCAATTTAGAATGGATCAATTTGAGACTGAGTTTTCTAAAAAATGGATTCAGGGAAAAGAGCGAATGCCCAATTTGATAACCATGCAAGTGCCTAATGATCATACCGCTAAAAAAAGACCAGAAGACGGTTTTTATATGCCGCAATCTTTTGTTGCAGATAATGATTTAGCACTTGGTAGAATCCTGCATTTTCTGTCAAGAACCAAGTATTGGAAAAATATGTTGGTCATTGTAACAGAAGATGATCCACAAGGAGGAGTTGATCATATTGATGCGCATCGTTCCATTTTAATGATGGCGGGTCCTTATGTAAAAAAAGGATATGTAAGCCACACACATGCCAATTTTGGTGCAATTTTAAAAACCATCTATAATATTTTAGGTGTTCCTTATGTAAATCAATACGATGCTACTGGTTCATTGCTATCAGACTTTTTTACAAATAAACCAGACTTTAGTGTCTATGATTTAGAGAGACATGATCCCAGGGTGTTTGATGTTGATAAGGCTATGAAGAAATACAATAAGAAAATTGATTGGAGAAAAATTGAACAAGGTCCTAAGATGGATGACATTAAGGATATGCGCGCAGATCATTATACACAACAACAAAATCAATAAGATTTATGAAACTTTTTTTGAGCTGTTTATTTTTTTGTTTTTCGGTAATGTTATCAGCACAAAACAATACACAAAATTTAGTGATTGTAACTTTAGATGGAATGCGTTGGCAGGAACTATTTAAAGGTGTTGATCCGGAAATTATCAAAAACAAAAAATTTACAAAAGACAGTGCCAATTTGGTTCAACAATTTTGGTCTAGTGATGTACAAGAAAGAAGGGCAAAATTGTTTCCTTTTATTTGGAATGAACTTGCCAAAAAAGGTCAAGTTTATGGCAATAGAAATTTGGGTAATCTAGTTGATAATGCAAACCCTTATAAATTTTCTTATCCAGGTTATAATGAAATATTTACTGGCTATCCAGATCTAAAAGTAAATTCAAATGATAAAATTTGGAATCCCAATGAAAATGTGCTTGAATTTATCAATCGTCAAAAAGGATATGAAGGCAAAGTAGCCGCATTTAGTACTTGGGATGTGATTCCTTATATTTTAAACAAACAAAGAAGTGGTATTTACGTGAATGCCGATAGGGACTCATTGCTGTTTCAAGCACCATCACTCAAGCTGTTAAATGATATGCAGTCACTGACTACCAGACCTATTGGGGTTAGACCTGATGTATTTACCTATTTTGCTGCCAGAGAATATTTGAAAGTCTATCATCCAAAAGTCCTATACATTTCTTTTGATGAAACCGATGATTTTGCACACGGTGGAATGTATGACCAATACATTAATAGTGCCCATGCAGAAGACGCCATGATCCGTGATCTTTGGCAAACATTGCAAAGGGATCCCATGTATAAGGATAAAACAACCCTTTTAATCACTTGTGATCATGGTAGAGGCGATGCAATAAAAGAGAACTGGCAACATCATGGTGAAAAAAT
Organism: Chitinophaga pinensis; assembly: GCA_943372225.1. GTDB lineage: Bacteria > Bacteroidota > Bacteroidia > Chitinophagales > Chitinophagaceae > Sediminibacterium > Sediminibacterium pinensis_L. The sequence continues at coordinate 223,628 of CALRXV020000004.1, read as the reverse complement.
TATGGATGCAGGACAAATTTGGATTGCAGTAATGGGACCAGATACCAAAACAATGGGTGAAGTAACGTTGAAGCAAACAAATTTTCAAAAACAGTTAGCCGCAACATTTGCTGCATTACTTGGTTTTAATTTCATAGCAAATCACCCTGTAGCTGAGCCAATTCAATCAATTCTTGCAAAATAAAGAGCAAATGGAAATTGTCAAGTCAAATATTGCTTTAATTATTTCCCTATATGAGCAATATGGGAATGCGGACTATATTGGTGAGCCAGTTTCACAATTAGAGCATATGTGTCAATCTGCGCAACTTGCAGAGGCAGAAGGATATTCTGAAGAAGTTATTCTTGCTGCATTTTTTCATGACATTGGGCATTTGTGCGAGCATTTTATGCCAGTTGCATATATGGGTGGGTATGGAGTAGTGGATCATGAAAAATTGGGAGCTGACTTTTTAAGACAAAAAGGATTTTCTGAAAGAGTTTGCAAATTGGTTCAGTCTCATGTAGCGGCAAAAAGGTATCTGACTTTCAAATTTTCAGCATATTATGAACAATTATCTGAGGCAAGTAGAAGAACATTAGATTTTCAAGGAGGAGTGATGTCTGAAGAAGAAGCCCTTGTTTTTGAAAAAGATCCTGATGCATCTTTGATTTTAGCTTTAAGAAAATGGGATGAAGCAGCTAAATTAGAAAATATACCCTTGCCAGATCTTGGCAAATATGCTGCCATGATGGAGCGACATTTGACTATAGAACAAACAAAAAATAATTAAATGGGATATGAATTAGTAGTTTTTGACATGGCAGGTACCACTGTCAAAGACAAAGGAAACGTTAATGATGCTTTTAGGGCCGCATTCTTGGATTCGGGAATTACAGTTGCGGCTGCCGATGTAGACAAAGTAATGGGTTATAGAAAAATAGAAGCAATAGAAATTATTCTAAAGCAATATTTAGAAGCCATGGAATATGATGCAGCTAGAATCCAATTTATTCATGATGCATTTACCAATAAAATGGTTTCTTTCTATGAAAACGATACAGAATTGGCTGCTTTACCCCAAGTCTTGGAAACTTTTTCTATCTTAAAGTCAAAAGGGATCAAAATTGCCTTGAATACAGGTTTTACAAGAGTCATTACGGATGTAATCCTGGAAAGATTGGGATGGAATGACAATGCTTTAATAGATGCGGTTGTTTGTAGTGATGAAGTTCAGGAAGGTAGACCACATCCATTTATGATAAATAAGATCATGGAATTATTAAAAATAGAAGAGACTGCTAACGTTGTAAAAGTAGGTGATACTTCGGTAGATATTTTAGAAGGACAATTTGCAGGTTGTGGATTGATAGTAGCTGTAACTACTGGAGCATTTACAAAAGATCAATTGATAGAATATCAGCCAGACCATATTATAGATAGCATGCAAGAGCTGCCTGCTTTAATTTTTTAGTATTGAGAACATTTTTTGAAAAGATTCAACAAGAAAAGTATCGGGACAATTGGGTAGCCGTTTATGCATCCTTGATTTGTTTTTTAACCTATGCATCTGTCTATGCTTTTCGTAAACCATTTACGGTAGGTAGTTTTTCTGATGGCCCAACAATTTTTGGTCTTGCATTCAAAGATGCGTTGGTGATTAGCCAAGTCTTGGGATATATGTTTAGTAAATTTTATGGGATAAAATTTATAGCCGAGTTAAAACATGTTGGAAGGGGAAAATCTATTTTATTATTGGTTGGTATTTCTTGGTTGTCAATGTTGCTTTTTGCAATAGTTCCTGCGCCTTTTAGCATAGTGTTTTTGTTCACCAATGGATTCCCACTGGGTATTATTTGGGGTATCGTATTTTCGTTTGTTGAGGGTAGAAAAGCCACTGATTTTATAGGTGCGGCACTTGCAGTAAGTTTTATTTTTTCTTCAGGTTTTGTAAAATCGGTTGCAAAAACCTTGCAATTGAGTTTTGCAATTACAGATTGGTGGCTACCTTTTATAACTGGTGCTGTTTTCATCATGCCATTAATTCTATTGATTTGGCTATTAGAAAAAATTCCCGCACCCTCTAGCTCCGATATAGCTTTAAGGGTTACTAGGCTACCACTTGATAAAGAAGCCAGAAAACAGTTTTTTAATAATTTCAAGCCAGGCTTGATTGTTATGATAGTTATCTATGTTTTTCTAACCGTTTTTAGAGATATTAGGGACAATTTTGCAGCCGATATTTGGAGAGAACTTGGCTATGGAAATCAGCCTTCTGTTTTTACCAATACAGAAATTCCAATCACACTCATGGTACTCTTGTTAATTGGTAGCATGATCCTAATAAAAAATAATAGACAGGCTTTTCAGATTACACAATACATTATTCTATTTGGATTTTTATTGGCAGGTCTAAGCTCACTTTTATTTATTCTAGGTTTATTAAGCCCTTTTCTTTGGATGACATTGGTTGGACTCGGTCTCTATATAGGTTATATTCCCTTTAACTGTATTTTGTTTGATAGATTAATTGCAACGTTTAGAATTACAGGTAATGTAGGGTTCCTAATGTACCTAGCTGATTCATTTGGTTATCTGGGTAGTGTTTCTGTTATATTGCTAAAAACCGTTTTCAAATTAAAAATACAATGGAGTGTTCTGTATAGTCACGGCGTTGTAGGGTTATCTATTTTGGGCATTATTGGAGCAGTTATGTCCATAACATATTTTAATAAAAAATACCATTCAATTAGTCTTTCAAATGAGTAAGCCAACGGCAATTGTAATAGGAGCAGGAATTGTAGGATTAGCAACAGCAAGAGCACTTTCCTTAAAAGGATTTAAGGTTACTGTTATTGAAAGAAATGGAAAAGCCGTTGGGGCTTCAGTAAGAAATTTTGGAATGGTTTGGCCAATTGGTCAACCAGATGGACAATTGTACCAACGAGCAACCAGAAGCAAACAAATTTGGAAGGAAGTTGCAGACAGTATTGGACTATGGTATGATGAAGTTGGAAGTCTTCACGTGGCGCACCATCAAGATGAATGGGAGGTATTGCAGGAATTGTATCAGTCTTTTAGTGCAAGTGGAAGGGATGTTGCTTTAATGGACAAGCATCAAATAGCCAAGAAATACCAAGCTGTAAATGAAACTGGGTTAAAAGGTGGTTTATTTAGTGGAACAGAAATGATAGTAGACCCTAGAGAAGCAATAGCTTCTATTCCATCCTATTTAACTGAATACTTAGACGTTAGTTTTGTTTGGAATACTTTGGTTACAGAAGTGCATCAGGGTAAATTGAAAGCAGGGAATCAGCATTTTGAAGCAGATCTTGTATTTGTTTGTAGCGGTCCAGATTTTGAAACTTTATTTCCGGATCAGTTTGCTGCAGCAGCTATTACAAAATGCAAGTTACAAATGATGCGCTTTTTGCCCGAAGATCCCAAATGGAGAATGGGCACTTCTATTTGTGGCGGGTTATCATTAATTCATTATCATGCTTTCAAAGTGGCACCCTCTTTGCAAAAATTGCAAGAAAGATATGCGGCAGAAATGGCGGAATACCTCAAATGGGGAATACATGTAATGGTTTCGCAGAACGATAAAGGAGAGTTGACAATTGGTGACTCTCATGAATATGCATTGACTTTTGACCCCTTTGATAGGGCTAGATTAAACCAATTGATACTGGATTATTTAAGAAGTTTTGTACAAACATCCAATTGGAAATTGGTACAGTCTTGGCATGGAATCTATTCTAAATTGACCAATGGTGGTACTGAAATCCTGTTACAAACAGATAGGGATGTATATATTCTAAATGGCTTGGGAGGCAATGGTATGACGCTTTCCTTTGGACTTGCAGAAGAAGTGGTATCTAAATTATAGCTAATGTAATACAGTGTTTCAAAACTTAATATTGAAATCAGCTTTGCTTTTTTAATTTTGAATATGAATTCGATTGTAGACAAGGATGGTGAAATAGTAGCCTACCTCTTTCAAAATGTGATTATTGATACCAAAAAGGAAAAAGTATTAGGTGTAATACTTGGGAATTGCTTTTTTGGTAAATCCAAAGAACCTTTGGGTAAGTTTTTTCAAAACAAGTTTTATAAAAAGTCTGGTAAAATTGTAGCAAAGCTTGGTGAAAAATACAGTAAGGATGAATTCCCTGAAAATGATTTTCACATAATTAATGAAGCTTGGAAATCCTTATTAGAAATTAAGGATCATATCTGTATCTGGATTGAACCCAAAAAAGACTGGGGCAAAAAGAATTTTGTAGAATTATTGAAAGATAAATAATTACTAAATCAAAACCCTAGCTTCAGAAGCATAGCTTTCTCTAAACTCCTTGGGCGAACATCCTTTTTTCTTTTTGAAAATCCTATTGAAATTAGAGATATTATTGAATCCACACTGGTAGGCAATTTCAGAAATGGATTGGGTTGAATTAATCAACATTCTTGTGGCATGACCTAGTCGAATATCTGTAAGACTTTCTACAAAAGTTAGACCGGACCGGTTTTTAAAAAATCGGCTAAATGCCGCTTCTGCCATATTAGTCAATTGCGCCACTTCTTGTAAGGAAATAGACTTTTGATAGTTTTTGTTGATGTAGTCCATTACCTTTTCAATTCTCCGGCTATTGTATTTAATCATTTCCTGATTATTAAAAGTAGCATTGGAAAGAATGACCATCTCTTTTGAGAGTGATAATTCATTTAAAATAGACATCAATTCTAAAATGCTGTCAAATCCCTTTTTCTTACCAATGTTTAATAATCTTGCTGAAAGTTGTTGGGCCGTTTCTTGAGAAAATAAAATGCCTCTTTGAGCTTTTTCCATTAAAGAGCGAATCATATTTAATTGATTCCTACTTAATAAACTATCTCCAAAAAGGTCTTTATGAAATTGAATGGTTACTTCGTGAATATTGGTGCTGGTGCAATTATGTGTGCGCCAAGTATGTTGTAAGTTAGGGCCAATTAAGACTAATTCTAAGTCATTAATTTCTTCCATATGGTCCCCAATTACTCGCTTAACCCCCCTGGCGTTTTTGATAAAATTTAATTCAAATTCTTCATGATAGTGTAAAGGATAATCAAAACTGGTCTTGGTCCGGCTGAAAACTGTAAAACAGTCGGATTCACTCAATGGTGTGATTTCTCTTAGCAATTTGTGACGAATCATTCGGCATCTTCGTTAAGGGGTGAAAATAAGGTTTTCACCGATTATTCATAATAAATATTTGACAATCTTAGTTTGAATATCGCTGCAAGCAGGTATCATAATGTTAACAAATAGGTAGTTGCTAATTTGAATTAGAAGCAGGATTTGGCAAAATCTGTTGAAAATGATTGCCGAGAATGTTTTAGATTTAATCCGATTTTACAAAATCAGCAACCATAAACGATTGTCATGCCAAATGATACTACCCATATCAATTCAGGTGGAAAACAACAAAATAGTTTTGATGCCATTGTTATTGGCTCTGGTATTAGTGGAGGATGGGCAGCCAAAGAGTTAACCGAGAAAGGTTTAAAAACCTTGGTTCTAGAACGTGGGAGAGACGTTGTGCATTTAAAAGATTATCCCACTGCCACTAAGAATCCTTGGGATTTTGAACATAGGGGTGAGTTACCTGCCAAACTTTTAAAAGAAAATCCAGTGGTGTCCCGATGTTATGCATTTGGGGAGTCAACAGAACATTTTTTTGTAAAAGACAAAGAGCATGAATACCAACAAGAGAAGCCTTTTGATTGGATTAGGGCTTATCAGGTAGGAGGAAAGTCTTTGCTTTGGGCCAGACAAACCCAACGTTGGAGTAAATATGATTTTATGGGTCCAGAAAGGGATGGTTTTGCTGTGCCATGGCCCATTAGTTACGATGATCTAGCACCCTGGTATTCTCATGTGGAAAAATTTGCTGGAATCAGTGGAAATAAAGATGGTCTAGATACTTTGCCTGATGGAGAATTTTTGCCCGGCTGGGAGATGAATTGTGTGGAACAGGAAATGCAAGCAAAGATTATGAAAGCTTATCCTGGTAGGCATGTAGTACAGGGTCGTTGCGCACATTTGACTAAACCAACTGAACTACATTTAAAACAAGGTAGGGGGCAATGTCAGGCAAGAAGTCTTTGTGAAAGAGGATGCCCATTCGGAGGGTATTTTAGTTCTAACTCTTCTACCATTCCTTGGGCCATGCAAACGGGTAATCTGACCATGCAAACAAATGCAGTGGTACATTCCATTATCTATGACGAGAAACTTGGTAAGGCAACAGGTGTAAGAGTGATAGATGCCATCACCAAAAAGGCTACAGAGTATTTTGCGAAGATTATTTTTGTAAATGCCGCTTGTTTAAATACCAATTTAATTTTATTGAATTCTACTTCAAATAGATTCCCAAATGGTTTAGGAAATGATAGTGGCATTCTTGGTCAGTATCTTGCTTTTCATAATTACAGGGGTTCTGCATCTGCTTCTTATGATGGTCCCAAAGACAAGTATTATTATGGTAGAAGACCTACCCAAGTAATGATGCCTAATTTTAGAAATGTACTAAAACAAGAAATGGATTTTCTGCGTGGATATATGGTTCATTTTGGTGCAGGAAGGGGAAGGGCTGATAGTGATGGAATTGGAGGAGCATATAAAGATGCACTAACAGAAGTGGGAGATTGGGGCGTATTTGCTATGATGCAAGGTGAAACCATTCCCAAAGCAAGTAACCATGTAAGACTAAGTAAAGACAAACAAGATCAATGGGGCATACCACAACTTATTACCTCAGTTGAGTATGATAATAACGACGAATTATCGCTCAAAGATTTTTTGCAACAAACAGCAGAAATGTTAGAGAAAGCGGGATGCAAAAATATCAGTACCAATGATAGCAAACAGGCCCCAGGATTAGATATACATGAAATGGGTGGTGCACGTATGGGAAGAGACCCAAAGACCTCTATTCTCAATGCTTATAACCAAGTGCATACTTGCAAAAATGTATTTGTAACAGATGGTGCCAGTATGGTTTCAACCAGTACACAAAACCCATCACTAACATTCATGGCTTTAACAGCAAGAGCCGCCAATTATGCAGTTGAAGAACTAAAAAAAGGAAATTTGTAATTTACCATAAAACCAACAACTCACATGTCAGATACAGCGTATATCAACAACAAAGCCCAAGCGCAAAATAGTTTTGACGCCATTGTAGTGGGGTCTGGAATCAGTGGTGGATGGGCCGCTAAAGAACTCACCGAAAAAGGGTTAAAAGTATTGATGTTAGAAAGGGGTAGAAACCACCAGCATATCAAGGATTACAAATATGCAGACAAAGATCCTTGGCAATTGGAACATAGAGGAAGAACTACTGCAGAGCAGAAGAAAAAATATCCAGTGATACATCGTGGATGGGCGGCTAACGAAAGCGTGATGGACTCTTGGGTAAATGAAGAAGAAAGTCCTTACACAGAGGTAAAACCATTTACTTGGTGGCGCAGTTATCAATTGGGTGGACGCTCTATTCTTTGGGGAAGACAGAGTTATCGCTGGAGCGATTTAGATTTTGAAGCCAATGCCAAAGATGGGGTAGCTATTGATTGGCCTATTCGTTATAAAGACATTGCGCCATGGTATGATTATGTAGAAAAATTTGCTGGTATCAGTGGCTCTAAAGAAGGATTAGCACATTTGCCTGATGGTCAATTTTTGCCTCCCATGGATTTGAACTGTGTAGAAAAAGACGTGGCAGCAAGGATTAAATCAAAATTCAATAATGAACGCCATTTGTTTATTGGAAGAGTAGCCAATTTAACAGCAGCCATACCTGGTAGAACAGCTTGTCAATTTAGAAATCGTTGTTGGGAAGGTTGTCCATTTGGAGGGTATTTTAGCACCCAATCTTCAACTTTGCCTGCGGCGATGAAAACTGGTAGATTAACCGTAAGACCTTGGAGCATTGTAACAAGGGTCATCTATGATAAGAATACACAAAAAGCAACAGGGGTAGAAGTGTTAGATGCTGAAAATAATCAAACATATACCTATCATGCCAAGATTGTGTTTCTCAACGCATCGGCATTGAATTCTGCTTGGGTCATGATGAATTCTGCAACAGATATTTGGCCCGATGGATTAGGAAGTAGTAGTGGAGAACTAGGACACAATATCATGGACCACCATTATAATCTTGGTGCTTCTGGAATGGTAGAAGGATTTGAAGACCAATATTACTATGGTAGAAGGGCCAATGGATTTTATATTCCAAGATTTGCCAATCTAAATAATGACAAAAGAGACTTTTTAAGGGGCTATGGTTACCAAGGTGGTGCCAGCCGTCAGGGTTGGAGTAGAGAAGTAGCCGAACTCAATATTGGTGCGGCATTTAAAGAAGCCATTTCGGAACCAGGGTCTTGGACCATTGGTGCCACAGGTTTTGGTGAAATTCTACCTTATCATGAAAATAAAATTACCCTAGACAAAAACCGCAAAGACAAATGGGGATTGCCAGTGTTGATGATGGATGCTGAACTCAAAGAAAATGAGCTCAAAATGCGCAAAGCTATAAAAGAAGATATTGTAGCTATGTTTGAAGCAGCTGGGGTTAAAAAAATCAATTCTTGGGACAATGGACATGCCATTGGGCATGGGATTCACGAAATGGGAACTGCTAGAATGGGAAAAGATCCCAAAACATCTGTGCTCAACTCAAACAATCAGATTTGGGATGCCAAAAATGTATTTGTAACGGATGGTGCTTGTATGACATCATCGGCTTGCCAAAACCCTTCTTTAACTTATATGGCTTTGACTGCAAGAGCTGCGGATCATGCTGTATCAGAACTTAAAAAAGGGAATTTGTAAAGCATTTCCGCAAATTACCGCAAAAGCCTCTTGATCATTTCAAGGGGCTTTTTTATTCCGGAAAAATTTCCGCAAATACTCCCTGCAAAAAAGGTTAATCCCTTTGATTTACTTTTTAATAATTTTTTTAAAAGGGTTGAACCGGATTTTTGACCAGTAAATCGTTAATGTGCAATCGTTTGCACCCATTCAGGACCCAAAAACCAAATTTTTTCAAAAACTAACGGAAAATACAGGCTAACTGTTGTTAGTGTTAGTGATTTAAATTTTTGTCAAATTTACACAAACGTTTGCGTTAAATTGACCTACAATCCTTTACTGGTAAGGCTTTTAGTTAACAAATTATAAATTTAATTATGCGTATTGAACAGATTATTATGTAAATGATACACATTAGGATGTTAAAAATTGACAACAAAGTGTTAAAAAAAGTAGCTTCTCAGATAGCATTTCTCTCTAAATTCGCCCTGAATCTGTTAATCATCTATCAACCAAAATGCTATGCCAACGAAAAACAATCTGCTAGCCAGAAGTGCGCTCCTTGCACTTTTTCTTGCTTTCTTCTGTTTCAATGCGTTTGCTCAAAAACCCGTTACTGGTAAAGTAACCAACAAAGCCAATCAACCTATTGCCGGAGCAACGGTAGAGGTTAAAGGCTCTAACACCGTGGCTATTACAAATGCCGAAGGTGCTTTCAGTATTAATGCACCAAGTGATAAAAGTATCCTGGTGTTTACTGTTGTAGGTTATGAAACAATTGAGCAAACAGTTGGAGGAAAAAATTCCTTCAATGTTTCTATGTCAGAAACTACCAACCAGTTAAATGAAATTCTGGTAACTGGTTATTCTGCTCAAAGGAAAAAAGACATCACTGGTTCTGTATCAGTGGTAAATGTAAAAGACCTGAAAGCTATTCCAGCTGGTAGCCCTGAGCAAATGCTTCAAGGTAGAGCTTCAGGTTTGAATGTGATCACCAACGGTCAACCAGGTACTGGATCTAATATCCGTATTCGTGGTATTACCAACTTTGGTAACGTTGATCCTTTGGTGATTGTTGATGGAGTTCAAGGTAGTTTAACCAACTTAAACGCTACTGATATTGAAAGTATCCAAGTATTGAAAGATGCTGGTGCTGCTTCTATCTATGGTGTGCGTGGTTCTAATGGTGTTATCGTAGTTACCACTAAGCGTGGTAGGTCTGGTAAAGCCCAAATTACTTACGATGCATATGTAGGTACACAACGTCCTCCATCTGGTAATGTGTTCAACTTGTTGAATACACAAGGTATGGCTGACCTAACTTGGTTAGCTCTTAAAAACTCTGGACAAGCAACCACTCACCCACAATATGGTAGCGGTTCTAATCCAGTAATTCCTGATTACATCAACAATGGTGGTAATGCAGGTATCACTGGTTCTATTTCTGCAGCTGATTTAGCTAAATACAATACTTCTGATTTCTCTAAAGGAATCTATCAGATTGTTGCAGCTAACAAAGTTGGTACAGACTGGTTCCATGAAATCTTTAAACCAGCAGGTATTCAAAGCCATACCATCACTGCTAGCGGTGGTAATGAGAAAAATACCTACTTGTTCTCTTTGAACTATTTTAACCAAGAAGGTACTGCCATTGGTACTTACCTGAAAAGGTATTCTGCCCGTGTTAACACTACTTTCAATATCAAGAACAATATCCGTATTGGTGAGAACTTGTACATCTTTAACAGGGACAACCCTAGGTTTAATAACCAAGATGAGGGTAACCCAATCTCAATGACTTACCGTCAACAACCTATCATCCCAGTAACCGATATCAATGGTGGATGGGCTGGTACTGCAGCTAAAGGTCTTGGTAATGCTACCAACCCTGTTGCAACTCAGGTTCGTGGTATGGATAACAAGGGTAATTCTTGGGATATTCAAGGTAATATCTTTGCTGAGATTGACGTAGCAAAACACTTTACTGCACGTTCTGCATTTGGTGGTACTATGAGCAATTTCTACTATTATAACTATGGTTTCAGAACTTATGAAAACGCTGAAAACAATGGTTCTAACTCATTTAGCGAAAATGCTGGTTATAACAGGTCTTGGACTTGGACCAACACTGTAAAATATAGCAATGTATTTGCAGAAAAACACGCTGTTACTGCTTTAGTAGGTGTTGAAGCACAAGAAAACTATGGCCGTGGTGTTGGTGGTGGTGCTTTGGGTTATTTCACTGATAACGTGAATTTCCGCACATTAAGCACTGGTTCATCTGGATTTACTAACTACAGCTATGCTTATATTAACTCTCTTTACTCTTTGTTTGGTAAAGTTGATTACGCATACAATGACAAATACTTGTTTAGCGCTACAGTACGTAGGGACGGATCTTCAAGATTTGGACCAGACAAGCGTTATGGTATTTTCCCTTCATTCGCTGCTGGTTGGAGAATTTCTCGTGAAGACTTCATGAAAGATGTTTCTTGGATCAATGACTTGAAACTTCGTGCATCTTGGGGTAAATTGGGTAACCAAGCTAACGTAGATCCTTCAAATGCCTTCTCTCAATATGGTGGCGGTCCTGGTACTGCTTACTATGATATCAATGGTACTTCAACTGGAGCAGTTCAAGGTTTCACTTCTACTAGAATTGGTAACCCTGCAACTGGTTGGGAAGAAAATATCTTGACTAACTTTGGTTTTGACGCGGTTTTGTTCAAAAACAAAGTAGACTTCTCTTTTGAATATTATCAGAAGAAAGTAAACGGTTTGTTGTTCTCTGACCAAGCTCCTGCTACTGTAGGTGGTGCTGCTCTTCCTAACGTTAACATTGGTAACATTGAAAACAAGGGTATTGATGCGAGCGTAACTTACCATGGTGCTCCAAACAAAGACCTGAAATATGATTTAGGTTTGATCTTTACTCAGTACAAAACAAACGTATCTGAAATTCCAGGTAACTACTTTGACGCTGGTGGATCACGTATTGGTAACTTTGTAAGAAACCAAGTTGGTAATGCAATTGGTGCATTCTATGGTTACAAAGTAGCTGGTATTTTCCAAGATGCTGCTGATGTTTCAAAATCTGCAACTCAGGACGGAGCTAAACCAGGACGTTTCAAATATGTAGACGTTGATGGTGATAAAGTTATCACTGATAAAGACAGAACTTTCTTTGGTAACCCTAACCCTAAGTTCACACTAGGTTTTAACGTTAACGTGAACTATAAGAGTTTCGATTTCTCTACTTTCTTCTATGGTTCTTTTGGCAACGACGTAATCAACTATGTTCGCTACTGGACAGACTTCTATCCTTCTTTCCAAGGTGTGAAGAGTCAAGACGCTTTGAACAAGTCTTGGTTGCCTACCCGTACCAACACAACTACTCCAATTGCTGAGAACGACGCAAGCTTCTCTACTAACCAAGTACCTAACTCTTACTACTTAGAGAAAGGTGGATACTTCAGGTGCAAATCCTTGATCATTGGTTACACAGTACCAGCTGCTTCTTTGAAGAAATTGGGAATTGAAAAAGTACGTTTCTATGGTCAGGTTGCTAACTTGTTTACCATTACCAAATACACTGGTTTAGATCCTGAATTAGGTGGTTCTAACACTGCATTCGGTATTGACTATGGTAACTATCCTAACAACCAGAAGAATTTCAACTTTGGTGTAAACGTAACTTTCTAATTGTTGTTAAATCATAACAAGAAAAATATTCAAAAATGAAACAATCAAAATTCCGAATAATGCTGATAGGCGCATCTGCTTCCATGCTGATGTTCTACGCCTGTTCTAAAAACTTTTTGGACAAAGCACCTATCGGATCATTGGACCAAAACACCCTGTCTAACAAAGCTGGGGTAGAAGGTGTATTGATCGGTGCCTATTCTATGTTAGATGGTTACGGTGGAGCTGGCGGTGGCTGGCAGTCTGCTGGTTCTAACTGGGTATATGGTGGTGTAGCTTCTGATGATGCTTACAAAGGATCTGATCCTGGTGACCAAGCTGATATTGTGCCTATTGAAACCTATACTGCAACTGCTTCTAATGGTTACTTTAACCAAAAATGGCAGGCTGTTTATGACGCTGTTCAGCGTTCTAATGACGTATTGCGTTTGATGGCTGCTGCAACAGATATCTCTGCAGCTGACAAAGCTCGTATCACTGGTGAAGCAAGATTCTTGCGCGCTCATTATCATATGGAAGCCAAGAAAATGTGGAACAATATTCCATATGTTGATGAAACCATTACTTATGCAGCTGGTAACTTTAATGTTCCAAATGACAAAGACGCATGGGCTGGTATCAATGCAGATTTAGACGCTGCTATTGCAAACTTGCCTGCTACTCAAGGTTCTGTTGGTAGGGCAAACTCTTGGGCTGCAAAAGCGCTTAAAGTAAAAGCCTTGATGTTCCAAAAGAACTTTGCTGCTGCTTTAACTTTGGCTAAAGACGTAATTGCAAACGGGGTTACTACTAAAGGAACCAAGTATGCATTGACTGCTAATATGTTTGACAATTTCAACGCTGAAACTAAGAACTCTTCTGAAGCTATTTTCTCAACCCAACAGTCTGTAAATGACAATAGCGGTGGTGGTAATGGTGGTTGGGGAGATGTGTTGAACTTCCCTTACAATGGTGGTCCTGGTGGATGCTGCGGATTCTATCAGCCTTCTATCAGTTTGGCTAACTCTTATAAAGTTGACGCTAATGGCTTGCCATTGTTAGATACTTGGAATGCAACTGATTTCAAAAATGACCAAGGTATTGCTTCTGGTGCTGCATTTACTCCAGATGTAACAACTCCAGTGGATCCTCGTTTGGATTTCACCATTGGTAGAAGAGGTATTCCTTATTTGGATTGGGGTTTACACCCAGGTAATGACTGGATCCGTGACCAGAACAATGGTGGACCTTACGCTCCAATTAAACACGTATACTACAAGCGTCAAGCTGGTGCTTTAACTGATAACAGTTTCTGGACAGCTGGTGTTACTGCTAATAACTACACTTTCATCCGTTTTGCAGACGTATTATTATGGGCTGCTGAGTGTGAAGTAGAAGTTGGTTCTTTGGCTAACGCTGTAACTTTAGTAAACCAAGTTCGTAACCGCGTTAGAAGCAATCCATCATCTTGGGTTAAACAAGCAGGTGGTGCAAATGCGGCTAACTATCAAATTGGTTTGTACACTAGCTTCCCTGATCAAGCTTATGGCCGTAAAGCTGTTCGTTTTGAAAGGAAATTGGAATTAGCTATGGAAGGACACCGTTTCTTTGACCTAGTTCGCTATGGTACAGCTGATGTTGAGTTGAACGCTTACATCGCTAAAGAAAAAGCAAAACGTACTTTCTTTGTGAATTCAGTTTTCACAAAGGGTAAGAGCGAATACTTCCCTATTCCTCAGTCTCAAATTGACTTGAGCAAGGGTGTATTAAAGCAGAATCCTGGTTACTAATTTAGTAACACTTGCATCATAAAAATTAAAGAGGTAGTGTGCAAACACTACCTCTTTTGTTTAATTTTATTCCCGATCCAGAAACTGCTTCCATGAAAAATCCATCTACCTATTTGGTATTATTTTGTCTATTGACATTGTTTTCCTGCAAAAGCAATGATACTTTGTTCACGCCCATAGCTTCTTCTCAATCAGGGATTCATTTCAACAATCAAATTCAAGAGAATGATTCGGTAAATGTTTTAGACTTTGAAAATGTCTATAATGGAGGTGGTGTTGGCGTTGCCGATTTTAATAATGACGGATTACAGGACCTATATTTTTCTGGCAACTTAGTATCTAATAAATTATACCTAAATAAAGGAGCATTTAAGTTTGAAGATATTACTCAGCAAGCGGGTGTAGATGGTAAGGGCAAATGGTGTAGGGGTGTTTCTGTGATTGATATTAATAATGATGGCTGGATGGATATTTACGTTTGTGCCACGTTACTAAGGGATCCAAAACTTAGAGAACACTTGCTCTTTGTTAATCAAGGAGCTGATAAAAACGGAGTTCCCGTTTTTAAAGATATGGCAGCCGAATATGGCCTTGCCGATAATAGCCATGGAACCATGGCCGCATTTTTTGATTATGACAATGATGGAGATTTAGACGTGTATCTGGCTAATAATGAAATTGTCAAGAATGATTATCCTAATAGGTTTAGACAAGCTTTAAAAGACGGGTCACACCCCAATACAGACAAGCTTTTTAGAAATGACTATAATGCAACACTAAAGCATCCCTTTTTTACCAATGTGTCAAAAGAAGCAGGCATTTTGCAAGAAGGTTATGCGCACGCAGTAAGCATCACAGATATTAATAGAGATGGTTGGAAAGACATTTATGTAACCAATGATTACCTCTCAAATGACTTATTGTGGATCAATAACCACAATGGAACATTTACCGAATCACTTAATACTTATTTCAAACATACATCGGCCAATGCCATGGGGAACGATATCATTGATATCAATAATGACGGATTGAGCGATGTTGTGACACTAGACATGAATCCGGAAGACAATTACCGGAAAAAAATGATGATGAACCCCAATAGTTATCAGACCTATCAAAACAGCGACTATTTTAATTATGGCTACCAATACGTACGCAACACCTTACAGTTAAACCAAGGCCCACGCGTAAAAGAAAATGACAGTATTGGAGCACCTATATTTTCAGAGATAGCTTTTTTCTCTGGCATAGCAGAAACTGATTGGAGTTGGACACCCTTGGTAGCTGACTTTGACAATGATGGCAATAGAGATATTATTATCACCAATGGTTTTCCAAAAGACGTGACGGATCATGATTTTGTGGCATTTAGAAATACCTCTTTTTCAGTAGCCACTAAAGAACAACTTTTAAAACAAATTCCAGAAGTAAAGATTCACAATTACGCATTTAAAAATAATGGTAATCTAGGCTTTAGCAATGTATCAAAAGATTGGGGCATGACCATTCCTTCTTTTTCAAACGGGGCGGTTTATGCAGATTTGGATAATGATGGAGACCTTGATTTAGTGGTCAATAATATTAATGACGAAGCAGGTATTTTTCAAAACACCCAAAGAGATAAAAACAAAGAAACTACCCATTTTTTAGACATTCGTTTAGAAGGCGATAGCTTAAATAAAAACGGACTGGGAACTTGGTTAGAACTGCATTATGGTGGAGGTCAACAACAGGTTTTGGAACAAAATCCTTATCGTGGTTATTTGTCCAGTGTTTCTGGATTGGCTCATTTTGGATTAGGCAAGCATCAAAACATAGATTCAGTGATTGTTATATGGAGTAATGGTGCCAAGCAAAGATTATTGAATGTAAAAGCAGACCAATTGCTAACAATTTCTTTTAAAAATGCAAAGGAAAAGCTTCTGCCAATCCAAGAAATTTATGCTAATAATACTTTGTTCAAAGAAATTACATCAGCTGTAAAAATTAATTATACGCAAGCAGAAAGAGATTTTGTTGACTTTAATATTCAAAAACTAATCCCTCATAAATTCTCAGAATATGGACCATCATTGGCGGTGGGAGATGTGGATGGCAATGGGTTAGATGATATGATTACGGGAGGCTCTTTCTCTTATAGTAGTCAATTATTTTTGCAGCAAAGCAATGGCTCATTTGTTCAAAAGCCAGTTATTGCCAACGCAGATATTAATACCAAAAGATGGGAAGACCTTGGCGTCTTATTATTTGATGCCGATGGCGATAAAGACTTAGACCTGTATACCGTAAGTGGTGGTTATGAAAACCAACGCAACACTGAAGTGTACCAAGACAAGTTCTATTTAAATGATGGTAAAGGAAATTTTACTTTAGATGCCAGTGCTATACCACAAAATTTAACCAGTAAAGCCTGTGTGCGTTCTGTAGATTTTGATAAAGACGGTGACCTGGATTTGTTTGTATCTGGAAGGGTAGATCCTTGGAATTATCCAAAGCCAGTATCTAGTTTTATTTTTAGAAATGATACTAAAAATGGAAAGGTTCAATTTACAGATGTAACTACACAAGTGGCACCAGCACTGAATAATCTGGGATTGGTTTGTGATGCACTATTTACAGATTATGACCAGGATGGTTGGCCAGATTTAATTTTGGCAGGAGAATGGATGCCAATTACTGTTTTGAAAAATGAGAAAGGACAATTCAAAAACACAACAGATGCAACAGGTGTAAAAGATCAAACTGGTTGGTGGAATACCATTGCACCTGGTGATTTTGACAACGATGGAGATATAGATTATGTATTAGGTAATTTGGGTCAAAACAGTTTTTATAGGGCCAGCCCTAAAACACCAGTTGGGATCTTAGCCAAAGACTTTGACAAGAATGATAGCTATGATGCATTCCCTTATTTGTACTTACCTGATCAAGAAGGGCAGTTAAAACCTTTTCCAGCACAGACACGTGACGATATTGTAAAACAGATGATCAGTATGCGTTCTAAGTTTCAGAATTACAAAACTTATGCTGTTACAACGGCTGATAAAATATTTACAGAGGAACAAATGAAGGGTGCTCAAAAATTAGAAGCAGTAAACTTGCAATCTGTTTTAATGCGCAATGATGGTAATGGTAAGTTTAGCTTTCAAGCCCTTCCAAAAGAAGCACAGTTTTCTGTACTCAATGGCATGGTGGCGGAAGATTTTGATGGAGACGGAAATCTAGACATTGTTATCAATGGAAATGATTATGGAACAGAGGTTTCTGTTGGAAGATATGATGCATTAAATGGTCTCTTTTTAAAAGGAGATGGTAAAGGTGGATTTGCACCCCTGTCTATTTTACAAAGTGGCATTTTTATCCCAGGCAATGGAAAGGGCTTGGTAAAATTGCGTCATGCCAACGGCAAAACCTTATTGGCTGCTGCACAAAACAGAGGTCCTTTAAAAATCTTTGAATTAAAATCAATTTCACAAAATATTCCTTTACTGCCTGATGACATGGCTGCCCACATCAGTTTATCCAATGGCAAGAAACAAGTATTAGAAGCTTATTATGGTGCATCTTATTTATCTCAATCCGGGCGTTTTCTTACATTGGGTTCAGATGTAAAAGCACTAACTATTACTAATGCTAAAGGACAAACTAGAAACGTATCACTTAAATAAACAGTTATGAAACGCCGGTTTTTTCAAGGGCTAATTGGGGCAGGCCTAATGGTTTTATTGTTCTCTTGTTCTCAAAATAAAAGTACCAATATCAATGATGCTGCTGTGGTGCATGAGAACCAAGACCAGTTAACACAGATTATAATCTATGATGTGTTTACCCCTCCTGTAGCAAGTAGAATCTATGTCTATTCTTCTTTAGCTTCTTATGAAGCCATTAGGCATTCAAAACCAGATGCACCATCAATTGCCGCTAAATTGCACGGTTTTGCACCCATGCCTGAACCTGAAAAAGGCAAGAGCTATAATTATACCCTTGCAGCTACCAAAGCATTTTTTACGGTAGTACACAAGGTTGTATTTTCTTTAGACTCACTCAAAACCTATGAAGAAAGTACATTTGCCAAGTTCAAAGCATCTATGGATGAAGAGACTTATAATAGATCGGTTGCCTTTGGCGATAGTATTGGAAATATAGTTGTTGCAAGAGCTAAAACAGATGGTTATCCTCAGTCTAGGGGTAAACAAAAATATTTGGGTAGCAATGAGCCAGGTAAGTGGCGCCCAACACCTCCAGATTATTTAGACGGTGTGGAATGGTGTTGGAATACCATGAAGCCAATGGTATTAGACTCTGCAGCACAATTTAAACCTGTACGCCCACCAGTGTATAGTGCCGATAGTACCAGTGAGTTCTACAAGTATGCCAAAGAGGTTTATACGGTTAATAAAACCCTGACCGATTCTTTGAAAATGATTGCCAAGTTCTGGGATGATAATCCATTTGTGATTGAGCACTCTGGACATATGATGTTTGGAAACAAAAAAATCACCCCAGGCGGTCACTGGATGGGCATTGCTGCTATTGCAGCCAAAGAAACCAAGGCTGATGCAGTAAAAGTTGCCATGACTTATTCTCTAACCAGTATTGCTTTATACGATGCATTTATCTCTTGCTGGGATGAAAAGTATAGGAGTAGTTTGGTAAGACCTGTAACAGTTATCAATGAATTGATTGATAGAAATTACGTGCCTTTTTTACAAACCCCTCCATTCCCTGAATATACCAGTGGTCATAGTACCATCTCTGCTTCTGCTGCAACAGTGTTGACAGAATTATATGGTGATAATTTTGCTTTCCGCGATACCAGTGACCTGCGTTATATTGGTATGGAAAGGAATTTTAAATCATTCCATCAAGCAGCAGGAGAAGCGTCTATTAGTAGATTGTATGGTGGAATCCATTATCATTTTGGTGTTGATGTTGGTTCTGATCAAGGCAAGAAAGTAGGGGCGTTTATTGTTCAAAGAACTTTGAAGAAGTGAGAAGTGAAGAGTGAGAAGTGAGAAGTGAGAAGTGAAGAGTGAAGAGTGAAGAGTGAAGAGTGAAGAGTGAAGAAAAGTTAGCCTATAAAATTATTTAAAAGTGCTGCAATTGAGCAGCACTTTTTTTATTTGAATTTGGTAATTTGTGTTTCTATAAGATCTGTAACATGATAGAGAGCGGCAATTTTTTTGATGACTGATTCCACAACGGCATCTGGGCAACTAGCGCCACTGGTGATTAAAATGCGGATAGGATCTTTTTCTGGTAAAAAACCTTGCACCGTTCTTTGTTCTTTTGTATGCCAATTGCAATCAACAATTTGGTGCTTATCAATAATTCTCTCTGGCGTATCAATAAAATAGGTTGGTAGTTTTGCTTCACAAAGCTCTACTAAATGAGAAGTATTACTGCTATTGTATCCTCCAATCACAATGGCTAAGTCTGCTGCTGTTTCTAACATGCCCCCAACTGCTGTTTGGTTGTCATTAGTAGCATAACACAAAGTATCACGGGTATCGGCAAAATGTTGATCAATGGTTTCAGTAGTTAACTGATACTTTCTAATCATTACATTTTTTAGATAATCAGAAATGGCTTGGGTATCTGTAGCCAGCTGTGTGGTTTGATTCACCACACCAAATTTTACCAAGTCTTTTGTTATGTCAAATCCTTCAGAATACCGTCCTTTGAAAACATCATAAAATTCATTAGCAGGTTTTTCTCCTGTTATGTATTTGGCAAGTTCAACGGTTTCTGCCATATCATTCACTACTACAGTAGCTGTGTGAACAGCAGCGTGTGAAAATGTGGCGCGTGTTTCCTCGTGTTTGGGTTTGCCATGAATAACAATACTATATCCTTTCTCTGCAATTTGTTCACTTCTGTTCCAGACCTTCTCTACAAATGGGCAAGTAGTATTGTATTTAGCAGTAGCAATACCCTTACTTTCTAATAATGTTTCAATGGCAATGGTAGTTCCAAATGCAGGAATAATCACTATATCATCGGCTGTTAGTTCATCAAATAAAATAATCTGTTTGCCATATGTGTCTTGCATAAATTGTACACCCATGGCAATTAAGTCTGCATTTACCTGAGGATTGTGAATCATCTCACTTAAAAGAAAAATTCTCTTGCCAGGGTTCTCCCCAACAGTACTAAAAGCAATTTCAATAGCATTCTCTACTCCGTAGCAAAAGCCAAAATGACGGGCTAGATAAATTTGAACTTTGCCCAAATCTAAAAGGGTAGGGCTTAGATCTTTTTTTAATTTATCCTGAGCCTTTCTATACTGCTTAATGGCAGTTATAAGCGGACTACGGTATTCTAATGGAACGTTGAATTGCTTCATATGTGTCTATAACGGTTTCAAAAGTACAAAGTTCAATGCAGTAATTAGAAAATGAACCCAGACCAAGGATGTTTTGGGGGGATTGACTCAGTAGTTTTTGTAATTTTAAGTATTCAATTAGCAATTATGAAAATCCGTTTTAGCCTTTTTTCCCTTTTGATAATGGCAGTTGGTTTGCTTCAGGCCCAGTCTAACAAACTAGTGCCCATTTTTGATGGTAAAACGCTGGCTGGCTGGCGTACTTTTCAAAACAAGCCTTCTGATTCCTGGAAAGTGGAGGGCGGTCTTTTGTATGGCAATGGCCTGAATAAGGGCAATCATGCAGACCTGATTACAGAAGCCGAATATGAGAATTTTAAACTGGTTTTTGACTGGAAAATCTCCAAAGGGGGCAATAGTGGCTTATTGTATATGGTTTGTGAAAAAACGGATGCTAGTTTTCATAGTGGCCCTGAATACCAATTATTAGATGATCAGGGTTATCCTGAAAAAATTGAGAACTGGCAAAAAACAGGGGCCAATTATGCCATGCAAGCACCTGCCATGGATGCTACCCTTCCAGCTGGGAAATGGAATCATACCGTAATTATTGTAAATCGCGGACGCGTAGAACACTGGTTAAATGGGAAAAGGGTGGTAGAATATGAGCTTTGGAGCGATGCTTGGAATCAGGCCAAAGCAGCAGGTAAATGGAAGGACTATCCCCAATATGGTATGAGTAAAAAGGGGCATATTGCCATTCAGGATCATGGGGGCGATATTTGGTTGAAACATATTAAGATTCAAGAGCTCTAGTTGCCCAAGGATGGTCTTGAGCGTGGATGCCTTATCTTTGCAGCATGCATTATGTTTCAGTTGAAGGTCTGACCAAGAGTTATGGCATTAATCCGCTTTTTAGAAATATTTCCTTCCATATTAACGAGGGTGACAAGATTGGTCTAATTGCCCGTAATGGGGTAGGTAAATCCACTTTATTACGCATTTTGGCGGGTCAGGAGACCGCTGATTCTGGAAAGTCCTGGATCAATAAAGACGTTACCGTTGCTTTATTTGAGCAGGATCCCCATTTTGAAGAAGACAAAACCGTCTTAGAGAATATCTTCCATTTAAAACACCCCATTATCACAGCTATTCGTAAATACGAAGACGCTATGGAGCAAGAAGACGGGGAAATGATAGCAGAATCCATTGCAGAAATGGAAGACCTCAATGCCTGGGATTTTGAAGCCAAGGTAAAACAGATTTTAGACAAGCTAAACGTGCACCATTTAAAGAACCCTGTGAGTGAGCTCTCTGGGGGGCAAAGAAAAAGGGTAGCACTGGCAAAGACTTTGATTGATATTGGTTTTGAGCACCAACATACCATGCTCATGATGGATGAGCCCACCAACCATTTGGATGTTGAAATGATTGAGTGGTTAGAACAATATTTGAACCAAGAAAATGTAACCTTATTATTGGTTACTCACGATAGGTATTTTCTAGACGCAGTTTGCGAAGAGATTTGGGAATTAGAACGCGAAAACATGTATGTCTACACAGGCAACTATGAAAACTACATGGAGAAAAAAGCTGCTAGAATTGAAAGTGAGCTTGCCAGTATTGACAAAGCAAAGAATACTTTCCGTAAAGAATTAGAGTGGATGCGCAAACAGCCTAAGGCTAGAACCACCAAGAGTAAAAGCAGACAGGATAATTTTTATGAAGTAGAAGCAAAGGCCAAACAAAAAATAGAAGACGTTCAATTACAGTTAGAAGTAAAGATGAGCCGTTTGGGTGGCAAAATTGTAGAGATGAAAAAGGTCTACAAATCATTTGGCGATAAGCCCATTTTAAAAGGATTTGAATACAATTTTAGCAAGGGTGAACGCATTGGCATTATTGGTAAGAATGGGGTAGGTAAGTCTACGTTTATGAATGTATTGCAACAATTGGAACCCGCAGATAGTGGTAAGATTGTGGTAGGAGAGACCATTGTTTTTGGTAATTTTTCTCAACAAGGTCTTGTTATCAAAGATGATATGCGCGTGATTGAATACGTGAAAACCTTTGCAGAGAATTTTCCTTTGGCAAAAGGTGGAAGCCTAAGTGCAGCGCAGTTTCTAGAACTTTTCTTATTCTCACCAGATAAACAATATACCTATCTCTCTGCTTTGAGTGGAGGAGAGCGCAAGCGCTTGCAATTGCTCACCATCTTGTTTACCAATCCCAACTTCTTAATCTTAGATGAGCCTACCAATGACTTGGATCTTCCAACACTTGCGGTCTTAGAAAACTTCTTAAGTGAATACCAGGGTTGTGTGATGATTGTATCTCACGATAGGTATTTTATGGACAGATTGGTAGACCACTTATTTGTTTTTGAAGGTGAGGGAGAAGTGAGGGATTTTCCGGGTAACTATACCCAATACCGGATCTGGCTTAAAGACAACGAGAAAAAAGAAAATAAATGGGCGGTGTTGGAATCCAATAAAAGCAAGGGTCAGACTACAGAAGAAGCGGTTGCTGCAAAAGCTGCAACTGTTGTTAGCAATACTCCTGCAATACCCAAACGCAAACCCAGTTTCAATGAGAAACGTGCTTTTGAACAACTAGAAAAAGAAATGCCACTCTTAGAAAAAGAGCGGCAAGACTTAACAAATAAAATGAGTGCGGGTAATTTAAACTTTGACCAGATTCAACAACTCTCAGACCGTTTAATTCAGATTAACCAAGCATTGGAAGAAAAGGAATTGCAATGGTTAGAGTTGAGTGAACTCATGTAATTACCTAAAAGAAATTAGTTCTACTTCAAAAATCAACGTGCTATTGGCACCAATCTCTGCACTAATTTGTCTATCGCCGTAGGCCAAATGGGGTGGAATAAAAAAGCGCCATTTGCTTCCGGTGGGCATTAATTGTACGCCTTCTGTCCATCCAGCAATCACGCGATTAAGTGGAAATTTGGCTGGGCTTCCTCTTTGAACAGAACTATCAAACACGGTTCCATTAATCATGGTGCCATGATAATGACAGGTTACTTCATGTTGCGCAGTTGGTTTAGGGCCTGTGCCTGCTACTATAATTTCATACTGCAAACCACTAGCTAGTTCTACTATACCAGGGTTTGTTTTATTGGCAGCTAAAAAGTCTTGTCCTTCTTTTAAATTGGCTGCGGCTTTTTCTGCCTTAATTTTTGCTAATTGATCTGCTACTCCCATAATTGTTTATTTGCCTGCTTGGGTTAAAATAATTTGGTAAAAATAAATCATCCGCTTGAAATCTGAAACGGGGATTCTTTCATCAATGCCATGAAATCCTTTAGAATCAGTACTTGGCAAGAATTTAATTACCGCTTCTGAAAAGGGTTGAAAGTATTTAGAATCGGTTGCACCCACAGATAAGAAGGGTACAGGAATCACGTCTTTGGTTACCTGATAAGTGGCGTTCTCAACCAATAGATAACCTTTGGAATCCAGTGCCGCTGCGGGACCATTATAATCAGGTTGACTAGCTTTTGTAACCTCAATTCTTGGGTCATCCACTTGGGCGCGAATAAAAAATTCTACGTCATCTGCTGTTTGTCCTGGGAGAATACGGGTATTTACTATGGCTTTGGCAACACTAGGAATCACATTGTCTTTCATACCTGATTGCACAATGGTGGGAACTATGGTGGTGCGAATCAAAGCATTGCTGCTCTTGTCTTTTTCCAATTGCCCCACCAAGACTTTTTCAAATAACCAGGGATTGGCAATAGCCATTCTTTGGGCAAAAGAAAGTCCTGGCCCAATGCGCTGAAACATTTCTTGAATCACAGGTAATACCTTGTATGGCATTTGTTTTTCACGAAGTTTAACCAATCCTTTTGAGAGGATATCAATGGCCGTTTCTTTGGCAGGTGTGGAACTATGTCCACCAGCTTGATCAACTGTTAAATCAAAACTCATATAACCCTTTTCTGCAACAGCAATCAAGGCTACAGGTCTTTTTAGTTCTGGAAAATGTTCACGCGTAATTTCTCCACCTTCATCCAAAACCATTTCTGGTTTGATCTTCTGTTCTTGCATGTATTTGGCAATGGCTTGCGCCCCGTGTCCAATGGTTTCTTCATCGTTGCCAAAACTGAAATAAAAATCACGCTCGGGTTGAAATCCCTGTGACAATAATTTTTCAGTGGCTTCCAAAATGCTGATCAAACTAGACTTGTCATCGGCTACGCCGCGGCCATAGACCGTATCATTTTTGAGCTCTCCGCCAAATGCTGCTACCGTCCATTGTTTGGCAGTAGCAACTTCTACAGGAACTACATCAAAATGTGCCATGAGCACATAAGGCTTTTGTTCAGGATGTTTGCCTGGCCAATGATACAATCTACTTAAAGCATTAAATGACTGATGAGTAAGATGTCTGTGTACTAAGGGATACTGTTGTTCCATTAGTTGCCAGAAGGCATTGAATTGTAGGGTATCTACAGGAAGACCATCGCCAAAGCTAATAGTGGGGATTCGAATAGCTGCACGTAAATGCGCTAAAGCGGAATCTGGTAAAGCGGGCAATTCCTTTGCCGGTTTTGTAGGGATGTCTTTGCTAAAGCGATAGGTATTGAACAATACAATACCACTCAACACAAGTGCTGCAAAAAATAGGAACAGAAAAATCTTCTTAATCATGATGCTTGGATAAAGCAACAAGATACGTCAGACTAGTTGATCTTAATACCAGGAAGTACTTTGGTCAACTTGTTTTTCTTATCAATATCACTTTGACGAATCACAGGATGCACTTCACCCATACTATTACACTTAAAACACTGTGCTTTGTAAGTTTTCTTGGCATATTCAACATTGCAAACACCCTCATTCCAATCTGTACCAGATATTACATAAGAATTATCTGAATCAGGGCCAGAGGATGGTACAAAACGTAATGAACCGCTGTTGTCAAATTTGATATTGATGCCATTGTCATCAATGGATTCTATAATTCCAGGCGTATAAGCATTAATGGTAATTTCTTCTACCACTGAGTTATTAATATAGCGAAGAACGCCAGAAGCAACTTCTGCTTTTGTACTATCAATACCTCTTGTTAAAATAATCTTTTGATCTAAATAAACCTGAACTTTCCTATGATCAATGTTAAAGGCCTTCATTTTCATCTGCAATTCAGGGTTGTAAACAATATAATTAGCCTTGTCAGTTACGCTTGTAGGAGGTGTATATGCATTAGTGGGTTCAGCTGCATTACCAGCTGCTTCCACATGTGGCTTAATGTAGGCTTTGGAGGAGCCTGTTTTCCTGCCAGTACAAGCTACCAGAAATAGAAAGCTGATGAAAACAATACTAGCCGCAGATCGATACATCATTTGAAACATTTTGACAAAATTAAGGATTAAAGCAAAAAAAAGGTCATTTTTCAGTGTTCAAAATTGGCTTAAACCCAATACAGTAAAGGGTTATACCATTTAAGGCAATGAAAATCCATACCAGTTTCTTGGTATTTTCCTTGTTTGAAACAGATTTTTAAGGGCTTTTATTGCACAGAGTGGCAATAAATGTTTTGTTAATTCCTAGTCTTTTCTGTTCACTTTGGTAAAATCCTTGCTTACCCTTGCCTTCATAATACCTGTTGTGTCTTTACCTGGAGAAACCACCCGAACCTTGTATTCGCACTCATAGAAGTTAGGGGCTTCATAAAACAAGACTTCTTGAACATCAAATTTTACCTTGCTTGAGTCATTGTTTACTGTGCTATACAAAAACTCACGCATGGCTTTGTTCAAGTGTTCATTTACATCAGCTGTTTTGGGTTTTTTCTGACAGGAAACTAGGGTTGTAAAAACCAATACCAAAGCAAATAGAAATTTTTTCATATGGCTTATTGTTGAATGTATTTTTGATTGAATTCAGGATAAAGGTCTAACAATGCGTTGCTTTTACCATCTTTTTCAAATATAAACTCCCAAGTATTCAAGGGCTCCCAAATAAATGTACCACGCATTTTCTTGTTTTTAATGGAAAATGCTATTTGGTTAACTTCTTTCTTTTTGGCGGTATATTCTACTACTACCAAGTCTTGAGAATATCGCATTGATAAGTCTTGTAGATTCTTTTCTAAGTCTTCTAATGTACCATGCCACTGAGGATAGTAAGACTGTCCAATTACATCAAATTTTAATCCCCTAGAAATCAATTGATCCAAGAACCAACGGGATTCTTTGTTTTGCCCTCCACAGGCAATATGAATCATTACCGGGGTTTTTTTATTGATATCTCTAACGCCATTAATACCAGATTGAATTAAGTTAGCTAGTACATCCATTTCCCTGGTATTACCCTCGGGCCATAGCATACCATGATCAATTTCATTACCTACTTGTACCATGTCTGGATAAGTGCCCTGTGCCTTAAGTGCAGACAAAACAGTTGTGGTATGTTGGTAGATAGCTTTTTTTAAATCTTCCTGACCAAGACCTACCCAAGCTGCGGGTTTAATTTGTTTTCCAGGATCTGCCCAGGTATCACTATAATGAAAATCAAGTAAGAATTTTAATCCTGCTTTCTTAACCCTTTTAGCCATAACCAAGGTATGGGCCAAGTCACAAAACCCTTTGCCAGGTGAGTATCCACTATCAGCAGCTGGATTTACAAAAATGCGCAATCGGATATAGTTGAAACCTTTTTCTTTTAGCAACAATATGGCATCTTTGATTTTTCCCTTATCTGAGAATTGAATACCCTTGGCTTCTAGTTCAGGGAGAAAAGAAATATCTGCGCCCAAGATATTTTCAGTTTTACCATTTTGGGCAAAAATGGGTAAGACAAAAAACAACAAAGAAAATATAACAATTAAGCGCTTGAGCATGCATCTAATTTGATATGCTAAGTTAACTAACTCAAAGATGAAAATGGAAAAACGCTCTTACTTGATTAAACAGTTGGAATCTTATAATGCCCTTTTGAAAAAAGGAAATTTATAACAGGATCCCTCTACATCGGTTAATAGAAATACATAATCTCCATCTGGCATATGCGTCATATTCAATTGAATCTCTTGTCCATGAAAACTACCTTTTCGTACAATGGTCTGTTCTTGAGATTCTATACGATAGTTCAATACGCATTTGCGTAAGATAGGGGAATGAATTTGAACGTGCATACGGTCATGCACAATGTCCGTGATTTCAACGGAACCAGCAGTTAATGTCAGCATTAGGGGTAATTCTACCCCTAATGTAAGTTAAAATAAAAACTTATGCACAATTAAATACAAAAAATTTATAAAATTCACATATAATATCCACAATAGGGCCCAAAAAAGGCCCATCTTATGGGATGGGCCTTGATATTAATAGAAAAACTAATTAATTGGTTTCGTAAGCAGAAACTGGCTCACAAGTACAAATTAGGTTCCTGTCTCCATGGGTATTGTTTACCCTAGCTACAGAAGGCCAGAATTTGTTCAAGGTCACATAATATAAGGGGAATGCCGCTTCAGTTCTGCTATAGGGTTTGGTCCATTCATCTGCACAAACCAAAGCCTGTGTATGAGGCGCATTTTTCAATGGATTTTCCAACTTATCCCACTCACCTGATTCCACTTTTACAATCTCACCATGAATAGAAATCAAGGCGTCGCAGAAACGGTCAAGTTCTCCCTTGTCTTCACTCTCTGTTGGTTCAATCATAATGGTACCAGGAACAGGGAAGCTCATGGTAGGAGCGTGGAAGCCATAGTCAATTAAACGTTTTGCAACGTCTTCTGCTTCAATACCACAGGATTGTTTGAATGGACGCAGGTCAACAATAAATTCGTGTGCACAAGTACCATTGCTACCAGCATACAAAATCTTATAAAATTTCTCCAATCTTGCTCGCATATAATTGGCGTTCAAAATGGCGTATTCAGTGGCTTTGCGCACACCTTCAGATCCCAACATTTTAATATACGCATAGCTAATTAGCAAGATACTAGCAGAACCAAATTCAGCAGCACTTACTGCATGGTGTTCCGTATTGTTTTCAGATCTTACATGTCCAGGTAAATAAGGAGCTAACTTATCGTTTACACATATAGGTCCCATGCCAGGTCCGCCACCACCGTGAGGAATAGCAAAAGTTTTGTGCAAGTTCAAGTGACATACATCAGCACCAATCATACCTGGGCTAGTTAGACCAACTTGTGCATTCATATTTGCACCATCCATATATACCAATCCACCATTATCATGGATGATCTGACAAATGGATTTGATGGTTTCTTCAAACACACCATGAGTAGAAGGATAGGTAACCATTAAACCGCCCAACACATCTTTGTATTGAATGGCTTTGGCTTCCAAATCAGCCACATCAATATTTCCAGCCTCATCACATTTACAAACCACTACTTTAAACCCAGCCATCACAGCTGATGCAGGATTGGTACCGTGTGCACTAATAGGAATCAAGACCACATTTCTATGGCTTTCTTTTCTAGCTTGGTGATAAGCACGAATGGTTAACAAACCAGCGTATTCACCTTGTGCACCACTATTGGGTTGCAAGCTACAAGCAGTAAAGCCGGTAATCTTGCAGAGATAATCATTTAGTTCTCCAATCATTTGCTGATAACCCAAACTTTGGTTAGCAGGAATAAAGGGATGCAGACCTCCAAATTCAGGCCAAGAGACAGGAATCATTTCTGTAGCAGCATTCAACTTCATGGTGCAAGAGCCCAAAGAAATCATGCTAGTATTCAAAGACAGGTCTTTGTTTTCTAGTTGCTTAATATAACGCATCATTTGGCTCTCACTATGATGGGTATTAAATACCGGATGCGTTAAATAAGTACTGCTTCTTTTAGCGTGAGCTGGAATATTGGTCAAACCCAAGTCAGAATCAAATTCAATGGTGGCTTCATCCTGACCCTTGGCTTGTGCAAAAATGTAGACAATGTCTAACACGTCTTTTTGCATACAGGTTTCATCAATGGTAATGCTAATCTGTTTGTCTGTGGTATAGCGCAAGTTAATTTCCTCTTTTTCAGCAAAAGGCAAAATAGTAGCTGCGTCTGCTACAACAGTAATGGTATCAAAATAAGTATCACTCACTGTTTGATAACCCAAGTCTTTCAAAGCCAATTGAAGACTCTGTGTTAACTCGCTCACGCGCGATGCTATATTTTTTAAACCCTCAGCTCCATGATATACTGCATACATAGCAGCCATATTGGCTAATAATGCTTGTGCGGTACAAATATTGGAAGTAGCTTTTTCGCGTTTAATATGCTGCTCCCTTGTTTGCAAAGCCATGCGCAAAGCGCGATTGCCCTGAGCATCAATACTCACACCAATCAAACGGCCAGGCATACCTCTTTTGAATTCGTCTTTGGTTGCAAAGAAAGCCGCGTGTGGACCACCAAAGCCCATGGGAACGCCAAAACGTTGAGCGCTACCAACAGCAATATCAGCATCCAATTCACCAGGAGGTGTTAATAGGGTCATGGCCAATAAATCAGTAGCCATAATGGTATGACCACCAGCGGCATGCACAGATGCATGAAACTTTCTATAGTCTTCAATGGCTCCTAAGTTATTAGGATATTGTACAATGGATCCACAATATGTATCGTCAATAGAAGCAAATCTATAATCACCCACTACTATTTCAATACCTATCGGCTCCGCCCTAGTAACTAAAACGTCAACCGTTTGAGGGAATACGTGTAGGTCTACAAAAAATTTGGGTTTGGTAATATTGTCCGCCTTATTCACTTGGTTAAATACCATGGCCATGGCTTCTGCAGCAGCAGTTGCTTCATCTAATAAGGAGGCATTGGCAATGGGGAGACCAGTTAGGTCTGTGATCATGGTTTGAAAATTCAACAGACTTTCCAAGCGACCTTGTGAGATCTCTGCTTGGTAAGGGGTGTACTGGGTATACCATCCTGGATTTTCAAAAACATTTCTCAGAATCACACTTGGAGTAATAGTGCCATAATAACCTTGGCCAATATAAGTGCGGTAAACTTTGTTTTTTGCAGCAACTTTCTTGAGCTCGCTTAAATATTCAAACTCGCTGATGGCAGCAGGAATATCTAGGTTTTCCTTAATGCGAATGCTGTCTGGTACGGTCTTGCTGATCAATGTTTCCAAACTGTCCATGCCAATAGTGGCAAGCATGGCTTGAGTATCTGCTTGATTGGGGCCAATATGCCTTCCGTGAAATTCGTTTGACTGCTGGTTAAATAAGTTCATAAGATTGTCTTATTCTTTTAAAGCTGAATGACTGACTTATTACAAAGATTGGGTTCAATTGTTTGAAATCCAAGGTTTGGAAAGGCGCAAAGTTAAGCAGATACAACGGCATTTTTGCAGCTAGATCTCTATTGGGGATAGCGTGTGCATGAAACTAATCAAGAAACTAACAGAGTCTTCTGTTTAGGCATTCATTTGTTTGCTTTCTTGCTCTCGCATTTGCTCACTGGTTTGACGGCTCCCGTCATGACTCCATCCGGGAGGGCCTATCAAATACTGCCATCTTTGAGAAAAGCTGATGCCATCTTGGGTACAGTCCTTCCAAATCTGTTGCCATTCATGAAATACTACCGTGATTGGGCCGGGATTTTCTAGGTTCTTGGTTAGACCATATTGAATGGGGGCGTATTCCTCCGGTTCTAATTCAGCTTGAAATGTGCCAAATAATTTGTCCCAGAGAATTAGAAACATACCCATATTCTTGTCCAAATATTTGGGATTAGAACCATGGTGCACCCTGTGGTGCGATGGGGTGACCAAGATCTGCTCCAAAAAGCCCATTTTCTGAATGTATTCCGTATGAACAAAAATGCCCCAGATCTGGGTGGCTGAATACACAAACAAAAGATCCAATGGATCAAAACCTAGGAGTGCAATGGGAATAAAGTAGAGAAATCTATACAATGGTTGAAAAACCGATGAGCGGAATCCTACCGTAAAATTCATGGTTTCACTACTATGATGGGTCACATGTACGGCCCAGAACAAACGGATTTCATGGTCAAAACGGTGTAACCAATAGTACATAAAGTCTTCTATCAAGACCAACAAGATCCAGTATAGCGGGCCAACCGTCCAATGAATGGGACTTAGTTTAAAGAAATATCCCAAAATGGCTAAAGTGACTAAACGGAATGCCAAATCCAATCCTCCATTTAATAACATCAAGTATACATTAGATGCCGTATTGCGTAAGGTATAAGTTTTGCGATGTTGCAAATGGGATAGCAAGAGCTCAATGCCAATGATAATGCAGTAAATAGGGGTTGAAATTAAGATCAACCATTGCTCTCTAATGGAGTCCATGTATCAAGTCTATTTTGGTTCTTGTCTGAGCTATCAGAAGGAATGCCGATATTTGCCCACGCAATTTACGCAACAATTGTCAACCTTAAATTAATTAGCAGTATGGTACCTGAAATAGACTTGGAAAACTGGGAGAAAAGAAGTGGCGAGCACGAAAAGCAATACAAGTACTATTTGCAGAAAGCCGATAAGAAAAAAGTGCTGAAATTATTACCAGAATTGCACGATGCTGCTTTTGAGAAAATAGACTGTTTGCAGTGTGCCAATTGTTGTAAGAATTATTCCCCCAGGTTTAAGATGCCGGATATTAAACGGATTAGTAAATACCTCAGAATCAAAGAGACCGAACTCATTGATAAATATTTGGTGATGGACAATGAAGGGGATTATGTTACAAAGTCTTCACCCTGTCCTTTTTTAGGAGCAGATAATTTCTGCTCCGTCTATGAGTCAAGACCAACTGATTGTCACAGATTCCCTTATACTGACGAAGACGTTTTATTTAAAAAGCCGGCCATCACGCTGAAAAATGCAACGTTCTGTCCGGCTGTATTTTTTGTATTGGAAGGATTACTGGCTAATAAATAAATTAAGCCAGTTCCGAATAAGCAGCATCCAAATTGGCTTTGATCAATTTGAATTCGTCTTTCCATTCGCCTACACCATCAATGCTAGTAATCTGAAGTATTTCTTCTTTAGACTTACCACTCTTGATGGCTGCACCAACTTGGGCCAGCAATTTTTCAATAAAGTTTTGAAGACCTTTTAAATCTTCCTTGGTTCCGGTTACTTGGTTATTGCTACCGTGTCCAAAAACAAAGATGGTTTTATTGTCAAATTGCTTTTGAGCCTTGTCTAATACTTTGATCCAGCTGCTAAAAGACGCACCCGATTTTTTATCAATAAAAGGGTAGACCCTATTAAACATTAAGTCACCCACGTGTACAATATTGGCGTGTTCAAAATGGATTAGCGCGTCTCCATTGGTATGACCCGCACCAAAATAATGGGCTTTGATACTTTCCTTACCCACTTTGGCTTTCCAAGTATCGGAAAATGTAATGTCCTGAAATAATTGTTTTTCTTCAGATTTTTGATCAGCCGCAACCCTTTTGTAATTGGCCAAACAATTCTCATGACCTACTACGTGTTGGGCAATTCCTTTGAAGCTAATATTGCCACCGGTATGGTCTCCATGATGGTGGGTATTGATCAAATAATCAATGGGTTTGTCTTGCTGTTTTTTTAATTCATCTACCAAATGTTTGGAGCTATCTTGAAATTGAGAGTCAACTACGGCAATGCCTTTGTCAGATAAATAGAAAGCAATGGTGCCTCCTTTTTCGGTGAAAATGCCCACATCTCCACGTAACATGGTGAGCTTATAAGCTGGTTGCTGCAAAAGTTGAGCAAAGATTTCTTTAGGAGACAGTGCCAGCAAACCTGCGGTAAGGGCACTATTTTTGATAAAATTTCTACGTTGCATAAGTTGGGTTTTCGTTTATATCTACATAAGAATACGCAGAAAAAACCAAAAGGTTAACCTAGTATTCCATCTTTCTCAATGAGGGGGCTTTTACCCAGGTGGCTGCCACTACCAATAAAGTCATGCATCCACCAAAAACTACTGATGGAACTACCCCCAATAATTTGGCCGCAACACCACTTTCAAATTGGCCCAATTCATTACTGCTATTGATAAACATGCTGTTGACACTCATCACACGGCCTCGCATTTGATCCGGAGTTTTCAATTGCAAAATGGTTCCACGAATCACAACGCTGATTCCGTCTAAAATGCCACTCAGCAATAATGCTACAAATGAAATCCAGAAAATTTCTGAAAGCGCAAAGACAATAATACAAAGCCCAAATCCGCCCACGGCTAATAATAATTTTTTCCCCTGTTGTTTTTTCAAGGGGAATACAGTGAGTATTACAATAACCAAGATAGCGCCAATATCAGAAGCCGCATTCAACCAGCCAAATCCTACAGGTCCCATTTTTAAAATATCTTTTGCAAAAACAGGAATCATGGCAACTGCACCACCAAACAAAACGGCAAATAAATCAAGACTTAAAGCACCTAAAACTTCCTTGGTGCGGAATACAAATTGCAATCCTTCTTTTACACTTTCAAAGGGTTTCTGTTCTCCTTTTTCTTTTAAAGGAGGTTTGGGTTTGATCCGCCACATAAAAGACAAACCAACTGCCACAAGGGACGCAATAGTGAGTAGCGATCCCGAATTGCCAAATCCTGCAATAAAGAATCCAACTGAAGCATGACCAATTACAGAAGCACTTAACCAAATGCCTTGGTTCCAAGTGGTGGCATTTTGTAAAAGGTCTTTGGGTACAATAGAAGCAACCATGGTGCCAAAACTGGGACCTGTAAATGCTCTAAAGATGCCGGTGAAAAAAATGATGATATAAATGGCAAATGTGATCCAGTGATTACTCAAAAATGAAGCTGTGAATTTGGTAGACAAACCTAACAATAGTATGGCGCAAAGCAAGTATAAGCTTACGCCTGTTAAGAGTAATTTTCTTTTCTCAGATATATCAATCACATGTCCTGCGTACAAGGATAAAGATACCGCAGGGATCACCTCAGAAAGACCAATCAATCCTATGGCAAAGGGTTCATTGGTTAATTCATACACCCACCAACCCACCAAGGTTCCCATCATTCTAAGACCCATGATAAACAAAAATCGCCCCAACATCAGGTTGCGGTATTCGGGGATCCGCATGGCTGCTAAAGGGTCGCTTGTTTTTTGAATGATATCCATCTAGGTTTACAATACCGGAAACCCCGGAAAGTTTTAGGTGTCTAATTATGGCAGACTAAAATAGTGTTGACCATCTTCAAAGTCTTTGTCTAGCGCGTCAAGTACCACCTGAAAATGTGCTTCATTACCTAAGAAGTCTGCATTGCTAGCGTCTATGAAAATGGTTTTGATATTATGCTGTTTAATATAACTGGTATACGTCTCTTGTAGGTTAAACAAGTATTCATCAGGAATGGCCTGTTCGTATGAACGGTTACGCTTTTTAATATTGGCTTGAAGCTTATTCACTGGCGCGTGTAAATAAATCAAGATATCAGGAAAAACCAATTGCTGGTGTATAATATCAAATAGTTTTTGATAAAGTCTAAATTCCTCATCGGGCAAAGTTACTTTGGCAAAAAGCAGACATTTGGTAAACAAGTAATCAGACACCGTAATGCTTTGGAATAGGTCCTTGGTATGCACCATTTCTTTGAGCTGTTTATACCTTTCCGCCATAAAAAACAACTCAACGGGAAACGCGTATTGCTCAGGATTGCTATAGAATTTGGGCAAAAAAGGGTTCTCTGCAAACTCTTCCAATATTAATCTTGCATTAAAATGTTTGGCCAATAAATGGGCCAATGTGGTTTTACCCGCGCCAATATTCCCCTCAACCGTAATAAAATGGTGTTTCATGTGATGCTGCTCCTACTCAAACAAAAATAGGCTCCTAGACTAAGCCACGGTTGACAATTTTTGCACATCCAAATGGTCTGGGCAAATTTCTAGTAATGACTGAATGCTTTTTTGAAGTATGGGGTGCATTAAATCAGACGCAATTTCTGCTAGAGGCAATAGGGCAAAGCGCCTTA
Organism: Chitinophaga pinensis; assembly: GCA_943372225.1. Taxonomy (GTDB): domain Bacteria; phylum Bacteroidota; class Bacteroidia; order Chitinophagales; family Chitinophagaceae; genus Sediminibacterium; species Sediminibacterium pinensis_L. The sequence continues at coordinate 188,023 of CALRXV020000004.1, read as the reverse complement.
AGTGCAAAGCGGGATGCGGCAATTGCAATAAATCTGTGTTTTGAACCAATTGGTCAATCAGCAAGATATCAAGGTCAATAACCCTTGGTCCCATTTTAATCTCCCTGGTTCTACCCATTTGAAGCTCAATTTCTAAGAGCGCTTGCATAAGCCCATGGGGCGATAGTTGGGTAGACAAAACCAAGGCTTGGTTGTAGAAAGCGGGCTGCTGGGTGAGCCCCCAAGCAGAGGTTTCGTATATTGCGGAACTTTGAACGATTTTCCCACAGGTTTGTTCAATGTTGAATACGGCTTTTTGCAGATTCGCGGATCTGTTACCAAGGTTACCGCCTATCAGTAAATAAGCTGTGCTCATACATCACAATTGTTGCTGGGAGCAAATATCTTTAAATTCAATGAGTTGAACTCAAATAACTATTGTAATACATGAAAAGTTTTTTCAAATCCTTCTTTGCAGCATTGCTAGCCATGTTCATTTTTTGCATCTTGGGCTTCTTCATTTTAATTGGTATTGCAGCCAGTCTTTCTAGTACAGAAAAACCAACTATTGGAGACAATGGGGTGCTGGTTTTAGACATGACCAATAGCTTTAAAGAACAAGCCATAGAAAACCCATTTGCCTTTTTGAATAAATCAGAAGAGGTAGATGTGCCAAGTCTATACAATGTGCAGCGTTTGCTCAAACACGCCAAAAATGATACCAATATCAAAGGCGTTTACATGCTCTGTGCTAACAATCCAAATGGATATGGTGCAAGTGAAGAATTGCGCCGAGCCATTTTAGATTTTAAGACTTCTGGAAAATTTGTGATTGCTTTTGGAGAAACCATTACTCAGAAAGGTTATTACTTGGGAGCCGCAGCAGACAAAGTCTATTGCCATCCGCAAGGAGGATTGGATTGGAGTGGTTATTCAACAAGTATGCTATACTTAAAAGGCATGTTGGACAAACTTGAAATTCAACCACAGATATTTTATGCAGGTAAATTTAAAAGTGCTACTGAGCCATTACGAGAAACACAAATGACAGAAGCCAATCGCCTACAAACAGGTATTTGGTTGGGTGATTTGTACAATCATTTTTTAAAGGCTGTGGCCGATACACGCAAATTGGATACGGCTAACTTAAGAGCATTGGCAGTAAATGGAAGCATACAAACTGCCAACGATGCATTGAAAAATCATTTGGTTGATGGCTTGTTATATGATGACCAATTAAAGGCAGAAATTAATCAGCGATTAAAGGCAGAGAAAAATGCCAAAATAAATTTTGTGTCTTTGGGCGATTACGAAAAAGCATCGGACTATCAACAATCAGGAGACGGGAGAATTGCCTTGGTCTATGCCGATGGCGATATTGTAGGAGGTAAGGGAGACAACGAATCAGTAGGTAGTGATGAGTTCAGAACCCTGCTGCGCAAACTGCGTTTGGATGATGACGTTAAAGCCATTGTCTTTAGGGTGAATTCTCCGGGAGGAAGCTCACTGGCCAGTGATGTAATTTGGAGAGAAATTAGTTTGACCAGAAAATCAAAACCCGTAATTGTGAGTATGGGAGATGTGGCCGCTTCTGGAGGTTATTATATTGCTTGTAATGCCGATTCTGTTTTTGCTAATGAAGGTACATTAACTGGAAGTATTGGTGTATTCAGTATCCTGCCTAATTTTCAGCCCTTCTTTAAAAACAAATTGGGGATCACATTTGATGGTGTAAAAACGGCTCCTTATGCAGACATGGGCAATACCAATAGGGCTTTGACCGAGGTAGAAAAACGCTTTTTACAAAACGGGGTAGATTCTATTTACCATACTTTTAAAACAAGGGTAGCAGAAGGAAGAAAGAAAGACATGGCCTATGTAGACAGCATTGCCCAAGGAAGGGTATGGACAGGAAACCGTGCTATTTCTGTTGGATTGGTAGACAAGATTGGGGGCTTGCAAGAAGCCATCCTCTGCGCTGCTAGAATGTCTAAATTAAGCAGCTACAAATTGAGGGAATATCCTGAAAAGAAAAACTTATTAGAGCAAGTAATGGAGAATTATCAAAAATCGGCAAGTAGTTCTTTAGTGAAATCTGAAATTGGGGAGAAAGAGTATCAAATTTTGCAACAAGTGAAGCAGGTTCGTAAAATGGTGGGTGAGCCACAAAGCCGTTTACCCTTCTTTATGAACCAGCAATAATCTTTGTTACCAGCTAGACCTTTAAACATGAAATCTAATTATAGTCAGATCAGGGCCATGTTGGCCATTACCAAGGGTAGTTTAAAAGCCATTTTTAGAAGTCCATCAGCGGTTATTTTCAGTATTGCTTTTCCCATGATTTTTATCCTGGTATTTGGCTTTATAGGGGGTGGTGGAAAAATATCTGTGAATGTTGCTTTTGACCCCAAATCAGATACCAGCAATCCCGTATATGCCAGTATTAAAAATGTAGCAGGAATAAATGTTATCCGCAAAACAGGGTTAGAGCTACAAGAGGACCTTGAAAAAGGAAGAATTACCGCACTGATTTTAATTCGTAAATCAGGTTTAGAAAATCCGCCATTAATGATTGATTTGACCAGTTCTGAAGCGGTGAATCCGCAGAACATGCAAGTGCTCAAATCTATTTTAAATGCAGTAATTGCAGGCATTAACCAACAAACATTTAATAATATTCCTACCTATGCCATAGTCAATAGCAATGTGCAGAAAATACCAGGTAGGGTTTATAGAACTATTGATTTTATCTTACCCGGTCAAATGGGATTCTCTTTATTAAGTGCAGGAGTCTTTGGGGTAGCTTTCTTGTTTTTTAACCTTAGACAACAATTGGTTTTAAAGCGTTTTTATGCAACCCCCATTAAACGTGGTTATATAGTTTTGGGAGAAGCATTGAGTAGGGTCATTTTTCAAATGATGACGGCGGTAATCATTATTGGAGTAGGGCATTTTGCCTTCAATTTCACCTTGGTACACAGCTTCCAAACCTTTATGGAAATCATGTTATTGAGTTTTGTTTCCTTAATCTTATTTATGGGTTTTGGATTCATTGTCAGTAGCGTTGCTAAAAACGAAAGCACCATACCACCTTTTGCCAATTTGATTACCCTTCCACAGTTTTTATTGGCAGGAACTTTTTTCTCTATAGAAGCTTTCCCTTCTTGGTTGCAACCAATTTGTAGGATCATGCCGCTTACACATTTCAACAATGCTATGCGCAATATTGCATTTGAAGGGGCTAGTTTGGCCAGCTGTTGGAAGGAGTTTGGTGTATTGGGTATTTGGACAGTAGTAGTATATATTGTGGCTTTTAAAACCTTTAAGTGGGAATAATATGCGTTTTCTAAAATTGATACTGATTAGTATTGTTGCCTTGTTTGTGCTCATGCTATTTTTCTCTATCCTCATGCCTTCCACCGTACTAGTTTCTAGAGCCATTGATATCAATGCGCCATTAGATAGTATCCGTTATAGGGTCTCTGATCTAAACCAATGGGTTTATTGGGTAAAAGGCATGCGTTCCAATACAGTCAATATTGAATCTGCTAAAAAAGCACAATTGGGTAACTCCATTGTTACGGTTCTAGAAGTAACAGATAGTACCATCATCATGAATTGGGAAACCAATAGAAGTGCTTTACAAAAAAGTACCATGCATTTAATCAGTCATCCAGGCACAACTGTTTCAACAGTACAATGGCAGTTTGAACAGCATTTAAAATGGTATCCTTGGGAGAAATTGGGTTCGTTTATGAATGACAAAATTCTGGGCCCCATGATGGAACAAAACTTATTAAACCTCAAACACTGGACAGAGAACCAGCCGGTAGACTTATCTTCTCAAATGTAATTGTTATTGGGAGGCTTTAATAAAATCTAGGTTACGCATAATACCAGACCACTTACTTCTCTTAATGGGAGAGTCCTTAAAAATGGTTTTAAATGCGTTTTCTGATAAGTCTTCCCACTGGGCCGTTGATAGGTTCAATACTTCAGGAATAGGGCTTAGATTAGGCTCTTGGTGTTGTTTGCTAAACCTATTCCATGGGCAAACGTCTTGACAACTATCGCAACCAAACATCCAGTTGTCAAATTGGCCCTTCATTTGATCAGGAATTAGTTGGTCTTTTAATTCAATGGTAAAATAGCTGATGCATTTACTGCCATCTACTACTTTGTTTTCCAAGATGGCATTGGTAGGGCAAACGTCTACACATTTATGACAAGTACCGCAATAGTCTTTGGCAAATGGATCATCATAATTTAATTCCAAATCTACCACAAGGGTAGCAATAAAATAAAAAGAGCCCTGTTGCTTGTTAATCAGGTTGCCGTTTTTGCCAATCCATCCAGCCCCAGATTTTACGGCCCATGCCCTTTCTAAGACAGGCGCAGAATCTACAAAGCCACGGCCTTGAATGCTACCTATTTGTTGATTCAATTGCAACAAAAACTGTTTCAGTTTGGCTCTAATCACTTCATGGTAATCCTTGCCATATGCATATTTTGAAATCTTTGGCGCATCAGCAGCTTGTCTTTGCTCAGGATAATAGTTTTGCAATAAAGTAATCACTGATTTGGCGCCAGGCACCAATTTGCGCGGGTCAATCCGTAAATCAAAATGGTTTTCCATGTATTGCATGGTCCCATTTCTATTCTGGTTCAGCCAGGCTTCTAATCTTCTGGCATCTTCATCCAATTGTTCCGCCTTGGCAATACCGCAATACCCAAAACCCAAAGACTGGGCGGTGGTTTTTACAATCCGGGTATATTGATCAATTTGGCTCAAATCTGCTTGGAGGTTATGACTGCAATACTAATTAAATCTTTTTACTGAATATATTTAGAATCATGATGAATGCTGCCTGTTCTTATTTTGAAGAAATAGTTAGTTCTATTATCTTTAATCCGTCTTTATTACAAATACCTGTAAAAAGACTGCTCCCCCGGCAACTTGTAACTCCCTAATCCTTTTATTGCTAATTCGTTTATTTACCAAGGAAGTTATGAATAGGTATCTCATATTATGTTGTTGTTTTTGCTGTTTGCAAGTGTTGCAGGCACAAGAAAAATCCAGCTATCAATTTAAAAAAGTCACTGAATCGGATTTTAAATCTACTATCACTGATAGCAGTGCTGGTGTAGTGGTACTGGCAGATGTTGGGAGAACGGAATTTGTAGGGAATGATGAGGGAAGTTTTAGTTTGGTATTTAAAAGGCATAAAAGGGTCTTAATCAGAAAATTAAGATATACATGGGAGGACGATCTGATACTGTATTTAGAAAAAGGTAATAAGGGACCAGAGAAATTAACATCTCTTGACATTACAGACTACTATTTAGAAAATGGTGCTGTATCCGAAAAAAAATATGATACCAAAGAACAAGTCAGAAACATCAATCAACAATTGAGAAGTAGTATTGGCAGGTCTATTACTTATTCTCAAGATTGTATTGTTGATATGAGTTATACCATTCAATCCTACTATGTTTCAAATTTAAGGGGTTGGAATTTTCAAACAACGGTTCCCTGTTTGTATAGTGAATACAGTGTTTCCATACCGGATTTATTGGGTTATGCCACTTTGCGCTTAGGTTCTATTCCTTTAGAAACTACAACAGCAGATAATCGCATGCAATCTTTTGCAGCCAGAAAATTTGCAGGTCCTGCAGGATATGAAACCGGCGGAGTTTCTCATGATGAATTAATTAGTTTAAATGTATTGATGCATGACCGTAAGTGGATTCTAAGAAATGCTCCAGCAATTAATTATGACTTGAATAGTGCCACTTTGTATAGTCAATTAAATAGTGTTGAGTTTCAATGGACAGAAATCAGAAATAATAACCAAGCTCCTCAACCAGTGATGGATGGTTGGAAATCGGTTAGAGAGCGATTATTGGGTCAAGAGAATTTTGGCTTAGCTTATTTAAATGAAAATGTATGGTTAGAGGAAACTGTTGCCAGTTTAACCAAGGGTTTGGTAGGGGCAGAGGAAAAAGCCAGATCCTGTTATAAATGGGTGAGAGATAATTTTAAATGTACGGACCAATCGGAAATTTATTTGGCCAATGGACTATCCTTAAAAGACATTTTTCAAAGCAAAAAAGGGTCTGTTAGTGACATTAATTTTATACTGATTGCAATTCTGAGAAAAGCGGGAATTCAGGCCAATCCGGTTTTATTAAGTTGGAGAACTAGTGGCGCCATCTATTTTGATTATCCCATGATGCACAAGTTCAATTATTTGATAGTAGAAGCCAATTTAATGGACAAAAAAGTTCTGCTTGATGCAGCAGAACCCTTACTGGGATTTGGATTGCTGCATCCTGAATGTTATAATGGGCCAGCGTGGGTAATAGAACAGGATCAGGTTAGAAAGTTAAATATATCTGCCGATAATTACCTGGAAGAACAACAAACCATTGCCAATTTAAAAGTAAATGACCAAGGATTAACTGGTTCTATTTCCAAAACATATGGTATTCCTGGTTCTTTCAAAGTCAGACAAAAAATCAAGGAATCTGGTGAATTGTCATTTGGTTTCTTTTTGCAAGCGGCTCTGGGAAGAAAAACCAAGATGAGTGATTTAACTATTGATTCTATCCTATTAATAGATGAACCCATTGCTATTAACTATGAGATTCAAGTAAAAGCTAAGGGCGATTCCTTGGTATTTGAGCCCGTTTTTTCAGATGAATATTTAGTGCCTATAAATCCAGATAGAACTGACCCAGTTGAAATGCCCTATACCAGAAACTTGGTCTATGTAATGAACTTAGAAATTGAAAAAGGGTATCAAGTTGTAAAATTACCCAAGTCTGTTAAATATCAAATGAATGGCCAAGAAGCTGTTTTTGAATTTCAATGTATTCAATCTGGGCAAACCATTCAACTACGTAGTAAGATTCAAATCAAAAAGGCCAATTTTTCAGAAGAAGCTATTGGTGCCTTGCGTGACTATATACAATTTGTATTGCAAAAATTATATGAGCCCATTGTGATCAAGAAAATATAATCAAACCTCTTTTGCATGCAACATATGGAAAAATCTATGCGCCACGGGGGCAATCAATAATCCAATATTGGTGATAAATGCTACGCCACTAAAAAGTGCGTAAAAAGAAGAGAATAGTTTACCGGCTGTGGTTTCAATGGTGACTACAGGTCCCATGCCGCTGAGGATCATGGATGCATTATGCAAAGCATCTATCCAATCCATGGGGCCTAAATATTTATAACCCAATACACCAATTAATAAACAAATAGTAAGAAAAATGGCAGCTAGTCTAATATTGGTATAGACCCTATTAACAAAGACTTTCCGGGATGCAAGTGGTTCATTCTTTTGCTCGTATTGACCAAAAGCTTTTTTAACGGGTTTCATTTCTGACATAGCTATAAGTTTATCATTCTTGTCAATATTTTTTGGAAATTTGTTGGTCAATAATCTCTTTTATTTGACTATATTTTTCTCTTTTAATTTCCTTGATTAAGCTATTGGTAAAGATGAGTAAGGCATAGTCTCTACTCCTATCTACTAGGGGCCAAGTGCCAAACAAACTAGGACAACTCACAACAGTGGCTTTGCCATTTTCATCGGTTTCCTGAATCCATTCTCCCAAACCATAATTGAATCCAGCCACCACTTTAGGAGCGTATTTGATGATGCTACTATTGGTTCTTATTTGTTGCATGGCTTCAATGCTAGCTTCGCTTAAAACGCGTTTGCCATTGAACATACCCTTGTTAAGCATCATGGTCAGAAAATTCATATAATCATTGGGGGTACTCAAAGCACCACCTGAAGGATTTACCGCGTCAAAACTAGAGAAGCTGGTATTGCGCATCATTAGTGGCCTAGTGATTCTTTCCTGCATCAATTGTTCAAAACCACGCTTACCAATGATCTCTACAATTCTTCCAGCAATATCCAACCCAACTGAACTGTATCGGAATTCCAAACCAGGATTTGATTCAATAGCTTTTTTAGTTATAAAATCGTTCACCTCTTCTTCCAAATTAGCAAAGCCCTTTCTTTCAACAACAGACTTAAGACTTGCTGGCTCAGATTCAATACCCGTCATATGAGAAAGACAATCCCGAACGGTGATATAGCCCTTTAAGTATTTGGCAAATAATGGAATATACTTGCTCACTTTATCGTCCAAAGACAACTTGCCCTGATCCACAAAACTCATGACCAGTGCTGCGGTTAACCACTTACTTGAACTGGCAATTGGGGCCTGTGTTTTGGCCGTAAACTCACCTACGGTTTTTTGATAAACCAGCTTACCATCTTTATACAGCATAACAATTGCGCCGCCGCCAAGATCTTTTTTACTAGCTTCCACCAATTGGTCAAGGCCTGAAAAATTGTATTGGGCTTTTGAGACCTGAAAGATTAACAGAAAAATCAATCCCAGACTGACTTTTACGCAGAAATGTTGGAACTTTACAGACATAATTTCCGTTTTGGTGATACCCTGCACCCAAATAGGCGCTTAGAATGATTTTTGCGTCTAATTTACTACATGCTTCTGGCAAACGGTGGCATGAAATATAAACAATCGTTAAATAGTCCCTAGTGGACCGGAGGATAGTATATGAACATGAGCAATTACACCATCAAAGCGCAGGAAACCATTCAGGCCGCGCAGCAATTGGCATTCAATCATGGCAACCCCAGTATTGAAACCAATCACCTGTTAAAAGTATTGGTAGCTGATTCAGAAAGTTCGGTAGCTTTTTTGCTAAAAAGAAACAATGTAAACATAGCATTTGTAGAATCCAAAATGGATGAAGCCATTGCAAAATTGCCCAAGATTCCTGGAGGTGAACCCGCACAAAATATTAGCCGAGACATGGGCAATGTGATGCTGCGCGCCAATGCCGTACTCAAAGAATTTAAAGATGAATTTGTTAGTACAGAACACTTGCTCTTGGGTTTGTTGCAAACCAATGACGATGTTTCTAAAACCCTCAAAGCCGCTGGTCTTACAGAGAAAGGTTTGATTACTGCTATTAAAGACTTGCGCAAGGGCGATAGTATTAATTCTCAAACCCAAGAAACACAACTCAATTTCCTAAACAAGTTTGCCAAGAACTTGAATGATATGGCTCGTCTGGGTAAACTGGATCCCGTGATTGGAAGGGATGAGGAAATTAGAAGAACCCTACACATTTTAACGCGTAGGAGTAAGAATAACCCCATTTTGGTGGGAGAACCTGGTGTGGGTAAGACCGCCATTGTAGAAGGCCTGGCCATGCGCATCATTAATGGAGATGTACCTGAAAACCTAAAGTCCAAAATCATATTTGCATTGGATATGGGGCAATTGATTGCTGGAGCCAAGTACAAGGGAGAATTTGAAGAGCGTTTAAAAGGGGTAGTAAAAGAAGTAACCAATAGTGATGGAGAGATCATTCTCTTTATTGATGAAATCCATACCCTGATTGGCGCTGGTGGTGGAGAAGGCGCCATGGATGCGGCCAATATTTTAAAACCTGCACTGGCAAGAGGAGAACTCAGGGCAATAGGTGCCACTACTTTAAATGAGTATCAAAAATTCTTTGAGAAAGACAAGGCGTTGGAAAGAAGGTTTCAGAAAGTGATGATTGATGAACCCAGTTTGGAAGATGCTATTTCTATTTTGCGTGGGTTAAAAGACAGGTATGAAACCCATCACCATGTGCGCATCAAAGACGAAGCCATTATTGCGGCAGTAGAACTATCAAGCCGATATATTACAGACCGTTTCTTACCAGACAAAGCCATTGACTTAATTGATGAGAGCGCGGCCAAACTGCGTCTAGAAATGAATTCCATGCCCGAGGAACTAGACAAGCTAGAAAGACAGATCAGACAATTGGAGATTGAAAGAGAAGCCATCAAGCGTGAGAAAGATGAGAGCTTGCTAAAAGAGTTGAATATTGAAATTAGCAACCTGAGTGTAGAGCGTGATACCTTAAAAGCCAAATGGCGTGAAGAAAAAGAATTGGTAGAGAAAATTCAGAATACCAAGGCCACTATTGAAAGCCTGAAACTGGAAGCAGAACAGGCAGAAAGAAATGGAAACTATGGCGCAGTAGCAGAAATCAGGTATGGCAAGATCAAAGAACAGGAAGCCATTATTAGGGAGACTACAGAACTGCTCAATACCCTAAGTGCCAATAGCAAGCGATTGATGAAGGAAGAAGTAGACGCGGAAGATATTGCAGACAATATTGCCAAGGCAACAGGGATACCAGTAGCCAAAATGATGCAGAGTGAAAGAGAAAAACTCTTGCACTTAGAGAATGAATTGCATCATAGGGTGGTGGGTCAGGAAGAAGCTATTACGGCGGTGGCCGATGCTATTCGCAGAAGCCGCGCAGGATTACAAGATCCTAAAAAGCCTATTGGTTCCTTTATCTTCTTAGGAACTACCGGTGTAGGAAAGACCGAGCTTGCAAAAGCTTTAGCAGAATACCTCTTTGATGACGAGAGCATGATGACTCGTATAGATATGAGTGAATACCAAGAGAAACATACGGTTTCAAGACTGGTAGGTGCGCCTCCCGGATATGTGGGTTATGAAGAAGGCGGACAATTAACCGAAGCGGTTAGAAGAAAGCCATATAGTGTGGTGCTGTTAGATGAAATTGAAAAAGCCCATCCAGATGTTTGGAATATTTTATTACAGGTCTTGGACGATGGTAGGTTAACGGACAATAAGGGTAGGGTGGTGAATTTTAAAAATACCATCATCATCATGACCAGCAATATTGGTTCTCATATTATTCAAGAAGCATTTGACAATGTAGACGAGGATAATATTGAAGAACTGGTAGAAAAAACCAAGGTAGAAGTAGTAAACCTATTGCGCCAAACCGTAAGACCAGAATTCTTAAATAGGGTAGACGAGATTATCATGTTCCAACCCCTGCTCAAAAAGCAGATCATGGGTATTGTAAAAATACAATTAGAAGGTTTGCGCAAATTGGTGGCGGAAAATGGCATTCAATTACACTATAGTGATTATTTGCTTGAGACTTTGGCAGAACAGGGATATGACCCACAGTTTGGTGCAAGACCGCTAAAAAGACTGGTACAGAAAATGATTGTCAACGCTTTAAGTAAGAAAATCTTGGCTGGTGAGATTGACAAGGGAAAAACAGTCTTGGTTGATGCTTTTGACGGGGTGGTGGTTTTTAGAAATGAAGACACTGAAACTGCCGTAAAAATCTAAAATGCTGTAGTTTAGGAAGATGATTCAGTTCAATGCCAAAGTGGAGCAATTTGGAGAGATGGGTGAAAAAACCGGGTGGACTTATCTGCTTGTACCTGCAGCCATTGCTCAAGAATTGTTTCCTGGAAACAAAAAATCCTTTAGGGTAAAGGGAAAACTAGACAATTGGGCTTTTGAGCAATTGGCCCTAATACCCATGGGTGAAGGTGATTTTATTTTGGCACTCAATGCCCAAATTAGAAAGCAGATCAAAAAAAATAAAGGGGCAACCCTTGCAGTAAAAATGGCCCGGGATACCAAACCCGTGGCCATTTCTGCTGATTTACTAGCCTGTTTGGAAGACGAACCAAGGGCAAAAGCCTATTTTGACAAATTACCCGGTTCCCATAAACTCTATTATTCCCGTTGGATAGAAAGCGCCAAAACCGATGAAACAAAGAGTAGGCGCATTGCTAAAGCCATTACCGCACTAAGCCGGGAAATGGGATATGGAGAAATGATTAGGGAAGAAAAACAAGAAAATGACCTCTTAGGCCGATGATATGAGCCTGAATAGAAAGCTAAAAAAATATTTACAGAATAATAACTTACCTATTAGTAAGTTTTCCTAATTTTAAGGCGTGAGCGCCAGAAATACAGATACCAAGGAAGAGATTTTGCGCATAGGCAAGCAGTTGATCCAGTTTTATGGATACAATGCTTTTAGCTACGCCGATATCTCAAGAGAGCTGAATATCAAAAATGCAGCTGTTCACTATCATTTTAGGGGTAAGGAAGATTTGTTAATGGCCTTAATCCAGAATTATATTGACAATTACCAATTGCTTGCGCAGCAGCTAAAAGGCGCTCCTATTAAAGCTATTGGCAAATTGGAAAAATTTATTGAGCGATATACCATGCTTTGTGAAACAGATAGTATTTGTATCATAGGGTCTATTGCATCTGACTTTAACACATTACCAGATTCCGTAAAAGCCAAAGTAACGGAACTGATTAATATGGTGATGAGTATGGTGGAACAAACTTTGTCTGAAGGAAAGCGAAAGGGAGAATTGATATTTAATGAGCCGCCCAAAACGCAGGCATTATTGATCATGACCAATTTGGCAGCAGGAGTGCAGTTGGCAAGGATTTCGGGTAAGAAAGATTATGAAGCAATTAGGAAAGCCATAATTAGGCAGGTGAAGGCTTGATTTTTTTTGTTCATAATACTTACTTACTAGTAAGGAAGAAGGAAGTGAAGAGATAAAAGTGAAGAGTGAAGAGTGAAGAATGAGAGGAACGTTAAGAAAGAAGTGGAGCATAAGAAGAGATGAAAAGAAAATAATAAAACCAATAACCAAAAACAAATAACAATTAAACACTATGAAAAAAGCAATCGCAATTTTTGCAATCCTGGCAATAGTAGGCTTGCAAGTAAACGCTCAAGTTCCAGCTGGTTTTCAAAAAGCCACCATTACCCTTGCCAATAATCAGCAAGTAGAAGGTGCTATTAAAGATGGCGGTATAGCCAAGGGTACCGTTCAATTTGTATCCGCCACTGGCGCAAAGAAAAATTATACTGCGGCTGAGTTAAATGCATTAACCGTTAATGGAGAAAGCTATTTGGCATTGTCAAATGACTTTTACAAAGTATTGGTAAATGGGAAAGCTTCTTTGTTGCAAAAACAATCGGACAATAGCGGCAAAATGTTGTACAATGGTTCTGAAGCAAGTATTGCTACCACTACTGATGGTAAAATTGGAGAATGGTATTTGCTTACAGCAGCAAATGGTGATTTAAAATTATTGGGTAAAAAGAATTTTGATGAAGTACTTGGAACTTCATTAGCAGATTGCCCAGCTTTATTGGCAGACCTAAAAGCCAAACAAATCAGTTATGAGCAATTGGCTCAAGCGGTTGGAAAATACAATAGCTGTAAATAAGAACTTCTTTCTAAGAATTAAAAAATCCCCAATCGGGGATTTTTTTTTGTTTAATGACTTTTGTTAAACGGTAAATGGGTGAAGCCTAGAAATACTAACTTTAATAAAATTGCTGCCATGTTCAAATCCCTATTCAGTTTTATAGCAATCTGTTTATGTGTAGTCGCTACTGCTCAAAGTATTTCAAGACCAACAAGTGTATTTGAGGAATCCTATGGGCAAGACGGAAAACCCATGACTACTAAGGGAAAACTTATTGAGGGTTCCCCCATGTTTCAAGAAAGCTGGTTTAGTGGAAAAGTATTGTTAAGCAAAGGCAAGACATTTTCGGATGCCCTGTTTCAATACAATCTGGCTACCCAACAATTGTTTTTCAAAAAAGATACATCGGTTTTTGCTTTTACAGAACCATTGTTGGGATTTACCTTGATAAAGGCTGAGAATGGGGTAGAACAAACCTATCAATTTAAAAATGGTTATCCAACTATTGGGAAATTTGAGACAAATTGTATCTACCAAATATTGGTTAATGGGAACAAAGTTCAGTTGCTAAAATTGCAAGAAAGAAAAGCCCAGGAACGCTATGAATATAACCAACCTATCAAATGGATCTATAAGGATGAGATTAGTTGGTATGCTTATTTGCCAGCTAAAAAAGAAATTAGAGAGATCAAAAATAATGTAGCAGCAATAACCCAAACCCTGCCTGAGTTTTCTACTGCCATCAATAGATTTGATGCAAATAAAAAAGGGAAAAAGTTAGACGAGCCAACCCTTTCCCTTTTGTTTGAATCACTCAATCAATAAACTTATAGTTCTGAATATTCGGTAGCGTGACAAAGAATGGTTTCATTGCGTTGAACCGTGTTTTTGTATTCAGCCATACCAGATAAGGTTTTCCATTCTGGATCTGCACTAAAGGTTTTCCAATGTGCATTGCGGTCATCCATATTGTTAAAGCTGGTCATATACATCAGGTTGGGCATTCTGGCTCCTGCCAATACCTCACCATAAAAAATGGCATTAAAGTTTAAACGAATAAACAAAGCCACTTCTCCGCCTTCATTAAACATGGAGACTTTTTTGCGATACATTTTTTCTGTAGGTCCTTCATAGGATCTTAATTCATATACCCTTTCAGCAGCGGTACCAGTGATCTTTGGGGCAGCAAAATCGGGCATTTGCTCATAAGCTTTTAGCAAGATGGCTTCTTTTCTAACAAAAGGCGTTTGGTTGTATGGGGCATCTATATACGCAGCACCATCTTTTAAATGTTGTTCATCCTTCCAAAGGGCAACATCGGTTTTGTCAATTTGATCAATGGTTTTAAACGGAATAAAGACAAAGATTTTTTTGTCTGCAGCGGTGTCATTGGCAATGGGTTTGAATACGCCCACTTTGGCAATACCGGCGCGGTGTAAAGCAGGTATTAAAGCGCTTTGTAAATATTGATCAACCACGGCCATTTGTTGTGCATTGGCAACATGGTAGACGGTGATTTGGTAATAAGCTCTTTTGGGTTTAAAGGCATTTGCTATGGAACTAAATAATAGCAAAGCGGTAATGAGGGCAAGCGAAATTTTCTTCATGTTATTGATGGATTAATCTATAGATGAGCAATGCTGCTCTTTGAGTTAGGAAAGATAGTTCATTCAGGTTAATAGTTTCTCCAGGAGCATGGGCTCCCTTTCCAGAAGCACCCAAACCATCTAAGCAGGCCACATATTGAGCTATATAAGATATGTCACCCGCACCACGGCTACCGGGATCACCCGCTACAGTTTTGCCTGCACCCATGTCTTGGGTAATCTTATTTAAGATCTGCAACAAATCTTCATTTGCCTTAGTAGGTTCCATGGCGGGTATGCCATCGGAAAAACTGATGCTAGCTTTGCTGCCATTTAAATTTTGGGAAACAATGTTTCTCATTTTTTCACGCGCAGCATTTTTTTGTTCCTCTGTTAAAAAACGTAAATCGCCAGTAACAGTAACAGCCGGAGAAATGATATTGGTTTTGCCAATGGCTTCACCTTTTGATTTCTTACTATCATAACTCATGTCTGAACCACCAATGATTAAACCCGGATTGAATGTGAGGTATTTTTCTTGGCTCAATTCTTCTCTAAAACTATTGAGAATTCTTGCAGCTTCATAAATGGCACCATAGCCAGAACCTGTACTAAATACTCCCGCAGAATGCCCGGTTTTGGCGCTTACGTCAAGCTTCCATCCACTAGAACCCCTTCTGGCTGTGGCAACCGTAAACAGACCCGTAGCACCTTCAAAACCCAAGGCAATTTGGCTTTGTTTGGCCCTTTCAATAAAATCTTTGCGGCTCACACTTATTGGAGAACCTGCTTTTTCTTCATCTCCTGTAAAATATACCGTGATATTGGCGTCTTTTAAAAAACCAGCAGCATTGAGTGCTTGCAAAGCCATAATGACAATGACATCACCACCCTTCATATCGTTCACGCCCTGACCAGTAGCAATGCTATCATTTAGTTTGGTATAAGGGTTAGGCGGCATGTCTGGTTCAAATACCGTATCTAAATGACCAATCAAAAAAAGTCTTTTTCCCTTGCCACCCTTTCTGGTTGCAACCAAGTGACCAGCGCGATTGAGTGAATCCGGTAATGGAATCCACTCGGTGCTAAACCCAGCTTCTTGCAAGGCTTTGGCAAAACTGCTACCCACTTTTTTTACACCAGCAATATTTAAACTTCCGCTATTGATGTTCACGGTGGTTTCTAACAATTGTTCTGCTTCTTTTTGGTGCGCTTGTATGTATTGAACAATTTTTTGTTCAGAATTACTTAGCCCTTGGCCCATTGTTTCAGAAGCCAAAAAACAGGTCAATGCTAGCGCGATAAAATTTTTGTAATACATACTCCTAAGTTAAGCAAATGCTGAATTGTAATCTCTTTAACATTTTTGGGCATTGAAATTGCCTTTCTGATAAACTGTTGCTTGGTTAAAAATATTTTTTCAGCCTTTAACAAACCCTTAATACACAAACAGAAAACAGACTGCCTCTCTATTATTGAAAGCAGTTACACAACTAAATTAAATGAATGGAGCATCTATACGCTAAACCAATTATGATTATGAAAAACAGAAACATCCTCTCCTTTGCCTCTTTGTTGGCTATTGCCGTTGTACTTTTTGCAACCGCATGTAACAAAACAAATTCATCAGAAAATGCAGGTTCACAAACCCTAGCCTTGTATCTCACAGATGGTCCCGGTCTTTTTGACAAAGTGTTGGTAGACATTAAATCTGTAAAAGTATTGGTAGACACTACCAAGGATACACGCAAACATGATGATTGTGATTTTGACCGTTTGGGTTCTAATGACCGCAAAAATGATAGCGGTTTTGTATGGACCGATATTGGTATCAAAGCAGGGATCTATGACCTATTGCAATTGCGCAATGGTACTGATACGCTGTTGGCACAGACCACTATTCCAAAAGGAGCTATCCGTATGATTAAAATTGAAGTTGGCACCAACAACTCTGTGGTAAAAGACAGTGTTACTTATCCAGTTAGTTTACCAGCCAATGCACCTAATTATGTCTTGATCAAAACCAAGGGACATGAATATGACGAGTACTTGCCAGGACAAAACAGACTTTGGTTAGACTTTGACGTAGCGCGTTCTATTGTTCAAGAAAGAAATGGCACATTCTATTTGCGTCCAGTATTCCACTTTTTTACCAAGAAAAAATCTGGCAATATTGTGGGTAAAATTGCCAATCAAAAAGACGCGTTAGCTGTAGTAACTATTTATAACGCTACTGATACGGCTTATGCTTTGCCAACACGTGAAGGATACTTTGCTGTAAGATGTTTGAAAGATGGAACTTATAAAGTATTAATCAACGCAACTAGTCCTTATATAGACACTACTATCAATAACGTGGTGGTAGCTGCTCCAAAAGAAACTTCTTTGGGTGTGATTACACTTAAAAAATAATTCTGGCGATCATTTGGTGAAAGGGGGAGCATGGCTTCCCCTTTTTTTTGCCCTAAAATGGCTATCTTACCAGCATGGAAAACAATACTTTCTTGCTCTATGGAGCCAATGGCTATACTGGAAGATTAATTGCGGATCTGGCAAAAGAATATGGGCTCAGACCCATCCTTGCTGGCAGAAATGCTACAGCCATTAAAGCCCAGGCAGACCAATTGGGTTTGGACTATCGGGTTTTTGACCTCAATGACCAACGCAGTCTGGAAAATGCACTCTTGGGTGTGCCCTTGGTATTACACGCAGCAGGCCCTTTTTTCAGAACCTATAAAAAAATGGTACAAGCCTGTTTGGCAACCAATACCCATTACTTAGATATTACTGGAGAGATAGCCGTTTTTGAAGGGGTTAAAAGAATGAATGACCTAGCCCTTCAAGCAGGACTGATGCTAATGCCAGGTGTTGGCTTTGACGTAGTGCCAACCGATTGTATGGCGGCATTTTTAAAACAACAGCAACCAGACGCCACGCATTTAAAATTGGCTTTTGCAACCATTGGCGGAAAACTATCTCATGGAACATCCATGACCATGGCCGAGGGCTTGGGAGAAGGTGGTGCAGCTAGAATTGATGGTAAGATTACCAAACAAGCACTGGGTAAAAAAGGGATGTGGGTAGATTTTGGGAAAAAGAAATTATTTACCATGACCATTCCTTGGGGCGATGTGTCTACCGCATTTGTAACCACCGGTATACCCAATATTGAAACTTATACTACGGTAGCACCCAAACAATTCAAGATCTTGAAATGGCAGTTTTTGTTTAACTGGGCTTTGAGAACCAATATGGTCAGAAACTATGTTAAAAAACAAATTGCCCAAAAACCAGCTGGCCCATCTCAGGAGATTAGAGAAACCGCCAATAGCTATATCTGGGGGCAGGTTCAGAATGCAACTGGTGAAAAGGTTACAGCCAGATTGGTTTGTCCTGAAGGATATAAATTAACTGCCATCAGCAGTTTAATCATTGCCAAAAAAGTCCTGGAAGGAAATTTTAAACCTGGTTATCAAACCCCGGCTGGATTGTATGGTCCTGACTTGGTATTGGAGATTCCAACCGTTACCAGAACATTAATTCAAGATTAAAATTCTTTGGCTGTTTAAAAAAAACAGCAACTTTGGCTCAATTAAACCAAGCAAACTAACATGTCCACTAATAGGAAAGCCGCCATTGGATTTATTTTTGTTACGTTATTAATTGACGTAACAGGATTTGGGGTAATCATACCTGTGATGCCCAAATTAATTGAAGACTTGCTTGGAACCCAAGATGTAAGTAAGGCATCACAATATGGTGGATGGCTCACATTTGCCTATGCATTTATGCAGTTTTTGTTTGCACCCATTTTGGGCAATTTGAGTGATAAATATGGCAGAAGACCCGTATTGTTATTCTCCTTATTTGGATTTGGCATTGACTATATTTTTCTCTCTTTTGCACCTACCATTTGGTGGCTATTTGTAGGTAGAATTATTGCAGGGATTACAGGAGCCAGCTTCACAACAGCATCGGCCTATATTGCGGATATCAGCACCCCAGAAAACCGCGCACAAAATTTTGGCATGATTGGCGCTGCATTTGGACTAGGCTTTATCCTAGGCCCCATGATTGGCGGTTTGTTGGGAGAGTTTGGTGCTAGGATTCCTTTCTTTGTGGCCGCAGGTTTGGCTTTGACCAACTGGCTCTATGGCTATTTTGTATTGCCAGAATCTTTGTCAAAAGAGAATAGACGTGGATTTGAATGGAGAAGGGCCAACCCACTTGGTTCTTTAATGCAATTAAAGAAATATCCAGCAGTAGGAGAGCTAGTGGTATCCTTGGTACTAGTCTATATTGCGGCACACGCTGTACAAAGCAATTGGAGCTTTTTTAATATTGAGAAATTTCATTGGACCCCCAAAATGATTGGGATTTCACTAGGTCTGGTAGGATTACTAGTAGGAGCTGTGCAGGGTGGATTGGTACGCGTGATCAACCCAAAAATTGGGAATGAAAAAAGCGTCTATTTTGGACTAGCACTCTATGCATTGGGCTTATTGCTTTTTGCCTTTGCTAGCGAGAGTTGGATGATGTTTGTGTTCTTGATTCCTTATTGCTTAGGTGGAATCTGTGGGCCAGCATTGCAAGCCATTATCTCAGGACATGTACCACCCAATGAACAAGGAGAATTACAAGGAGCACTCACTAGTTTAATGAGTGTGACTTCTATTGTAGGGCCAATAGTCATGACAGGTTCCTTTGCCTATTTTACTGGGCCCAACAAACCTTTTTATTTTCCTGGGATTTCCTTTTTAATAGGTGCAGTTTGTATGTTAATAGCAGCCATATTTGCCTATCATGCATTAAAGGGAGAAGCCAAAACAGCCACTAGCAAAGAATCAATATAGTTCTACCACCATTTCAATTTCTACGGCCATATTATTGGGAAGGGAGTTGGTGCCAATGGCAGACCTAGCGTGTTTTCCCTTTTCTCCAAATACGGCTACCATCAGGTCTGAAAAACCATTCATGACTTTTGGTTGATCAGAAAAATCATTATTGCCATTGACAAAGCCCAAGACCTTTACAATGCGTTTTACTTTATTTAAATCGCCAACGGCAGCTTGCAATGTGGCTAGTAAATTAATGCCCGTTAATTTGGCTGCTTCTGCACCCTGAGCCACGGTTAAGTCTGTACCCAATTTGCCAATCATATAAGTTCCATCGGCCTTGCTAGGACCATGACCTGATAAAAACAACAAGTTGCCCGATTGCACATATTTGACATAGTTGGCAATAGGGCTTGTAGGCTTGGGTAAAACTATCCCCAGCTTTTGTAAATTTTCAGCCGGGCTTTGAGACCAAGCAATACTAGTAATCAAAAAAGAAAGCAATAAAAATTTGAAACGCATTAAGCAGTTTTTTGATGTTGTTTAAAATATTGGTAACGAAAATATCCGGCTACCAAAATGACCAGCATACAGATTTCTGAAAACGCTTTTTCAGCGTCTATCCAATCGGTAGGTCTGTCTTTTAACAGTGGGTCCATTAAGAGACCATGAACCAAAAACAAACAAGCAATGGCATAAGAAACCAAGTGCAGGTTTTTCCAAAAACGGAATCCCATTTTCTTTCTCACCGCATCTAGTGAAGTAATCACGGTAATGATTAATGCATATAGTGAGATCACACCCAATGCCACAATCCATTCTTGTTTTGGCGATGTTAATGGAAAGAACAATTGCTTCCAACTAAAGCCAGTTTCCTTGTCTAAAAAAAGGATGATGGGGTGCAAGATGGCCAAACTAATGGCCAGATAAGCCGTCCAATTATGCAAGTCTTTTAAAGACAGCTGTTGCAACTTGGGTGGTAGTTTTTTCCAATAGGGATTTTGTTTGTAGGCCGTACTAAGTAACATACCCAACAAAAAATTAAAGGTTAAAACCCCTGTGGCAGCTAGGCCCAAGCCTGCGGAAATATCTAAAAAACTAAGTTCAAACATAGATTTAAAGTTAGGAATTTAACATTTCATAACAAGCTGAATCGTAGCCGTTTATCACAATAGTTCCAGATTTATTAGGTGGCTAGTCATTTAAGGACTACTTTTGCAGTTCATTATTTATTTTACAAATTTTACAATGGACACAAAAATTCAAGGAACTGTGAAGTTCTTTAACGAAGAAAAAGGATTCGGCTTTATTAAGCACGACAATTCTAACAAAGAAACTTTCGTACATGCAAATGGTTTGATCGATCAGATCGAAGCTAATGACAAAGTTGAGTTTGATGTACAAGAAGGACGTAAAGGCCTGAACGCCGTGAACGTTAAACGTATTAGCTAATACTAACTTTCTTTATCAACATAAGGCCATTCTCAACAGAATGGCCTTTTTCATGCCCCAGCCCCCCAATTTGCTTCTCTAAATGCTATATTTGCCGGATTAATTTTTAGCTATGGCAACACTCATGCAACAATTGGAAGAGACAGTGCAGTTTATCAGGTCTAAAACCCAGACCCAAACCAAAATTGGTATCATCTTAGGTAGTGGATTGGGAAATTTATCCAATCAAATAGCGGCCGATTTGGAAATTCCTTATGGAGAAATCCCCCATTTTCCGGTAAGTACCGTAGAAGGACACAAGGGCCGTTTGATTTTTGGTCAACTGGGTGGAAAGCAAGTGTTGGTGATGGCGGGCCGATTCCATTTTTATGAAGGATATACGGCCCAGCAAGTGGCTTATCCAGTAAGGGTCATGCGCATGCTTGGCGTTGAGACCTTATTGTTGTCCAATGCCGCTGGTGGGGTGCAAGACAAAATGCAGGTAGGAGATTTGATGATCATCAATGACCATATTAGTCTTTTCACCATTAACCCACTTTTGGGTAAGAATGAAGACGCATTAGGAACCAGGTTCCCAGATATGAGCGAGCCCTATAGCAAGGACCTGATTCAGCAAGTGCAAGCAATAGCCGCAAAAAACAATATTCCCTTAAAACAAGGCGTATATACTGGTGTAACAGGACCTACTTTTGAAACAAGGGCAGAATATAGACTCATTCACGCTTTGGGTGGAGACGCAGTGGGTATGAGCACGGTGCAAGAAACCATTGCCGCCAAGCATTGTGGTATGGACGTATTTGCTATTAGTGTGATCACGGATATTGGTATTAGAGAAGAAGAGAATACCATTACGCATGAAGAGGTTTTGCAAGCAGCTAAGGATGCAGAACCCAAATTAACATTGTTGTTTAGTGAATTGGTGGCAAGTTTGTAAAACATTTGGGCTAATGCAATTAAGGAATTGGTATAGGTTTATGGGTTTGTTTTTGCTACTGGCAATGACACAGGGCCGTTTAATGGCCCAACCCAACCGCAGTTTTAACGCCAATTCTATGAGCCGAACTAGTGGAAGCACCGATCAATATAGTTTTGACAACCAAGGAAGGGCGGTAAAAAAAGATTCCAAAAAAGACAGCTTACAACATAGAGACAAGTTCGCAGATTCTATTACCATTTATTACCGCTTTTACGATAGTACCCGTAATAGACTCTTGGACTCTACGGTAAATGATTTTTACAATCGCTATCCGCTTGCGGCCAATTATCATACACTTGGAAACTATGGGGGTGCAGCCCAGTCCTATTTTTTTAATCCCGTGCTCAAAGCCGGATGGGACCCAGGTTTGCACCAGTATGATCCCTATAAATTTACCCACGAGAATACTAGGTTTTTTTCTACCACCAGACCATATACGGAGCTCACTTATTTATTGGGATCCAAGGCAGAACAGCTGATCAATATTTTGCTTACCCAAAACAAGAAAAGCAATTTCAATTATAGCTTTGAATACAGGTTTAGCTCTGCGCCAGGCTATTTGAAAACGCAGAATAACTCGCATAATAATTTCAGGATTACCATGCACTACCAAGGTAGGGCCAAACAGTATGAAGCATTTTTTGTGTTTCTCTCAAATAAAGTAGCAGCTTCTGAAAATGGCGGTTTGCAAGACCCAAAAGGTTTGGAAACCCTGGCATTGAATGATCCCTATGAGCTAGAAACCAGACTGGGTAGGGCAGGAGCTGCCACCAGGAATCCTTTTAATACCACGGTAAATACCGGTAATACCTATAGAGAATCTAGTTATTTATTTAGACACCACTATGACCTTGGTAAAAAAGATTCTACTGTAACGGATAGTATTGTCTACCATATTTTTTATCCCAGGTTTAGAATTGAGCATACGTTCAAATTTGCCAGCAACCAATATTCCTTTAGCGATAATGCAGTAGATACTGCCAAGTATAGAAAGTATTTTGGGGTTAACTTTAACAGTAATGTGACTGGTTTAAGTTTTGCAGACAAATGGAAAGAGATTAACAATGAGTTTGCCCTTTATTCTTTTCCAGACAAAAACAACCAGAGTCAGTTTTTAAAATTGGGTGTGGCACTTCAAAATCTTACGGGTGTGTTTGATACGTCAACAGGCTCCCATGGCTTTTACAATATTAGTGCCCTGGGTGAATATAGAAATAGAACAAGGAACCAAAAATGGGATTTAGAAGCCAGTGGTCAGTTATGGATCAATGGTTTAAATGCAGGTGACTATAGTGCCTTTATAAGCATGAAAAGAGAGCTGGGTAGAAAACTTGGTTATCTGAACCTGGGTTTTCAAAACGTGAACCGTTCTCCTACCTTTAACCTAAATGACCTTAGTAGTTATTATCCATTGAATAATCCAACTGGTTTTAATAAGGAAAACTACTTGCGCTTTTTTGCACACTACGGAAATCCCAAAAACGGCTGGAACCTACACGGAGAATATTTTGCCGTGAGCAATTATATTTATTACGATAACTTTTTCTCAGCCAAGCAAGAAGCCACCCTCTTTAATGTCTTGCACCTAAGTGCCGATAAAAAGTTCAAACTGGCCCGTCACTGGAACTGGTATACAGAAATACACTTGCAGCAAACCACGGGTGATCCCCCAGTGAATATTCCCTTCTTTTATACCAGAAATAGAATTGCTTTTGAGGGTAATTTCTTTACCAATCTATTCATCAGTACTGGTTTTGAGATCAAATACCATAGCCCATATAAGGCCGATAATTATTCGCCATTAATGGGACAGTTTTTCTACCAGAACAGCTATACGGTGAATAATAGACCAGAAGTAGCGGCTTATCTGAACTTTAGGATCAAGAGCTTTAAGTCTTTTATTAGACTAGAAAACCTCAATACCATTAATCCGTCAAATGGGTTTGCCTTTGACAAACGCAATTTTTTTGCGGAAAACTACGCTGCATCTGGCATCTGGCTTAGGTTTGGGGTTTGGTGGAATTTTGTAAACTAATTAGCCGCTGCTTTTTTATTTACAATTGAACAAGCAAAGTGTTAACCTTATTGCTCAAAATAAGCTAGCGAACCACCTACCCATTCTTTGTCTTTGTTGTATCTAACCCCAATCATTTTACCCTTGCTCAAACGCGCCAAATTATTGGTAGCAATAGGTCTTGCCTCTCCGTCTTTCCAGAAGTAGAAAATTCTGATTTCAGCTTTGGCACCACCATCGGGGGTTTCAATTACGTCTGCGTATTTGACCTTGCGTTGTAAGATCCAATTTTCTGGGTCTTTGATAGCACTAAGGTCTTCAGGTTGAATATCTATGACCACGCCTTGTCCTGCAAAAGAGAATAATGGTTTGAGTACATAGTTTTCTAAATCAGTGGGTAGTTCAACTATCTCATTTAAGAACCTAGTGCTGGGCACATAGGGATGTTGAATAAAGGGAAGGGTATGTTTGCTGATTCTATAAAACCAATTGGGATGCGGTACCCACTCAACATTCAGTGGATCTAACAACAATTTTCCCTTGGCTTGAATCTCTGGGCTCTGTTGTTGCAGGTCATCAAAAATGATGCGGTTATAAATGCGGTGAATTTTTGTCTTAACACCATTAGCCAAGTAAAACAGATCCATGCCTTCTTGAATCAGTTCTGTTAAGCAAACAATGGGAATGCCAGTCACTTGAGAAGTGCAATAAAAATCAATCTTGGTTTTTTGTTGGTGTGGCAGAATTTCTAAGAGTATTACATTTTCTGAAGCATGCTTGCCTAAGACAATTTCTTTGAGCAGTGTTGTATAAGACTCCGCATCAAACCCATTTAAATAAGCGCTAAAATGATCCGGAATCTGAAAATGTTTTCTGGTAACCTGGTCATGAAAAATCTGATACCCAAACAAAGTTGGGAAGCCCTGCATTTCTATTAACTGTGGCTCTAATTCACCCGCTTCATTTTCACAGATCCCAAAATCAAAAGCTATAAAATGAGAATGCCCTGTTTCATTGGGTACGTTTACATTGGCAGGAATAGCAATAGCTGATTTTGCCTTAAAATCAGGCTGGCAAATCACATCTGCGATGGCTTCACAGGCATCCAATACTTTTTCTTTAAAAGCCTTGTCAATAAAGACCGGGGTTTCTGCCACCCTAAATTCCAAAGCTTCAGGATGCAGGTTATTCAAATCATGTAAAAACGCTTGATATGCTGCGGGACTAAATGCCTGATTATAGGCTTTGCGAATAGATGGTACCATGGTCTAGGGTTTAGGCTTCTACTAATGTTCCAACTGCTAGGTCTAGAAAATTAGGAAGAATATGTTGATAGGTCCACATGATTTTTTCTGGGTCCTGTAATTGCTCTACCATGCTCTTCCATTTGGCTTCTCCATGGTTCTCAATCACACCCGCTTTTTTGTCTTCTCTTTGAAGATACATACTCATACCAATAGCATCCGCTTCTGGGTGAAACTGCGTACCAATAAACTCATCTGTAAAACGAATGCTCATAATAGCGCGTTCATAAGGCACATGTGGTCGGTGCTTCTCAATGGCCAAGATCTTGGCACCCATCTCGCGCAAGCGTTTGTGATTGGGTGTAATCACTTGGTAGTCCCTACTATCAACCGCATAAAAAGGATCACGCATGCCATCCAACACGGTTTCTAATTCCCCATCGTGCAAACGGTGAATAGGGAATACCCCAAAAGAAGTGGACTTGCGTTTGCAAACCACTCCCACACCATAATGACGGCAGGCCAATTGAAAACTATGACAGATAAAGAACACGTGCTTTTTTACGGCATTGGCAGCGTCCTTATTCCACTGATCCATTGCTGTAAGCCACTGCATGTACAAATTGTCCCAAGCTTCCCCCTCAGAGTCTAATGGAGAACCAGGCCCACCACTAGAAATATAGACGTCAAAACTGGTATCGGGAACCTTTAGTTCTTGGCGCACATTAAACACCTGATAAGAATAAGTATAGTCATGGGTATGGGCCCATTCACGTACAATCTCCTCTATACAACGCATGCCCTGATTGGCATGACCATCATATAAATCCAGTACGGCTATCTTAATCTCTTTTCTTTCCATCCAACTCATGGGCGCAAAAATAAAAAATCATCGGTAATAGGCGGCTATTGCTTATGCCCATTACCGATGATCCTGTGTATAAAAACCTATAGATAACTCAAATTGGTCTTTGGAGTCAGTACCAACAAGGTCTCATACATGAGCTTGATGGTCTCTTCAATATCGTTTTTATGCAACATTTCTACCGTAGTGTGCATATAACGCAACGGTATAGAAATCAATACAGATGGGCATCCGTCATTGGCATAAGCAAAGCTATCCGTATCGGTTCCGGTACTGCGGCTCAGTGTGCGTAACTGTACTGGAATATCCTTTTTCTCAGCCACGTCCTGCACCAATTGCAATAATTTGTTATGAATAGCAGGGGCATAAGCCAGGGATGGTCCCTTACCACATTGAATATCACCTTCTACAATCTTGCTGATCATAGGCGTGCTGGTATCATGGGTAACATCGGTAATAATGGCCACATTGGGTTTGATTCTGCGGGCAATCATTTCTGCACCACGCAGACCAATTTCTTCCTGAACCGCGTTTACTACATACAAACCAAAGGGCAGGGTCTTTTTATTTTCCTTGAGCAAACGAGCTACTTCAGCAATCATAAAGCCACCCACACGGTTATCAAATGCACGACCAATTAAAAAGTCATGCGCCAGTTCATCATAACCATCGGCATATGTAACAACGGCGCCAATATGAATGCCCAATGCTTCTGCTTCCTTCTTAGACCTGGCACCACAGTCCAGACAAAGGTTCTCTACTTTTGGTTGTGGTTCTTTCTGATCAGGGTTGCTATAACGGGTATGGATTGCAGGCCATCCAAATACGGCTTTTACCGCACCCTTCTTGCCATGAATCAACACACGCATACTTGGCGCAATCTGGTGATCCACACCACCATTGCGTTTCAGGTAAATCAAACCCTCTGCATTTATATAATTCACAAACCAGCTAATCTCATCGGCATGCGCTTCAATGACTACTTTAAAAGGCGCATCTGGATTGATCACACCCACCGCTGTTCCATAAGGATCCGTAAATGTGGTGTCTACAAAAGGTTTCACGTATTCCAACCAAAGCTTCTGACCTCCGGTTTCAAAACCCACCGGGGAAGCCGTATTGATATAGTTTTTCAAAAACGCCATATTGGTCTCACCCAAAATAGACTTACTCTTTTTTTCTTTCTTGTCTGTTTTTGCCTTAGCCATAATATCAATTTAAAAAATACATACCTATAATACCACAGGCTGCTTTTACAAGCATGAGCCCGTCAATGATTGCAAGATAGTAGAGAATACTTTTACGACGTTGCATTGACCAACTAACAATTATCAACAAAACAAAGGGGATGCTGTTAATGAGGATCCTTTCCCAACCAATTTGGCGGTAAATGGTAAACCTCAAAAATGCCGCGAACCCAACAATTGCCATGGGTATGATTACCCAAAACAAGGTCTTTCTTAACCCAAACCTAACCACAAAAGTCTTGAGCGCCGCATTATGATCCGCCGCATAATCCTTGATATCAAACATGATGCAAAGGATGCTGATAAACACAAAATTCTTCATGAAAAATAACCAACCCATTACATCAGGCGCATAGTGTTGACCTGTTTCCAATGCCCGAAATAGTAGGGGATAGATGGTCACAGCACCCGCCCAAATAAAACCAATGATAAAGGGTTTGAGGAGCCCTAGGTTCCGCAGGTTAAAATGCTTGCCACCAAATTGTAGTGTTCCATAATAACCCAGAGCTAACAACGGAAATATCGCCGCAAGGCCCCATTCCTCCGCGTTCATTTGAAGTACTTGCTCCCCATAATCATACAATAAAAAAATGCTGCAAAGCAGGGCCATGAGCCCAAACTGTACCTGATAAGTAGTGACCAATTTTCTGTGGGTCAGGTACCACCTACTGCGCTCATTATTGGGAGCATAACCCTTGTCATTTCTATACGCGTAAGTATAATAGATAACCGTGGCACAAAACAAGACCACATAATAAATGGAACGGTTGAGCGCAAAGCCTTGCTGAAGCGATGCCTCACAAGAAAGCGCCACCACACAGCAACCATAAAACCAGTTGCTATAAAAAAAGGATTGGATCCATCCCTTCAAGAAAGATTATTTAAGGATGATAATATCGGGGGTGGTGATGGTATCACTCACGTTCTTAGCCAGGTCACGAGCCCAGATCTTAAAATAACAAGTATCGTTCTTGTTAGCGGGGCAGCCCGGCAAAATAGGGTAGGCACCACCCAAACCAGAACCCACGCTATACCCAATTTCAAACACGCCTTTTAAATTAGGCACCGCATCAAATTTTGGAATCTTGGTTCTATCAGAGAAATTGGTACATCCCTTGCTCCTGGTGATTTTCTGCACCCAGATACTGTCTTGAATATCACCTTCCTTGTCTGTAAAAGTTAGATTGATCAGCACAGTACTCCCGTTTCCAAACACCGTACCATTAATGTCTTTGAATGTAAGACTGGGTTTGGTATTATAGGAATCTTTGTTACAGGCCATCATGACCGCAATAATTGCCAGAACTAAACCTATTTTTGTCTTCATTCTTATTGGTTTCAAATCAAATTTAGTTAAAACATTAGTATACCCCACTGTGCAACCATTCGATGTTAACAATATTTTCTCTGTTTCACCCGCCAATTTTGACCAAACGGCCCTGGAACTCTTCCAATACCAGTATGCACAGAACCCTGTTTACCAGCAATGGTGCCAGTTAATGGGTGTAAACCCCGCCCAAGTAAAGACGATAGAAAGCATTCCCGCGTTGCCTGTATCTTTTTTCAAAACCCATACCATTGTTACGGGAGATTTTCCCCTAGACCGTTTTTTTGAAAGCTCCGGCACCACCCAAACCAGCAATTCCCGCCACTGGGTAGCTGATGTTGCCCTATATCGTCAAAGTTTTAGCAAGGCCTTTGAACTATTCTATGGCCATCCCCAAGACTGGGCCATTATTGGACTCTTACCCGCCTACCTAGAACGCCAGCACTCATCATTAGTGCTCATGGTAGACGAGCTAATCAAAGCCTCTGGACACCCAAGTTCCGGCTTCTATCTCTATGATCATGACGCGCTTTCTGAAACTTTAGGTTTGAACGAATCTGCTGGTCAAAAGACCCTATTAATAGGCGTAACCTTCGCGCTCCTAGACTTTGCGGAGAGCCATCCCCAGCAATTGGTCCACACCACCATCATGGAAACCGGCGGCATGAAAGGCCGCCGCCGCGAGCTCACCCGCACTGAATTGCATGAGACCCTCTGCGCCGGCCTAGGCGTAATCAAGATACATTCCGAGTACGGCATGACCGAGCTATTAAGCCAAGCCTATTCCCTTGGCGATGGTTTGTATCAATGTCCACCCTGGATGCGACTCCTAGTCCGCGACGAAACCGACCCGCAACAGGTGCACCGTTCTGGCCGAGGGGTATTTAATATTATTGACCTAGCCAATGCCCACAGCATAGGATTCATAGCCACCGATGATATGGGCGTGTTACACCCAGACGGCAGTTTTGAAGTTTGGGGCCGCATGGACAACTCAGACATACGAGGCTGTAGCCTAATGGCGCCGTAGAATTTACGTGCCTTTTTAGACCATCATTGCGATTTTTTGCCCCTTACCAAACCGAATTTTTCCCTAAGTTTGCAGCCCTGAACAACTAAAAATGCCCAGGTGGCGAAATTGGTAGACGCACTGTGTTCAGGTCGCAGCGTTCGCAAGGATGTGCTGGTTCGAATCCAGTCCTGGGCACAAAGGCCGCAATGATAATTGCGGTCTTTTGCATTTAGTAGCGATGCAAGTGAGCGAAGCGAATTTGCAATAGCGTATAAATGCAAAAGACTGCCGCGATAGCGGCAAGGCCTTTGGGTAAGCCCCTCGTAGGAGTCTCTGGATCAGGGAACCTAATCCGGAACAATCTCAGAACGTCATGAATAGTAGCAAGGCCTTTGGGTGCGCCTCTCGTAGGAGTCTCTAGATCAGGGAACCTAATCCGGAATCTTCTATGAAAGTCGTCAATTGCCGTGAGGCATTTGGGTATGCCCTTCTAAAAGTATAAACGGAGCCAATCCGGAATATTCTCAGATATTTTTCTAATTTATGAATCAGCAATTTGAAGATTGCAGTTTTAAAATGTTGATTTATAACGCATAAAAACTTATACAAATATTTTAAAAATATCATATTAACATAGGTTGATTTCGTATATTTAAATAATAGCTACAATCTTACGGAATACAATTACCCTTATAATTTACAACCGATAATCAAATGACAGGTTCAAAATGGAGAAAGTGGGATTTACATTTCCACACACAGACATCTTACGATTACCAAAATAAAGGGGTAACAAATCAAGAAATAATTGAAACGTTAATTGCCAACAATGTTGAAGTCGTTGCAATAACAGATCATCATATTATTGATGTTGACAGAATTAAAGATCTACAAAAATTGGGTCATGGGAAAGTAACTGTGTTACCTGCTATTGAGTTTAGGGCGGAACTTGGTGGAAGTGACTCAGTACATTTCATAGGAATTTTTTCAGAAAAATGTGACATTGACGATGTTTGGATAAAGCTTCAATCCATTTGCGGAATAACTAAAAAAGATATTACAGATAAGGGGGGAGATCAATTTATTCATTGCGACTTAAAAGAAACTTGCAAACTTATTCATTCGTTGGGAGGGATTGTAACTGTTCATGCAGGCGGCAAGGCGAATACAATTGAAAACATAACTAATTCATTGCCTTATAAAATGGCTATGAAAACTGACTTGGTATTAAATCACATTGATATTCTAGAATTAGGAAAAGAAGCCGATCAGAACGATTATAAAAACATAGTATTCCCTGCTATCAAAGCTAAAATTCCTATGATTATTTGTTCAGATAACCATAACATAAAAAATTATGAAATTAAACAGAATCTTTGGATTAAAGCAGACCCAACCTTTGAAGGATTAAAACAAATAATTTTTGAACCCGAATACAGGGTTTTTATTGGAGCTAACGCACCAATAAATCCGCCAATTCGTATTAATAAAGTTGTTTTAGATTTTCCTCCTGATTCCAAATTTGAAAACGAAATTTTTTGCCTTTCTGGTAAAAATGAAATTGAGTTTAGCCCAAATTTCACTTGTTTAATAGGTGGACGAGGAGCAGGAAAGAGTACAATCTTAAATCTTATTCATGAAAAATTAAAAACAGGAGATAATGTCTTTTTTAAAACAAAAAAAATAAAGAAAGCAAACGGAAATCAATTGTCAATTGACTCTTGTGTAAATATTGATAACGACGCAGACGAAAAGTATATAGAATTTTTAAGCCAAAATGAAGTTGAAGAATTTGCCCATGACTACCATAAGTTAACAAATGCTGTTTATACAAGAATCCTGAAAAGAGATGAAGAAGGTTTGATAACAGCAAAAGAAATGATATTGAATGCAAAATTAGAAACCTTCAAACATCATATAATTTACATCCAAAGGATAGAGTCTTTGAGATTTGAACTAGATCAAAAAAATAAAGAGTTAGGGACAAATAAGAAACTTGTTGATTCTTTTTCTAGTAAAGAGTATAAGAAATTAAACGATGAACTAAAAGTTATCACAACAAAACTAAATAGCTTAAATACTTCTTCAGAGCAATACTCACTTTTATTAAAGGAGTTAATAGGGATTTCAAATAAATTTCAGCAAACTAATCTACAAAATCAATATTCACTGGAGATAGATAGAATAGTAAAAGGAGTAGAAGGTCTTAGTAAAGAATCTTCTCTCGTTGACTTTGCAAGCGTCAAAGCAGAAAGTGCTGCATTAATCATAGAGCTTAGTGGAAAAAGGGCCGAACTTAAGAAATACTTATCGGACAAAGGTTTAACAGAAGAAAATTTAAAAGATATATCCAATGCAAATATTATAATCAATGGTCTTGAGCTAGATATTGAAAAGCGTAAAAAAGAAATTGAAGATTTACAAAAAACCATTGACTTATTCGATGTAAAAGAATCTGAAATAGCAAGTGATAGTTACAAAACAGAAATTGAAGAACAAATTAAAACAATTAGTTCAATTCTCGAAGACCTGAAAAATGCTTCTGTTAAACCAATCTCTCTTAATTTTGAGTTCGATGTAATTGAAGCAACTAATAAAGTACTAACCGAATTTCAAAAACTATTTGCTAGTCAAATATCAAAGAGTAATTACAAAAGTGAAACTAATCTAAGAGAAATCTTATTCTGTATTGAGCCGCAAAACTTAACTGACAGAGATACATTACTAAACAAAATTAAAGCACATCCGAGTACTTCTATAGCAAAAAGTTTCTTGATAGACCTATTCGGCGAAATCTCAAATTTTGAGGCGTATAGGCTATTAAGTAAAATGACTTTTTTGAATTACATAGATTTCAAAAAAGTAAAAGTCCAATATGACGGTAGGCCGATAGAAAAATCTTCTTTTGGTCAAAGATGTACCGCAGTTTTGGTAATTCTTTTATTATTAGGCAATAATCCAATTATCATTGATGAGCCAGAAGCTCACCTTGATAGTCTATTAATTTCAAACTATTTGGTTGAAGTTATTAAAGATAGAAAACGAAGTAGACAAATTATTTTTGCGACACATAATGCAAATTTTGTAGTAAATGGAGATGCTGAATTGATTCATATTTTAAGTGTTGACGAGGTATCACAAAAAACAGTTGTTCAAAGTACTACAATAGAAAATGAAACAACAAGAGAAATACTAATTGGTCTGGAAGGTGGTTTTGAAGCATTCAAAAAACGTGAAAATAAATATCAAGTTCGCATTATTTGATACTTCAAAATATTCGACAGTTTCCCAAATCGAAGAACCGAGTCGTTAGCTTCGAAAAGTCCCTTTAAAAATGATAGAGCAAATAAAAAAATCTTTTATACAATCAAAAAAATGTATTAACGGACACGAAAAATATCCTGCCCAATCTGGCATTTACGCTTTTTATCTTTCTGACAGATCTAACCTTTTTGAATTCGGCAACGGCGGACAAATAATTTATGTTGGTATTTCAAAAGATAGCCTTCATGACAGAGATTTTAATCAGCATTTCAAAACAGGTAAGACAGGAAGTTCTACTCTAAGACGTTCAATTGGAGCAATTTTAAAAACTCACCTAAATTTAATTGCAATACCTCGAAGTGATTCAAATGATAAAAAAAGATTTGATAATTATAAATTCAATTATGAACAACTGTTAACAGATTGGATGATTGCAAATCTCCAAATTGGATATTGGGTTCCAAATAGAATTTTGAATTATTCAGAATTAAGAGAAATCGAAAGAATAGTAACACTTGATTTAAAACCTACTCTTGACCTTGATATAAGAACGCGTAGATTTAATAATTTTGCGGACAAACTTGTAGCGTTAAGAAATATTTGTAAAACCGAAGCAGGTAAAAAATAAAGTATGCAAACATCATTTCATTATATCGTTAAAGCAAAGCTTATTCGCTTTATTGAAGGCAAAGAGATTGACTTTTTAGAATTTGAAGATAAATTTGAAAATGATAACCCAATTTTAGCAAGGGTGAATGCCTTTAAACATTATCAAAATTATATAGATGTGCTACTTCAAGGTAATGGTAAAACTTACATATCAGACAAGCAGACTAGAGAGGATTTAAATTCATTCATTGACCCAGGTACTACAACAAAACTTAAAATTGGACTAAGCGAAGTTGATTTTAGTGAAAGTTTCGGCAATGGTATTGGAGTTTTTATGATTATCGATAATCCTATAGATGATGTTGTTAATTATGATAAAATTGGCGACGAGATTTTTATCCATGGCATTGGAAATATTAGCTTTTTATCTAACAATCCAGACAGAATTATCTTTGAATTGTCAAGAGAGTTTGATTATTATAGATTTTTCAATTATGATACAAAAAATACAGAAATACAAATACTCTATTGTAGCAAAGACGAATGGGAAGAAGGATATACTGAAGATGAGCCATCAACCTACAATATTTTAGAAACACCATTTGAATGGATTGGTTATGACAAACCATATTGGTGGGGCGAACCTGAAAAAGAAATAGAAGATGAGAGTAAGCCATTTCCCAAAACAATTGAAGATCTTATAAATGGGGGTGAAACCAATCAAGTTGAGTTTAAACCAGCACTTATATATAATTTTTCTACAGCAAAGGGAGGCATTGGAATTAAAGCAATTATCGCTAAAACTATTTGTGCTTTTTTAAACTCAAATGGAGGTTTTTTATTTATTGGTATTTCTGACAAAGGAGAAATACAAGGGCTAGATTTTGATTTTAAATTAGCTTATGATAAAAATCCAAAAGACTTTTTCAGACTTGAGTTTGATCAAATGTTAGAACATTTTTTATCTTTTTCGGTTAAAAGTAATGTTGAAGGACAGTTTTATGAAAAAGACGATAAAGAAATTTTTGTTGTAACAGTAAGACCCAATAGAAGACGCCCGATTTTCTTAAAAGGGCAGAATGGTAAAGAATTTTATGTCCGTGGTGAGGCTTCTTCAAGACAAATAAACGACTTAGAAGAATTAGTAAATTATTGTATTGACAGATGGACAAACCAATATTAAAAAACATGACATTATCAAAAAGGCAGTAAATATCATTGATATTACTGCAGTAGAGGTTGGAAGTTAAAAATTTTCAACCTGAACTAGGACCAGCTCATTTTCCCCATTTATGGAAATACCCTCATCCCGCATCTTGACAATGAACGAACTATGCAAAAAATCAAATATCCTTCTTTCTCTTAAAGTATCTAACTTCATATATCATTTTCACATATTTTTTGAGATACTCTGAATCTGCAAATTAGAAGGATAGCTAAAAGGGTATTTTCATTAATTTATTTTGTCTATGGGCATTGAATTTATTATAAATAAAAATTATTATATTATTTATCTTCATTTAGTAAATTTAAGAGCTCCTTGCAAACTTTGTCAAAATTGTTAACTTTAAAGTTTATGGCTTTGAATAAATATTTTTTACAATACTTAGAACGTAATAAAACGGCTTCATAACAATTATCAATTAATAGATGTTTAGAATAGAATTCCTCAATTTAAAAAACCATCCACAACTTGGAGATATTGATCTGAATCTCTCTGAACCTTTAGAATATAAGAAAAGTGAAAAGCCTTACACTTCTGTAATAATTGGAGCAAATGGAACAGGCAAGAGTTTTATTTTAAGAACAATTGCAGAGATTTTTCGACAGTTCAAAGCGTATTCAATTTCAAATAAAAAAGAATTTACATTACCATACGATATTCATTTACGCTATAGGTTTTACTACAATACGTATGAAATTGTAACTAGAAGAACGAAAGATATTTACAGAAGTGATCAACGGATAGAATATTTATTTTTTAAGAATAGACCTTTAGATGTTGACTTCGAAGGCGAGAACATATTTGAAAAGCAAGCAGTTTTTGAAGTTTTGCATCAAGAACTAGAGTATCCTGAAAAACTTCTTGTAAATTCAATTATTCCAACTGACAGATTTGTTTATCAGAATAGTAATCAAACTGATTTTTATCAATACTTAGGAGCAAGAAGCACAAGTAGTACAACAAGTACTAAGTCTTCTGTGAGACGAACAATTAAACATATTTTCAATGCTTCAATTGCAAGTAAAGAATTTAAAGGAAATCTAAAAGAACTTCTAAATTTTTTAGAATTTGAGGAGACTTTTAAAGTTGAGTATAAAACAAAAATCAATAAACTTTTTTTTTCTAAAGAACTTACATCAGAAAATTTTAAGCAATATTTTGAAAAATGGTGGGACGAAAAATATGAGTTCACTACAAGAAAAAAAGAAAATCCATTGTGGAGTATCCCTTATTACAATCTATACTTCAAGGATAATTCAAAACTGATAAATGAAATTGTTGCTTTTTTAAACAAATTACCAAGTAACCAAAAGTTGTTTCACAACAAGAAAAATTCTTCTTCAAAAATAATCTCAATTAATTTGTTTGATTCAGAAATTATTGAGAATGATTTATCGATGATTAGCCATCTTGAAAATCTAGATATAATTAATCTTGAAGGAATACGAATTCAAAAAAGCAAATCATCACTTTCAATAAACGATATAAGTTCAGGAGAATATCATTTACTGAATTCACTAATTGGATTGTTTGCAAATATTGATAAGGATTCACTGATTCTAATTGATGAACCCGAAATTAGTTTGCATCCTAATTGGCAAATGAGATATATAACATTTTTAAAAAATGTTTTTACAAATTTCCCCAGTTGTCATTTTATTATTTCAACTCATTCGCACTTTTTAGTTTCAGATTTAGAAGGTAAAAGTTCATCTGTTACCGCATTGAGCAGAGATATTGAAACTAACAAACTATCTTCAAAACTTTTGGAAGCAAACACATTTGGTTGGTCCGCAGAAGAAATTTTATATGCTGTTTTTAAAGTAAGGACAACTAGAAATTTTTATTTGGAATCAGAACTCCGAGAGCTTTTGCATAGTATAGCAATTAAGTCAGATGATATTGTTAGAATGAAAAGTATTTTAGAAACAATAAAGCAGCTTACACTTAACGATTCCGATCCATTAAAATTGATAATCAAAAAAGCAGAGGAATACTTAAACAAATGATTAATAAAGCAGTATATAATTTAAGTTTAACCAGACAAGAGTTTCAACAACTTGCTGCAATTAGACCTTGGGAAGGTAATCATTGGGACACTCCTCCAAATGCAAATATTGAAGCCATAAAAACTAAAATCCGGATTCAACTTCAAGCAGTTCAGAATGTTTGTAGTTATTGTGGTCTTAAATTAGGTGGGACAAGTAATGGAGAAATTGAACACATCGCACCGAAAGGTCAAACTAAAAATCCTGAATTTACATTCACTCTAAAAAACTTAACCCTTGTATGTCATCTCTGTAATTTCCCAGAGAAGAAAGGACAGAAACAATCAATTTCTAAAAAAACAAAAACATACAAGAATTGTGATTTCTTATTAGTTCATCCATACTTTGATGACCCAAATATTCATTATCAATGGACAGACAATGTTGTCGAGTTGTTAATTCAAGCTAGAGACAATTCTGATAAAGGATTATTCTCAATTAAAATGTTTGGACTTGACACTCCAATTATGAATGAATTACGAGCAGCACAAATTAGACATTCTGAATTAAGAGCTGCAAGACAATTAGCTATTCCAGACGAACAAATTCTAACTGACACATTACAATATAAAGGATGATAGATTCCAACTTTGATTATTCGTTTTGTAAATTAGCCTGGAGGCAGCAATGGTATGCCAAAAAAGATTTTCACAGTGGTATCTTCAGCAGCTGTAATTCTACTTTATTTCATATCTAGCTGTACGAATAACTATTTATTTTGTTTAAAACTTCAACTTTGTATTTTCGATTGAACTGTTGTTGAAGGCGAAAGGAATACTCAATACCTAAATCAGTAAGCCATGTCTGTTCATTTAACATAAAGCTCCTCCTCCTAACTAAATTAACCCTCACCCTAACATCGCCAAAGCCCCCCCATAACCCCAACCCAAGAATTCTTCACTTACTTCTATTCAACCCAAAACAAACCAGATAAAAAGTTCATTTACAAAAAGGGCATCAACACCTATATGATTCAACAATTTGCCCCAAGACTTGACACCTTAATAAGTTGGTTTTTCAAAGACAAAATGCTACAAAAAGTAGACACCCTCATCCTAACTTCGGAAGAAAAACAATACTTAGTTAAAGCATTACAAAATCAATCAGATACAAGTATTTGGAATCATATACAGTTCCCCAATTCAATTGAAATTGACCAAGATTCTATTTCAGCCATATTAAATGATAAGACAAGGGGGTGGGACTATATTTATAAAAACTATGGTAGACAAATATTTACACTAGGATTACCTATATTCTTTAGGAATAATCAGTACTGTCTTTTGTATTATGGAAAATCATGTGGAGAATCCTGTAGTGAAAGCCATTTTGTATTATATAAGAAAGAATCAGGAGTTTGGATAAAAGGGACAATAATCTATGAAGCATATACCTAGATAATTTCTGTGGCCACTTAGATATGTTTATACTTGTTTATGGTTTCTTTAAATTAATCCTATGATCTTAATCACCTGGAACTGTCAAGGCGCCTTCCGAAACAAATACCCATCCATATTTGCGTACACCCAGACTTTCTAGTCACCCAAGAATCCGAACATACCAACAAACTCACTTACTCAAATCCCCCAACCCAATCCCTCTGGTATGGTGATAACCCCCACAAAGGCATCTCCATCCACACATTCGGCTCCTACACCATCAAACCCCACAAATCCCACAACCCAGATCTCAAATACATCATCCCCAAGTAACAGGGAGGGCAAACTTCATTCTCCTAGACATCTGGGCAAATAATGCCCAAGAAGGAAGATATATAGAACGGTATGGAACATACATTACTATGATAAGCTATTAAAGAAGCCAATTATCCTAACAGGAGATTTCAATAGCCTACCATCTCAACTTGTAAGCCAGATTCAATAACTAAAATTCTTTTATATAAATCCTTCGATTGTTTAAAAGTCAAAGCTTAGTTTAGAACTCAGGTTCAGGAAAAATCTTTAAATTCGAACTATGGTAGCGCTAAAAATTGAAATATTAAATCCTAAAGCTTTAAAGCTAATAAAAGGAATGCAGGATTTAAAGCTAATTAAGGTTAATGAAGAGCCAGCTTCATCTTTGAAAGTATACCTTAAAAAAATGAGGCGTAATAATGCAACAGCTCCAAGTTTGAACGAGATTACAAATATCGTTGAAGAAGTAAGAGCTAAGCGTTATGCCCAAAAGTAGGCCCTCAAAAATCATCATTGATACTAACCTATGGATTAGCTTTATCATTTCTAACAAGCTTTCCTTGCTTGATTCATTAATTTTCTCTGGGAAAATAAGGTTAATATTCAGTCTAGAACTTATTAAGGAGATTGAGGCTACAATTGCAAAGCCAAAACTTAAAAAATATTTTCTATCTGACGGTCTGGTAGAAATGCTTACAATGTTTGAGCCATTCATTAACCTTGTAGAAGTTAAAAGTGTTGTATCTGTATGCAGGGATCCTAAAGATAATTTTTTGCTTGAACTTGC
Organism: Chitinophaga pinensis; assembly: GCA_943372225.1. GTDB lineage: Bacteria > Bacteroidota > Bacteroidia > Chitinophagales > Chitinophagaceae > Sediminibacterium > Sediminibacterium pinensis_L. The sequence goes on along the minus strand of CALRXV020000004.1, from coordinate 148,716 downwards.
AAAAGATAGCAAGGCCGATTATATTTTAACGGGTGATAAAGACTTATTAGCTATAGCAAAATTTGGGAAGACAAAGATTATGACCGTAACCTCTTTTTTTGAATCTAGAAATAAAATTTAAATTTTCATTTTACCATCGCGCCAGCAATAATTCCCACAACCCAGATCTCAAATACATCATCCCCTTAACAGTAACAGGAGAGGGGCAGACTTTCATCCTCCTTGCTATCTGGGCTAACAATGCCCAAGATCCAGAAGGGAGATACATAGAACAAGTATGGAAAGCCATTCACTATTATGAAAAACTATTAAAGCAACCAATCATCCTAACAGGAGATTTTAATAGTAATACCATCTGGGATAAACCCCGCAGAGAAGGAAACCATACAGCAGTAGTTAATCAACTAGCCAAAAGAAACATCCACAGTATCTATAAATAATTCCAGCAAGAACAAGGCAAAGAAGCCCAATCTCACTTTAGGATTAATGAGAAACTGAGGCTCTATAAACGGAGTTTAATTCTATTGTTATATTATTTAGCAGTACTGCGTATATTTAAGTGTTGTGCATCACTTTAGTAATTACTTCTCAAACTAAAATAAATGACTAAATATTCAATTATTGGACTATTATTTTTTTCCTTCTTAGGTCAATCAATATTTGCCCAACAGTTACAATCTAATACATCTCTGGCAAAACTGTTAGATGCTTACTACGAAGAGGGATTAGCACTAACCCCCCTTTTGGCAACTAGTAGAGGAGACAACCGGTTTAATGATAAGCTTCCAAATACTATTTCTATTCCGTATTTAAAGAGCGTACACGACTATAATATTAAATACCAAAGTTTATTGGCGGCTTTTAAAAATGTAAAACTCTCATCAGCTGACAAGATTTCTTTAGCTATTGCTAATGATGTAATAGCACAAGCATTAAAGATGGAGAAATTCCACTTGGAATATCTACCTTTTGACCAAGGAGTTCGCAGTATGCCAGCAAGGCTTCCTTCTTATGGCTCTGGAATAGGAATACAACCTTTTAAAACTGTTACTGACTATGATAATTGGTTAAAACGTCTTACCGATTTTAGTGATTGGGCTGACACAGCAATTTCCAATTTCAATAAAGGAATCGCAGTCGGAATGGTGTTACCCAAAGCACTTGTTCTAAGTATTATTCCTCAATTGGAAGCACATGTAACAACTGATACTTCTAAAAATATTTTTTATGGCCCAATAAAACAAATGCCAATATCTTTTACTGATGATGAGAAATCAGCTATACGTGTGAAGTACTACCGAGTAATTCTTAACACTGTTGTGCCTACCTATCAAAAGCTTGCTAACTACTTAAAAATAGTTTATTTGCCTAAAGCGAGAGCTTCTGTGGGATATGATGCGTTACCAAATGGTGCCGAAATTTATCAAGCAGTAATTTCTAATTACACTACTACCAATCAAACACCAGAACAAATTTACCATACTGGTATTAAAGAAGTAGAACGTATAACGAACGAGATTGATAAACAAAAAAGTAAAGTTAGTTTTACAGGTAGTACAAAATATTTATTTACTTACATTAAAACAGATAAAAAATTCTTTCCGTTTAAAACAGAAAAGGATGTATTGGATAGCTTTCGGGCAATACTGCCAAAGATGGCACCTTATTTGAAAGTTTTTTTCAATATAATTCCAAAATCTACTTTCGAAGTGCGTGCCATTGAGAAGTTTAAAGTTGCATCTACCTCCTCTAACTATCAAACTGGCAGCGAAGATGGTAAAAGACCCGGTTATTTTAATGCACGCATTATTGATGCTGTAACTTATAATGCTTGTGGCATGGAAAGTTTATTTTCCCATGAAGCAATTCCTGGGCATCATTTCCAAAGATCACTTCAAATGGAAAATATTGCATTACCAAAAATTAGGCGTTATGCTGGCTATCCTGTATTTACAGAAGGCTGGGCTTTATATGTAGAATCTTTAGGTGGAGAGTTAGGATTATATATCAATCCTTATGAAAAAATTGCTGCACTACAATCTGAAATTTTTAGAGCTGCAAGATTAGTAGTTGACGTAAGCCTTCATACTGGAAAAATGACGAGGGAAGAAGCTATTGATTATATGGTTAACAAAACAGGAATAGATTTACGTGAAGCAACCTCAGAAGTTGAACGCTATATGGCAGACCCGGGACAAGCACTTGCTTACAAGACAGGTGAATTAAAAATAAAAGAGCTTAGAAACAAATATCAAAAAAAACTTGGAAGGAAATTCGACATAAAAAGTTTCCACGATGCAATTTTATTAGGAGGAGCTATGCCATTGAATTTACTAGAAATCTATATGGACGAATGGGCGAAAAGATAAAAAGCGAACGCACAAAATTGTATAGTAGCAATGGGGCTGACGAATAACATTCTTCAACTACACCAAATATCAAAGCACCAGTTCCAGCTTAAGGAATTCTGATTGGCAATAAAGTATATCATATTAATTTGTAACTTATTCAGTAACGGTAAGCCATGGACGACGGAATAGCATTCCCCTCTATCTTAGTCCATCACCCAGACATTCTAGTCATCCAAGAATCAGAACACACCAACAAACTCACTTACTCAAATCCCCCAACCCAATCCCTTTGGTATGGTGATAACCCCCACAAAGGCATTTCCATCCACACATTCGGCTCCTACACCATCAAACCTCACAAATCCCACAACCCAGATCTCAAATACATCATCCCCTTAACAGTAACAGGAGAGGGGCAGACTTTCATCCTCCTAGCCATCTGGGCTAACAATGCCCAAGATCCAAAAGGGAGTTACATAGAACAAGTATGGAAAGCCATTCACTATTATAAAAAACTATTAAAGCAACCAATCATCCTCACCGGGGATTTTAATAGCAATACCATCTGGGATAAACCCCGAAGAGAAGGAAACCATACAGCAGTAGTTAATCAACTAGCCAAAAGAAACATACACAGTATCTACCACCAACAATACCAACAAGAACAGGGCAAAGAAGCCCATCCAACCTTTTATCTCCAAAGAAAGAAGGAGAAACCTTATCATATTGACTATTGTTTTGCATCTCAGAGCTTTTGCGATAGATTAAGCTCTATTCAAGTGGGGGAGTATGAGGAGTGGATTGGGTTGAGTGATCATATGCCGATAATCTTAGTGTTTTAAATGAACTAGCACGATTTTTCCCATAGACCATCGCGCTAGCCAATGTTCAACCACTTGATAGAAATATTAAATAATTAAACAATATTAATCCATTAAAAACATTCCTTATATTTAAGAGTTGTGCGCCATACAATCAAACACCCTAATACTTTTAATTAAATGGCAGTTAATACAGACGAAGAACATTTGGAGAATTCTGTACCTATTCAATCGGAAAATCCTCCAGAAGCAATTATCCCTAATAATGACACGCAACCTATTAACCCAAATCAAGAAATTGAGAATATGGAAGTTCATCATCATGCGCACGACCCTGCAGCTCCTCATCATAAGAAAAATTGGAAATCCTATTTCTGGGAATTTCTCATGCTTTTCCTTGCAGTATTCTGTGGATTTTTAGCAGAGTATCAGTTGGAGCATAAGATTGAAAGAGACAGGGAAAAGCAATTCATCAATAGCATTCTGAAAGATTTAGCAGAAGATAATTTGGCACTTTCCGCTACAATAATCTCTTATGATGAAAGCCAGAAAAGAAATGATTCATTAATCCGTCTTTTATGCAGTCCGAATGTAAAAGATAACGGTGCATACCTCTATTATCTTGGACGGAAAGCCTCAAAAAGCGGACGTCTTGCTATTCATGATGCTACAATTCAGCAGTTGAAAAATTCTGGTGGTCTTAGGCTAATTCAAAAAGAAAATGTTTCAAAGGCAATTATTGAATATTACAATCATCTTGTTATAATAAATTACTATCAGAAAATTGAAGATGATGAAATAATGGAATACCGAAAAATGGCAGGGGAACTTTTTCATCCCATTCTATTTAATGATATTGCAATTTCAGTCAACACTGTTATAGTTCCGTCGGGTAATCCTGCTTTACTTACATATGATTCAAAAACCCTTTTTCGGATTGCTAGTATGGTTTCTTATGTTAGAAACACTCGAATAGGCCTTGCAAAAGCCGAAACGGAAATGCAGCTTGAGGCTCAAAACCTTATTGAGTTAATAAAAAAAGAGTACCACCTCGAATTAAAGTGAATGAGTTAAAAAGTCAATTTGCAAAATAAAATAGTGAAGCACGAACGCATAACAACTGCTTCAGTGGAGTGTTAGAGGCAATACTTTAAAACAGATTAAATCTATTAATAAAAATATTACATCAAACCAAAAAGAATGCCAAAGCAACTAATCCTATTTATTCTTGTTTGCTTTATTGCATTGCAATCAACGGCACAAAACTATCATAAAATTGATAGTATACGTTTGTTAATACAGAATAATAAAAAGGTTGATTCAACTCTTGTAAACAATTATCTTTCTCTATCTTTTCAATATACTTTTTATAAACCTGATAGTGGATTGGTTTATAATGAGATTGCCGGCAAAATTGCAGACAGCTTACATTTTGAAAGTGGCAAATTTCAGCAGCAACTCATGAAAGCACTCAATCATTCCTATTTAAGAAATGATTCTATTGCTCTTAAAACTGCCTTTGCTTCTTTGAGGTTTGCAGAAGAAAAAGAAAATACGAACTACCTGCGATCTGCATTAAGATATTTAGGATTAGTGTATTATAACATTCGACAATTTGAAAATGCAATAGTATATGCTAAGAAAGCATGGCAATTGACTTTGCCAACAGATACAATAAAAGTGATTAACGTATGCACGAGTTTAGGTGAGATTTATATTGATATGAATTTAATAGATTCTGCAGAAACTTATATTAATAAAGGACTTGAGTTAAGCAGACAGTCTAAAAGATTAACACCTTTCTTTTATTATCTAATGGGTAATGTCTATCTTAAAAGAAGCGAATATGATTTGGCATTAAGTTTTTATAAAGAATCGTATAATCTAGAAAATAGTATCATAAAGAATGCAAAAAACATCATAGATATTGAAATTGGCATTACCCAAGTGTTTGAAAAAACTGGGAAGTTAGATTCTGCTATCAGTTATGGTAAGCAAGCATATTATCATTCTAAACAAATGACTTTGCCACGAGAAAAATTAGAATCCTTATTATTACTAACCTCTTTATACAAACAAAAAGGAAATATAGATAGTGCATTTGTGTACATTAGTTTAACATCTGACTTAAAAGACAGCCTTATCAATGCCGAAAAATTCAGAACAATTGGATTGATGACCTTTAATGAAGAAAGTCGCCAGGAAAAATTAGCAGAAGAGAAATCTAAACTCGAAGAAGAACGTAAACACAATATTCAACTTGCTATTATCGCCATCGCCATTTTAAGTGCGATCATTTTATTTCTCTTATTAAGCAGAAGTATTATTGTAAGTCATAAAGTTGTTGAATTTTTAAGCGTTTTGGTTTTGTTGGTGGTTTTTGAATTCATTAACTTACTGATTCATCCTTTTTTAGAAAATATCACGCATCACTCACCATTTCTAATGCTTTTGGCTCTAGTAGCAATTGCATCTCTAATAATTCCTTTACATCATAGATTGGAACATTGGACAACAAAAATATTGGTGGAAAAAAATAAAGCCATTCGTTTATCGAACGCTAAGAAAACAATTAAAGATTTAGAAGGGGACTCAGAAGAGTAATTTTTCAAACTACTTAAAGCGCAGTTCATCAAACCCCAAAAATCCCACACCCAGATCTCAAACACATTTATTTCTATCTAATTCAATTGCATTTAACCCAAATTATGATCTAAACTTAACGTAACTGCTTGATTTTAAATATAAAAATATCATTATGTTTAGTTGTTAATGTTGTGTATATTTAAGAGCAATGCGACTGATCAATAAAATAGCTGTTTGCTTTAAAAAAATTATTTATAAACCAATTTTAACAATGATAAACAAACACTCATTTCTAAATACCGCAATTTGTTTTTCCTTTCTACTCCTTTTTAGCATTTCCCTTTCCGCACAACGCACTTCTATTGGCAACCTATTAGTAGAGGGTGTGGGAGTAATTACTTCGTCTGTTTCTGAACATTTGGAGCAATATCAAAATATCAGGAGTGCCAGTTTTGCTGATTGGAATGCTTCAGGCAAAGGACTTTATATTACAACCAACTTTGCCGATGTTGCACAAATACATCACTTAAATAAGGCAGGGGCTTATAGGGAGCAAGTTACTTTTTTCAAAGAGCCTATTTCCAGTGTTTCCACCTGCACCAATCCTGCGAATGACGGCTTTCTTTACAGTAAGGATTTAGGAGGTAATGAGCAGTTTCAAATCTATTATTTGGATAGAAAAAACGGTAGTTCTTTGCTTTTGACTGATGGTAAAAGTAGAAATACAAACTACCAATGGAATAAGAAAGGGGATAAGATAGCATTTTCATCCACTAAACGAAACGGAAAAGATGTGGATTTTTACATTACCCCTTTAAATAGTCCATCAGATGCTAAATTGATTTTGGAAAACAAAGGTGGGGGTTGGAATATAGAAGACTGGAACCAAGACGATAGCCGCATGGTTGTCAGTAATGCTACATCAATAAATGAGATAAAAGTATATTTACTTGACATCGCCTCAGGTAGGTTAGAGGAAATCAATCCAACAAACAAACAGATTTCATACAGTAATTCTACATTTTCAAAAGATGGAAAAGGAATTTTTCTTATTTCCGATGAAGATTCAGAATTTAGTACGTTACGATATTATGATTTAGTATCAAAAAAAATGTTGAAAATTGTTGATATTAATAAGGATGTTGATATCATGGAGGTTGCGGAAAATGGTTCAAAACTGGCTTTTGTTATAAACGAAGGTGGTTATTCTAAGCCTTACCTGTTGGACACCAAAACCCTAAAATATATGCCCTTAATTTTAGGGTCGTCAGGTGTTATTACACAAATGAGATTCAATAAAGACAATAACCGAATTGCCTTTAGTATGTCTTCACCAAATCAACCCTCAGAAGTATATGTCCACGACTTGAAGGCAAACAAAACAGAAAGATGGACTTATAGCGAAACTGTGGGTTTAAATCCTGCGAATTTTAGCACTGCTAAATTGATAGAATTTCCAACTTTTGACAACGACAAGCAAACAGGCAAGACCCGAGTGATTCCTTCTTTTCTGATAACGCCTAAAAATGCAAGTGGTAAACTGCCGGTTCTCATTAGTATTCATGGAGGTCCTGAAAGTCAATCAAAGGCTAGTTTCAATGCCAATTATCAATATTGGGCAAACGAGCTGAATATTGCCATTTTGGTTCCCAATGTTCGGGGTTCAACTGGTTATGGAAAAACCTATTTAAAATTAGACAATGCTATGTTGCGTGAAAATTCTGTTAAAGACATTGGAGCTTTGATAGACTGGATTGCTACTCAACCCAATTTGGACGCTTCACGCGTGGCAGTATCTGGAGGTAGTTATGGAGGTTATATGAGCCTGGCATGTATGACAAACTTCAACAATAGGCTGAAATGTGGAATAGATTTATTTGGCATATCTAATTTTGTGTCTTTCCTAAAAAATACATCTGCATATAGGGCGGACTTAAGAAGAGCAGAATATGGCGATGAGCGTGACCCCCAAATGGCTGAACATTTTGTAAAAATCAGTCCCTTGACCAATATCAAAAACATCACTAAGCCAATGTTTGTTTATCAAGGAGAAAACGATCCCCGTGTTCCTTTATCTGAATCTGAACAAATGGTGGAAGCTTTGAAGCAAAATGCTGTGCCTGTTAGCTATGTAAGGGCAAAAGACGAAGGACATGGGATTGCCAAAAAAGCAAATCGTGATTATACCTTTTTAGCAATTTCTTGGTTTTTGAAGAAGTATTTGGTTGGGGAGTAAAACTTCTTTCAGACAAAAAGCTATGAGCATAATATGGTGGTTTGTGTAGGTTGAGCAGACGGAATGATATTTTGATCCTGTACAAACCCTGACATAATTAATCTATAAAATATGAGAGTCATTTTACGCATTTTAATGCTTGTTCCCATTTTCACTTGTTCTGCCATAATGGGACAAATTAAACAACCGGATTGGAAAGCCATTGAAGAAGAAACCATGCAACATTTTCAAGCTTTGCTTAGGATGAATACCAGTGATCCTCCAGGAATTGAATTGCCTGCTATGTTGTATATGAAATCGGTTCTTGAAAAAGAAGGGATTGAAGTCAAGACATTTGCGCTGGATCCAAATCGTCCCAATTTAGTGGCACGCATTAAAGGCAATGGAAAGAAAAAACCCATCTTAATCATGGGGCACACAGATGTGGTCAATGTAGACAGCACCAAATGGGTCTATCCCCCTTTTTCTGCAACGCGCAAGGATGGGTATGTGTATGGCAGGGGTAGTGTAGATGATAAGGATAATGCATCCACAGGACTTATGTTATTGCTGATGTTAAAAAGGATGCAAGTGTCGCTAGACCGCGATATCATTTTTCTAGCGGAAGCAGGGGAAGAGGGAAGCTCACAATTTGGAATAGAGTATATGGTTAAGGAGCACTGGCCAGAAATTGAAGCCGAGTATTGTTTTGCTGAAGGTGGTAGCGTTGTGAGAATTGGAGGGAAAATAGCCTATGCAGGTGTTGCAACCACTGAAAAAGTTCCCAGTGAGGTGAAGCTTATAGCTAGGGGCATTGCAGGTCATGGTTCTGTTCCTTTAAGAAGCAATGCCATTGTACACTTGTCTCAAGCCATATCAAAAATTGCAGCTTGGCAAACACCCATGCGCTTAAATGAGACTACCCAAGCTTTTTTTAAGAGAATGTCAGAAATTAGCACTCCAGACCTTGCTGCACGTTATAAGGCGCTTTTGAATAATGAAAATATTGACGCAGTTCAGGAATATCTTGCAGTAAACAAGCCTGGGAATTATTCAACCCTAAGAACTTCTATATCGCCCAATATTTTTAAAGGTGGCTATAGAAAAAATGTGATTCCATCAGAGGCCGAAGCTACGCTTGATATTCGATCCCTGCCAGATGAGAATATGACAACTTTTATACAATCTATGAAAGAGGTGATTCATGACACCGCAATAGAAATTGTCTTCAAAGGCCTGTCTAGACCTCCCGGAAAACCTTCCAGCCTGAATACAGATGCGTTTAAGATAGTGGAAGGGGCTATTAAAAGAACTTATAATACCGTGACCATACCTACCATGCTTACTGGTGCTACTGATATGGCATTTCTTAGATCAAGAGGGGTGCAATGTTATGGCATAGGTCCTATGATAGATAGCGAAGATGGTCCCAAAGGCTTTGGCGCCCATAGTGACCAAGAAAGAATATTAGAAGAGTCACTGCACAAATTCTTGCGTTTTCAGTGGGATTTGATTACCAATTTGGCGGCTCAAACAATGACTAAGTAAATCAGTTTTAAAATAAACCATCCAGCATTAGTCGACTACTTGTCAGAATCATATTTAAAACAATAAACTCTTATGAGAAAGCCCTTATTGATAATTACATTGTTAATAATTTGCCATTTTGCCACTGGGCAAAATTTTAAAGGGAAAATTATTAGAGAATTTATAACTTCTTCTATGCTACAAAACGAGGGCGGAGAAAATACCACTCGACGAGTAACTATTTATTTACCTCCTAAGTATGAGGAAACAAACCAAAGATATCCAGTCTTATATTATTTGCATGGCTTTACAATGACAGATAGTTTAACTCAGGCAGAAGTTGATATATTAGATTTAGCAATTAATTCTGGTAAAATTCGCCCAATGATTTTTGTTGTTTCTAATCAGAATACAAATTATGAAGGCAGTTTTTACTCAAATTCAATTTTAAATGGTAATTACGCAGACTTTACAGTAAAGGCTCTAGTTGAATTCATTGATAATAAATTCAGAACTATTGCTAATAGAAACAGTCGTGGAATTTGTGGACACTCAATGGGAGGTTATGGAGCTATTAAATTAGCAATGATGTTTCCCGAAATTTATAGCAGTGTGTATGCTTTAAGTCCAGGTTTTCTTGCTTTGGTTAAAGAATTTGGTCCTAACAGCGATTCTTATAAACAATTAGCTTTAATAAAGAATAGGGAGGATTTGAAAAAAGTATACTACCCTAAGACCATTGTTGCTGTAGCAAGAGCATGGTCCCCAAATCCAAGTAATCCACCATTTTATTGTGATATTCCATTTAAGTACAAGGGGGATAGCTTAATTGTTGATAATCTAGTTCTTGAAAAGTGGAACAATAATCTTCCATTTATAATGATTGACAAATATGTAGATAATCTGAAAAAACTGAAAGCAATAAAACTTGATTGGGGAAGAAATGATGGGAGCAGATTTCCTGTACAATGCATGATGTTTAGTCAGAAGCTTGAAAATTTGGGAATAGATCATTTTGCAGAGGAATATATTGGTACACACATGAATAAAATATGGACAAAGGATGGCAGGGTACTGAACAGCATATTGCCATTTTTTAATACTTATCTGGCATTTGAAAAATAATAAATTCTTTTGCTATTTAAAAGTTGTGCGCCATACAATCAAACACCAAAATAATATAAATTAAATGGCAGTTAATACAGACGAAGAACATTTGGAGCATTCGGGACCTATTCAATCAGAAAATCCTCCAGAAGCTATTATCCCAAATAATACCATCGAGCCAATTAACCCAAATCAAGAATCAAAGAATATGGAAGTACATCATCATGCCCATCATGGACACGAAAAGAAAACCTGGAAAAATTATTTTTGGGAGTTTTTCATGTTGTTCCTTGCAGTTTTTTGTGGTTTTTTAGCAGAGTATCAGTTAGAACATGTAATTGAACATCAAAGAGAAAAGCAATATATAAGATCATTAATTAATGACTTAAAAGCTGATACATTAAAACTAAGTGAAGTTATTGATGGTTTTGAAAAAGTTTCCTTAATGCAGGACACATTATTAAAAACATTTTATACTATAAATGATTTAGACAATGAACTGTTTTTAAGAAACTTCAATGGAATAATGGGTTATCCTGACTTCATTTATTCAGATGCAACAATTAATCAATTAAAGAATGCTGGAGGTTTTAGAATTTTTAGAAATCGAAACGACATTGATAGCATTATGGCATATGATGCAATAGTAAAAAAGGCATTACTAAATGAGGGTATTCATGGAAGGTATTATGAGCAATTACAAAATCTTACAAAAGAAACCTTTAACATCGCAAACTTATTTAATAAGCAATCTGGAGGTCTAATTAATGTAGATGTAGGATTCAAAAGTGCTGGATTATTAATTGAAAAAGACCAGAATACATTAATTAAATATTTTAATCATTTAGTTTATTACTTATTATCTACCAAATCAAGGATATTAGAGACTAAAGATGTAAAAGTAGCAGCAATAAAATTGATTAAGTATTTAGAAAAAGAATATCATTTAGAATAAAAACGAATGTACAACATTAGATTTTGTTTAAATTGACTTTCGCTAGTCGCGTCTTTAGTGGTCAAGCCAGCAGTTATATCACAAACAATTTATAAAAACAGCCCAAAGCCCCTGAAGTTTACTACAATAAAATAGAACAGTTACAAATAATAGAATTAAATCAAACTAAAACTACCAATGCTAAAACAACTGACTTTATTAACTCTGTTATGTTTTATTGTATTGCAAGTTACTGCACAGCAAAAAAGTACTGATAGTCTTTGGAATCTTGCTATTTCAACTAAGAGCGACACTATAAAGTTTAACTTACTCAATGAAATAGGTAATCTAACATTCTCGTCTTTAGAAGGAATGTTAGAAAATGCCAAAAGAGAAGTAGCCTATGGGGAAAAGTATAAAGACAAACCATCCGAGGTATTCGGATATTTTTTATATGCACGCTTATATAACAGGATTGGGAATTACATTAAATCACAGGAAGCCATTGTTAAAGCGACCATTATTGCGGAGACAATGCCTTATAACAATAATTATCTTGCCTTAATCTATAATACTAAAGGATCTTCAGAAACCAATGAAAACAAAGCAATAGAGTATTTAAAAAAAGGAATAGCTATTTGTAAGGATGATTTAATCAAACGCATATTATTATACAATACTGCAAATAAGTATTTGAGAATAAATCAAATTGACTCTGCATTATCCTATACACAAAAATCAAATGAAATTGCAATTAAAATTCATGACACTGCATCTATTTGGATGCCGCTTGCTTTTGGGAATATTAACTTGAAACTAAATCAACCCGATATTGCGTATGCATATTTTAGAAAAGCCCGACAATTGGCGGAAAAATTCAAATTCTCTGCATGGCTCAGCCGATCATACGGTGGAATGATTGATTATTTTTCATCAATCAATAACAATGATTCCGTTTTGTTCTATAAAAAAAAGTATTTTGATTTTGATACGCAAGACGCCTACCCAAACAAAGTAGCCGCGTCAGAATTTATTTATAAATATTATTTACAAAAGGGTAATAAAGACAGTGCTATCAAATATTTATTATTTAATAAAGTGGGAAACGACAGTTTGAATAGTTTCAAGAAAATTGAGGAATTGAAACAAGCCAAAATAACAGAAGAATTGCGTCAAAAAGAAGTTGAGTTTACTCAGCAGGAAGAAAAAGAATCCCGAAACCACAATATCCAACTCGCGGTTACCGCCATAATTATTTTAAGTGCTATTATTTTATTCCTATTGCTCAGCAGAACCATTTTAGTAAGTCATAAATTAGTTGAATTTTTAAGCGTTTTGGTTTTATTGGTAGTTTTTGAATTCATTAACTTACTGATTCATCCTTTTTTAGAAAATATCACACATCACTCACCATTTCTAATGCTTATGGCTCTAGTAGCAATTGCATCTCTAATAATTCCTTTACATCATAGATTAGAACATTGGACAACCCAAAAGCTAGTAGAAAAAAACAAAGCCATCCGTTTGGCAAATGCCAAGAAAACAATTGAAGAGATAGAGTCTTCTAATAAATAGACTGACTTATCAAAATAGCATTCCCCAACCGCTTCAATGCTTGGACACTGTGACATTGGGGGATTGTAAAAATATATTCAAATAGAATTGATTCCTTCCTCATTTCCCATCGCGCCAGCTAAACTAACTTTACCCCATGACCCTCATCACCTGGAACTGTCAAGGCGCCTTCCGAATCAAATACCCCTCCATCTTTGCCCATCACCCAGATATCCTTGTCATCCAAGAATCCGAACACACCAACAAACTCACTTACTCAAATCCCCCAACCCAATCCCTCTGGTATGGCGATAACCCCCACAAAGGGATCTCCATCCACACATTCGGCAGCTATACAATCAAACCCCACAAATCCCACAATCCAGATCTCAAATACATCATCCCCTTAACAGTAAAAGGAGAGGGGCAGACTTTCATCCTCCTTGCTATCTGGGCCAATAATTCCCAAGATCCAGAAGGGAGATACATAGAACAAGTATGGAAAGCCTTACACTATTATGAAAAACTATTAAAGCAACCAATCATCCTCACCGGGGATTTTAATAGTAATACCATCTGGGATAAACCCCGTAGAGAAGGAAACCATACAGCAGTAGTAAATCAACTAACCAAAAGGAACATCCACAGTATCTACCACCAGCAATACCAGCAAGAACAAGGTAAAGAAGCCCATCCAACCTTTTATCTCCAAAGAAAGAAGGAGAAACCCTATCATATTGACTATTGCTTTGCTTCTCAGAGCTTTTGCGAAAGACTAAGCAGTATTCAAGTGGGGGAGTATGAAGTCTGGATTGGGTTGAGTGATCATATGCCGTTAATTCTTACATTTAAGTAGTCGATATTCATTATGGACGAGTTCAGACTTATCGAAAAGCAAATTAACGAACTATAATGCCCGAACAACAAAATATAGAATACAAACAAAGCTGGCACGATGACTACCTGAAATGGATTTGTGGCTTTGCCAATGCCCAAGGCGGGATATTTTTCATTGGCAAAGACGATAACGGAAAAGTTGTTGGTGTTGACGATTATAAAAAACTGATGGAAGATTTACCCAACATGATCAAAAATACATTGGGTATTACAGCCGAAGTAAATTTACACGAAGAAAAAGAAAAGTACTTTGTTGAAATCATTACCCATTCTTTCTCTGTCCCTATTTCAGTAAGAGGCAGGTATTATTACCGGAGCGGAAGCACCAAGCAGGAACTAACCGGTGCTTCATTGAACGAATTCCTATAGAAGAAGTCCGGCAAAACTTGGGACGATGTAATAGAACCAAGAGCAAGTTTTGCCGACATTGATGAAAAGACGGTTGCCACGTTTTTAAAGGCCTCTGAAAAAGCAGGCCGCTTGCCAGAGAATGATGGATTGGGTTTAGCTGAATTATTTGAAAAACTCAGGCTTACTGAAAACAGCCAGCTAAAACGAGCTGCGATTATCTTGTTCGGAAAGGCCCCTGCTAAATTCTATCCAAATACTTTTGTAAAAATTGGACGTTTTGGAAAAGACGATGCTGATATAAAATTTCAGGAAACCGAAGAAGGTAATTTGATTGTATTGCTGCAGGCGGTTTTAAACCAGCTTAACCATAAGTTTCTGACAAGACCAATAGACTTTGAAGGAATGCACCGCATTGAAAAAGGCGAATACCCTGTGCCGGCCATTCGCGAAATGCTATTAAATGCTTTGGTGCATCGCAACTATATGGGTGCGCCAATACAAATACGAGTGTATAATGATAAAATAAGTATCTGGAATGAAGGTTCTCTACCCGAAGGCTTGACTTTGGCTGCTTTAAAACGTTCCCATTCATCGAGACCACGAAACCCGATTGTTGCTGACGTGAGCTTTAAAGGTGGCTTTATTGATGCTTGGGGACGAGGAACTATTAAGATTCTGAATACCTGTAAACAGGCAGCCCTTCCCGAACCTGAAATGAAGGAGCAAGACGGAGGCTTTATCATTACGCTATTCAAAGACAATTTAACAGAAGAACAATTAATTAAGCGAGGTCTTAACGCCCGACAATTAAAAGCAGTGCAATATATCAAGGAGAATGTTGAAATTACAAACGGAATTTATCAAAAAATAAATAATATTGGTAAAACAACAGCGACTGAGGATTTGCAATTAATGGTTGAATTGGGAGTAATCATTCGAAAAGGAAACATTGGCAGGGGAACGAAATACGTTTTGAAATAATTGGCCGTTAATTGGCCGGATTGGCCGTTAATAGACCGGGAATTGGTCAGATCGATTGCGCCTATTGCGTCAGGATTGCTTCTTAATTGAGTAATTAGAGATTGTTAGAAGAATAAACCGAAACACAAGCTACTTTTCAAATTTCAATGACCGAAAAAACACAGCAGGAAGAACTAACATTATTCCGGTCTTTGTTCAAAGGCAGAGAAGATGTGTTTGCTATCCGTTGGGAAAAAGAGAGTAAGAGCGGGTATATACCTGCTTATTTCTATGACCATTACAGGTTAAAGGCACATAAAATAAGAGGTGGAACTTTTGAAAATTTCACCGAAAAGAAACTTTTACAATTTACTGATTCAGAGCTCTTAAAACATCTGGCCGGCGAACATCTTGTGGGAGTTTATCCTTTACTGCAAGACAACACTTCTTGGTTTATTACTGCAGATTTTGACAAAGAAAACTGGCTGGAAGAATGTAAACAGTTTCAGGATGAAAGGTTAAAACATAAGGCAATTCCTTTCTTGTTTAATACCGCTTTAAGAGAACACCAGCAAAGTGCAATTGAAGCAACCGCAAAGAAAGACTGACATAACACGGATCATCCTATTTGCAAGCACATTTAAAAACTTCATGAATCAACCACGACCAAGGTTTTTAAAAGAGCATTAGGCGATAACCCCCACAAAGGCATATCCATCCACACATTCGGCACCTACAGCATCAAACCCCACAAATCCCATAACCCAGATCTCAAATACATCATCCCCTTAACAGTAACAGGAAAGGGGCAGACTTTCATCCTCCTAGCCATCTGGGCTAACAATGCCCAAGATCCAGAAGGGAGATACATAGAACAAGTATGGAAAGCCATTCACTATTATGAAAAACCATTAAAGCAACCAATCATCCTCACCAGGGATTTTAATAGCCTACCATCTGGGATAAACCCCGCAAAGGAAACCATACAGCAGTAGTTAATCAACTAGCCAAAAGAAACATCCACAGTATCTACAAACAATACCAGCAAGAACTGGCAAAGAAGACCAAACATCCTTCAAACTAATGAGAAGCAGAAGCTCTATAATAGGAATTGATTTTTGAAAAGACCCTTATTTTTTTGTAAATTAGCTGAGTGAAAAAGCAGGAAAATATAGGACTCGATTTTATAATTGACAAGCTAACAAACTCTATTGAAAACACGCTGACTGGTGAGGTTTTCGATACAGAAATTGTTAGACTCACAACTTCGGACGCCAAACAAATTAAAAAATCTGATTGGCAATTTGATTGGCTTAAAGAGTTGAAAGATAAAACGAAAGAAATTTATAAGATGACTACAGTTAACAATCCTACTATTATTCAAGGACTTGTAAGCATCGAGGATAAGCAAGATCACATTTTTATGCACTTGATTGAAAGTGCAAAATTCAATAAGGGAAAAAGTAAAGCCTACTTTGGCGTGCCAGGTAATCTTGTTGCCTTTGCTTGTAAAGTTTCTGTTGACAAAGGTTTTGATGGCTTCCTTGCTTTTGATGCTTAGTCTGTACTTATAAAACATTATCAAGAATCACTTCATGCGACTCATTTTCGAGGGAAAAGAATGTTTATTGAACCAAGTGCAGCATTAAAACTTATCTCACAATATTTTAAAAATTAAAAGTATGGGACTTATTAAAGAACCAAAGAAAGTTGATTTATCTACAAAATCTGAACCGTGGACAGAACAAGAACTTTTTGATTTTAGAAAAATAATGCAGGACATCAAAGACAAAAATATAAAACGTAAAGAACGCACTTTACAACTCAAAGCAGATAAGAAACAGCCAGCTTAACAAGTAAGAACCGCCAACACCTTATTGCAGCAATTGGGAATGACGAATAACGTAGATAGGGCTGATTTTAGAAATGAATGGACTGCCACAGTAGTTGAATTGCATGAATTTTTCAAATGGGATTGATTCTTTCCCATTTACCATCGCGCCAGCCATTTCTCAACTAAACCTTCTCTTAAGAGGCGTTTAGATATATATATTCTAAATATGTATAGATATTTCAATTAATCTATATATCCCCCTTTTTATTTAGTATATTCAAGTGTTATGCTAGCTAAAAGCAGTTTGTAGCAAATCCCAAAACTAAAACCGTTCACATGAGAATTGCAATTACATTTCTTGTAACCCTTCTTTTTGTCTTTTCAGTAAACAAAGTTGATGCACAGAAAAAGTTTGAAACAACTGATTATGCCAAGTTTGTCAGTATTTCAGACCCGCAAATCTCACCCAATGGAAAAAGCGTGGTCATAGTGGTCTCAAGACCTGACTACGTGAATAATAGATTTAATGCAGAGCTTGTCTTAGTGGATGTGGCTTCCGGAAAGCGTCAAATTTTAACGCAGGATAGATATTCCGTATCAAGCCCAAGATGGTCACCCAATGGCGAGCAATTGGCTTTTATCTCCAGAGCAGGACAAGGCAAAGAGGCCCTTAATCAAATCTTTCTTCTTTCCATGCAAGGAGGTGAAGCTAGACAGATTACCAAAGCAGCTAGAGGGGTACAACATTTTGCATGGAGCCCTAACTCCATAGACATTGCTTATGCCTCTTTGAATGAGCCCAAAAACAAAGCAGAAATAGAAAAAGGATTTACGGCATTTGAAATAACCAACAATGATATGTTTATTGGGAGCCAGCCACAGCCTGCCCATATTTGGTTGGTCAATACTACAACAGCCCAAAGCAAGAGAATGACCGATGGTGATTGGAGTTTACCCATAGTGATTCCGCCAAGTGCCCCATCTTCTCCATTTTCCTGGTCACCTGATGGCAAAACTATTTTGTTTGTAAAAGTGGTATCGGCTTATTCTGGTGACGGACAAAAACGAACCATTCAAATACTCAATGTAGCAGACGGGACATATAAACCATTGACCAAGAGATCCAAATTGGAAGCCTATCCCAATTTTTCTCCTGATGGCAGTAAAATTGCTTATTGGTTTAAAAATGCTGAAGTAAATGAAAGCATCAACGAACTTTGGGTTTGTAATGCCAATGCCACGGAAGACAAAGCCATTTCTACACAATTGAACAGAGATTTGTATCTCTCAGCTTGGATGCCCGATAATAAGAATGTATTAATAGGTGGACATAACGACAACAAAACATCTATGTGGACCATGGATTTGAATGGAAAAACAAACCCTATTGAATTGGGATCTGTTTCACCTTCCTGGAGTTTTTGGTTGGATGCTACTGTTAGCAAAACTGGTGCAATTGCTTTTACAGGTACTCAGCCCAACAAACCCGTTGAACTGTATTTTATGCCATCCAGCACATCAAAACCTATTGCTTTAACCGATTACAATAGTGAAGCAAGTAAGTTGATTTTTGGCAAAACAGAAACGCTAAGATGGGAAAATGATGGGTTAAAACATTGTGGAATTCTAACCTATCCTGTCAATTATGAAAAAAATAAAAAATACCCTTTGGTTTTGGTAGTACACGGTGGTCCCAATTCAGCATCAGTTGAAACCTTTGCTAGACTCCCACAAATATTGGCAAACGAAGGATATTTTGTATTTGAACCCAACTATAGAGGAAGTGACAATTTAGGAGCAGAATACAAATTATCCATTATGCAAGATGCTGGTGCTGGTCCTGGAAGGGATGTAATGACAGGTTTAGAAAAATTAAAAGCCACTGGCATGATTGAAAATGATAAAGTTGCTGTAAGCGGATGGTCTTATGGTGGCTATATGACAGTTTGGTTAGCGGGACATTATGGTGGTTGGAAGGCAGCAGTGTCAGGTGCAGCAGTAACCGATTTTGTTGATCAGTATAATTTAGCCGATGGCAATGTAGCTTGGGGGGGGAGGTTAGGAGGTTCTCCTTATGTAGGTGATAACATGAAAAAGTATATTGATCAATCACCCATTACGGAAGCAAAAAACATCAAAGCGCCAACACTTGTCTTGGCTAATACTGGTGACCCAAGGGTGCCTATTACGCAATCCTATAAATTATACCATACGCTGATTGATAACGGAACAGTTGCTAAGTTCATTGCCTGGCAAATTCCAGCCCATAATGCCTCTGATCCTATTACACAAATGGAAAGAGACAAGCTTTGGTTGAATTGGATGAATACCTATTTGAAATAAGTATGTATTTGTAAGGTTAATCTCAATTTTTATAGCCCCTAAATCATTTGCATGGCAGAACATACCGGCGAGGAACATGCTGAAGAATCATTTGAGGACTCTATGGAGGATTCTAACCTCAAACCAGACCGGGAAAAGCAATACATTGAATCTATGGTACAAGATCTAAAGGAAGATACTGTAAAGATGAGAATTGGGATAAACCGTAATACACTTAAAACTGAAGGTATTGATAGCTTAATCAATTATATATTGTCTTCACCATATACAGATACAAGATTAAAAAAAATCTATGAGCTTAATTATCATATGCATTATAGAGCTGAAGTATTTTTTACGAAAAGAACAATTACTCAACTAAAAAGTTCTGGAGGCCTGCGGTTAATAAGAAATTTACCTGCTTCAGATAGTATCACAATTTATGATGAACAAAGTGAGAAGCTTCAAAACCAATTTGAAAATTTTTATTGGCATCAGCAGAAAGCTAGAGATTTTGAATTTAAAATTTTTGATCCAAGATACACAGGTGGAACATATCTGAAATATAAATTGCTTAACAATGATGAGAAATTAATGATGGAATATGTTAGTTGGTTAAGTATGACTAGGATTTCATCTAGTGTTTATGTAAATAATCTTAAATCTCAAATTAGTAGAGCGAATAGAATAATTGCTTTTTTAATAAAAGAATATAATCTTAATAATTAAATCAAACTATGAAAAATATTAAGGGTTATTTTAAAAATATACTAGCCGTCATTTTGATATTTTCTAGTAATGTGCTATTTGCTCAAACACCTCAAAATAATATTGCTTTTAACAAACTGCTCAATGACTATTTTGAGGAAGGCTTATCTCTAGATCCACTTACCGCAACACAAATAGGTGATAATAGGTTCAATGATTTGTTGCCAAACGATATTTCAGTTCCTCATTTACAAAAACTACATAACTATAACACAAAATATCAGAAGCTGTTAGCGGCTTTTAAAAAAGAATCACTTAATTCATTTGATAAAATTTCCTATGACATTATAACTAGGCAAATCTCAGAAGCTTTGGAAAAGGAACAGTTTCATTTTGAATTGATGCCAATTAACCAACAGTTTAGCTTACCAAATCTAATGCCATCTTTGGGCTCTGGTAATGACTTGCAGCCGTTTAAAACGGTAAAGGATTATGACAATTGGCTAAAAAGAATTGATGGGTTTGTAGATTGGGTAGACACCGCTATAGCTAATTGTAATAAGGGGATTGCAGTGGGTATGGTGTTACCTAAAGCTTTGGTGATAAAAATTATTCCACAATTAGAAGCACAAACAATAACAGACACTGCTAAGAACATTTTTTTTGGACCAATAAAAAATATGCCTGCATCATTTTCTGAAAATGAAAAGGCTACCATTAGTTTGGCTTACCAAAACGCTATCACTAATAAAGTTATTCCTGCGTACCAAAAACTAGTTGACTATGTAAAAAATACCTACTTAATTAATGCAAGATCTACATCAGGTATTAATGCCCTGCCGAATGGGGCTAAAATGTACCAATACTTAATTAGGGTATTCACCACTACTAATAAAACACCTGAGGAAATATATCAAACAGGGCTAAAGGAAGTAGATAGAATTACTAATGAAATTGAAGTACTTAAAATGAAAGTTGATTTTAAGGGTGATTTGGTAGCATTTTATAATTATGCTTTAACGGATAAACAATTTTTTCCATTTAGCACTGATGAGCAAGTATTAGATAGTTTTAGGGCTATCTATCCAAGAATTGAACCGAACCTAAAAAAGCTATTCAACATTGTTCCCAAAGCCGCTTTTGAAGTTAGGGCTATAGAAAAGTTTAAAGCCGCTTCAACTTCTGCAAACTATCAAACAGGTTCAGAGGATGGGAGCAGACCAGGCTTTTTTAATGTACCTATTATTGATGCATTGAAATATAATAAGTTGGGTATGGAAAATCTTTTTTTACATGAAGCAATTCCGGGGCATCATTTTCAATTATCGTTACAACAAGAGAACAAAGCTTTGCCTAAAATTAGAAAATTTGGTGGCTATTCTGTTACAGCAGAAGGATGGGCATTATATACAGAATCTTTAGGTGACGAGTTAGGGTTATATACAAACCCTTTTCAAAAATTAGCCGCTTATAAATCAGAACTCTTTAGGGCAATTCGCATGGTTGTTGATGTTGGATTACATACAGGTAAAATTACAAGAGCAGAATCCATTACATATATGATGCAAAAAGGTGGCAGAGCAGAAAGAGGTTCTATTTCAGAAACAGAAAGATATATGGCTAATCCAGGTCAAGCAGTTTCTTATAAAACAGGTCAGTTAAAAATATTAGAATTGAAATCTAAGTACCAAAAAATGTTAGGGGTAAAATTCAATATAAAAAGCTTTCATGATGCTATATTACTTGGTGGATCCATTCCTTTAACCACATTTGAAACGTATATGGATGAATGGGCAAAATCACAAAGCAGATAAATGCTAAGTCCTCTTCGAGAGACGATGCGGAGAAATAATTTTATCTAACCGAATCTAAAAGATCATGAAAAAATCAATGGCATTTGTACTACTCGGGTGTTTACTGTTCAGCTGTTCAGCACCCAAACTGAAAACCCTTACCCTTAAAGGATCAACAAATAATGATCTGGAAGTATTGGATTGGGGTGGAAACGGAGAGGCCATCATCTTCTTAACAGGACTGGGTAATTCAGCACATGTTTACCAAAGCTTTGCACCCAAATTCACCAATAACTATCATGTGTATGGAATTACCAGGAGAGGATTTGGTCAGTCGGAACGCACCCTAACCGGTTTTCATGTAGACACATTGGTGAACGACATTGTAAAAGTAATGGACCAGTTACAATTGAAAAAAGCCATCCTGGTGGGGCATTCCATTGCCGGAGATGAACTTTCTTCCTTTGCGCGTTTATACCCGGATCGGTTAATGGCAACCATTTATTTAGATGCCGCATACAGCCATGCACATATTTTTGATCTATTTGGAAACTGGCCACAGCTTCCATTGGGTGCCGATTCTCTCAGCTTTTATGCATCTGCCGAAAACGTAGTAGCTTATAGTAAAAAACACGACGGTATTGAAACACCCATAGAAGAGATCCGCGCTACAAATAAATTTGATAAAACCGGTAGGCTGATCAACGATACATCGGCTTTGGCTTCCCAGGCATTTACGGAGATCATCAAATTTGCGGAGCCAGTATCTTATAAAGAAACCCAATGTCCATCTCTGGCAATCTACGCCAAAAGAGATAATGAACGGGAAATGTTCAGGGATTATCCGCTATTTGATTCATCCAGAAAAAGACAGGCTTCGGAAGCTATAACTAAATGGAGAACATACTATGCCGGCGAAACAAAGAATTACCGCGATAACTGTGCAAAAGGTCATATCCTTGAGATCACCAACGGACACCATTATGTTTACCTGAGCCATCCTGCAGAAACAGAGGCGGAGATCAGAAAATTCTTGAAGAGTTTGTAAATTAATTAAACTTTCATCTTATTATCAATAGATCTTTATTTAATCAAATTAACTCTCTACAAATGCGTAATAAACTAGGCCTGCTGATCCTTTTACTAATAATTTCCACATTTAGTTTTTCTCAAACAAATAGAGAAAAATTAAAGCAAGATATAATTGCACTTGCCAATATAGGCAATTGCAGAGCTGGCTCTTATTTATCGAATGGTAATGAAATTGTTTTTCTTTCTTCCATGAGTGGCTCCCCTCAAATCTGGAAAATTCCTTCCACTGGCGGATGGCCTCTTCAACTAACCGCATTTGGTGATCCGGTTACTGCAATGAAACCTTCTCCCAAAGGCGATTGGATTGCATTTTTATTAGCACCAGGTGGTGGATTGAACGCCCAGATATATGTTATGAAAAGTGATGGAAGCCAGGTGAAGCAAATTACCAAAGGTGGAAAAACCAATAATTTTCTTGGGATATGGAGTAAAGATGGATCATTGTTAGGTTTTGGTTCAAACGAACAAAACGATACTGGAGTTGACTTTTTTATTTATGATCTAAAAAAAGAAAGCTACAGCCTTGCGTTAAAGAATAAAGGAACAGGTGGAATAATTGATTTTTCTGTTGACAATAAAAAACTATTAATTACTCGACTTGCAAGCAGGGGAAGTAATGATTTGTATTTATATGATTTGAACAATAAAAATGAGAAGTTATTAACTAAGCATGAAGGCCCGGGAACTTTTTTCGGAAGTTTGATTAAAACAGATGACGTTTACCTTGGTTCTAATAAAAATAGGGATTTACTTGCTTTCGGAATTTTTAAAAATGATGACATTGCTATTCTTTCAGAAAAGAAAAATGCAGAATTAAGTAGTTTTGAATTAGATCATTCAGAATCTAACGCGGTACTTAATTGGAATGAAGGGGGAAGAAGCAAAATAACTTTTTATGATTTGAAAGGAAGAACGGAATCTTCACAAATTACTTTGCCTGTTGAGTTGGTTTCGAATATCTCATTTTCTTCCGATGATAAAACAATTGTTTTCACTGGGTCTGGTTCAAATGAGCCATCAAATATCTGGGTGTACTCTTTAATCAGCAAACAGTTTAAAAAACTTACAGACAGCCCTCATCCTGGAGTGAGTCTTAAGATGTTTGTAACACCTGAATTGGTTACATTCAAATCCTTTGATGGGCTAGAACTAAGTGGATGGCTATATAAACCAATACAAGGTACTGGTCCCTTCCCTACAGTAATCAGTTATCATGGAGGCCCAGAGGGACAATCTGTTCCTAATTTAAATGCTACTGCACAGGCATTATTAAAAGAAGGTATTGCTTTCTTTCTTCCGAATGTGAGAGGGTCAACAGGCTTCGGAAAAAAATTTTTGAACCTGGATAACGGACCATTGCGTGTAAATGGTGTTAAGGACATAAAAGCATGTACTGATTATTTGATTAATTCAGGGACTTCAAAAAAAGATGCTATTGGTATAATGGGTGGCTCATATGGTGGTTATATGGTAATGGCTGGGGTTACCGAATATCCTGATATGTTTGCAGCAGGTGCTAACTTATATGGAGTTGTAAATTTTGAAACATTTTTTAAAAATACAGAACCATGGATGGCAGCAATATCAACCTTGGAATACGGAGATCCAGCTACACAATCAGAAATGTTAAAACAACTTTCACCTATACATAAGGCATCCGTAATTAAAACGCCTCTACTGGTTCAACATGGTGCTAATGATACTAACGTTCCTGTAGTAGAAGCAGAACAGGTAGTTGATGCTTTAAAAAAGAATAATATCCCTGTCCATTACACACTCTTTCCAGACGAAGGCCATGGTTGGACAAAAACAAAAAACAGGATAACATCTACATTGGAAATAGTAGAGTGGTTTACTAAATATTTAAAGTGATTTTAATAGTTTTAAAGCCATCGCACAACAAAAGTATTTGCAAAACAGGGCTATACAAACCAAGAATCCACTTCCTTCGAAAATACCCGAGCGTTGAATCCCCATAATTTATCTTTTTTAGGTATAGCAATAGTAAGATTGTCTACTTCCGAACTGTTTATTCAAACGATATGCTGAAAGGAGAAAGAGCTGATTTTCGAGACGAATGGAATGTGACACTAGAAGAATTGCAAGATTTATTCAAATAAGATTGATTCTTTCTCCTTTAACATCGCGCCAGCTATACTTCAATCCCCCAACCCAATCCCTCTGGTATGGCGATAACCCCCATAAAGGTATCAGCATCCAAACATTCGACTCCTACACCATCAAACCCCACAAATCCAACACCCCAGATCTCAAATACATCATCCCCAAGAAACAGGGAGAGCAAACATTCATTCTCCTAGCCATCTGGGCAAATAATGCCCAAGAGGAAGATATATAGAACGGTATGGAACATCCATTACTATGATCAACTATTAAAGAAGCCAATCCAACCTTTTATCTCCAAAGAAAGAGTAACCTCAGCTAAAATTATTTCATAGGTTTTAAACTATCTGACTATATACAATAATCTTGCTTCATTGTATATTTAATCTTGAATGTTAAAATGATAGTAAAGCTTAAGAGTAAGTATATAAGCTTTGTCTGTTTTATCAACTTTCAATTTGGGCCGTCTATAAAAGAAAAGACCCGCTTAAAAGCGAGTCTTAAATTCTTAGACTTGGTTACATTATCCAAGGATAAGAGGCTTTACCAAGCATCACAGTACAAAAGTATCAATATTTTCGACAATTCCGCCTATGCGATTTGCAAATTTCAGAAATTATTTTTCTTCTCCCAGAACAGGCAGATACTTAACTGCATGTTCAAATGACACCAAAAGATGTGTGAAACTCTATAAAGCTAACCTCAAAGTAGCGCAGGCATTTCATCCATTATTAGGTTGTCTAGAGGTGGTTCTTAGGAATGGTATTAACGACCAACTGACTAGCTATTTCGCAGATCCTAATTGGATTATCAACCAAAAAACCGGCTTTATGATTGATCCACTTCTGACACATACCAATAAAAAGACTGGGAAAGTAGAAATCAATAGGTTTATTTTAAATTCTGTTAGAGGGGCAGAAAAAAAATTGATAAAACGAGGAATAGGCATCACAAGTGGACGTATAATTTCTGAGCAGACATTTGGCTTTTGGACAGAATTATTTGAAAATCATCATTATAAATTATTAAAAGGGAGGCCGATAAAACTATTTAAAAATCTTCCTTCTGGATATGGAAGAACTGAGATTTTAAATGAACTTTCAAAAGTGAGACAGTTTAGAAACCGAATCAACCATAATGAACCCATATGTTTTATTGGATTGGTAATAGACTTCTCTAAAACTATTGCTGTATATCAGTCTATCCTTAATCTTTTGAACTGGATAAATCCTGAATTAATATCCTGGATTAAAGATATTGACAAAATAAATATAATTATTATGAAAGGGCAAAGGGTCTAATGGAGACTTTTGCAAACGCTTGAAAATACTACGGTCATTTAATATTCTTATATTTGATTAGTAACCCATTTGTATGACAAGGCAAGCAATTATTGAAAAGACGCTCAAAGCTATCAACCAGCTTCCTGAAAGTAAAGCAGAAGAGATATCTGATTTTGCGGAATTCATTATTAAAAAATACGAAGACCAAAAATTAACTACTGCTATACAACAAATGGCTTCTGAAAGTAAAACATTTGAGTTCCTAGAATCGGAAGAAGAATTGTATACTGTTTCGGATTTAAAAGTTATTTACAATGCCAAAGGGTGATATTGTATTAATAACTTTTCCTTTTACAGATTTAAGCGGAACAAAACTTAGACCCGCTGTTGTTTTAATAGATTCTCCTGATGATCTAACTGTTTGTTTTATTACCACTCAAACACAATGGAAAGAAACCAATGATTTGGTCCTAACTCCTTCCGTTTCAAATGGCTTGAGGAGTTCTTCTTTAATTAGAATTAATAAAATGGCAACACTGGACAGAACTCTAGCCAAAGGATTATTGGGGCATCTTGAACAAACTGAAATTGAGGCTTTGAATAATAGCTTGAAGCAAACATTTCAATTATAGTTATACATTTAGTAAATCGCGCCAGCAATAATTCCCATAACCCAGATCTCAAATACATCATCCCCAAGTAACAGGGAGGGCAGACTTTCATCCTCCTAGCCATCTGGGCTAACAATGTCCAAGATCCAGAAGGGAGATACATAGAACAAGTATGGAAAGCCATTCACTATTATGAAAAACTATTAAAGCAACCAATCATCCTCACCGGGGATTTTAATAGTAATACCATCTGGGATAAACCCCGCAGAGAAGGAAACCATACAGCAGTAGTTAATCAACTAGCCAAAAGAAACATCCACAGTATCTACAAACAATACCAGCAAGAACAAGGCAAAGAAGCCCATCCAACCTTCTATCTCCAAAGAGGGAGAAACCCTATCAGATTGATCTCATTAACCATCGCGCCAGCCAATTCCCAACCCTTGATCTCTATCCGATAGATTAAAATTCCCCCTGGTATTTAAATCTTATAATGAAATTTTAGATAATCAAATAATGTTATATCATTTGAGAACATTGCTTATATTTAAAACCTCTGTGTCACACACTCGAAAACCCTAATAATATAAAGTTAATGGCAGTTAATACCGAAGAAGAACAGTTGGAGAATTCGGGACTTATTAAATCGGAAAATCCTCCAGAAGCAATTATCCCTAATAATGAAATCAATCCTATAAACCTCAATCAAGCAATTGAAAATATGGAAGTACATCACCACGCTCACGACCCTGCAGCCCCTCATCACAAAAAAACTTGGAAATCCTATTTCTGGGAATTTTTAATGTTATTTCTAGCTGTTTTTTGTGGGTTCCTTGCTGAATATCAATTAGAACATAAAATTGAAAATGATAGGGCAAATGAGTTAGCCAAAAGTTTGTATGTAGAATTGTATGAAGATTCTATCAAACTTGATAATGTTATTAAGATGAGAAATTTGAAGGAGGATGCAGCAAAATATTTAATGACTTACTTTGAAAAGGCAGATTTTAATCTTGAGGCAGATTCAGCATTTCGATGTCTTTCTTACGCTTATTTGGCTGTATCATCTGCTGTAATTTTTGAACCTAGTGAAGGTATTTTGAATCAACTGCAAAACTCTGGAAGTAGACGATATTTTAAAAGTCAACCATTACAAAACGCGATTAGTAAATTGTCATCTAGTATACAATTCCTTAAATTACGCAATGATAGGGAATTGACTTTTATGACCAATAGTCTTAGACCCTTTTGCTTAAAGCATTTAGATTACAAATGGGTAGGAGCTTTTACTCAGGAAGGCAAATCAAATATTCCAAAATCTTTTGCAAGTAACTATAAAGTAGAAGGTATTAAACCATTTTTGAAAAAACCTAATTTAATAGATAGAGACGATGCAATCAATCTTAGTGGTAATTTATTATTGATGCTTAGGGGATTAAAAGGATCTGCCTTAAATGAATATAAAGAGTATTCAAGGAATGTGATGAATCAGTTGAGGCAAGAATATAAATTGAATTAAGCTTCATAACCTATTTGGCTCCTATATTAAACAGCGTAAGTCCATAGATCACAAATACATCATCCTAAAAGGAGATTTCAATAGTAATACCAGCAAAAACAAGGCAAAGAAGCCCATCCAACCTTCTATCTCCAAAGAAAGAAGGAGAAGCCCTATCATATTGACTATTGCTTTGCATCTCAAAGCTTTTGCGAGAAACTGAAATCAATTCAAGTTGGGGAATATGATCAGCGGATTGGGTTGAGTGATCATATGCCGATAATCCTAAATTTCAATTTGAAATAAGAAATCCAATCAAAAAGGGATTTCTGTAAATTTGCTGTAATGGATGATAAAAACCTTTACATAATAGCAGGTTGTAATTGAGCTGGAAAAACTACAGCTTCATTTACTATTTTGCCTGAAATTATTGAGTGTAAGGAATTTGTGAATGCTGATGAAATAGCAAAAGGGCTTTCACCTTTTCAGCCAGATAAGGTAGCTTTTGAAGCCGGTCGTATCATGTTAAAAGAATTGCTGAACTTTTAGAAAGTCAGGAAACTTTTGCTTTTGAAACTACCCTTTCAACGAGAAGTTATAAATTGAAAGTTGAGGAAGCAAAACAAAAAGGCTATACAGTAACATTGCTTTTCTTTTGGCTCCAAAATGTGGAATTAGCAAAAGAAAGAGTAAGAATTAGAGTTACTGAAGGTAGGCATAATATTGAATCAAGTGTAATAGAAAGACGTTATATAAAAGGGATTAAAAATCTCTTTGATATCTATCTTCCCATAGTTGATGGTGCATTGATTTTTGACAATTCATTTGGTAAACATATTTTAATTGGAAAAAAATCTACTGGATTAGAATTAGAAATAACTGATAGCTTGAAATTTGACCTTTTAAAGAAGTACTATGACAAAAATTGAAAAACAAACAGAGCTTCATAATAAAATCATTGTAGGACTTGAAAAAGTCTACAATAAATTGATTGAATTTAAGAAGCAAAAGAATACTGAACTTGTTATACTAAAGGATAATCAGGTTGTTAAGGTTAAGCCTTAACAATGCATCGCTTCAGCAATTAAACTCACAACCCAGATCTCAAATACATTATGCCCTTTTATCTCCAAAGAAAGAAGGAGAACCCCTATCATATTGACTATTGCTTTGCATCTCAAGGTTTTTGCGAAAAACTTAGCAGTATTCAAGTAGGGGCGTATGAGGAGTGGATTGGGTTGAGTGATCATATGCCACTTATCTTAGTGTTTAATTGAATTAGCCCGATTTTTCTCGTAGACCATCGCGCAAGCCAATGCCCTCCAGGCTAAATGGAATAACTATATAACCGATATAAAGAGAACCGTGAATTTTGCAATTCTTTGCTATATAAAATATAAGCTGCTGCTTTTAATTAAACCTAGGTTTATAGGTAGTCAAGAATTTGCAGAAAATGAACCGAGGAAAATTTATAGCTATTACCGGTAGTTCAATTGTTATTGGAGGTATAACTTATTATTTGCTTAGTGATAAAAGTAATTTTATTAGAGCCGATAGTCAGCAAAATGGCCCAATTGGCCTTTCATTAGAACCTAATGAAAGGGAGATCTTATTTTTAGCATCGCTAGCCCCAAGCGGCCATAACACACAACCATGGTTTGAAAAGTATGTTGAACCCTATCATTGGATAATTGGTAATGATAAAAATCGTTGGCTTCCAGGCGTTGATCCTACCCAACGTGAGACCATTCTATCCATAGGAGCATTTTTGCAAAATCTGGAATATGCAGCCAGTGGCCTGGGCTACAATTGTCAGTACACTATATTAGCAACCAGCAATCAGGATGAAAATATTGTTGAAATAAAACTCAATAAAAATGGTAATGCAATAAAATATGACACAGAAAAAATAAAGCTGCGTAGAACAGTGCGGTCAAATTATTTAACCGATGTTCTTAGTAAGGAAGACCTTAATTATTTAATTGATAATGAAACTGATTATATCCATTACCTGCCTAATACTTCAAAAGAACATCAATGGCTAAATGAACAAACCATTGATGCCAATAGGATACAGGCATACCGGGATGCTGCACAAAGTGAATTGGCAAACTGGATCCGTTTTTCAACCAAAGATGCTGCGGAACAAATGGATGGGCTAACACTAGCAGGAATGGAAATAGATGGTATATCGGGCTGGTATTTACGTAATTTTTATGGTAAAGAAAATGTGTTGAAAAGAAGCTTCAGAGAGCAAAGTATTAATAAAGTGGTGAGGCAGGTTTCAGAATCCGCAGGCTGGCTATTAATTACAAGTAAAGATAGTTCGCTTACAACATTGTTGGAAACAGGTAAACGAATGCAACAGCTTTTTTTAAAAATAAGAGAAAAAAATATTGCAATTCATCCTATGACACAAATAATTGAGGAAGCTTCTACCAATCAAATATTAAATCAATCAATTGGCATAAACGAACCCGTTCAGTTTATCCTACGTACCGGTTATTTAAAAAAATATCCAAACCCTGTAACGTTAAGGCGTTCTGTGGATCGGTTCCTGAGAACTTGATAAAACATGTTTGAAATCATTAAAAGTAAATTATGCTAAAATATCTTTTCGCCTTTATACTGTTTATACATGGTCTCATACATTTTATAGGTTTTGCAAAAGCATTTAACTATGGAACCATTACTCAACTTTCAAAATTCATTTCAAAACCTGTAGGTATACTTTGGCTTATCACTGTTATTCTATTCTTTGTTTCAGTTCTGCTATTCTTATTCGAAAAAGAAAGTTGGCCCTATATTGCTATAATTGCTGCGGTTATTTCACAAATACTCATCATAATATTTTGGAGTGATGCAAAGTTTGGAACCATTTTAAATATCATGATTCTTTTTGTTGCTATTGCATTTTATGCAAGTTATCAGTTTGAGAGTAAGTTTAATACAGATGTAAAAAGACATATTGCTCAAACAAGTTTTTCCGACAAAGATTTATTAACAGAAGCTGATATTACTTTATTACCAATCCCTGTTCAAAAATATATTCGATATACTGGAGCGGTTAATCAACCTAAAGTAAAAAGTATGAAAATTGTGTTTGACGGAGAAATGAGGGATAAAGGGAAAGATTATTTCAAATTTAATTCTGTACAGTATAATTATTTTGATGACCCTGCAAGGTTGTTTTTTATGAAAGCGAAAATGTATGGACTTACTTTGCCTGGTTATCATTGCTACCAAAATGCAACAGCTTCCATGCAAATAAAACTATTTGGATTATTTAATATAGTAAATATAAGTGGTACAGCAATGAACAAAGCCGAAACAGTAACAGTGTTTAACGATATGTGTTTGATGGCACCTGCTACATTAATTGATAAAAGAATTGAATGGACCTCTATTGATAGTTTATCTGCCAAAGCAACTTTTACTAATGGCGTAAATCTTATAACTGCTATACTTTATTTTAATACGCTTGGTCAATTAATAAATTTCACATCTGATGACAGATATGCAACCACAGATATGAAGCAATACCGATTTTCAACTCCTGTAAAAGAATATATACAAATGAATGGACGGTATATCTGGAAATATGGGGAAACTATTTGGCATTACCCCGATGGAGAATTTGTGTATGGAAAATTTACTATAAAAAGCATTGAATACAATGTAAACCCCAATTTGCAAAATTAGCCAAATGCAATGATTCAATATATGTAGCCTGCGCACCAAATTATGCATATTTCTAGGCACGCAAATCCCCAAATCCACTCCCTCTAGTATGCCGATAATTCTTAAATTTAAGTATCCGATATTCATTCAGGAATTAGCACTATTTAGGCATACTAATATCAAATCCATGCGATCTCCCATACTCATAACAATTCTTTTATTCTTTATCTACACCTCATACGCCCAAACAAGCAGCTTTCTAACCCAATTCTCCAACACAACTGAATCCCCCTTCATCTACACCATAGGCCTAAACCCAAACGTTATAAAAGCAATCAGCAAGCAAATGGAACGTGAAGAGATGTTCAATAACAAAAAATATGAACCTGGTAAAATAATAGTATCTGACACGCTGATCTTGACAAAAGAAGAAAAGCAATACATCCTAACCGAACTAAAAAAACAATCCGATATCAAACTCTGGAATCAATTGAAAATCCCCAATTCAAAACTTATTCCACTAGATACACTAACCGCTATTTCCAAAGACACCACTAAAGGCTGGAACTATTTCTCCAAAGTCTATGGCAAAACCCTCTACAATTTCAGCATCCCCATTTTCTTCAGAAACAATCAATATTGCCTCTTCTATTATAATACTACTTGTGCCATAAAATGCGGTGAAGAAGTATTTGCCATTTTTAAAAGAAAGAAAAATACCTGGGCAAAATGGATCACCATCTTTGAATCAGATGTTCCATATATAAACTAGCAACCAGATTTCAATCTCCCTCATTTACCATCGCGCCAGCAATAAATCCAACAACCCAGATCTCAAAAACATTATCCCCAAGTAACAGGTAAGGAACACATTCATACTCTTGGCATCTGGGATAAACCCCTCCGAGAAGGGAATCTCACTTCACCCATGAATGTCCCATCTATTTTGTGATATTTTGAATCCACAAATTACCGGCATAGCCAATTGAGTTTATATAACTTTTATAGGTTCACTAAACCCATTGGAGAAATCTATACATAACTTTATACTGTTAAATTATTTACAGTATGATGTATATTTAAGCGTTCTGTGTCATAATAAACAGACTTCATTCACCAAAATTTATTTTCAATTAGTTCCATGCATTACCACTTTAGCTTTTACAGTTCTATTTTATTAATTTTTGTAAGTCAAGGACTTGTATTTGCTGGTTTGCTGTTGCATAAAGGAATAACTGCATTTAGGAATGATTGCAAATGGTTGAGCTTATTTGTATGCTTATGCTCTTTGTATATATTACCCTTTATGCTTGGATTTGCTGGCTGGTATAGTGTACAGCCATATAGAGACATTTTGTTTTACCTGCCGTTACAACAAACTTTGTTGATTGGTCCTGCAATTTTCTTTTACACAAAAAGTTTGCTAAATCCAAACTTTGTTTTTACTAAAAAGCATTGGCTGCACTTCTTACCAGCGCTATTGTACTTCTTTTACAGCCTTATAATTTTCATTACAGATAAGTTATTGCTTCATAAATATTATTTTTATGCCAATGGTAGAGATAAAGATTTTGATACTTGGTATCAGGTAACAGGATTAGTCAGTATGATTTTGTATGCTGTACTTAGCCTAAGATATTACTTGCTGTATAAAAAATTTATTTTTCAATACATTAGCTTTGCAGATTATACTCAAATTAAATGGATAAGAAATTGCCTGTTTATTTTTATAGTCATGCTTCTACTTCAACTTGTGTTTTTTGTTTTGTTTCCCAACTGGGGCAGTTTTTTACAAAAGTGGTGGTATTATTTGTTGTTTGCCTTTTTGCATTACTACATAGGGATTAGTGGATATATCAATAATATAAAGGGGACATTGCCTTTTTACATGTATCGCTTGCCAAATGCCCCCGTTATACAGTTGCCTTATGTTTCTCCTTTGCCTTTAATCATGGGACAGAATATAAAGTCAGAAGCTTTGTCTCAAGATGAAGAAGCTATATCAGAAAACAATGAAACATTAGCAAAGTGGAAAATTAAATTGGAAACTCTTGTTTTTGAGGAGGAATTATATAGAAATCCCAAACTGACATTATTAGATATTGCTCAATTGTTGCAAACTAATCCTACTCACATTTCAAAAATGGTTAATAAAGGGTTTAACATGAACTTTAATGACTGGATAAATACTTTCAGGGTGAAAGCTGTAATAGCCATGCTAGAAGATGATGCATTTGAAAAACAAACTCTTTTAGGTATCTCCATTGATTGTGGTTTTAACTCAAAATCAAGTTTTAATAGGTGTTTTAAAAAAGTCACAGGCTTATCGCCTAAAGATTTTATTAAAAACTTAGTGCCAAATCATGATTTAGAGCGACAGGCCTTGTAAAACCAGTCAATTTTGTAAAAAATTAAAATATGAAACCATGTTTGAGTTCAATTTGTCTTTTTTTGAAAATACTTGTTTTACAATGTTTTCTACTTCTCCCAGCTCAAAATTTTGCACAAAACAGTCAAGTACTAGATAGAATTAAACAAGTGGAAAACAACCTAATTCCTTATGTTCCGGTCAAGGGTTTTCAAGGATGGAATATTCTTGACCGGATGAAATACTACAAAGTGCCAGGTCTCAGTATTGCAGTTATCAAAGACTACAAAGTTGAATGGGCAAAAGGATATGGCTTAGCAGACACCCTTAAAAAGACACCTGTAACAACTGAAACAATGTTTTCAGCTGGCTCAATCAGTAAATTTTTAATGGCTGTTACAGCTTTAAAAATGGTTGACAATTTGCAAATTGATTTGGAACAACCAATTAACAATTATCTTAGTTCCTGGAAACTTGCTGACAACGATTTTACAAAAAAGACAGCTATAACACTGAGAATGTTATTGAGCCATTCAGCAGGAACATCTCAAACTTCCTATTTTGGTTTTACACCTACAGAGCCTTTGCCGACTATTGTAGAAGTTTTGAGTGGTGCAAAAATTTCTCAGACTAGGGGAGTAGTTGTAAATAGTGAACCCAATAAAGAGTTCCGATATTCAGGTGGTGGAAGTATGATTGCACAATTAGCTTTGATGGATGTCTCTAATAAAAGCTTTTCCAGTCTAACCCAAGAAATAATTTTTGATAAACTTGGAATGAAAAATTCAACCTTTGAACAACCAGTTCCAGCAATATTTTCAAAACAAACTTCCTGGGCTTATTCTTATGCTTCTTGGTTTAAGGGAATGCCCTACGTTTACCCACAACAAGCAGCAGCAGGTCTTTACACCACACCAATAGACCTTGCAAAGTTTTTTATTGATGTTCAAAAATCTTATATAGGTAAAGGAAAGATTTTGAGCCAGGCCATCACTAAAAAAATGCTCACACCACAAGCAAATGTATCTGACGGTGGTTATAAAGAACAAATAGGAATTGGTCCATTTTTAATTCAAAGAACAGACAACAATGACCCAAAAGGAGTGTTTTTTGAGTTCACAGGTGTTAATGCCGGTTTTTTAGCCTATGGAATGGCAAGCGTTGAAGGCGGCAATGGTGTAATCATTATGCTCAATTCAGGCGACAACCAAAATGGCATTGGTAAAGAAATAAGGAGAGCGGTTGCAAAAGTTTATAATTGGACAAACTTTTTGCCAACTGAAATACAACCAATTAGTTTATCTGATACGGAACTAGATAATCTTGCAGGTCGTTACAGAATGGGAGCAGACGAAGTACTTTATCTGAGAAAGGAAAAAAACTATTTGGTAGAAAACATCAATAATGGCATTGAGATTTATTGCTTCCCAATAACAAAGGATACGATTGTTTTTACAGATTTCAATATAAAGGGGTTCTTCAAAAGAAATGAACAAGGGGAAGTGACAGGACTACAAAATATTTATCAGGAAAAGCCAATGCTGAAAATGAAAGAAGATGAATTTTCCCCATCTGAATACTTGAATATGCAAAAATATGATGAAGCAAAAAAGGCATTTGGAGCAATGAATATGAACGAAGGGCAAATTACTTATTTGGCATACGACTTAATGAATCAAAAACCCTTAAACGAAAAAGCAGTAAAAACAATTTTAGACTTGGCTTTACAGCAACATCCAAATTCATCTATGGTGTATAGTCGTTGGGGTGACTATTATTTGAAACTCAACGATAAGACAAATGCAATTAAGAGTTATCAAAAAGCATTAGAGCTTGATCCAAACGACCAACAAACAAAAGACATTTTAGAAACCTTTAAAAAATAACCATCGCATAGATATCCAAATCATCCAGAATCAAAACAAAACAAACTCACATACACTTCTAATCCCCAATTCCAATAACTCTGGTTTCGCGATAACCCTATTAAAAATATCTCCATTATATTTAATTACTAAACTTGCTATGAGAAAAAGATTTATATACTGTAATACAATCCACTCAGTTGCAAATGGTTTGATATGCTTTGTTATTATCTTTTTATTTTCAATTAAGCATGTGTCAGCACAAACCGGGTCTAAGCCAACAGATGTATTCGGGATTTCTCAATTCTACCATACTAAAGCAGGCACTAGGGAATGGACTTCTGTACATTGGAATAATGGCGTTGACCGAATCATTAAATATGCCTCAGACCCTTACGACCCAACTGATTGGACGGAAGATCATAGTGGAAGTACCCAAGGATTTCACATTGATGGAAAAGGTGCCATGATGATGTCAGGGGGTAGTCCTCGGTTTCATATTAATTCTATGCGCACCACAAAGGTTGGTGAGCAATTTTTCTTAAACACAGAATTTACTGCATACTATAGAAGAATTGGTACCTCTGGACCTGCATATGGAGGGATGGTTGTTGGTGCTAGAACTGGTCCGCTGGGTCATGCTTCTTCTCAGGGCAACGATTGTGATGCATCTACCTATTATTGTAGATTTCGTCACGACGGCAAATGGGACTTTGAAAAAGAGCTAAAGCATCCTACAAGTGATTATTGGTCGGGCTCAGGATTCCACACCCAAGATCCTTTGTGGAATGGTAATCCTTTACCTCCCAACATATGGATTGGGATGAAGTACATTATTTACAATATTGAGAATAATTCTAAAGTAAAAATGGAGGTTTATATTGATTCTGTTTCTAATGGAAATCCTAAAAACGGTGGTGTATGGGTTAAAGTTGGTGAGGTAATTGATCAAGGCAATTGGCCTGTTCAATCTTTAGCAATAACTGGATGTAACTATACTGATCCCAAAAAAATGATTTTGGTTGGCCACGGAACATTTCTCTTGAGAACGGATGGCGATCAGGCGGAATATAAGATGGTATCGATTCGTGAAATAGATGTAAATGCTCCTGCTTCGGGTAAATAAAGACTATTATGGAGTGAATGGCTGAATGGTCTTTTATACATTTGTATTTGATTGACATTTCGAAACATCAACAGCTAGATAAATGACAAACAAAATAATTGAATTCATTAATAAGTTCGTAGAATTAACTGACGAAGAAAGTCAACTTTTTAGTGCCTCTTTCAAAGAGGTAAAAGTTAAAAAAAGACAATTCATAGTTCAACCAAACTTTACAACAAAGCACAGGCATTATGTTTTAAAAGGTGCTTTTAGAGCTTATGTTGTGGCAGACGAGGGACAAGACCACACTATTACATTTGCCATAGACGACTGGTGGATTACAGACTACAACAGTTATATTTTTCAGCAACCAGCGACCATGTTTGTGGTAGCTTTAGAGGAAAGTACCATTTTACAAATTGACTTTGAAAAAGAACAGGAATTGAAAAAGTCAAACCATAAGTTTGAAACGTTTTTTAGAATAATTGCAGAACGTGGCCTTGCTTCTCAACAGAGAAGAATAATTTCAAACCTTACACAAACAGCCGAAGAACGATATGAAAATTTTGTTTCAAAATATCCGCTAGTTGTTCAAAGAGTTCCTCAATATGCTTTGGCTTCTTATTTGGGAATGACCACTGAATTCTTATCCAGAATAAGAAACAAAAGAACTAAAAAATAATGATTGGTTCAAAATGGATGTAATTCCCTTGTTGCAATCCAAGGTGAAATTCCTTTTAGAAAGTTGAACTACATCAACCAAATTTCCTAAACTACTTCATTTTTAGTCCTTGTAAGTCAATGCACTTTTGTATTGTCAATAATGACAAACAATATTTAAATACAAGGTAAAATGACAACTTTAGAAAAAAGAATTTACACTGTTCCAACAAGAGCCGAAGTATCTGCAAACAATCAAGGTATTTTCGATAACCTACAAAAAGGATTAGGCTTTGTTCCAAACCTATACGCTTATTTTGCCAAAAGCGAAACTGCACTAAACGATTACTTGGCTTTACAAAATCGCAAAAGCACATTAAAAGCCAAGGAAAGAGAAGTAATTAACTTGGTAACAAGTCAAATTAATGGATGCCGTTATTGCCAGTCTGCTCATACTGTTTTAGGCAAAATGAACGGATTTACCGACGAGCAAGTTTTAGAAATTCGAAAAGGTAGTGCAACTTTTGACAGCAAGCTAGATGCTTTGGCAAAGTTTACTGCATCAGCAGTTGAAAACCGTGGACGTGCAACAGAAGAAACTAAGGAAGCATTTTTTGCAGCTGGTTATGATGAGTCAAATATGATTGACGTTATCATTGTTGTGGGCGACAAAATTATCAGCAATTATTTGCACAACTTAACAGAGTTTGAAATTGACTTTCCAGTAGCTGAAAAAATATAAATTAACAAATAGAGGTGATACGTTTTAATGACATATCACCTCTTTTAAATTTATAAATAATGGAACTCTTTTTAAAATATTACACACTTGACTGGATTGCAACTAGTTTAAGTTTATTAGCCGTTTACTTATTGGGTAATAAAAATAAATTAGGGTTTGTCAGTTTCTCAATAGCAAATACATTATGGATATTTCTAGGCTTTTTCCTAATGAATAGTTTAGGAATTGGGATTGGAAATATTGTGTTTCTAATAATGAACATTCGAGGCTATTTATCTTGGAAAAAAACAAAGTAACAAAAATGAAAGAAATTTGATTTCACATCTCAAATACATTATCCCTTTAACTATAACAGGGGTGGTGCAAAAAATCATTCTTTTAGCAATCTAGGATTAACGCCGCAAAGAAGGAAACCAAACAATTGCAACTATCCAACAATTTCTGATTGATTATACCCAATGGAAATATTGATATATACTTTAATGATGTTATATAATTTAGCAGTATTAGCTATATTTAAGAGTTAGCTATTATTTAGTGAGACAAATGAAAAATTAAAATCGAAAATGTTAAGAAATATATTTTTTCAGAAGCTGTATATCCAGCAAATGAAAAACAAATTAAAAAATAATTACGATTAGACTAAAATAGCAGCTAATAAAAGACTTAAAGCAATTTGGGCTTTACATTATTATAACTCCCCTAAATTTCATACCATATGTCTAAGATAATGCAAGTTTCAACTCGCCTTTGGCTAATTAAAATTGGGATTGTTAATGTCTATTTGTTTAAAACCAATGATGGATTGGTATTGGTTGATGCTGCATGGCCAAATAAAGCGGACGCTATATTGGAGGGTGTGATACAAACTGGTCATGACCCAGCGTATATCAAGTATTTATTACTTACCCACGGTCATGTTGATCATGCGGGTAGTGCTGCAGAGATAAGCAGGCGTACAGGCGCTAAGATCTACATTCATGCTTCAGATCTTGCCTTAACTGCCAAAGGGGAAGCTGGATACGATGGAATTACGGTTACACCAGGCATTATTCCTAGACTCGTATATCGTTTCGTCATTAGACCAGGTGGTACCAAATACGAATCTTTTCCTGTTGATAAAACCATAGGAGACGGAGAAATACTTCCATTTGGCAATGATATAGAAGTTATTCATACACCAGGACATTGTGCTGGTCATGTATCATTTTTATTGCGCGAAGATGGAATATTAATAGCAGGTGATATCTGTTCAAACGTCATGGGGTTAAGCTATTCTACCATTAATGAGGATAGGGCTTTAGCAAGAGCATCTATTTTGAAAGTGGCAGAATTTCCCTTTGAGCAAGCTGTTTTTGGGCACGGAAAGCCTTTGGAAAAGCGGGCTAATCAGCTGCTAAAAGAAAGGTTTAAAAATACCAAACTGAAATAGCAGACCTGTCACAATGTATTGCCTAAATGGGATAATCTTTTCTCATAGACCATCGCGCCAGCAAACCCCTTTTCTCCCTTCCAATACTCTCCCAAATCATTTACATTCGTACATGATCAACATTGAAAAAGCAACCCTTTCTGATGCAGCAATCCTGTCTAATTTGGCAAAAGCCATTTACCAAGAAAACTACCTGCATCTTTGGCTGCCTGGCGGAGCAGAATGGTATATGAACCAATACGCTTACAGCACGCATCAAATTGAAAAAGAACTTGCTGATCCCAATAGCGCCTATTACCTGCTACAAGATGACCAAGAACCCGTTGGATATCTGAAACTGGTTCTCTGCTCAAATCTTAGCGGTTATGAACCAGCCGATGCCCTAGAAATAGAAAGAATCTATCTCTTAGATAAAATGAAGGGTATGGGGCTTGGTAAAAAAATGATGCAAATGGCTATGGATGCTGCCCTTGCCACGAACAAAAAAGTCATCTTTCTAAAAGCCATGGATAGCAGCCAAGAAGCTATTGCATTTTATCAGCACCAAGGCTATAGCGTTTGTGATACTTTCAGCTTACCCATGCCCACATTTGCCTTGATGAAGGAATCCTATAGAGGAATGCTTATATTGAGTATACTTTTGAAACATTGATCCGCTATTGATTTAGTCACCATTTAAATTCTAAGAAAATGCGCATTTTTCTACGATTAAGTTTTCTGATGTCCCTTTTTGTCTATTCCAGCAGTCAGGGACAAATAAAACAACCGGATTGGAAAGTAATTGAAGAAGAAACCATGCAGCATTTTCAAGCTTTGCTTAGGATGAATACCAGTGATCCTCCAGGAATTGAGTTGCCTGCTGTGTTGTATATGAAATCTATTCTTGAAAAAGAAGGGATTGAAGTCAAGACATTTGCGCTGGATCCCAATCGTCCCAATTTAGTGGCACGCATTAAAGGAAATGGAAAGAAAAAACCCATCTTAATCATGGGGCACACAGATGTGGTCAATGTAGACAGCACCAAATGGGTCTATCCACCTTTTTCAGCAACGCGTAAGGATGGTTATGTATATGGCAGGGGCAGTGTAGATGATAAGGATAATGCATCCACAGGTCTCATGTTAATGCTCCTATTAAAAAGGATGCAAGTGGCGCTAGACCGCGATATTATTTTTCTAGCTGAAGCAGGGGAGGAGGGAAGCTCACAATATGGAATAGAGTATATGGTAAAAGAGCACTGGCCTGAGATTGAGGCCGAATATTGTTTTGCTGAAGGTGGTAGCGTTGTGAGAATTGGAGGAAAAATAGCGTATGCAGGTGTTGCAACCACTGA
Source organism: Chitinophaga pinensis (assembly GCA_943372225.1). Classification (GTDB taxonomy): domain Bacteria; phylum Bacteroidota; class Bacteroidia; order Chitinophagales; family Chitinophagaceae; genus Sediminibacterium; species Sediminibacterium pinensis_L. The sequence goes on along the minus strand of CALRXV020000004.1, from coordinate 106,961 downwards.
AAAAGTTCCCAGTGAGGTAAAGCTCATAGCTAGAGGCATTGCTGGTCATGGATCTGTTCCTTTAAGAAGCAATGCTATTGTGCACTTGTCTCAAGCCATAGCAAAAATTGCTGCTTGGCAAACACCCATGCGATTAAATGAGACTACCCAAGCTTTTTTTAAGAGAATGTCAGAAATTAGTACTCCTGAACTTGCTGACCGTTATAAGGCGTTACTTAATAATGAAAATATTGACGCTGTTCAGGAATACCTTGCCATCAATAAGCCTGGGAATTATTCAACCCTAAGAACTTCTGTATCACCCAATATTTTTAAAGGTGGCTATAGAAAAAATGTGATTCCATCAGAGGCCGAAGCTACGCTTGATATTCGATCCCTGCCAGATGAGAATATGACAGCTTTTATACAATCCATGAAAGAGGTGATTCATGACGCCGCCATTGAAATTGTTTTCAAAGGGCTGTCTAGACCTCCCGGAAAACCTTCTAGCCTGAATACTGATGCGTTTAAGATAGTAGAAGGGGCTATTAAAAGAACTTATAATACTGTGACCATACCTACCATGCTTACTGGTGCCACAGATATGGCATTTCTTAGATCAAGAGGGGTGCAATGTTATGGCATAGGACCCATGATTGATAGCGAAGACGGTCCAAAAGGCTTTGGTGCCCATAGTGACCAAGAAAGAATTTTAGAAGAGTCACTGCATAAATTCTTGCGTTTTCAGTGGGATCTGATAACCAATTTGGCAACTCAATCAATAAATAAGTAAAGCAGTTTTAAAATAAACCATCCAGTATTAGTCAATAAACAAGAACACAAATGGTCAATAAAAAACTAATTGTTAAAAGCATATGGAAGGTTCTATGCTTTCTGACTTTGATCTCCATTCACTCAGAAGGAATAGCACAAGTGTATGGCCAAAACGGAATAGTAGTTTCTTCCAATGCAATTGCTTCTAAAGCAGGTGTTGAAGTATTAAAAAAAGGTGGTAACGCTATTGATGCCAGCATAGCTACTGCTTTGGCATTGGCAGTAACACATCCTACTGCTGGAAATATTGGCGGCGGTGGCTTTTTGGTATTCTTGAACTCAAAGGGTAATGTTACCACATTTGATTTTCGTGAAAAAGCGCCTCTTGCAGCAAGCCCCAATATGTATCTGGATGGTCAGGGTAAATTAATCAATGGAATTAACCACGATGGGTTAAAGTCTGTTGGTGTACCAGGTACCATTGCAGGTTTATATATGGCGCATCAAAAATATGGAAAGTTGCCCTGGCGGGATTTAGTTCAACCTGCAGTTGACCTAGCCAAAAATGGTTTCATGATGCCATGGGGGCTATATAAAGAAGCGCTTCAAGTAGTTGAAGCCAATCAGTCTAATGCGTTTATGAAAGGATATTTTAATTCTGACAAAGCAGAAGTTACAAAGCCTGGTGAGTTATGGAAACAACCAGCACTGGCAAAAACGCTTGAGCTGATCCGAGACAAAGGACAGGATGGATTCTATAAAGGAGAAGTTGCCCAGGAAATTGAAAATTTCATGAAGCAAAATGGTGGCATCATCACTAAAAAGGATTTGGAAAAATATACCGCTATTGAACGCAAACCAATAAAAGGAACTTTCAAGGAATATGATATTTACTCCATGCCTCCTCCAAGTTCAGGTGGTGTTGCATTGGTAGAAATGATGAACATGATGGAGCTTGCAAATCTTGATTCAATTGAGTTTAACTCAACTGCCTATGTGCATTTATTGGCCGAAGTAATGCGCAGGGCTTACGCCGATAGGGCAGAGTTTATGGGGGATCCTGACTTTAATGTAGACATGCCTTTGGAACGTTTAACATCAAAGCAGTTTGCAAAAAAGCGTTTTGACAATATTGATAGGAACAAAGCATCAGTGAGCGATTCCGCCAAATTTGGCCATCCCTATGATGGGGAAAATACCACGCACTTTTCTGTTGTTGACAAAGAGGGTAATGCGGTTTCGCTGACATATACATTGGAGTATTCTTACGGATCAAGAATGGGTTCCAGTAATCTTGGATTTATCTTTAATAATGAGATGGGCGATTTTAACCCAGTGCCAGGCGTTACAAATAGTAAAGGCCAGATTGGAACCAGTCCTAATCTAATTGTTCCGGAAAAGAGAATGTTATCTAGTATGACTCCTGCTATAGTTGTAAAAAATGGCAAACCCTATTTGATTATTGGGTCTCCCGGGGGTAGAACAATTATCAATACCGTATTTCAAACTGTTTTAAATGTGCTTTCCTACAACATGCAAATTGACAAAGCCATAGAAGCAATGAAAATTCATGAGCAATGGCTTCCTGATACCATTAGTTATGAGAAAAACCTGATGTCTCCCGATACCAAAAAATCATTGGAAGCTATGGGGCATCATCTTAGAGCGGTAGGCAATTTGGGCTCACTAATGGGCATCACTTTTGATCCCAAATTCAAAGTCTATATTGGATATGCCGATTCCTCAAGTCCAGACGGGGGAGCTGCTGCGTATTAATTAACCGCTGTATACAACATTGTGCTTTTAGTAATTTAGCTTTTAGTTAATTGAGTATGTATTGGCCAAGCAGGGATTTAAAATTTTAATCCCAACCTTTGGCAGGCCTCGTTATTTAAAGTTAACCACGAACTCTTTTAAATACCCACCTGAACAATCGAAACTGAACTTATTTTGGAAGCATCAAACAGCTATCCGTAAATGATGTAACTCTTTTTAAAGTCTTTGTAATGCTTGCCATTCTTAGGTGCTGCAGCTTTGTATTATCTATATACAAACGAACTAAAGCAGCATCAAATGAGCAATACTGAAAATTTAAGTAATAAAGAAGCCATTGACAAATTAAAATATTTGGTTGATGAGATCATGGTTTGCCTTTTCTGTACTGATTTAAAAACAGACGATGGCGCTACATGCCGACCTATGACTGCCATAAAGGTTTGTGATCAAGGAAACCTATGGTTTTTCAGCGAAAAAGATAGCGAGAAAAACAAAGCCATTGCAATAGATAAAGATGTGAAACTCTTTTTTTCACATCCGGGAAAAAGCTGCTATTTGGTTGTAAACGGTGAGGCAGAAATACTTATGGACAAAGCAAAAATTGAAGAACTATGGACACCTATTGCCAAAGTTTGGTTTAAAGAAGGCAAAGAAGACCCAACTATTTCTATTATTAAAGTAACACCCACCACGGCATATTATTGGGATGCTGAGGGCAACAAGATGATTAACTTTTTAAAAATGGTTGCATCGGTTGTTACGGGGTCTAATTTAATCACAGGCAAAGAAGGTGCAATCACTATCTAGATAAAATCTAATACCAAAAATTATGGGACAGATTGCCATACGTTCTTCCAACGTCAGAGAAGGACGAAAAAGTCATAATGTATCGCTATATTTTCAACATTATCTTACTGATATTACTCTGGTGTATTGAAGCCGAAAAAGCACCAACAAAGCAACTAAGCAAATAGTAATTACAAACTAAATCCAAAATCATGTCTATACAAAGCACCAATCCTGCAAACAATCAAGTGGTTAAATCATTTGAAGAAATGTCTGACACTGCGGTGGATCAATCCATTGCAACATCAGTAGCTATATTTGATATTTGGAAAAAGACAGCTTTTTCCTATAGAACAGCATTGTTATACAAAGTGGCAGGTTTGCTTAGAGAGAAGAAAAAAGAGTTTGCCCAGCTCATCACCCTTGAAATGGGTAAATTATTTTCCCAGGCTGAAGGTGAGATTAAACTAAGTGCTGAAATATTTGACTATTATGCCAAACATGGAGAAGCGTTTTTATCTGATCAAATCCTAGATCCAGTTCATGGTCAAGCATTCATCAGACATAGCCCCATTGGTGTTTTGCTGGGTGTACAGCCTTGGAATTTTCCTTTTTATCAAGTAGCCCGTTTTGCTGCTCCCAATCTGATGGTGGGCAACACCATACTTATTAAACACGCTTCCATTGTTCCGCAATGTGCTATAGCCATTGAGCAGCTTTTTTTAGAGGCAGGTGCACCCATTGGGCTTTACACAAATTTATTGATCTCTGGCAAAAGGGCATCTGCCTTGGTGGCCGATAAAAGAATCAAAGGCGTTTCCTTAACGGGTAGTGAAGCTGCCGGTGCAAGTATTGCATCCGAAGCTGGAAAGCATTTAAAGAAATCTGTGTTGGAATTAGGCGGTAGTGATGCATTTATTGTCCTTGATGATGCTAATATTGACAAAGCGGTAGAATGGGCAGTAGTAGGCAGAATCAATAACAATGGCGAATGTTGTATTGCTTCCAAAAGATTTATTGCTGTGGAAGCAATTGCCGATGAGTTTTTTGAAAAATTAACAGATAAACTAGCCAGCCTTGTCATTGGTAATCCGATGGAAGAAGTTACACAGCTTGGACCGTTGAGTAGTGAAGAAGCTGCCGTTAATATTGCAGATCAGGTCAAGCGTGCTGTTGATGGTGGGGCAAAAATTCTATTAGGTGGCAAAAGAGTAGACCAAGCTGGCGCCTATATGGAAGCCACTGTGATTACTAATATGTTGCCTGATAATCCGGTTTATTATGAAGAGTTTTTTGGTCCTGTTGCAGTTTATTATACCGTTAAAGATGAACAAGCGGGCATTGATTTAGCCAACGATTCTCCATTTGGTTTGGGAGGCTCCGTATTTACCAGTGATATAGAACGAGGTAAACTAATAGCAGATCAAATAGATACAGGCATGGTTTTTATCAATCACCCTACATGGACACAGGCCGATTTGCCTTTTGGCGGTACCAAAGGTTCGGGATATGGTAGAGAACTTGCTGAGTTAGGGATAACTGAGTTTGTCAATAAAAAACTAATCAGGGTTTGTGAATTAAGCGATCCTTTTTAATCTGAATTACCATATAAATTATCAACCATGCATCTTTCAACAAAGCAAATTGTATTATCAAGTAGACCGCAAGGAAAACCCGTAAAAGAGAATTTTGAAATAAAAAATATAGCGATACCTGAACTTGGGGATAAGGAAATATTATTAGAAGCGATGTTTTTTTCTGTTGATCCCTATATGAGGGGTAGAATGAATGATGCCAAATCCTATGCTCCTCCGTTTGAATTGGGTAAGCCCATAACTGGTGGAGTGATAGCTAAAGTGGTTAAAACCAATTCCTCCAATTTTAAAGAAAATGACATTGTAACTGGCAATCTGCCTTGGCAGCAGCATTGCATTGCAACTGAAAACAGCCTTTTAAAAATTGATACTTCCATTGCGCCTGCTAGTTATTATTTGGGTGTACTAGGAATGCCAGGTCTTACCGCTTATTTTGGGTTCATGCAAATTGGCAAGCCTAAAAGTGGTGATACGGTAGTTGTGTCTGGAGCTGCAGGCGCAGTTGGGCTGGTAGTAGGTCAAATAGCCAAAATGCATGGTTGTCGTGTTATTGGCATAGCCGGAAGCGATGAAAAATTAAGGTTATTAAAAGAAGATTTTGGCTTTGATGAGGTCATCAATTATAAAACTTGCACCAATGTAGAAAAAGCAATTACAGATGCTTGTCCAAATGCAGTTGATATTTATTTTGATAATGTAGGAGGTGCAACTTCAGATGCTGTGATTAAGAATATCAATTTTAACGCAAGAATTGTTTTGTGCGGACAAATAGCCTTGTACAATAGCACCGAAATCCCCATGGGACCTCGTATTCAACCAATGCTATTAACTAGAAGCGTGTTAATGCAAGGATTTATTGTAGGCAATTACCAAAGTCAATTTACGGAAGGAACTAAGCAATTAGCCACTTGGATAAAAGATGGTAAATTAAAATACAAGGAAACCATTGTAAAGGGTTTTGATCAATTGCCTGAAGCTTTGTTGGGCTTATTTGAAGGGGATAATATTGGGAAAATGATAGTGGAAGCTTAAAATTTATAAGAACTTAACGTTAATAAATCGTCTTAAAAGTTTTTGAATTTAACCATACATTTAAGGTAAATTCAAAGCTAATGAAAGCCGAACTAAATAAAAATACGCTGTTTGTATTCCTATTACTCTTAACCCAGATGGGTTTCATGGGAAAAATGATGGCCCAAGAAAAAGCGGGCTTTAAAAAAAACAATATCACCGCCATTGATTCTAACTATTTTTCCAAGGATAGACTTAAAGGAAGAGTCATCATTATTACAGGAGGAGCAAGGGGAATAGGCCGTGCAACCGCAATTAGAGCTTCCCGTGAAGGCGCAGCAATTGTTATTGCCGATTGGCTAGCTCAGGGTGAAGCAACAGCTCAAACCATTAGAAAAGAAGGTGGTAAAGCCATTTTTGTAAAAACCGATATTAGAAGTACAGCAGATTGCAATAACCTGGTAGCACAAGCCGTGCTCAAATTTGGGAAAATTGATTTGGCTCTTTTAAATGCCGGAGTCATGGATGGTACTTTCTCTGGTGATGCTTTTGACTATGATAAGCAAAAAGAATTGTTGCCAACTGCGGTAGATGCAGCTTCGGACAAATATTGGGACAATGTGATAGATATTAACGTTACAGGTACTTTTAAATCTATGCGTTCTGTACTTCAGCAATTGCTAAAGCAAGGCAATGGTGGTGCCATTGTTACCGTTGGATCCATTGCAGGTCTTACTGGTTTAGCGGGAAACCCAGCCTATGTAGCCAGTAAACACGCCGTAAATGGTCTTACTAGAAGCGCTGCCATTGATTACGCCCCTTATGGTATTAGGGTCAACTCTGTAAATATGGCTGCTACAGAAACACCCATGACAGATAAGGCTTTTGAATTTGTAAAAGAAGTGAAAAAACGTGGTATCACAGGAATGGGTGGAGCAAAAACAGAAAGCCTGTTGATGATGAACGATACAAAGCATCGTATGGCAACTGTTTGGGAGCAAGCGGCTGTGATACTTTTCTTGCTTTCAGATGAAGCATCTAATTTAACTGGAGCTCTTTATCCAACGGATGGTGGTTGGACAGCTTATTAATTGGTGAATTCATTCTATGAGAGCTATCAAGCTATTTGTTGGTTGCATTTTTCTATTGAGCTCAAATAAAATTTTTGCTCAAGTAAGTAATGCATTTTATGAAGGGGAGCGTATTTCCAATGTGGTTTATGTTTTTCAAAACAAATTACCAGATACATTAGCACAGAAAAATTTGGAGCAAACCGTTAAACGGGCTTTTCCCATCTTTCCACAATCTTCGGTTCGTACTATTTTATTAGAAGCCTATACTAATAAAGTGCGCAAACTGCAAGAGGTAGCATCAGCCCAATATGAAATTCAACCATCTCAAATAGGAGGAATTAATATTACGCTCACTGTTGACATCAGTGAAATTGCAAAAGAGAAAAAAGATAAAACTGGTTTGTTCATGGGGGAAAAAGATTTTCCCATTCTTTATCAGGATAATAAGTCTTTACTGACCACTAAAATTGCTATTGCAGAAATGCTTTACTCTAACAATAATGCTTGGTATGGAAGAGAGGATGCCATGCTCAATGGAAACCCATTGGCCAATAATCCAGTTGGTAAAGGCTTTACAGGTTGGATAGAGGGTTGGATTTCTGGTGGTTTGTATGGCATTACAACCCTTTCTGCCAAAAAGAATAGATATCTCTATGGTGGCCTCAGTTATATTGCTAGCGGTTCAGCTGGAAGAGAGCTTTTTACCAGCGAATCAAGGGCATACGGAGCTGTGGAAGACGCATTTGTTGGTTTCATGGGTACTAATGCTTCTACTTCTGGTAATCGGTTTACCTATAACCTCTCATTTGGAAGGCAACAATTCTCGGTTGGAAATGGATTTATCATTCGCAATACCGCTTCCAACGGAGACAATCGCGCAGCATTACAACTTAATCCTCGTTGGGCAGCAGATTATCTTGGTCTTGCTGCTATTAAGTACAACAATATTCTTTTACAAGTTTTTCAACTTGATCCCAATGAACTTAGCATAGTTGATTCCAAAACGGTCATTAGGGGGTTCAATGCCGAATGGGGTGATGGTTATGCGCATCAAGTTGGTATCATGATGTTAGATGTTCCCAAATCTAACTTCAACTACTATACGCCTACAGGTGCAGTATTGGGAAGAAATGGGTTAAAGTTGTACAACCTTCGTTATTACGCAAACAGACCTCCCAATACAGCTGGTTTATTTTTTAAAGGAGAAATTGGATATGAAACAAATTCCAATTTTAATATGTCTGCCTTTGCGGGATATACTGAATTTGGTTGGAGTTTTGCCAAGCAAAAGGGAGCTCCAACTTTGCGATATAGGTATGCCTATTTTTCAGGAGATAACCCCAACACACAGCAATATGAACGATGGGACCCCTTGCTTTCAGGTGGTAACGGAGAGGAATGGGTAATTGGTGCCAATCATTTTAAAATTGTACAAAATAGCAATATTACTGTTCACCAATTGCAAGCAAATATTAGACCCGTTCCAAAAATTGAATTGGTTCCTCAAGCTATTTACATGTATGCTTCCAATAACAATAATATTGGTGGCAACCCTGCATTGAGTACTATGACTAAAAAAGAATATGGAACTGAATTCAATATCACAGTAAAGTATTTTCAAAACAGACGATGGTATTGGCATGGACATATAGCGTACACCATTCCTGGGGCGGGTGTTCAAAATGCATTGAATAATAATGCAAAACCTTGGTTAAGTGCTATGCTTTTCTTTAGATATGGGTTCTAGTTGTTTCTCTATGATTTTTGAGATTGGATTTTTAAATTGATATAGCAACAGCTGGAATAACATTTACTCAAATACTCAAACCGGATTTTTAACATGAAACGCATCCTACACTTAGTCCTAATTCTGCTTTATACTCAAACCCATGCCCTTTCCCAAACCTACACCATTCCTGATAGCGTAAAACGAATCCTATTTCTTGGAAACAGCATTACCTACAACGGCAAATACATTTCCTTTATTGACGCCTATCTAACATTAAAATATCCCCAAAGAAATTTTGAGATCATTAACCTGGGATTGCCCAGTGAAACGGTTTCAGGTTTGTCTGAACCCAATCATGCAGGTGGTCAGTTTCCTCGTCCCGTTTTGCATGAGCGATTAGAAAGGGCGTTGACCACCATCAAACCCGATTTGGTTTTTGCTTGTTACGGAATGAACGATGGTATTTATCTGCCTTTTGATGATGATCGTTTTCAAAAGTTCAAAGACGGCATCAAGCGGTTACATGAGCAGGTACTTGCAACGGGTGCACCCATTGTTCATATTACTCCTCCCGTCTATGACCCCAGAAAAGGGGCAGCCTATGCCAATGTGCTGGATCTATATTCAGATTGGCTTATCAGTTCTAGGTATTCCATGAAATGGGATGTCTTAGACCTTCACGGGCCAATGAAAAAATACTTGGAAGACCGCCGGATGGTAGATACGGCTTTTCTATTTGCCAAAGACGGTGTTCATCCAAATGAACTAGGGCATTTTATTATGGCTAAAGCGATACTCTTAGAGTTAGGTCAGCAAGAACTTTCAAAAGCCACGGATATTCCATCTGCCTTGTCAGGCTTTAAAAATGGTGATGCAGTCTTTAAACTGGTGGAAGAAAGACAAGCCATTATGAAAGATGCATGGCTGACCTTGATTGGGCACAAAAGACCTGGGATGAAAGTTGGGCTGGCTTTAAAGGATGCACAATTGAGTAGGGATTCAATTAGTCTGAAAATACAAGCTTTGTTGAAAGAGTAGGGAAGCGGATCGCTCATTTGAGTAAATTTACTTATATTGAATTGTCCTCCTCATCAACCACATACTTATTCCCTAAATCAGCATAAATGGCAGATAATACAGCCGATGAACCGCTCAATGAGTCTGAATTGCCCATACCTGAAACTCAACCCGAATTTCCTGCCGATACACTTGACAAGGCAATAGCCCCTTTATCTGAACCTTTATTTAACAGCACTGAAAATACAGAACCTATGGAAGTACATCATCATGCCCATCATGGACACGGAAAAAAGACTTGGAAAAACTATTTCTGGGAATTTTTTATGTTGTTTCTGGCTGTGTTTTGTGGATCATTGGCTGAGCTGCAAGTAGAGCATTATGTGGAACACCAGAGAGAAAAGAAATACGCCCAGACCTTAGTAGAAGATTTGAAAAACGATACACTTGATTTAAGTGGAGATATAAAAGGTTGGGATAGGATGCGCTTGAGGGCCGATACAATCATGATGGAAATGGAAAAGCCTGTTGATTTGTGTGATCACCGTCTATTATACAAATGCGTTTCAATTATTAATAACAACAATACCTTTTTATACCATGATAGAACCATTCAGCAGCTCAAGAGCTCTGGCAATTTTAGACTAATTGATAATAAGGCAATTGCCGATTCAATAGTAGAATATGATGCTTGGATTCAAAAAACAATTAATGATATTGAAGGCACCTATGGACGCGTCATGTGGCCTGAAATTCAAAGACTTGAAAATCAATTATTTAATACTAAGTATTTTAAGATTGTTAGAGATTCTGCTTTACTTGACGCTGCCTTTTTACAATTTCCAGAAAAGATTAAGATGCAAACCGGAAAAGAAGACATTGTATTTCAGTTTTATAATAAGGTAAATAATCACAAAACTTTGTCTGAAGCTAGGATTTATTACTTGACTGCTACATTAAGAAGGGCCACCCATTTATTAGAATTGTTAAACAAGGAATACCATTTTGACTAAAAAAGCATTACTCTAAGTCTTTAAATCAAAGTCATGAAATATATAGCTCTTATTATTTTCTTGGTGTTAATTCTTAATAAATCAGAAGCCCAACGATTAAATACGGATAGTCTTTGGAAAGTAGTTGAAAATACAAAAAATGATAGTCTGCGAATGCAATCTATTACCGCTTTACACCTTTATTATATTGGTATTGAAATAGATTCTAATTTTCAATATTCAACAAGATTAATAAAAACTTGTAATAAGCTAAACAATCCAAGATATAAGGCGCTTTCAATTATTTATTCATCATTTGTATATTATAGATTAGGAGATTTTAAAACAGTTCAAGAACATATTAGAACATCAACTGCATTAGCTGAGAAAAATAATGATGACGAGGTTCTTGCAAGAATAGAAAACTTTAGACATTTAATTGAATCAGATCCTTTGAAAAAGGTGGATCATTTAAGAAAAGCTATAATTTATAAAAAGGCTTTAATCAATGCTGATCCGCTTTCAATTATAATGCTTGGAAATTTAGCCTCTGCTTTTCTTTCAATTAATGCAGTTGATTCTTCATTTTATTATGCACAAAAAATGTATGAATTAGCAATCAAGGCAAACGAAACTCTTTCTAGTTATGTAACTAGTGTTATGGGTAATGTTTATTTAAAAATGAAACAGCCTGAAATTGCATTTGCATTTTATAAAAGGGGTTTGGATGCGGCATTGAAATCTCCCAAAATGGGGGACCATGTAAGAGCATATGCTGCTATGGCTAGATATTATGAGGAAATTGGCTTAATAGATTCAGTTTTATATTATAAAAAGAAACCATTTGAATATGGCCCTAAAGAACTTTTTACAACCAAATTATTTGCTTCAAAATTCATCTACGAATACTATTTAACAAAAGGACAAAATGATAGTGCCACTAAGTATATGAAATTTTATATTTATGCAAATGATAGTATAAATAGTACTACTAAAATTGTACAATTGCAAGCTGCTAAATTTGATGAAGATTTGCAGCAACGCGAACTTGACAAAATTAAAGAAACAGAAAAAGAGCAACGAAACCACAACATACAACTAGCCATCACAGCCATAGTCATCTTAACAGCCGTCATATTATTCCTCTTATTAAGTAGGTCTATTCTCGTTAGCCATAAGGTAGTAGAATTCCTTAGTGTGATAGTTTTATTAGTAGTATTTGAGTTTATTAACCTTCTCATTCATCCATTCTTAGAGAAAATCACACATCATTCCCCAGTTCTTATGCTTCTTGCACTAGTGGCAATAGCCGCCCTAATTGTGCCCTTACACCATCGTCTGGAGCATTGGACAACTAAAATCTTGGTAGAGAAAAACAAAGCCATTAGATTGGCAAAGGCAAAGCAGACAATTCAGGAACTGGAAGCGGATAGTCCTAATTCTTAATATCGCGCCAGCCAATTCTATAATAACCTAATTATCATGGAACTTAAAACACGCAGACAATTAACCCTGTTCTTATTTGAAAAGAATTAAGTACATGTTTTCATGATTTTAAAGTATTAAGAAATTTGGTATGCTGTTTGTAAGTAAAACTTAATTTAACTTAAACAGTGTTCATGAAAACAGCCATTTTAACAGCCATTGCTATCTGTTCTTGCCTCACCATTTTTGCTCAAAATATCCAGCAAAGAAATACCTATTTCAAATTATCGGCAGGAAATGTGTCCTTTGGTACGGGTGATTATATGGGATACTCAGTATCTATGGAATTATCAAAAGATCTTGTGAAGAAGCCTGTTTGGGGGCTCAATAAATTCTTGCTAGGAGGGGAGTTGGTCTTTGAAAACGGAGTTAAAAATCCTGTGATTCAAAATCCCAGTTTTTCTGACATGATTCAAACCTTTCATCAAACATCAAACATATTGCTTTGGACAAAAGCCGCTTATTTCCCATTGAAATCGTTTTTGCCAGGATTCAATATCCAGCTGGGGCCAACAATTGGGTACTCTCAAAGGTCATCTGATCCTCAAAGAAGAACATCAGTTGATATTTTAGGAAATTCAGTACGTCAATCTACTTTGGCTTTTGATAACGGATTTGTTGTTGGATATAGAATTTCAACAGGAATAGAATTTGACCTTTCTAAAAAATGGTTAACCGGATTCAGACTAGATTTCTCCAATAATAACAAGGCAGAGATTAATACTCATGCAGGGTTAAAATTGGGGTATAGGTTTTGACTTGGTTGTATCAGGTATTTATGTAAAATTATTTCACTATGATTCTTATTGAGAATTAACTTCTTTTACAGGAGGGTTATTTTCCAAAACATGTGAAGAAAATCTAACTTTTAATATACCAAGAATTGGTATATTTAGTTTGAAATTCAATTTTATGGCAAGAAACACTTCAATATTGTTGGGCGAACATTATGACGAATTCATTTCAAAGGAGGTGTCTTCTGGAAAGTACAATTCGGCTAGTGAAGTAATACGTTCAGCATTAAGAATGTTGGAAGAAGAGGAAGAGAAAAAGAAATTGTTAGTTAAGGCGCTTGTAATTGGAGAGAAAAGCCCAAGGGTAGAAAATTTTGACCCCAAAGCCCATCTCAAAAAATTACATGAACGTAGAAAATGAAAAAACTTCGATTTTTTATTAGGGAACAAGCCAGCATTGATTTAGAATCAATCTGAGATTATACAGTTGATACTTGGTCTTTACGCCAGGCAGATAAATATTACAATGATCTTGTAGAAGCCTTTGAATTTCTATGTGAAAATCCAACTGCTGGAAAGTCTGCGGAACATCTAAGAAAAGGATATAGGTATTTTAAAGTCAATTCTCATTTGATTTATTATGTTATTTCAGATACGGAACTTGATGTTATTAGGATACTACATGCTCAGATGGATATTCCTAATAGACTAGTTGATTAATCTTACACCCATGCACCCATCCATCCAATCCTACAACACCAATCAAACTTTAACCGACCAAGAAATATGCAATTTGCTGGCCTCCCTAATTGATGCAGAACTCAAAGAAACTGAAAGCAAGATCTGGCACGGTCACCCTGTTTGGTTTATCAATGGAAACCCCATTGTTGGATACAGTAAAGAGAAACGGGGCATCCGACTCATGTTCTGGAGTGGGGCTGATTTTGAAGAAGATGCCCTCAACATACTAGGCAGCAAATTTAAAGACGCATCCATCTTCTACAACCAAACATCTGAGATTAAGCCAACTATGCTAAAGCGATGGCTTAAGAAATCTAGAATCATTCAATGGGACTATCAGAACATTGTCAAAAGAAAAGGGGTGTTGGTGAGATTATAGATTCAAATGGTATTTCAAAAAATCTATGGCTCACAACTCAACCAACAATTTCAACAACTCAACTAGTTTAGCCCAGTCCGTCCCAAGTACTGACACTATTTTGCCCCCGAATCAATAGAATGGAACAATGGGCAAGTATTTTCTGATTATCACAGTTTTGATATGCAGTGCATCATATGCACAAAAAAACACACAAAACATTCGCGGTACAGTTACCGACAAACTATCGCAAACTCCCTTAGTAGGTGCAAGTCTTCAAGTTAATGCCTTGCAAAAAGGCGCCAATTCTGATAGCCTTGGAAAGTATAGCATTTCAAATCTTCCACCCGATAGATATGACATTAGTATTACTTGCGCGGGTTATAAAACCATGACCATTCCAAATATAGTGGTAACCTCAGGTAAAGAAGTCATATTGGATATAGCTTTAGAAGAAACCTTTAATCAATTAAAAGAAGTAGTAGTAACATCCAGCAACAAAGCTGGCACCATTAATAAATTGGCCAGTGTAAGCGCTAGATCTTTTTCCATGGAAGAAGTAAACCGATACGCAGGTGGAAGATCAGATCCCGCGCGATTAGTAGCCAATTTTGCTGGAGTAAGTGCCCCAGACGATAGTAGGAATGATATTGTCATCCGCGGTAATTCGCCCGTTGGTGTGTTATGGAAAATAGATGGCATGAATGTGACCAATCCCAATCACTTTGCCTCAGTTGGTACCACAGGTGGCGCCGTAAGTGCTTTAAACACAAATCTTTTAAAAAGCTCGGACTTCTTTACTTCTGCTTTTCCCGCAGAATATGGCAATGCCACAGCTGGTGTTTTTGACTTAGGTTTCAGAAATGGAAATAACAAAAAAAGAGAAACTACTTTGCAAGTAGGGGTGATTACAGGTTTAGAAGCTACTACTGAGGGGCCTTTTAGTAAAAAAAGCGATGCTTCTTATCTGGTAGGGTATAGGTACGCTTTAGCGGGCGTTGCTCAAACATTGGGTGTGAATATTGGCACTACATCTACACCTTCTTACCAGGATCTATCATTTAAATTAAATAGTGGCACTAGTAAATTGGGTAAATTTTCCTTGTTTGGAATTTTAGCTACTAGCACTATCAATATTAGCGGAGGTAGTTCTAACACTTTATATGGTAATGGGAATCAGGTTGATTTTGCTAGTAAGATTGGCATTCTTGGGTTAAACCATTTTAAACAAATCAATAAAAAATCTTTCATTAGTTCTACCATTGGTCTTAATTATTCCAGTACAGACCAAACAGGCTATGGTTCTGATAGGGCAACCTCAACCAGTTTTATCAAAGAAGTCAGTAACGTAGCAAAAACAGGCATCAATTTTAGTACTACTTATAACTCCAAAATTTCTTCCAGACTTTTTGTAAAAGCTGGGATTCAGGATGAAATAATTGGCTTGGATTTATTTTATAAAACCAAGGAAAATATTGGCCAGTCTTACAAACAGGTATGGGATTATAATAGTAATACCAATCTGGCCCAGGCCTTTGCTCATGTAAAATACAATTTGAGTGAAAAATGGACCATGAATGCTGGCTTGCATACCCAATATTTAGCCCTAAACAATGCAACCGCGGTAGAACCAAGACTTGGAATGATTTATGCCATCAACAACAAAAGCAGTTTTAATATTGGATATGGGTTGCATGCACAAATGCAACCGATCAATGTTTATTTTCTACAATCCTCCAATACGGCTGGCAAAACTGTCTACAATAATATCAACCTAGATTTTACCAAAAGCCACCATTTTGTTCTAGGCTATAACATTCAACCGGCCAGCGATTGGCGCATTAAAACAGAATTGTATTATCAATCAATTTACAATGTACCAGTCACTACCTATTCTAGTACTTATTCCATGCTCAATACGGGGTCTACTTTTAAAACAGATTTACAAGATAGTTTAACCAATAAGGGCACTGGTAAAAACTATGGGATTGAATTGACCATTGAAAAGTTTTTCTCTAATGGTTATTATGGCTTATTTACATCCTCTTTATATAGTTCAAAATATACCGCCAGCGATGGTGTTGAAAGAAACACTGCATTTAACGGAAGATATGTGTTTAACTTATTGGCGGGAAAAGAATGGAAAATTGGAACAGGAAAAAGAAATAAATTTTCTGTTGATCTTAAATTCACCAATGCAGGTGGCATGGCCTATACCCCCATTGATCTTGCTGCTTCTAATACTACTGGTCGCGAACAATTGTCTACCAATGTCTATTCCAGCAATTACGACAACTACTATAGGGTTGACTTAAAAGCTGGTTATACGTTGAATAGCAGCAAAAAACGATTCTCTCAGACCATCTCTTTAGACTTACAGAATGTAACAAATCATAAAAATGTATTCTCTCAGTCATATGACGATAGAAACCAAAGCATTAGTACAACCTACCAATTAGGCTTTTTTCCAAACTTGGTATATAAAATGCAATTCTAGCAAAGGGTTTTATTTATTTGATCGTCTAAGCCTTTATTGATCACCATAAAACATATCCTATATGAACCTATCAAAAAACATTCGGTTAAATGCTATCATTTTTATTATGCTAAGTCTTGTTGCTTGTAGCAAAAAAGATCAAACTATTGACACTACTGCTTTAGTAGTGAAAGTAGAGTCTGCTAATTTTATCACGGCAGGATTATCGGAACCCATTAGTATTGTTTCCAGAACACTTTCTAATGGTTCAACAGTAGATTGTTATAAAATTGTTTCAAAAAGTACTCCAACTGACCATAGCATGGGTCCTTGGTGTCCTTCCAATATTAGCGATGATAAATCAAAAGGTGGTATTTGGTTAGATGGAGGTAATGTATATGATGTAGATGGTGCATTTGTTAAAAACCTAGCAACTTTTTACAATAACAGCACCTGGCAAATGTATAATACCAGTACAGGCGCTATTACCAAAACCCTCACAGAGGCTGATTGTCAAGCTGCCGCAAACCCCAACGTTGGAGCAGCGTATAAAAACTATTGTGTAGAATGCTTACCCTCTTATGTATCTACCCTAACTAAAACTATTTATATTCCTGTTACCCCTGTAAAATTAACATCTCCTATTAGTTTTGGCGCTGGCCCAATGTCTTCTGGACCATCCATTAGAGGTATTGCATTCAACGGTGTTGTGTTTGATGCCCCAGCTCCTGCCAATGTAATATTAGCAGCGTACACTTTAGCGCCTTTTGATGATGCAGGTGGGCATATTAATATGGGTGCCGGATACCACTATCATGCAGCTATGGGAGTTTCTAAGAAAATTACTCAAACCGATGGTCATGCTGCCATGATTGGTTATGCTTTAGATGGCTTTGGCATGTATGAAAGATTGAGTGCTAGTGGAACTGAATATACAGATTTGGATGCCAGTAGGGGACATTCTGATACCGTTAGAGGTTATCACTATCATGTAGACAAAGCTGGAGCAAATAATTTTATCAATAGTTTGGCTGGAGCATACGCTAACTAATTCAACTAAGCATCATGAAGTCATTTGTTCTTGTCTTTTTATTGTTAAGCGCAAACATTGCTCAAGCCCATCAACCAGACTTATCAAACCTGATGATCTATGAACAGAATGGTAAGTATTTACTGGTGGTAAAAAGTTCTATTACCGCATTTGAAGGTGAAATTGATTATTTGTTTGGCAAGAATGCATACAAAAGTCCTGAGGAGTTTCAATTATTAGTGATCAAGCATTTTCAAAAAAATTGTGTAGTGATCATGAATAATGAGAACATTAAACTCATCAACCCTAAAGTAATACTAGGTCATGAAACCACTTTGTTTGCTGAATTATCCAATGTGCCTAAAACAATCAGTTCTATTTATGTAAAAAATACTTTGTTTAAAGATATGCCAGTGAGTCTCTGTGAGATGATTCTAACATTAAATTCGGTGCCACAAAAACAATATCTTTTAAACAATGTCAACAATTATGAAGTAAACCTGCAACTTGAAAATGATAGTTGGACAGTAGTGGAGGATGCTTCACCAAATACAACATTGACACTGTTGGTAGTTGGGGTTTTAATTTTTTCTGCTTCAATAGTAGCTGTAATGATAAATAGAAAAAGAAAACTGTTTCCAAAACTTTACTTTAATGCCTAGTTTTAAGCCTATAATTAAATGTATATGAAACGGATACTACTTGTTGTTCTGATTTTTGCATGTTTAGGTAAAAATGGAATAGCTCAAATAAACCTAGAGAAAGCTAAAACGGGTGAAATCATTGAACTACTATTCCCACAAGGTAAATCTAAGGCCCTAATTCTTAGCTATGACGATGGTAGGTCTGAAGACAGGCAATTGGTTCAGCTGATGAATAAGTATGGACTTAAAGGCACATTCCATTTGAATTCTAATAAGTTGGGTTCAGAAGGATATTTGAACAGATCAGAAATCAAATCACTTTTTACAGGGCATGAGGTTTCTGTTCATTCGGCTAATCATCCTCCACTTACCCGCTTATCTAAAATTGATATGGTCTATGAAGTGGTAGAAGACAGAAAGGAATTAGAGCGATTAATGGGTTACCCTGTTAGGGGAATGGCTTATCCCTTTGGCAATCATAATGACACAGTGGTAGATGTGATAAAAGGACTTGGCATTGAATATGCTAGAACCGTGAATGATACCTATGCTTTTCAAATTCCCGACAATTTTCTAAAATGGCATCCATCAGTACACCAATTTGCCAAAGCTTTTTGGGAGCCCAAGAATCCAGAGAATGACAAAAAAGAACTATCCAGATTTTACCAATTAATCCACGAGTTTATCAACACCAAAGACCTGGCCTTATTTGACCTTTGGGGGCATAGTTGGGAAATGTCAAATGATACAACTAAATGGAAAGAAATAGAAAAGACATTTCAGTTGCTGGCCAATCACTTAGACATATTGTATACTACTCAGATTGATTTGGTAGATTATCTCAAAGCTTTCCAACAATTACAATTTTCGGTTGATAAAAATATGGTCTTTAATCCTAGTGCATGCACTGTCTATTTTAAAAAGAGCGGTAAGCAATATAATGTCATGTCTGGAAAAACCATTCATTTGTAATTTCTTATCTATGAAAAGCACTGCCTATTCCTTTTTTCTAAAACTGCTCATAGCATTGCTTATTGCAATCCTTTTTAAAGTGCTTTTTATAAGAATTGAGGAGCTAATTGGTCTTGACCTGATACTGATTTCTATTGTCATTGTATTTTTATGGGAGGGGAACAAGCAAATAGATGATTGGCTAAATAAAAAGTATAGTTGGATAGATTTTCCTCAACAACGTTTGATGGCACAAGCAATTGCGTTTATGTTATTTACTGCCATTACCCTATTTCTTTTAATGTATACTTTGCATCAAATTAGATTTGGCGATGGAAAAATAATGGATAGGAAAACGCGGGAGATCTTTGTTCCTGCGCTATTCTTTGCACTTGCTTTTATTGCCATTTATGTTGGGTTTAACTTTTTCAAGTCTTGGAAAGAAAGTTTACTGGAAGTTGAAAAATACAAGACCCAAAGCGCCGAAGCCCAATTGCAAAATCTTAAAAATCAAATCAATCCCCATTTTCTATTCAATAATTTAAGTGTACTCTCTTCATTAGTATATCAAAACCAAGATAAAGCAGTCAATTTTATCAATGAACTATCCAAAGTATATAGATATGTGTTGGACAACAAAAATGCGGAACTGGTAAGTTTAGCAGATGAATTGGCCTTTCTTCAGCATTATACCTATCTATTGAAAATCAGGTTTGAAACAGCAGTAGATTTCTCTACTAGCGTTGCTGATGATGATAAAAATAGATTTTTGCCACCTATGTGTTTGCAAATGTTGGTAGAGAATACCATACAGCACAACGAAGCATCTCTTGCCAATCCTTTAAGGGTAAAAATTTTTACCCATGATCATGCTTTGGTCATTGAGAATAATATTCAATTGAGGTCTGATAAAGTGGCAAGCACCAAAACCGGACTAAAAAATATTACTTCTAGATATGCCTATTTTGCTGATAAAAAACCAGAAATAGTCAATGATGGAAAAGTTTTCAAAGTTGTTTTACCCTTAATGATCCAAGAATGAAAGTAGTCATCATTGAGGACGAAAAATTGTCTGCGGAGCATTTGGCCATGCTTTTGAAAAAAGTGGATAACAACATTGAAATTATTCAATTCATAGACACTGTTAAAGCTACGGTTAAACAGTTTGAAGAGGGTTTACAATGTGATTTGCTTTTTATGGACATTCATTTGGCGGATGGTAATAGCTTTTCCGTGTTTCAGCAGATAAACATTGATACGCCTATTATTTTTACCACAGCTTATGACAACTATGCCATTCAGGCTTTCAAACAAAACAGCATTGATTATTTGTTAAAGCCTATTGCGCTTCAAGACGTTCAGTTTGCTTTGGACAAATACAATAAGCAACAACAATCTGCTAGTAAACAATTGTTTGAATCCTTTGCAAACAGTTATAAAAAATTGACCGAACAATACAAGAGCCGATTTTTAGTAAAGCAAGGTGAAATAATTGATACGGTTCAAACTACTGAAATACATCATTTTGAAACCAAAGATGGGTTGTCATTCCTGGTAACCAATAAGGGAAAAAAATACATCATAGATTATACCCTTGACCAATTAGAACAGCTATTGTTACCCCAAGATTTTTTTAGAATCAACAGGCAAATCATTATTCATATTCATGCAATTGAAAAAGTAAAGACCCATTTTAATAGCCGTTTGTCAATAAATGCAGGTAAAATTGAGGGAGATGCCCAAATTGTAAGTAGGGAAAGAGTGGCTGAGTTTAAAAAGTGGTTAGACCACTAAATAGACAAACTGCAACTTTAGGTATCCATCAATAATATCATCTTTTTCCCCGCTATTTCGTAGATTAGAACCTCAATACCATTACATGAAAAGAGGCCTAATCATCTTATTGCTCGCACCCATCTTTGCTTTTGCCCAAATAGCTGACTCAGCCTGGGTAGTCAATAACTATACCAAGAAGGAATACTTAATTCCCATGCGCGATGGGATCAAACTATTTACCACCGTCTACGCACCAAAGGATAATGCTGAGAAGCATCCCATACTTCTTACCAGAACGCCTTATTCCTGTGCACCTTATGGAGAGAATATATTCACCAAAATTTGGAATGGCCCGCGCAAAGCTTTCTTTCAAGAGGGCTATATCTACGTGATTCAAGACGTGCGAGGCCGTTGGATGAGTGAAGGTAAGTTTGAAGACGTGAGGCCCTTTAACCCCAATAAAAAAGGCAATGAAACGGACGAAGCAACCGATAGCTATGACGCCATTGACTGGTTGGTTAAAAATGTTTCCAATAACAATGGTAATGTAGGTGTATTTGGAACATCTTATCCCGGATTCTATGCCACTCTGGCTGCACATAGCAATCACCCCGCTTTGAAAGCAGTGAGCCCCCAGGCACCCGTAACCGAATGGTTCTTGGGTGATGATTTTCACCATAACGGAGCTTTTATGCTTGCTGATGGTTTTGCCTTTTACTCAGGTTTTGGTAAACCAAGACCCAAACCCACCACTGTTGGACCAACTGGATTTAAATTTCCTATAGAAGACAATTTTGAATTCTATTTAAAAACAGGAGCGGTTTCTAATTTTACCAAATTGATGGGCGATAGCATTCAGTTCTGGAAAGACCTGATGGCGCATCCCAACTATGACCAGTTTTGGCAGGATCGCAACGCGCGCAAAAATGTTTCTTTAATCAGCCCCAATATTGCCACACTAATTGTTGGTGGTTTATTTGACGCAGAAGACTGTTATGGCGCATGGAACTTGTATAAAGCCATTGAAACCAAAGCCAAGAACAACAATAAGATTGTGATGGGCCCCTGGCACCATGGACAGTGGGGTCAAAACGATGGTACTAAATTGGGTAATGTGCAATGGGGTTCTAATACCAGCGAATGGTATGGTAAAAATATTGAGCTGCCTTTTTTCAATTATTATTTAAAAAACAAGGGGAGTATTGACCAGATTAAAGAAGCCAATATCTTCTTTAGTGGCGCCAATGAATGGCGTCAGTTTGCTAACTGGCCAATTGCTGGCTTGCAAATGGAAAAATGGGCCTTGGGTAAGAACGGAACTTTTGCAAAAGCTGGGTCTAGTTCAGCCATTAGCAGCTTTGACCAATACGTAAGTGATCCAGCCAAACCAGTGGCCTATATCTCAGACGTCTATCTCATGAAATCTAAGCCCAATAGGCATTACAGAGAATACATGGATGATGATCAACGTTTTGCTGCAAGAAGAACGGATGTATTGGTGTATCAAACCCCAATCTTAGAAAATGATTTAACACTGGCTGGGCCCATAGTCGCCGACCTAATGGTGGCCCTTTCTGGTACCGATGCGGATTTTGTAGTGAAGTTGGTAGACGTATTCCCAGACGATTTTCAATATGAATCAGGATCCAATTATTTAATGGGTGGATATCAAATGTTGGTAAGAGGAGAAATTATGCGCGGTAAGTATCGCAATAGCTTTGAAAAACCTGTGCCCTTTGAAGTAAACAAACCCACCAAGGTGAAATTTGAATTACCCGATGTGGCGCACACTTTTAAAAAGGGTCATAGAATGATGATTCAAATTCAAAGTAGCTGGTTCCCCATTGTAGACCGCAATCCACAACAGTTTATGAATATCTATGAAGCAAAGAACGAAGACTTTAAAAAAGCAACCATTAAGATTTTCCATAATGCTTCTACTATTTCATTGCCCATATTGAAATAATTCTAACAGCAACAGACATTCATGAAACAGATTTTTATTAATCTACCAGTGAGGGATCTCTTGGCATCTATGAACTTTTATACTCAATTGGGTTTTGTTCTTAATCCCGTGTTTAGTTTTGATGATCAAAAATGTATGGCCTGGTCTGATCAGATATTGGTGATGTTACAGACTTATGAGATGTTTCAAACAGGGAATGGGAAACCCATTCCTGATCCAAAAGAACTTACCAATAGCAGTTACACCCTTCCTGTTGAATCTGTTGAGCAGATGAACTTAATGGTAGAAGCTGTTTTGCAGGCGGGTGGTGCGGAGATACTACCAAGAATTGAGGAAACTTTTATGCAAGTAAGAACCATCTCTGATTTGGATGGTCATGTGTGGGGTATCATTTGCCTAGACATGATGAAGTTTAGGTCTTTAAAAAGCTAGTTAAAAGGCTTTTGTTACTAGCTAAAATTTGTAAATTCATGTAAATCAATTGTATGAAACAATCCTTTTTTTTAATAATAAGCATCCTTATTGTCTTTACCTGTTTTTCAAGTTCCAATCAATCAAGTTTTAATCTTACTCATACTTTTGTTACTGATACCATTAAAAAAGACAGCCCAATAGACTTAGTAGAAAGACAATTAAAAGCTTATAACG
The DNA here is from genome assembly GCA_943372225.1 of Chitinophaga pinensis. Lineage (GTDB taxonomy): Bacteria > Bacteroidota > Bacteroidia > Chitinophagales > Chitinophagaceae > Sediminibacterium > Sediminibacterium pinensis_L. Next base: position 83,420 of record CALRXV020000004.1, on the reverse strand, counting down.
CAAAAAATATAGACGCATTCTTAGAGCCCTATGCGGAGGATGTTGAATTGTATGAGTTTCCTGATAAAATGGTTTCTAAAGGTAAAGATGCCATGCGCAAAGACTATGAAGGCATGTTTAAAAACATAGCCAACTTGCATTGTGATATTGTTGGCCGTATTGTTCAAGGTAATATCGTCATTGACAAAGAAAGTATTTCAGGTATGGGTAAGTCTAAGTTTGAAGCCACTGTCATCTACCATATTGAAAAGAACAAAATTAAAAAGGTGTATTTTATTCAATAGTGTTACTTCCATGTGAATTATGAAACACAGACATAGAACTGTGTAAATCTTTGCTCTTGGTTTCATTCATTTTTGTTGGGCTAAATACTGCCCATGAAAACCCAAGAGGAATTAAACAAAGATATTCTGGAAACTACCGCCAATATTCAAGAAAACTATCCTGAATTGGCAAAGTTTGCGGATGAAATGACTGTGACTATTCCGTCTGTAAAAGACCCACAGATAAATGAAACCACATTGACTGACTACAACAGTTCCTTACAATCTATCGCCGCAGGCTATGCACAAAATGCCCAAAAAATTAAAAAGCATATTGTGATTATTGGAGCTGGTTTTGCAGGTCTAAAATTGGCCAGAACCTTAAACAATCATCCCAACTATTGCATTACTTTAATTGACAAGAACAATTATCACCAATTTCAACCCTTGTTTTATCAGGTGGCTATGGCCAATTTAGACGCTAGCAATATTTCTTTTCCGTTGCGTAATATTTTCCAAAAAAGCAAGAATGTAACTATTAGGGTAACCGAGGTCAACATGATTGATGCACCCAATCAGTTGGTCCTTACTACCAATGGAAATTTTACCTATGATTACTTGGTGATTGCCACTGGGGCAGTCACCAACTATTTTGGAAATGCTGCAATTGAGCAATATTCATTTCCCATGAAAACTACTTGGGAAGCTTTACAAATTAGAAATACCCTGCTCACACATTTTGAAACTGCCATTACAGCCAATAGTTTGAAAGTCAAACAAATATTATCCATTGTGATAGTGGGTGGGGGACCAACTGGCGTTGAGCTCAGTGGGGCTTTAGCAGAAATGAAAACAGATACCCTGCCATTTGAATATCCTGAATTGAATTTTGCAGAAATGCAGATCTATCTTTTGGAGGGATCTACAAAATTATTGGGAGCAATGACCGCAGCATCCTCTTCTAAAGCCAAGGATTATTTAGAGGATTTAGGTGTTACGGTCATGCTCAATACAATGGTAAAGGAATACAATGGCAGACAGCTGCTATTGCAAGATGGAAATATTCTGGAATCAACTTTTGTCATATGGGCAGCTGGTGTTAAAGGCAATGTGCCACAAGGTATATCTCATGAGTTTGTCTCCAAATCAAGCCAAATAGCAACGGATGCTTTTCACAAACTAATAGGCTCCAATAATGTCTATGCCTTGGGCGATGTAGCACTCATGACATCTGAACAATTTCCTAGGGGGTATCCCCAGCTTGCTAGTGTTGCCATTGATCAATCCGTTAATTTGGCCAATAATTTTTTGCGATTAACTCAAAACAAACCCTTGGTTCCTTATCATTATACCAATAAAGGAAGTATGGCTACAGTTGGCAGAAACAAAGCTGTGGTTGATTTGGCCAAGCCTAATTTGAGTTTTCAAGGATTTTTTGCATGGCTAATTTGGATGACCCTGCACTTGTTTTTATTGATAGGGTTTAAAAACAGGGTGGTGGTTTTTATTAATTGGATTTATAAATACATTACCCACCAACAATCACTAGCACTTTTATTTCCAAACCTTAATTCCAAAAACAAACCCTAAATTGTATGATAATTCTAGGCATGCAATTAACCAGTGGTAGAAAACTTGTCCTCACCATTTTAATTTGTGAAGGAATAGGGATTGTTAGTGGATTATTGGCCGGTGTTGCCAATAACCCTTGGTTTGAAGCACTTCAAAAGCCTTCTTGGAATCCTCCTGGTTATTTGTTTGGTCCCGTTTGGACCATTTTGTATTTATTGATGGGTATTTCCTCTTGGTTGATTTGGAAATCTCCACAGCCTATCAACAGGAGAAGAACAGCCTTGACTTTTTTTGCAATTCAGCTTTTTTTAAATTTCTGGTGGAGTATCCTCTTTTTTAACTTTCACTCCAGTTTGCTGGCATTAATAGACATTCTTGCCATGTTATTCTTTATCTCATTAACCATCTTTGAATTTTCAAAAATCTCTAAATTAGCTGCTTGGTTACTGGTGCCTTATCTCTTATGGGTTTCTTTTGCAACCGCTTTAAATGCAAGCATTTGGTATCTAAACCATTAGATTTAAGGGAATAGTCTGTTTGTTTTATCCCTTGGTAGTGTATATTTATCACGCAAACCCCTAATGCATGAAATATACCGACAGACTGGAGAAATTACTCCCATTTGGATACCTATATTTAGTAGTAATTGGTCTTTTTAAAGAAAGTGTTTTTCACTATATACTTGGTATCAATATTCTCAAATATTCTACCATCATGGATATTTTGATTAGTCCTATAGCTACTATAACTTCTCATCCGTTGTTTTTGTTTGGCATTATTGGGTTTGGTTTTCTGATGTTTGGGTACGCCATGCTATTAAAGAAATACAGACACAAAGCTTGGGTTTATAAGTCTTTAAAACTACGATCAGACTATACCAAGGAAGAAGCAGATAGTATTTTCAGAGAACAAGCCATTAATTTTATTGCTTTTGGTTTATTATCTTTTTTTCTAGGTGTAGGTATTGGAAATGGCACTATCATTGCTAAGAAGATCAAGCCTGGTCAAATTGAATACAACAACAAACTCAATTATAATAGCGGAGAATCAGAACAAGTCTATTTGATCAATACCAATAGCGTTTATTATTTCTATATTGCCAAGGGAAGTAAAACAGTAAAAATTGCCCCATTAGGTGCCATTAAAAGTCTTGAATTAACAGAAAACAAGAAATTGCAATAACAGGGCTATTTTGCTAATTTTAATTTCATCCACCATTTTACTATGTTTACTGCCATCAACCCCAAACTCCCCATGCGTGACAAAGACATCAGCAGGGAATACTATGTGAATCAATTAGGATTTACAGAATTAGGAGACCCTAATTTTAAACCCTATTTGATGGTGGAAAAAGAGGGAATTGAGATTCATTTTTTTGAGTTTAAAGACTTAGATCCTGCCACCAATTATGGACAGGTTTATATTAGAACCAATAATATTACCGGCTTGTATCAAATTCTATTAGATAATAAAGTATCTATCCATCCCAATGGGCCCTTGCAAGTAAAGCCCTGGGGGCAATTAGAGTTTTCATTGCTTGATCCAGATAATAACCTGCTCACATTTGGGCAGAAAATATAACTACTCAAATAGATTTTTTTGTAAGATTTTTAAAATCCATTCAATGTATTGTTTCCCTAAGCAATTGTTGCTACTAGTTTTTTCTATTTTTTTTACGGTTTGTCTCTCAGCTCAGAATGACCATGCTATAGCTTGGAAAGAAATTGATGCCCTTTTAGATGATCATGAACCTATACAAGCATCTAGAAAGCTTGATCAATTATTTTTAGAAGTTCAAAAAGAGAAAAAAGATGATCAATGGGTGAAATGCTTGGTCTATCAATTGGCTTTTTTACCTCAGAACAATGACCTTGTTTTATCAAAATCAATTACCCAAATAAAACAATCCATTGACAAGGCCCCAACTGCACAGTCTAAAGCATTGCTTAGGGCTTTACTAGCAAAGAAATACCTTCAAATTTATCATGAAAATCAAGAGAGGATTGATGAAAGGAAGGGCAAGCCCAATAAAAACAATAATCAAATTCAAACATGGACAAGTAAAGATTTTGAAAAAGCAGTTTTGTCTTTATATAAGGTTGTAATGACTGATTCAACTATACTAAAAGCCACTCCTGTAAATAATTATGTAAGCTTATTAAAAAATGTAAATAATATATCCAGTGATAATTTATATGAAGTTGTCTTGAATGAAATGGTTGCAGATCTGTTTATGAATGTGGGAATTACTATGAATGACAATTCTGATGTTTATGACCGTCTTTTGCTACCCCTTGATGATTTTATTAACATGTCAATTAATAAAAGTTCTGAATGGGATTATTTTTTACTCAAATCCTATCAACAGTTGATGGCTTACCAAGTAAATAAGCATCAACTAAATAGTCTCTTTGAATCAGAACTAGAAAGACTTTCTAGAGGGCTAAAGGCTAGTAAATTGGCAAATGGACAGGAGCGGTATATTAAGAATTTGGAAAATTTAGCAAACAAATACAAAGGTCAACCAGAATGCATTAAGATATATGAAGAACTGGCCAAAGATTATATGCAATCTGAAGATGGAATGAGACATTCAAATAAGGAGTCTATGCAGTATTTACAGCAGATTAAAAAAATAGTTGGTCCAAATGTTTTTAGTAAATCTGCACTCTCTGGTTTGGAGAAATCCATTCTTGAATCCAAAATTAGTTATCCTCAAGTAGAGAATATCAATTATCCAGGTAATCCATTTAGGGTATATATTGAGTTTAGAAATGTGGATACACTTTATACTCGAATTATAAAGGCAAGTCCTCTTGATTATCAAGGGGCGTATAATCGAGGAGATTTTTTTAGCAAAGCCTGCCAAGCAATACCTGTAAGATCTGAAAGCATTGCTATGCCATTTAATGATGATTATGTAACGCATAGAACTGAATTTAAGGTAGATGCTTTAGAACAGAGTGGCTATATTTTATTGGTAAGTAATAGGCCTACTTTCAATTATAAAGAAGACCAAATATTGGGAACTTATTTTACTGTATCTCCTTTTATAAATTACCATAAAGCAAATACACTTTATTTAAGGGATCTACATTCCGGTTTTCCTATTGCTGGTGCGCGGGTTTCAGTAATTGGAATAGAAGGTTCTATTAATTTGGGTGATACCAATCCTGAAGGCGAAGTTGACTTTTCTAAACTTAGCTCTTTTTCAGGCAAAACTGCTGTAATAAAAATTGTAAAAGGAGCGGATTCATTGGTGATTGCTTATGACGGTCTTGGATCTGGTAAGAATAGGTTTGATCAATCAACCAATGGGCAACCAAAAAAACTGAAAAAAATGCTTTTTTATACCGATAAAGCAAACTATCAACCGGGACAATTGATTCAATTCAAAGGGCTTGTTTTAGATAAATTAGAAGATAAGCCACAGGAAACCCTTTTTACAGAAAAAAAGAGGTTTAAAGTTTATTTAAAGGAAGCAGCGGGGAAAAAAGTTGATTCTGTTTTGTTAGAATCAAATGATATGGGTTCGGTTGCTGGCAATTTTAAAATACCCAAAAATCTTAAAGTTGGAGAGTATACCATTTCAGGAGATGTTGCAGAAAGCAAGTGTAATAGCTTTAACATTACTAACTACCAATTATATGTAAAAGATTATGCATCAAGTGGATTGTCTATTAATTTAAATGGATTTAAATCTTGCTATAAAATCAATGATACTGTTTTTGTAAATGGTCAATTAGTAGGTTTAGCAGGTAATTTTGTGGCCGGGGCTAAAATTAGTTATTCCATAGATCAAAGGTATGAGTCTAAAAAAATGATTACCTCCATCAATGATGGTTGGTTAAAAGGAAATGCCATTACAAATGCTACTGGGGGTTTTCAAATTAGCTTTCCTGCTAGTGCAAAAGACACATTATCTAGTTTGTATTTTTTGGTACATATTATTGCTGAAACATCTGCTAGAAAATTTAAGACAACGGAATTTTCTGTTTATGCAAGTAATCAAAATTTAAAATTGAAAGTAAATCTTCCAGAAATAGTAGAGCTGGCAAATCTAAATAAGGAATTGCAATGGCAGATAAGTGAAAAGTTTAGAGATAAAAAAGTAGATGTTCCAGTACTTCAAAAATGGTATAAAATACAAACAGAGAATAGACTAATTAGAAAAAGACAATGGAGTCAACCAGATTTACACTTATATAGTAAAGAAGTGTTTATCAGCTATTTTCCACATGATGAATATGACGCAGAAACTGATATTACTACACTGAAAACAGTTCTCATTCAAGGCCAACCTAAAGAACCGGGTTTGTATAAGGTTTGCATTCAGGCCAATGATTCAATGGGCCAGCAAGCAAACGATTCTGCTTTTGTTTATCTCTATGACCCAAAAAAGGTAGATGACCCTTATCTATTTGGGAAAACCCATGTATTTAAGCAAAATTCATTATCCAGTGATAGCATCCAGTGGAGAAGTTTTGTTGCCAATCAATCCTTGTTTAAACAAAGAACATGGATTAGAGGGAATGAGGGTTTTCCAGATTCTTATATATGGAGTAATCAAGATGAAGGGATTCACCAAGAAAAAATTACCCAATCTGATAGGGGTGGAATCATTATTAGAGACGCCTATATTTGGCAGGGAAGGTTTTATAACAATGAAACAAAGTTTGAAACCAGATTTGATCTTGATCCAATAAAAATTCAATATAAATCCTATAGGCAGAAAAATTTTATTGGCTCAAAAGAAATATGGACAGTGGCTGTAGAAGGCGAAAATCTAAATCCTGACTCAATGGAATTGATGAGTGTGATGTATGACGCAAATTCGGATATCAATTGGTCAAGTTTACAATGGAAATGGACAAACAATAATGGCCCATTTTACAATATTGTTACCTTCTATGGCTTCAATTATGGGAGACCTGAAATTCCCGAAGATGCCTATTATGAATATAGATATAAGCATCAACAGGAGCGGAGCGGAGAAGTTACTGATGAAGAAATGAAATCAAATGATACCTTAAAAATTCCTTCTTTCAGTGAATCCTTAATCAATATTTTATTGAAAACCGATACTTATAACAAACCAGAAAGATCTGGATCAGGTCCTGGAAAAAATTTTTCAATACAAGAACCTAAAATTGAAGAAGTAGAAAGTAAATCTGTGATAAGGCTTTCCAATGAATCCAAACAATTACCTGAATTAAAAGAAACAGCCTTTTTCTTTCCTCAGTTAAGGGCAGACAAGAATGGATTATTTCAAATGCAATTTGAATTCCCCAATATTTCAACCCAATGGAAATGGTTAACCATGGTGCATTCTAAAGAGCTATTCTTTGATTTTAATAGTCAAATTATCCAAACGCAAAAACAATTATTTGTTGAGCCTAATTTTCCAGATATTTTGGTTGCTGGTAAATTAACCAAGCTTCCCACCACCATTACTAATTTAACGGATACAGAAATGCAAGGTAACGTTACGTTAGAATTGTATGATGCTTCTACAAAGCAAAAAATAGAAGGGCTAATTGACAATGCAAAGACAATCCAGCCTTTTTTAGCCAAACCGGGGATGCCAATAAATATTCAATTTAACATTCAATTGCCAGCAGGGTTTAACAAAAAACTGACTTGGAAAATCATGGCTAGTGCCGGAAATTTTAGTGATGGTGAAGAAAACGATTTTCAGGTAAAATAGAAATGACATTTAGAGAAAATGGGACTGAAAAAGATTGATGAGGTTTTCTGTGTATAGGAAATACTTTGATTTTCGTAATGTGAACGCCAATAATCTTGCTATTTTTAAGCAAGCTTAGAAAAGCGCAATAAACTGCATACCATGGCAAAATTGAACCTACAAGTCAACCACAAAACCTACACAGTTGACGTGGACCCAGCAACCCCTTTACTATGGGTCTTGCGTGATCACTTACATTTAGTGGGCACCAAATTTGGTTGTGCAGTTGGCGCTTGTGGTGCTTGCACGGTGCATATGAATGGCATGGCTATGAAGTCTTGCCAATTGCCCGTATCGGCTGCTGCTACCCAAGAGATTACCACCATTGAGGGCCTTTCTGAAGACGGGGATCACCCTGTTCAAAAAGCTTGGTTAGACATAGACGTGGCCCAATGTGGCTACTGCCAAACCGGTCAGATCATGGCCGCAGCTGCCTTGCTCAAACAAAAGCCCAACCCCACAGATGCAGATATTGACAACTTTATGAGTGGGAATATTTGTAGATGTGGTACCTATATCCGCATTAGAGAAGCCATTCATTCAGCCGCTAACCTGTCAAAAAAATAACCATGGAAAACAAAACTAGCAGAAGGTCATTCTTGAAAGTGAGTTCCATTTCCGGTGGTGGAATGTTATTGGGTTTTAGCTGGTTAGCCAGTTTGAAACCTACGGAAGTAATGGGTGCGGCAACAGGAGCCAAAGACTGGGTAGAGCTTACCGGTTTTATCAAAATCATGGCCGATAACCAAATCAAAATCTTATCACCCAATCCAGAGTTTGGTCAAAACGTGATGACTTCTCTTCCTATGCTCATTGCTGAGGAACTAGAAGTGGACTGGAAGAAAATAACCATTGAAATGGGCGATTATGATACGCCTAGATTCAAGCGTCAATTTACAGGAGGTAGTCAATCTATTAGGGCTGCATGGGAACCTTTGCGAAAAGCGGGAGCTACAGCCAAATGGATGTTGCTTCAAGCTGCGGCCAATCAATGGAATCTGCCTGTGGCTGAATTAACAGCTTCTAATGGTACTGTGATTCATAAAGCATCAAATAGAACCATTACTTATGGCCAATTGGCCGATGCCGCTGCTAAATTGCCCGTGCCCTCTAACCCAGTACTTAAAAAATCTACTGAATTTAATTTGGTAGGCAAACCACAGAAAAATGTGGAGGGATCAAAAATAGTTGCTGGGAAGCCTTTGTTTACCATGGATTATCAAGTGGAGGGGATGCTCATTGCTATGGCTATTCATCCACCAGCATTTGGTATGCAACTCAAATCTTATGATGCTACAGAAGCCAAAAAAATGTCTGGCATCAAAGACGTATTTGACATTGAAGTATATAAGAAAGGATATGAGCGCGCAGGTTTTGATACCCGCAGTTTTAATCACTTGATAGTAGTAGTAGGCAATAGTACTTGGGAAGTGATCAATGCTAGGAAAAAAGTGGTAGCACAATGGGAGCCAATTGTAGAAACCAAAGAGATGGTTAATAATTTTGGTAGAAAAAAAGAAGAGACCATACCTTCCGGACTTGAAAGTTCTGACAAGCATATGCAAAAAATGCTGGAGCTGCAAGGACAGAATGCCAAGATCTTGAGAAAAGATGGTAATCCGGAAGCGGCTTTTGCTGCTGCCAAAAAAATCATAGAAAAAACATATACTGCTCCTTTCTTGCCTCACAATACCATGGAGCCCATTAGTTGTTTTGCACATATTACTGATGAGAAAGCGTTTTTTGTTGCGCCTATTCAAATCCCTGATATGATGAAGCAGAATATTGTGGCCAACCTAGATGTTCCAGCAGACAAAATTGAAATGAAGCTAGCCCGCATGGGTGGTGGCTTTGGAAGAAGGGCTTATGGGCACTATATTATTGAAGCGGGTTTGATTTCTAAAAAAATGAAAGCCCCTGTAAAGTTGATTTATACTAGGGAAGACGATATGACTAATGGTGTCTATCGCCCCGCGTACATAGTTACTTACAAAGCTGCGCTTGATGCCAATAACAATATCACCGCTATACATGTAAAAGGTGGTGGAATACCTGAACACGCGGTTCATGAGAACCGTTTTCCAGCAGGTGCTTTTGAAAACTATTTAGCTGAAGGATGGGAACTACCTTCCAATATAACTATTGGCGCTTTTAGGGCACCTAGGTCAAATTTTATTGCTGGGGCCGAGCAGTCTTTCTTAGACGAGTTAGCACAAGCCATTGGCAAAGATCCTATTGACTTTAGAATAGAATTATTGAAAAAAGCCAAGTCTAGTCCTGTAGGTAAGAATAATGAATATGACGCAGACAGATATATTGGTGTATTGGAACTGGTAAAAGAAAAATCTAAATGGACTGCTTCAACCAAAGGGACCAATAGAGGAGTGGCAGCATATTTCTGTCATAATTCTTATGCTGCTCATGTGGTAGATATTAGCATGAAAAGCGGTCAGCCTGTGATTGACAATGTGGTTTCTGTATTGGATTGTGGAATAGTGGTAAATCCTGACGCTGCTAAAAATATGGTAGAAGGTGCAGTAGTAGACGGCATTGGTAATGGTTTGTTTGGAGGGCTTAAATTTGACAAGGGTGTTGTTTCCCAACAAAATTTAAACCAGTACCGAATGATCAGAATGAAAGATTCGCCGCGCAAAATTGAAGTGCATTTTGTTAAAAACAATATTGATCCAACTGGTTTGGGAGAACCCCCATTCCCACCCATATTTGCTGCGCTAGCCAATGCATTGTATAAAGCCACTGGTAAGCGTTTTTATCACCAGCCTTTTATCAATGAATTAAACAAGAAAGCTTAAAAAAATCCCCGTCATTCTTGCAGATGAACGGGGACTTAACTACCAAATAAAACCACTGCTATTTTTCTGGAATGATGTCTATAATCACGGTACGATTATAAAAGCGTTCCTCAGGGTATTTATTATCAAATGGAGACATAGATGGCTCTTCTCCAAACCCATAGTTCTCATATTTGATGCCTTTTTTGCCTGTTTTTTCCATATTTTTTATGATGATTTTTTGTGCAGAAACGGCTCGTTCTTTTGAAAGAATCATATTATATGCGGGATCTCCAATAATATCAGTATGTCCATGAATGATTACAGTTGCATTATCTGTAATTAATGGGCAAACCACTTCAATTAAGAAATTTTCATAAGATTCTATAGTTGTGGATTTGTCAAAATCAAATAATATGCTGTAACGCAATCCTTCTTGCTTAGGATCCTCTGCTTTAATAAGACTAACAAAGCTTTCTTTTTTAACAGTTAATCCTGCATTGGTTTGTGCGGTCATCACCACTTTGTAATTTCCTTGCAAACTGGTACCGAGAATCACCGTACCCGGTATAGAAGCTTGATCAGTAGTAAATGGACCAAAGTTTTGTACTTTATTATTATCATCAGTTAGGTCTACATACCAATTTTTGTAGGCTGATGAAGCACCTTCGGCAGTGAATATAACATGACTGTCAAATGGGTTGCGTTGGAAAGCCCTGATTTCAACAGGTCTCATAAAAGGGGAGCTTTTACCACCAATTTGATACATCAATTCTGGAGAATTGCTAGTAATATCTACCCGGCGGTCACCTTCTCTTAACAAGGGTAATTCTCTGGTTCCACCAGGTAACTCAGAAGGAATGACAGGTTTGTCTCTACCTTCAGTATTAATTCTAGATGGCCCAATTCCATAATTGTTTACCAAATACAATTTTACGTTTTCAGCCATTTGTTTTCCTTCTTCTGGATGATTGTCTGAGGATCCGGTTAATACAATAGTGGTGGTAGAACTAGCCCGCATTCTACTTCCTGTAATATTAAGTACATTGTAATAAACAGCCATTTGACGTTCAGATCTGCCATTTGTCAAATTACTAGGTTGATCCTCTTGTAATTGTTCTTCTTTAAAACTGGCTGCCGCACTAGCAGTTAATAACACATATCTATTGGGTATTTCAACTGAACCCGCATTAAAGAATACAGAATTTCTAATTGGAAAACTTTCTCTAACTGGCCTTTGTGACGGTATAAATTTTGGAGCACGAACTGAAAATTGTACTCCCTTTTCAACAATGACTATTGGAGCTACTGGGGCAATGGTCTCTGGAGTTGGTACCAATGCTACTAGATTGGATTTACCAGTTCCAAATTTCAAAGCAATCCCGGCTCTAATGGTATACACCGACCATGATTCAATAGTTCTAGGTGATTGAAAAAGATTGGTTTGGTAAGAAGCAAAAGGTGAAATGGTCATTTGAGTTGCACTTGCTTTTTTGGATACTGGAATGTCTATACCCAGTCCTGCTTGTGCACTAATCATAGTGTTACGTAATTCACTCCAATCTCCTTTTATATAATATTGTTTGTTCTGGTCATAAGAGAACGTCTTTACAACATTAAAATTAAAAGTGGGTCCAATGTAAAAGTACAAAGCATTGGAAAAAGGAGCCAATCTAAAACTGGGTTCAACTGCTACATAAGACAAAGCAGTAGATAAATCCGCAGGACAATTGCAAGGTGCAATTACTTCATCAAATTTCCCGCCTCTATTATCGTAAGCAACATTTAACATGAAACCTACTGTTTTATTTGGCCTATATTCTGTTAGCAAAGACGCATAGGGCTTGACTCCCTTTCCTTTGTGAAAAGCGGTAGGAACCGTAATGGATGGATTCAATAATTGGGTGGTGCCTTCATAGGTGTTAAAATTGGCAGCACCAGATAATCCAAACCACCATTTGGGTGTTGTTCTTTTAAGATTTTGTGCTAATCCCGTACTTCCAATTAGAACAAAAAGGAATAGTAGGAATTTGAAAGGTTTGTTACTAATATAAGAATGTGTCATAAATATGTTTTTATTGTACGTTGATTGTTGTGTTTACCATGGTTACAGAAGCATTCAATGATATAGCTCTTCCATTTAATACCGTTTGAACAGCATTTCCTGAAGTAGAGAAACTCACGCCAGCTGATGCTATAATGGTTCCAACCATTACACCGCCACCGGCACCATTAATGGTTGCGGCACTTCCTACATACCAATAGACATTCTTAGGTAAAGCCCCATTAATTAGTAAGACAGATTTGGCTCCTGCAGGACCTGCAATCCCAACAGTTAATCCAGATGCAGTTTGGAAAATCCAAGTAGCATTCGGGTCTCCTTTAGCATCTAATGTTAAGTCTCCGTTGCTTATCTTAAATGTGCCGCTTGCAGATTTGTAAACACCTGGAGCTAAGGTTAATCCTCCTAATTCACCTGCTCCTGGATCAGATCCCCCTGGTTTTGATGCAGGAGAAATGCTATTAAAAGCTGTTGTAGCATCGCTCAAAGCCTTGGTTGCAATTGTTGCTGAACTTGCAGTTCCTGGTGCCGGAGGTGCAGTGAAAATACCTCCTGTTACATTACCCTTATTCAAAGGGGTTTCAGTATATACATCGCCTGTTAGTCCGTCATGGAATCCGGTAATCAGGGTTGAGGCACCAGTGGTACCTAAGTTTCCATTATTGATTACGGTGTTTAATCCTTGGTTGGTTGCGCCAGCGCTTCCACCAAAAGCCCCAAAATTGGCTGCCGTACCTAAGTCAACAGGAGGTACAATGGGTAAGACAGTAGTGAATGACCACACATAATTAGCCAACATGGTATTGCCTGCTAAGTCTTTGGCTTGTGTTGTAATGGTTGCAGTGTAAACCGTATTCAACAATAAATTGAATAGCGGAGAAAATGTTGCTACATTATTCAAGTAGGTAACATTACCTGCTACTGACGTATTTCCGTTTTTCAGTGTATAACTAACGGTAGAAATAGATAGTGGATCCATTGATTCACTAAATGTGGCAGCAATTTTTTTGTCAACAGCTACACCAATGGCATTGTTCAACGGATCGGTTAGGATGACTGTTGGTGGAATAATATCAAGTAAAGCACCTGTGGTAAAGGTCCAGACATAATCACTTGCAATGGCATTTCCTGCTAAGTCTTTTGCTAATGTAGTAATAGTTGCTGTGTATAGCGTACTTGAAACCAGATTAGCAGAAGGTGTAAAGGTTGCAATATTTCCAACATAAGTTACCGTACCAGTTATAGCGGTTGATCCGTTCTTTAAAAGAAAACTGGTAATGGAAATAGTTGCAGGATTCATGGTTTCACTAAAAGTGGCTGCAATTTTTTTATTGAGAGCAACACCTGTAGCATTATTGGCTGGATCTGTAGAGATGACTGTTGGTGCTGTAGCGTCAACAACCGCTCCTGTTGTGAAACTCCAGAAATAATCACTGACAATAGAATTGCCCGCTAGGTCTTTAGCACCAGTATTAATAGATGCAGTATAAGTAGTATTTGGATCCAATGGAATTAATGGATTAAATACTGCTGTTACTCCAGTATAGCTAACCGTTCCTGGGATGACTATGCCACCCAAAGTGGTATTGGCCAAGGAGAACGTAGCTGTTGTAATGGTTGATTGATCCATTGCCTCACTAAATAATGCAGCAATATTTTTATTAAATGGTACTGCAACAGCATAGCGTGCAGGGTCTGTACTTACTACTGTTGGAGAAATTGCATCAGCTACATTACCTGTTGTAAAATTCCAGCTATAATTACTTCTAAGCGATACTGCCGCGAGGTCTTTTACACCTGTTGTAATAGTTGCTGTATAAGTTGTGTTGGGTTGAAGTGCAATAGTTGGAATAAATGTTGCAGTAGATCCTGAATACAAAATACTTCCTGTTATATTGCTGCCTCCTAATGTAGTATTGGCTAATTTAAAATTTGCTGCAATAATTGTAGTTGGATCCATTACCTCACTAAATGTGGCAGATAGTTTTTGGTTAAATGGAATGCCGGTAGCTGAATTGATTGGGTCGGTACTCACTACAATTGGAGGAATAATATCTGGCGCTTTACCGGTTGTAAAATGCCAAACATAATTTGACTTTAAAAATGTTCCTGCTACGTCTTTGGCAACAGTAGTAATGGTTGCAGAATAAGAAGTACTAGGCAATAATCCACCAATAGCTGAAAACACCAGGGTAGTTCCGGTATAAGTGGCTGTTCCTGCAACGGCAATTCCTCCTAATGAGGTATTGGTTACAAATATGCTCTTTGTAGCGGATAAAGAATCCATTGCTTTACTAAATGCTGCTGAGATCATTTTATTAAATGCTACCCCAGTTGAAAAATTCAATGGATCTGTTGATGTTACAGTAGGAGCAGGGTCTGGTCCGGTAGTAAAGCTCCAGACATAATCAGCTACCATGGCATTTTTAGCTTTGTCCCTTACGCCAGCATTGATGGTTGCTGTATATTTTGTAAAGGGGGTTAATGCTTTAGTTGGGGAAAATGTTGCGGTATTTCCTGCAAAACCAATTACCCCAGCAATGGGGGTATTACCTTCTTTTACGGTAAAGTTTGCAATGGAAATAGTTGAGGCATCCATGGGTTCATTAAAAACAGCACTCACTGAAGTACTTAAACTAATTCCACTAGATGCATCCAACGGGCTTGTTGACAAAACTTGGGGGCAAATGCCAACAAGCCCGGTTTCTTCAACTGCTTTTTTACAACCAAATGAGAGTACAAAGGCAAAAGCCAAATACAACCACTTGTTTAAGAAAAGATTGGACGGCTTGGGGGGAGACAATAGATTGCCTGTCTCGACTGAGAAAAGATTTTTTTTCATGTTGCAGATTGTATTGTGAAAAGATGCTTTTTGTTAAAACTTAAAAATTCAAACAAATTGATTTTGAATGAGGGTAATAACTTGAATGCAAATTAGATAATGCTGAAGGCCAATTGTTACACCCTAATGCCTATTTATTGTATCATTTACATATATGAAAATGAAATTGAAAATTTTGAATTTAAATGGATGAGATTGAAGAATTAAGATTAGATAAATTGAATGCTTTATTCTATATTAATAAAAGCTATTGGGCTTAATTTTGTGAAGCTTTGTAACTGACCAAATCTTTTAGATTCCTTGAATCAAACATATTTAATATGCACAAGTTTACCATCATAGATAATTACAGTATTTCTAAGGTTGAACAAATTGTTCAGGCTATTCAAAGAGATATTGAAAAAGGGGTATTGGCTAAAAATGAGTCATTGCCCTCTATCAATGCATTTAGCAAGGATTACAAAGTGGCTAGAGATACTATTGAAAAAGCATATAATCTACTCAAGGAACAGGGATTAGTTGGTTCAAGAAGGGGTAAGGGATATTTTGTTATTGGCAAGGCCGATACCCAAATTAAAGTATTGCTGATTTTTAATAAGCTAAGTTCTTATAAGAAAATGGTCTATGATGCAATAGTAGAGACCCTTGGCAAGAAAGCTAAAGTAGATTTGCAAATTCATTACTACAACCCCAAAACGCTTAAAGAAATTGTTGATCATAACTTGGGTAAATACCATTACTATGTTGTGATGCCTCATTTTTATTTAAATGCAAACAAACAAGAGTGCAAGGATATTCTCTTGCGTATTCCGGAAAAAGAGTTAATCATTTTAGATAAGTCTTTTGCTGGATTGGGACGCAATACAACCTCTATTCACCAAGACTTTGAACACGATATTTATAATGCATTGATTGCAGCGGGGAAGTTTTTGAAAAAATACAATGCTATTGATCTATTGTTAGATGAAACTGATCATCATCCGCAAGAATTAAAAACAGGGATAAAAAAGTATTGTCTTGAAAATGATAAGTCATTCAATATTTCATCAAGATCAAGTTTGAATTGCTTGCAAAAAAAGACTGTCTATATTGTAACTTCTGAAGATGATTTGGCGCTTGTTGTTAAACAAGCAAGACTGACTAAAATGGAATTAGGAAAAGATATTGGTATTATTTCTTTTAATGAATCTGTTTTAAAGGAACTACTAGACATTACAGTTGTTACTACCAATTTTAAGGAAATGGGTGTATCTGCTGCAAATTGTATATTAAAAGGGGAAACTAGGAAAATTGTAAATCCATTCTACCTAATTCAAAGAGGTTCCTTGTAATTTATTTGATGGGGATATTGAATCCGAAAACACTTCCAGCACCAGTTTTACTATCTACCCAAATAGTACCTCCATGTTTTTCAACAAACTCTTTGCAAAGAATTAAACCTAAACCAGTTCCTTGTTCTTTCAGTGTGCCAGCTTCTGATTTATGGGTTCCTATTTGAAAGATTTGTTGAGACACTTCAGTCTCCATTCCAACCCCATTGTCCCTTACTTGAAACAGCCATTCATGTTCTTTTTCTTGTGCAGTTAATTGTAAGAATCCACCTGGGTAGGTATACTTGATGGCATTAGATACTAGGTTTCTCAGTATAGTGCTCAACATGGATTTGTCCACTATAATTTTTCCTTCTTGGGGAATGTCTATTTTCATTTCAATCCCCTTTTGTTCGGCAGTTTCTTTGAATAAATCCATGACTTCATTAACAGGATCCGATAAGTTTATGATTTCAGGATTAAATTTGATTCTTCCTGTTTGGGTTTCAGACCATTGCAATAAGTTCTTTAAAAGGTCCTTGGTTTTTTCTGCTGCATCGTGCATGAACTTGGCGCTTTTGGCAACGCCTTCCATATCGTTTTTAGCTGATTGTTTGTTGAGTAAACTGCTAAAACCAATTAATGTATTAAAAGGACTCATAAGGTCATGAGCAATAATAGAATAGAACTTATCCTTGGTGGCATTTAACTCATCAAGTCTTTTATTGGTAGCCTGTTGAATAGCTTCTGCCTCTTTTCGTTTGCTAATATTCCTTGAGATACCAATTACTTCTAACTCGCCTTGTTTGTTTTTGATCAAGTGAGTGACCGTCTCAATCCAAATAATGCTTCCATCTTTATGGTATTGTTGAAACTCATCATAATAATAAACAAGCTTGTTTGGATTTGACAGAAACTCTTTACTTGCCACGGCAATTCTTTCATTAACCCGTTTAACGGAATCAGGAGTCAAACTATCTTCAAGTCTTTGTTGTATGGCTTCTTCTGAGGTATATCCCCTTAATTGGAAAATTGAAGGGCTTACAAAAGTGATCCTGCCTAGTTTTAAATTTAATACCCAAATTACATCAATCACATTCTCAGCCAATACTTTATAACGCTCTTCACTTACTTCCAATGTATTAACGGTTTCATTAACCAGCTTTTGTAAATTATTTTTATGCAGGTTTAATTCGGCAAAAGCAACTGTTGAGAAGAGCAACACAAATATTAATGATACCAAGAATAGAACTGGTTCAAAACTGCTATCATTTTCCATGTGTAAGGCAAAATATCCCAAGTTGGCAGAAGTGCCAATTGAAAGCATTATACAAATAATGAAAGCTGTAATAATGGAGTAAAACAAGTTTCCATATTTAGCTAGAATGGCCAAAACTGGAATGATGACAAATACAATGGCAGGAATTTTGGCAAAAAAGGAAATTAAAATGATGCTTATGATTAATAAAATGGTACTAATAATATTTTTAGAAGGAGATTTTGGGAAATATTTTTTATTTTTTATTGCCCAAAATATGGGCGATACCAATAAAAAACCACTGGTGTTTCCAACGGTGAAATAAACAATTGTTTTTATGGTTAAAGAAGATGCGAGCATTTTTCCAGCACGCATCATCTCTACTCCAATTAGACTAATGCCAGCGATAAATGAGGGTAAAAGACAAACCCAAATCCAAAAACTTATCAATTGATTGTTTCGTGTAAATAAGGGGTACTTGTCTTTCTTTTCAAAATATAACACAATCTTCCATGCTAAATAGGCTTCTAAAACATCAATTAAAGCATACAGTAGGCTATATGATAAAAGGCTAGTATCAATGCTTTGCTGAAAAAAAACAACAAAATAAAAACCGTTAATAATATAACTTCCAACAAATACCCAAAAAATGGCAGAATAACCTAGAACCATGAAAAGTAATAAGCCAACACCAGATGGCAACCATATTAAACTATAATTATCAGGCGGTGGGCTCAAATAAGGAATACAAAAAAAGCCAGATAAAATATAAGCAAGGGTTAATCCAATGGCATATAAAAAATAAGTTGACCATTTAGGTATAGTTCCCTTGGCAGATTCTAATGTCATGGTAAGCTTTCTAAAATGAATTTAGTGTTAAACATTTGGAATCTAAAATTTTAATTAGTTTAAAAGATGATAGTTTAGCCATCTTGTCATTTGTTTTTTTGAAGTACCCATAAGAACAGGATGGTTACCCTGATTTTGTTTAATATTTTGACTATAAATTGCCCCAAATGAGAAACATTTTATTTGCTTTATTATGTTTTCCCTTTTTTGGATTATCTCAAAAGATCTCCGTTCAGGAATCTGGCAATACCATACAATTAGACAATGGAATCATTGCTGTTTCATTTAATAAAAACAATGCAGACTTAAATGCACTTACTGTTAAGGGTGTTAGTTTACTAGGAAAAGCTGGTAGGGCATATTTGTTGGCTCCTGATTTTAACATGAGTCCATCAGTTTGTAGGGTCATCAGGAAAACCGATAGTTTGGTAGAATTGAGTTTTTTGCATGTTGCCTCCAATCATTTTACTTATGATTTGCATTATCTCTTAAAGACAGGTGATGCAGGTATTTATTGTTACTTATTAGAATCACATAATGCTAAGGACAGTATTGGCAACTATGGTCAAACTCGTTGGGGAATTAAAGCAGACGAATCTTTGTTTGATTATCATTTGGTCAGAGATAGTATTCAAGGACCCATGCCAAAAATGTCTGAGCTAACCCATGATGTACAAGACTGGACCTTCTTAATGCCAGACAGTTCTTATTATACCAAATATGATTATGCCGATTATATTGAAGATAGATTTGTTCATGGAATGGCTGGTAGCAAGGGGTATGGTTTGTTTGTGATTAATCCAAGCCACGAATATTTGAATGGAGGTCCCACCAAGCAATACCAAAATGTACATAGCACTCCCTTTTTGATCAATATGTTTAATTGTGGCCATTTTTTGAGCGATGTTCGCAAAGGCGATAACCTGATTGCGGATGATTGGAAAAAACTCAACGGTCCCTTTTTTTTATATATCGCCGAAGGCAAAACCATTCCTGAAATTTGGAGCAAGGCAAAATCAATGGCCAAATCAGAGCAAGCCAAATGGCCTTATAGCTGGATGTCTGATCCAGAATATCCTAAAGAAAGGGGAACTGCTATTGGTCAATTATTGATTAATGGAAAGCCTGTGTTAGAAGGTACTCGGGTAATTTTGGCAGCACCAGGTTATGACTGGCAGGCGCAGAGTAGGGGCTATATCTATGATACTAAAACCAAGACTGATGGTGGTTTTGAACTCAAAGACATCAGGCCTGGAACCTATACCCTCTATGCATTTGGGAGTAATCAAACAAAAGAATTGCAACAAGCCAATATCAATATTAAGCAAGGTAAACAAGACCTTGGAAAGATTAATTGGAAACCAGCAACTCATGGAAATCTGCTCTGGCAAATTGGCCAGGCCGATAGAAAAACTACTGGCTTCAAATTAGCAGATCATAAAAGGGCTTATGACTTAATGTTTCAGCCCCCAGCACAATTAAATTATACCATTGGAGAGTCTAAACCTATTGATTGGTATTATGCACAAACCAAGGAAGGGTCTTGGAAAATTCAATTTTCAAATACAAAACAATACCTTGATTCCGCTTGCTTAACCATTGCTGTGGCAGGTTGTGCCCGCAACCCACAGTTAGACGTTTTGATTAATGGAAAAATCATTAAAACTTTAAAAATGGGTAATGACGCCAGTGTATATAGATCTGCAGTAGCAGGAGGCTATTATCAATTAAAGGAAATCATTTTCCCATCCAGTTATTTATTGTCAGGAAATAATACCATTGAACTACGCATGGTGCAATGTAAACCAGGAGCCGGGATTATGTATGATGCCATTAAATTAGAAGCCAAATGAAACAATGGGTCGCCATAATTTGCTGCTGCTTTTTATTGCAAGTTCAAGCCCAGAAAGGGCATTGGGAAACCATCTTTAAAGAAGACTTTAGCAATGCTTTAAATGCTTCTGTTTGGGCAATTGAGAAAATGCCCGATGCTGCGGAGCGAATAGAACTAAATGAGGGTAAATTAACCTTAGATACCAAGGGTGGAGCCACCGTTTGGCTGCGTCAAAAATTGCCTGCTAATATTAGAATTAGTTACAAACGCAAGATTGTCATGGCAGGAGGTGTCAATGACCGTATTTCAGATTTAAACCAGTTTTTTCACGCACAGGATCCACCTGGGGGTTTGCAATTTAATAGAAAGAGTAAGTTTGAAGAATATGATTCCTTAAACCTTTATTATGTGGGAATGGGCGGTAATTATAATACCAGTACTCGATTTAGAAAATACTTGCAGGGTGATAAAAAAATCTTAGTTGATTTTGCTGATGCCCCGCATTTATTAGAAGCCAATAAAACTTACCATATTGTCATTGAAGTACTCAATGGGGTAATTAGTTTTTTCGTTGACGGCGTCAAGTTCTTTGAATGGAAAGACCCACAACCTTATCTAGGTGGTTATTTTGCTTTCAGGTCTACCAAGAGTAGACAAGAAATGGATGATTTGCAGATAGAAACTTGGAAAGACTAATTATTCTCCCGCTACCAATTTACTAGTACTTCTATACAAGAATTCATGAAAGATATGTCTGCGTGCAAAACGCCCAGGCGTTTCTGCATTTACCAGTTTTACATAGATAGATTTTGGCACCCCAAAATATTCATAGGTATTGCCATCTGAAAAACTAATACGCAACATTTCTGACTTGTATTCAAAATCTTCAATAGTAGCATTATTAGTGGTTTCTAAATAAGCACCCATCATTTGTTCCTTGGTTTCAGGGGCAATGCTTACTAGAAAATGATAGGCTTCAATAATCTTCTTGCTTTTTTCTTCAGCTTCCGTTTTTTGTTCATGATTGTCATGAAACTTGTCAGGATGCCATTCCTTCATCAAATTCCTATAGATTGACTTTAAGTCTTTAAGTGCTACATTTTCACTTACACCCAATATTTTTCTATGACTTAAGATTTTCCTCATAACTGATGATTTTTTTTGAAACCGGCGGCAAAACTAGTCTTTTATACTTGGTTTTGGATTCTTTTTGAATTCTGATTTAACTTGTGCCATGGCTTCTTTTACACATATAGCTATTTATTTACCACACCAAGAAAGTTCCAATGAGCTGATTAAAAGCCTATTGGAAGGTAAATTGCTTATATCAGGAGCTGATTTTTCGGAAAAAAAAGCTGCTGTATTTTCTGCTGGCATATTGGATAATTTTTTGCAAGAAGAGTTCCTGCATGGCAAAAGCGGATTAAATAACGAATATGATAGGCCTTTACACAGTTTGTCAAGTGGGGAACAAAAAAAAGCCCTGCTCAATCACTTATTGTTTGGCAAAGCCGATTTTTTTCTATTAGATGAACTCTATGACCATGTAGATCTGCAAGGTCAGGCCAGTATTTTGGCTACCATGAAAATGATTGCAGAAACCAAACCTGTGATTCAATTGGTAAGAAGACAAAAAGACATTCTACCTTTTATTCAAACCTATCACTGGTATCAAGACAATGAAATAACATCTTTTGAATCAGCCCTTGCTTTTCACGAACATCTAGCTGACCATTTAAAACAAAATAGTTTTAGACTCATACCAAGAGCACTCAAAACCATTCAAGCACCGGCTGGTCCCTTGGTGCAAATGAAGCAACTCTGTGTAAGTTATGATGAGCGTACTATTTTGGATCAGATTAATTGGACCATCCAAGCAGGTGAATGCTGGCAGCTCAAGGGCCCCAATGGTTCTGGTAAGTCTACTTTATTATCCATGATTACAGGAGACAATCCCAAGGGCTATGGACAAGATTTGTATTTATTTGGAATGAAAAAGGGTGGGGGAGAAACCGTTTGGGACATTAAACAATATATAGGTTATTTCAACCCCGTGATAATCCAGCATTTTTCAAGATTGGATAGCATTGAACTGATGATTGTTTCTGGTTGCATGGATAGCATTGGGGTTTATATTAAGCCTTCTGAAATGCAATTGCGATTGGCAAATGAATGGTTGGATTATTTGGGTTTACTATCACTCAAAAATAAACCCATTCAGTTTTTGCCTGCTGCACAACAACGCATGGTCTTAATTGCCAGGGCCATGGTCAAACACCCGCCCCTACTCATTTTGGATGAACCTACTTCTGGTTTAGATGATGCTAGTGCCGCCCTAGTAATTGGGATGATTGAACAGATTAGAAAGGAAACCAAAACAACCCTGCTCTTTGTATCGCACCAGCAAGAAAAAGGTTTTGAACCAGATAGGACTTTTGAATTAACACCTTGCTCAACAGGTTCAATAGGGGCTATTGTTTAAGAACCCATGGCATAGGCAATAATATTGACCCCAAACTTGGTATTGTCTTCAGACAAAAACCGCTTGTTTCTAAAATCATAGTCCCACTCACAGCCATAGTCCTTATTACTATATAGCACGCCAATCCTGCCATTAATTTCAATGGCTTTGAGGTAATCATGCACTATATCATCGCCCCAGCCATTGAGTTCAAAACCCGTGGTGGGTGGTCCTTTTTCAAATTTGAAAAAACTGTGATAGAGGTCATGGGTGTTTGGTATTTTTTTTAATCGGCCCGCGCCAAAAGTTTGCCCCATCTGTGCTTCAAATGATTTGGCAAATAAACCGTCTATATCATGGTTGCAATCGTCTACAAACACAAAGCCACCATTCTCTACATATTTTTTAAAATGCGCATTCTCTGTGGCATTAAACTGAACAAGTTTGTGACCACTGAGATAACAAAAGGGCGCTTGAAATAGGTCTTGACTGCTCAGGTCTACAATTTTTTCCTGAGGCTCAATGGGAATGCTGGTATATTCTACCAGAGAATTCAGAATATTAGAGGGCATTCTTACATCCGTATCCCAATCTCCTGAGAGATATCGCAACCTGGTGAAACTAAATTTGGAACTTTTCATGAGATATTTAGACCATTGCCCTTCCGCAGGTGTATTTTTTTTTAAAATTCCTTCATTTCTGTCTAATTTCCTTGTTTCTCAAAAAGAAATAACAGATTTCATTTTAATCTAATAAATAGAACGCTTTGGAGCAATCAGAAAAACAGTTGCAGGAATTGATTCAAAAACTCTCCTTGCTCAAAACAGAAATTCAAAAAGTGATTGTGGGGCAGGATAGCATTTTAGAAGAAATGCTCATTGCCTTATTGGCTGGAGGTCATTGTTTGTTAGAAGGGGTACCGGGCTTGGCTAAAACCTTAATGGTGCGCACCATGAGTCAGGCACTACACTTAAAGTTTAGAAGAATTCAGTTTACCCCAGACTTAATGCCAACAGATATTGTTGGTACGGAGATTCTGGAAGAAGACCATAGTTCTGGGAAGCGTTTTTTCAAATTCAATAAAGGCCCTATTTTTTCCAATATTGTATTGGCCGATGAAATTAATAGAACTCCTCCCAAAACGCAATCGGCTTTATTAGAAGCCATGCAAGAATTTGAAGTTACTTATGGGGGTCAAACCTATCCTTTAGACAGACCCTTCTTTATCTTGGCTACGCAGAACCCCATTGAACAATCAGGTACTTATCCTTTGCCTGAAGCACAATTAGACCGTTTCTTATTATACATCAAAATTGGTTATCCAACAGCTGCAGAAGAAACAGCCATTTTGAGTAATACTACAGGCTCCAAAAAAGCCACAGTAAATCCAGTAGTGAATGGAGAAGAAATTGTGGCATTACAACAAATGGTGCGTCAAGTGCATATTGCAGATGAATTGGTACAATGGGTGGCAGAACTGATCAGGGCTACTAGACCAGATACTACCACCGTTGAATATGTAAAAGAATGGGTAAGATGGGGTGCAGGCCCAAGAGCTGGGCAGGCATTGATTTTAACGGCAAAAGCAAGGGCTTTGTTCAAAGGTAGATATGCTGTTACCATGGAAGATTTGCAAGCCATGGCGCATCCTGTTTTGAGACACAGACTCTTGATGAATTTTAAAGCAGAAGCAGAACGCATAAGTTCTGATGATGTGGCCAGTCATTTGTTAGAAGCCATTCCTAGACCCAAGAACGCATTGTCTTAATTTGATTCATGAGCCAATTACTTGATCCTAAAATTCTACTGTCTATCAAAGACCTACCCTTGGCGGCAAAGACCACCATTGACGGTTTTATGGAGGGATTTAATAAAAGCAGTATTAAGGGTGAGGGTATGGAATTTAGTCAGTACCGCAGTTATCAACCGGGTGATGATCTGCGTTCTCTTGACTGGAAAATGTTTGCTCGTTCAGACCGATATTATATTCGGGAATCAGAAATTGAAACCAGTATTCAAGTTCGGTTTTTAGTAGATGCGAGTAATTCTATGAACCATCGTGATGGGGCCATTAGTAAGATGGAATACGCGCGTTATTTGGCTGCATCATTGGGTTGGCTGGCTCAGAAGCAGGGCGATGCTATAGGGCTAGATGTCTTACAAGATGGCAAATTATTTTCGCTTCCTGCTAAAAGAGATAGTCAGCACTTACCCAGATTCTTGCACCAATTAGAACAAATAAAAGCAGCAGGAGTATTTACAGACCCTGTTGGTTACAAAGAGATATTTAGTGGGGTGCATAGGCGAGCCCTTTTAATTTGTATCACCGATTTTTATCAAGAGGACAATGAGATTCTTGACCTATTGCAATCCTTATCATCCTTGCAACACGAAGTTTTGGTATTTCAATTGGTCAGTGACAATGAATTACAAGGAAATTTTAAAGGCTATCAGCGATTAAAAGATTTGGAGACAGGCGTGATGATGCCTATTACTGGAACTTTACAATCAGCTTATTTGCAACAAAGAGCGGCTTACCAGGAGACCATTAAAAAAGAATTGTTGAACCGGAAAATACGTTTGCATCAACTGAATATACAAGACCCATTAGATGGAGCGCTAAGGGATTATCTGAACCAACGCAATAAATCCGCCCGCTAATGCAATTCTTGAATCCTATATGGCTTTGGTCTGCATTAGGTATTGTTATTCCTATTGCCATTCATTTGTGGAACCAACAACCAGGAAAAGTACTTGAAGTAGGAAGTATTCGTTTCATGGATCCATCGCCTAGTAAGCGAAGTTCTAGACTGCAACTCACTGAAATTTGGTTATTAATTCTAAGGTGTTTGATTATCTTATTGCTTGCCTTGTTTTTAGCCCAACCTACTTGGAACAGTAAGACTAGCCAAAGCAATCAGGGATGGGTATTGATACCAAGAGCGTCCATGAAAATGGCCTATCAGGCGCACCAACAAGGCATTGATTCTTTGTTGAAACTTGGTATGGAATTGCATGCTTTGGAAACCGGGTTCCCTGAATTAAATCTAAAGTCTGATTCAATTAAAACCAATCCATCAGAACCAGTTCCTAATTTTTGGGCATTAGCAACTCAATTAGAAAAGCAAGTGCCATTAAATTACCAATTGCATTTGTTTACGCCAGAACTATTGCAATATTATAGAGGAGTAAAACCAGCCTTACATAGATCCATGGTTTGGAAATCTTATGCCATGCCCTCCCAAGTTGATACTGCTATGCAAAGGAGCAAACAAACCATTCGCATTGCTGTATTTGCAGACGTTTATGCTGCTGATGCCGATTATTTGTTGGCTGCTTGTAAAGCCATTCAAACTGTAGGCGGAGATGCCATCTTGGTTACTAAATGCAATAATCCAACTCAAATTCCTGAGGGCCAAGATTGGTTGTTTTGGTTGTCTGACAAGCCCTTGCCAAAGAACAATGCTAAGCATGTTTGGTCCTATCAATTGGGTAATGGACAATTGGTGCAAACCCAAATCTATGCAAGCTCAGGTAGTCTCCAAGAAAAGATTCCATTATACAAAACCATTCCTATGCAGTTAAAAGGCGAAATGATTTGGGAAGATGGATTTGGTCAAGCGGTGCTACAAAAATGGGGGAATGGTCAGTATCTCATGAATACGCGTTTTCATCCAGATTGGAATGGATTGGTTTGGAGCCCAGCATTTCCAAGTATGATGATGGATCTTTTATTGGGTTCTAGACCATTTGAACCTAGTCAACTTGCCATAGATCCGGTTCAATTACTACCAGAACAACCCATTCAAAATAGGGGGCAAATTAATCCAAGAGTTTCTACTAGTCAGCAACCATTGAGTCATTGGATCTGGGGCTTGTTACTAGTGTTGTTAATCATAGAAAGGGGGATTGTTTTTTATCAAACTAAAAACAAAACCCATGGCTGAGCAGCATCACCTAACTCAGATTAAATTGCTGCATAAACAATGGCAGTTCTTAAAAGCAGGATTGTTTTTATTACGTGCCATGACCCTATTGGCATTTGTGTTTTTATTGCTTCAATGCTTGCATCCAGTTTCCCATTTTTGGTTAATAGCATTAGAAGTTATAGCATTGTTGGGGCTATTTATTTTTTCTAAACAATGGAAGTTTTCAGAGACGGATCTAGCGGCCTATTTAAATGCTAATTATCCTTTACTGGAAGATAGTGCTGATTTATTATTTCAATCTACTAATCAAGGAACACAATTGGAGCAATGGCAGCGTCAGAAAATAGCATTGGTATTCTTGCAATTGCAGCCAAAGCATCCTTTTGCAAAACTAATCAGTACTTGGGTTGGCGTTTTAACAACGCTCTTAGTAGCTATATTTCTGTTGGGTTATTTTCATTGGTTTTATGATAGCAAAAATCAAAGTCCGGTGGAACTGACTACAACAAAAATGGTTGTTGCTGGCATCCATTCCATGCATATTCAAATTCAACCACCTGCTTATACAGGCAAACCAAGTTTGCAACAAGAACAACCCGCTATCAATGCTTTAGAAGGTTCTTCTGTTGAGTGGGTTATCCTAACTGATGCAAATGCAGTTGCACCCGCTATTCGTTTCAATGATTCTATTCCACAAAATTTCAAACCTTTAGATACAGCGCATACCAAATGGCGTTTTCAAACCAAGGTCAATGCCAATGGTTTGTATCAGATCAATTTTGGGAAAACCTTGTCTGAACACTATCCAATAGAATTGGTGCATGATTTACCTCCGGTCATTAGAATTAAAGAGCCAGCTCCTTATAAAACTATTGACTACGGTGCTTCTTTACAAGTGCCCCTCAAAGCCAGCATCAGTGATGACTATGGCATAGTCCAAACCAAGCTAATGCTAACAGTAGCAAGTGGGGGAGGTGAAGCCGTAAAGTTTCAAGATCAGGAGCGAGACCTTGGTAAGTTTAACGCAGGTGAATTGAACAAAGAGATCTTGCTGACAATTAATTTACAGGCCCTTAAGATGCAACCAGGTGATGAGTTGTACTATTATTTAAAAGCTTTAGATAGTCATGGACAAGAAGCAAGATCAGATATACATATCATCAATTTGCCGGATACAGCAGAATTGATGAATACAGATATAGTCATCAATAGTTTGAACCTAAAACCAGAATTTTTCAGAAGTCAGCGGCAGATCATCATTGAAACAGAACAATTATTAAGAGACAAGGATAAAATGCCTTTGGATTCATTTAAAGAAAAAAGCAATTCATTGGGTATTGACCAGAAATTGCTCCGTTTGCGTTATGGTAAATTTTTGGGTGAGGAATCTATGGGAGAAGTGGGCGGCGGTCATGATGAAGACGAACACGACCATGGTGGCGCCGCATTTGGAGATGCATCTGCCATTATGGATGAGTTCTCCCACAAACACGATAATGCAGAAGACGCTAGTTTTTTTGACCCGCAAACCAAAATGCAATTAAAAGCCATTCTCAATGAGATGTGGAAATCAGAATTGCAACTGCGCACTTTCTTTCCAAAAGAAGCGCTGCCTTTTGAATACAAGGCCCTTCGTTTGCTCAAAGATTTGCAACAGCAATCAAGAGCTTATGTAGCCAAGACAAGTCAGAAAACCACCCCCATCAAATTGGAAAAAAGGTTAACAGCCGATTTGAGTAAAATTGTTCCCCCACTCAAATTGCAAACTGCACCAGTAAATATAAATCCTTTGATGTCTTTAAGACAAGGGATGGGATTGCTTGCTTCTTTAGAACTTGGTATGGGTAAACAACCAACTGATCTGGTTGTGTTGAATCAGACATTGAATCAATTGCACCAAGCAGCCATTGCCAAACCAGGTAAATATTTATTGGCTTTTGAAGCCATGAAAAGAATCATGGAACAGTTACCATTATCAAAACCTATTTCCAATTATGACAGACATTTGGCTATTACTGCCTGTGAGCAATTATTAATAACTGCTTCAAGATTGCCCAATCTGCAACAGCGTTCAGCAGATGGTGGTCTGTCTCAACAATATTTTATTCAATTAAACAGGAAGCCATGATGATTCTTTATCTGATAGGTATTGTCCTGTTGACAATGGTATTTTTGGGAGTAGTTTTTTTAAATCCCATTCAGCGTAGACGTTGGTTAAGATTATGGGCTTCCTTGGCGGTAGTATTGGGTATGGCCTTATTGGTAATTCCTTTTGATAAAAGTTCAGTTATTTCTGGTAATAATCATTTGTTGATTCTAACCGAAGGTTATCAAAAAGATAGTGTTGAAGTATACTACAAGTCTAATGCTGTAAAATTATCTTGGGAAAATTTAGATCAAGCGGCCATAGAGAAAGCATCTGAAATTCATTTTTTTGGTTTTGGGTTGCCCGATACTAGTATTTGGAATATTCCCAAATCAAAATCCCATTTTCATGTTAGCGCATTGCCTACTGGTATTGCTAATATACATTGGAGGCAAGAAATTGCTCTTGGTCAAAGTCTATTAATACAAGGAAGTGTAAACAATCCTCAGCAACAAAAAATACAACTGCAATTAGTATCAGGATTGCAGGTCATTGATCAAAGATTGCTTGGTACTCAAAGCAATCATCAATTTCAATTTAATCCAAGCCCCAAAAATTTGGGTACAGGCAGCTATCAATTAGTACTTCTGAAAGGAAAAGATACTTTGGAAAAAAATACCGTTCCATTTATAGTGCAATCACCCAAACCAATATCAGTATTGCTTTTGCAAGACGCCCCTGGTTTTGAACAAAAATTCTTAAAAAACTGGCTAACCGATCATGGGTACCAATTGGCGGCTAGAACTAGGATCAGCAAACAAATTTTTGATCAGGCTTTCTCCAATCGCGCCAGCACCAATTTACTCAACATTAGCACGGGTTTACTCTCTAATTTTGATCTGCTTTTAACTGATGAATCTTCACTCAATAGCTTGTCTGCCATGGAACAATACCAGGTTAGAACTGCTATTAGAGAAAAGGGTCTTGGCTTATTGGTCACTACGGATACCATTTTAAAACACGCGGCTTTATTAGACCAAATGTTTTCAATGAAAAATATTCAAGATAGTTCAATCGCAAATCGGAATTTGATAATGCAAGGTCAAGACAGTGCTTGGCATCCTGTTATTAACAAAGATGCCTATCTCACAATTTTGCCCTCTGCAAAAATGCAAACCCTGATTGCAGATGCAAAGGGAAGGGTAGTTTCCGGTATTTATTTGGAGGGCCTGGGCAAAATTGGATTTAGTACCCTAGAACAAACCCATCTTTGGTCGCTTGCTGGAAAACAATGGGACTATGATTTTTATTGGACCCAATTATTGGAATCAGTCACTAGTCAATCAGCAGTCAAAGAATCTTGGACAATGGGTTCGGGAATGAATTTTGTTAAACAGGCTACTCCAATAATTCAATGGAAAGATCTTACGCAAGATTCTATTGCCCTTGTATCTGGTTCAAAAATCTTTCTGCAACAAAACCCGCTGTATACATTTAGAAAGGAAGGTCAGTTTTGGCCCTGGCAATCTGGTTGGCAGAATACCATTAGCTCCAGTGGTCAAATCAAACCATGGTATGTCTTTGATACCAAAGACTGGTTACTCCCACAATGGTCCAAACGAATCCAAGAAACAAATACTTGGTTAGTCAATCCTGGATTTACTAATATGAATAAATTCAAAGAAAACGAGCCCGCACAAAAACAGTTAATTCCAGCAATTTGGGCCTGGCTCATTTTGTTATTGGGACTCGCGGTTTTGTGGATAGAATCCAAATTGGAATAATATGATAAATGGCGTGGTTAGTTATGGCTAGTTTCTTATATTACGGTTATTATACACCCTATAAAGCCTGAACCATTTTGAAAAGAAAAGACTTTATTAGGAACGCATCCATGGGAATGGGGGCGCTCTTTTTGCCAAAATCAATGCTTTATGCCAATCAAGTAGACGCGGCAGCATTGTTAGATACCAGATTTGATGTTTCTCAGAAAAAGCGCATGGCAGATATTGCCTTAAATGCGGCAAGATCAAAGGGGGCAAGTTATACCGATGTGCGCATTGGTAGATACTTGAATCAGTTTGTGATAACTAGAGAAGACAAAGTAGAAAATGTAGTCAATACGGAAAGTTATGGTATAGGCATTAGGGTTATAGCCAATGGTAGTTGGGGGTTTGCTGCTACGGATAATTTAGATACCGATAGTATTGCTAAAACTGCTGCTTTAGCGGTTGCTATTGCAAAAGAAAATGCCCGCCTCTTAACCGAGCCCGTGCAATTGGCTCCACAAAAGGGTCAGGGAGAAGTGAGTTGGAAAACGCCTATTGAAAAAAATGCTTTTGAGGTTCCTATTAAAGAAAAAGTAGACTTGCTGCTTAGTGTAAATGACGCCGCTATGAAAGGTGGTGCCAACTACATGAATAGCCTGCTCTTTTTAGTGAATGAGCAAAAATATTTTGCTAGTAGCGATGGCTCTTATATTGATCAAGATATTCACAGAATCTGGCCAACATTTTCTATCACAAAAATAGACGCCACTTCAGGAAAGTTTGAAACCAGGAGCGCCTTGTCTGCCCCCATGGGCATGGGTTATGAATATTTGAATCCTTCTGCTGGAGAAACTATTAAAGGCTTAACTGGTAATTTGTACAGGAATCGTTATGACATGTTACAAGATGCCAAAGACGGTGCAAAACAAGTACAAGAAAAAATGATTGCTAAGTCTGTTGATGCTGGTAAATATGATCTTGTTATTGATCCTACCAATTTATTCTTGACCATCCATGAATCATCGGGTCACCCCTCTGAATTAGATAGGGTTTTGGGTTATGAAGCCAATTTTGCTGGTACTTCATTTCTAACCCTTGATAAATGGAAGGCGGGTAATTTTAATTATGGCAGTAAATTAGTCAATATTGTTGCAGATAAATTGCAACCTCATTCCCTTGGTGCTGTTGGGTTTGACGATGAAGGTGTAGAAACCCAGGAATGGGATATAATTAAAGACGGGGTTTTGGTCAACTATCAAGCTACTAGAGACCAAGCACATATTTTAGGATTGAAAAAATCGCAAGGCTGTTGCTACGCCGATAACTGGAGTTCGGTTCAGTTTCAGCGGATGCCTAATATTTCTCTGAAACCAGGTAAAGAAACCATGAGCCCTGCAGACATAGTAAAAAATGTAGAGAAGGGTATTTACATTGTTGGTGAGAGCTCTTATAGTATTGACCAACAACGATATAATTTCCAGTTTAGCGGTCAGTTATTCTATGAAATTAAAAATGGTAAAATAGGACCTATGCTCAAAGACGTAGCCTATCAATCCAATACACAGGAATTCTGGAATTCTGTAACGGCTATTGCCGATAAACGTGATTATAGACTGGGTGGTTCATTCTTTGATGGTAAAGGTCAGCCCGGTCAGGTAAGTGCCGTATCACATGGTGCATCTACCACAAGATTCAATGGTATCAATGTTATTAACACTGCAAGAAAAATCTAATCATGGCTATATTAAACAAAGCACAGGCAGAACAATTGCTGAAAAAAGTACTGGCTTTCTCAAAAGCCGATGAATGTGAAATTAACCTAAGCGGATCAGAGGGCGGAAATATCAGGTATGCCCGTAATGCTGTTTCTACCAGTGGTGGAATTAGCAGGAGCAGTTTGGTGGTATCATCTGCTTTTGGAAAAAAATTAGGCGTGGCCACCATCAACGAATTTGATGATGCTTCTTTAGAGAAAGTAGTAAGAAGGTCTGAAGAGTTGGCAAAGCTGGCTCCAGAGAATCCTGAGTTTATGTCTTTCTTAGGCCCACAACAATATAAAGAGTCTGCAACTTATGTTCCAGCAACCGCTGCTATTGACCCAAAACTCAGAGCAGACGCAGTGGCAACCAGTTTAAAGATTGCCAAAGAAAATAAATTAACTGCAGCCGGATTCATGGAAAATAGTGCTGGGTTTTCTGCTATGATGAATTCTCATGGGTTGTTTGCCTACAATACAAGCACAGGAGTTGACTTTAATGTAACCCTTAGAACAGAAGACGGAAAAGGTTCTGGTTATGCGTCTAAATCTTATAACGATGTAAGTAAATTAAACGTAGAAAATCTAACCAAAGTGGCTGCTTATAAAGCTGCAGGATCCGCTACTGCCAAGGCTTTGGAGCCTGGTAAGTATACCGTAATTTTAGAGCCAGCAGCATCTGTGGTATTGCTAGAAAATTTGTTTTTTGGCATGGACGCCAGACAGGCAGACGAGGGTAGAAGTTTCTTGAGCAAGCCAGGTGGTAAAACCAAATTAGGTGAGAAATTAGTAGATGATAAAGTAACCATTTATTCTGACCCACAACATCCAGAAATGCCAACGGCTACTTGGAGTGGTGATGGTAGACCGCAAGAAAGAATGAGCTGGATTAATAAAGGAGTGGTAGAAAATCTTTATTATTCTCGATATTGGGCAGACCAGAAAAAAGTAAAGCCCATTCCTTCTCCTGATGGAATTATCATGGAAGGAACCGATGCTAGTTTAGAAGACCTGATTAAGGGAACTGAGAAAGGCATTTTGGTAACCCGTCTTTGGTATATCCGTTCAGTTGATCCACAAACATTATTACTAACCGGGTTAACGCGTGACGGAACTTTCTATATTGAAAACGGAAAAATCAAACACCCTGTTAAGAATTTCCGTTTTAATGAGAGCCCGGTAATCATGCTCAATAATTTAGATGCATTGGGTAAACCCGAACGCTGTGTAAGTGGTGAGTCTGGCTTATCAGCTTTGATACCACCTATGCGCATCAGAGACTTCACCTTCTCATCATTGTCAGACGCTGTATAATTATTCACTTGTAAAACCGTTTATTTTGGATAGAAAAGACTTTTTAAGAAACACTGCCATGGGTATGGGGGCATTTATGATTCCCCGTTCCATGTTGCATGCTACCCCCAT
This sequence comes from Chitinophaga pinensis, assembly GCA_943372225.1. GTDB lineage: Bacteria > Bacteroidota > Bacteroidia > Chitinophagales > Chitinophagaceae > Sediminibacterium > Sediminibacterium pinensis_L. The sequence continues at coordinate 49,466 of CALRXV020000004.1, read as the reverse complement.
TGAAGTGGAAGCTGCTTTGAACGGGGGCATGGATGTAGCCATTAAAAAACAGTTGGCCGATGTGGCCCTTGCAGCTGCAAAAGCAAAGGGTGCTACTTATACCGATGTTAGAATTGGCCGTTACCTGAATCAATTTGTAGTTACTCGTGAGAACCGTGTACAAAACGTTGCCAATACCGAATCTTTTGGTGTAGGTATTAGAGTTATTGCCAATGGAAGTTGGGGATTTGCCTCTAGTAACAATGTAACCAAAGAAGGGGTTGCTAAAACAGCTGAACGCGCTGTGGCAGTGGCCAAAGCTAATGCCAAAATTTTAGACAATCCCGTACAACTAGCGCCGCAAAAAGGTTATGGAGAAGTAAGTTGGAAAACGCCTATTGAGAAAAATGCTTTTGAAGTTCCAGTAAAAGAAAAAGTAGACCTACTCTTGGCTGCCAATGCACTTGCCATGAAAGGTGGTGTAAATTTTGTCAACTCTGCCATACTAGCAGTAAACGAACAAAAGTATTTTGCTAGTAGCGATGGCTCTTATATTGACCAAGACATACACCGTTTGTTCCCCAATTTTACAGTAACTAAAATTGATCAAGCCTCAGGTAAGTTTGAATCCATTAAGGCATTGAGCTCTCCTGTGGGTATGGGTTATGAATATTTGAATGCCAACCCTGCTGAAAAAGTAGGTGGTGTAGTAACGCGCTATAAGAACCGTTATGATATGATGGAAGATATAGCCAATGCTACTGAAGATGTGAAACAAAAAATCAAAGCCAAGTCCGTAGAACCAGGTAAGTATGACCTAATCTTAGATCCTTCTCATTTGTGGTTAACCATTCACGAATCAGTAGCACACCCAACTGAATTGGATAGGGTATTGGGTTATGAAGCCAACTATGCAGGAACCAGTTTCTTAACTTTAGAGAAATTGAATTCCAAGAAATTCAATTTTGGTTCAAAGCTGGTAAATATTGTTGCTGATAAAAAACAATACGGGTCTCTTGGTGCAGTGGGTTATGATGACGAAGGCGTTGGTACCAAACAATGGGATATTATCAAAGATGGTGTACTAGTAAATTTCCAAGCTATTCGTGACCAAGCACATATGTTGGGAATGAAAGAAAGTCATGGTTGCTGCTATGCGCAAAGCTGGAACGATGTTCAGTTTCAAAGAATGCCCAATGTCTCTTTGGCCGCAGGAAAAGAAAAACTCAGTGTTGATGACTTGATCAAAAATGTAGAGAAAGGAATTTACATTATTGGTGATGGTTCTTTCTCAATTGACCAACAGCGATACAATTTCCAATTTGGTGGTCAGAGTTTCTACGAAGTGAAAAATGGTAAAATTGTGGGCATGCTCAAAGACGTGTCTTACCAGTCAAACACGCAGGAGTTCTGGAATTCCGTTACTGCTATTGCCGATAAAGATGACTACCGTTTGGGTGGTGCCTTTAATGATGGCAAGGGCCAGCCGGGTCAATCCAATGCCGTATCACACGGTTCATCAACCACCCGTTTTAACGGAGTAAACGTAATTAACACAGCAAGAAAAATCTAAAGACATGGCAATACTCAATAAAGAAGACGCACAAGCCCTTTTGAAAAAAGTACTGGCTTATTCCACTGCAGACGAATGCGAAGTATCGCTTAGTGGAGTGGAAGGTGGAAATATTCGTTACGCTCGTAACGCTGTTTCTACAGCAGGTGATACCAATACACTTACATTGGCTATTCGTTCTGTATATGGGAAAAAATCTGGTACAGCAACCATTAATGAATTTGATGATGCTTCTTTGAAAAAAGTGGTACAACGCGCAGAAGAATTGGCAAAACTTTCTCCAGAAAATCCGGAGTACATGCCCATGCGTGGCCCCATTGATTACAAAGAATCCAAGTCATATATTCCTGCAACCGCAGCCATTCAGCCTGATACTAGGGCAGAAGCCGTTGCTAAAAGCATCAAAGTTTCTAAAGACAATAAATTAGAATCTGCTGGCTATATAGAGAACAGAACATCTTTTGTTGCCGTAATGAATAGCAAGGGCTTCTTTGGTTATAACAAAGGCACGGATGTGATTTTCTCCATCACTACTCGTAACCAAGAAGGCACTGGTTCTGGATATGCAGCACGTGGATTCAATGACGTGAACAAATTAGATACGGCGGCAGCAACCAGAATTGCAGCACAAAAAGCAAACGGATCGGCCAACGCCAAAGCCATTGAGCCTGGTAAATACACAGTGATTTTAGAACCTGTTGCGGCAACCTATATGTTGGAAAATATGTTCCGTGGATTTGACGCAAGAACAGCTGATGAGGGTAGAAGCTTTATGAGCAAACCCGGCGGTGGAAACAGAATTGGAGAACAATTGATGGATGAAAAAGTAACCATCTATTCTGATCCCTTTCATCCTGAATTGCCAGATGCAACATGGAATAGTGAAGGCTTTGCACTAGATAGGGTTAACTGGATTGAAAAAGGTGTTGTAAAAAACTTGAGTTATTCTCAATTCTGGGCGCAAAAGAAAAATGTAGCTGCTGGTCCTTTTGCTAGTAATATCATCATGGAAGGCGGAACTGCTTCATTAGAAGAATTGATTAAGAGTACTGAACGAGGCATCTTGGTTTCTAAACTCTGGTATATCCGTTTAGTAGATGCTCAATCATTGCTCTTGACAGGGCTTACCCGTGACGGAACTTTTTACATTGAAAACGGACAAATCAAATATCCTATTAAGAACTTGAGGTTTAATGAAAGCCCTGTGATTATGCTGAATAATGTGGAGGCATTGGGCAAGGCTGAAAGAAGCATCAGCATTGAATCAAATAGAAGTTACTTGATACCTCCTATGAAGATTAGGGACTTTACGTTTACTTCACTTTCAGACGCTGTTTAATACATGCAAAAGACCCTTCGGGGTCTTTTCTTGGTAAAAGATTGTTCATTTAAAATGTATTGAATTGAAAAGAAGAGACTTTTTATACTTGTCAGGATTGACAGCGGGTGCCGGACTATTAGGGTCTTCAAAACTCTTGGCAGCAGAAGACTTATTACAACCCGGTGACATTGCGCTCAAAAAGCGTTTGGCAGATATTGCTTTAAATGCAGCAACCAGTAAGGGTGCTAGTTATGTAGACGTTCGCATTGGAAGATATTTGAATCAGTCTATCAATACCCGAGAAAAACGCGTTGACAATATTGCCAATACTGAATCATATGGAATGGGTATTAGGGTTATTGCCAATGGCAGTTGGGGATTTGCAAGCACTGATAATATGACGCCTGATAGTATTGCCAAAACTGCGGCACTAGCAGTACAGATTGCCAAGTTTAACGCGCCATTATTAGAAGAGCCACTGAAATTAGCACCTCAAAAGGGATATGGACAGGTTAGTTGGAAAACACCTATTCTTCAAAATGCTTTTGACGTGCCTTTAAAAGACAAAGTTGACCTCTTGTTGCAAGCCAACGATATTGCATTACAGTCTGGTGTTAATTTTGTCAACAGTTCTTTGTTCTGTATCAATGAGCAAAAATATTTTGCCTCTACAGAAGGCTCATATATTGACCAAGACATTCATAGAATTTGGCCAACTTTTACTGTAACCAAAATTGAAGCCGGCTCAGGTAAATTCCAAACCCGCAATGCCCTTAGTAGCCCAATGGGGATGGGTTATGAATATATGATCCCCGATAAAAAGGAAGAGATAGACGGGATTTTTAAACTCTATAGGAATCGATATGATATCCTAGCCGATATGCGTTTGGCCAGTGCACAAGTGGCAGAAAAGATCAAAGCTAGACCAGTAGAACCTGGTAAGTATGATTTGATCCTAGATCCTACCAACCTGTTTTTAACCATACATGAATCAGTTGGTCATCCAACTGAATTGGATAGGGTATTGGGTTACGAGGCCAATTATGCAGGTACCAGTTTCTTAACCCTTGACAAGTGGAAATCAGGCAATTTTAAATTTGGTAGTGAGATAGTTCATTTTAAAGGAGATAAGACCCAGAAAGGCTCCCTAGGCGCTGTTGGATACGATGATGAGGGTGTTCAGTGTGGGGAATGGGATATCATTAAAAATGGCGTATTAGTTAATTATCAAGTAACCAGAGACCAGGCCCATATGCTTGGCTTAAATGCTTCTCAAGGTTGTTCTTACGCAGATAATTGGAAAAATTTTCAATTTCAGCGTATGCCCAATGTGTCTTTGCAACCTAGCAAAGATGGATTAAAAGTGGCCGATATGATTAAGAATACGGAGAAAGGTATTTATATGTTTGGCCGCAATTCATATTCAATTGACCAGCAACGTTATAATTTTCAATTCAGTGGTCAATTGGCTTTTGAAATCAAAAATGGTCAAATTGCAGGGCTTGTAAAAGACGCGGCATACCAGGCAAATACCCAAGAATTCTGGAATGCATGTTCAGCCATAGCTGGTGAACAGGACTATCGCCTGGGCGGCTCTTTTTTTGATGGAAAGGGGCAACCTGGTCAGGTTAGTGCAGTATCTCATGGTTGTTCTACTACTAAGTTTAAGGGGGTGAACATCATTAATACCGGGAGAAATATATAGACTATAAATTTGTCAGTAAAGCCGCTTCAAGTAATTGAGGCGGCTTTTTTTTGCAATACCCATTTGTCTTTATTGGAAGAAAAGACGGTATTTTTTTTAATAGGAAAAAAGGTGATTTCACTATTATAATTCGGGTTAAAAAACATGATAAATACAGTGAAATCACTGATAAAGTTGCAATAGCAAACAAATATGTTTGTAGAAATATGGCAGGTTAAAAAACAGTCTCCTCCCCGGTTCTTTTTTTACCCTAACCTGATTGTTCATCAAAGAACTAGTAAATGTCAAAGCCATCAAATAAGGTGTTCCATTTTGGTTGGTTGCCAGACCTACCTGATCACCGTGATTTGTTATATGCAAGTGTTAGAAAGATTCAAAGAAAACTACCCTCCAGTGTAGACTTGCGTAAACAATGTCCAGAAGTATATGATCAAGGAAGTCTTGGGTCCTGCACAGCCAATGCATTAGGTGCGGCTTTTCAATTTGGACAAATCAAACAACAGATTGAAAATTTTATTCCTTCTAGATTGTTTATCTATTACAATGAAAGAGTACAAATTCATACAGAACTTTCTGATAGTGGTGCATTTATTCGTGATGGCATTAAATCCTTAAACAGAGATGGGGTATGCCCTGAGTCTGATTGGCCCTATTTGATAGCAAAATTTACCCATAAACCGCCTGTTTCCTTGTATAAAAAGGCTCAGAAAACGCAAGTATTGCAATACATGCGTCTAGACAATACGAAGATCAACCAATTGCAAAGCTGTTTAGCCGAGGGATTCCCTTTTGTTTTTGGTTTTTCTGTGTATGAAAGTTTTTGGTCAATGGGCAAGAATGCAATCATTCCTATGCCCCAACAAGGAGAACGCCAAATTGGAGGGCATGCAGTAATGGCTGTTGGCTATGATCAAGCAAAAAAACAATGCTTGATCAGAAATTCTTGGGGACAGTCATGGGGTAAAAAAGGCTATGCTTGGATGCCATTTGACTATATTAGTCATCCAGACTTAGCAGATGATTTTTGGACTATCCGTTTAGTGGAAGACGCAAAACCTTAGCTTTATTTTTTCATGATGCCTTTTGCTGTGGCATTAGATGAAAGTGCTGTCTTTTGAGGATGTTTTGGCCTAAACAAAAACAAAATGAAAGCAAATCCCACATAAATAATGATATACTCAAGCATAGATTTTTTTTTTGCTAAAATTCATTATTGCAAGACAAAATTGATATGCCATTCAAGCCATTAAATAGAATAGGTACTTCAATAATTGTAACAATTATTGGTCAATTGGCAGAATTCACTACATTCTCAGACAACTGGGCATTTTAGTCCATTTTCAGCCGTTTTCATTTCATTTTCACTTATTTCAGTAAAATTGTTAACTATTTTACTGAATAATGATTAAATTATTAAACAAAAATTACAACTGACAGTAGTTCTGGAATTGTTAAATAGCACAAATTCGTCAGTCTAAATGAAAATTTCTGCATAATGCTATCACAAAACAATGAATGCGTACTTTAAACTATCATCATATTTTGTTTAACATTTTGCTTTTATTTTTTGGGAGACTTATAGCAGTCAAAAGCTCAGATTCCTAAAACTAAGGGTATGGGTTACTGACAAATTAAAAATATGAAGTAGCTGTTAAATTCTAAAAATCAAACGGATACTATAAGATTTGTGATTGTGGGAGAATAAATAAAAAATCAATGTATTTACATTGTAGATAATTAGAAGCATATAAATGGATAAAAACCACAATAAACAATCTGCACTGTTCAAAAATATTTTGGACAGAATTTCAGATGCACTCCTTTTTGAGTCATTTGATCATAAAATTGTTTATGTGAACCATTATTTCTGTAACCTTTTTCATATTCCTGTTGCTCCTGAAAACTTAATTGGAATGGATTGTTCCAATGCTGCCCAAGAAAGCAAAAAGTATTTTAAAGATCCAGAACAATTTGTGAATCGAATTGCAAAAATCTACGAACAAGCCGAAAATGTAAAAGATGAACAATTGTCTTTTGCTGATGGATTATCCATTTTACGCGATTATCAGTTTTTTAATTCCGAGGAAACAAAGGGGCATTTATGGGTGTATAAGAATGTTTCTTCGCTGGTCACTTCTTTGGATGCCATGACAAGTCAAAAAAACTTTTTCGAAAACCTCTTAAATAATATTCCGGCTGATATAGCCATTTTTAACAAGGAACATCAATATGAATTTGTCAATAAAGTAGGAGTTAAATCCACAGAAATGAGTAAGTGGATTATTGGGAAAGACGATTTTGAATATGCAACTTTCAAACAGTTACCAGAAGAGTTTGCTTTAAGGCGAAGAGCTGCATTCAATCAGGCATTTGAAACTAGGAAAAGCGTTGAAATAGAAGAAGTATATCACTCTGACGTACATGGAGATAATCATTCCCTGAGAAAATTTTATCCTGTATTTGAGGATGATAAGTTTGTCAGCATGATTGGCTATGGTATTGATATCACTAGAATGCGCCAATCTGAAATTGAATTAGCACAAAGCCATGCTTTGTTTCTTTCTATGATTGAGCATAGTAATGAGTTGGTCTTGACTTTAGACGCGGATTGTAATATTCATTTTGTTAATTCTAAATGGACTAGTGTAACCGGACATGACTTACCTGAAATTGGGTTTTTGAATTTGGAGAATATCATATCCGTTGGGAAAAAGGCTTTTTTGACTGCTATTAGGTTTTATTTTAAGCATGAAAAGCATATGGTAGGCAGTAGAGCATTGACAATAAATACCAAGCATGGTGATAAAGTGAATTTGAAATACCAATTTGCCAAATTCATTCAAAAGGATTGGAAATCTCCTAGGATTATTGTCTTTTTCACTGATATTACTGAACAGATAAGGATAGAAGAGGAGTTCAAGAAAAACTTGTCTAGGGAAAAGTATTTGAATGAATTGAAAACCAATTTCATGAATATGGTATCGCATGAATTGCGAACACCACTATCTGTAATTTTATCCAATACAGAATTACTAATGATGCGATTGCAGCATTTTAGGGTTTCTGGAATTGAGCGATATACCAATACTGTCATGCACCAAATTGATGGAATGACCAACTTGCTAAATGAGTTTTTATTTGTGAGCAAGGTTGAATCAGGGAAATTCCAATTACACATTGAGGAGCTTTCAATAGTTAATTTTCTAGAAAATCTGGTAAAAGAACACTATCAACCCTGGAAAGATAATAGAAACATTGAGTTTATGGCGATAGGCATACCTGTTGACATTCATTTTGATAAGAGGATGATGTTTCATATTGTCAACAATTTGCTGAGTAATGCTTTCAAATATTCAGAAGGCAAGCCTGCCCCATCTCTAAGCATTCGCTTTTTGAAAAAGAAATGTCAAATAATTGTAGAAGACCAAGGAATTGGTATTAGTGCAGAAGATCAGAAAAAATTGTTTCAACCATTTTCCCGTGGAACTAATGTAGACAAAATAGAAGGAACAGGTTTAGGATTGGTGGTGGTTAAATATTTTATAGAGCAACACAAAGGAACACTTCATATTGACAGTGAAATTGGTAAGTACACAAAAATAAGTTTGGATTTACCCTATAATTTGGATTAAACATGCACGAAAAAATACTGGTGATTGAAGACGATGTTCAAATTAGAGAATCCTTACAGGAATTTCTGGAATACAGCCATTATAAAGTGGTTGTGGCAGAAAATGGCATGATTGGGATGCAAATGGCCATGATAGAAAAACCGGATTTGATTGTTTGTGATATGATGATGCCAGTTATGGATGGGGTAGAAGTGCTCAAAGCCATTAAAATGACAGAATTGGCAACAGTTCCTTTTATCATTTTAACCGCCAAAGCACAATACGAAGACCTTAGAGTTGTAATGAATTTAGGAGCAGATGATTATGTATTTAAGCCCTACAAATTCAAAGACTTACTTTGCACCATACAAACTAGGATTGGAAAATTTGGTCTTATGGTTGATAAGCTTAAAAACATGGAGTCATTCAATGCAAATTTTCTTTCCTTGTTAAATATGCATATGGGCAGACCCATGAAAGATATTCGATATTTAACTGAAATTTTAATAAAGGAATCAGAAGAGAAAAAAGACCAAAAATTATTACAATACATCAAGTACTTGAAGCATTGTAATGATACCATGCAGGACTCTTTTAGGAGATTGAAGGACTTCTATTCACTAACCCTAACTCCTAAATCAGGCGTATCACAGCATATTCCAGAGCTTTCAAGACTAGAGATGGCTGGCGAAACGTTTTTAAAAATGGCAAGTACAAGGGCTATGTTTTACCAGCGATTGGATGATCTTATTACAAGTATAGAATTATCTCAAGCTTTACAGTTCCCAGATGAAACTGGGTGCCTTTTTTTTGAATTACTGGATAATGCGTTTAAATTTTCCCCAAAAGGAACAGATGTAGTTGTAGATGTAAAAAATGAAAATGGATTATTCAAAATTTCCATTTCAAATGAATGTAAAACAATTAATGTATTGGAATTAAACTCAAAAGTTGCATCAGGGTTCTTGCAAAAAATGGAAACAGAGCATTTGGAAATAGGCCTTTCATTTGTTTATGAACTAGTAAATAAAATGGGTGGTAATATAAGTTTTCATTCTGAATTAAATGGTATAGTTAAAGTGGTATTTGAATTAAAAACAGCAAATAAATAAGATTGCTATGAAACCTACGGTTTGTATTGTTGAAGACAATGAACAGTTACGGGAAGCATTGGTAGAATTGTTAGGAAATGAATTTGGTATTACTGCCTTAGAAAATGGATCTAAGTTAATAGAGTATCTTGAGGTAAAGATTCCGGATCTAATTTTATTAGATATAATGTTGCCTTTTCCTTTAGATGGATTTTCCATACTTAGGTTGTTAAAAAATAATGAAGCACTTGCAGCTATTCCTGTGATTCTGATGAGTGCAATTAATAGTGAAGACAAAATTACAGAGGGTCTTGAATTAGGTGCTAACGATTATATAGTAAAGCCGTTTAAATCTAATAACCTGTTTTTGAAGATTAGGAACCAGGTAGCAGTGCACAAACAAAAACAGGCAACTTTAGAAAAAAGCAGCGAATTGAATAATTTGAATTATCAGGCAGATACTCCTGTAAATAGTTTTAAAAAGCAGATTTCTGCCATAATGGAAGACTTTTCTGACAATGCCAATATTAGTGTAGAGGAGATTGCTAGTAAAATGCTGATGAGTGTTTCAACATTAGAACGTTGGATGAAAAAAATCTATGGCAAAAGCCCCCGTAAATTCATGCTTTCCTATAAATTGGCCAAAGCGGAAATAATGCTAAGACAAAATATGGGTTCAGTAAAAGACATTGCCTATATACTTGGATTTAATTCTGTATCCTATTTCTGTAAATGTTTTAAGGAAAAATATGGTACTAGTCCCTTGCAGTACACAAAAAAATAGAGTTGTTTTGACGAATTTTTGTTGTTTTTAGGTTATTAAGTGACAAAGTTTCCTCATACTGATTCATAGATTTGATATCATCTCCCCCTGGTCTAGCAATAAGTATTCCTCTAATCCTGGAATACTTATTGTTTTTTAGGACTACCTATAAACATGAAACATACAATTGGTATTTTTTGTAGTTAGGGCAAAAAAAAATGGCCAGTGTAGAAACACGGCCAGATTATTTAGATATAAGCCCCTAAACTTATACATCACAAAAATAGGGTGCTCCTTAAAAATGATTCATACCATAGTCTGCAATTAGTGCAACAATTTCGTCAATTTTCAATTCAACAACAGATTTTATTTCTTTTTAAAACTAATGGCTACGCCTCCACTTTTGGCCAAATAGACTTTTAGTAAATCATTTTGTTTGACCAATTTTTCTTCAATGGTATAGGCTTCTGGATTCTTATCCCAATCAGCATTTTCAGAGTCACGATAAATTGTTGCTAGATAAGTACTATTGGTATCAAGAAAGTCCAACTTTAGATCTATGATACGACTATTTTCATCTGTGATAGCCCCCAAAAACCAATTATTAGTTCCTTTTGCTTTTCTTGCAATACTAATATAGTCGCCGGGTTCCGCATCTAGAATTTTTGTGTTATCCCAGTCAACAGCTACATCTTTGATAAATTGAAAAGCATCTGGATGTTGAAGGTAATTTTCTGGTAGGTCTGACACCATTTGCAAGGGACTATAAATGGTAACATAAAGTGCCAATTGTTTGCATAAAGTTGTCCTAATCTTGGTTTTTCTCTCAGGTACAAACTGATTCAATTGTAAATGAAAAAATCCCGGTGTAAAGTCCATTGGTCCTCCCATTAGACGTGTAAAGGGTAAAATGGTGGTATGGTCTGGTGACATGCCTAAGGTAGGTGCGTTATTGAATTCCATGCCTCTTGCTGCTTCATTGGCCATCCAATTGGGATAAGTACGGTGCAGGCCAGTGGGATGCACAGGTTCGTGTGCATCAATCATGATTTTATAGGAAGCAGTTTTTTCAGCAGCCCTTAAATAGTGATTGACCATCCATTGCCCATCATGGTGTTCACCTCTTGGTATAATCTTTCCAACATAGCCTGTCTTAACCGTATTCATCCCATGATCTAACATGAACCTATAGGCAGTATCCATATAACGTTCATAATTGGTGGCAGCGCCCGATGTTTCATGGTGCATGATGATCCGTACATTTTTTGATTGTGCATATTTGGTTAATGCATCTACATCATAGTCTGAGTAAGGAGTTACAAAATCAAAGACATTCTCTTTCCAATTTCCAAACCAATCTTCCCATCCCACATTCCAGCCTTCTACCAATACGCCATCAAAGCCATTTGCTGCAGCAAAGTCTATATAGGTTTTTACCCTTTCTGTGGTAGCACCATGTTTTCCACCTTCTTTTTGCCAAGTGGCTTTTCCTGTATGCATTTCCCACCACATGCCTACAAACTTTTGCGGTTTAATCCAGCTTTGGTCTTGAATTTTGCTTGGGTCATTCAAATTGAGAATCAGTTTTGAGGCAAGAATATTGGTGGCTTTATTGCTTACAATAATAGTTCTCCAAGGTGTTTGAAATGGGGTTTGTAGATAGGCTTTATTGCCTAATGCATCTGGAACCAACTGAGACCTAAACTGCAGATTAGATTTATCCAATACCAAGTTCATAGCAGGATAATTGATCAATGCGGCTTCGTGAATATTCAAATAAATTCCGGTGTTTGTTTTTAACATCAAGGGTGTTTGAACGGCAGTAGCCCCAATTAAACTAGTAACAGCAATATCTTTTTCTTTTTTTGCTACTGCTAATGCGTCTATTTCTGATAATTTGCTCTTGGTATAAGCATATTCATTACTATCATAGTCTCCTGGAATCCAAAATGCATCATGATTGCCAGTTAAATCAAAATGGGTATTTTCTTCAGCAACAACAAAATAGTTTAGCCCATCCTGTTTTGGGAATTCAAATCTGAAACCAATCCCATCATCAAATACACGGAAAATTAGGTTAATCAAAATGCCGGATTTGCCAAGATCTTTTAATCCCATTTTTATTTCACGATAATGATTTCTAATCAGTGATTGTTCTCCCCAAATAGGTGTCCAAGTATTATCTGTAAGACTGCTATCTACAGTAAGTATTTGAAAACGGTTTAAATGAATAGCAGGTTTAGCCAAGTCAAATCCCAAACTAGAGGGAGCAATAATTGACTTACCTTGAAAATGACTACTATAAGTAATTTGCCCTTTTGCATCAAGTGAAATACTCAGTGAAATTTGATGATCAGGAGAAGTGCTAACAATACTTTTTTGAGCAGATAAATATTGGCATATCATCAACAATAAAGTCAGGATTCCAGCTTTTGAAAAAAAATATCGCATGACAAGAAATTTTGTTAAAGGTCATATTTTTAACCTACGTTTCACTTGCGATTTATACCCCGAAAACGTTTGAAATTAAGCTTTGGTCTGAATATTTTGCTTGTTTAAACGTTGATACCACTTTATAAATTCAAACCAAATAACTGAAATAAAGCCTACTAATCCTGCTACTAGTGTTTGACTAATATCTAACACATGGAATTCAAAAAACTGACTAAAAACGGGAATGTATATTAATGCAATTGTTATTGCGATGGTGATGCCAATAATCCAAATAACCAAATTGTTTTTGAATCCCAGAGTTGTTAGAATGGAATAATAAAATGACCTGTTTACCAGTGTTAGAAAAATATTAGCACTAATTAAACTTAAGAAAACCATGGTTCTGGTACTTGGTTCATCTGCGCCATTTTTTACAGCCCACAAATAAGTAAACATACACCCGGCGGTAATCATGAGCCCTTGAATAATGCTTGTTGTGAGCTCCTTCCAATTAAAGAAAGTATTACTCATTTCTCTTGGTATTTCAGACATACTATGTTGTTCCATAGGTTCATTCTCATAAATGATGGAACAGGTTGGCCCCATGATTAATTCTAAGAAAATGATATGTACTGGTGAGAAAATATTGGGATAAATCCATCCTAATGCCAATGGTAAAAATACGGTGAGTACTATGGGAATATGAATAGAAATAATGTATTGAATGGCTTTTTTTAAATTGGTATAAATACGTCTTCCCATAGCAATAGCATCTACCATCTTACCAAGATCGTCCTCCACTAAAATTAGTGATGCCGCTTGTTTGGCAATTTCTGTACCCTTCTTACCCATGGCAATGCCAATATGTGCTGCTTTTAGCGCGGGTCCATCATTTACGCCATCGCCAGTCATGGCAACAATTTGGCCACTTGCTTTTAAAGCATTGATGATACGAAGTTTAGCTTCTGGAAACATGCGTGTAAAGACTTGTGTCTCCATGACTTGTTTTTCTAAAACATCGTCTGTTAATTGCATTAATTCATCCCCACTAATTTCTTGGTCAGCACCTTTGAATCCAATTTGTTTGGCAATGGACAAAGTAGTAGCAGCATTATCTCCAGTTACAATTTTTACATGAATGCCCGCTTTGTAAAAATGTGTAAGTGTAGTAGCAATATTTTTCTTAGGAGGGTCATAAAAAGCTACCAAACCAATAAAAGCAAAAGGAAGGGCTTGTTGCTTTTCTGGAAAGTTTTCATCTACAAAATTGGATTGGGCAACTCCCAATACACGGTAACCCTCTTTGGTAAAATTCAAGATGGCTTGTTCAACCTTAACTTTCTCAGCTTCTTCTAAATTTGATACTGCAATTATGGCTTCTGGTGCTCCCTTGGCAGCAATCATTCTATCCCCATTTTTGTTTTCAAAAATATGGGTCATCATTGGAGGCTTGCCTTCTAAAGGGTACTCGTGCTTCATGCGATATTCCAAACGCTCATCAGTTGGGTATAGCTCCTGATACCGCTGGTGCAAAGCAATTTCCATGGGGTCAAATGGAATGGGTTCGCTTGCCCACATGGCAGTTCTAATAAGGTCCTTGCCATTTTCCCCAATTTCATTTTCGCCCAAATATGTTTGTGCTTCTTTCAAACAATATAAGCCAGCCAAACTCATTTTGTTTTGGGTAATGGTACCTGTTTTGTCAGTACAAATAACAGTTGCAGAACCCAAGGTTTCTACTGTTTTCATTTGTTTGACAATAATGCCCATTTGCATTAAACGCCAAGCACCCAATGCCATAAATGTGGTAAAAGCAACTGGAATTTCTTCTGGCAATATACTCATGGCCAGGGTCAACGCTTTTAATAAACTATCTAACACATCTTTTGAATGGGTATAATTGATAAACCACACAATGCCAAAAATCACAGCGCCTGCCATCACCATTTTTTGTACAAAATTGGCTATCTGTTTTTCCAGAGGAGTCTTCTCTTCTTGTATGGATTCTAAGCTCTTTCCAATCTTACCCAATTTTGTTTCATTCCCAATAGCAGTAATTTTTGCAATGGCCAATCCACTGGCTACTTGGGTGCCTCCAAAAACCAAATTATCTTCTTTAGTTGCGTCTTTAAAAACAGCAAAAGATTCTCCAGTTAAGATAGATTCATTTACAGAAAAGTCATTGGATTGAAGAATATAACCATCAGCAGGAATACTACTTCCTTCTTCAATGACCATACAATCATCAATAACTAATTCATCTGTATTAATCTCAATGGTTTGACCATCCCTGACAACCTTGGCCCTTGGTTCTGTAAAGTTTTTTAATTTTTCTAAGGCATTCCTACTTCTTGAATCTTGGTAAAGAGAAATGGCGGCTACAAGCACAATTGCACAGCCTAAAAAAATACCATCCCCCGTCTTGCCACTGATAAAATATAAAACAGATGCTGCCAATAATAAAACCACCATGGGTTCTTTAGCAAGTGTTTTCAAAGCCTCCCAAAAACCATTTTCTTTTTTAAATGCTAGGGTATTGCTGCCGTGGGCGGTTCTGGATGCGGCAACTTGGGCTTGGGTGAGACCGGTAATTGGATTGGGATCTTGCATAGGTGCAGTTCTGTTCAGACTGCATATTAGACCGAATCCCTGCCAATTCCTATGATATGGGTCAGGTTTTACAAACCCAATGCTAGTTTTAGTTTGGCATAGCCCGATTTGCTGACTGGTAATCTTTGTCCCGTACTCAATATGGCCAACTGGCTATCTTTTTCGTAAGGCTCCAAACGGGTAATTAAAGATACTTGCACTAAATAAGAACGATGAATACGCACAAAGTCTTGACCTTCTAGCAATTTTTCAAACTCTGCCATGGTTTTATTCTTTAAATAAGCCCCTTCTGCTGTGTGAATTTTTACATAGTCATCGGCCGATTCTAAATACAGTACCTGCTTTGTTGGAATAATTTTAATCTTATTATTTTCTTTGAGTACAATTCTATTTTGCTGTCCAGTACCCGCAGCCACCGTTTCTAATAAGGCCTTTGTATTGGGTGGGGTTTGTTGCTGATCTAGCCATTTTTTAACCGCTTTTTCAAATCGTTCCCGGCCAAATGGTTTTAATAAATAATCTATGGCATGGGCTTCAAAAGCTTGAATGGCATATGCTTCAAAAGCGGTGGTGAAAATAACGGCCGGAGGGTTTTCTAATAATTCCAATAATTCAAATCCATTAATCTTTGGCATTTGTACGTCCAAAAATATGAGGTCTGGTTTGTGTGCTTGTATGGCTTTTAGTCCTTCAAATCCATCCCCACATGACTGAACTAGTGTTAGTTCTGGAAAAGCGCTCAAATATTCTTCTACCAAGCCTCTTGCCAGTGGTTCATCATCTATTATAATTATTTTCATGAGAGCTTGTTTAGGTCTTCAATATAGGTTTGGGGTATGGTTAGTGTAGCCGTAAATAACTGGTCTTTGCTACTGCTATTTAATAAACCAGTTCTGCCAAATAACAAGTATAGCCTTCTTTGAATATAGGATAATCCAAATCCGGTTCCTTTTCCAGATGGAAGACTGTTTTCATCAAAAGGATTTGAAACGCTTACTACTAAATCTTGGTTCTCAATACTTGCTTGTATAGAAATAGTTACTGCATCAATGGTATCATACAACCCAAATTTAATGGCGTTTTCTACCAAGGGTTGAAGGATCATGGGTGGTATTAGTGCTTGTTGGGCTGCTTCACTGATTTCAATAAGGGTTTCTAATCTGTGTCCGAATCTCACTTTCTCAATATCAAGGTATAATTCCAGATAAGCCATTTCTTCCTGAAGTGGAACAGATTGCTGGTCTTCTTTTTTTAAAGTACCTCTTAAAAAATCAGACAATTGTTGAATCATATGTCTTGCTTTTTCTGGTTGAGAACCAGCTAAAGCTGAAATACTATTTAAGCTATTGAATAAAAAATGAGGTTGCAATTGTTGCCTTAGTTTGAAAAGTTCAGCGTCTTTGGCTAATTGTTCTAGTTCTACTTTTTTCTCCTGTGCTTGAGCATCATTTTGTTGGGTATACCAAAGCAGGCTCACCATAGTAATGCAGCCTAAAATCAAGAATGACAATGAAAATCTGATATACAAGCTTTGAGAAAGCATTTGCATATAAGTTGTATTCTCATGTAAGAACAACCATAGGATTCCCCTAACAACCACCAACCAAACTGCGCTAAGACCCAAGCTTAAAACTACTACATACCAGTACTTTTCTTTTCCTGGTAAATAATACCTCATATTGTTGATTACAATTAAACCAGCTCCTGCTAAACACAAATAACTTATTCCTGCATCAATGGAAGCCGAATACCAATCCACACCAAAATTGCTCAAGGTCTTGAATTGTAGATAAGAAAAAAGTATCCATCCTGCCACAAAACTGCTGGCAAAGAAAAGGGATACTTGTTGTTTGGTTGTAGGATTATTCAAGGTCAAGTGCTGTTGAGTGCTTTATGAGCTGCAATAAAGTAAAGTTATTTTATCATGCTATCCAAGCCCAAACGGACCAATTGCAGGTAAGCAATTGGTCCGTTATAGGAATTAGTAACTTTTGATTTCAATACCGCCAAATACGGCAGATCCTTTTAGTACCAGTGTTTTGCTTACATCGTTATAAGCTCCTGCAGGGGCCCTTCTTTTGTCATCAACCCCGTGGAAAATACCGTCTATTTCATTAATCACTTGCCAATGTGCAGGCACTATTAATTTGATCCCACCAAATACAGCTTCAAGTCTTAAGTCAACCCTTCCATTAATATCGGCCTGCGTTAAATCAATTTCTGCACCTCCGAATACACAAGAGACCCTGCCACCCTGGAAGTTTTTAGATAAAACGCTTCTTTGAACACCACTAAATACTGATTGAATATTGAGGAAATCATTATTATCTGTACCCTTACTGCTACCATAGGCCTGCCAATTACCTTGAGGCATATTTCCTTTTTTAAATCCCCAGTTGTTATCTCTCATTCCTGAAGGTCTTAGGATAAAAAGAATACCCGCTGCAATGATGATGATGGGCCAAAAGAATGGAGCTAATGTGAGGCCAGGGATAAATTTATCTAAAAGAAAAAATACACCAATACCACTTATTATAATCCAGGAATTGTTTTTGAAATTATGTTTTACACCTGAATAAAATCCTACAAGGATCAGGATCATAGGCCAAGTAAATAACCAGTCAGGAAATGGGAAATCCATTTTACGCATTACTAAGGTTACACCAATTCCTATTAGAATTAGTCCGCCTATTACATTACTACCGTTGTTTTGTCTGTTTGGGTTTTGATTGTTGTCCATTTGTTTTGGTTTTGTTACACAAATCTATGGCGGGCTTTTAGGCACAAAAAGGAGCTTTAGGCTGTTAGTAGCTCAGTCTCGGTAAGTGGGGGTAAACCCTCGGTAAATGGAATTGAGCCAATGTTTAACCGATGATTAAGCAGGGGTGGTTACGGTATTTTTGGACTGCCAGCCAATTAGTAATACCCCAATGATGACCAAAATGGTCCCAAATACCTGTGTAGGTAAAATGGACTCACCCAAAAAGAAATGGGCCTGAATGATAGTGGATACAGGGCCAATACTGGTAATGATAGAAACATTATTACTCCCAATTCTTTTCATGCCATTACTCATCATAAAAGAAGGCAGTACGGTGGCAACCAAGGCCAAAACCAAACCATACCAAAATAGGGTAGGGCTCCAAGGAACGGAAGATATATTTCGGGTAACTAAGAATTGCAAGAAAATACCGGCGGTTGCCGATAGCATGGCATAAGCAGTATACCTGGTAGCACCTACTTTGGCTACCATTCTTCCCGTTCCTACTAAATAAAATGAATAAGTAACCGCACAAAGAAAAATCATCAATGAACCAAAAAAGAAACCCGGATTACTACTGTCAATTTTAAGTTCTCCAAAATACGCTATTCCAATACCCAGATAAGTTAAGAGCAGTGCAATGATTTGGGTCCTATTCAACTTGGTTTTAAAAAAGTAGGTGTTGATCAGTACTGAGAAAGTAGGGTATAGAAATAAGATAAGTCTTTCTAAACCTGCGGAAACATATTGAAGACCAATAAAATCAAATAAACTGCTAAGGTGGTAACCAAAAATGCCTAACAGACAAACATAAAACCATTCCTTCTTTGTCAAAGATTTGATGGCTTCTTTTTTAGCACCCAACCAAGCAGCTACAAGATAGAAGGGTAGAGAGAATAACATGCGCAAACTGAGTAAGGTAATGGCATCTACCCCTGTATCCTTAAAAGCCAATTTTACAAAAATGGCCTTGGTAGAAAAAAATACAGCACCCAACAATGTGATCAGAAATCCTGAGACTGTAAGTTGGTATGCTGTATCTTTTCTGCTATTCGGCATTAAACCTATTTAAGTGACAACTATACGCTCACATTGAATTCTCTAAGCGCATCGTTCAAACTGGTTTTTAAATCAGTGCTGGGTTTGCGGGTTCCAATAATCAAGGCACAGTTTACATGGTATTCACCTGCTGGGAATTGTTTTGCATAAGTACCTGGAATCACTACAGACCTTGCAGGAACCCTGCCCTTATATTCAATGGGTTCTGGACCACTCACGTCAATAATCTTGGTAGACTTGGTCAATACTACATTGGCCCCTAGTACAGCTTCTTTTTCCACAATCACACCTTCTACCACAATGGCACGGCTTCCCAAAAAGCAACCGTCTTCAATGATAACTGGGCTTGCTTGTAAGGGTTCTAATACGCCACCAATACCAACACCACCGCTCAAGTGTACACCTTTTCCAATTTGAGCGCAGCTACCTACAGTTGCCCAGGTATCAACCATAGTGCCTTCGTCTACATAGGCCCCAATATTTACATAACTGGGCATTAATACCACGTTTTTGGCTAAATAAGCCCCATATCGCGCCACCGCGTGTGGGACCGCTCTTACGCCTAAATCCTTATAATTTTTCTTAAGCAACATTTTGTCATAGAATTCAAATGGTGCTAGTTCCCAGGTTTGCATTTGTTGAATGCCAAAATAGAGCAGGATGGCTTGTTTTACCCATTCATTCACTACCCAACCATTTTCTGAAGGGGCGGCTGTTCTTAATCTTCCTTTGTCTACTTCTTCTATTACTGCTCTAACGGCGTCTGAATGCTTACTGTCTTTTAATAATTCCCGGTTATCCCAAGCTTCTAGGATCAATGCTTGTAATGACATTTGCTTTTTTTTTGCAAACATACAATTTCAGGGTCTTAATTGACTATAGATTCCGTCTATAACGTTATAGAATTCATAATTACCAGCTTTCACCAAACATTATGATGAAATGCTTGTATATATGATATTTTATTGCAAACTTAAAGTAGCGTTAACGCATTTAAAATTGATACCATGCCAAAATTGTACTTAGACCTAGCAACCATTAATACACTCCACAAGATATTTTGCAGTTTTATTCTATTTGATTGGGAGTTTTTTAGCAATGAATTGGAATATGAATAAAGATGTTGAACCTTTATTTGCCTTAGGAATATTCTAGTAAATTTGCCCAATGCAAAAAATTCTAGTTGTCCAAACGGCATTTATTGGAGACGTAGTTCTGGCAACTGGGTTATTGGAATCCTTGCATCAACAATATCCTACAGCGGATATTAGTATCTTAGTGAGAAAAGGTAATGAAGCCCTATTTAATAACCATCCCTTTGTAAAAGAGGTATTGGTCTGGGATAAGAAAACAAAAAAATACCAACACCTTTTTCAAATAATCCAAGAGATTAGACAGCGCAGATTTGATCTATTAATTAATGTTCAAAGATTTGCTGCTACAGGTCTAATTACCGTTTTCTCTGGAGCCAAAACCACCATTGGTTTTGACAAAAATCCCTTTAGTATTTTTTTTAGCAAACGGATCAAACATATTTTCAGCAAGGGAGATATTGACCTGCATGAAATTCAGCGCAACCATCAGTTAATAGCAACAGCAGGGCAGCCAGAACCTGCAAGGCCAGTATTATATCCTAGTGATGCAGATTATACTGCAGTAGCTGGATATACAAAAGGCCAATATATCTGTATGGCTCCAGCCTCTGTTTGGTTTACCAAACAATATCCAGAAGCACAGTGGGTAAAGCTGATTCAATTAATTCCCAAGCATTACCAAGTTTATTTGCTTGGAGCACCATCGGATACAGAAACCTGTAATCGTATTCTGGCTGCTGCCAATTGTTCCAATGCCCAAAGTCTAGCAGGGCAGTTAAATTTTTTAGAATCGGCTGCACTTATGAAAACTGCCGTTATGAATTATGTAAATGATTCTGCTCCCATGCATTTTGCTTCTAGCGTAAATGCCCCTGTAACTGCCATTTATTGCTCAACCATTCCAGCCTTTGGCTATGGCCCTCTTTCTGACAATAAACATATTGTAGAAGTAAAGCAAGCATTGGATTGCAGACCCTGTGGCATTCATGGCAGAAAAGAATGCCCACTAGGTCATTTTAATTGTGCTAATCTTATAGAACAAATAGACTTGTTGGCCACATTGCCCGCTTAAACAAAGAAAGCATTTACATTTGCCGCAGATGGATTTGAGTTTTACCCATACAGAACAGGTGGTTTTTGACAAAATAGCCAAGGCTGCAGCCGAATTATCCCTGCCCGCATACTTAATTGGTGGCTTTGTTCGGGATAAAATTATTGGTCGGCCAACCAAAGATGCAGATATTGTTTGCTTGGGCGATGGGATTGCTTTGGCGCATCGCGTAGCGGATTTATTTGAGCCCAGACCAACTGTTGCCTATTTCAAAAACTTTGGAACAGCCCAGATAAAATTGCCCGCTTTTGAAATTGAATTTGTGGGTGCTAGAAAAGAAAGCTATCAACCAGATAGTAGAAAACCTCAGGTAGAAACGGGTTCATTAGAAGATGACCAAAACCGCAGAGATTTTACTATTAATGCTTTGGCCATTAGTTTGAATCAAGCCGATTTTGGAAAACTGATTGATCCTTTTGAGGGTCTTAAAGCCATTGAAGCAAAAATTATTCAAACCCCATTAACACCAGCGCAAACCTTTAGTGATGACCCCTTACGTATGATGCGCGCTATCCGATTTGCCACTCAATTGGGTTTTAGCATTGTGCCAGAAACCTTTGAAGCCATTCAGGCCCAGGCATCTAGAATTAAAATTGTTTCTCAGGAAAGGATTACAGACGAGTTGAATAAAATCATGCTTTGCAAAAAACCATCTATTGGTTGGGACCTGCTTTACCAATCAGGTTTGTTGCAAATTGTTTTTCCTCAAATGGTTGAATTGCACGGGGCACAATACATAGATGGTCACGGACATAAAGACAATTTTTACCATACACTACAAGTCATTGACAATATTTCAGAACATACAGATGACCTCTGGTTGCGTTGGGCTGCCCTCTTGCATGATATTGGCAAGCCAGCTACCAAACAGTTTGAAGAAGGACATGGATGGACCTTTCATGGTCACGAAATGGTAGGTGCTAGAATGGTGCCTAAAATCTTTGGCAAGCTCAAACTACCCTTGAATGAGAAAATGAAACTGGTGCAAAAACTGGTAGCCTTGCATTTAAGACCCATTAGTTTGACCAAGGAAAATATTACGGATAGTGCAGTTAGGCGTTTGCTTTTTGATGCAGGTGAAGATATAGACGGTTTAATGCTCTTATGCTCCGCCGATATCACCAGTAAGAACAAGCAAAAGGTAAAGCGTTATTTACAGAATTTTGAACTGGTTAAATTGCGGATGAAAGAAGTAGAAGAGAAGGATCAAATGCGCAATTGGCAGCCACCTATAACCGGCGAAATGATTATGGAACATTTTAAATTGAGCCCTGGCAGAAATGTGGGTTTGATCAAAGACGCCATTAGAGAAGCCATTTTAGACGGACTTATTCCCAATGATTATGAGGCTGCCTTTAGGTTCATGTTAGAAAAAGGGACTGAATTGGGATTATCAACCGGTGAATAAATACGGATTTTTGTTTTTCAAAGCGATACTTGCTTAATTTGCATGCTTTACAACCCTTAAACCTCAACCAAGAGAATGGCTGTTTTAAAATTTAGAGTTTATCTGGAAGAAGACGATGCGGTGTACCGTGATATTGTAATCAAGCACACCCAGCATTTTCATGACTTGCACTTGGCTATCTTAAAATCATATGAGTTTGATAGCAAGCACCAGGCTACTTTCTATAGAAGCAATGATAATTGGCAGAGAGGAAGGGAGATTTCATTGGAAACCTATGATAAAGCTTATCCGGTTGCACCTTTAATAATGTCTGAAACCACCATTGGTTCTGAGATCAGGGATACCAACCAGAAATTTATCTATGTCTATGATTTTGCCAAAAACTGGACATTCTTAGTAGAATTGATCAATGTAAGCAAAGAAGAGAGTAGCAAGCTGGCTTATCCTTCTGTTTCTAGGGTAGAGGGTATTGGACCACAACAATATGGCACCAAGAGTTTATTGGGCGATAAATTTGCCGATATAGAAGAGAAATATGACCTAACAGAAGCCACCGATGGATTTGGAGAGGAAGGAGATGAATCTGATACTGATAGCTCAGAAGATAGTGATGAGGGTGCAGAAGAAAGTCATGATGAAGATGCTTTTTAAGTATCTAGAATTTAG
Source organism: Chitinophaga pinensis (assembly GCA_943372225.1). Lineage (GTDB taxonomy): Bacteria > Bacteroidota > Bacteroidia > Chitinophagales > Chitinophagaceae > Sediminibacterium > Sediminibacterium pinensis_L. The sequence goes on along the minus strand of CALRXV020000004.1, from coordinate 26,281 downwards.
CACTGCCATTTAATTTTCAGGATCCATTGCAAGAGGCATCCACCATATTTATTATTTGCGGACCAACAGCAATTGGCAAAACGGCTTTTGCTATTGAATTAGCGCAAGCACTTGGTACAGAAATTATTTCGGCCGATTCAAGACAGTGTTATCAGGAATTAGGCATTGCTGTAGCCAAACCATCGGCCAAGGAACTGGCATTGGTTCCCCACCATTTTATCAATTCACATTCTATTCATGATTATGTAAATGCTGGTGTATTTGAACAGTACGCTTTGCAAAAAGCAGCTGAATTGTTTCAGCAACACCAAAGCATTGTTATGGTAGGAGGAACGGGTTTGTATATCAAAGCATTCACTGAGGGTATGGATGAAATGCCAACCATCGCGCCAGCCATTCGAGCCCAAGTGGTAAAGGATTTTGAACAAAATGGATTGGCTTGGTTGCAGCAGCAGATACAATTGCTTGACCATGATTTCTGGTTACAATCAGAACAACAGAATCCCCAAAGATTGATGCGTGCCTTGGAATTTAAATTGTCAACAGGTGATTCTATTTTGAATTATAGAAAAGCTGAAAAAAAACAAAGACCATTTAAGATAGTCAAGATTGGATTGGAATTACCCAGAGAGACCTTGAATCAGCGCATTAACCAGCGTGTAGATAAAATGGTAGAAGATGGATTGATACCAGAGGCAAAAGCTTTGTTTACATTCCAAAACAATAATGCTTTACAAACCGTAGGATACCAAGAGTTGTTTGCCCATTTTAAGGGAGAAATTTCTGAAGCAATGGCTATTGAACAAATCAAGCAACATACCCGTCAATATGCCAAAAGACAGATGACTTGGTTTAAAAAAGAAACATCCATCACATGGATGGATGCTTCAAATAGTTCTGTTGAAAAAGTATTAGAATTTAAATCCTAAAGTCATCATTAAAGTTCCTCTGCTACCTAATTGGTTGGCAAATGTGTTGGGCTTATCATTGAGTCTATAAGCAAACTGTACGTCTTTTTGGAAAGCATGTGCATAGCTAAGGTCTATAAAGATGCCATGGTTTCTATAACCCAATCCACCTGATGCTACTATACGGTCGGCTTTGAGTAAACGATCAGCATAAGGGCTTCCATAATAACCACCACCCAAACGAACCATCCAAACATTGAATTTTAATTCTCCACCAATACGGAAATTAAAATTGCCGCGATAATAGTCTTTGATTTCTTCATTGACTAATTGATAGTATTGAACAAGGGCAGTATTATTTTTGTCAATAGTAGAATACCTAGCTCCGCGATAGTTCACATATTCCAGATCTGCACTCAAGAAAGCCCTTTGTCTGCGCGTGTCTTTTACTTCTCTGAATACATAACTAGCACTTACAATGGCCCGATAAGGAGTAATTAAATTGTATTCTCCTTTGCCAGGGTTACCACTATTGAGGGCATCACTATTTTCTGAAACAATACCTGCATATTTTTCGGTATTGGTTATCATGCTAGCGCGAACTTCATCCTTGTATCCAATTAATTGAGGTGTATGAAAGGCAAATCCAATACGCCAGTAATCTTGTGGCTTGTAAATCATCCCTAATTTCATTCCAAGACCAATACCTCTAGAACTGAATTTTTCTTTGAATTCAAAACTGGCAAAATCATTATTGCCATTACTGGTTGGGTCTTTTTCTGAATAAGTGAGTTCTCTGGTATAGTTGATAACAGGAATTACCAAGGATCCACCTACATACATTTTGTCGGCCATATTCCCGGCAACACCTACCGCAATTTCATGAAAGCCACCAGAAGTAATGGCATCATAAGATTGGTTAACACCAGAAGAAATAGGCACCAAACTTTGGTAACCTGCTACTGATCCACCAGCACCACGGATGGTGTCAATTAAATAGGTACGGAAGGCAAGAGAGGATCCAAAAATATAGTTACTCAATGCAGCATTGGTATCGGCCCTATCTTTTATTAATTCTTCCAAATACTTTTCCGAAAAAGAACTGAAATTATTAAAGCCTTTAAATTGAATGCGGTTATTGTAATTGGCAATCTGATTAACAGAAATGGCAAATGCAGAGCTGGTCCATTTTGCTTTGTAGTTAGGAGAGGAGCTCAAGATTAAACCAGAAGCACCATAATTAAATGCATTTTTATTTGCAGCCGTATCGGTACCACGATAATTGAATTTGTTGTTATTTAAATGCATGCCTGCACTTAACACAAATTCATTGGTTTTAAATAAACCTAGTCCTGCAGGATTTACGTGGTTGGCAGTGATGTCTCCACCAAGTGATCCCATTACGCCACCAGTAGCCGTATTTCTTCCAGAACCATTTTGCGTATACCAGGCAGTGCGCAATGCGTCTTCTGGTGTTTGAGCCATCAGCATACTACTGCTGATCAGGCTGATGAGTAGTAAATATTTTTTCATAAGATTTTTATTTGGATATGGGTATGATAATAGAGGGAATCATTTTTGAATGATTCTGATTCCTTAAAAATTTCAATAGTTTAATTACGAATTACGCGTCCACCACTAGCACTACTTCCTGTACTGCTAACACCGCCACTGTTACCACCGGCAGAACTGCTGGTAGTTGTGCTAGGTGAGCTATAGGTTCTATCACTACTGTTACTGGAACTATTGTTAAATGTTCTAGCAGGTCTATCATAAGAGCTAGCATTACTAGTACTAGAAGAAGGAGTAAATACCCTTTTTACTAGGTTACTAAAATTGTTGCTAGAATTATTGTTGTTAGAAGTTATAGGCATACCTGTTTTGCTATTGTACCCAATATTGCCATTGTTGTTATTGATATAGGTCTTGTTCCTATAAGCAGTGATAGCTGATCCTGAACTTGTTCCAGGAGTAGGAATTTTTCCACCATAATAAGTGATGATGGTAGACTTAGGATTATACCAGCCGGCATTAGGATAATAATAATCATAATAACCCCAACCAGATCCATAGTAACCGCCTAACTTATTCCAGTTGTAATTGTTCCAACCATTACCATACAAATTGTAACGGTTAAAGTCATAACGACTATCGTTCCAATAGGTATAATCATCAAGCATGAACCAACGATTATAATTAGAAACCTTCATGCGTAGGAACCTATCATCCATATTGCTAACATACTCATCGTATTGTTGCTTTTTTTCTTCTTCTACACGTGTATTCACGCGCTCTTCCATAGGTCTTCCTGGAGAATAGTAGACATCGTCAGGTGTTTGATCTGATTTGTAAGCCGTTGAACAGCCGGTAGACATTAAACCGATGCCAAGTAAAGCTAAAAGTAAAGTGTTTTTCATGGTAGCAGGTTTGTAGAAGTTATATAATGTGAAGTTACATACATTTGCGATGCTGAAAAGGCATCTGACTTTTGTATGACAAATAGTTTGCCATTTAGCTTGCGAACAACTGTTAATTTGTTAAAGAAATCATAAAACGAAAATGGCTAAAGAATTGGCAACCAGAGAAGCAGACTATTCTCAATGGTATAACGACTTAGTAATCAAGGGACAACTAGCAGATTATAGTGCAGTTAGGGGCTGTATGGTTATCAAACCCTATGGTTATGCATTGTGGGAAAATATGCGCGATGTCTTGGACAAAATGTTCAAAGACACCGGACACCAAAATGCCTATTTCCCTTTGTTTGTGCCAAAAAGTTTGTTTGAAGCCGAAGAAAAGAACGCAGAAGGCTTTGCAAAAGAGTGTGCTGTAGTTACCCACTATCGTTTAAAAACAGATCCGGATAGACCAGGGAAATTAATGGTAGACCCAGAAGCCAAATTGGAAGAAGAATTGGTAGTTCGTCCAACTAGTGAAGCCATTATTTGGAATACATACAAGGGTTGGATACAGTCTTATAGAGACTTGCCCATCTTGGTGAACCAATGGGCCAATGTGGTTAGATGGGAAATGCGCACACGTTTATTTTTACGTACGGCAGAATTTCTTTGGCAAGAAGGGCATACAGCGCATGCTACAGCAGCAGAAGCCATTGCTGAAACAAAACAAATGTTAGAAGTCTATGCAGACTTTGCAGAGAACTGGATGGCTTTACCTGTTATCAAAGGAGTTAAGTCTGCTAATGAACGTTTTGCAGGAGCAGAAGATACCTATTGTATTGAAGCCATGATGCAAGATGGTAAGGCATTACAAGCTGGCACATCGCATTTCTTGGGACAAAATTTTGCCAAAGCATTTGACGTAAAATTCTCTGACAAGGAAAATAAATTGGACTATGTATGGGCAACCAGTTGGGGCGTGAGTACCCGTTTGATTGGTGCATTGGTCATGGCACATAGCGATGACGATGGTTTAATCTTGCCTCCAAAAATTGCTCCTATTCAAGTGGTGATTGTTCCTATTTACAAAGGAGAAGAACAAAAAGCGCAATTGGATGAAAGGGTTGGTGCTATTGTAAAACAATTAAAAGCCATGGGTATTTCTGTAAAATATGATGACTCAGACAATCAACGTCCGGGTTGGAAATTTGCAGAGTATGAATTAAAGGGTGTGCCTGTTCGTTTGGCCATTGGCGCGCGTGATTTACAAAACAATGTTGTAGAAGTTGCTAGGCGCGATACTAAAGAGAAGACCAGTGTTAGCTTAGATGGCATTGAAAACTATATCAAGGATTTATTAGAAGATATTCAAACCAGTATCTTCAATAAAGCCAAAGCTTTCCGCGATGCGCATATTAGCCAAGCCGATACTTGGGAAGAGTTTGTACAAATACTAGATACCAAAGCTGGTTTTGTAGCTGCACATTGGGATGGAACAAGCGAAACTGAAGACAAGATTAAAGAATTGGCCAAAGCTACCATACGTTGTATTCCTTTAGACAATCCATTGGAAGCGGGTAAATGTATTCTTACCGGAAACCCTTCTACCCAAAGAGTTTTGTTTGCAAGAGCCTATTAAAATTTCAAACCTATCTGTATAAAAAATGCCGTCTTTGGGACGGCATTTTTTGTCTTAGTTAATCACTTCTCACTTCTCACTTCTCACTTCTCACTTCTCACTTCTCACTTCTCACTTCTCACTTCTCACTTCTCACTTCTCACTTCTCACTTCTCACTTCTCACTTCTCACTTCTCACTCCTCTCTTCATTCTTATCTATTATCTCTTCACTTCTTTTCTTCACTCTTCACTCTCAAAGCGTAATCCCCATTCTTATAGCCCATCTTCTGTACTGATAATCATAAGTGGAAGTTTCTGGCCAGATACTGCTGATAAAACCAAAATTGCTTTGGTGACTGGTTAGGGAATAATATTTCTGACTATATCCAAATTGTAAAACAAATTGGGTACTACCAGCAATCTTTTTTTGTAACCCAATACCAAATTCTGCTACCCAACCCGTGTTTAAATCAAATGCTGGTAAACCTGACGACCATGTTTTAGGAAGGTCTGGATTAGCTAAGGGAAAACTGGGGCCTCCATCTGCATAAACAAAGGGCTGCCAAGCTTTTTTACCAAATGATTTTCTTAGGTCTAGAAAAACAGGAATACTGCTATAGCCGTAAGGATCAATGCCAACCCCAATTCCTACCATCCAACTGTTTTTAGAAAATCCATTAATGCTTTGCATGCTAAATTTACTGCCCTGTTCTCCCAGTAAGTTGCCAATTAGATTGGTACTTTTAAAATGCCATTTTGATTTGGTAGTTTGGGCCGTTGTTACAATATAGGTTAGTATCATTAACAACATAAAAAAGCTTGTTTTCTTAATCATGGCTGATGCTAATTTTACTGATTAATTTGGTTTGGTTTGGTTTGCTAAAATTGAATTGATATAGACCGTCTTTAGCAGATACATAGGCTATATTGTTATAACAGATTACATCATAAGCTTCTTCCAAAGCCAAGTTCTGTAAGAGTTTGATATTTTCGGGGTTGCTGGCGTCATATATTTTAACACCTATTTCTCCGTCACAAACCATGAGTGTATTGCCTTCCTTGCTTAGCCCCTTGGGGTGCGTAAAGGGATAGGTTTTGAGCAAGATGGGGCTTTGAACATTACGTATATCCAATACATTCATTTCATTTAAATTGCCCAAACAGGTTAAGCCATTAGAACGTAAGGTTACATAAGCATGGGTATCATCTGCTATCACTGGATCACAAACCCTAGCATGTGAAAACATACTTTGAAATTGCGGACTAGCAGGATTGCTAACACTATAAATACTCATCCCAGTTTGGCTACCAATAAATAGTTTGTCTTTAAAGGGGAATACGGTTTCATTAATAGCATTTGTCTGAATGGTCTTTGATAAGACCGGTTTATCCGCCTGACTAAGATCAATAACTTGAAGATTGAAATTGCTAACACCATATAGCCATCCATTTTGAATGGCCATTTTGGCCATGGAACCTGCTTTGCCATTTGCGGCAGATTTGTCAGATGAGAAACTGGAAGCTAAAGCAAGTGAACTGCTTGAAAACAACATGCCACCTCCAATCCACATGACTTGTTCGGCACCTAAGCCAACACTAAAGCTAGTGTCTTTACTATTCCAGCCTATAGCGCAAAATCCACTATCAATATAAAATCCTTTTTGGATTTGTTTGTCTGGAAATACTTGACTGATAAAAGATTTAAGTACTAATTGATTTGGATTGCTAATATCAAATGCTAATAAGTCTGTAAAACAATCTGCATACAATATATTGCCATTGACTGCCATATCATAGTTTCCAGGAATGGGCAGGAAGGATTTGTTCACTGGTGCTGCTGGATTACTATTGTCAATTACATGAATACCCTTTCCCGATTCATTTAATAAAATGGTATTCCCAATGAGATACATTTTGCCAGGAGCGGAAACACTAGTAGGCCCTTCTATTTTAATGCCAGCTCTTACATCGGCCAGTTTGGCCAAAATGGGTCTGGTAATAATGTAGCTCTGTTTGGCACTGTCTTTTAAACATCCGCTCAGCGCAAAGATGACTAAGAAAAGAAACATCTTTTTAGGAGTAAGAAAAAAATGGTTTTTCATGGCTTATTTTTTATAGGATTTTTTCAAATAAATGGGTTGACTATATTGTATTTGCAATTGATTCCAATATTGTTTGTATTGGATTAATTTGCTCATGCTATTCATACTTTTCTCCCAACCCAGTGATAAGGATTGGCTTTTTTGGTTGCGTATTTCAATGCCTAATTGAGCATGAATGCCAATTAAATTGGTTAATGGTCTGGCTTCATACAAGATATTATTTGCCTGATCTACCAGAAGCCAATTGCTGGCAAAATTCCAAGACAAATTAGTGGCTCCATAGATTAGCCAATTGAGTTTGGAACTTGGGTTTAAATTAAAATGTATTTGAATGGGCACCATTAACCAATGCGCTCGGTTGATTAAGCTGTTTTGACTTCCAGGTAAATAATATTCGTTTACAGTAGTTGCCTTGTTAGTAGAATTTGATTGACTGCTGATCAGGTAACTACTGTCTTTTTTCAAGCCAGTCAATTGTTGGTTTTGTAAATACCTATAAGATAATCCCACTGCCAATTCCCATCTTTTAGAAAAGAGCCAGTTTTTGCTTAGTCCAATTTCTGCATGAAATCCCTTATTGGAAGCTGTACTATTAGTTATAGTTGGGAAGCCAGATGTTACAACTGAGCTATTATTGGTAAATGCAGCTCGGTCTGCAGCAGTATTATTGCCTAATAAATTTGTTTCAGATAAACGGGTACTTCCAAGCGCTACCTGTAATCTCCAAGAGGATTTACTAGGCTTCTTATTGAGTAGGGAAGCAGTGGGTACTGAAGAAATATTGCTTTCTTTTTTTGAAGTGGTTTCTTGAATAACTGGTTGAGTTAATTGACGGCTTTCTTCTTTGTCAACTACAACCTGATTAGTATTTGTATGGGTAGTTTCTTTGTATACTTGAGCGTTGTTGATGGTTGTTATTTGTGATGATGAAGAAGAAGAAGAAGAAGATGTTGATGATGATGTTGTTGTTGTTATTGTTGTTGTCTCCGGTTGCTGATAACGCTGCATTGGTTGCTGCCTTTGTAGGCTTTGCTGAGCCAATAATGGTTTGCTGGTTTCATCAATAGCGGCATCTTGTTTTTGAATAGGTTCTTTAGATGGGCTCGTTTGATTTGCTGTTGCAATAGAATCCTTAGCTAGCATTGAACGGTTGGATATTTCCTGCTTAACATTTTTCTGAGGCAGCTCCGAACTTGGAATTTTGGGAGCTTTTGTTGATGTAAATAGAAACCAGCCTGCAAGACCAATAACCAATAGACCCAGTGGCATCAACCAGAATATGCCGCGTTTCTTGCTTTTCTCTTTGTCTAATTCCAATTCAACCCCCTTCCAAACTTGGGCGTTGGGGGTTAATTGGAACCCGCTGACCTGATCAGCTATTTGATGTTCAAATTTGTCCTCCATATTTGTTGGATTGAGTGTTGTTTTGTTCTTGTTGAATGCGTTGTATTAATATGGTCCTTGCCCTACTATATTGACTTCTTACGGTATTGATATTCAGGTCCAAAAGTTTTGCAATTTCTTGGTGATCATAACCTTCAATAGCATAAAGGTTAAAAACGGTCTGATAGGCTAATGGTAGGTTCCTGATACATTCAATCAATTCCTTGGTGTCTAATTGAATGGCTGGCTGCTCCTGACTTACCGGATGTAATGTCAAGTCTTCTACCTGTAATTGGTTTCGGTATCGGCTGTGCTTGCGCAGGTAACTAATAGCCGTATTCACCATGATCCTCCTTAGCCAAGCTTCAAAGACGCCTTTTTGTTGAAATTGTTCCATGTGCTGGAATACTTTCACAAATCCCTCTTGCAAAATATCTTCGGCATCCTCTCTGTTTTTTGTATATCTATAACAAATACCTAGCATGGTTGGCGCATAAAGACCATAGAGCTCCGCTTGGGCGGCCCTGTCCTTTTTTAAGCATCGTTTGATCAATTGCGCTGTTTCCATTGTCTTGGTAAACATATGACTCCTATAAAATAGATTTCATTGCAAAGGGACTCAGTTTTTTTTTGAATTATACCAAGTAGGGGCTGCTTATTGGTTATTTTTGCCCAATGCAATGGAAACAGGGATTTTTAGACGGAAAGGTTTTATTGTTTGACAAACCCATGGAATGGACCAGTTTTGACGTGGCCAATAAGGTACGCGCCATAGTCAAAGTTAAAAAAGTAGGGCATGCCGGTACCCTTGATCCATTGGCAACTGGTCTTTTAATCATTTGCACTGGCAAGTTTACTAAAAAGATCAATGAATACATGGGTATGGAAAAAGAGTATACCGGTACTTTTACCTTAGGCGCTACCACGCCTACCTATGACCTGGAATCTGATCCGGAAAATTTTCAAATCATTGAACACCTTACCGAAGAGCAAATTCATGCTGCAACGCAGTCATTTAAAGGAAATATTTTACAATTACCTCCTCAGCATTCAGCCATTAAAAAAAATGGAGAACGTTTGTATATCTCTGCTAGAAAGGGGGAATTTGTTGAAGTGGAACCCAGACCGGTAACCATTCATGCTTTTGAGATTGAAAAAATAGAAGCCCCCTTGGTTTATTTTAAAGTGGTTTGTTCTACTGGAACTTATATTAGAAGTCTGGCCCATGATTTTGGCCAAGCTCTTGGCGTAGGGGCTTATATGAGCAGCTTACGCAGAACCAGAATTGGCAATTTTAGTGTGAACGATGCTACCAATTTGATTGATTTTGAAAAAGAAGTCTTAGCCCTAAGAGCAGCAGAAGCACATACAGATAATGAACAAGTCAATGAAAGCTTTCATGACATAGCACCTGAAAATGAGGAAGAATAATACTTTAATCTGGTGGCGGATTTGAATTAGAAAGGCAATCCAATACCTAATTGCAAAGCATAGTTGGTTACTTCTCGTCCATTGCTTCTAATATCTGTCCAATTGAAATTTTTAATGCTCATCCAGCCTCCATTAACCGTTCGCATGGGGTCTTTAACCTTGTAGGCAAAATCTAAACGGATTAAGAAATAACTAAAGTCTAGTCTTAAACCTGTTCCCACACCTATAGCTAAATCGTTAGCCAAATTTGACAGTGAAAAACTGGCTTTGGGATCTGTAGGGTCCTTCTTGAGGTTCCAAATATTTCCAATATCTGAATAGAGCGCGGATCCAATTTTAACTCCCGCAATGGTTGCCATTGTGAACCTATATTCTGCATTAAATTCCAAAACCATATCGCCATAGCGATCCCTAAAACTGCTGGTAAGAATACTATCATAAGTATTAGAACTGCCTAGTCCCAATTGTCTCAAACCCCATGCCCGCATACTATAAGGGCCACCCACGGCAAATTGTTTGAAGAATGGAAGGGTAGAAATTTCTTTGTTGCCTGGGTAATTACCATAATTATAACCCATGCCTGCAAAAGCCCGATAAGCCATTTCTGATTTATCCCATTTTTTGGTCTGACGGTATTCTGCTTCTACCTTAATATACCTGTAGATATCATTTCTTAATCCCTTGAATAAACCAAAAATCAAACCCGTTTCTTCTACCCCCAATCTGATATAATGGCTTTTTCTATTAGCCGAATTAATGGTTTTATTGTATGACAGACTTTGACTAAAAATATTACCTGTGTTAAAGGAATTGCGTAAGAAAGGGTTCTTTAAAAATAGCGTGTCCAAACCGGGCAATGTGTCTAAAGAATAGAGTTCTACGTTAATGGGTTTGAACAACCAAGTATCTTCTGACCTTCTTTGCACTTTCTTCCATTCATAACCCCAAGAACCCAAAATTGACCTCAATTTGTAATAATCCTTTCTGTCTACATATGCGGCATTAAAAGAAAGAAGGGTGCGTTTATTGTCAACGGTACTAAGAGCTTTCCAGTTTTTAAAGGGTTGTATGATTTTTGGAAAAGCAAATGTATGACCAGCACTAATATTAAAAGTCTGTACCAGTTGTTGGTTGCTTTTGTTATTGCCCAGATTCAAATTTAATTCTACCCCTGTTCTGAAATTGGTAATAGATTGAACGGCTCTTTTCCAAACATTTCTGTTTTTATAAGAGAGGTTGGTTGAGATCCCAAATAGGTTTCCAGCGCCAATATCACCTGTATTACGGCTACCTTCTAAGTCAACGGTAAAGTTTTGTTTAAGAGCAGGGACTAAGTAAAAATACAAGTCTAAACTGTCTTTGTCTCTTTCAATAATTTTTCCGTCTACCTGTTGCCATGCACCAATCTGTCCCAAGGTATTCAGGGTCTTAAAATAAGACTCTTCATTAAAAAGTTCTCCCTTGCTTAAAAAAGTATGTTCTTTTAGTGGTTGGTATTTGAATTTTCCTACCTGATATCTCATGTAATTGTCACCATGCTGTTCCTCTTTAAATCCTTTTGCAGAGGTAAGAGAGTCTATAACATCAGTAATCTTGGTTTCTGGATAATAATAAATATTTGCTACTTTGAATTGAGTGAGCTTACTTGAATCAACCGTAGGCCTTTTCTTTATGGTCACATTCCAAGTGGGGTTCTGTCTGCGTTTTCTAGCAGATGCAGCAATCAATTCTGCTTGTTTGAATGGGTCAAGGGTAAGTTCAATTAAGCTAATGTCTGTAGTGTCTATTTCTGCGTATAGGTCTTCTCTGATTAGTTTATAGTAACCATTACGTCTATATATACCAATCATCCTATCTAATTCTGTACTAATTAATTGTTTGCTATAGGGGCTGCCCTTTTTAATTTTAGTATCCCCCATTCTTTGCTTGGCCAATTGCTGAAGGGTACTATCGTCTAATTGGTACCCAACAGAATCTATGCTAATGTTTTTTCCTTGATTAATGGTAATTGTAGCATTGACCCTTATTTGGTCTCCAATGCTATCCTTGTGTATGCTGTCTTTGAAACTGGCATAATAGTAACCCTGTGAATTCAAATAGGCATTCATGAAATTCACAGAACGAATAATATTCAAGCTGTCATAAATAGGTGGATTCTTGATTCTATACCATAAAAGAAATCGTTGTTCTTTTCTAACTCTGGCAGAATCGTCCCAGTAATTATTCAGATCAGTACTTAGTTTTTTAAGTTCATCCTTAGTGCCAGTTCCTTTTAGAACCACTTTATTGCCATACATAAATGGCTTACCAATAGGGTAGTCAACCGCTTTTGTTCTTCTTTCCTCCGAGCAACCGGACAAAGTCAGGAGGGCAATAAGACAGAAAAGCCCGGAAAACCATTTAACTTTAGCCAGTTTCAAACGCATGCACATGATCAGTAAGAATGAACTCAAATATATTCAATCTTTATGCCAGAAAAAACAAAGGGCAGCTGAGGGGGTATTTATTGCAGAGGGTCCCAAGCTGGCAGAAGAGCTTTTAGCAAGTGATTATAAGATAATTAGAGGGTATGCAACTTCTGAGTGGATGGCTGAAAACAAGGCTGGAAAAGGATTCATGGAAGTGTCTGAAATAGAACTGGAAAAAATGACCGGTCTGCAAACAGCCAATCAAGTAATCTTGGTTTGTGAACAGAAAATTCAAAAATCAATTCCCGATTTGTCTAAAAAACTAAGGCTGGTCCTTGACGGCATTCAGGATCCAGGAAATCTGGGTACCATAATCCGGATTGCAGACTGGTTTGGGATTAACCAGATTATTGCCAGTGAGGACACTGTTGAATTGTATAATCCCAAAGTGATTCAATCAACTATGGGAAGCTTTATTAGAGTGCCAGTGTATTTTACCAATATTGTTGAGTTTTTAACTGCTACCAAACTTCCTGTTTATGGGGCCATGTTAGAAGGCCTATCTATGTATGAGGTTGAAAAACCAGTAACTGGATTATTGGTGATTGGGAATGAGTCTAAGGGTATTCGTGAACCCATTCAACACCTGATTAAACAGGCCATTACCATTCCTAGATTTGGTGGGGCTGAATCCTTAAATGCAGCAGTTGCTACTGGCATTTTGGTCTCTCATTTGAAAGGGTAGCACAAAACTAGGGACAAGCTATTACCTAAATTGAATGGCTTTAGTTGGTTGGATTTTTCTAATCAGTACTGTGGGTATAATCAAAGACAAATAACAAACCAAGGTTGTGGTTGCACATACCGTCAATACTTCCCACCAGATAATATGAATGGGTGCTTCGGAAACATAATAGGCGGTCTCATCTAATTTGATAAAGCCCGTATATTGTTGCAGAAAGCAAAGTCCAAGTCCAGCAATAAGTCCAATGCCAATGCCTGCAAATGTGATTACTGTTGCATGGTACAAAAACAGTTTTTGAATCAGCCAATTGTCTGCCCCAAGTGCCTTGAGTATGCCCACCATCCTGGTTCTTTCTAAAATCAAGATTAACAAACAAGTGATGAGGTTGATAATGGCAACAATGGCCATCACTATAAAAATCACATTCCTATTTACGTCTTGGATATTCAGCCAATCAAAAATATTGGGGTGAACTTCTCTAATAGTTTTACTCATCCATTCAGCCGGAAGCTTGTCGGATAAATCTGCAGAGATTTGATCCATTTGTCTATAATCTTTCACAAAAATCTCATAGCCCCCTGTTTGATCAACAGCCCAATTGCCCATAAGTCTAATCAATTGCTGATCTCCAATCACGAAGAGTTTATCGTATTCTTCAATGCCTGTTTTGAAAATGCCAACCACTGCTAATTTTCGATAATTTCTGCTACCATTGGTTGATGAGATAAAATAGATTCTAAGACTATCGCCAAGCGCAATGCTTAACTGTTTGGCTAATTGTTCTGATACCAATATTTCTTTGGTATAGCCACTATCTACAAATTGCAACCATCTGCCTTTGTGTATAAAAGGCTTGAGTTGCAAACTATCATATCCTTTTTCAACTCCTTTTAATAGTACTCCTTCAATCTCTTTGTTTTTTTCAACAATGGCACTCTTAGTGGCAAATGTTTGAACCTGAACTACTCCTGATTCTGATTGTAGAATTTGTTCAATCTTGGGGCTTTTTTGAATGGGAGTTTCCTCTGCCACCAATGCTTTGTTGGGTTCAAATTTTTGCACCCGAATATGCCCCCAAAAACTAAATACTTTGGAGGAAACGGTTTGTTGAAACCCATTTACAAAAGCCAATGTGGCAATCATGGACATGACACTCACAGCAGTGGCTACCACAGACAATCGGATGATAAATCTAGCAAAAGACCGTTGTTTGGTAAATGCTATCCGTTTTGCTATGTAAAATGCTAGGCTCAGGTTCTTGGGTTTTGTCAAAACTACACCCAGTGAGTCAATGCAGCAAATGCTTTTACAGTAGGGGGGATTGTTGTAAGTTTGATTATAATCTATTTCATGAAACTTAGGGTCTGCCTTTTTATATTGCTATGCTGCAGTCAAGCCATCGCTCAGCGATTACCTGATAAGATTTATCTATCTAGTATTCATGCTGTAAAATTGTTTCAACAAAATAACCAGTCTAGCTTACCCATTTTGCAACTCAATGCTGGTGATCAATTAGAATTACATTTTGATGACTTTAACAATTATCCTAAAAACTTCTTTTATACCTACCAGCTTTGTAATGCAGATTGGACAGTAGCCAATGTAAACGTGTTTGACTATATTAAGGGATTTAACCAGGTAAGGCTTAGCCAATATAGGGTGGCTTCTATAGCAACCCAGAAATATGTGCATTACCAAGCGCAATTGCCCGATAGAAATGCGCAACCCATATTGAGTGGTAATTATCTTTTAAAAGTTTATCTAGACGGAGATACGTCAAAACTGGCATTTACAAAAAGGGTATTGGTGGTAGATAAACGTGTAACCATTGGGGCGCAAATACAACAACCCTATGACAATCAATTGTTGCGTTCTCACCAAAAAGTTCAGTTCTCAGTAGACACCAAAGAGCTCAACCTAATGAGTCCTCAGCAGGTTAAGGTATTGGTCATGCAAAATAATCGCTGGAGCGATGCGGTTATAGACAAACAACCCGTTTTTATTCGTGGACATTTGTTGGAATACAATGGGGAGCAAGATTTTGTATTTCCTGCAGGCAAAGAATATAGATGGGCAGATCTTCAAAGTTTTAGATTTGAAAGCGATAGAATTGTTAAAGTAGACAGAACTGTTGAACCTGTGATTGTAACCGTAAAAACAGACCAGCCAAGAAACAGTTTTTCCTATATTAATTTTCAGGACAGAAACGGTTATACAGAAATCAATTGCACGGAATCTGTGAACCCTTGGTGGCAGAGTGATTATGCCTGGGTAGATTTTAGTTATCAGCCTTCCGACTTGCTTGCCATGTCTGGCAAACAAGTGCATTTGATTGGAGAATTAACGGGTAATCAAACAAGTGATTCTTCCCTTATGAAATTTGATGGTGATGCTGGTAAATTTGTCAAAAGACTGCTACTCAAACAAGGTTTTTATAGTTATACCATCGCGCTCAAAGACCTTAAAAATCCTCTTGCACCGCTAGATGTTAGTCAAACAGATGGAAATTATTGGGAAACAGAAAATGAGTATTGCATTCTTTTTTATTATCGCTCTTTAAGTGGCAGACACGATGAATTGGTAGGCATTAGTCAACTGAATTCTAGGTTGGGAATACGCTAGTATTTCTCCGGTAATTGGTTGGCCAAGAACCAGTATGCATCTATGAAATGGTGTACAAAAATCTTTTCTGGGTTATCAGGAAAAGATTGGTAGTATGAATCATTGGCAAGCAATACAATGGTGGGCCCAATTCTAACATAATTAAATCCTTTAGCATAATCAGGCGCTTCAAATCCAGGAAGGCTCTTGGTTATCAAACCGGCAACCGTTTTGCCCAAATATTTCTCATATCGTTTATTAGCCCTAATAGATGCATTGTTTAACTGATTGTAAGCATATTTAAGTGCCCAATTTTTAGGGAAGGGTTGCTTACTAATAATTGGTTTTGCATTAGTGAATGGATTGGTCTGATTAAAATCGCTCAGCGCCTGAACAGATAAAGGGGTTTCAGGAACCCAATCAGCGCTATTAACTACATTGAATCCCCAACCTCCCATCAACCGGTTTTCATATTCATAAGCAAAAAATAAATTGCCAGGTTTGGGTGCGGCACTACAATAGGTTTTGAATTGAATATTAGTGGGGATCAATTTTCGCTCTTGTAGATTGGCCAAATGAGCACTCAATAAATAGGCAATACCACCACCTTGTGAGTGCCCAAGAATGATCATATTCTTACAACCTTTTTGATATAAAGAATCAATTTTTGGTAAAATGTCTTTGGCTAAAAAAGCGGTTCCAATTAACCAACCTGTATGAACGGCAGCTCTAGGGTTTTTGGCTAATTGATAGGGGAAAGTATCGGTATTACTGATGCGGATTGTACCAGTTGCAGGAACCATTGCGGCATAGAAATTCTCCATCCAACTAACCATATTGTTTGTGGTGCCCCTAATACTGATTACGGCAATGCCATTGTCTGCTATCCAAAGATCCCAACGATTATCCAAACCCATGGTGGCTGATCGGTAAGCCAATTTGAATTTTTCTGATGCAGGGGTTTGTACCTTGTTCCAAGGAGTATCTATTTGTCTGGCTGTAATTTTCAATAATTCTAGGTATTCCACTTTGTCAAATCCGGGATGCAATAAAGGAGTTTGTGCCTTAGGTTGTTGACAAATTAACAATAGGGTAAAGAGAAAAATAAAGCATTTAAACAAGCGCATATCAGTGATAATTAACTCAATAAAGATATTGTCCAGCGTTCAAATCATTATTTCTGTAAGAGATTTTTTAAAAAAAGCAGCAAAATTAATTTTCAAACCTTACTTTTGCGCCGGCAGGTCTTACACGACCAGCTCCTGCTGAAACTCCCCAGGGTAGGAATACAGCAAGGATAGGTGGTTGAGCGGTGCGATGTGAGTAGCCTGCCATTTTTTTTCTTTTGTAAACTAGTGTAAGGGTTTGCAAATTTCTACTGCTTAGTGTTCATTTATCTATCAACACATCATACATGAAATTTTTTATTGACACGGGTAATTTAGCCCAAATTAAGGAAGCCAATGAATTGGGAATCTTAGACGGTGTTACCACCAATCCCTCTTTAATGGCCAAAGAAGGCATTAAAGGCGAAGAAGCCATTGCTGCTCACTACAAAGCAATCTGTGACCTGGTTGACGGGGATATAAGTGCAGAAGTATTGTCTACTGAGTTTGCTTCCATGGTAGAAGAAGGTAAGAAACTAGCCGCCATTCACCCCAATATTGTGGTGAAAGTTCCTATGATCAAAGACGGAATCAAAGCCATTAAATGGTTTACAGATAATGGCATTCGTACCAATTGTACCCTGGTTTTTTCTGCAGGTCAGGCTATTCTAGCCGCAAAAGCAGGAGCAACTTATGTTTCTCCTTTTATTGGTAGAATTGACGATAGTGGTTGGGACGGAATGGAATTGATTAGCCAAATGCGTCATATTTATAATATTCAGGGTTTCAAAACAGAAATCTTAGCCGCATCTATTCGCAATGCCTTGCATATTATTAAAGCAGCTGAGGCTGGCGCCGATGTATGCACCTGCCCATTGGATTCTATCCTTGGTTTGTTAAAACATCCATTAACTGATATTGGATTGGCTAAATTTTTAGAAGACGCCAAGAAAATGTAGTAGTTACTATAGACTTTAAAAGGGTTGGGTACAATGGTATCCAACCCTTTTTCTTTTAGCTAGGTTTGTTGATGCGTTTTAAAGCTTCTTTTACACTTAAATTAGAGAGCGTATTGTTTGCTACAAACTGGCTAACCCAAACAGGATTGGTCTTGCTGTATTCTCTTAATGCCCATCCAATGGCTTTTCTAATAAAGAATTCCTGACTGTCTTTGCAATGCAAAATATATTTGCTTAATAGCTCTTGGTTGGTATTTGTTTTATATGCTTTTTGAAAGAGGATACTACTTCTCTGCAACCAAATATTATCAGATTTATTCCATCTATTGGGCCATTTGGGCACCAGTGAAGGGAATTGAACAAAATAAATACCCAGCCATTCACTGGCTATACCATCTACACTGTCCCACCAACTTTTTTCACAGATACAATATTCCATTAAGTCTACACTATTAGCCGTCCATAGAGACTTGTGTTTTTTTAGAACATCAATCGCAAAATACTGAAACTCACGTTGGGGTAGAGCCCAAAGCTCCTTTATCACTATTTCTAAGGATTCCCAATTTTCCAAACTATAAGACTTTAAATAAGCTTTGGTTAATTGGTCCCTTAATGGTGCTTTAATACCCAGAAATTCAATCTGGTGCAACATATAGGCTTTCATTCCCACTGCTAATGCAGGATTGGCATGAAGCTGAAAACAGTTTTGTATGCCTTTTACAAAAGGATGCATGATTTATTTTGGTTGAATCTGCATATTGTAAAATAGGAATGCCCATTTATCTGCTTCTGCTTTAATCACTTGTTCCGTAGACCTTCCAGAACCATGACCAGCCTTGGTTTCTATGCGAATCAATACAGGATTTTCACCTTGATGATTTGCCTGTTGGGTAGCGGAAAATTTAAAGCTGTGAGCAGGAACTACGCGGTCATCATGATCCGCTGTCATAACCAAGGTTGCAGGATAAGCAGTATTGGGTTTGAAATTATGTATGGGAGAATAAGCTTTTAGGTATTCAAACATTTCTTTACTGTCTTCAGAAGTGCCATAGTCATATGCCCATCCTGCCCCTGCAGTAAACTTATGATAACGTAACATATCCATGACCCCAACAAAGGGGAAAGCCACTTTGGCAATGCCAGGTTCACGCGTAATACATGCGCCAACCAACAAGCCCCCATTTGATTCACCTTGTATGGCAAGGGTTGCTCTGCTACAGTATTTGTTGTCTACTAGGTATTTAGCCGCAGCGCTAAAATCGTCAAAGACATTTTGCTTGTTTAACTTGGTGCCAGCCATATGCCATTCCTCTCCATATTCACCTCCTCCACGTAGATTGGCAACAGCATAAATGCCACCATTTTCTAAGAAAATAATATTACTGGTACTAAAATAGGGGGTGATATTTACAGAGAACCCTCCATAGCCATACAAAAGGGTGGGGTTGGTTCCGTCTAGTTTGATTCCCTTTTTATGCGTGATGATCATAGGTATTTTGGTGCCATCTTTTGATGTATAAAAGACTTGATTAGATTCATAGTCTTCAGATTTGAATTTAACACCGGAATGCTTGTATACTTCAGTTTTGCCAGTGGCGATATCCATTTTGTAAATAGTAGAAGGGCTGATATAAGAGCTATAGGTAAAATACAATTCCTTGTCTGCTTTCTTGCCTGAGAATCCATAAGCAGAACCCAAACCAGGTAAGGCTATTTCTCTAATTTGTTTGCCGGATAAGTCATATTGGAAAACCTTGGTAATAGCATCTTTGAGGTAGCTGCAATAAATCTGTCCCCCTGAGCTGCTAACTGATAAAACTTCTTTTTGTTCTGGTATCAATGTTTTCCAATTGGTAGGTGAAGGATTTTCAATTGGAGCTACTACCATTTTTCCTTTAGGAGCTTTTACATCAGTTTGAATATAAAAATATTGGTCATCTACTGTTAGTATTCCAGATTGGTTTTTCATATTGTCAACCACCGTTACTATGTAAGAAGGTTTAGACAAATCTTGTACATATACTTCAGAACCATAAGTACTATTGGCAGCATAAATAATTAACCATCTTTCATTTTCAGATACTTCTGCACCAATATATCTTCTAGGTGTAGTAGTTCCTCCAAATACCAGTTGGTCTTGATTTTGTTTGTCTCCCAATTTGTGAAAGAAGAGTTTATGTTGATCAGTTTTACCAGCTAATTGGCTTCCTTCTTTAGGTTTGTCATAACTACTATAGTAAATGCCCTCATTCTTTTTCCAAGCAATGCCACTAAACTTGACATCTATTAAAGTATCTCCAATCTGTTTTTTAGTAATAGCATCAATGATGATCAATTTTCTCCAGTCACTTCCGCCTTCAGAAATTTGGTAGGCAGCAAGAGAACCATCTTTTGAAAAACTAACTCCTGCTAATGAGGTAGTGCCGTTTGAAGAGAAACTGTTGGGATCAAGAAATACTTCTGGTTCTGTACTGCCATTTTTTTGACGATATAAAACGGATTGGTTTTGTAATCCTGTTTTCTTGTAAAAATAAACATAGTCCCCCTCGTGTGATGGTGCAGAATAACTATCGTAATTCCATAATTCTTCCAGTCTTTGCTGTATAGAAGACCTAAAGGGGATTTGATTTAAGTATTCTGTTGTTACCTTGTTTTGAGCTGCAACCCATTGTTTGGTATTTTCAGCAGTATCATTTTCTAGCCATCTATAAGGATCAGGTACGGCAATGCCAAAATACTGATCAACAGTACTATCTTTTATTGTATTCGGGTAAGTCACGGGAATAGATTTAAAACTTGTATTTGACTGCTTGGTATTGCAGCCAAACGTTACAAAGGACAACAACAACAAGCAATGAATGGTTTTCATGTTGAATGGTTGTGGTAATGAATTAAAGTGTAATAACTTTTCTAGATGCATGACTAGATGCTGCAGCAGCAATAATTTGCATGACATGAATGCCATCTTTAGAAGTCACGGGCATTGCTTTGTCTTGGCTAATGGCTTGACCTACTGCATGGTAATAATCTGCATAATTCCCAGTAAGGGTAGGAATCTTTTCGCGGATACAAACGCCATCCTTTTCTGTATGTAACAAACCTTCTTCCTCTCTGGGTTCTGTTCCCCAGTCTGGTCTATTTGGCTTTTGATTAGCTACTAAATCCACTTCCTGTACATCGGCCCTTGATTTATGAAAGGAACCCAAACTGCCATGAATTACATAAGATGGAAATGGCTCTCTCACCTGGTATCCTGATTTCAATCTAACTCTCAATTGAGGATAGTATAACAAAATCTCAAAATAATCATCTACTTGAGAACCCTTTCTAGTAATTCGTAAATCAGCAAATACGGCTTCTGGCATGCCAAAAAGCACCAATGCTTGGTCAATTAAATGAGGACCAAGGTCATACAAAACGCCTGCTCCCGGCCCGGGAGTTTCTTTGTGTAATTTTGGACTTAGTTCTTCTTTAAATCGGTCAAAATGGATTTCTGCTTCTACAATATTGCCCAATAAGCCTTGGTCAATCACCTGTTTCACGGTTTTAAAATCAGAGTCCCATCTTCTATTTTGAAAAACAGATAATTTTAGCCCCTTTTCTGAGGCAATCCTGTCTAATTCCTTGGCCTCTTCAACAGTATTGGTAAATGCTTTTTCTACTACAGCGTGTTTGCCTGCAAGTAGTGTTTTTTTACAATACTCATAATGGGTATAAGTAGGAGTATTTACAATGACAAGGTCAATACTAGCATCTTCCAATACTTCTTCTAATGAACGGTAGATATGTATATTAGGGTAGAATTCTAAAGAAGCATTGCTAGTTCTTTCCCAAATACCTACTAACTCAAATTGTGGATCTAGTGCTATGAATGGGGCGTGAAATACACGGCCAGACATACCAAAAGAAAGTATGGCGGTTCGGATGCTTGTCATGATTAAGTTCTTTTCTCAAATATACTGGCAATATTTAATGAATTCATCGGTCTATTCTACTACCAATGTTTGAATAGAATGGGGCTGACTGCTGTAAGCTACTGCCTTATTACCAATCCCCATGTGGTAGGGGATGGTTTCATTACTTTGGTTCATGATTAGCACTATAATACTACCGTCTGTGTTTTTAAAGGCGGTTGTCAATAGTTGTCCCCTGCTGGTAGAACTGATAATTCTTTTTGCGCCAGGTCTGATGAATTTTGAAAAATGACCAATATAATAATAGGAATTTAAATAAGTTAATTCACCTGTTTTGGTATCTGCGTGTACCGGGGCAAAACAAAAATTTCCTACATGGTTTGGACCGCCTTTTTCATCAAGTAACACATTCCAATCTGTCCAACCCACTGTCCCATTGTTAAAGTCATTGATCAAAGATCTTCCATAGGTTTCTCCCCATTTCCAGTCATTGATTTTTTTAAGATCAAAACCTTCTGCACAACCTTCCGTAAAAATTAAATTCGTTTTTGGAAAAGCTTCATTCACACGCTTAACATTGTCAAATAATTTTCCTCCACCTGTCCAGTCTTCATACCAGTGATAACCAATTCCCCAAACATATTTGGCTGCATTGGGGTCACTCAAGATAGTATTGGCACGTTGATATAATAAGTCTCTATTATGGTCCCAGGCAATCAACTTTTTATCGGCTAGACCTGAGCGTGTAAGTGTTGGTCCTAAAAAGTTTTTGATAAAATCTCTTTCTTCTTCAGCGGTATACAAACAAGATTCCCAGCGTTGTTTGGCCATGGGTTCATTTTGTACACTCAATCCCCAAACAGGAATATTTAATTTTTGCAAACTATTGATATACTTCACATAGTAATTAGACCATGATTGATAATAGGCAGGTAAGAGTTTACCACCTTGAAGCATGGAATGATTATCTTTCATCCAAGCCGGAGGGCTCCAAGGACTCACAAATAAAGTTAGTTTTCCCCCAGCAGCTGCAATGGCTTGTTTAATAAAGGGAATCTTATATTGTAGGTCATGGGCAATATTGAATGACTTTAAATCTTTATCGTTCTCGACAACATAGGTATAACTATCGCTAGAAAAATCACAACTATTAATATTGGTTCTGGCCAGGGTATAACCAATACCATTAACCTTTCCATAAAGTTTATCCAATAACTCAGCTTGTTTGTTCTGTGGTAGTTTGGCAAAGGTTTCTGCAGAAGCATCTGTAAGCGCTCCCCCAATACCTACAAAGGTTTGAAAGCTTTTATTGGGGTCAACAAAAATAGCTGGTTCTGTTTCAAATGGTTGACCATATGGGCTAAATGACAGGGTAGCTGTTTTGCTCAATCTCAAACTGCTATTTTCAGCCGTAGTGTATACGGTTACTTGCGTTGTTTTTAAATTGGCAGTTACTGGATCTGCAACGGTTTTAGGTTGAATAGGCAAAGCAAAAACAGCAATGCCAATAGCGGTCAAGAATGGCTGATTCATGAGTAATCGTTAAGGTAAATGGATGCTTAAAATTACAAATAAATCAGCGCAATATCAGAGCCTGTTTTACATTATCTATTTGCCTCACTAAGCCAGTGGAACTGGTTTTCAGACAATTGAAAATGGCGTTTAGATTTTTTCAAAATCAAGTGCAAGGAATCAGATTGAAACTTACCCCATAAAAAAATAGTACTGTCTGCCATCCTATATTTAAATCTTGCGAATGGAATACTATCTGAACTCTGTTTCCTGAATTCCAACATTTTTGATGCACTGTCTTCTTTAATATTAAAATAACCACGCCCATACCGCTGACGGAATTGAGTATCCTTAGAACCCACACTTCCAAAATTTCCTTTTTCCATGATTAGATTCTGCCACCTTAAAGTATCTGTTAATAAAGCTGGGATAGTATCTTGATTGCGAACAAAAACCGGAATATCATAAATGCCTGAGGCAATGGGTTTGGAATCAACTTTGTTTTTTTCTTCTTGATAAGAATCAAAAGCCTGGTAAAAAGGGATAACCATAAACAATACAAAAAATATCAATTTCAATATCCATCTTCCAATTTTCTTCCATTTTTTATTTGCCAGCCATTCCCATGATTGATTAGGCTCAACAGTTTGATTCAGCACAAAAAATGCGAACATTCTTTTTGCATCATGTAGTAGCAAAAAGATACTTGCAAGAAATAGATTCATGGAATAAATCTTAACCGGTATATCATAGCAAAGATTGAGCATCATCACATTTAAGAAAACACCACAGCTCATAAAAATTCCAATGTTAACCGTTTTTCTATTAAACAAAAACAAGGCGGCCATTACTTCTAGTATGCCAGAAAATGTTTCATAAGGATGGGAATACCCAATAAACATCCAAGAAAAACGCATGGGTAAAAAATCGCCCAATGGCGTTGCCATTTGACTCAATAGTGGATAGGGCATTTGTAAGGGAAAAACTTTCAAAACACCATATGTCATGGCAATCATGGCCAAACTATATCTAACTAAAATACGCAACCAGTATTCCCATTTTTCAAAGTTTTTAGTTTTTCTATCTAGGATTGCCCAGATAAGAGCTCCCAGTATTGCCACAAGCATAATACTAAACTGCTGAGCCCATCCAAAAGAAGTATCTCCACTTCCATTGGGGTAAACCAATTCCTTTTTAATATGGAACAATGATTTGTTTAATCCCTGAACTATCCATTCCAAAAAATCAGTCCAATAGTGCAAAACATAATTTGTTCCTGGTATTTGTTGCAGGTATGACCATGGTTCAAAAAAGAAGAAAAAATAAATAGCACTAATACGGAAAACCAATTTTTGAAAAAAAGACCAGTCTTTCTCTAGGTTGTTTTGGGATAACTCCATAAATAGGGATTTGTAAAAGGAAGATAATAAAATCTTAGAAATTTGGGATCCCTCTTAAAACAAAGTACGGCATAGAATCTATGCCGCAACTTTTTTAGGCTAAAAGCCTACCTCCCCCCGGAGTGTGATTGTTTTTTCACATATCAAATCTAATGTAAGAAAAGATGGAATGAATACTCCCTAGTGGGTATTTTTATGAACGGTGTTTTTAATATTTATCAATAAGTATTGGTCATATCTGCATCCACACAAATAATATAATCAGCCTTACCCTTATTCTCTGCTAACAATGACTTGATGTCTTTTTGTGATACAGTAGTGATAGTAGCAATTTTAATGTTTGAACTTTGTTTTTTTAAGTACCAATTTATGCCTTCATAGTTTTCACTATGATAGGATCCATTATAATGTATGAATAAGCTACCAGGTTTGGAATTGGCTAAAATAAAATGCGCCATAGTAGCATCTTTAATGGCCTGTGCCTTGGGTAGATTTTCACCACCATGTCCGCCCATCATGGCAATCATGTTTTTATAACCAGGTAATTCTGCATCATATGCAATAGGTAATGGTGCCATCCATGATTTTTCCTTGGCAGACAAAGTATCTAATGCTCCAAATCCTCCTTTTGCTACTAAAGAAGCATATTTTCTAGGAATATTGGTTGCTGCAAAGCTGAGCTTATTTTCCTTGGCAAAATTGACCAATGGCGCATAGTCTGTTGGATAGTTTTTCCAGAGTCTGGCTGAAGAGTCTAAACCTTTTGCGCTAAGATTCCCAATCAAATAGTTATTTAAAGCGTTTTGATTGTCTTGTTCAAACATTTCAGCACCTAGTACCAGGTCTTTTTTGTTATGGCAATCTTTGGTAACACTTAGTTGCAGCCAATGTGCAATGGCGTTATTATGGTATTCTCCAAACAAAACCACGTCATTTTCAACCAAATGTTTGATCATCTTTTCATAAGAAACTTTTTTTCCTTTGCTATTGTATAAGATATAAGCTGGTTTTTGTTGTGCTATCAAATTCATACAAAGCAAAAGCAGCAGTTGGCTTAAAATTATTTTTCTCATTTGGTTAAATTACAAAAAAGCCTTGAAGCAGACAAATAGCAAAATCTGGTCAAAATGATAAAGTTTAAAATTCGTATTGCGTATTCAGCGATATTATTTTACCTTGTTTCTACATAATTCTTAATCGATTGCATATGAACAGAAAACGATTTTATATCTCCGGATTAGTAGGGGGCGTGGCCTCTTTTTTTGCTGGTTATTTAATTTATGGTGTTTTATTTGCTAATCTATTGGCAAAGAATGCAGGAACCGCTACAGGTGTGGCAAGAAGCCCCGAACAAATGATTTGGTGGTCTTTGATCTTGGGTAGTTTGTTTATGTCCTTGACACTTTCTTATATTTTCAACAAATGGTCAAAAGTAAATAACCTATTTGATGGTGCTGCGGATGGTGCATTTATCAGTTTTTTAATAGCCGCTGGATATGATTTTACTATGTATGGCAATTCCAATTTATACACGTTGAATGGCACTTTGATTGATTTAGTAGCCGCAACTTGTATGGGTACCATTACTGGTGCAGTGGTGGGTTGGATGAATGGAAGATTAGAAAAATAATTTGTAGAAATTTTTTGACTAGTCCTAAAATAGGTTGACTGATTTTAGGTAATAATTGAAGGTACCAAGGGAGGAGCACTTTGCAAAGTGCTCTTCCCTTTTTTGTGCCATAATCTGGGTACTATTTGGCTTTGTTCGTGCATTTTCATTGGAGTAACATAATG